>JALWRZ010000001.1 GCA_026993785.1 DHVE2 group archaeon
GATACCGTTGCGCCAAAGATCACGTCCTACGGACCTGCGGATGTGGTGATAAATGATCGCAGTCCAACGCTGCAGATAAGCTATCACGATACAATATACAGTGGCTTTTCGGAGATAAGTGTGAAGATAGACGGTGTGGCGATAGCAGCAGAGCTTGTGAGCGGTGGCAATGATGGGAGCATAGTTGCTAAGGTACCATTCCTGCTCGCAGATGGAAAGCATACAGTGGAGGTTACTCTTGTAGACAATGGAGGCAATGAAGTGAGCGAGGTATGGAGCTTCACGGTGGATGCCACGCCACCTAGCATTGTGATAACACAGCCTGCGGGTATGAACGTGCCTCTAACCTACGATTCTAAGCTCACCATAGCGGGGATAACCGAGCCTGGAGCCAAGGTTATGATCAACGGCAATCCTGTAAGCGTGGATTCCAACGGCAAATTCCAGGTCACGGTAACTCTCGAGAAGGGTGAGAACATATTCTACATAACGGCCACGGATGCAGCGGGTAACACGGCGTTTGTGGCAGTAGCAGCATTGTATCTGCCGGATCTGCCCAAGCTGTGGAGCGAGATAAATAATCTGACTTCGCAGCTCAGTGATGTGCAGAACGAGCTCAATGAGCTGCAGGCGCAGCTAAACCAGATGAGCGGAGAGATAAGCGAGTTGCAGAGCAATGTAAGCGCGTTGCAGAATAAGCTTGACGAGCTCAAGGCAGCGTTAGAAGAGAATGTAACTGCTTTGAACAATGCAATAAAGCAGGGTGATGCGCAGCTTATGGATAAGATAAACGAGAATGTGAACGAGCTCAAGGGAGAAATCAATGATTTGAAGAGCAATGTGGATACCCAGCTTACGCAGGTGAAGGAGCAGAACAGCCAGCAGGATAAGAATATAAGCGGTGCAAAGAATGTTGGCTACGCCTCACTGGTCCTCGCCATAATAGCTCTGATAATAGCAATAGTCGCAGCTGCTATGAAACCCAAGCAGGGAAAGCGTGAAGAACTGCCCGAATCCGAAGAAACCTCTGAGGAAGAGACTGAATAATTCTCTCCACTCTTTTTTATTTTGCAAAATATTATTAGGCAGTATTTTCATTACGTGTGTCAAATGCAAAATGAAATTAAGTTGCTAATGAGCGTGGCTAAGAGGCTAGGCGGAGAGATAATTCATGTGGGCAAACCTGTTAAGACCGTAGAACAGGCTACTCGTGAGACTAACGTCTCGCAAGACAAGGTCATCAAATCCCTAGTGCTCGTATGCGAAAGGGAACCTGTTCTTGTGATAGTTGATGGAATCTCCCGTGTTAGCATGAAAAAAGTGGAGAAGTTGCTGGGCAAATGCCGATTCGCGAAACCGAAAGAAGTTAAAGAACTTACAGGGTATCAGGTGGGAGGTGTGCCACCCATCGCTGTTCCACTTCGCACAATAGTAGATGAAATGGTGGTAAAGAAGGATTATGTGATTGGCGGTGGTGGAAGAATAGACACTCTTCTTAAGATTTCACCTTGCAAGATTGTGGAGTATCAGAAAGCGGAGGTTATGGATATAAGGGAATGATTTTCATATCATTAGGATTCCAACGCCTATCACTACAAGCACCACGGCGAGGAAAAGACGTCCGCTGACCTTCTCCTTCAGAAATATTTTTGCCAGTAAAGTGGCGAGAAGAGGGCTTGTCTCTGATACAGGAGATGCAATTCCGGATCCGGCAAGGTCTATGGCGAGGGTGAAGGTGTATTGTGCCGCTACGGTTCCCAGAAGTGCAATTAGAGCCACAAAGAACAGCTCTTTGCCTTGCAGAACCTTAATCTCATTTACTTTCCAGGGAAGGATAAGGAGAATCATGGAAGCCCCGGCGATTACACGTAACCCTGTAACTTGAAGAACAGGCATATCCCCCAAGAGCCAATCGGTTGCCACAACTGCCAGAGCCCAAAGCAACTGGGCCAGGAGGGCATATATTACTCCCAGAAATCTGAACTCTATCTCCTCTCTCTTAAAACTTATTAAAATTATAGCCGTGAGTATTATTGCGACACCAAGCAGCATATGAACAGTTATTTCACGGCCAAGCCATAGATAGCCCAGAACTATTACCCATACGGGATAGAGGGTAACAATAAGCGCGCTTCTTGAGACACCCATAACCTTCATAGCGGAGAAAAAGAAGTAATCTCCAAGAACAAATCCGCCAAGGGATGAGAAAATTATGATTACCAGCGAATCCATGCTCATCGGAGGTATGCCGTAAAAGAAGAGAAGGAGAAGATATATGGGTGCGCTTATAAGAAGCCTCAGTATATTTAGGGTCATACCTCCACGAGTTCTAACAAATACTCTCGCTATGACTGTGGTGGAGCCCCATAAAAATGCGGAGGTAAGTGCAAATAAAACCCCAAGCTGAAGATTCACAGAAAGCTATGTGTCTCGCTTCTATTAATTTTTCGTATCTCTTTGAAGGTAGAAATTTAAATAAACAATTGAAGATAACCCTCTATGCGACCGAGCTGGGACGAGTATTTCATGCGTCTTGCATATCTTGTTTCCACAAGAGCAACATGCACGAGAAGGAAGGTAGGTGCGGTAATAGTTAAGGATCGCAGAGTTCTTGCCACGGGTTATAACGGGCCTCCCAAGGGTCTGGCTCACTGCGACGTTACGGGATGCATCAGGGAAGAGCTGGATATTCCGAGCGGAGAGAGACATGAACTGTGCCGCGGGCTTCATGCTGAGCAGAACGCCATAATTCAGGCAGCAGTGCATGGGGTATCTATAAGGGGCGCCACCATATACGTGACGAATCATCCATGCGTGGTATGCGCTAAGATGATAATAAATGCGGAGATGAAGGAGATAGTTTATTCGGAGGGTTATCCCGACGATTTGGCCAAGCTTATGCTCATCGAGAGCGGAATAAAGGTAAGGCAGTACAGGCTCAGCGATGAAGTGATAAAGAGCATCACTGGGGAGTTTTAGGGATTTCCACAATATCCTCCTCTTGGAGCAGATTTATAATTTCTTCCATAATCTCCATATCAAAATCCCCATACTCTTCCCGCAAAGCTTGAAAACTGTTTTCTCTATTGAGCATTTCCCCAAGCATTAAAAGCTCATGAAGCAGAGCAAGGTTTCCCCTATTTTCAGAGAATTTTTGGAATTTCTGTCTTCTTCTCTTGCTCTTAATTACCTGGGGAAGCACGAGACCTTTTCGTTTCCATAATAACCAACCATCAGCCATGAGCTCTTTTCCCATGTTCAAGGCTAAATATTTCGAATCCCTGTACAACCCTGCATCCACCAAAATTTCAGCAACTTTAAGCTCATTTCTCATCCTCAGCTCTCCCAGGTATTTCATTTTTGATGCCCTTGCAAAGTTTTCTATGTTTGCAAGCGAGAGATAAAGCGCAGCTGCAAGAGATGCTTTGCCTATAATCTCTATGCTCTTCTTATTTATTTTTTCCACCGAGTCCTCACTGGAATGGTAATAGCGATAGGGCCAGGTTATGAGCATCACCGCAGGTATGCCAAAGAAGTTGAAGATATCGTGGTCACTGCCCATGGAATAGGGATTCATCCCCATTGCCAGTTGAGGCGTTGCAAAGACAAAACCCTTGGAAGAGGAGTTGGCAAGACTGAGAAATTCTTCCACTGCCTGGGATAGAATCGAGAATCTTGAAAGAGGAGTTCTTATAAATAGGAGCCTATCGCCGCCTACCATATCGAGATTTATAACGCCAAAATATTCCTCTATAGCAGCATATTTCTCCAGAAATACAGCGCTACCGATATGCTCAGGAATCCATAAAAAGGCAAACCCAAATCTGAAGTTCTCTTTGTATAAATCTTTCAGATTCCTTGCAAACTCGAGAAGCATGGCGGAGCCGCTTGCATTATCGTTGGCTCCAGGTCTTGGATGGCAGAGATGCGCTGAGAAGAGAATATAGGGTGGCTTTCCCACCCTGGCCAATATTATAGGAAGAACTTCCCTATCCTTTATTTTGCTCTTAACCACAATTTTTATCTGGGTTTTTTCTCCTCTCTTTCTTTTTCTTACTATCTCTTCGCCCCAGCTCTCAGGTATGGCCACCGCTGGAATCTTTGCCCATTTAAGATCTTTCTTAGTCAGAAAGAGCCCCACGTAGGGCAGAGCATCATCGATTCCTCTCCGGAAAATCACATAGCCTTTGGCTCCAGATTCGCAAGCTTTTTTGTAATTCTCCCTCCAGTTCTCCCAGACAAGCGCTATTTTCCCTTTTACCCTATTCCAATCATCCTCTCGCTCGATGGGTACCACTTCACCGCTTGCCTTGCCGGGGGGACTGTGGGCCATTATAACAAGGGGAGTTGCATTGGTGGTGATTTTTCTGTCTTCCATTTCAACCTCGCCATATCCTGGCTCCCAGGCAATGGGTATCTCCATATTTCCCGCCTTTCCCTTTCCATCATAGTACTCTACAATGAAATCCACATCCACTCCCATATTCCGAAGCTCCTGATATATGAAATTGGCGGCTTCCACAAGCTCTTTAGAACCCTGGATACGATGGAATCTCCCTATGGATGCTATGTCATCTATCACCCTCTGTGCATTAAAAATATCCGCCATTTTCATATATTTCTCCATACCCAGTGATTCTCGCCGATGGAGATAAATGTTTTGATTGAGGTTCCAAAGATCTCCTTCATACTCTCTGGCCCCCGTGAATGCCCTGTTTCTTGCGCTTCAGGTTCTTCTTCATCATATAAACGAGATAAAGAAGAAAGAGGGGGAAGAGGAGAAAAAATCCACCTATTAGCATGGCTCTGTGCAATCCCACATTATCAGCAAGACTGCCTACGGAAATTACTACAACTGAAATAGACAGGGTTGCAACAGCGCCGTAAATGGACATGGCAGAGGCTCTGAACTCGCTGGTAACTTCTTGCTGGAATTTAATACCCCATACAATCTCAAAGGAGGAGATGAAGATATAGAGAAGAAAAATAATTGGGAGCACGATAATAGAATATGAGCCAGGGAATAAAAGGGGTATAGAGCCTATGAAAATTATGAGCACTGCGATGAGGGATGGCAAATATTTGCAGATCTTCTCTTTGCTGGGCATATTGTATCCCAATATTTGTCCGATAATCCCCAGAGCTAAAATTCCCGTTACAAATACTGTGTTTGGAAAAATCATATAGAGATATTTTTGCGCGAAAGTGCTCCATATCCCAAGGATACTCTCTACAATGAGGGACAGAATAATTAAATTCAAAAGGGTTGGTTGAAGTATGAGTTTAAAGGCATCTCGTGAATGTAGCCAGTAATTTCTAACCACCTTCTTATAGGGATACTCAGGTAACCACAGCCCAATAGTACAGGCCGATAGCATGAGGATAATGGATAAAAGTATTGTGTAATTGTAATCAATCAAACTCACAGCTCCGCCCACCAGTAAGGCGGAAAAAGATGATACTTTACCTAGCGTTTTCAGGCGAGAGAGAACTCTTGAATACGCACTCTCAACTCCTCTGTATTTGAGATTATCATACATCCATGCACTCACCGCACCGCTTTTCAAACTTTCCGAGATGCCCCATCCCACTGCCCACCCTAAAATCCAGTAAAAACCGCTCAAAAAAGGTAGGATCAAAAATAGTATCAGTTCCAGAATTTTGCCGGAAAGTACGCTGATTTTGCGGGATATTCTATCAGCAACTATACCTGTGGGAATTTCAAAAATGGCAATGGAGATGATATAAAGAGAAAAGAAAAGGGAAACCTGGAAATAGTCTAAATTTTTTATAAACATAAGATACAGCACAATCACTCCGCTAAAGGGATTGAGAGTGAATAAAACATAAAAGAGATAAAAAAATCTAAGCTCTTTGTTTATATTCCTCTTTGAATTCTTATGCATATTCTATAGCCTCCATCAAAGATGTCTATACGATGCCCTCTTATAATCTGCTTTATTTCTCTCACAACCCGAAATTTCTCAAACTGAATATAAAGCTTTTTATCCTCTAGGTGCCTAAATCCCTTGCCCTCTTCTTCTTTAATATTAAAAAGGGGTGAAGAGTGAAGAATCAACATTTTTATATGCGCAATGAATCATTTATCTGTGAGATACCTGCATCTCTTTGATCCCTGGAACTTTCCTCTCTGCACCTGTCCACGGAAGTATTCTGTAGACCCCTATACAGGATGCGAACATCGCTGCATCTATTGCTACATAACTTCCTATGTTCGTGAGCCCTGGCGTGTTCGCCCTAAAAAAGATTTTCTCAAATATTTTGAAAGAGATCTGAAGAGAGCGGCAAAGCTCCCTGTGTCCATGAGTAACTCCTCGGATCCCTATCCAAAGATGGAGGAGGAGCTTCGTATCACCCGAGGAGCCATATCTCTTCTTAAAAGATACGATTTTCCTCTCATCATACTTACGAAATCTGACCTAGTGAGTCGGGATGCGGATATCCTCGCTGATATGATGAGCGCGGTGGCCATAACTTTAACAACTACAGATGCGGAGCTTGCCAGGAAGCTAGAACCCTTTGCTCCACCGCCTGAAAGAAGAATTAAAGCTATAGAGATCCTTAAATCCAGGGGGGTTCCTGTGATTGTAAGATTTGATCCTATCATACCCACCATAAATGATTCAGAGGAAAATATAAGGAGCATGGTAAAGCTCCTGGGTGAGATAGGGGTGGACCAGATAATATCCTCTACCTACAAGGCCAAGAGGGATAATTTTCTAAGGGTGTCCGGGGTATTCAAGAGCAAGGCGGATAAATTGTTGGAGATATACTATAAGAGGGGTGAGGTTGTAAGGGGCATAAGATACGCGCCTCGGGAGCTGAGATTCAAAATTCTCCTACAAGTGAGGCGTGAGGCGGATAGGTATGGAATTCCCTTCTCCGTGTGCCGGGAAGGACTGCCCCTTAACACGGCTCCCACCTGCGATGGAACGCATTTAGCTATCGAAAGATTTAAGGAATAAAAGAGACATATCATAATTTATGAGCTATATCGAGTTGAGTTATGAGCCAAAGGATGATGATCTGCTGGTGTGGTTCTCCGTGGAGCCACCTAAGGGCAAGGATCTGAATTACTCCGCAGAAAAAATTGCAGAGGAATCCTCCATAGGCACCTGGACCACGCTCAAAACCCTCCTTCCCGAGGTTTGGGAAAATTTGAGGGCTAGAGTTTACCATATAGATAAGGAGAGAAGCGAGGTAAAGGTAGCCTATCCCCTGGCCCTTTTCGAAAGGAGAAACATGTCTGGGATTCTGGCAAGCATCGCGGGAAATATATTTGGAATGAAAAGTGTGGAAGAGCTCAGGCTTGTGGATATAAGATTGCCTGAAGAGCTAATAAGGGAATATCCCGGCCCCCAATACGGCGTGGAAGGGGTTCGAGAATTCAGTGGCGTTAAAGAAAGACCTTTTTTAGGCACTATAATTAAGCCCAAGATAGGCCTGCCCACTGAGATGCATGCGAAGGTGGCCTATGAGGCCTGGGTTGGAGGACTGGATATTGTGAAAGATGACGAAAATCTAACCTCTCAGGATTTCAATCCCTTCGAGGAAAGATTGGCGAGAACCTTAGAAATGAAGGATCGTGCCCAGGAGGAAACGGGGGAGAAGAAGATATACCTTGTGAATATCACCGCACCATATAAAGAGATGCTCCGCCGTGCAGAACTCGTGGAGGATATGGGTAATGAGTTTGTAATGATAGACGTGGTGATTTCAGGATTCTCAGCGGTGCAGAGTTTTAGGGAGGAAGGGTTCAAAATGGCCATACATGCGCATCGGGCAATGCACGCCGCAATTACCCGAAATCCAAAGCACGGGATAAGCATGCTGGCCCTAGCCAAAATATACCGCCTTTTGGGCGTAGATAACCTTCACATAGGAACTGCTGTTGGAAAAATGGAAGGGAGTGCTGAAGAGGTATCCTCCATCAGGGAGGAGCTGCAGCTAAGCACCGCGCCATCCTTGCAGAATAGGTTTGAGCAAAAATGGGATGGTATAAAACCCGTTTTGGCGGTTGCCTCGGGAGGGCTACACCCCGGTCATATACCGGCGGTCGTGGATCTATTGGGTAAGGACATAGTGATTCAGGCCGGTGGAGGTGTTCATGGGCATCCCGACGGCACCATAGCTGGAGCGAAAGCAATGCGTCAGGCTCTGGAGGCTGTGATGCAGAATATTCCGCTGAAGGACTATGCGGAGGGGCATAGAGAGTTAAGAAGAGCACTGGAGAAATTTATGGACATGAAGTTCTCATAATTTTCGCAAGGTTTCAAGGCCAGGTAAAGCTGTCCGAAGGGTTATATAGCTTCGGAGATTAGCCCTCTCAGGTGAGTAAAGATGAGTGGTGAGTGCTTTTGGCCTGAGCAGGGCGATTAAAAGCGCCAAAAAGAATGCGATAATTGCAGAGCTTAAGCTGTATTCTCCCAAATACGGGGATCTTCTAAAGGGCCGTGACCCCATGGATATTTTAAGGGCCTATGAAAGGGGTGGTGCAGTGGGCATCTCCTATATCACCGAACGACGATATTTTAGGGGTAGCTTTGAATTTCTGAAAAGGATATGCCGCTTTGCGAATCTCCCTGTGCTGCGCAAGGATTTTATAAGGAGCAAGAGTGAGGTCGAAAAAACTGCGGAGGCTGAAGCTGCAGCAGTACTCCTTATAGCCAGGCACCTCAAGGAGAAGGTGGGAGAGTTTGTGGATTTTGCCAGAGAGCATGGCTTAGATACTCTGGTGGAAATCCACAGCAGCGAGGAGCTAAAATTTCTCCAAGGAGTAAACGCCACTATGGTGGGCATAAACAACAGGGATATAGAGAAGTTGGAGAGGGATGATGGTAATGTCACCCTCACAGAGCGTCTGGCACCGCTGATTCCCGATACCTATTTGAAGGTGAGCGAGAGCGGCATAGCATCCATAGATGATCTGAAAAGAGCATTGCGTCACACATCCGCTGCGCTCATAGGCACGTATTTGATGAGATCCGAGAATCCGGAATATGCAGTGCGAAGCTTTGTGGAGGCGAGAATATGACTCTTCTGGATAAGATCGTAAGGAAAGAGCATTTGGATTTCGAGGAATCCTACGAGCTATTCTCACAGCTTATGAAGGAGACTCCAGTGAGAATAGCAGCATACCTGGCCGCCCTGCAAACAAAGGGCTACGAACCACAGGAGATTGCCGGACTGGCCAAGGCCATGCGCGATAACGCGGTATCGTTAAATATTGGGGAGGTTGCCGATACTGCGGGCACCGGAGGAGATGGAAGCTCCACTATAAATGTAAGCACGGCGACAGCTCTTATTCTCTCCAATTTTATTAGGGTGGCAAAGCATGGAAACATCGCGGTAACATCCAGCAGCGGCTCCGCAAATTTCTTAGAAACTCTGGGATTCAATATCAAGCTGAATCCAGAAAAGGTCAGGGAAATGATCGAGAAGACCAGCTTTGCATTCATTTTTGCGCCTCTCTATCATCCCACGCTTCGGAATATTATGCCCGTGCGAAAGGCATTGAAAATAAGGACTGTGTTCAACATTCTAGGTCCTCTTGCAAATCCAGCGCGACCTGTATATCAGCTTATGGGCGTACATTCCCCAGAGCTTGTGGAAAAGATGGCCTATGCTCTCTCCTTCCTTGGGGTTAAAAAAGCCCTTGTTGTGCATGGCTCAGGTATGGATGAAGTAAATCCCAGCGGGGAAACTCTCATCGGGGAAGTGAGAGGAAACAAGGTTGAAATTTACACGATATCCCCAGAAGAGTTTGGAATGAAGCCCGTGAAACCGATTCCCTGTGAATCTCCATCGGAGAGTGCAGCAAGGATTTTAGCTGTGCTTGGCGGTAGAGGAAGAGAGGAGGATAGAAACTTTGTTCTGATGAACGCCTCTGCAGCGCTATATGCCTCCTCCATTACCAGGGATTTCAGGGAGGGTGTTGAGCTTGCCCAGAGCGTTCTGGGTGAAAATATGCTTCACAGGGTGGAGGAGATGGCATGCCTTTCCAGAAACTGAGCTACGTGGAGCCCATGAAACTATACTTAGCACTCAGGGAATTTGATATGCCGTTCCTACTTCGCTCCGCGGAGAAGGATGATAGAAAAGCGAGATACACCTATGCTTCTGCGTCTCCCGAATTTGTAGTTGAGATTAACAGACATGGCACCTTCTTGGATGGTAAAGAATTTTCTCGAGAGAGGAGTCCATTTAATGCCCTTAAATCCATAGGAATAGAGCGATTTCCCGGCTCTCGTTTCTTAGGAGGTTTTGTTGGATACATATCCTACGATGCAGTAGCCAACTACATAGGTGGAGAGATGAAAGAGCCATCCGTGTTCGGCTATTATCCGTGGTCCTTCATTTACGACCACTTAAGTGGGGAACTTTATTTCTTCTCCCTCAGGGACCCGCCATTCAATCCACAGAAAATCGTGGAGAAGGCGAGAAGAGAGCATATTATTCGCGAAAATGGTGGCTCAGAGAAAATCTCAGAGGATGCCCCTCGAGAAAAATTTGAGGAGATGGTGCGACGGGGAAAAGAGCACATATTCGCAGGAGATATTTTTCAGGTGGTGCTCTCCAGGGAATACAGGGTCAAGAGTGAACTTACTCCCATGGAAGTATATCTTCGTCTTGTGGATATAAATCCAAGTCCCTACACTTTTCTTCTGGAGTTCCAAAAAGCCGTAGTGGGGGCTTCTCCAGAGACCCTATGCTCTGTAGAGGGAAACATGGTGAGAATAAATCCCATTGCAGGAACGGCACCTAGGGGAAAAAGCAGGGAAGAGGATGAGAAATTGAGAACTTCGCTACTTGCGGATGAGAAGGAAAGGGCCGAGCATGTGATGCTCGTGGATCTTGCCAGAAACGATGTTAGGAAGGTAGCCAAAGCCGTAAGCGTAAAGCTTCTTCGCTTTTTCGATGTGCTAAGGTACAGCCATGTGCAGCATATAGAGAGCGAGGTGGTCGGTGAGCTGAGAGAGGATAAGGATGCCTTCGATGCCGTGGAAGCGGCTTTTCCTGCGGGAACGCTCACGGGAGCGCCCAAGCTTCGGGCCATGGAGATAATCAGAGAGCTTGAAGGAAGCAATCGAGGTATCTATGGTGGAGCTGTAGGTTACTTTTCCGTCACTGGAGATGCTGATTTCGCCATAGGGATAAGGATGACAATTATGGAGAATGGAGTAGCCCAAGTTCGCGCAGGTGCTGGCATTGTGGCGGATTCTCAGCCTCACAGAGAATATCTGGAAACAGAGAACAAGATGCGGGCAATTCTCGCGGCACTGGGGGTGAGAAAATGATCGTGATTGTGGATAATCGAGATTCCTTTGTGTGGAATCTTGCAGAGTACGTATCCCTATTTGATAGAGCCATTGTGGTGTCCAACACCATAAGGCCGGGAGAGCTTCGCAGCATAAACCCCGATGGAATAATAATCTCCCCGGGTCCTGGCACCCCGGAAGAAAGGAAGCAGGTAGGTAACTCTCCGGAGATAGTGCTCGAATCCGAGGTTCCCCTGCTGGGAGTGTGCCTGGGGCATCAGATAATCGCCTCGGTCTTCGGCGGTAAGGTTGGCCGTGTACCCCCCAAGCATGGGAAACAGAGTGTCATCAGGCATGATGGAAAAGGAATATATAGGGGAATAAAGAATCCCCTGCGGGCAGGACGCTACCATTCCCTCGCAGTACTCCGCGTACCACAGAATTTCGAGGTATCCGCGGTATCCATGGATGATGGCTTAATTATGGGCATAAGGCATCGCAAGAGGCCCATAGAAGGGGTGCAGTTTCATCCGGAGAGTGTGCTTACCGAGTTTGAGAGTGGAGAGGGTGTGAAAATAATAAAAAACTTTGTGGAGATGACAAAATGAGGGTGGAATTTATAAAAATATGTGGAGTTAAGACCGAGGATGAGCTTAGGCTCGTGGAGCGATACGCCGATGCCACAGGTGTTGTGGTAAATTCAACATCGCCGAGGGAACTGCCGTTGAGGGAAGCAGCCAAGCTTATGGAGATTGCCAGGATTCCCATATATCTTGTTTCCACCATGCAGAGCTATTCCCAGTGGGCCAATGCCATTGAGAGGACGGAAGCGGAGTATGTGCAGATCCATGCCGATGTTCCGCCGCGATTAATTTCAAAGCTGAAGGATAATTACGGTGTCAAGATAATGAAGGCCTTCATGGTTCCACGTACCAGTGTGAATGCCCAGGAAGATGCGGAGCTATTAATGGAGAAGATAAGCGAATACGAGGTGGACAGAATTCTCTTAGATACGGGAGCAGGTAGCGGCAGAAGGCATGATTATAGGGTAAGCGCCATAATAGCCAAGAAATATCCAATAGTTCTTGCAGGCGGTCTCAGTCCCGAAAACGTGGAAGAAGCGGTGAGGTGGGTGAAGCCTGCAGGGGTGGATGTATCCAGTGGTGTTGAGAGGCGGGGTATTAAAGATCGTGTCCTGGTTGAAGATTTTGTAAGGAGGGTAAGGGATGTGGTATGGTGAGTTCGGGGGCCAGTTTGTGCCTGAAACCCTTATGGAGCCGCTTAGGGAACTGGAGAAGGCATACGACCGCCTGAAAAAGGATAAGCGATTTCTCAGGGAGCTGCATTGGTATCTACGCACCTGGGCAGGAAGACCAACACCCCTGTATTATGCGGAAAGGCTATCTCGCAAAGTTGGAGGTGCAAAGATATATCTCAAAAGGGAGGACCTACTGCATGGGGGTGCACATAAGACCAACAACGCCTTGGGCCAGGCACTGCTGGCCAAGTTCATGGGAAAGAAGAGGCTTATCGCAGAAACCGGTGCGGGGCAACATGGGGTGGCTACCGCGATGGTAGGGGCGCTATTAGGGATGAAGGTCACCGTTTATATGGGTGCTGAAGATATGAAGCGACAATCTATGAACGTATTTCGTATGAGACTCTTAGGCGCAGAGGTCATTCCTGTGAAGCAGGGTTCCAGGACCCTTAAGGACGCGATAAACGAGGCCCTGAGGGATTGGGTTGCAAGTTTTCAAGATTCCCATTACCTCATAGGTTCTGTGGTAGGACCGCATCCATACCCTGCGATGGTGAGGGACTTTCAATCGGTGATAGGCACAGAGGTGAAGGAGCAGATTCAGAAAATGGAGGGTAAATTGCCCGATATCATCGTGGCCTGTGTTGGTGGCGGGAGCAATGCCATGGGTATATTTTACCCATTCATAGGGGAGAGAACGAAGCTAATTGGTGTTGAGGCGGCAGGAAAAGGCCTTAAAATGGGGATGCATGCTGCCACCCTTAATGCGGGAGAAAAAGGGGTATTTCACGGGATGCTCAGCTATTTTCTTCAAAATGAGGACGGGCAGATAAGGGAAACGCATAGTATCTCTGCAGGTCTGGATTATCCCGGTGTGGGACCGGAGCATGCGTATCTCAAGAGCATAGGAAGGGCGGAATATGTGGCCATAGAGGACTCTGAGGCCCTGAATGCCTTCAGGGAACTATCAAGGGTGGAGGGAATAATACCAGCGCTGGAATCATCTCATGCGCTTGCCTACGCCATGAAATTAGCAGCAGAGATGGATAGGGATGAGATCATAGTGGTGAATCTCTCGGGGCGGGGAGACAAGGACCTGGATATTGTGGGAGGTGCGCTATAATGTTTCCTTCTGGCTCCATTATTCCCTATATAACTGCGGGAGACCCTGATATGGGCTCTACATTGAAGTTTCTGCAAGTTATTGACGACTACGCGGGAGCTATAGAGCTTGGAATTCCCTTCAGCGATCCCATGGCCGATGGAGCAACCATACAGCTCTCGCACCACAGGGCCTTGAAGGCGGGCTTTAAGCTTGAAAGAGTTTTCCAAGTGGCAAGGGAGTTTAGAAAAGATTCCGAGACTCCTTTGGTTCTGATGAGCTACTATAACCCCATTTATCGATTTGGTCCTGAAAAATTTATGGAAAAGGTCCATGAAAGCGGGGTGGATGCCCTGCTGGTGGTGGATCTCCCAATCACCCATGCTCAGGAATTTTTGGAAAAAGCCAGAGAATTTTCCCTAAAAACAGTGTTTCTGGCATCCCCCAACACACCCGATGAGAGATTAGCTGCGATAGATAAAGCCTCCACAGGCTTTGTGTATCTCATCTCCACCTATGGAACCACAGGAGCAAGAGATAAAATATCTTCCCATGCCTTTGATCTTCTGCGAAGAGCCAGAAAAATATGCAGGAGAAAAATTGCTGTGGGATTCGGTGTGTCCAGAAGGGAGCACGTGGAGAATTTAATCAAAGAAGGAGCGGATGGTGTAGTGGTTGGAAGTGCACTTGTGGCACTCATTGAAAATCTGGGAAAATCTGCGGAAGACGCGTTGAGAAAAAAGATGATGGAGCTCTCAGTGCTCTAAAGCTCTGTAAAATCGGGCATAGGCGTCCTTTATCTCCTCCTGGCTTACCATTTTTTTGAGCTTCTCCAGATCCACATTTTCCCTTTTCAAAAATTCGAGAAACTCGGAAATCTGGGTTAGCGAACGATTTAATATTTCTTCTATCATCTCTGTAGAGTCGTTCAATGCAGCTTTACCGTAGATGCTTAAAAATCTATGTGATGTTCCTTCGAGCCTGTGCAGTCCTTTCTCGTAGGAAAATTGCAGGTAGGCTATACCCAAGAAATAGGGTACACCGAGCACAAAGCCCATAGTTCTCTCATGCTCTTTCAACTCCACAATCCTCGTATCGCCTCCAAGCTCCTTCAGGAATTTCTCTATAGCTATTGCATCTCTTTTTCTATTTTCCACAGGCACCACAAGAAATCTCTTTCCCTCGAAATTTCTTACGCCAGGGCCGAACATGGGATGCACGCTGGCCACATTAACCTCCCTGGGGAAAGTGTAGTAAAGGGGTATCAACTCTTCCTTGAATGTGGAGATATCGAAGATTATGCATCTCCTGGGATTCTTATTGGCTATTTTCTTTAATTCACTTACCCTTTTTATCGTTTCACGGATGGAGGAAGCTATGATTACCACATCTGAATTTAAGTACGCCTCCTCCAAGCTTGAAAAATCACTATGATTGACTTGGGAAAAAATGCCCACTTCATACCTCTCTCTCAAAATTCTGTGGAACAATTTACCCATTTTTCCATAACCTATTACTGCAACGCGCATTGAACCTCCTCCTTTATTATATGCAACCCCCTTTCCCATCCCATTCCTGCCAGGGAAATACGAATGAAATCTGGATAATTGCCAAACATTGAACCTGGAAATACCGCCACGTCCCTCTTCAGAAGCTTACGAGAAAAGGCAAAGCCATCCATCGGAATCTTGAGAAATATGTAAAAGGCACCCTCAGGCGCGTGAAACTTCAAGCCTCTAAGGATGCTCTTCGCCTTCATAGTTCTCCTTCTGTATTCCTTTTTTATCTCCTTTGCTATTTCATCCTTCATCTCTATCGCTCTTATTCCGGCTCTTTGAACGAAGATGGGCACCGATGTCACTGTGGCTTCTAAAAAGCTTCTAATTTTCTCTATCTCTTCAGGAGAAGCTATGGCATAACCCAATCGGAAGCCCGTCATGGAATATAGCTTGGAAAAGCTCTTCACCGTGACCACGTTCTCATATATTTCCCGCGGAGATTGGAAGTCCACAAAGGATATATCACCATACACCTCATCGGAAACAATCTTTATTCCCCGGGATTCCACGATATCTATGAGCCTTTGAAGTTCGCGAGGAGGGAGAACCCTGCCCGTGGGATTGTTGGGGTAATTGAGAATAAGCAATGAAGCATCGAGATCCCTTAAATCTGCCAGGTCAGGTGTCCAGCGGGATTGGTACGTCGTTCTTATAACTCGTAGCTTCTTTCCCATTTCCTTCACCATTAGAGTGTATGCGCTCCAGTGTGGAGATATAACTGCAATCTTTTCAGCTCTTGCAATTTCCGCAACTATAAGAAATTTGGCACCCGGCGCCACTATAACCTCTTGCGGAGTAACTTTCTCAACTTCCGCTATGGCTTCTCTCAGTTCCTGGAGGCCCCGGGTGCTTGCATAACCGGTTTCGCCTTTGAGAAGCGAGTCCACAGCTGCCTGGATTATCTCTCCCCTCACAGGTATTTCCGGCTGTCCTGCATCAAGGCGTATGGATGGCTGAAGTTGTTCAAGGTAATTGAAGAACTCATAGGGATTGGACATCCCTGCTCACCTCCAAAATCGCTTCGAAAACTCTCCGAAATTTCTGGTGTCGAAGAAGAATTTCCTCTTCCCTATCGGGATCCCTGATGGGCATCTGCAGTTCCACTTTAATATCTCGTATCTCCTTTGCAAGCTCCATCCTTTTTTCCAGAAGCTCAAAAATTGCGCGGTCTATCTCATCAATTCTCTCCCTCAGGCCTCTCAACTTCGATTCATCATCCTGCGATATTGGGAAGGCATCACCATCACCCTTGGGTCATAGCTTTTTCACGCTTAAACCTTTGGCCCGGTGCGCCTGACCACGTTCTTCCACGAGTTTCTGCGAAGAATATGCTCCGCAAGCACCAGCGCCGTAGCACTCTCCACCACGGGAACCGCCTTGGGAACAATGCATGGATCAAATCTCCCCCGCAGCTTGATAATTTTCTCCTTTCCCTCCCTTATATTCACAGTCCTCTGCGGAATATAAATTGAGGGTGTGGGTTTGAATGCTATTCTTGCCACAATGGGCATTCCCGATGTTATTCCTCCCAGCACCCCTCCATGATTGTTGCCCTCCGTAACTATTTTTCCATCCCGCATGATAAATGCATCGTTGGCCTCGCTGCCTCTGAGCTCCGCCAGCTTAAACCCCGCTCCGAATTCCACACCCTTCACCGCAGGAATGCGAAAATATGCAGATGCGAGATCAGCCTCTATATCTTCGTCCCAGGGACCTCCAAGGCCGGGGGGCACATTGGTGGCTATTACCTCTACGATGCCACCCACACTGTCCCCAGAGTTCCTGGCATCCTTTATCTCGTTGATCATATTCTTTAACGCCAGTTCATCTGGGCAATACGCATTCTTGGAGGATAATATCTTCTCCAGCTCCAGCTCTCCGCAGGAAATCCTGCCAATCTTTTTGATATACGCCTTTATTTTTATTCCCTCCCTTTCCAGCAATCTCCTGGCGAAATAACCGGCAATTACCAAACCTGCCGTGAGTCTTCCAGAAAAATGACCGCCGCCCCGATAATCGTTGTATCCAAAATATTTAATTCTCGCGGTATAATCTGCATGCCCGGGGCGTGGAGTATCCTTTATCTCTTCATAGTATGAGGAACCCACATCCCTGTTTTTTACCAGAACGAGAATGGGAGCACCGGTGGTATATCCCCTGAACACTCCCGAGATTATTTGCGGGATATCCTCCTCCCTCCGGGCAGTGCTTAGCTCAGGTATGCCCTTTCTCCTTTCGAGCTCCTCCTTCAGGGAATCGAGAGCAACGGATATGCCAGGAGGTATCCCCTCGATCAGAACTCCCACAGCCTCACCGTGGCTCTCACCGAAGAGAGTATATGTAAGCATCCTTCCCTTCATACTATCAACCTCCTTAGTTCCTGAAAGAAGCTGGGATAGGACTTATCAACAACATGGGTATCAAGAATTATGCTCTTTCCCCTGGCACCTAAGGCCGCTATGCTCATGGCCATCACAATTCGATGATCACCAAAGCTTTTCACCGTGCTTCCGTGCAATCTGCCACCTTCTATCTCCAGACCTTCAGGTAGCTCTTTGAGCTTCACCCCCATACTCCGAAGATTCATTGCCATAGCATGCACCCTGTCACTCTCCTTGAGTCTAAGCTGCTTTCCCGTTATTCTGCTCCTGCCGGGGGCGTAGGCGGCTAATACCGTGAGGATAGGAAAAAGATCAGGATAATCGGTGCAATCTACATGAAGGGCGTGTCTCTCACCCCTTTCAACTTGTATTGAATCTTCGAAGATTTTCACCTCTGCACCGTAATCCCGTAGGATGTCCAATATGGCTGCATCCGCCTGCTTATCTCCCACCTTCAAATTTCGAACCCTCACCCTGCCAAATAGCGCACCCGCAGCCAGAAAAAAGGAAGCGCTGGAGTAATCTCCAGGAATGTAGAGCGTAGTCCCCTTTATTCCAGGCTCCACATATATTCTCGATTCCTCCCTGCGGTATTTCACGTGGAAATTCTCTATGGTTTTCAGGGTCACCTCTATATAAGGTCTGGATACTGCATTTTCGTATTCTACGGCGAAACCGAGCCTCGAGGCGAGTATGAGCATGGCGGTGACAAACTGCGAGGATTGGGATGCATCCACCTTCACTAGTTCCACGCTCTTATTCACACCTCCATCCACTGCTATGGGTAAAAATTTTCCCTCTATCTTAACTTCCAAATCTTCAAGGGCTTTCACCAGGGGATACATGGGGCGCACCCTCAGTCTTCCTCTTCCATCTATTACACTCCTGCCCTGGGGAAGCGCGGCTACAGCCAGGGAAATTCTTGCGGTGGTCCCGGATTCTCCTGCAAAGATTTTCCCGGGAGAAAGTTCCTGGGGCGGATATACTTTATCCCCTTTCAGGACCGCGCCAAATCTCTTTATGGCTTCCATGCTTCTCAGAGTATCTTGAGATTGGAGCTTGCCCATAATCCTGCTCGGCGAATCAGCGAGGAGTGCGAGAAATAGTGCCCTGTGGGTATAGCTTTTGGATGGAGGTGCCATCACCTCTCCATCAACCTCCCCTGGATGGATGATCTCCATTTAATCACCTCAGCTCCGTAATTACTATTTCCCCAAGGGCGCTCCACTCCTCTGCAATTAGCTCTGGGTCGCGGGTTATGGCGAAAAAGGCAGGACCCTTGCCGCACAATCCCGCAACGGCTTTCATTTCCAAGGCCATCTTTATGGGCTCGGGAGAATAGCCAAGATATGCTGAGTATATCAATCCGTTAAGCACCAGCGCCCTTCTCCACTCACCATTTGACGCTATCTGAAGAATCTTTTCCACATAGGGTGCGAGAGGCGAGAAATCCATATTCTTGAGATCTTCGCTTAGAACCTCCTCCGCAGGTACGAGAAGCACCACAGGTAGCTTTTCCACCTCGCTCCTTGAGATCAGCTCGTCTTTCTTGTTATTTGCGATGCACAGTCCCCCGAGATAGGAGGTAGCAGCATCATCCATGGCACCGGTAACGGTTACTCCGCTTCTTCGCGCCGCTTCGACGCTCAATTTCAAGAGTTGCATGGGTGAAATCTGAATGTCCATAGCGTTTAGCATGGCTGAAATAAGCGCATTGGCTGCCGCAGAGCTGCTTTTTAACCCTTTGGCCACGGGTATCTCGGATTCGATGGTTCCACGTACTCCAAAGGACGCCCCTGTAAAGCTCCTGAGGGTATCTACAGCGCCCTTCACCAGGCGTATATCCTGCATTTCTTTGCCTCTCACGGTGATTTTCATTTCTATTTTCTCTTCATTCAAAATCTCCACATTTGCGTAGGTCCATAGATCTATGGCTATAGCTGCCCCCATTCCTGTGGCAAAGGCGTTTACTACCGTTACAGCACTACTGGCTTTTCCTGAGCCTATCAATTGCAACCCTCCTCATAAATGAGATATCCACCTTTATCCCACTCCATAGACGGAAACCTTCTGCACCTTGGTAGACAAGCATCCAGAGACCATCCACCGTCGTGCACTCTGCCTTCTCTGCGTCCTTTAAAAGCTTTGTGGTAAGTGGACTGTAAACGATGTCCATGACAACAAGCTCTTTCCTGAGAAATTCCCGCGGCACTAAGCTATCGTTGCCATTCATACCCACAGGGGTTGCGTTTATAAGAATATCCGCGTCTTTCAATTCTCTCCTTAAATTATCCTTGGTAAGCTCTCCAACCTCTATCCCGAAATTTTGCAGGGGCAGCGCTTTCCCTATCCTTCGATTCAGCACCGTAACATGTGTGAATTTAGCCAGCTCATACGCGATCGACTTGCCGGCACCACCAGCGCCCAGAACCAAAATTCGGGAGTTATTGATTTCTGCGACTCTTTCCAGAGCTTTCCTGGCACCCACTCCATCGGTATTGTAGCCCACCAGCTTTCCATTCTTGTTTACCACGGTGTTAACGCTTCTTATATTAGAGGCGTCCTCTGAAAGTTCATCTAAAAGAGGTACTATGGCTTCCTTGTGGGGCATTGTGACATTGAATCCTCTCATAAATATACGTGCGCAGTTTACCGCGACGGGGAGCATCTCTCCTCTAACAGGAAATGCAAAGTAGCTCCCCCTTATCCCGTACCTCTTAAAGAGGGCATTGTGGATTACCGGGCTTAAGGTGTGCTCCAGAGGGTAGCCTATTATTCCGTATAACTGAGGCTCATCCCTCATATCCAAGCCTCCTCATCAAATCCCTCATCTCTTGAACACTTAGCTGTCCCGGAGCGGTTTTTAGCGTTAGTGAAGCATAGGTAAAAGGAGCAAATAACGCGCTTATCACCCTGGAAATTTTCCCCAGGGGACCCATGCAGAAGGATATTATGTTCCTATATTCCTCGTAAAGCTCCAATACCCGTAGATTATCGTGAAGTGAGTTGGCCATGCATACTATCTTGGCGATATCGGCACCCTTGCTTTTCGCAAGCTCCACAAAACCTCGAAGCTTTTCTGAAGAAGGAGTGCCGTGGGACTCATGAATCGAGAGAATAACCCTGGCGCCAAATTCCCTGGCGAGCTTAATTACCTTCGAGGCTATTGCGGAATTGAGCTCCACATCCACATACGCGGGACGCAGCCTAAGAACCTTTTCATAGATAGCCAACCTTGTTTGGGGGCTTATGCTTCTTATCCCACCCTCTTTTCCGCTCCTAACTGTGAAAATCAGGGAATCTGCGAAGGGTTTTAGAATCTCAAGTTCTCCCACGTTCTCCATGGCGTCTACCCTTATCTCGTAGAGATCAGCATCGTATCCTTTTATAATCTTTACTGCTTCCTCAGGATTTTTCGCCACCACTACCCCTGCTATCATTTGAACACCTTCTCCAGCGCTCTTTTTATCACCTCTTCTCCTACGATTTCCACCCTTACATTCCCTATCTCCACGGGCACAACGAAAACTATTTTGCCGTACCAGAATTTTTTATCTCCCCTTAGTTCTCTCAACACTTCTTGTGGGGATGCCGGATACCCCGTAGGAAGACGAAATCGATGAAGCATTGCTTCCACCTTTCCAGCATCGAAGCCATACAGCATCTCTCCTACCAAAGCGGCCACAAGTAAACCTACAGACACTGCAAATCCATGCTTAATTCTGTAGTTTGAGAGCTTCTCTAGGGCATGGGCCACTGTGTGCCCAAGATTTAACACTCTCCTCTTACCCTCTTCTCTCATATCCTCCCTCACTATTTTCAACTTGAAATTCACGCACGCCTCTATTATATCCCTCCTGAGAGCTTCCATGGGATCATCTATGTCTTGGAGAAATCGGTAGACTGTGGAATCCAAAATTGCATACTTGGCTATTTCTCCCAGACCATTGAGCAGTTCCTCTTGAGGAAGCGTTTTCAAAGTTTCTGGAGCAATGAGCACGAAGTTCGCCGGATAAAAAGTGCCGAGCATGTTCTTTCCATAGAAATTCACCCCCGTTTTACCGCCTATGGCTGCGTCAATCTGTGCCAGAAGCGTGGTGGGCACCAACCCCAGGTATGTGCCCCGCATATAGATGGATGATACGAACCCTGCCAGGTCAGTTATCACTCCACCTCCAACGCCTATCAAGAGAGATTTCCTTGTAAACTCCATTTCTCTGAGAATCTTCCATATGTACATGGCACTTTCTATGCTCTTGTATCTCTCTCCGTCGGGAATTGCTATCACAGGAGCCTCCTTGTATTTCAGTATCTCTCCCATCCACAATTCCTTGAGGATATTGTTGGTTAGGAACGCCACCTTATAGGGTTTCAGCGAATTAATTAGCGAGGAAAGATGCAAGAGAGAGCCGAATACTACCCTTTCCATCCCAGGGCCTCCAGTTCCTTTAGCAACCCTTTGAATTCCTGAAAATTCAATTGTTGCGCTGAGTCAGAAAGCGCTTTTTCCGGCTGGGGATGGACTTCAACCATTATCCCGTGGGCACCAACAGCGTAGGCTGCCTTGGCAAGGGGAGCCACGAGGGATCTCTTCCCTGCAGGGTGGGATGGGTCCACTATGATGGGCAGATGCGACATCTCCTTCACCACAGGCACAGCCGCAATGTCCAGGGTGAAACGGGTCTCCGGTTCAAAGGTTCTTATACCTCTTTCGCATAGTATAACCTTCTCGTTTCCCTCGTTGAGGATGTATTCTGCAGAATAGAGAAGTTCCTTTATGGTGTTCCCGAATCCCCGCTTGAGCACCGCGGGTCTATCGCATTTTCCAATAGCCCTTAATAGCTCGTAATTCTGGGAATTTCTTGAGCCTATTTGCAGGATATCAGCGTACTGGGCAACAAGCTCCACATCTCTGGAGTTCAGAACCTCCGTGATGGTAAGCAGTCCATACTCATCAGCGGCTCTTCTCAGAAGTTTGAGTCCCTCTTTTCCCAGGCCTTGAAATGAATAGGGCGAGGTTCTTGGCTTGTAGGCTCCACCTCTAAGAATCTTTATTCCCATTTCCGCTAGAAACTCCGCCACCATCATAATCTGCTCTTCATTTTCCACGGCACATGGACCGGCCATTATTGTGAAATCTTTGCCTATCTTAACGCCGTCCACCTCCACAATACTCTCCTTTTTATATTCTCTGCTAAATTTTGGAATCATGACATCGCCTCCACAACAATGAGCTTTATTCCATGGTTTCCATCATCCGGTGTCTCCAAAGCCCGGGATAGCTCTTCATCTCCCACGCATATAATCCTGCATCCTTCAGCGCTTAGCTTCTCCAGCAACTTTTCTCCAATCTTTCCACGTTCCACGATGATGAAAAGATTATCCATGCTCTTCACTGTGGGGATAGAAAGCAGATTTCCATCAACACTACTCAATAAAAGGAAGATCCTGCCCTCTGAGCCATCGAGTTTGGTCGCGAGCGCAAGTTTCCGTGCAAGTCTTATCTTCTCTTCTATGGAAGCGAAGGAGAGTTTTAGAACTCCGGGAATCTCCATTAAATCCACGTCGCTGAGATGTACTCTGTGATCCAGAAGAAGAATGTCCTTCTCTCTCTTGTGTCTGAGCAAAATTTCAACAAGCTTTTTTTCCTCGCTGACATTTTTCCTCTTTTCCATAAGGTGGAGAACAAGTTTTCCATGGGGTGTGAGACGCACGGGCTTGGATTCCTCCTTGGTGCCGTACTCTATGAGCCCTAGATCTTTCAGGATTCTTGCATTGAGCTTCAATGTTGAAAGGGGTCTGTTCTCTTTTCTACTCAGCTTTTCGAGAAATGCATTGAGCGAAGTCCCCTGATCGTTGAGATTTCTAAGAATTAACCTTTGATTGTTGTTCAAAGCTCTCAAAATTAGCTTGCGGAGAATATCATCTCCGCCAGGTTCGACTAATATTGGTTCGGCATCACCCATTGGCGGGACTTCACCGGTTTGTACTCCATAAATTGACTGGACATCACCATCACCAGAGATGCACAATACTTTTACTATTATAAACCTTTGGACATTTAGACCTAACCACCTGCACAAATATTTAAATTCCTGCCGGATTTACCTGCACCAAGAATATTCATGGTGTGGATATGGAAGAAAAGGTGCGTCGCAATGTAGCGCTTCTTCTTGGCGATCCGCGTAAAGCGATTATAAGGCTCTCCATACCCATGATGATAGGGGGTATGGTCCAGACCCTTTATAGCTTCGTGGATGGGATATGGGTATCAGGCGTGGGTCCAGATGCCCTGGCAGCGGTGGGACTTTTCATGCCCTTCATGATGATTCTCTCCGCTATAGCCATGGGCATCGGGGTTGGAGGAAGCTCGGCCATATCCCGTGCAATCGGGGCCAGGAATAAAAAACGCGCAAGCAACGTTGCGGAGCATACGCTCTTAGCCGGTACGGTAATAGGCACGGTTATAGGCTATTCCTTCCTCCCATTTCTTCACGGGATTTTTATTTCCATGGGTGCAGGGAAGAATGTAGCAGCCCTTGCCCATTCCTACGGAATGGTCATCATACTGGGCTCGCCCCTCATCTTCATGTCAAGCTTGGGAAACGCTATTCTGCGAGGTGAAGGAGATACCAAAAGAGCCATGTACATCATGCTCATAAGCTCGGTGCTCAACATGGTGCTCGACCCCATTTTCATCTTCACCCTTGGACTTGGTGTGGTGGGTGCTGCTATAGCTACCATGCTCTCCATAGGTGTGTCCGCTACCGTTATCCTTTACTGGATCTTAGTTAGACGGGATACCTATGTGCAGCTTCGACTTCGCTATTTTCGCAGAAACTGGGATATTCTCCGGGAGATATTCGCTGTGGGTGTGCCTTCCTCCCTCTCTCAGATATCCATGTCCCTCACCATGATAGTTCTTAACACCATCGTTCTTATGGCAGGTGGAGATTATGGAATGGCCATTTTTTCGGGAGGATGGAGAATCGTGATGCTTGCCACTGTGCCCATCATGGGCCTGGCAGCCTCGGTAACCAGCGTAACGGGTGCAGCTTTCGGGGCAAAGAATGGAGAGAAACTTAAAATCGCCTATCTTTACGCTGTTAAGGTGGGGGCCTTGATAGGTCTGATTACCGGTATCCTGTTGTGGATTTTTGCCCCGCAGCTTACATATCTCTTTACCTATTCTGGAGATTCCAGTACCCTAGCTCCCGGCATTGTACAGTTTCTACGCTACATCGTCTTTTATTTTCCGGGTATGGCTGCAGGAATGCTCACCTCAAGCATGTTTCGAGGCATTGGAAAGGGGATGTATTCTCTGGCCCAAAATATACTCAGGACCATAGTGATGCAGATTTCCTTCACCTATCTTCTAGGCATAGTTTTTAAATTGGGACTTTCAGGCATATGGATCGGAATTGTAACGGCCAATTTGATTGCCGCTGTCGTGGGACTTCTCTGGGGGGTACATACGGTTAAAAAATATCAAGCTCTCTGGGAAAAAGAGCATCTCTCATAATTTCTTTGCCATATACGGCCCTAATCTTTCGTATCCCAACTTACGGTAATAGTTGCGTACCCCGATTCCGCTTATAACAACAATACGAGTCACGCCCCACTCTTCCTTGGCAATTCTTTCTGCCTCACTCATTAATTGGCTTCCCATTCCCTTATGCTGCCACGCATCCTTCTCGCGCATTCCCACAGGAACCTCACGTCCAAATACCTTAACCTCCCGCACGACAGCTGCGTCGCGCATCTCCGGGCGATGGGCATATTCACTGGGCAATCTCAGTCGTAGATAGGCAGCAATGGAATCATAATCCGTATCCTCCATAGAGAGGAAAACTTCCTGGCCTTTAGAGGCAGAGTAATCCCTACGTACCATCTCAAAATTTTCGCCGCCTCTTCTTCCAACTTCTCTGCATCTTATGCATCTGCATCTAAGCCCTCTCTTCTCCATCTCTCTCTGAACTATTGCCCTCAAATCTCCCTTTTTAACTCCCGCTTCTATGAATTTTGCAGGGATATCCCTTTGAATTCTCTGAATCCTTATCCAAGGGGGAACTATACTCTTAATTCTGATAAGAAGTTCTATCATCTCCTCAAGGGAATAAGGCTCATACTCACCTCTCTTCCACATCTCGTATAATTCTGTGCCCTTGACAACTAGGGTTGGATATATCTTTAGCATATCCGGTCGGAAATCAGGGTCCTCGAAGATTCTCTTGAATGCCTGGAAATCCCGCTCTATGTTGCTTCCCGGCAGTCCCGGCATCATGTGATAATTTATTTTGAAGCCCGCATCCTTGGCTAGACGTGTTGCTATTATGCTCTCCCTCACTCCATGCCCCCTCTTAACCTTCTCAAGAATATCATCGTATATCGTTTGGATCCCCAGCTCCACACGGGTTGCACCCAGGTAAAGGGAAAAATCTATCTCCTTCTCCATGAACCAATCGGGACGGGTCTCTACAGTTAGCCCGATGCACCTGTTTTTTGCATCCTCGTTAATCAACTGTGCTTCTTTCAGGTTCCTAGCATCCACACTATTCATGGCATCAAAGGCACGTTTTACAAACCATTCTTGGTATCTCCGAGGTCTCGCGGTGAACGTGCCACCCATTATTATAAGGTCTATCTTATCCGTGGGATGCCCTATAGAGTTTAACTGCTCTATCCTCGCCTTGGTCTGTTCATATGGATCGAAATTGTATTGTGCTGCCCTTAACGCCGCTGGCTCGTAACCTGTATAACTTTGTGCTGTTCCCTTATCCGGACCTCCAGGACAGTATATACATTTTCCATGGGGGCATGGGAATGGAGAGGTCATTATAGCTACGATGGCCACACCACTCAAGGTTCTAGATGGCTTTTTCACCAAAATATGCCGGTATTTCTCCACAATATCCTCAGGTAAGTTTTTCAAAAGCTCCGAGTTGCGAGGATTTGGCATCCTGTACTTCTTAGCGATCCTGCTCTTCCATCTCTCTAAATCCTCCTTGGTTTTTATCTTTCCTTCTCGAAATATGGCAGCTATGTCTTCGTAGAAACCCACAGAATGGGCTATACCTTCTCATTTTTTAACCTTTCCCACTAGACACCTCCAGCGGGTTTCTAGTACTTCCAGCAACCCTGGGAACCTCCTGCGGGTTCCCATTCCCTCCAGCATCCACACTCGGAACCACCGGAGGGTTTCTAGTACTTCCAGCAACCCTGGGAACCACCAGCGGGTTCCCCACGAGGGAGAACCTACGCTGCGCCCTGCTTACACAGGCTGGCTCGCAAACCCGCAGGATTTGCTCGTTTAGCCCTCCTGCGGATGGCAAGCTCGCATCTCAGATGCTCGTTCTCCCCTCTACCCCCCCTTTTATGGGGGTTTAGAAAGGGGGTGGAACCCTCTTCTTGGGGGTGTAGAGAGGGGCTTCGCCCCCTCCGTGGGGGAAAATTTATAAACCCCCTAAACTTTCGCCCAAGCATGTATTTAATAGTGGAGCAGGAAGATGTGATTCGAATCCCCCCACCTCTGCTTGGTGAGGACATAGATCAGGTGCTGGAAGACCTCGCAAGAGAGAAAATAGAAGGAAATGTTTACTCCTTTCCCAGGGAAGAAGTAAAGGATCCTGCTGAGAGGAAATATATTATAGTGCTCCTTCTCTCCCTAGAGAAGGTTGGCGAGGGTGTTATAGTACCTGGAGACGGCGCTGTGTATCAAAAGGTCAGATTTAAGGCCCTTGCATTTCATCCAGAGCTCCAGGAAGTGATTGTGGGGGATGTGGTAGATGCGCTCAAATTCGGTGCGTTCATACGTTTTGGGCCTATTGATGGTCTTCTTCATATAAGCCAGATAATGGATGATGTTATTGATGTTGATGTGGAAAACAAGAGATTTATTGGCAAGGAAAGTAAAAAAGTGTTGAGAGTAAAGGACAAAGTGGTTGCGAGAATTGTGGCTTTAAGTATAAACGATGCAAATCCACGCCAGAGCAAAGTTGGATTGACTATGAGGCAGCCAGGACTGGGTAAGTTTGAATGGATAGAGGAGCTTGCTAAAGGTGAGAAAAAAGAGGAGGGAGGTAAATGAATAAGGAGCTCAAAGCCTGCAGAAACTGCAGAAGAATAACTACCGAGGATGTCTGCCCTTACTGTGGAGGGGAGACTACGCATGAGTGGCAGGGTTATGTATTCATCCTGAACAAGGATATGTCCAGAATTGCGCAGGAGATGGGTGCGGAGAATGGAGAATTTGCTCTCCGAGTTAGATAAACCTCTGATTCTTAGAGAATCAACACGAAAGAAGCTCCAGAGGGTTTATGGTAAGCTTATTAGCGAGAAGGAGATAAAAGAGCTGGAGGGAAAGATTATTGCTGTGGGGGACATTGTAGCAGCCACACTTCTCAAGCTGGGTAAGAAACCACAGATTGTGATCGTGGATTATAGAACAAAGAGGGAACGATTTGAAAATAATTTAGTTAGGAATTACGGAGATTGCGTTGTGAAGGTTTCAAATCCACCGGGCAGGATAACTCCGGAGCTTTGGAATGCTGTGAGAAATGCTGTTCAATCCGAGAAGAGCTGGAGGATAGAGGTGGAAGGAGAGGAGGATCTTGCTGTTATTCCTGCGGTTCATTTTGCTCCTTTAGGCGCTATTGTTATATATGGGATGCCCAATACGGGTGTAATCATGATAAAAGTGAGTGAAAAGGACAAGGAAGAAGTCAGGAAGATAATAAAGGAAATGGAGGTATAGATATGGAGCTCAAGATCCTGGAGAGGAAGGAGAATCCGCTGCTTCATCGCATTGAGGTTAGATTCGAGGTATTTCATCCCAAGGATAAAACACCTACGCGAGAGGATGTGAGGAATTTACTGGCTGCAAATCTCAATGCGGATAAAAATCGTGTGATTCTGGACAACATGCACACGACCTTTGGAGAGCCACGAACAAGGGGATTTGCCAAGATTTATGAAAGTGTGGAGCATGCCCTGAAAACTGAGCCCGAGTATATTTTGCTCAGAAACAAATTGATAGAGAAAAAAGAGGAGGAATAAAGATGCAGAAGAGAGAGCTTTATGAGATAAAGGATGGAAAACTCATACGCAAAAGGAGATTCTGCCCCAAATGTGGTCCCGGTGTTTTTCTCGCAGAGCACGAAGATAGATATTCCTGCGGTAAATGCGGTTATACAGAATTTAAGAAAAAGTAATGATTTCCTCCATTTTACAAGGATTTTACACATTTGATGTATAAATTGGAAACATTTAAATACCTCCAACAAATCTTTTCCGTGGAGGGATAAACATTATGGAAGAGAATTCGGAAAATTCTTCCCCTAAGGAAGAGGAAAATATTGTAGAGTTGCCACAGTCTCAGGAAACACAGCCGGTAGTAAATAATCAAGGAGAAGAGCAGATTCAGCAGGTTTCACAGCAGCCTGTGCAGGAGTATCAACAGCCGTATCAGCAGACATACCAACAGCCGTATCCAGGGTATCAGCAACACATGCCCTATCCGCCTGAAGCAAAGAGCATTATGGATCTGGTTAGGATAACAGGTATAATCTCTTTGATCTTTGGGATAATACTTCTGATTTCTGGAATAGCAACACTCCTTTTCTTTGTGGGCATCGTACCGCTGATTTTCGGAATATTTGATCTCGTGATATGGATGAAGTGCAAGGAAATCAATGGATTGATGGAACAGAGAAGATATGGAGATGCCAGGGATAAAACGCTTCTATGGATGATACTGGGCTTTATTTTCGGTGGCCTGCTTCCAGGCATACTGCTTCTTGTAGCATTCTTGAAATTTGACCCACTGTTACGGGCCACACAGCCACCACAGCCGCCTCAGCAACCACCGCAGGCACTACCACCGCCACCATCCTAACTCTCTCTTTTTATTTTAGTATGAAACCTATAGAAGGTTCTTTAAGTTTCTTCGAAACTTCTGATGGCCTCAAAACAGCCGGATTTCTGCTTAGGGGAACAAAAGATACTGTGGTTGTCTTTGTCCATGGGATGGGCGGGAATTTTTACAAGCAAGGATTTCTATACGGTGCCAGAGAGCTTTTTAAAAAAGGCATTTCTTTCTTTTCCTTTAATACCCGGGGTGCAGAGATAATTAAGGATTTTAGAGACCTAGAAGGAAATCATCATCTTTTAGGCACTGCTTTTGAAAATTTTGAAGAGAGCACATGGGATATTCAAGCAGCTATTGAGTATCTTGAAAGCCTGGGCTACAAAGATATCCATTTGATGGGACACAGCACTGGATGTCAGAAGATGCTCTATTATGCCTACAAAAGTGTAGATGATAGGGTGAAGAGCCTTATTCACCTATCTCCGGCAGAGGATTACGAAATTTGGAAGAATTCACTTGGTTCAGAGTTTGAGAAATTTCTCTCCCTTGCCCGGCAGATGGTGGAGGAAGGAAGGGATAACGAGATTATACTTCCCCTATATGAGAAAACGGGTGAATTCTGGAGCGCGCATCGTTTTCTTAGCTTTGCATCTCGGGATAACTTGGAGGCAAAGATGTTCAACTATGAAGAGCTACATATTTTCTCCAAGGTAAAACTACCAACGATGGTGGTGTTGGGCAAAGAGGATCCATATTTCCCTAAAGGTGTGGGATGGTATGCAGAGAGATTAAAGCACGCATACAGGGGTGAAAGAATCGAAATTGTTATAATGGAGGGTGATCACAGCTTTCATGGATTTGAGAAAGAGCTTTTTAAGAATATAGGTGATTTTGTTTCTTCTGTAAGATAAGATTTATATAACTATGTGCTAATTCTCATTTAATGGAGAAATTGACTGTAGTGGGAATAATAGCATTAGCCATTCTCATTGGCATGCTGTTCATTCCGTCCGTGAATATTTATAAAAAGGTAGAGTACGATGAATCTCGTCTGGGATATGGCTGGGGAACCCACTGGATGTATGAAAGAGGGATGAGAGATGGCTACCTATATGGGGTAAACGAAAAAGGAGACCTTTATTTTGTTTACCGAGGTAAATATGAGATGTTCGTGGACGCGCCAGGATATATGGGCCATGAGTTCTGCAACTACTATCTATCCGACTCGGTGATATATATGGGAGACTGGCGTGGAAGGATGTATTACGCTGATCCTTGGAGTGGGCGTATAATATGGACACTGGAGCTTAGCAGATTGCACATCTATTTCAACTCCTCACATAACCCCGACACTTTCTATCACTACCATATTTTATATGGAAATCGAAGCGGTTACTTTTACATCCTTTTCAACAATACCATATACCACATTTACAGGGATGTTAAGATTCTAGATGAACTCCACAATGATTTCAAGGGAGCATTTATAGCCACTTATCCCTGGAATGGAGGGTTGATTTTGAAATTTAATAAAGTTTCTTCGCCTTCTATCTACGACATCTACTATTTTAAGGATAACAGAATTCTGTGGAATCTGTCTCTTCGCTCTCGAATGCATATCTCCTACTCAGATGTCCCGGATATCTACATAGAAGATGGTCTGATTTGTCATTTTGGGGATTCCAAAATAACTGTGTATAAGGATTGTAGAAAATTTAGGGAACTTGAAGTGCCTGGAAAAATAATAAATATGGAGAAAATGGGAGATGAATTCTATGTTTTCTCGTACTCCGGTACAAAAAATTTGTGGCTGCTCTATGACGGGAATTTTACATTTCTCAAGAAAATCGTTCTTTTCGATTTAAAGAATATAGGCGTGAAAAAGTGGGATATAAGAAATCAAAGAGCTAGCATATATGAAAATAACACGGGTTACACTGTATTTCTTTACACTGCGCCTGATTTATGTAATGAGCAGCTACCCTATGTGCCACTCTGAACCATATATCTGGATAGAAATCTAAATGTGACATGGAAGGCTGGGCTAATGTGTGGAGAGCTGAGGAGGTATATCCACTGCCCAACAAAAATGAATTTATAATTGTGAGCATGAAAGACCTCTATTTTGTAAAAGTAAAAACTCTGATGCATGTAAATTACTTTGCCTGGATGGCCCTCAAGATTCCAGTATTTGTCTTCTTCCTCATAGTGCCTCCATATATCTATGTGCTCTCAAAAGAAATAGCCATAAAGAGGAGGTATCCTCCGAATCTATGATTGTAGCTTACCTTTCTCTATATGGAAATCGATGAAGTCGCAGTGATGTATGATTACCGCCTCGGGAACGCGGGTCACAAACTCTCCTTCCTTGGAATGCGCCGCAATTATATGCGCAATCTGGTAAGGCAGTTCAAATTTTTCAGCCAGCATAGCACCGCCCACCGGATGGCGGATTCTCTTTCCATACTCGCTCTTAACCACTTTTCCGTCCCTGTATTCGAATTCCAGCAGCTTTGCAACATCATGGAGAAGTCCTCCCGCAATTATGAAATCCATGTTTACATCACCGCGCTCCCGGGCAACGGCCATGGCCATTCTCGTTACCGCGCGGGTATGCTCCACAAGATTTCTCTCTGTGGGAATAAGAAGGGTGAAAGGTATCTTCTCCAGAGGAAAATCTTTCCAGCCGCCCTTTTCAATAGCGTATTCCCACACTTTTATTACCTTGCTGCGCAGTTCCTCATCCCTTATCTCATTGATCTCCGGAAAAATCTCTTCGATCTTCATAGAAAAGGAATAGAAAAAGAAGGATAAAAGGATTACTTTTTGAATCTCTCAATAGCCTTCATGAGCGGGATGAGATGCATGAGTGCGGGGCCTCCGGCCATTAGAACGGCAACGAAACCTGCTTCGATAAGCTCCTCAGGAGTAGCTCCCGCATCCATGGCATTTTTTGTGTGAAGCGCAATACACCACTCACAGCCCGTTGCTATGCCCAGAGCGAGGGCAATAAGCTCCTTTGTTTTAGTATCCAGTGCCTTCTCCTGAATCGTTCTTCTCAGGAATGCCATAAACGCACCTGTTTCCTGTGGATAATCTTTACTCAACTTTTCCAGATACTCTCCAATTTCCTTTACGGTTTCTTCTGGATCCATTTTTATCACCATGTAGGGTAATGGCATCCCGCTATTTATTACTTCCTGGAAACAAACTTAGATGGAATGAAAAATCTTAGATGCTCCTCAAGATCCTCTTTAACACCTATTCTATGGGAAGTTCTGATTTCGAACCCACTCCGGGGGGATTTGGCCACGATAAGCTCCTTACCAAGAGGCTTTCCGTTCATATCCCGCTCAATGTAAAAGCTCTGGCTGAGCTTTCCAGGACCGCTGCATAGCTCTGTAATCTTTTTCTTTCTCCTTTTCTTCCTCATCAGGTATATACCTGCAATGGGCTCTACGGCCCTTATAAGAACTGCCTGCGCCTCGTCCCCATCTGTGGTGAGATTGAGCATCCAGTTGGCATGTACCATATAAACGAAGATATGCCCGCCTCTAAACCACATGGGACGATTGTAATCCTTGGCTCCCTTCCTGGCTCTGGATGCAGGATCTCCCTCGCCATAGTAGGCTTCCGTCTCTACAATTTTACCCACCAACAATTCATGCCCTAAAACTCTAATAAGCATCTTTCCCAGAAGCTCGCGGGCCACAACCTTTGCATCTCTCTCAAAAAATTTTTTAGGTAAAGGACTGAAATGGTAATTTGGATGTATTCTATCTTCCTCTTCATAAAGATTCACAACTGGATAACCATTCTCCATAAGCCTATTTATTAGAGTGCTTGGGGGGGATATCATCCCCACCCTCTTTTCCTGCAGAAATGATAGAAGGTTCTCCCAAGATTTATTCTCCAATTCCTCAGAAGAAAAGATGTAATCGAGGGCATAGAGTCGCCTTAATTTTTCTTGGTATGACTGAAGAAGGTATATCATTTCTCAAGAGGTAGGCCAGAACCGGAGGGCAAGTTCAACGATTATTGCGAAGATAACTGCCATATAGACTACCAGCTTGGGATCCAGCTTGGGACCCTTTGTCTTCTCCTCCTCGAAATAGCGAATAAGACCAGCTGCGGATTGAAAGCCTGTACCCTTGCTCTTCTTTGCCATGTTTGTTACCTTAACCGTTACACATTTTAAACTTTTCGCTCTTCTGCCGCTCCATTTTCAGGGGCACCCCATCCCTCTATTCTCTTCATGAACATGGCCCCTGCAGTGAGCAGGATTATGGACAAAACAAAGGTGTATATGAAACCAACTAAATCCACTAACAATCCACCGGTGAAGTTTCCTAAACTCACAGCCAGACCATTTATGAAATTGTAGAATGAGAGAGCACGATCCCTCTCCTTCTCAAGGGCTACACGGCCCACATAGGAGAGATTTGATATGGAAATGTAGGCCCAGCTTATTCCAATGAGAATAGAGCCCAAAATAGCAATGGGTGCAAGGAACCCTTGAATTGCTGGGGAGAATAGAAACACTGAGAGTCCCAGCGTCCTCATCATAACTCCATAGTAGAAAAGATAGCCACTGGTATCGTGACTAAGCTTCTTTGAGACCCTCCTGTACCATAGGGTTGAGAATATTGTCATGAAGGTATACACAAGGTATGGCCATATTCTCTGGTGGTACTGATAATGGGCATATACAACCACCTGAGGCACAATAAGTCCTGATACAAAGAAAACAATGAAAACAGAGGCAAAGAAGTGATAAAGCTTGTAATTTTTAGGCGGGGTGAGGGAGGGAAGAAAAAACATCACAAGAGGGGCGAATCTTATCCTTTCCAGAAAAGGTTTTCTTGCTCTTTTTATCTTTCTTTTCACCGCGCTTTTCATTTTTTCCTTCGCTCTAAAGGTAGCAAGATGTATTGGCAGAGCTGCAAAATTTATGGTGGAAAATATGAGAAGAATATCTCTTGAGGGCAGAAAGGGGGAGAGAACCAAAGAAAGGATTACGCCTCCTGCCCAAGACCAGCCAGCAAGAGCGTTGAGCTTGCCCTGTTCCGCATCCCACTCTTCCTTGGGCGAGATTTCAAATACAACTTTTGTAATAGCTGGCACTACGGAGGCAACAAAGAAGTTGCCAGCGAAATAAATCATCGAAATTATAGGTATGGAGGAGAAGAGGGAAAGAGCGAGAAGGAGAAAGGTGTAGGATATTATACCAACAATCATAAGAGTTTTGTATTTTACACCTCTAGCAGAGAAATTTCCCCAGATTATTATACCCAGAAGCGTGCCCATTGACCCCATGAAAAGGGTAAATCCTACATCCATTGGATTTCCGCCAATCTCAAGTAGATAAACAGGGAGCACTATGGTACCCGCACCCATGGCGGCGCGATGCGGTATTAGACCCAGAAACTCTTTGCGAACCATGGGCAGCCTTTTTAATTCGAGGCAATATTTAAAATTAACTTCCTCATCCTCTACCTGGAAAAGAAAACTATTTAAACGGAAAGAGATTTTCCCCCTCACCAACGATTGTATGGAGGGAAAAACCCATGGACAGAAGAAGATTGATAAAAGGAGAAGTGATAGCAGCGATCGTCCTGCTGCTGCTCAGCGGGCTATTCCTTATGGGGAGCAGCAGTGCACTAGAGCCACAGACAGGTAGTATTAGCTTCGTAGTGATTTATAGAGATGCCGTTACCCATGAAAGTGATTTTCTCTCTGGTGTGAAGGCTTATCTTTACGATATTGATGGTAATCTTGTTGCTGAAAAAACTTCCACACCTCTTGTCAAGTTCGATAATGTGGAATATGGGGTATATACTATTAAGATAGAGCCGGTGAAAATAGGCTCTTATGTGTTTGATGCGGGATATGCCATAGTGGTGCTGAATTCCCAGGGAGCAAGACTTCTCAGTGGTGGTGAATTCACCAACATTACATTGCAGAGAAATCCCCTAGATTCGGAGATTGAAGTGAATCTCACAAAGGGTGGACAAGCTGTGGAAGGTGAGGTTTACATCTACACCCACAGCTGCCTGATTGCCAAGGAAGACGTTTTTGGTAATCATCTTGCGTCCAATTCATCTCAACTTGCCAAGTTCTCCGTTACTTTCCCAGCGGTTATCAAGGTTGTCTACACCGAGGGTGGCGTGCAGGAGAATTACTACACTGTGGCGAACAGCAACGGCACCGTGAATGTGGAATTAAATGACTTTGTGAAGATTTGGGGAATAGTATGGGATTCTGCCACAAACAGTATTGTGAGTGAGACTACTCGGATAACCTTGGCTCAGAAGAGCAATGATTATCCCCTTATAACATTCACATCCCAGGATGGAACCTTCAGCATATATCTTAAAAATAGCGAGTACCAGAGCTACTATCTTACCATAACCTCAGACGGCTACGGTGTTGCTAAAGAGGTGCCCCAAACAACCCTGATGAATATATATCTCAATCCTGTAGAATCTGAGCATAGCTACTCACTAACACTTTCCGATGATCTCAAGACACTAAATGTGAAATATACTTTCGATGTGCTGGAGGCTACCATATTGCAGGGTCTGCCCTACAACAACTACGGTGTGCTATCCTATCAAATGAAGCTCTTGGGAATGAGCAGCTCAGAATTGATAAGCTATATGGAGAATAGGATAAAGAGGTACACTAATGGCTTCATCACCCTCGATGGAAAACTGTATGAGCTGCAGAGCAAGACTGCAAGTTATAAACTCATCACCAAGGAAGGCGAGAGCGGTTACGAATTCACAATTCAGGCCACTTATTATAACGATGGAATAAATAAGGATAAGCTTCTGAATGATGGAAGCATCGAGCTTCTCCTCTACGCAAATCCTGACAAGGTTCTGGGAGTTAAAAGGGTATATACCTACACTCTTACACTGCCCAATGACCTTGAGAGAAGCAACGAGATAACTGATGCCAATGTGAGTGGCTACATTGGAAGCCTTAATATCAGTGAGGTAGAGAGAACTCCACTGAGTCTCATACTAAAAGAGAGAAAAGCGCCTGAAATACGTCTAGATCCCGTACATTTCAAGTTTGGATGGGAGAAGATGAAAAATGGAGATTACATAGTTAACCAGTCTTCCGATAACTATACAATTGTGGTTCCTGCAAATGTAGATGTGTGGTTCAATGCCTCCAGTGTTGTTTACGATGTGGTGAGAGGTGTAGTTGACGGGAAGAACACTACCTTCCTATGGACATTGGATTCTACCACCCTGGCTTCTGGCAAGGGCGTTTACAACGTCTCCGCCAAATTAAGCCAAGGTAAACACATACTCAAGCTCCAGGCTACAGATGTTGGAGATAATACCAATGAGACAAGCATAACTATCTTGGCAGATTCTAGCTGGCCGACAGCCAATATAGTTATAAGGGATCCATCGGGCAAAGTTCTTGCAACAATAAATGAAACCTCGGATCTTAAGAATGTGAAATATAATATTGGAGGAAACAGGGGTCAGGTAGCTATAGTGAACAATATGGCCAATATATCTGCGACCTTGGTGATAAATGAATCGGAGGAAATCGTTTACGACGCATCCAATAGCTATGACACCTATGATGGTGTGCACAAAGTGGCGTTGCCTTTGGATGTAGAATGGAACTTCAATGGCAAGAGCTCCACCGCGATAAACAAGACCTACGCATTTGATATGCCATCGAGAAATGGGACATACAAGATAAAGGTAACCTTTAGGGATGCTGTCAATAATTCATTTACAATAACCTTCAATGTGAAAGTTAAAGATATAACCAAACCCGTGATAAAGCTGAAGATTCTCTCCAATGGTAAAGAGGTCAGTGAAGTTAAGGAGGGCGAGGATGTGCTCTTCGACGCCTCTGAGAGCTATGATCCGGATAATGGAACCATAGCTTCCTATTCCTGGACAATAAAGGATAGCAAGTACAACGTGGTGAATAGTAGTGTCTATCAGCTTATCAACGGAAGCTTCTCCTCTGATAAGCTGGAGCTCAAATTCACCAAGTATGGCACCTATTATATCATTCTCAACATAACCGATAAGGATGGAAACTACGCGACGCTAAACAGAAGCATTCATGTCACACCAGTTAGGCCTGATCTGGGAATAAATAGCGTGGACGTGAAGGGAGAGAAGATCGAGGGCAAAAAACTGATATTCCAGGTAAATGTAACCAACAATGGAAATAAGGATGCAAGTGTGTACTACATAGCTATAATAGTGAATGGTAAAGAGGTTGCCAATGAAAGCTTCTCCAATCTGGCCAACGGTACTCATGTGATTCAGAATGTTACTTGGACGCCCGATTCACCAGGAAAGTACAAGGTAACCGTGAAGGTATACTGCCCCGATGAACCTTCCAGCTATCTCAGCGATAACGAGAAGAAGATCGATGTCACAGTGAACCAGGCACCTTGGAAGACTCCGGCCATAGTGATTGGCGTTATAGCCATCATTGGTGTACTTGGGTACATAGGATGGGTGGCGCAGAAGAAGAAAAAGGAAGGAAAGAAATTCACAAAGAAAACAAAGCAGAAGAAAGAGAAAAAATAAACATCCCTTTCTTTTTACATTTTTTCTGGGGCTTCTATTCCCAGTAAATTAAGCAGATCTTTTATCACTTCTTTGAACGCTTTGACCAAAGCAAAGCGAAATTCTCTTACGCCCTTCTCTGCTTTTATAACCGGGCAATCTCTGTAAAACTGGTTAAACTGTGCGGCGAGGGTGTAAGCGTATTTCGCTACAAGATAGGGAGATAGCCTGGTAGCGGCGTCCCTAATTACATCGGGATATTTGGCGAGGAGTTTAAGAAGCCTAGTCTCCTGGGGATGGGATATCTGTGATGCATCAAATTCCCCACTCCAAGACACCTTTCTTAGAATACTGGATGCTCTGGCATAGGTGTACTGGATAAACGGGCCACTTTCCCCTTCAAAGCTAAGCGCATTCTCCCAGCGGAACGTCATGGGCTTTTCCTCCTGAACATTGAGAATATGAAATCTTATGGCGCCTACCGCCACCATCTGTGTTATTCTCTCTAACTCCTCTTCTCCATAACCCCTATCTTTTATTATCTCCCTAACTTTCTCCATGGCTTCATTTACCAGGTCATCGAGATAAACTACCCTGCCCTGCCTGGTGCTCATCTTCCCTTCTGGCAGCTTAACAAAGGAATAGAACAGGGCATAAAGCTCTGCATCAGGCTTAATTATCTGTAAAAGCCTTTTTATGGCTTCAAAATGCAGTTTATGGTCTTCGCCAAGAACATCTATATTTTTCTTTGCTCTCTCTGCCTTGTATAGATGATAGGCTATATCCCTTAGTGGATATAGTGTTGTGCCATCACTGCGATATAGATATAGCTTTTCCTTTCCTTCTATACCCAGTTTTTTGAGGTCTGCATAGTACGCACCATCTTCCTCTGAAATGTAATCTCTTAAAAGGGGCAGGATTTCCCGCGCCTTATCCACCAGTGAGGATTCCCACACAAATTCATCGAATTCGATATTTATTCTACGCAGACTTTCTATAATACCTCTCATTATTCCTCCAACATATTTTTTGGCAAGCTCCCGCAGTTCTGGGTCTCCTCGCTCATATCTCCATATAATATCCTGAACCTTCTTCTCCAATTCTGGATCTTTTTCAGCCTCCTTATACGCCGCTTGATAATATTTCACATACCTGTAATCCTCCCTTTCATTATCTTCTTCAATACGGATGTTTTTGACGCCCCATAGCAGCATAGCTACCTGCTTGCCCACATCATTAACGAAATAATGGATCTCCACCTCATGACCGTATCTCCTCAAAATTCTGCCCATAGAGTCTCCTATGAGAGAGTTGCGGGTTCTCCCTACATGGAGCGGTCCTGTGGGATTGGCGCTGGTATGCTCAACTATCACCTTCTCCTTCTTCTCAAACTCAAAAATTCTACCCTCCAGCACAGCATTTAGGGTTATCTTTGCCAATTTTTTTGGAGAAATGCGAAAATTCACATACCCTGCTACGCTCTCTATATTCTCAAAATAATCGCTCTTTTCAATATTCTCAGCTATTTCTCTCGCTATATCTATCGGACTCTTTCTTCTTTCCTTGGCTAGAGGAAAGCAGGGAAATGTAAAATCACCAAACTCTTCCCTCGCCTCTTCAACTTTTCCTGGATAGCCCGCACTTTTGAGTAGTCTCTCGGCCTCGTCCCTGAAAATTTTCAGTATTTCCATAGGGGCTTCATTGCAACCATCTAAAAATAACTTTCTCTACCTATAATCTTCAGAATATCCTGGGGTGTGCGTGCTAAATAATCTGGTTTAAATCTTATTAAGAAACTCTCATCTCGAAATCCCCAGGTTACCGCTATGCTCTTAACTCCTACATGTTTCGCTGCGAGGATATCCATCTCCGTATCACCTACTACGAAGGTATGCTCCTTATTTTCTCCAGCAAGCTGGATGGCCTTTTCTATCCCCTCACCATGGGGCTTCTTTCTGCTTACATCGTCAGCCCCTATTACGATGGGAAAAAGATGTAAGATGCCCAGATATTGGAGATCCCTCAAAGCTACCCATCTTTTCTTGGAAGTGTAGATGGCTTTCTTGAATCCTCCATTCATAACAAGCTCATCCATTCCCGGAAAAACCCTTATCCTCCTTTTCTGAAGCCCGAGATAAACCTTTCTTATCTCCTCATGCACCTTTGGATCATAATGTCCAAGCAGGGATTCTATGAGCTCCTCTATTGCAAGACCTATATTCTCCACAAGCCTTTTCTCATCCAGCCTCAACCCCAAATTTTCAAAGGCCTTCCGAAAGGTGTACTCTATTTCCTCCCTTGTATCTATGAGAGTCCCATCGAGATCAAATATCACAAGCATCGATAGATTATTTCTTTATCCTAATTAAACTCTCTCCAGTGGATCCACTGGAGACCTGGAAATGCGTGCAAATCCCCGTGGACCCTAAATTAAGAAAATTCAAAATAGAACCTGTGTAAGAAAGGCTATCCTTTTAAAAATTGAGAGCTTCACAGAGCGGGCCCGCCGGGATTCGAACCCGGGTCGTGGGGTCCGAAGCCCCACAGTCTAATCCCCTAGCCTACGGGCCCTTTTTCCATGCTCTTGGGTATCTGCCTCGTTCCATTATAACCCTTTCGGGTATGGCTACTACATCCTCTTGAAGCACAGTGCGAGAGAGCGAGATAAGCTCGCCCTTCTTAGTGAATACTGCCACATAATCGCCCTTATTAAATTTATCGCTTTCCAGCACACCAGTTTTATAGAGGGGCGCACCATGAGCCAGAGCATCTACCGCACTATCTTTGACTGTTATCTTGGGAAGAAAGGATAGAATATCCTCTCCGGGCCTTATTATCTCGCGAATATAGCTCTCATCACCATCCTCTTTCCAGAACACATAGGCATCCAGGAGATCCTGAAGCGTATGCGCATCTTTCTCTGTGTAATGCCCGGTGGCAATTCTTCTTAGTTCCTCCATATGGGCACCGGAGCAAAGAGCCTCTCCCATATCCACGCATAGAGTTCTTATATATGTGCCTGATTCCACCTTGGCCCGAAAGAGAACATTGCGACCTAACATCTCCATAAATTCAAGCTCGTATACTCTTCTTTTTCTCAGTTTTCGGGCCACTGCAGAACGAAGTGGCGGTATCTGGTATATTTCCCCCACAAATTCTTTCATAATTCTCCTAACCTTATCCTCACTCAAATCTTTATGAAGATGCATGACACCTATGTACTCCTTGGGTGTTAGATGCAGAACATTTATTATTCTTGTAGCTTTATTAAGCGCAACAGGCAGTACGCCGGTGACCTTTGGATCCAGCGTGCCAGCGTGTCCCGTTTTCTTCACATGTAGTATATCTCGAACCCAAGCGCTTACCTGATGACTGGTAGGACCCTTGGGCTTATCTATTATTACGACTCCAAAATTGAGAAGCTCCTCAATGCTTCTTTCCACCTTTTACACCTCGCAGAATATGCTCTACCACCTCTTCAGGGGTGAGCTTATCGCTGTGTATAATCACATCATAGATGCTCAGATCACCGAAATCTATACCGTAAATCTCAAGGTACCTTTTCTTCTCGCTCTCTTCCCTTATCCTCACCCTCTCTCTTATATCTTCTAAATTTCCATCTTCTCTTTTCCATATCCTCTCTGCTCTGATATCAAGAGAGGCGTCCACATAGACCTTATAAGCTGGGATGTTGTTGAGATGCATAAGCCAGCCACTGAGTCGAGAGTCTATAATTACGTCCTCCATGCTCTTTGCCTGCTCTACTATTCTGCGATCTACCTCACGATCAATTTCCCAGTGCTTTTCTGCGTATTTACTGAACTCTATTATGTCCATTTTCTTTTCCTGTGCCATGGCTCGAAAGATATCGCCTCCGCATATTACCGGATAGTTTAGCTTCTCTGCAAGAATCCTCGCTACCGTGGTTTTTCCACTACCTGGAGGACCACTGATGGTGATTCTCATTCTATCGCCTCAAGCTCCTGGCTTTCCATGGCCATGAGCTTTTTGCGGAACTCAAAATATTTAAAGATGTATCTAACGACCCAGGCAAGGGGCATGGTGAAGGCGGAATAGATAAGAAGCCAGTTGGGGAACCAATAAGACACACGGTTTAAATCAACTGCGTGGGACCACGGAATGGCCAGATAAGTGTAAGGTATGCTGTATTGCATGAATAACCAGAGCCAGGTGAATATGGCAATCACAAATAGCCAGGTGATAAGAGTCGCCTTCATAGATTGAGATTGCATCTCCATACTCTCCGCCGAGAACCTGAGCTGAAGTTTTTTGAGCTTCTCCAGTTTGGCCATATCCTGCTTTCTCAGCGCTTCCCGATAGACCTGATTGAATGCTCTCATTCTAGCTTGGTTCTTTGCCATCTTAATCCAATCGGTATAGTGATGTGCCGCTGCAGAGTTTATTATCGTGACCAGAATTCCGGCTGCTAAGAGTGTATAGAGTGGGTATTTATAATTGAAAGAGAAGAGGGGTGTGAGAATAATCCCCGCCGCATTACCCAGAGCAAATCTGAGCTGAGGTATAAATATCACTACCATAAAGAGAATCATAAATAGGAAATACATCTGCATGGTAGACGATCTCATCTGCGGCTGTTGCTGAACCTCCTCACTCATTTTATAGCCTCCAGGAATTTTTCCACCGCCTCTTCCACCATGCCTTCATTGTTTTCCAGTATAAGAACGTTGGCACCACTGTACACTGAGCAGGCAAAGGCAGCGTATCTATTTGCCTGAAGATGCTCCTCGATATCTTTAACAGACTCAGAGTCCCGGAGCCTGGTTTCATCCTTGGCCCTTCTCCCCGCAATTTCCTGTGGTGTTGCTTCTATCACCACAATAAGATCAGGTTTCAGTCTTTCTAGAACCCACACAGGCAATCCTGGGAGATAGCCCGCAGGAGTTTTGATTGTGAGGTGGGTATCTACTATCACATTCTCCATACCACCTATTCTCTTTGCAGCCTCTTTCTGTATCCTGCGCTGAACATCAACAGGAAGTTTTCTCATCTCATCCCTATGCTCCACCAATCCTTCTTTTTGTGCAATATCAAGCATCACGGTGCCGTAGTTCACAATCTTATAGTTGCTTCTCTTTGCCACCTCTTCCATTATCGTAGTTTTTCCTACACCGGGAACCCCGGCTACTATTATTTTCATTTTTATCACTCAAAGAATTGTCTAATTACAGGATGCATCTCCATAAGCTGCTCCCTGCCCATGGCCTCGTAGAACTGAATGAGTATGCCCACGGTAAGTAAAACACCTGTACCTGAAGTGTTGCCCACAGTACCAATTAAATTGGCAAATGCAGCTAAAGCGCCTACCGCAGCTCCGCTAAATATTGTAACTGCAGGAATATATTTGTTGAGTATTTTTTCAAGAACTGCCGGACTTCTTCTGAAGCCGGGTATCTGCATCCCACTCTTCTGAATCTGCTGCGCAATAGCCTTGGCGTTCATGTTTGCTGTCTCTATCCAGAAGATGGCAAAGAGCACGCTCATTCCTATCATGAAGGATACGTACACGATTATGTGGAAGACCAGCTGCCAGTAGGTTTGATACGCAAATACATAGCTATATCTCTGGGGATTTATAAGCGGGAGCAGCCAGCTACCTAATCCATTTACTCTGTTGAGATAATAAGCTATACCACCTATAGGTGTGGTAGGTTTGATGCCCAGTTCCTGAATCATCTTGGCACTGGGATACTCACCCAGCCAGGGATTATGCCCAAGCAGGGGCACCTTGCTCAGTGTTGGATTACTCCAGAAGAGATAGGTCCACATGGCCACATTGGCAAGAAGAGCAGAGGTCAATATAACCGGTATGTTGGATGAGTACATCAGCTTAATTGGATACCTGCCTCTGGCACCTCTGGCCCTCTCATGGGCCAAGGGCAGCTCTATCTTGGTGCTCTCAGCATAGGCCACCACAAAGAAGATAAGAATAGTGCCAATTAGTGCAATCACAGGATTCGGTTGCCCAAACAGGATTCTTTCAAGACCTCCTCCGTAAAGCTGTGCGGAGGAGCTATGGGTAAGAATATAAACGGTCTTTGGTATGCAGCCGCTAGGGGGATTCGCAAGGCTCACGGGCTGTGTGGGCGTGGTGGGCACCCAGTTTATAGTGCCTGTAAATATAGCTTGGGAGACACCCGCTGCTATGAAAAGTGATATTCCTGAGCCTATGCCCCATTTAGAAACAAGTTCATCCATGAGGAAGACAATATACGAACCGAAGAAAAGCTGAAGCACTATTATGAGCTGGGCTAGGAACATACCATAACCTGGTGCGAAGGAGTTTAGACCCGCGACAAATTTATTGGAGGGCTGAAGGTATCCGAACACTTGAGGGATTGCCTCTACGAAAATCATTATTATGACCAGCAGTTTTTGAGTGCCCTGATATATGGCCTTGTCCATATCATCGGTGAGGTCCAGATTAACAATCTTGGCACCTACAAACAGCTGCATTATTATGCTTGCCGTAACTATTGGCCCGATACCCAGATGCATAAGCGAGCCCGACGCACCAGCCATAATTGCCCGGAATGATTCGAACAGATCCACTACCTTGTGAGGGTCAACTCCATAGATGAACACGTTGGTGAGTGCGAAATAAAGAAGCAGCGTGAGCAGAGTCCATAGTATTTTCTGACGAAAATGCACATGCCCCTTGGGCTTCTTAACTGAAGGAAGATACATTATAACAGGCTTAAGACCATAAAGCTTGCTGCGCTCCCCGTTGTAAGACGCAACAAGATAAATAAGATAAAAGAGAGGTACACTCCAGAGAACATAGATGAGGAGGTCCACCCAGTGGGTAGTCATCAACTTATAAAATTGATCAAATCCCAGAAGCTTCCAGCGGGTTATGGAGAAATAAATGTAGGTGAATATTACCCACGAAATCAGTACCCACAATCCCGTGCTCTTTTTTCTGGGGATTTCTTCCTCAGCCATGGATTACTTCACCACCTGCCTCTTCTATCTTTGCCTGGGCATTAGAAGATACATATTTAACTTTAACTCTCAGCCTCTTAGTCACTTTACCTTTGCCCAGAAGCTTCTTTATTCCTAAGGCCCCTAGATTCACTTCATAGATATCGCCATCCAGCTTTGCAACACCTCGAGCCACAAGCTCTTCTATGTTCTCGTTGAGCAATCCAACATTGATAGTCGTTATATCTTCCTTGGGTGTGTGGGATGTGAATCCTCTATTTCCCCATAGAAACTCTGGATGCTTTATCGCAAAGGATTTGTGATGCTTTCCTAATCCCGCGAAGCCTCTTCCACCTTTGCGGCCCGCACCTCTTCTTCCTTTCCTGCCATGGCCGTAGGTGTTGGAGCCTCTCATCTTTCTGGATTTCTTCTTAGCCATTTCACTTCACCCCCGGTCCGAACATGCGGTTTATGAGCTCGTTGATTTTCTCTCCCCTATATCCTAAGGCGCCTCCTTCTGTGAAATGTCTCTTGGTTTTCTCCCATCCCTTAAGGGGAGGATGTAACCTGAAAACAGGCTTCACATTTGGGATGTCCTTGTAAAGAAGTTTATTCTCAAGCAGGGCCTTGGCAAGCTCCTCTATACTTTCATATCCAAGAGTCTCGCGAATATATTCATCGGTTATGGGCTTATCTCCATAGAGACGGCCTTTGTACCTTATGAGCTTCACAAGAGTTTCCTGATCTATCTCGCCCCAGGTCACGTAATCTTTCACCTTCTTTAGCATTCCCATGTATGCCGGAGTATTTGGGACTAAAACGCAATGATTTACTCTTGTAAGACGAAGCATGTTGAGGGTATCCCTTATGTCCCTTCTAACTCCTGTTCTACCCCTAACTCTGATCACTGCGAACAACTTCAACACCTCCCTTGTATATTGGCATCATAAGGCGGGGATTTATCCTCATTATGGCCGTCTGTCTCAATGCGTCGAAGGTGGCCATAGCGTAGTTCACCGTAGTTTTGGTATGTCCTTGAGTAAATCCCCACGCATCCTTCACTCCTGCAAGCCTGAGAATTATCTTGGCAACATCACCAACGGCGAGACCTACACCCTTGGGCGCAGGTTTCAATGTGACTCGAACTGAGCCACATTTACCCACAACTTTGAAAGGAAGAGAGTGGGGCATACCGCAGCCGCATTCCCAGGAGCCACAACCTCTCTTAATCTCAATTATATTGAGCTTGGCAACCTCTATTGCCTTTCTTATGGCCGCTCCCACTTCCTTGGCCTTGGCCTTTCCTATACCCACAAAGCCATCTTCGTTGCCAACAGCCACCATCACCGAGAACTTGGTTCTCCTTCCGCTATCTGTCATGCGCTGCACCATGCGAACATCTATGACCTCTTCCTTGAGCTCAGGAAGAAGTATATCAACTATCTGCGGCTCCCTAAGGGGCAAATTGCTCCTGAGAGCATCGGACATAGAGGTTATTTTTCCCTCATAAACGAGTCTTCCCAGCTTTGTCTTGGGTTCCCAGTCCATTTTTATACCTCCTCCATTTTAGCCTTAACATCATCAAATAGCTTTCCCAAATCTTCTGAGATATGCAATCCCTTTATCCTTTCTTCTGAGGGGAATATACCATCACCATGAGGTATCTCCAGGCCAGCATCAAGCATTCCCTTTAGCGCTGCAAATACCCTGGAGCCTTTCACAGGTCTTTGAAGCCCTATATCCAGGATTGCTTCTTTTATGCCCTTCTTAAGTGCAAGCTTACCAGCCAGATATCCTGTAAGATACGCTGCCGGCGTATTTTTGAACGATCCGCTCCAGCCATAATCCTTAAGCTTTCTGGATGTCACACCCAACAGGATTTTATCTCCATCCTCATGATATTCAGCCAGCTGCACAATGATGTATCTCAGGGTTTTTCTAACAACCGCTCTGGGCTTACCGGATTTGAGAAGCGCAAGCCTCTTTCTGTAATTAGTTTTTCCTTCTCTTCTGCGCCTCATCTTTACCCTATACACAGCGTTCCTTGCCATATTCATTCCTCCTTAATGTAACCTTCCGCCTTGAGATGCATAAGCAGATGGTTCTTGCTTTTGAATGTGCCTCCCTTAGCAAGCCTGTAAAATCTACGGTACGTGCTGCGATCAATCTTTCCACCATCCCGGAGATCTCTGAGGGTTCTTCGTATCGCCCTTATGTTCTTCATCCATCTCAGCTTGCGAGGATACCTGGCATATTTCTTTCCCTTGCGGGATCCAGGGCCCTTTCTCCTCCCCTTTTCCTTCTGCATCTTCAGATAGTTGGCCCTGACCCGCGATGTGCCCTTCTTGGGAAGCTTTTTAATAAGTCCTCTCTTTATGAGAAACCTCACATCCTCGCGGGTTACTGCTTCCTTTATCTCATCCAGCGCATTTGGATCCATCCACACGCGATCCTCACCGCATTTGAATATCTCCGCGGCAAGTCTTCTCTGGAACTTTACGTCCATTTTAATCACCTCTGTGAAGCGGATTGAGCACCCGAATATTCATTTCCTTGGCTTTCTTCTCTATCTCGAGCCTCTTCTTGACGCCTACCCTGCTCGCTATCCTTATGGCTTCGTGCTCGGGATTGACCTTATCCAGCTCCTTGGGGTTATGTACCAGAACCTCCCGGAATCCGGAGGGATGCAAACCTCGCACCTTCTTTGGGCCTCTGTAGCCCGAATCCACCACTGGAGGACGGTAACCCTTATGCTCCCGCATCTTGGAATGCTTTCCCTTGGGCCTGCGCCATGCCGTACCTAGTCTTTTGTAACGGAACCATTCCTGCCTCCGGAACCAGGGTCTTACGCGATTGAGATGGTTTCTTATTTTCAGGAGCCTTTTTTCCTCATCACTTAATTTTGGCTTTATTTTCATTTAATTCACCCCTTCTTTACTATGTAGATTCCATCCTGGAAAACACGGGGATCCCTGTCCTTTATCCTCGTTGCTTTTTCAATATTCGCCGCGGTCTGCCCTGCATGCTCTTTATTGATGCTTCTAACTATCACTGTATCTCCCTTCACTTCCACTTGAGCATCACCAAATATCTCTGCATATCTGGGCGCCTTCTCCCCCATGAAATTTTCAATCACCACCTTCCTTCCTTTAACCGTTACCTTCATGGGGAAGTGTGCGTAAACTATCTTGAGATGGTATTCAAATCCCTCCGTAACGCCCTTTATCATGTTCATCACATGAGCCTTCCACGTACCCGCAAGGGCATACTCCTTCTTTTTGGGAAGAGGACAGTAAATCACGATTTTTCCATCCTCAATGCTCATCTTTACCCGCGTATGCTTGAACTCTCTCACTAGCTCACCCTTGGGACCCTTGATATGCAAATCGAAATTCTCCAACTTAGCTTCAATTCCTTCCGGAATTTCGATTTCGTGCCTAACTACATCTGCTACTGGCATTCCCTATCACCTCAGTAAACATAGGCTAAGAGCTTTCCTCCAACACCCAGCTTCTTCGCATCGCTGTGGGTCATCACACCCCTGTTGGTCGTTATTATCAGGATCCCGAAATCCTGCGCTGGCAGGTATCTTGCTTCAAATTTCTCCATTTCATCCTTCTTTACCGAAAACCGGGGCTTTATGGCACCGCACTTGTTTATGCTGGGGCTCAAACGAACATGGTACTCTCCACCGCGCCCATTCTCTACGTATTCGAATTCTTCAATGTAAGCGTGATCCTGCATTATCTTCAGAACCCTGCCTATAAGCTTGGAGGCAGGTCTAACTATAACCTCTCTTCTTCCTGCACGGGCGGCATTGTTTATCCGGGAAAGAGCATCACTTAGTGGATCATTCTGCATTTTTCATCACCTCAGGAATATTTTCTAAATCCAAGCTCGTAGGCTACCTCGCGGAAACACTGCCTACAGAGCCTGAGCCCGTATCTCCTTATTATTCCTCTCTTTCTACCACATCTAACACATCCCTCGCTTCTTCCGAACTTCTTCTTGGGTCTGAGCTTGACGCGAACCATTATTCCACCTCCAGGATGTTAAGGTTGAATTTCTCGCGCATATACTGCATGGTCTCTTCTCTAGTCACACGGTGCCTCGCCGGGATCCTGGCCCTTTTTATCCTTCTTCTCAGCACCCTGTAGCCACCTCTTCTCTTAAACACCACGCTCACATCCATACCGAAAATTCCTATATCGGGATCGTATTTCATGCCCTCAAAATCCGTGTAATCGCTTATCCCGAAATTCAGGTTGCCTTGGGAATCGAAGGAGTAGTTTGCCACCTTGAAATCCTTAACCCACAGAGCACGGCGGAGGAAATCTTCCGCCTCCTTGCCCCTCAGAGTTACCTTTAGCCCTATGGGTAGCTTTTTCCTTATATTGAAATCCCTTATAGTTTTCTTGGCAAGGGTTTGCACGGGTTTTCTTCCTGTCAGGAGCTCTATCACCTTCATGGCCCGCCTGAGCTTTTCACCTGCCTCTCCCACACCTATGTTTATCACCACTTTATCTATAACGATGTCTCGCATGGGATTCTTGAGCTTCTCTTCTTTCATAGGGCGCTCACCTCGGGTATGACTACTTCAGGCTTGCCAATGCCCAGAACGAATACATTACTCCTTGTTGTTTCCACACCTTCTTCGAATCTCACTATGTTCTCCTGGGGACCTCTTACCACAACATATTCCTTCACATGCAGCACCTTACCCCTGTGTTTGCCCCCTATAATCATGGCAACGCTGCCCTTGGCCAATGGATAATGTGCCAGGATTTCCTGGGAGGGAACCTTTATTTTGAGAACATCGTTGGTCTTGTACTTATTCTCGTCCAGCACAATGTTTCTACCATCATGAAGGTTTAACTGTATCTTTCCTCCTCTCACAGCAGTTTTGTTATCTATCCTCACCAGCTTCCACCCAGCATGATCCTCTGGGATCTCAACAATGCGCAGCTTTCCACTCACGTCATACAGCGCCCTATAATTCTGTCCTGTGGTCTCTATGGTTATTACATCCATAAACCCTATGGGGAATTTAATATCCGTAATCACACGACCGTCTACCTTAACAACGCGATTGGCAAGGATTTTCTTAACTTCTCTTCTGTTGTGACCAAGATGTAGCATGTCCCTCAGCACTATGAGAAGCGGTAAAGATCTATCGGCAGGATGTGGTCCAGGCGAGGGTTTGGGTGCGAAGGGATACTCCTTTCGGGGTATAACCCACATGCGCGGGGCCGCTAGCCTTTTAAGGTGCTTACTCATTCTCGCTCACCTCTTCTTCATTGTTACCTTCTTCCTCACTACTTTCTTTCTCATTTTCCTCTTCTTCCTTGTTCTCCTCTTCTTCTTTCACTTCCTCCTCTTCTATCTCTTCCTCCTCAACAATTGGCACGCCTTTCTTCTCCTCGGCGAGCCTGTAAAGCTTCTCTTTTCTCTTGGGATCCGTGAGGTTGAGCTTGATGATCATAAGATTGGAAGGATCAAGCCATCTCTGCACGCTCTTGTTATCCGTCCTCCTTATGGTCACGCCTTCGACGGCGACCTTCATCTTCTTAAGATTTACCTCAACAACTTTTCCTTCATGACCCTTGAAATTGCCCCTCATGATGCGCACTATATCTCCCTTTCTCACCACGAAATTGCGCACACCGTATTTGGCATAAAGCTCATCGCTGAGATGCGACTTCATCATCTTCTGCCTCCTATGTTTCGGGGCCTCATATATAACTTTTCTTTGCTTTCTTGGATGAAAGGATACCATATTAAACACCTCACACAATTATACTGGCTATTGCCGCTATCCTCGGCCATCTCTCTGCAGCTTCTCTTGCCACAGGACCTTTTATCTCGCTCCCCTTGGTCTCTCCCGTGGGCGTGACTATAACAGCGGCGTTATCATCAAACTGCACCCAGGTACCATCCGCACGCCTGAACGGGCGGCGCTGCCTGACTATAACCGCAGGGAATACCTTCTTTCGCATATCCGGCGAACCCTTCTTAACGCTAACTACGACCATATCTCCCACACCTGCCGAGGGATATTTTCTAGCTACACCATGATACTTGAGGACTTGGATTATCTCAACTTCCTTGGCTCCCGTATTATCTGCGCAAATCAATCTTGCCCCTGTGGGCAAGCCACGGGTTTGTCTACCTGCAATCCCCTTCACTTAAATCACCTCTCAATCTTCTCCACTATGACAAAGCTCACGCTCTTGGCCAGGGGTCTGCATTCCATAAATCTTACGTGATCTCCGACCTTGGCATCGATGCATGGTGGATTGTGAACGTGATACCTGCTTCTCCTCTTCTCGTATCTCTCGTATTTCTTCACGTATCGGAGATATTCTCTCTCAACCACTACGGTTTTTTCCATCTTGTCTGAGATTACTACACCTTCCAGTATCTGCCCCCTCACCTTAAGATGCCCATGAAAGGGGCAGTTGGGATCATCGCATTCCCTCTCAGGCGGCTTAACATCTATACCTATATCCCTCGCTTTCATTTTCCTTTCCTCCTGAGTAGCTTTTTAATTCTTTCATGGGGCCTGTAATTTATTGCATCCCCGCTCAGCTCGACCTCCTTGTCATTGAGCTTGAATTTGAATCTTGCACCCTTCTTCATTATCATCTTCTCCCCTCTTTGTGTTTCAAATATCAGCATGTGATATGTTTCATCTACTATCCTGCCCTCTATACCAATCTGATTTGGATTTGTGGAATCCACCACCTTCGCATAAAGCCCGATAAGCTCATGCATCTTCAAATTCTTCTCTGTTCTCATTCTCTCATCACCGTGAGTATTCTTGCTATCTGCCTTCTCAAGCTTCTTATCTTCCCCGGGCTGGGAGGTGCTCCACCCATGGCGCTCACACCCAGCTCGTGCATCAGCTCGCGACGCAGCTCAGCTAGCTTCTTTCTCCTCTCTTCCTCGCTCATCTGCCTTATTTCCTTCGCCTTCAGTTCCCTTGGCATTCTCATTCACCTCTTCTTCCTTCTTCTCCTCTTCTTTTACTTCTTCCTTCACCTCTTCCCCCTCACCTTCTGCAGGGGGTGGAAGGATATTTATCTCATCGGGTAATTTCACATCAGGAGGCATTATCTTAACTGTGACTCCTATAACACCAGGCTTGGTTTTAGCAATGGCATAACCCACATCTACAAGCTCTGCAGGCTTACCATTGTATTTTATCGTTCCAGCTATAAACTTCTCCGTTCTTGCCCTATCTCCGGTGAGCTTGCCAGCAATTATTATCTGAGCACCTTTGGCTCCTGCCTCCATAATTCTGCGGAGCGTGGAATGTCCCGCACGCCTGAAGTGCCACCCCCTTTCCAGCGCGGAGGCAAGCTTCTCGGCCATAATCTGAGCGTTAAGATAGGGATTGGGAGATTCCTTAACCTCTATTGTTGGATTCTCGACTCCAAACTCTCTTTGCAGCTTTTCTGTGAGCTCTTTTATCTTGGCACCCTTTCTTCCTATTATCAGGCCAGGTCTTTCTACTTCCAGCACTATTCTCGTGCCCAATGGGGTTCTCTGTATCTCGAGACCTCCAAAACCAGCTACACTTGCCTCTTTCATAAGATATTCCTTGATGAGCAGCCTGCGAACGTTTTCCCTAACAAATATTCTCTCATCCATAATTATTCCTCCTCAGAGGGAACCCTTTCTTCCAATATGACCTCGATGTTTACCCTATCCCTCCTTATCTCGGTGGAGCGACCGTAAGCTCTCGGTGTATAGCTCTTGAAAATCCTGCCCTTATGAGCGGCGATGTGCATGATGTATAAATAGTCTGTGTCCAGATCCTTGTTTTCCGCATTGGCTTCGGCGTTCTCAAGAATCTTGAGTATGTACTTAGCCTCCTTTACAGGGTATCTCCCAGGACCAACACCCTTGCGATGGGATATTGAATCAAGATACCTGAAATAGGGCACTGCCCTTTTCTTCTTTATTACATCCTCTAAGAATTCCTTGGCATCCTCCAGCCTCATGCCCTTTAAGGCCCTGCAGAGATTCACAGAGTCTTTGAGGGAAATGGGCAGATCCCTTCCAAAGGATTTAGCGTATTTTTCACCTTCCACCTTGATACTGTAGGGCATGGCTTTCACCTCACTTCAGCGGCACGAACTTGGAGCTGCGGGTAGCACCCACACCTGGGCCGCTATGCTTAACCTCTTTGCGTGTTAGTGCGAACTCACCAAGATAATGACCTATCATTTCAGGCTTGATCTCTATCTCCACAAATTCCTTGCCATTGTGAACTGCGACTCTCTTACCCACAAATTGAGGAAGAACTATGAGGTCTCGGCGATGGGTTCTAACAACTTTGCCATTGGAGTTTATTATCTTTCTAACAGCTTTCATTCTTTCTTCATCCCAGCCCCTCTTAAGGGTTCTCCTTGCCCTTGCAGGAAGAAGCTCCGCAAACTCATCCCAGCTCATCTTCTGCAATTCCTCCAAGGAGTATCCCCTGTAGGAGAACTCCTTCATACGACCCATTATAATTTTACGGGTCTTCCTTTTCCTCCTTCTCGCCGCCTTGGCGCTAATCTTTCTCATCTTTGCCATCTACTCACCTCTTCTTCTTTTTCTTCTTAGGGGATAATCTTCCAACCTTTCTGCCAGGAGGCGCATGTCGTGACACGGTACTCGGGCGCCCTACATGCTGGTGATTACCTCCACCATGCGGGTGATTCACCGCATTCATAGCTACGCCTCTTACACGCACATGCTTCCTGGCCTTGCTTCTCCACGCATGATATATCTTACCTGCCTTGAGCATGGGTTTCTCCTTTCTACCGCCACCGGCAAGTATGCCTATGGTGGCTCTACATCGAGGATCAAAGAGCTTGAACTCTCCCGAGGGTAGCTGCACCGTAGTCTTTGCTCCATGAGTTACAATTTGAGCATAGCTGCCGCCGCTCCTTATGAATTTACCACCATCCCCTGGCTGTGCCTCTATATTGTATATGGGCACACCTTCAGGTATGCTTCCCAAGGGAAGAACGTTGCCCGGTCTTATATCCGCGCCTTCCCCTATCTGTATCTCCTGACCCTCATACATTCCAAGATGTGCAAGCATAAGATACTCTTCACCATTATCTAACTTCACTCTAGCAAGGGGAGCCGTGTGTCCAGGATCATGGAAAATCTCCACCACATAGCCGCGGGCCTGTGGAACTTTTGGATTGATAGGCTTACCCGCATACCTGTGGCTAGGAGCCCTATACACAGAGGAGCCACGACCTCTTCTTTGAGGTATTATTCTCTTACCCATTTACACCACCTTAGAATATACCCATTCTCATACCTACCTCTTCCGCACTGTATTCCTTAGCAAGCTTAACTATGGCCTTCTTCCCATAGCGCGTTATGTAGGTATTAACCTTCTCAACCTTCACATCAAACAGCTTTTCCACAGCATGCTTTATCTGTGTCTTTGTTGCACTTCTCCTCACAATGAATGTAAGCTTGTTCTCCTTCTCAATCATAAGCAGAGATTTTTCTGTAACATAGGGCTTGATTATCACTTCGTTGGGGTCAAAGGTCACGCTTCCCACCTCCTTAACTCTTCTAAAGCACCTTCCGTGAACACAGTTAATCGACCTGCATGGGTGCCGGGGGCAAGAAGCTCTGCGTTCAATTCCCGTGGGGTGACTATATCCACCCCGGGCAGGTTTCTGACACCCTTCTCCACCTTCTCCTTGTTTTTCACCACGAAAAGTATGCTCTTCTTCCTTTTGTACCTGCGGCCGCGCATCTTGCCTTTACCACCGCGGATCTTCTTCTCGCTTGCTCTCTCTATGTCTTCATAGAGACCTATCTTTTTAAGGGCTTCTATCACGTCTTTTACCTTGCTTAGTTCTTCAAACTTGTCCTCTATTACCACAGGCAAAGTTAACTCAAGATTGAATTTGTGACCCCTCTTTCTCACCATGACTTTATTCGCAGTCATGGACAATGCGCTGTACTTGGCCAACATACGAACCTTTTTGTTTAGTTTTCTCTCCCATACCTTTTCAACGAGAGGGGGGTGCCCCGCTCTGCCACCCCGGGTATTCGGGATGATCGCGCCCCTTGTGGTGTTCCCTATGCGGGGCACCATTTTGGAAATCCCGTGACCGGGACCAAGGGATTCAGCCACCCTCCGCATCCCGGCCATGGGATCCACACCATGGGGTTGAACCCTGTTGAGCTGGAATACCCTAACCGCCTCCTTTATCAAATCTGGGCGATAGGGATAAGAGAAAACCTTGGGAAGCTCCACCTGACCCTTGATTCCGCCGTCCAATGTATAGATGTTCACGCGCATTTATCACACCCCCATCTTGGATTGCAGAGATACATAGGTAATTTCGATGCTCTCCACATCTTCAAGCACCTGCCTAACGGGATCGCGGAACCTTACAAGGCGCTTTGCAGGTCCAGGAACGGAGCCATGAATGAGAACATAGGGATTCTTCACTACTCCATAATGCGGGAATCCCCCTTCTGGAGTGATTTCCATGGCAAGCTTCTTCACTCCGTTTTCCTCCACAAAATCAACATATTTGATGACCCTCTTATTGTACTCCGTTCTCTGGTGATAACCCGTCTGTCCAGCCTGCGGAACGGTATAACGGACCCAGTCTGGGTGCCAGGGACCCAAGGTGCCTATCATGCGGCGATGCTTCCTGTTCTTGTGGCTCAGCAACTTCACTCCAAATCTCTTCACGTGTCCCTGAAATCCTTTGCCCTTGGTGACGGCGATGACGTCCACAAACTTGCCCTCAGTCTTGAAATCACTGAATTTTATTTCCTTGCCCAGAAGATTCAGAGCGTATTCTTTTCTCTCTTCTACAGTGCCTCCCCCAACTCTAATCTCCATAATATCCGGAGCTTTCTTGGGGATACCGCTCACAAGCTTGGGTTGCGTGTGCACTATGAGCCTGACTTCTTCAATATCCCCTTTTATTCTTCCCAGGGCCTCCTCCTTCTTGTATTCTTTAGGTAATGGAAACCTTCGAGCCAATTCCTTATCAAGATTCTCATCCCATACCTCACCGATGCTCTTTAATCCGTACATATTCCTCTCATAGAACCTCACACCGGCCACCTTCATGGGAGGGACTTCTATCACAGTAACAGGGGTCCAAATCTCCTGTCCCGCCGTGGTCGTATGCTTTCTCCAATCTATGGTAAACACGTGAGTCATTCCTGCCTTGTAGCCGGCGAAGCCCTGGATGCGGGGTCCCTCATCTATCTCAGGCCAAGTCCTAATTCGCGGTACTATACTCTTCGCTCTTTTTCTCGGATAATAGGCCATAGAGCCTCTTCTAGGATGATGCGCACTTCCCATATCTTTCACCTCGAATCAGCCGTGACGCCTTTTATGCACCCCAAAACCTACTTGGGATGCATCATGGGCTGCCCCAATTTTTGGGCTAAGCCCTTGGCGTCTGGCTAATCTCTCTTGGCTCCCCATAACGATATTTAATATTTAAAGAATTCGCCTAGGAAGGGGCGTAGCCCCCTTTCTAAACCCTCGAAGGGAGTTCCACCCCCTCTCTACACCCCCTAAGAGGTTACCTTCGGCTTCCCTCTACACCTCAGCAAAAAATGTGAAGAAACATACTTTCTTTCTCCCATTATCTTTATAAAACTACAAATTATTGCCGCCGATACAATCAATATTCCTATGCTGCAGTATATCTATAGAGGGGTAAGTTTTTCTTTGCTTTTGTTCCTATAACCACCTCTCGCATATACTACACCTTTTGTAGTATTCACATAGATTGTACCGTTCTTACTTTTGGCTATAGGAAAGATTCCCTCCACTAAACTTAACTATGCCTTTAATCTATTTTCACTCCATATAATTTCCCTTCTCCTGCTTAACTTCGCTTCTCTTTTCTCATCTCTCCGCTCACCATTACAAGTTGTGCAACAAAGCATCAAGGGCAGAAAAAGATTAAATAATGCATAGAATATGGACATAGCATGCTTCTTATCCTCTTGGTAGGGCTTCCAGGCGCAGGAAAGGAGGAATTTGTTAAGGTTGCCCAGGAAAGGGGCTACAAAATCATCAGAATGGGCGATGTGGTACGCGAATTCGTTGTCTCTCAGGGTCTTGAGCTGAGGGACGATATAGTAGGAGGGATCGCAAGCGAGGAAAGAAAAAAGCACGGCAAGGACATATGGGCCCGGAGAACTCTGGAGAAGATAAAAAAAGGAGTGGCAAAAAGGATAGTTATTGATGGAATAAGGTCCATGGATGAGGTTGAGGTATTCAAAAAAGAGCTCGGTAAAAATGCAATTCTCGTAGGAATATTTGCCCCCCGCAAATTGAGGTTTGAAAGAATAAAGAAAAGAGGGCGGGAGGATGATATCTCATCTTGGGAGGAATTTGTAAGAAGGGAGAAGAGAGAGCTTTCCTGGGGGCTTGGAGAGGTGTTTGCACTCAGCGATGAAATGCTTCTCAACACATCATCTCTTGAAGAGTTCCGGGAAAATGTCTTTCGGTTTCTTCGTGCTCTTGAAGAAAAGAATGATGATCCTTGAGGTTACTTTATAAAGCTCATCATCGCAAATAGCCGTTTTTATCACACTTTGAGGTGGAGCAACGAAGGGAAACTCGCCCCAGAGATACTCCACCTTTCCCTCTTCCACTATGCTCTCGCAAGATTCTCTAACCCTGGATTTCATTTCATAAAGCTCATTTTCCTTTAAAAGATACCATCTACCTTCAAAATATCGGTAATGCTCTTCAAAATCGCCAAATTTTATATACCCCGGAGAATCTTTTTTGGAGAAATAATACCAACCCCTGTCTTTAGGTACCCTGTAAAATTTCTTATCTTTGCTATTCACAATGAGCAGTGAACCGCAGTAGGGACAGGTTAGCATTGCCGCGTAGCTTTTGTCTCCCAATTCAGCATAGCAGGTAGGACACTGCCAGGGAAGTCTCATATTCTGGCCCCCATAATTGCTTCTGTAAGCTTAAGGGCACGCACATGCTCCCTGATATCATGAACCCTGAGAATGGAGGCTCCTTTCATTGCAGCTATTACATTGCTGGCTACGGTTCCTTCCAGTCTTTCTGAAACGTCAAGATTCAGAACCTTACCAATAAAGCTCTTCCTGGATGTTCCTATGAGGATCGGAAAACCTAAGGATTTGAAAGCGTTAAGATCCCTGAGAATGACTAGATTGTCTTCTACCCTTTTTCCAAATCCTATGCCTGGGTCCACGATTATTTTTTCTTTGTCTATCCCTTTCTCCATGGCAAACTGTGCCTGTTTTCTCAGAAATCCTATTATCTCAGCCACGGTATCCTCGTAATGAGGATTGAGCTGCATATTTTTTGGCTCTCCCTTCATATGCATTATTACTACAGCAGCATCGTAATCCCTTATAACCTCCGCCATGCCCTCCTTTCTCAATCCAAATATATCGTTAATAATACTGGCTCCGCGCTTAAGAGCCTCTTCTGCAACTCTCGGTTTATAAGTATCTACAGAAATTGGAATTTTTAAATCTTCCAGAGCCTCCAGCACAGGGATTACTCTTCTAAGCTCCTCTTCCTCGCTTACCGGGGAGGAAAAGGGTCGTGAGGATTCTCCACCTATGTCTATTATATCCGCGCCTTCCCTTATCATCTGATTTGCGCGCTCTACAGCTCGATCCACATTCAGATAGCGACCTCCATCTGAAAAAGAGTCGGGAGTAACATTGAGAATTCCCATGAGCCTGATAGGTGGGATCTCTATTTTGAAATCCCGTGCTGGGATAACAAATTCCTTTTTCTCATAGTTTTTCAGGGCTTCTTCCACCTCAGCAGCCATCTCTGGTCCCTTGAAGGGCTGCTTTTTCATTTTTTTCACTAAAATTTCGAATTGTCTCCTTGTTCCAAATAAAATGGCAGGGGTTGTTTCACATTTTAAAGCTGCGGTACACCAGGGCAATGCGCAATCCATCCCCGCTGCCAATGCTTCCTGCTTTAGTAGGAGTGCACCCTTTAAAGGCAAATTCTCTAACTTCACTTTGTAGAACTTGCCTTTTTTACCCATAATCTCAATGCCGTCTTCAGATACACCTATTCTATCCATAGCCTCTTCGAGCTCATTGATGATATGCGCATTGAACATAAAAGGAGATATACCCAAGGATTAAAAATCCTTCCCCACGAAGGGGGCTGACGCCCCCTTCTAAACCCCCACGAGTTTTGTTGGTTGCAGGAGGGAATGGGGACCCGCTGGTGGTTCCCATTTTGAGGAAAATTTTTTTACCGTTTAGGGCATGGGGCGTGAGAAAAAAGGGCCCGTGGGGTAGTCTGGATATCCTGGAGGCCTCCGGAAGGAAACTTATCGCAGATGTAGTACTTTGGAGAGAGCCTTTGACCCGGGTTCGAATCCCGGCGGGCCCGCTTTTTGTGTGAAGCATAATCCCATTCAATCCCACCATGGTCCGATTCTAACATTGTCCCATTTGTCTCCACTGTAATATGATAATCACCATTTCAATCCCACCATAGTCCGATTCTAACATAAGTTTACCATTACTATTTATGAAGTAATAAACAGATTTCAATCCCACCATGGTCCGATTCTAACTTTATTACATCACTAACTTTCACCTTACCACCCTCCTGTTTTCAATCCCACCATGGTCCGATTCTAACTCTTCTCCGCCCATCTTTGGATGGCGAAAATCTGATTCTTTTCAATCCCACCATGGTCCGATTCTAACAATCCAGATAAAAAATACAATAAGCATGGTAACTACATTTTCAATCCCACCATGGTCCGATTCTAACACCCTGCGCATCGCCCTCACCTCACTTCACGAGGTACTTTTCAATCCCACCATGGTCCGATTCTAACTGCTGCGCACTTCGTAGGTTTTGTTGCCTATCTTTACTTTCAATCCCACCATGGTCCGATTCTAACTTCCATGCAGTTATGAACTCACCTTTATTGAACTCGACCAACCTTTCAATCCCACCATGGTCCGATTCTAACTAAGGGGTGATGAAAATGAAAAAGTTAATAGCAATAAGTCTTTCAATCCCACCATGGTCCGATTCTAACTATCTGTCAATGCCTGGATCTCATAAATGTTCAATTCTGCTTTCAATCCCACCATGGTCCGATTCTAACTGCATTAGCTAAAAACGACGCAGGCAGTGCATACGACTTCTTTCAATCCCACCATGGTCCGATTCTAACTTGAAAAGTGCCGAGATGACATCGCCGAATTTGGGACTTTCAATCCCACCATGGTCCGATTCTAACAAGGGAGCCAGCAACTCCTGACGAGGCGAGAAAGATTCTCTTTCAATCCCACCATGGTCCGATTCTAACCATAGAGCTTCGTTTTCTTTATATCGCCGTAATCCTCTTTCAATCCCACCATGGTCCGATTCTAACCCTGTATGCGCTTCCAGGTTCACCAGATCCGGCTTTACTTTCAATCCCACCATGGTCCGATTCTAACAAGCTCTATCTCGCCGATCTCTCTAAGCAACTTTGTCACTTTCAATCCCACCATGGTCCGATTCTAACCACATCTTTGGCGTTTCTGAGAACATAGTAGAGTTCCCTTTCAATCCCACCATGGTCCGATTCTAACCCTTGCTAAGCTTGAGATTGTAATCCTTTATTGTCTTCTTTCAATCCCACCATGGTCCGATTCTAACGGCGTGGACAGGACTCGATACAGGAGATTATTTCAATTTCTTTCAATCCCACCATGGTCCGATTCTAACGGGAATGTTTTGAATATTTATCGTTGCGCTTGTGCCGTCTTTCAATCCCACCATGGTCCGATTCTAACGGGCCCGCTTGACCTCATCCAGGGAGTAATAATCCACCTTTCAATCCCACCATGGTCCGATTCTAACTAGACAAAACGAGATTTGCCACCTTTGCCCTCTTCTACTTTCAATCCCACCATGGTCCGATTCTAACTTACCTTACCTTTGAATTCGACATATATGACCATTATACCTTTCAATCCCACCATGGTCCGATTCTAACACTTTCCGTTTTAGGTGCTTGTTCTTGAACACCTGACTTTCAATCCCACCATGGTCCGATTCTAACCTGAGATGCTTTTTTATTATCATAGTTACCTCCTCTTGCTTTCAATCCCACCATGGTCCGATTCTAACACTATCTCAAAGCCCGAAAATGTGATATTAGAGAAAATCTTTCAATCCCACCATGGTCCGATTCTAACATATAGTGGCTTATTCAAGACAATAGTTATAATTTATAGCTTTCAATCCCACCATGGTCCGATTCTAACACTCTCCAACACGCCAACCATAAGCGGTAGTTTCAGCCTTTCAATCCCACCATGGTCCGATTCTAACATAAGATAGAGAATAACACAATTACAGAGGTGCTTATGTTCTTTCAATCCCACCATGGTCCGATTCTAACATTGTGGAGCTAGAGATTTTGCGGGTGAAGCATCCAGACTTTCAATCCCACCATGGTCCGATTCTAACGATACACAAATCGGATAAGAGAGAAGAAGCAATCAATCCTTTCAATCCCACCATGGTCCGATTCTAACCATTAGAACAATTCTCTTCTTTGATGTTACACGTTTCCTTTCAATCCCACCATGGTCCGATTCTAACAAAAAACTCTAACGGCGAAAAAACGAGTTTGCGGTTATCTTTCAATCCCACCATGGTCCGATTCTAACTTTCATAGAGAGTGATTATCATCTTCCTTACTTCATCCTTTCAATCCCACCATGGTCCGATTCTAACTCGGTACAATCGAAGATTTTGGAATAAAAATAGACTTTCAATCCCACCATGGTCCGATTCTAACGGCCCAGGTGTGAAATGTTATGCCCCTGGCCCTTATCTTTCAATCCCACCATGGTCCGATTCTAACTGAGGAAGGCTTTGATGTCCTTGGCTTTTGTTCATTCTCTTTCAATCCCACCATGGTCCGATTCTAACCGTTGATAATCATCATGGCCTATCTCGGGATATTCCCTTTCAATCCCACCATGGTCCGATTCTAACTTCAAATAACCATACACCCTCAAGAACATATCAACTATACTTTCAATCCCACCATGGTCCGATTCTAACTATCCCACTAAAAGTGTCACAATCTACATAAACCGTTTCTTTCAATCCCACCATGGTCCGATTCTAACAAGAAAGGAAAAAGGTTTTACTTTTCTCTTATATCCTAAGCTTTCAATCCCACCATGGTCCGATTCTAACAAGCTTATGCCAAAAAGCATGGCCTAACTCACCGCATTCTTTCAATCCCACCATGGTCCGATTCTAACCCCAACGGTTGCCCTTATCATGTTACTATCCAATTTCTTTCAATCCCACCATGGTCCGATTCTAACTATCTCCTTTATAGAATCTCCAACATTATGTCCAGAAACTTTCAATCCCACCATGGTCCGATTCTAACAACTATCTCAAAGCCCGAAAATGTAGAGCTGGAGAAAATCTTTCAATCCCACCATGGTCCGATTCTAACCACGACGGAGATCGTAGCGATGGCATACAAACCGCCCTACCTTTCAATCCCACCATGGTCCGATTCTAACTTCTGCAGATTGCGAAGATTCCACCGTCACAGTGGTACGCTTTCAATCCCACCATGGTCCGATTCTAACGGGGCATTATTCTGATTAGATGCAAGTAGTGTTCCATACTTTCAATCCCACCATGGTCCGATTCTAACTTTATAATGCCAGAAAAGTAAGCAACATAACCCAAAATATCTTTCAATCCCACCATGGTCCGATTCTAACAAGATTTTCCCGATATGGACTTGGGCGAGCTTGAGAATCCTTTCAATCCCACCATGGTCCGATTCTAACACACCTTCCATCCTTCTCTCATTGCTTTTTTTAACTGCCTTTCAATCCCACCATGGTCCGATTCTAACGGTGACCCAAATATAAATTATCCTGTAGTAGCCATCGTCTTTCAATCCCACCATGGTCCGATTCTAACTATGCTACAGCATATGCAAAGCTATTTATAAGTATAATCTTTCAATCCCACCATGGTCCGATTCTAACCAAGGGAATATAATAGAAAGAGATAGATAAAAATTTCGTCGAATAAAGACTCTGTGGGCATCGATTTTATTCCATTCACATTATTTTTGCAACAGATCCCCGGTAACGCCTTCCATTTATAAAGATCCGTTGCAGGATTCAGAAAAGGGCAAGAAATAAAGAAAAAGAAAAAGATTAAATCACATTCCCGAGTTCAACCTTGGGCTCTCCCAGCTCAACTCGCTTCAGGTATTTTTCATCTCGCAGAATATAGAAAATCACATAATCCTCGTCCTCATTGATAAGTTCTTTCACGCCCATTTTCACACGTTCAAACTCTGCCTTGGTCAATTCGCCCTCAAAAACCGAATTTTGCTTCCAGAGCATGAATTGCTTCAGAAATTTTCTGACTGCATCGATCCTCTCCACAGCGATGTCATAAACAGCTATTACATACATCCTACCACCACGCAATGAGGGGACGGTATTCTTCCGCGCCCAGAACATGCTTTATCAGTTTGTAGCACTCAATCCTTATCAACCTGCGCATGGATACTTTCTTCCCCAATTTCCTATGCATAATGGTGCTGCGAAGCTTTTCATCATATTCCTGGAGAAATTTCCTCTTCCCTGAATCGCTGAGCAGCACGCTGCTGAGCTCTTTTCTGAAATCTGAGTCACGAAGCATGTTCTTGCGCACAAGTTTCATAATAATTCTGTCCACAATTATAGGCTTGAATATCTCAGCAATATCAAGGGAGAGGGAAAATCTCCGCTCGGAAGGTTCATGGAGATACGAAATCGTGGGATTGAGTTGTGTGTTATAAATCTCGGAGAGAACAGTGGAATACACAAGCATATTTCCAAAACTTAGCAACGCATTCATCTTATTCGTAGGTGGCTGCCTCTCCCTTCTGAGCATCTTAAATTCCTCGGGTACAAGAGAGTCCATTGCTTGATAGTACTTCTCCCTTATTTTTCCTTCAATCTCCATCACTTGGGGTATGCTCTGCTGTGCCCATATTCTATCGCGCAGAGATTCGATCTCCGAGGACTCGCATTTCCATCGCTTGAGATTTCTAACAATGTTTCCTGCAGCTCCATCCACGAATTTCTTGGCAAGCAGTAATCTCTTCTCCTTATCCAGATAATGGGCCACCTGATTAACGAGCACGGTGCCCGATACCAGTTTCTCCCGGGGATATAGAGATGCCTGGTAGAATCCATATTTGTTGAAGAAATGCACCACAATGCCTTTCTCCGCGAAGTAGGAAATTACCTGCGAGGTGAGCGTGACCTTCCCGTACGCATATATATCCTCAATTTTGTTCACGGGTAACAATCTCTTCTCTCCACCGGCCTCTATGAAGTACACGGTATTCTCATCCCTTACTAACTTGCCATGCTTCGTTATATACACACTATTCTTCATCCTCACCACCAAAGCAGAACTCATAATATGCACATTTTTTGCATATACCCTTTCTTTTAGGCAGCGGCATGGGACCCTTAACTATCCTTTCAATGTCACTTAGCGCTGCCTCAATTTCACTCTCATCTTCCTGGGTGAGATGCACATATTCCCTTCTTCTTGCCTTGGGGTAGTCAATCACACCGATGGCATCTATCCCCCTCTTCTTCAGATAATAGAGGTAATAGAGAACCTGCATCCTGTGCGCCTTCTCCATCTTTCTGCTCTTCTTTATCTCGTGCACCTCTATTTTCTCACCTCGCCTAACAAAATCGATGGCTATATCCTCAATCTGCACCTCCCTGTGGCCTCGATAGGCAGTTTCGTGGAGCAGCTTGCCAAGAGATACAAGCTCGCTCTCCTTCTCCATGGTTATATCGTGGGAAAAGAGCCAGAGTTTTGTGGGACAGATATAATAATAGGCGACCTTCACCCCGGTGATGTGCATCTCCTCCATCTCAATCCCTTAGATGTTCAATAGCCCTTAAATCATATAAACCTTTTTCAATTATAAGATGAGAGATGGCAGATCCTCCGGAGTTAAAATTTCCATATTATCAACACTTCTTATCCTCCGTTTAGTGAATAATATTTTCCTGCAGCGGAACTCTTCGCTTTTCTTTTTACCACAATTCTTGAACCCGTATTAATGAATGGTGATTCACAAATATTATCAACGACAGCGAGTTAGCGGCCACACGCAATAGGCGTAGAGTTCTGCTTCTCGTCGCTCTCATCTCTCTACTCGCCGGTTTGCTGAGTGGGGTTATACAAGCCATCTCAAACTCCCAGAATTATGTCATCCCATTAATTTTTACACCCGCTGCCATTTTTCTGGGTGTTTATTTCCTCTTCGTGGCCCTCTTCTATCAGCGAGATGCTACGCCCTCTCATTGAATTTTTTCACCTCTTCTTTATCTTGTAGGGTTCAAGACCTCTCCATATTACCCTGTAGCCAAGAGTGTGCAGGGTTTCCATGACAGGCAGGCCCTCTTCCTCTATTATTTGCTCTGCCTCGCGGTAATCCTCCACACCTTCCAATTTTATGCGTAACTCTTCAATTTTTCTGTTTCTTTCCTCGGGTTCATCTCCAATTTCTTTACCATGAAACTTAACTTCTTTCAGCGCCTTGCGAAGGTCCTCATCCCTTATTCTATTCCTGAAAAAGAAAACATTTTCCACGCTCTTTTTTCCCTCCTTCTTAATATCTCCTTCGCTCTGAAGGAAGAAAATTATCGGGACCCCGGCATTCTTTGCTTTTTCCACCCTTTCCTCTATGTAGCTCCAGGTCCAGAACTTGAAAATCTCCACATAAAATTCCCCGCCCCAACAGATTATCCTGTAATTAGGGATGAAATACTCCTCGCCTACCTTCACGGGCCTGTGAAACTTTTCCACCTTGCAGCCACGTGCCTCTAGCTCTATCTCATCTTCTATCTCCTCAACTCTCCGGGGAAAATAGTAAGCGTGGCGTAGATGATCCATCTCGAAAATTACCTCCTCATCTTTAAGTTTCAGGGGCGCTCTAATTCTCCATGGAGCTCGTGCAACAATGTAGGGCAGGAGCTTCGCAAACCTCGTGCCGTATCTTGTGGTCTGGGAAAAAAGAGATGCGGGGCCATCCACCAACACATTTTGCTCCGTGGGCATGGTGTAAATCAGCCCGAAGTGCTTGAGCGAGGAATAAACCCTTGCATCGCTGAACTGCGCTTCCATCATCGTGGCCTTGAACAGCATGGTTTGGGCCAGGGATAAATTGTATTCCAAAATCAGCTCATTGGCCCCAATATCCAGCACCTTCAAAATCGTGGGATTGAGATCCGAGAACATTTTTCGCAGCAACTCATCAACGCTTATACCTAATTCTCTTGCCCTGATCTCTGGGATTTCGGGATACCTCTTAAACACTTTCATTCTGAACTCTATGGCATCCTCTCCCTCCTCATATATGGTCCTGCGCTCCATTATTTTTATGAGCCCTTTCACAAATTTGTACGACGGCGTTATGGTCAGTTCCTCCAATTTCTCCTCCAGTTCTTTCCTGCTCTTTCCCACATGGGATTTGAACGCATCTATTACGCGCTGCGCGAGTCCCCAGTTCTGGCCTGAGAGATCGCGAAACACAGGGAACACCCTGCCACGGCGAATTCTGTACGTGGCTAAGCTCCATGGAAGCATTTTTACAGCCCCCTCTTCCTTCTCCTCGCAGTACCGATCTCCACGGTGCGGGATATGATCTCGTAAAGAATCGCTCTCTTGTCCCCACTGCTCTTCCTCAGGATTCGACCAAGACGCTGCACATATTCACGGCGGCTTCCAGAGCCTCCTAAGATTATGCCCACCGAGGCATCGGGAACGTCCACGCCCTCGTTGAGAACCTTGGAGGTCGCAATCACCGTGTAATCTCCCCTGCGGAAACTGTTGAGCACGTGCTCCCGCTCCCTCTTCTTCGTTTCATGCGTTATAAAGGGAACCAGGAACCTTTTTGCAATCTCATAGACCTGCTCGTTCTGCTCCGTGAATATTATTATCTTCTCGCCCCTGTGCCTGAGTAGCAGTTCTTCTAAAACCCTGTATTTGGCTCTAGAGCCGAACGCGATTCTCCTGGCGTACATCCTTGCAAGCAGCGCCTCCCTGGCAGCCTTGGAGCGGCCGCTCATCCTTATCAACTTCTCTAATAAATCCTCGCCTTTGATCTTCTCCTTCTTCAGAAACTCTGTATAGATTTTCCAGTATTTATCATACTCTCTCTTCTCATCCTCATCAAGATCCACGTAGATTCTCTTTATCTCAAAGGGCGCCAGGTGCTTGCCGCTCAGCTCTTTCACATCGCCTCTGTAAATCACATCACCTGCAATTTCCTTAGCATACTCGTGCAACCCATCCTCGCGCTCAAATGTGGCTGTGAGCCCCAGCCTGTACGGCGCAAGCAGATACTCTCCAATTTGCGAGTAGGATGGCGAGGGCAAGTGATGCACCTCGTCAAACACTGCAAGCAGAAATTTGTTGCCCAGATACTCCGCGCTTAAATAAGCGGAAGCGTAGGTGGTCACGGTTATGCCCTTTATCTCTTTAATCTCTCCCGTGTATATTCCCGGCTCGTAGCCGAACCCCTCCTTTATATTCCTGCCCCACTGATCTACGAGCTCCAGCGTGGGCGTCACCACCAAGGTGGGAACATTGAGCATCTCAATGATTTTTAGAGCTACAAGCGTTTTGCCAGCACCTGTAGGCAGCACTACGGTGCCCCATTTCTCCTGCATCCACACCTCAATCGCCTCCCTCTGATAATCTCGCAGCGGTGGATGCTCCAGTTTCAATTCTCCCAGCGGCGGCAGCTCCAGGCACTCGTCCTTGTACTCTTTATCTATCAGATATTCCTTGATCCTGCGGTAGAACATCCCCTTCGCCCTGTATAATCCGACGCGGGGGTCATAAACTGCATGGGGAATCTCCTGATTCGCCAGAACCGTGCCTCCCTCGTATGTCAGCGTAATCACGCATCACTTATGTCTTTCTGTTTTATGTTTGTTGTGGTGGGCGGCGGGGGTTTTCGGATATGGCCTTATGGGAGAAGGTTTTACATAAATCTTGTTTTTTCATCTATCCATTCATCTAGGTCTTTTCCTCGGAGTATATCAATACCATACTTATTTATCTCCTCTATCTTTGCTTTTTCGGGTTTTATGTTAAGAACATAGAATCCCAAGAATTCATAAGGTCTTTTTTCCAAGTATCCATTAAGAGCATATTCTGGTATGGGAATGGAGTACTCATACATCCACCGCAGTATCTTTAATTTCTCGTAATTTAACTTTGTTTCTGTGATATCTTCCGTTCCCAATATGCCTTTGGTGATATCTTTCCAGCTATCGCGATATTCGCCCCTCTCTAACATTTCCACAAGTTTCTTTAATTTTTCAGAATCCTCTTTATTTATATCTTCTCTTGCCTGCATATCTTCTCGCATAATCTGAGGAATCACTAACTGCACCCCAGCAATTCTTCTGAAAATTCTCTGCGCTTCTGATCTCTTAGATGCTTGGTAAATCTCAAGCCATTTCAAAGTATCCTCAATTTCTTTCTCATACTTTTCTTTAATTTTTTCAGAGGAATAAATCTTTTCTACGAGTTCTCTTTCTTTTTCATAATTCAATACCTCTTCATGCTTCTCTATCTCTTTTAGAGCTTTTAAAGTTTCTTCCAAAACTTCTAATGGTCGGTAGATAGCTTTAGTTCCTCTGCTAATTTCATCAAATATGTAAATGTTGGGCGTTTCTTCATCATAATTATCTTCTCTATTTCTGTAAACTCTCCCCCATCTCTGAACCTGACTATCTATAGGAGATATCTCAGTTATAAGTATATCAAAATCAAAGTCCACAGAAGCCTCAACTATTTGCGTGGCCACCACAATGATTCTTTCATTTTTAGGTATCTCTCCCCTCTTTTTCTTATTTAAAAACTCTTTTATTTTTGCAATTCTCCTGCTCTTCTCAATCTCAACAAGACGAGAATGTAATAATTCAACAAAAGCAACATTCCTTTTATTCCTACACTCTTTCAAATTTTCAAATATTTTAACAGCATCCATAACAGTATTTGCGATTATAAGAACATTCTTGCCGCTGTTGTCATCTATAATTTCCATAATATTTCCATTAATCTTTACATCACTCTGAGAGGATTTGCCATTCTCTTTAGGTTTTTCCGCTACCAACGGTCCCTCTACAATTTTCAGTTTGTGCCTCTTCAAATCATAATTTTTTATCTCTATTGCCTTTTGAGACATCTTTTCTTTTTCTTTTTTCAAATCAGCAATTGGAATCTTTAATTCTGTCTTTCTACCGGTATGCAGAAACTCTTTAAAGTAGGGTGGAAATGTTGCGGTAATTATCAGTATATTTCCATATACTTTTTTGACCATTTCAAGTGTTTTTATTATTATTGCGGCCATTTCTGGGTCATAGGCCTGTATTTCATCAATAACTATGGTGGATAGAGGATATATGGATAAGAGTTTATCAAACCCATAAAATTTGAGAGATGATAAAAACACCTGATCCGGTGTGGTTAAAAGCATAGGTGATGCAAACATTCTCACCTCTTTTAATTTCTCAGGTACCGAAATGTCCTCGCCTTTTAAATATTCTATAAAGGCCGTGGAATGTAGCAGATCAACATATTCTTTATGGAAATAACCCTTCTCCCCTTTCACTCCATCGGATCCAGCAAATCTCTTATAGAGATCATTCAAAGCAACCCGTAGCGGCAATGTATACAGCAATTTTTTACCCTTTTCTCTCGCCCAAAGCAATGCAAACTCTGTTTTTCCGGAACCCGTAGGGGCTATTAAAATCAAATCTTCATTGTTTCTATATCTCTCAATTATTTCTTCTTGCCACATTTTTTTGTGTGAGATATCCAATGCTTCTTTTATGTTCCCTGGTAAATCTTTCATAACTTCTTCAACTATAGACAAAGGTTTTTCAGCCTCCACCCCGGGACCTGCACTGGCAGCATAATCGCACCTTCTCAAAAGACCCAAAAATACAAAGAAATCATAAAGCTCCTCTCCCTTCTCCTCATATAGCTCATATAAAGGCAATATGTTTGAAACACCCCATCCGTAATATTCGTTATCTTTATCCAGTCTATCTCTTAAATTCTCCAACTTTTTAATATTTAATTCACTTTCTAGTTCATTAAGAGCATCAATTATGAACTTTGCATTTTCTTTATTTTCAAATTCATTCTTTAGGTGTCTTATTAGCTCTCTATAAATTTGTTCTAGCAAATCTTTCTTTTCGATTAGAAAGTCAATATATTCTTTTATCTGCGGGTAATCGTCAATTATCCTAGTTATGTGCTGCTCCCTTTCGGTAAAGAATTTATTGTAATGATGGAGTAAAATCGCCGTTCTTATCTCCTTATCCTCTTCTCTATTGCCTAGAAATACCGCCGTGTGAATCACAGAAAGTATCTCGTGGTCTCTTATCTTAAAATCTTTAGGATATCTTTTACCCGAAGGCGTGAAAAATTCTTGGATTTTTTTCCAATCATCCGATGGATTGTTCTTATCTTTCTCATCGGAACTGAAAACTTCTCGCTGAAAACCATAATCTATCTTTCCTAAATCATGGAGAAATAAAGCCTTAGCTAAGTTTTTGAAGGTTTTTTCGGATTTTATTGGATTATAGTTAATATAATCATCGTTCTTAATTATGAATTCACGAATCTGAACAGCTCTCTCCAGCGTATCTTTTATGTGGTCCCTAAGTAGATAATGTTCATCTTTTCTGGATTTTGCCCTTATGACATCCAAAAGCTCTCTTCCATCCATCATAACCACCCGTACTCGTCTATTATGAGGAATCTCCTTTTTTTATCTCCATTTTCTATGGCAAAATACTCCACTCGTTCTAAAGGTTCTTTTAATATTATGGAATAATCTGTGCCAGTGTATATCACAGTCTCAAACTTAACGTCTCTCTCTGTTTCTTTGGTAATTTCCGCTTTATGTTTCACTGGCTTTCCATTATTCTTAAAGATAACTTTCACTGGAATTGAATACACAGGGTATTTCTGGGTCTTAATAGGGAATTCTTTCCTATCACTATCTTTTTTGAGCTCTTTTCTAATGTATGTGGGATAATGGAGTCTTATATCCCCTGAAACTCTTTCATCTCCTTTTTCATTTTTCTCCAAAATCTTTTTAGGCTCCACGAAGTCAACTTTTCTGATAAAAACTACATCTTCACTCCTTCCAAGATATAGAATTTTTTGAGGATTTTCTAGTGCATTTCGTATCCCTTCAAGTAATTCCTTATCCCCTCTTATGAAAATGAAAAGGTGCCCATTGAAAAGCTCCTGTTGATATACTGGGGTTCGCTGAGACTTTGGTCCTTCGTTATACAGTGGCTTTTTCTGGTTCCATAAAGCAATTTTACTTCCTATTTTTACAAGTTCGGTATTTCCTTTTATCAGTTGCTGATAATTCCAAAACGCACTTTCAAAACCTCCATGAATGCTAACTTTTAAGTTCCACCACTTATCAATCCCAAATTTATTTCCATACCAATCATTGATGGCGTTTTGAAGCATTCCTATTATTGTGGATTTAGGTGGTAGCGGGTAGCTCTGGGCATAATAGAAAGTAAATGGATTTCGGTATTGTGCATACGGCTGGAAGAGCTCTATGTATAGTGTACCCTCATTCATGCCTACTCCTCTTTGCCTCCAAGAAACTCTTCGACCTTTTCCAAAACCCTTGATTTCATAGTCAGTGCCTCAAATTTATCCTTTGGCTCATAATCACAGAATCCCTTGCGATAGTAAAGTGGCAACTTCTTCGATATTTCTTGATCATTTATTCTGAACAATGGCATAAGTCCCTCTTCTATTTGATTCTCTATAATTTCAGTGTCTCCCTCTTTTCTGTGTGTTCGTATTACTTTGTAATGCGTCTTTCTATCCAGTGCTATTTTGTCTACGAATGTTTCATATTTTCCATCATTATATAATCCAACAATCACAAGCCAAGGGGAGAGATCCTCTCTTCGTCCTTTGATGTCGCGCTTGAGATTTAGTATTGTCTCAACTAATTGCATTATTCGCTGATGGGCTATGCTTGAGTCAATTTTAATATCCTCAAGATCATCCCTTAAATGCTCACTGTAAAGATATTTCCCTATCCTATCCACATCTATGGTTACATTGTAAACATAGAAATCCGCTTTCTCTTCTATGGTTACAGGATTGCTTCCTTCTCCTCCTGCTCTTTTTACCACATCCAAATTAGCCATGGTGTGTGCATCCAGATTGGTAGGAGTGAGTGAGATCGCATGACTAATTTTAACTGGAGAAACCCGAGTCAACGCTGCTTCTTCACCGCCTTTCTTTGCAATCATAAATCCAAACAAATCAAATTCTGGAAATTCTAGGATTTTCTTGTTATCGACTAACTCCCTACGGGGATGGGCAACACCCTCTTTTTCTTTTTCAAGCTCATCTTTTCCAGCTAATTTCCAATCATGAGGAAATAACTTGTTGGCCCAATGCAGTATACTGTATCTAAGTGCATATCTGCTCACTAGCACATACTGTCGACCATCCCACTTGGTTATCTTTTTCAGCTCTTGGTAGTTTGTTCCTCCACCCCAATCATAGTTCAATGAACTAGCGTAGAACACTATATCCAGCACAATATATTTTCCCATTTCATTCACCTCCTGAGCTCATTATTCCCATTATTATTGTGTACCCTAACTTTTGGAAATTTTCCGGTGTATCATACTCTATATCCATCTTATTGAGAAGTGAACTCAATTTTCTGACGGATTCCTCTTTCATATATGGCGCTAGTAACTTAAGCACTTGATATAGGAACTGGTTTCTATTATTGGTTTTTAAGTAATTCAGCAAGTCATATACGATTCTCTGCTTTGCTTTTTCTCTACTTTCAAAAACTTTTCCGAATGCTGCCTCTGCATACTCTTTAATATCTCTCAACTCTTTTTCAGATATCATTTCTATTTCCACTTTTTCAATCATTTTTCCTACCTCCTACTACAAGACCTATAACTATGGATATGGCATAATTCTCCCACGTGACTTCATTCCGAAGGATATCCTCAAATAGATACCCCACTATTCTCTTCACATCTTCTTGTTTAGAAATTCCCGAGATATATTTCAATACTCCATTCACAAATCCATATTTGTCATTGGCCCGTATTTTCCCAAAGAGAATTAGGGCTATTTTCTTTCTATTCTCGTTTTCCTTTACAAGCTCTTGTATAAGATAAGAAGCATAATGCATCCGAGATATTGAAGATTTTACATCATTTACAATTTCTCTATAATTTGAGAAAAATGATTCTCCAAATATTGGCTCACCATACACTTTATTTAGGCTCATTTCTTTTATTTTTGCGTCAACTGCTATGGCAGTTATCATCGTATTTCTGGATATGTATTTCTCGCTTCCTTGCCAAGTATCGGAAATAAGGCCATGGATGTATAAAAGTATATGATCTAAAAGTGGTCTGTTCTTCACAAACTCTTCTAAAAGCCAGATCCAGACCCTACGTTTATTTTTGTCCTTTCTTGGCGTGGGTATATTTCTATTCAAAACATCTCTTAATGTGTCGTCCAATATTATACTGGCTTGAAGCTTGGGAATTCCTATATATTCTACTCCTATTAAATCTTGCTGGGAGAGTTTTTCATATCGAATTAAATACATATTTTCAAGACTCCAGATAGTCTGGGCCTCCAAAACCATATCTATTACCGCCTGCCAAGTTATTCTGAGTATTGATAGGCTGTTAACCTGGTTGTTTCTATTTAAATTATCCAAGTAAGTCCTAATCTTTTTATTGACTCCGTATGTGAAAAATAAATTGTTACCATAGAAAAAAATACTGCCAACACTTCCCACACGAACAAAGGCATTCAAGAAATTAATGAAGTAAACAAACAGATATGGTACGCGTTTTGCAATTGTTTTTGTTCTAAATCCGGTGTAGGAAATATTTGAGAACTCTTTATCCGATGGCAAAAATTTACTGAGAGCTTTATCAATTTTAGACAAGTAATCCGAATAACTTGTGTTACCATCTATAAGGTTTCTTAAGTCTTTCAGTTGTTCAAAAATTCCTCTGGCATTATTGAAGAACAAATAATTCTTAAAAAAACTGCTATCAACAGGAATCCTACAAAATACACCGTTTTTCTCAGAAATATTTTTCGATTTCACATCATCCCAAATTCTGTTAAGGTAATTTTCGAGTTCTTTATGTATCGCCACAACTTTCTTAACATTTTTATAAAAATCATCATCTTCTGAAGGATTATTCAAAAACTTTTCAAAAAGTTTTATATCATCAACTGATAAATTATGTGTTCCATTTTTATTAGTAAGTTTTTTCCGCCTTCCAAGAAGCTCTAGGATTTTATTATCAAAATTTTTCACTAAATCATTTATAAAGTCTTCTCTTTTTTTAACGAGTTCTCTATACTTGATATCTGCATAGTGAGGTTTAGCCTTTCCTTTTTTATCATAACATTCTGCTTCATGCATTACTTGCAGTTTTTTCCCTATCCATGATTCTCTGAAAAGTTCTGTAATATAAGTCCACCAAACTTTTTCTAAAATATCTTTGCCCAGGTTCTTATTTTTCTCAATAAAATTGATTAGTTCTACCTTTAACTCTTCATTTCTTTTTTGAGAAAGATCATAAAAATATGCAAATGGAAAATATCCATAATAAACGACATCTGGCTCCTCTCTAATTCTCCTTTGCAACTCCTCCAGATCCCACCCATACACTTCCTCCATCAGATTCACAAACCCCAAAATCCCGGCATCAATGAACCAGTTGCCGGTGAAGTGCAGCGGCGCGGAGTTTTCGGGATGCACGGAGTTTCTGGGATGCGTAGAGTTCATGGAATGCGGGGATTTCTCGAGATTTGCGGGATTTCCGGGATTTGCAGGGTGTGAGGTATCCAGCGTGGGTGTGTTCGAAGAAGACTCGGGAATATGAGAAAGCGAGTTCACATGGAAGAAATGGCAGCAAGAGTATTTAAACCTTTTCACGAACTATCTTGAAAATTATTTTTCTTATTATATCAAAAAATACCCTCATTATCGAAAGAATATAAATGGTAAAATGAGGAGAGATAAAGGGAGTGAAGAATACTATGATTTTATTGGCGATTCAACCGTTAATTATTTATATAAAGATTCCGTTGAAAGGCTTTAACTTCTTAAGGAGGCAGGGTGATGCTTGAGATAAAACTACCACATGGGCTATATCGCATCCTTGCCAATTTGAGAGAAGATGAATTCAACAGGTTTTTGCATGAGAGACTGGAGGAGTATCGAAAGTATCTTGAATGGAATGACAGGGAAGCGCTCCTGAAAACTAAAGAGGAGATAGAAAAGAAAGTGGCAAGGATGAGGGAAGAGCTCAGGGAATTGCAAGATTTCTGTGATATGGCAGAAAGGGACCAGAAACTTCTTTTACAGTTCACGGAACAGGTAGATGAGGAGAATGAAGTTCTGAGTATGAGCATGGAGATGGGTGGTGAGAATGGAGATAGTGATAAAATCGGGAGCAGTTAAAAAAAGAAAATTCAGGCTTTATACCAATAATGCTAAAGAGATTGAGTATCTAAGTCGCAGATACAGGATTTCACCAGAGAAATTGGTTCGTGAGGCGCTTATGGGCAATAAAATTAAGGAGGATCCAGGAAAGGAGCTGGAGGAGCTTAATGATGAGATTAATGCTCTTCTCCAACAGATGTTTCGCCTAGAGAGCGAGTGGGCAGGTTTGCGGTATAGGGCATATTTGTACATCAAAGAGAACAGAAGCTACGCAATATCCCTAGCAGGTTCTTTAGCCAAAAACAGGCATCTCAGAAATCTGCTGAATATGGCTCCGAGTCACAGAGATATAAGCGAGCTTGTGGATAAGTATCTGTGGATGTGAACTACAGTATCTCCAGGCAGCCGAACCCGAAGGCTCCGTGCTCTCCTATTCCCGCTTCGTAGGCAAATTTAATGAGCTCCGGCTCACCGCGAAATCTGAAATGGCCGTGCACCGCCTTTATCGCTCCTTCTTGAATTTTCCCCCGCTGCTTTTTTCTGAAGAGATATTTCTTAGGTTTGAAACGAAGCACGGTGATCTCGATTCTACCCCGTGGCTCCTGGCCGTAGAAGACCTCGTACTTATGCTTTATATTCCTCTCCAGATTAATGTACCACCGCTTGTCCGTGGGATAGAGGGGCGTATCCTTCTTTTTCCCATCGGAAGATGTGTAAACGGCAACAGGTGAAAGGGTTCGGAAGGTTACATCATGCCAGTCCACATCCGGTGATGGGAGCACCTCGATTCTATCTATGAGAAATTTGAGCTTGCCCACCTGCAGCTCGGGCTCGGAGAGCATGCCCTCCACTACAGCCTCCACAAATTCTTTAGAGGGGGAAGAATAGATGAAGTAGGAGTAATCGTCGAGTATTTCTATTCCTCCCTTCTGCATTTTTCTGCGGGGCACCTGTATCTCAGAGAAGGTGAACGTCTTTATCTCCCGGGAATAGTGGAGTCTAAGCGCAAGCTCTTCATTGGCAAGCTTCTTGTATCGGTAAAGCGCCGAGCCGAGATGATAGTGGTAATCGTAGGGCAGAACCCCCGAGCCGCGGAGATGCACTTTAATGCGCATGGCTAAAAGATAATTAAGGTGAGATAAATACTTTTTCACGGAATGAATTCTCGCAACTCAAGTTTCATTCTTTCCATCTCCTCGGATGTCGCGGGTATGAGGGGCAAACGGGGTTCTCCCACATCTAGGCCTCTGAGATTCAGCGCCGCTTTAACCCCGGCTATGTAGGGCATCCTGGAAATGATTTCCCTTATCCGTGTGATTTTAAGCTGCAGTTCCATAGCCCTTTTAAAGTTTCCTTCTGTGAAGCGATTATAGAGCTCCACCACCAGCTCTGGGAATGCATCGGAGACGGCCGATACTATACCCGTGGCACCCAGTGTGAGAAGTGTGTAAATCAGCGTGTCACTGCCGGCCAGAAATGAGAAATCCTCTCTCACGGAGCGCACGGAGTTTATAGCTTTATAGAACCAGTTTACATCTCCCGAGCTATCCTTGAGCCCTATGATTCTCTCGCTTCTCACCATTTTTGTGAGCATGTCCACGGCTATCCAATTGCCTGTCCTTGATGGGATATGATAAACCACGATGGGCAATTCTACCGCGGCAACAATTTTCTCGTAATATTTCGCGATTCCATCCTGGGTTAGAGGATAATAGTAGGGTGTGACCACATGGATGGCAGGAAAGCCTATCCTTTCTGCGAATTTTGCCAGCTCCAAGGTCTCTATTATTCCGGGGGCGCCGCAACCTGCGATTACAGTGATTTTATTCCCCACAAACTCGGAGGTGAGCTCCATTATTCTCTTCTTCTCTTCCAGGGTGAGGAGAGGAGCCTCACCATTGGTTCCCAGGAGAAATATACCATGCACGCCGCTCTTCATAAGAAAATCCAGATATCGCAAAAATCCGTCCTCGTAGATTTCTTGGTTTTTGAAGGGGATCACAGCTGGGGGAAACACACCATGCAATATTCTCTCTTTCATAATTGCCCATGGAAATGGGGTTTAATATACTTCCCCAAGGGTTTAAGTATCATCGGGAGATAGGAGAAGAGATGAAGGCCGTAGCTCTATTCTCCGGAGGCAAGGATTCCACCTACGCATTATACATCGCGATGCAGCAGGGATTCGAGATTGAGAAGCTCATAACAATATTCCCGCGGGAGAAGGAATCCTATATGTATCATATTCCCGCGGTGGAAAGAACAAGATATCAGGCCCAGGCTATGGACATCCCCCAGGATATCTACACCATAGGAGATTCACCGGAAGAACTGAAGAATATTCTTGCCAATTATGATGTGGACGCCGTGATAAGCGGAGCCATAGCTTCCAATTACCAGAAAACGAGAATAGAGGAGGTATGCACCTCCCTGGGCCTATTATCTTACACGCCTCTCTGGGGCAAGGAGCAAAGGATTCTACTCGAGGACATGCTTCTTGCAGGTTTCAGGATAATGATAATAGCTGTTGCCGCCTATGGCCTGGATGAGCCTTTTCTGGGAAAGATATTGGACTATGCGCTTCTATCCCAGCTTGAAGAGGTGGAGAGAAGATACTCTATCAATATCTCCGGGGAAGGAGGTGAGTACGAGACCTATGTGCTCGATGCCCCATTTTTCAAGAAAAGGATAGAGATTGAGGATATGGAGCTGCAATGGCATGGCACCCGGGGCCAGGTTCTTCTTAAAAAAATGAAAGCTGTGGAAAAAAGAGACCGCGGGGAAAAAGTTTAATTAAAATCATCGCATTATAGATTGGAATATGAGGGAGATAAAATTTAAATAGTGGTTGCCTATGTAGGCCACGCCCAGATGGGCCTGTAGCTCAGCTTGGTAGAGCACCTGGCTTTTAACCAGGTGGTCCGGGGTTCGATTCCCCGCAGGCCCGTAAAGGATGAGGTGATGAAAAAATGGGAAAGTTTAACGTGCTCGAGCACGAATTGGTTCCAGAACATTACTTGGTATCAGAGGATGAGGAGGAGGAGATTTTAAAGCAGTTGGGAGTGAAGAAAGAGCAGTTACCCAAGATAAAGAAAAGTGACGCGGTTTTAAGAGTTTTAGAGAGAAAATACGGGCATATACCCGTGGGTAGCCTGATAAAGATTGTGAGGAAAAGCCCCACTGCGGGGAGAATAGTGGTGTATAGGGTAGTGGTGAGAGATTAAAAGGTGAGTGTATGGAGACAATTGTTGATGTGTTATTTAAGAAGAGCGTAGTGAATCACCATATTGCATCTTACAACGACCTAATTCCCACACCGGACAACCCCAATAGCATTATGCAGGAGATTGTGGATACAACGAAGATAACCGATGAAGATCCCCCTGGAATTATGACCCTGGATCGCATAAAAACTGGAGGGAAGGTAATAAAAATCAAATTTGGCCGGATCTCCGAGGATGGAGAGGTTCCAGAGCCAACCATAAGGATAGGAAAGCCTGAAGTTAAGGAGGCCACGGGAGCTACGGTGCAGATCACACCCATGGAGGCGCGATTGCGAGACATGAGTTATCTAGCGCCCTTATATCTTACCCTAACTGTCATCGAATGCGAGAATGGGAGCTGCGTGGAAAAGGAGCCAGAGACCGTGAAAATAGGGGATTTCCCCGTGATGGTAAAATCAAAGATATGCACGCTTCATGAGGACAATATAGATGATTATTTAGATAGCATATCCAAGAACAAGGAGATTCTAAGCTGGCCCTACCGCCAAAAGCTGGAGTATGTTGGTGAGGATCCCGATGACCCTGGCGGCTATTTCATAATAGGTGGAAGCGAGAGGGTTCTTGTCTCCCTGGAGGATCTCGCACCCAATAGGGTGCTCGTGGAGAAAAATGAGAGATACAACGCTGTCATTGAGACCGCAAAGGTTTTCTCCCAGCGCCGAGGCTATCGCGCACTCACCATGATGGAGAAGAAGACCGATGGTATAATAGTGGTCTCTGTGCCTGCGGTGGCGGGAACCATACCCCTTGTTATTCTCATGAAAGCCCTGGGTCTGGAGAGGGATGAGGACATCTATCGCGCCATTGTGAGCCATGAGAAGATGAGCGTCATAACCTTGGCAAATATTGAGGAGGTGGAGAATCCTAAGCTGTACCCACCCAACGGAATAAGGACACAGAAGGATGCCATAGAGTACCTTGAGAAAAGGTTCGCCGCGGGGCAGGCCAAGGAGTACAGGGAGAAGAAAATCTCACAAATCCTGGATTCTTCACTTCTACCGCATCTGGGCACAGAGAAGAAGGACAGGATAAAGAAGGCCTACTATCTTGGCAGGATGGCGCGCCGCATACTGGAGCTACATCTCGGGCTTAGAAAGGAAGATGATAAGGATCATCTGGCCAATAAGAGGCTCAAGCTCTCTGGAGATCTTCTTGAAGAACTATTTAGGACTGCCTTTGAGGCCCTTATGAAAGATCTCAAATATCAATTAGAGAGGACGTACAACCGCAAGAGGGGTATAAGAATCAAGGCTGCCATAAGGCAGGATGTCCTCACTCAGAAGATTATGCATGCCATGAGCACCGGTAACTGGGTGGGTGGAAGAACCGGCGTATCACAGCTGCTCGATAGAACTTCGCATATGAGCACCCTGAGCCATTTAAGGAGGATAATATCCCCGCTCACGCGCTCCCAGCCCCATTTTGAGGCAAGGGACCTGCATCCCACACAGTGGGGTCGTCTATGTCCCAATGAAACTCCTGAGGGACAAAACTGCGGACTGGTTAAGAATGCCGCGCTAATAATAGATGTCTCGGAGGGCTATCCCGAGGAGGAGACACTGAAAATCCTGAGGAAGCTGGGAGTCAAGGAGATGGAATACGAAACAGGAGAATTGAGCCGCGTGTATCTTAATGGTAATCTTGTGGGTTATCATCCCAACGGGAAAGAGCTAACCGCAGAGATAAGGAGAATGAGAAGAAGCGGAGTTGTATCACATCAGATCAATGTGAGGTACGATGATATCACCAACGAAGTGATGGTCAACTGCGATAGGGGCCGCATAAGAAGGCCTCTTCTTGTGGTTGAGAACGGTAAGGTAAGATACACAGCCAGGCACAGGGAGCTGCTAAAGAGGGGCAAGATAGACATGAGCGACCTGATCAAAGAGGGCGTGGTGGAATGGATCGATGCGGAAGAGGAGGAGAACGCGTATATCGCCGTTTACGCCTACGATGTTCCAGAGAGATGCCCCGGCTGCAACAGACCCCTGGGAAGGGGCGATGTCATCTGGGTCAATCCGGGAGAGGAGGGGAACGTAAAGCTCAAATGCAAGCACTGCGGCGCAGAGTTCGAAGTGCCCAGTAAATTGACCTCGGAGCATACGCATCTTGAGATCGATCCTCTATTAATCCTTGGCGCTGTGGCTGGATGCATACCCTATCCTCACCACAACTCCTCGCCCCGTATCACCATGGGTGCGGCTATGATGAAGCAATCCCTCGGGTTGCCTGCTGCCAACTACAGGAGGCGTCCAGATACTCGAGGCCACCTTTTGCACTATCCCCAGGCTCCCATAGTGAAGACTAAGACCATGGAATTCGTGAATTTCATGCGAAGACCTGCAGGTCAGAACGCCGTGGTGGCGATTCTCTCCTATCACGGCTACAATATGCAGGATGCAATAGTTATGAACAAGGCATCGGTAGAACGGGGATTCGGAAGAAGCACGTTCTTCAGGACCTACAAAAGCGAGGAGCGCCGATATCCAGGTGGTCAGGAAGATAGGTTCGAGATACCCAGTCCCGATGTGCGGGGTGCAATGACTGAAGATCGATACAAGCTCCTTGATGAGGATGGTCTGATATCCCCTGAGATGTATGTAAAGGGCGGCGATGTGCTCATAGGCAAGACCTCGCCTCCAAGGTTCCTGGAGGAAGAGACGGAGCTCCTAGGACCCCAGAAGAGGAGAGAAAGCAGCGTGACCATGCGCCCGGAGGAGGAGGGCTGGGTTGACTCCGTGCTTCTCACTGTGAGCGAGAACAATTCTCGCCTTGTGAAGGTGAAGGTTCGTGATCAGCGCATCCCCGAGTTAGGAGATAAATTTGCATCACGCCATGGTCAGAAGGGTGTTGTGGGTGCGATAATACCCCAGGAGGATATGCCCTTCACCGAAGATGGGATAATTCCGGATCTCATAATCAATCCCCATGCGATACCTTCGAGAATGACCGTGGGACATATACTGGAGATGATAGGTGGCAAAGTCGGTTCTCTTGAAGGCAGATTTGTTGATGGCACCATCTTCAAGGGCGAGCCTGAGAAAGCGTTGCGAGAAGCACTGGTCAAAAATGGGTTCCGTTACAACGGTAAGGAAGTGATGTATGACGGCATAACGGGAAGAAGGATTGAAGCGGATATATTCATCGGCGTGATTTATTATCAGAAGCTCCACCATATGGTTGCGGGCAAGTTCCATGTGCGCTCCCGTGGCCCCGTGCAGATATTAACAAGGCAGCCCACAGAAGGACGCAGCAGGCTGGGTGGCCTGAGATTTGGAGAGATGGAGAGAGATACCCTTATAGGCCATGGGGCGGCAATGGTGATAAAAGATAGGCTCCTTGATAACTCAGATGGTACAATTCTCTATGTATGCGGCAATCCAGATTGCGGACATATAGCCATCTTCGATAGGAAACGCGGTATTCTGAGATGCCCTGTGTGTGGTAACACCACGAATATATATCCGATTGAGACCAGCTATGCCTTCAAGCTTATGCGTGATGAGCTTGCATCGCTTGGTGTGATTATGCGTTTGAGGGTAGGTGAGATGAAATGATGAAAAGAGCGTTTGGTCTCACAAAGAGAATTAATTCTATAAAATTTGCACTTCTCTCTCCTGAAGAGATAAGAAAGATGAGTGCTGTGAAGGTTATAACTGCAGATACCTATGATGATGACGGTTTTCCCATAGAGAAGGGTTTAATGGACCTTCATATGGGCGTAATAGAGCCCGGATTGCGATGCAAGACCTGCGGAGGCAAGGTTGATGAATGCCCGGGACACTTTGGGCATATAGAGCTTGCCATGCCCGTGATACATGTGGGTTTTGTGAAGAACATAAAGAATTATCTGGATGCTACCTGCAGGGAATGTGGCAGGATAAAGCTCAAGGATGATGAGATTGAGATCTACAAGCAGAAGATTGAGGAAGCTAAGAAAATGGGTGCTTCGCCCATCCAGCTTCTCCTGATAAACAAGAAAATAATTGATGAGGCCGCATCTCGTCCGATATGTCCCCACTGCGGTGCTGAGCAAAAGAAGATAACGCTGGATAAGCCAACCACCTTCAGGGAGGAGGGAAGGAAACTCACACCGAAGGAAATACGTGAGAGATTGGAGAAGATCCCCGACGAGGATCTGCCGCTTTTGGGCATAAATCCTGAGACTGCGAGGCCTGAGTGGATGGTTCTCACCGTGTTGCCTGTGCCCCCTGTGAATGTTCGCCCCACAATCACACTGGAAACGGGAGAGAGGAGCGAGGATGATCTGACGCACAAGCTTGTAGATATAATCAGGATCAATCAGCGTCTTAGGGAGAATCGTGACAGCGGTGCACCGCAGCTCATCATCGAAGATCTCTGGGAGCTGCTGCAGTATCATGTTACCACATACTTTGATAATCAGACCTCGGGGATACCTCCCGCCAGACATCGCAGCGGAAGACCTCTCAAAACCCTGGTGCAGCGTCTCAAGGGCAAGGAGGGTAGGTTCCGTTCCAATCTCTCCGGTAAGAGGGTTAACTTCTCATCAAGAACCGTGATATCGCCAGAGCCATTCCTTTCAATTAACGAGGTAGGTGTTCCGGAAGCTGCCGCAAGGGAGCTAACTGTGCCCATAGCTGTAACTGCCCACAACATAGAGAAAATGAGAGAGATCGTGAGAAGAGGTCCGCATCCCCAGGGCGATAAATATATTCCCGGGGCCAATTATGTCATAAGAAACGATGGCCGCAGGATAAAGATAACGGAGAGAAACGCGGAGGATGTGGCTAAAAAGCTCGAGATCGGGTGGATTGTAGAGAGACATCTTACCAATGGAGATATTGTGCTCTTCAATCGCCAGCCAAGTCTGCATAGAATGAGCATGATGGGGCATTTGGTTAGGGTGCTGCCCGATCGCACATTCCGCTTCAATCTCGCGGTGTGCCCGCCCTATAACGCGGATTTCGATGGGGATGAGATGAACCTTCATGTCCTGCAGAGCGAGGAGGCAAGAGCGGAGGCCAAGATTTTAATGCTTGTACAGGAGCATATTCTATCTCCCAGATTTGGAGGCCCCATTATAGGAGGGTTGCATGACCACATCACCGCCATGTTCCTTCTCACGTACCAGAATCCCAAATTCAGCAGGGAAGAGGCCCTCCATATCCTCTCATATCTGAATTATGATAAGCTTCCCGAGCCACACAGGGATGAAAATGGCAATGAGTTCTATTACGGTAAGGATCTATTCTCCCTTATTCTCCCCAAGGGACTGAATATGGAGTTTAAGAGCAAGATATGCGATCCCACTGTATGCAATCATAAGTGCGTTTACGAGAAGTGCCCCATAGACGCTTATGTGATAATTCGCGATGGTAAGCTTATTGCGGGAACTATTGATGAGAACGCCATAGGCTCTATGAAAGGCAAGCTTCTGGACAGAATAGCGAAGATGGGCAGCGATATTGCCAGGAAATTCATAGATGATCTGACAAGGCTTGCGATAGGTGTGATCTCCTATAGGGGCTTCACCTCGGGCATAGATGATGAAGACATTCCCGAGGAAGCTCTGATTCAGATTCATGAAATCATTCAGGAATCAATAAAGAAGGCTGATGAGCTCATAGAGCTTTACAAGCAGGGACTGCTTCAACCCGCTCCAGGAAGAAGCTTAGAGGAAACCCTGGAGATGGAGATAATGCGTGTTCTTGCCCATGCCAGAGATGAGGCTGGTAAGATTGCAAGCCGCCATTTGGGTCTCGAGAATCCTTCGGTCATAATGGCTCGGAGTGGAGCAAGAGCTTCCATGCTCAACCTATCCCAGATGGCGGGTAGCATCGGGCAGCAGTCTGTGAGGGGACAGAGATTGCATCGCGGCTATCAGGATCGTACGTTGCCGCATTTCAAGCGCGGGGATCTTGGTGCGAAGGCCCGCGGTTTTGTGGAATCTTCCTATAAGAAGGGATTGAGTCCCACAGAATACTTCTTCCACTCCATGGGCGGTAGAGAGGGCTTGGTAGATACTGCAGTGCGTACCTCCCGCAGCGGCTATATGCAGCGCAGATTAATTAACGCATTGGAGGATCTTAAGGTGGACGAGGATCGCAAAGTTGTGGATACCGCAGGCAATGTGGTGCAGTTCCTCTATGGTGAGGACGGCGTAGATCCCACGCGCTCAAGTGGTGGAGAGAACATCAATATGGAAGAGGTGCTCACGGAAGTGCTGGGAGAGAAGTACCTGCTTAGGAGGAGGAAATGAAAATGACCGAACTTTCGCTTATTTGGAAAGATAAGCTAGAAAATGTGGATCGACTCAGGATGAATGCCCCGGTTTATTACGCGGTTGATTTTGAGATAAAGAAGGAGCTGGAGCTTCCTGTGTATGGGTACATTACGCTCAAGGGCTCCGAGGCCAATTACAGGGTCAAGATAACGGAGATAAAGAAATACGAGCCCATGCCTGGGATAATAAAAAAGACGACCAAAAAGTTGCAAACTCTGCTCAAGATAGAGGAGGTTCAGGATATAGCTGCCATACCCCTTTCAGAGTTTAGGAAGGAAGATGGCACATATCTCAAAAGGGTGACGAAATTCTCCTATGGGATGATAGAGGAGGAGAAGGAGATAAAAATAAAGAAGTTCAGAGAATTCACTCCTGAGGAGAAGGAGCTGGACGAGAATGTTCGCAAAAAATATGGGATTGCGCTTCCCTTCTCCGTCATAGAGAAGCTTGTGAAGGTAAAAGAAGAACTGGAGCTGAACAAGAAGGAATGGGATAAAGTGATAGATAAGGTGGTGGAGAAATATAAGAAGAGGCGTGTGGATCCCTATGAAGCCGTAGGAATTGTTGCAGCTCAAAGCATTGGAGAGCCAGGCACCCAGATGACTTTGAGAACCTTCCACTATGCTGGCGTTGCAGAGATGAATGTTACTCTGGGATTGCCAAGGTTGATAGAGATTGTTGATGCGAGAAGTCAGCCTTCCACGCCCACTATGGAAATCTATCTCAAGGAAGGTATAAGGGAGGATGAGGAGAAGGTCAAAGAGGTGGCAAAGAAGATAGAGAGCACTACCATAATAGATGTGGCAGATGTAATAACAAGCGTGGCAGATATGTCCTTAACAATAGTTCCAGATTCCAAGAAGATGGAGGGAAGGGGCGTAAAAATTGAGGATATTGTAGACTCACTCTCCAAGCTTAAGACCTACAAGCTCACGGTGGAGCTAAGCGAGGACAGAATAAAGGTGCGATTACCAGAAGCATCGTATAAAAAGCTCTATCTTCTGGGGGAGAGCATAAAGACTTTAACTCTCAGAGGCATTAAGGGAATAAGCAGGGCAATAGTGAGAAAGAGCAGAGATTCCTCAGAGTGGGTAATATATACCCAAGGCTCAAATCTAGGGGATGTGCTTGATCTGGAAGAGGTGGATGGCAAAAGGACAAGAACAAATAATATCATAGAGATTGCAGAGGTTCTGGGTATAGAGGCAGCGAGAAACGCCATAATCGAGGAGGCTATAAACACTCTAGAGCAGCAGGGTCTTAATGTGGATGTTCGCCATATAATGCTAGTAGCAGATACAATGACCTACAACGGCGTGGTTGAGGCCATTGGAAGGCACGGAATAGCGGGAGAAAAGGAGAGCGTACTCGCAAGGGCTGCATTTGAGATAACATCCAAGCATCTCCTCACTGCAGGTGTATTAGGTGAGGAGGATCATCTGAGAGGTGTGGCTGAAAATATAATCGTAGGCCAGCCTGTCACGCTTGGCACGGGTGCCGTAACCTTGATATATAAGGGGAAAAAGAGGTGATAATGTATGGAAAAAGATGTACTTGCCAAGGAACTTAAAAAGATTATTAGCTCGGGAAAGGTATATTTCGGGGTAAAGCAGGCCAAGAAAGCGGTGAAAAAGAATGAAGCAAAGTTGGTAATCTACGCGAACAACTGTCCTGAAAAGAGAGAGATCGAGAAATGGGATGTGCCAAAAATAGAGTTTCCAGGAGACGGTATAGAGCTCGGTGCCTACTGCGGTAAACCCTTCGGTGTTTCTGTTGTCACCGTGATAGATGAGGGTGAGAGCAGTATACTTAAAATGGTGAAGTGAGAATGAATATCAAACTGGATGCACAGACACTTCGCTATATATCCATATTTGAGGCAGCTACCAACGCGGAAGTCAAGGATTGTCTGGAGAGAGGCAATCTTCTCGTGTTCATAGTTTACCCCCGCAATCTAAGGAAGGTCATTGCTAATGGCGGAGAGAAGATTCAGAAAGTGAGAAACATTCTGAAAAAGAATGTGATGGTAATAGAATACTCACCTGACATAGTGGTATTCACCAGAAATGTTTTTCATCGCTTCAGAGTTCGAGGGGTAAAGGTGGATCGTGTGGGCAGCGAGTTCAGCATAGTTGTTCAGGTAGATCCTCGGGATAAAGCCAGAGCCATAGGCAGGGATGGGGAGAATCTGAAACTGGCCAGAGAAATCATAGGTAGGCACTTCCCTCTCAAGAGTCTCGTAATAAGCTAATGGCATCCTTAATTATTTTTTCGTGATCAAAGGCAAGAGAAGGCAGCGAATTCAAGGGAAATAGCTTTGCCTCGCTGGCATCATCACCTCCCATGAGCCTTCCACCAATTTTTTGAAGGAGAAATGCAACGCTTATAGTATGCCCCCTGGGGTCTCTTTTTGGATCTGAATAAACGCCCACGATTTTTAAAGGTTTCACATCTAAACCTGTCTCCTCTTTCATCTCCCGAATTATTGCCTCTTCCACCCTCTCGCCGTATTCTACAAAACCGCCGGGAAGGGCATATTTACCCCTGAAAGGCTCTTTTTTCCTCTTTATAAGAAGTATCTTTCCTTCTTGAATGAGGATTCCATCCACCGTCAGGGCAGGTGTCTTATAGGGATGCTTTATTACATACTCAAAAAGCTCCAGGTATCTCTCGAATCTCTCAAGGAGTTCCTTTCCCACATCGGTGAGAACGCTTTTCCCCCCTTCCTTGCCTCCCCTTGTAGATATGACTAGCTTCTCACCTAGATTTTCCTCAATCTCCTTTATTTTACCCCAGGCGTGACGGTACGACATCCCAAGATTTTTGGCAGCTTCATTTATACTTCCTGTTTTTTCCACCTCTTTGAGAATCTCGTAGGCACCCTCGCCAAAAATATAGCCACGTTCGCTTTCAAACCAGAACTTGCAGCGTACCTTCATAGGGTAACTATAGTTTCGTGAAATATCAATTTTGTGGAATGAAAAAAGTCCCGGCTCCCGGATTCGAACCGGGGACCTGCGGATCTCTGCTGAGCGGCGCTTATGCCCACACCTGGGCATATCCCAACTACAGTCCGCCGCTCTAGCCAGACTGAGCTAAGCCGGGTCAGTAAGGAGAATTAATAATTGGTATATAAGCCTCACGGTTTACCCAAAATGGATATTTATATTGCTTCCCAAAAGGGCCTTCCCTCGTGAGACTTAAATATCAGCGTGTAATAGATGGAAATATGGAATATGCCGCCATAGCCGAAACGTATAGGAAGGTGGAATCCACGACCAAAAGACTGGAGATGACTGATTATCTGGTAGAGCTTTTCAAGAATACCCCTTCGGAGATTTTGGATAAGGTGATATATCTCACCCAGGGAAAATTATATCCTGATTATATGGGCATAGAGCTCGGGCTAGCGGAGAAGCTGGCAATAAAGGCGCTATCGAGGACAACGGGGATAAGAGAAAGTCAGATAAATGAGCTGCTTAAAAAGCACGGAGACCTTGGACTTGTGGCAGAAGATGTGATAAAAAAGAAGAAGCAGATGACCCTTTTCTCCTTCGAAGAGGAAAAAAGTCTAACCGTTGAGAAGGTTTATGAGAACTTTGATAAAATTGCGAGGGCAGAGGGGGAAGGTTCTCAGGAGAAGAAGATTCAGTATCTTGCAGAGCTTTTGAATCTTGCCACGCCGCTAGAGGCAAAATACATAATAAGGACCGTTGAAGGAAAGCTAAGGCTTGGTATCGCAGATATGACCATACTGGATGCCCTCTCAATAGCATACGGCGGAAGTAAGGAGCTACGCAGCCTGGTGGAAAGAGCGTACAACATACATCCCGATTTGGGATACATAGCAAAGAAACTTGCGGAGGAGGGAATAGAAGGTGTTAAAGGTATAAAAATTCAGTTGGGCATTCCCATAAGAGCGATGCTTGCGGAAAGGCTGTCATCCCTTGAAGAAATTCTTGCAAAAATGGGTGGGAAGGCGGCTTTTGAATACAAATACGATGGAATGAGAATCCAGGCGCATGTGAGCGAAGATAACATCTGGCTCTACTCCCGGAGACTGGAGAATCTAACTTCTCAGTTTCCAGATGTGGTAAAAGCCATAAAGAGTGCCTTTAAAGGTCGAGAAGGTATATTCGATGGGGAGGCAGTTCCCGTTGATGTGAATACCGGCGAACTGTTACCATTTCAGGTTGTATCGCACAGAAGGGGTAGAAAATACGGCATAGAAAAGGCCATGGAGGAATATCCCGTAGTTCTCTTCCTATTCGATATCCTATACCTCGACGGCGAGGATTTGACCATGAAACCCTATCCTGAGAGAAGGAGGCTCTTGGAAGAGGTGATAGAGGAATCCGAGAAAGTGAAGTTTGCAACGAGGATAGTATCTGAGGATATAGAGGAGATAAGAAGATTCTTCAATAAAGCTATAGAAGATGGATGTGAGGGGCTCGTGGCCAAGAATATAGGCGATGAGAGCATTTATCGTGCTGGAGCCAGGGAATTCCTTTGGATAAAATACAAGAGGGAGTATAAGGTGGAGATTGGTGATACTGTGGATCTGGTGGTGGTAGGCGCCTTCGCAGGTAAGGGAAAAAGAAGGGGTACGTATGGAGCGCTCCTCATGGCAGCCTACAATCCTGAGAAGGATAGATTCGAAACTGTATGCAAGCTTGGGAGCGGATTCACCGATGAGCAACTCGCTTATCTACCAAAGAAATTTGAGTCCCTGTGTATACCCGAGAGGCATCCACGAGTGTGGAGTGAAATCGACGCGGATTACTGGTTTGTCCCGCAGGTTGTTCTCGAAGTCATAGGTGCTGAGATTACCCTCAGCCCCACCCACACCTGTGCCAGGGATGTGATAGAGAAGGGAAGCGGTCTCGCTATAAGGTTCCCTCGGTTTACCGGCAGATGGAGAGATGACAAGAGTCCTGAAGAAGCCACCACTACCAAGGAACTTGTGGAGATGTACAAAAACCAAATAAAAAAGATAGGATAATCACTTGAGCTCTCGATAGGTGATGATCAGCGTAGCTATTATGGCCGTGGCTATGAAATATCCCACCATAATTCCTATGCCTAAGTTCAGGGGAGCATGGAATACGGTTATTGTTATCCCGCCACCGCTCACTGTTTGGGCATGTGGTGGATAGGGATTCTGCAGCACATTGGTTATAACCTCTCCTGCGTAGGTTATGCTGAACCATGGCTCTACTCCGGTGAGCATAGAAATGGAGTCCACGATATTGAAGACGAAGAAATATAGAATGGCTGTAATTGTAATTGAAACTGCAGAATTCTTGAAGAAAGCGGAGAACATGTAGGTAAGGGATAGTAAGCTGATAAGATAGAGTATAGATAGTCCCATGGAATAGAGCCCGTGTATCGTGACTTCTCCTTTCACTATATATGTATCTCCCAGAGCTATTCCCCAGTAGAGAAAGACCACAAGAAGTGAGGCCACGAGTGAGGCTAGAAATTTGCCCCAGAGGATACTCCATCGCTTGATGGGGTTTGGGAAAAGGAAATAACCTGTTTTCTTCCCGTACTCGCTTGCTATGGCATCACCTCCAAAGAAGAGAGCGGCGAGAATCACGAGGTAGGCTACGAAGCTTACCCAGCGGGAAAGATACCCATCAGCGCTCAGATATTTTGGCTCCACGAATTTCCAGATTATCACCAGGAAAATGAGAGAGATGGCAATGGTAATTCCCAGAAGTATGAAAAGTCTCTTGGAGCGTATGTAATTGAGGAATTGATATTTTGCGATGGTAAGCATCTGGGCCATGCTGCTCTTCTCGCTCATACATTCTCCCCTCCTATAAGCTTGATATATGCCTCCTCCAGTGCCAGAGATTCGCTTTGAAAGCTCACAATCTTGTATCCCTGCGTCATTAGCTCTTTAAGAATCCTATACTGTTTCTCTGCTCCTCCAGGGAAGGATATTCTAAGCTTGTAAGGAGATAGAAGCTCTACCGCTCTTATCTCATCTATTTCCTCTATTTTTTCCACGCTTTCTAAGGGTTCCAGCAATTCCACCACCACATGGTTGCTGGAAAATTTCCTGGATACATTTTCTATGGAATCGTAGAGAATTAGCCTGCCACGGTGAATCATGGCTACTTCATCGCATACATATGTGACCTCAGGAAGAAGATGAGAGGACATAAAAATAAGGATTCCCTCCTTTTTGAGGTCCTTGATTATGTCCCTGATTTCCTTCATTCCCTGAGGATCCATGCCTGTTGTGGGTTCATCCAGAATCAATATCTCGGGATTGGATACAAGAGCCACTGCCAGAGCCAGACGCTGCTTCATACCCTTTGAAAACTTGCCCGCCTTCTTATCTCTCCAAGAATAGAGCCTTACCTTCTCAAGGCTATCTTTTATTCCATCTTTGGGCGCACCCCGTATATCGCAGGCCATGGAAAGAATCTCCTTGGGAGTAAGATATGGATAGAACTCTGGAGATTCAATAAGAGTTCCTACATTTTGAAGCGCTTTTTTAGGCTCCCTTTTCACGGGATGGCCATTTATTATTGCCTCACCCGCTGTCGGTCGCAGTAGATTGGTGAAAAGCTTCAGAGTAGTTGTTTTCCCCGCTCCATTGGGGCCCAGGTAGCCAATGCATCTATTTCCCTCTATCCTCAAATTTAGATTTCTGAGAGCATAGAAATCTCCGTATTTCTTTGTTAGGTTGACCGCTTCAAGATACACCACGATTTTCACTCTCCTCCTTTCTGCCCTTCAGCGCGAAGATTATACCCACAATGAGAACTATGATACCCACAAGACAAACTCCACCGCTGGCAAGAACCCCTGTGCCCATGGAAATCAAGCTCTCTGAGGATTTGAGAAGCATTGTTACTTTGATTTCGTGGTCCTCGAGGTTCTTTATTCTGAGAGTGTAATTTCCCTCAAGATGCCCGAGCTCCACAGAGCTCTGCTGGTCAACATTACCCTCCTTAACCACGGTGTTATTCTCAGCCACAAAGCTGTAGTGTATCTTTCCTTCCGTGACTAGAACGAGATAATAGTCTCCACTCTTTAACTGATAGCTCTTTTCCACCGTTTCATTTGCACCAAGATGGATGCTCTTTAGCTCCTTGGCCGCGTTCATAGAAAATGCGGTATACATCCCTATGGCGGCGATTACGAGAATCACGCCAACCAAAACCATAACCAATCCTTTTTTCATATTTTCCCACCTCCTTTCTCTCTACCTTTGGTGTACAGCCATATGAGGGGAGAGAGGACAATAAACAGGGAGAGTACAATAATTGCATTTATATAATTCTCCCCTGTAATGGCATAAACAAGAACGCCCACATAGGTGAGAAGGAGCATAAAATTGGTAGCTGTCATGGCCATAAGCAGTGTCTTGAGTATGGCATTCCTCTTAAATCTCATTTGACCAGGATGCAGGTAAAGTGGATATCTCGAGGCGAGAAATGCGTAGATGTACGCTATGCCCATGGGTACTAAGGCTATCAGAGAATAGCTAAGGAGAAAACTGCTCCGGGAGCTCCAGCCATCGGGTTTTCCCTGAATATCGAAATGCACGGCCAGAATCTCGGGCAGATAGGGATACGTGGCAATCATTATGGATAATAGAAGAACGTAGGAGATCAATGGTGCCCATAGCCAGAACCTCTCAACCCTGATGGGCTTAATTCTCTCTCCTCCACCAACACTCTTTCTGGCGCTTACAACTTCCAAGATTCTAGATGCATACCATATTCCAACAGGAAGTATAAGTATGAGGGGTACTATGAACGCAATGAGATAAAGGATGATATACTTATCTCCCAGTATGGCAAGGGGAAAGAGAAGTAGTGCGTGTATGGTCATAAGCATACCCACAAATCTGTTGCTCTTCTCCCAGGACTCTCTACTCGCAAATGTATATCCTATCCTGAATCCGAACACAGGATTAGGTCTCACTCTAGGAGCAACGAGGTATTGGAGAAGGGCAAGAACCATATAAATAGAGGATAGCAGTATAGTAATCATTCTCCATCACCTTCCAGTATTTTTTCTGCAACATCCTTAAGGGTTCGAAAATCCTTCTTAAGCTCCTGGAGCAATCTCTCACCCAGGGGAGTGAGGCGATAGTATTTCCTGGGCATACCTTTATCAGGCTCTGTCCAGTATGATTCAAGTATTTTTTTCTTCGTGAGATATCGCAACACTGGATACACGGTAGCATCCTTGAGCCTAACCTCTCCACCACTCTTTCTATCCAGATGCTTAACTATCTCATAGCCGTAGCTCTCTTTGAGCTCGTGGAGACTCTGTAGAATGAAGAGCGTATAAAGCCCGGAACGCATTTCCCTGTTTATTTTTTCCCGAAGCTTTTCCATCATCTCACCTATATAACGGTGTTAGGTATGTAATTCCGCTATATAAAACTTTGGTCAATTTGGTTATCTTATATTTTGAGATCTTGGTTCTATTTGCTAAAAATAGTTCTGCTGGTATATACCTCCAAGGAAAAGCAAATATGAAGTGAGTTGCGAGCCAGCCAGTTTTAGCAGGGCACTGCCTAGGTGTCCCAGAATTGATTTAAAAGGAAGGGAGAGGTGGTAGAGAGGGGAGCAGAGGAGATGCAAGCTTAATCTTTGCAAGGATGACTAAGCTGTGTTTCCTCCTCCTAAGGAATCTCTGACGATTGATTGGAGGTACATCTCAGGGTAACATATAATTACTGTAGAGCCTTATACCATACCATGCAGAGGAAATCATCGCTAGATCACTTGGAAGAAGTTGAGAGAATTGACAGAGAGAGAATGATAGATTCGCTCTACTCCTTCCCTCAAGATCTAAGAAATCTGTTGAACAAGCTGAAAAAGATCGATTTTCCGGTTCTAACAGAAGTAAGGAATATCATTTTTGTGGGTATGGGTGGCTCAGCAATCGCCGGGGATCTGGTGAAGTATTGGTTGATGGACAGGATTCCCGTGCCTGTAGAGGTGAATAGGGATTCCCAAATTCCAGCTTGGGTGGATGAGAATAGCCTGGTTATTGTGATAAGCTATTCTGGGAACACCAGGGAAACGGTATCCTCCTATCATTTCGCCATGAAGAGGGAAGCGAATATAGTTGCTATCTCTTCCGGCGGAACTCTGGAAGAGCTATGTAAAAAGAGCGGCGTGCCTCATATAAAAGTAAAGGAGGGACTGCAGCCAAGGGCGGCGGTGGTGCATCTGCTTCTATCATCCCTTATCCCCCTTCGTTCCGTAGGATTCCTTGGAGAAAAAGAACTGGAGGAGATTAATGAGGCTATAGAAATTACCGAAAAGCTTAGAGATGAGATTAATGTGGATGTAAGAGCAGAGCATAATTTAGCAAAGAAATTTGCACTTCGAATGGTTGACAAATTCCCGCAGATTTATGCATCATCCTATCTTATTCCTGTAGCCAAGAGATGGGTTACACAGATAAATGAAAACAGCAAAATGATGGCACAATATCAGGAGGTGCCTGAATGCAATCACAACCATGTGGTGGGCCTGGCAGGCTATCTCGCAAATATGAGAGCTATCACGGTACCAGTATTCTTAAGGGATGCGGACGAGAATGAGTTTACCCGGGCTAATATGGATTATCTTAAGGAAATCTATCTCAGCGAAGGTATAGAACCTCTAGAGCTTTATTCCAGAGGTGAGAGCATATTTGCGAAGATGCTCTACGCCCTCTATTTCGGTGATTATGTAAGTTATTACCTTGCCATTCTCAGAGGTGTGGACCCCACGCCAGTGGATGTGATAACAGAACTAAAGAGGCGATTGAAAAGACTTCAGGAGAAGAGTTAAATATTTCTCCCCCTATAACTATTTATGGATGATGAGGATAGGAAGAGACTTGTGGCATTTTTTGTCTCTGGAGCTTTAACTCTTACCGCCGCATATCTTTTGAAGGATGAGCTTTTTTCAATATTGGAAGAGCTTAGGGAGAAAGAAGAGAAGGGCGAGGAAGTTAAGAAAAAAGAGGTTACCAGAATCTCGAAAGGGAAAATAGAAGAAAAGGTAACTGAAGAGGTTTCCAAGGTAAGCTCCTATGCCTCTCCGTGGAGCGGTATGACATGGGAGAAGCTGGAGCGTATATTGGGAAGGAGATATACCGGACGCAATTTTGTTGAAGCTTACTACGCACTCAGTGATGAGGAAAAAATGATGTGGAGAAAAGCACTGCGGGAAGATTCACTAACCCTCCTGGATAAACAGTTTGTGTATCTTGATTCACAAATCATTCTTCGCCACTATCGTCTTCGCTATCTTTCCTACGCCCTATCCCGTTACACGACGGGAAGAATACCATTCGAGGAGCTCTTTAGGGCTTATAAAAAAGCTCTTGCGGATATTTATGCGATAGAATAATTTTTATAGATGCTCCTTTCTTGAGCGGATAATGATAATAGTACGCTACGGTGAACTTGGGCTTAAGGGCAAAAATCGACGATTTTTTGAAGAGTTATTAGCAAAGAATATAGAGAAGAAGCTTAAACGATACGGATATTCTTCACGAACCAGGATTGTTAGAGGCAGAATCTTAGTATATGCGTCGGATGAAGCTGTGGAGCTTGTATCCAAATGCCCTGGAGTGGTTTCAGCATCCGTAGCCAAAGAGAGGGAATACGAAGAGCTTAAAGAGCTTCTACCGCAGATGCTCAAAAATTACCGACCCAAGAGCTTCAAGATAGAGACACATCGCGTCGATAAAAGCTTTCCAAAGACCTCCGTGGAAATTAACGAGGAGATCGGAGAATTTATTGTGAAGCACTTTGGCTGGAAGGTTGATCTCTCTCATCCGGAGCTTGTGATAGGGATTGAGATAATAAGGGGAAAAGCATACGTGTTTTTGGAAAAATATCCGGGCGTGGGTGGCCTGCCTGTGGGCTCCTCTGGCAAGCTCATAGCTCTCATCTCCGGGGGCATAGATTCTCCCGTAGCCGCGTATCTCATGCTGAGAAGGGGTGCTGAAATAATAGCCCTGCACTTCAAACACAGTGACATGGAGGAGAGAAAAGTCAGGGAAATAGTGAAAGTTTTAAGCGAGTACTCTCCACGGGAAATTCCACTGGAAATTATAGAACATGAAAAAATTCTGCGGGAATATAGCAACAAGCTGAAAAGCATAAAAAAAGAGAGATGGATCTGCGTGTTTTGCAAATATTCCATGCTTAAAATCGCGAATAATTTGGCGAAGAAGAAAGGTGCCCTGGGCATAGTAACCGGTGATTCTTTGGGACAGGTTGCATCCCAAACTTTGGAAAATATGTATCTGGAGAGCATGGCCACCAAATATCCCATCTATAGACCACTTATAGGAATGGATAAGATGGAGATTGAGAAAATAGCCAGGGAGATAGGAACCTATGATGTTTTTCTATCCTACGGAGAGGAGAAATGTCCCTTCAGACCGAGATATGTGGTAACTCAAGGGAAGCCGGAGGAATTCAAAAAAATTTTGGAAAGAGTGAAGAATATCTAAACCCAGGTATCCTGCAGTCTGTATTTGGAGGGTATAAGACTCTTGAGCTTTCCGTCAAAGAATCCACAGCCCAGAATGTCTTCGTCGGATTTTACAATAACATATCCCATCTCTAGCTGTTTCACCAGAGTGGGTGGAAGTTCAATTTCCTCTCCCCGGAGAAATTTGAGAGCTTTAGATGCTTCGAGATTCACAAAATTCTTCGATGCATATTTTCCAATCACTCGAAGAAACGCCGTTGAGGGTTTTAACGCTTTACCCTTTGTAAGAGCCTTTATACCCAAGATTTCCATACGCTCTATCTCCAGAGTTATGCCTGAGAAGGCCCAAACTTTCCTTCCTCTCTCCCAGAATGTGTATCTCTCCATGATTTCGTAGGGTATCCCAAATCTTTGGACGAAATAGTTCCTGTACTCATTTTTTTGCAAGAACTGCAATAAACATCCCTCCTGTGTCCACAAGATGGGGATATATCCTTATACATTCTCTGTGCATCTCATACTCCTCCTCACCCCATCTCTTAACTCCTTCCGTGTGAGGTATGGGGATATCCACCTCTACGGGCTTCAATCCAAGCTCCTTCACTGCGTACTTAACCACGTCCTCATTCTCATAGGGATGATATGTGCATGTGCTGTAAACCAATATTCCTCCATCCTCAAGATGTCTAACCGCGTTCCTCATCATCATCTTTTGCTGCTCTGCCAGATACCTATGGCCCCTTTCATCGGCACCTCTGAAACCCCAGGGATTCTTTCTAAAGGTTCCTTCTCCTGAGCATGGAGCATCCAGCAGTATCTTTTTAAATTTAACTCCGAAGCTTGAAGTTCTCGCATCCCTATTGACAATGATTACATTGGTAATTCCCAATCTCTCTATATTACCGGCCAGGCTCTTAAGTCTGCGAAAATTCGCGTCGTTGGCAACGATTACTCCCGTGTTGCGCATAAGCTCTGCAAGCATGGTGGTCTTGCTTCCAGGAGCAGCAGCCATGTCCAAGATGATATCGCCTTCTTCGGGCTGAAGAGCAAGCACTGGAGCCATGGAAGCGAGGTCCTGGATGTAATAGTAGCCCAGGGAGTATTCTATAGTAGCACCAGGATGCTTTACAGGCATCTCCACGATTTTATAGGCATTTAGCTCTCCAAATTTTTCCAGCACAAATCCCTTTTTTTCCAATCGCCCAACAAGCTTTTCTTCCTCTATCTTGAGAGTGTTAACCCTCATCCAGTAGGGCTGCATAGTCTGTAGGCTCATCAAAAAATCTTCAAATCGCGGAATTATAGAGCGATAAACTTCAAAGTATTTTAGCGGCGGTTCTTCCATGCCTCTCTCACCGCATCCGCAATTGTTTCAGCGCTTATTCCCACATACTCTGCATCCTTCAGCACTTCTTGTGCGATATTCTTCACCTGGGTGATCTCTCTTCCCTCCAAAGAATTCTCCAGTTCCTCTATCTTATCCTCTGGATGTAGGAAAAAATCCCCTGTTATTTTTATCTTCTCTATCTTACCATCTCTAAAAATGGCGTCTACACGTATTAGCTTACCGCTCTTCACTATGGCTTTACCTCTTGAAATTCCATTCTCTGCTTCCATATTTCTCCACCTCCAGCTCTTTGGCCTTGGAGAGAACCTCCTTGGGTAGCTCATCCTCGTAAAGCTCGGCATCAAGAGCCTTGCCAAACCCCTCAGCCATAATTTTCTGGAGCTCATCAAACTCCACATCCACACCAAGATGATGCAGGGATGTTACCCTTTCCTTAACGCTCTTAACTATCTTATCCCTCATTTTTTCCTGTGGAACTTTGAGGAGTGAGAACATCTCATCCACGTCCACATCCATTAGTATAGTACCATGCTGCAGCATTCCGCCGTATTTCCTCGTCTGTGCATTACCCGAAATCTTTCTTCCTGAGACTACTATATCGTTTATCCCGCTCATCTCTGCTTCGATTCCCAGAGATTTCAGAGCTTCCACTATTCCCCTTTCAACAAATCTGTAGGAGGATAATATCTTGCCTGGGGGAGGCGGTATAACTATGGAGTAGGTAAGCTCGTATTTGTGATACACCGCCCCTCCACCCGTTATGCGGCGGACAAGATCCACGCCCATCTCGTGTGCCTTGTGAATGTCCACCTCTTCCTCCATGCTCTGAAAATATCCTATGCTCACTGCAGGAGGCTCCCACCCGTAGAATCTCAATGTGGGTCCTATCTTGTCAAGATGCATGAGAAGAGATTCGTCTAATCCCATGTTCCATGCGGCCCTATGTTTTGTGTCAAATATTACCCGCAGTTTCATACCCTCGGAAAGATAAATCCCATTTTAAATTTTTTCCACAAACTCCTGAATCTTTTTTATGCTCTCTTCGCTGAGGATATGCTCTACTACGCAAGCATCCCTATCTGCAGTTCCCTCACTCACCCCAAGATGCATAAGGAGCTTTTTTATGGCCTGGTGCCTTCTCTCCAGATTTAAAGCCAGTTCTAAACCCTTCTCTGTAAGGTCTACAACCCTGTATTTTTCGTAATGAACATAACCTTCCTTGGCCAGTTTTTGGAGCATCTCGGTAACGCTGGAAGGCTTCACATTTAACAGCGAAGCAAGGTCTGTTGCCCGAACATAACCCTTCTTTTGCTTTAGTTCATAAATTCTTTCAATGTACTTTTCCCGGATTTCCTGCATATTACCTAAACTTTTTTGACTTACTTAAATTTTTTCCCCGACCCTATAATTAAAAATCCTCTAAGCTCCTCTGCTTCTTTTTTCTTTCCAGCTTTTTTGCATTCTTCCATGAGTGTCGGGTATGCGGTGGAAGTTCTCCATACTCCAGGTAATACTCCTCCAGAAACTTCGCAGTGCGCGGATCCGCCGGATATCCCGAGCCAAAATCTCCAATCTCCTTTACTATTTTCTCTATTCTTCTATCGCGCTCAACCTTTGCAATTATAGAAGCTGCACTTACCTCGGGATACTTCTCATCGGCCTTATGCTCTGAAATTATGGTAACATTCCTTTTGAGATGCCTTGAAATCTCCCGGGCAAATCTTTGGGCATCCACATCGGCGGCATCCACATAAACCTCACTGCAATCCAATCTATTGATAACCTTCGCAAATATAAGTACTTCAATTTCGTTGAGTGTCATCTCTTCCCTCATTCTATCGATCTCTTCGGGAGGTATTATTTCCACAACCACTTTGGCGGCGATTTTTCTTATTTCCTCATATAACTTTTCCCTTCTCTTTTTTGTTAGCTTTTTGGAATCACGAACCCCTAATTTTACCAGCTCTTCCCGAGGAGCGCATATACCCGCGATTATCATCGGACCTATCACCGGGCCGCGTCCGGCTTCGTCTACTCCACAGCTCATCATCGCGAAATGTGTTTAGCCTATATTAAAGGTAGGGCTAAAAATTAAAGTATTAGTGCGTATTTCCTTCACTGGGCCCGAGTGGGGTAGCATGGATATCCTGGGGGCCTGCGGTAAAGCCCCTTTGAAAAAGGTGCTTTACCCCCAAAGAGGGGCTTTGCAGGTAGCCCTTGACCCGGGTTCGAATCCCGGCTCGGGCATTTCAAAAAATAAAAAAGAGAGAGATTTATCTCTGCATCATTTGCAAGTAGTTGTAGAGTTGCTGCAGATAGCTTTTCATGCTCTCCACATTTTTCTCCAGCATCCGTACATCTAGTTCCAATCTGTTGACCTTCTCTTCAAGTCTCGCTATTCTTTCTCCAATATTATCTTCTGCCATTTTTAACACCTCACACAGGTGGCGGTGGAGGAAGTATCCTTGGTGGCGCGGGTCTCCAAGTAAGTCCAAGTATCCCTCCAATCAGAGCCAGGAGAAATCCGAGGAAAAATCCCCCCAGGGAAAAGAGGCTGATTAGGGAAAATGCAAGAACAAGTGCAGCTCCCGTGTACACCTTCTCACGATTTTTCATCATCGCAGCTCCTACAATTATCATTACCCCACAGAGTATTCCCAGAGGGAGCGTGACAATGGCAAATCCAAGGAGTAACGAGGCTGCGAAAGATAGAAAAGCGGCAATAAACATGGCTCCCACGAGAATTATGACACCTCCTATGAGAGACAGCACGAATGCAGCCGAAGGATACTCCTCCACCATTTCACCACCTTATCCTTAGCTGCCATAGAGTTACAATTTATAAATAATTTTCTCAGGAAGTGAATTAAAAAATAAATAAAGGATATTACTTCCGGCGGTGGAGCAAAAACGCCATGGCAAGAAGTAGGATGGGTATCATCATCCATAGAGAAATCTCCGGTATGGGTATATCCGATTCTGCAAGAGGGAAGTAATCTTTATGTCCGCTGCTACCATCTAGTTGGTAGGGATCGTCTACGATTCCATCCCCGTCCCTATCCGGCTCTGTCCAATCTGCCCAATAGTTTCCAAGACCATCCTTGTACCACTTTATATAATAATCCCCAGAGTATTCAGTGTCATCTCTGGCCTGAATATGCTCAGGGTCATATGTTCCATTGTTTCCCTTGTTGAAGTAGAAAGAATTTTCCC
>JALWRZ010000002.1 GCA_026993785.1 DHVE2 group archaeon
ACCCATATGGTGGAATAGGTTCCTCTAAGTTCCCACTTTTCTTGAGGATTATCTATTCCCCGTATTACCAGTAGATTCTCGCTGCTCAGATTCAGCGTGATATCCACATAATCTCCCTTATCGCCTACCCAGTAATTGCCATCCTCCTCGCCAATCAGCGATGTAACATTCTCCCCATGATTATCTCTGGCTATTCCGCTCTCTACCTCTCTGTACGCATAAACCATGCCGGTATAGCTCTCTGCCACCTCATAGCCTTCAGGAGCATCAACCTTGTACAGCTTTACCGCATCTATGTAATCTACATCCTCTCCCGGTTCTCCTATGCCTATCGTTACCCTCTCATTATTCTCTGTAGCATTGAACAGATAGAAATCTCCCGTCTCTAAAAATGGCCTGGTTGCATTCTCCGCCCATACCAGCACGTTGTTCTCCTCTCGCCAGCTATTACCGCTATAGGTGTATAGTGTTGGACAAGGAAGAGGTCCACCACCGCTCACGCTTACAGTTTTTCCTTCTGTATCCTTTCCATTACTAAACCCACTGTCATCATAAACTTCAACTTTCACTTTATAGGTACCACCACTGCTGTATAAATGATCTATAGATACATCTAAACTGTTTTTTCCTAAATTAGAGACACTGGTTCTTCTCCCATCACCCCAGTAGACAATGTACTCATACAGTAAACCATCATCTGAACCGTGTCCTTTTTTATCTTCTGCGTGGAAGTAGAGGGTTAGATGGTTTCTATAGGTTCTCGTTGAGGTAATATGTACATAAGGCTGACAGTTATCAGAGTAGTATCCTTTAACTACCACGTTTATCAGATATATCCCCTGTGCTTTAATCCATTTAGAACCTCCCGAAACTGCTTCTTTAACTTGATCCGGATACACATGAATTGTTAAAAGATTTCCACTTGCTTGTTCGGGAATCCACAACTCGAATACCGTGTCTCCAGTGGATTTTGTTGAATATCCAGAGTAATGCAAACCCCTGAAATCTAACTCCATCATCATTGGCGAGCTTTTTCCAGATATCAGTTCAACCATTAATTTGTAGGTGTTTATAGATGAATCCGAGAATGTAGGAATGTTTACTTTAAAGGAATAGTAGTCGGATGTATCTGTGCCGGTGATTACCCCTTGATAGTAGTAATAAGTTGCATCTTCCAACTTATAATACTGCGGATACGTATCCGGATCCGAAGGGCCAGGATAATGATAATACTGCGCTTTACCAATGTATCCATCTGTTACTTTTGAAGACTGCGTAGAATCTTTTATATTAGTATTACCTCCGCTTATATATTCCGTTTGTGTATAGCTCCATACATTGTGGTTGTAATGTCCATATACGGCATATCCATCAGAACTCTTAGGCTCGCCCACTCCACCGCTATCATCTGCTACGACGTGTATCGTTACATACGTCTCTATACTCTTCTCTTTACCTTCCCATTCAATTCTGTAAAGACTATCCCCATGATACACATATTTCACTACATCGTACACCAGTTTCGCTCTAACTGTTATTATGTGGTTACTGAAATGGTCAGCAGGATCGTCATTATTCACAAACTTGACTTCAAAGCAACTCCCCAATCCAGCGCTTTTATTGTTCCACTCCTTTCTCAATACTCCTTTGACATAGACATATCCATTTTGGTTCCAATCTGCGGACTCTCTAATTTGGGGGTCATTTATCACATGTTTCTCCATTTCTTTTAGCAGCATGTGCGTGGCGGTTTTCACTCCTTCCCCAGCACCTAAAGAAACGAACGGCGCCAGAGGTCCCGTTGCAAGGTCTCCAAATCCTGCAATAACTCCCGCTGCCATGCCTGTCACATTCTCTGCCACCGGTCTCATCTTCTTGAACCATTTTGACTCTTTGCTTACCTCTGTAGTAAGATTATGCGTGGTAATGAGACTTGTAGTTGCTATTTCAATTTTCTCATATTTATCTGGAAGTTTATTAGGCACAATATCTTTACTTGCACCCAATTCCAAGGATTTCATTTTCAGATACTCTTTATAATGGGTTTTTTCCCCTGGCCCTGTCTGACCCAGATAGTACACATCACCCGCTGCAATCACTGTGGCATTGAATACAATATCATCAAACCCATTTTCGTGATAATCATACCATGCTGTTCTAACTACTAAATCAATGCCATATTTATCGTTCTGTACCGCAGAACCACCCCATTTATCTAGCGGATTCTGGTTTCCTGCTGTTCTCTCTACAATTATATACGGCTTAATCTCGCCGGGCGTACTACTTCCCACCTTTTCCTGCAGCAACATTCCATGACTTCCCTGCACAAGCCCTGCCATCGCTGTACCCACAAACAGCACTAAAATAAGTATTCCCACCACTTTCCTCACTCTTTTTCACCTCCTGGCACTATTTTTAAAACTACCTCTGTTTTCAACTCATGCATATCCTGCCATCCCAGCAACGAGGGATGGCCGTAATATGCCGTCACCGTGAAGATTATTGTGTGGTTGAGATGCTGTGAGAGTGAATCAAGAAGGAGAATCTCTATGTCAAAACTCACTCCATAAAAATCTGTGTTTATCTTATCTTTATTCACCGCCACCATCCTATGCTCGTACATCAATTGGTAAATCATATTGTCTCCGCCATGCTTGTTGTAACTTCTATCGAACCAGAGATTTGTGCCCTGAAAATACGCAGGGGCAGTACTAACATAGTTAATATCTGTGTATCCATATTCATCCTCACTTCCATATTGATAACTTATTATCAACTTCTGCAGGATGTAATCCCCCTTCAGACGCTCGGCGTATGCAGTGAGATTTGCTACAATATCATCATATCCACCCCCATGGAAATCATACCAGCGCAGTGAAAGAAGAATAGCAGAAGCATATCTTCCATCGCTGCTTACATTCCCTGTGGAGAGATCTATCGAATCATTATCTTGTGGTGTACGGATAAATACAACTGTGCTGTTCAACTTCGAGAAATCCACATTAGGCTTTTCCATCGCAGTTGCAGGTTTCCACCACTTCACCTTTGGCTGCAAGGCAACATACGCGCCTAAAAGAATGGCTATCACTATAATTGCTCCAAATCCGATTAGCAGAGCTTTCATTTTCTTGCTCATCTTATTCACCCTAGCAGTTATGTACATTTTTTTAACTGTATCTTTCGATTATAAAGCAGTTGCTAATGTATTTTTATCTTTGACATGGATTTCACCCCTTAGATATTAAATCTGTATATACCTTACATATATAAATATTTAGTAGCAAATTTTTACATATAATCTTAAAATTTAATCCTATCACTAGAACATATAGTTTCCAAACTCACAACCCAATATAGTTTTTAATTTTTATAAATAATTTCTCCCATTTTATTTTCCATCCCTATTTCCCAGTATACTGTGGATTCACCTATCCTTTGAGCGAAGTATAAGCTCGAGAGCAATCCCGAGGGGTGACAAATCTTCAGAGATTACATACATCTCATCAATGCCTCAGATATCTTAAAATGAGATTCATAACCTCTTGAGCTCTCTCCCTGCTTTCGAATTCCACCGCGATTCTTATCTTTGGCTCCGTGCCTGAGAAGCGGATAAGAAACCAGCCATCCTCCATTCTAACTCTATAACCGTCGGTGGTATCCACTTGATAATCCTTCACAAGTTTCTCTATCTTCCTCTGCATCTCTTCCCTACTTTCGTAGTAAATGCTTTCCCGCAGTGTATGATATTTGGGAAACTGGGATATGGTTGCGTCTATATCCTCCCGCAGTGCAAGCTCGGCAAATTTTAATGCAGCGTATATGGCATCGGGGGTGTAACGCCACCGGGCAAATATCTGGGTTCCGCTATTCTCTCCGCCAAATTCAATGTTGTGCATTTTCATCGTCCAGGATACATTGGCATCGCCCACCCTGCATCTTATAACCTCTGCAAAGTTCTCCAAGAGCATGGAGGAATCCACCGGAGCCACCATTTTTTTGAATCCAAGGAATTTGGCAAATAGGGCAAGGATATAATCACCGCCGAGATATTTGCCCTGGGGAGTTATGGCAATGAATCTATCAGCATCGCCGTCATGGGCTATCCCCAAATCTGCCTTATTCTTAATAACCACTCTCCTAAGAAGCTCTAAATTTTGAGGAGTAGGCTCGCTTGGATGTCCGGGGAATCTTCCAGAAGGATGGCAATTTAGCGTGATCACCTTGGCTCCAAGCTCTCTAAAAATGAAGGGAGTTAAAACGCTGCCTGCACCGTTGGAGCAATCTATTACTATCTTCATCTCCAAGCTTCCGAATTCTTTAAGTAATGCATCATGGTGCTCATTCAGTGCGTTTTCTACATGCCATTTTCCCAGGGATTGCCATTCGTTTATCTTTCCTTCTCTCTCCAGCAGCTTCATCTGCTCATCGCTAAAAGCTGAGCCATCCGGGTTCCAGAGCTTTATTCCATTATACTCCGGTGGGTTATGGCTCGCGGTTATCATAACCCCCGCCTCATGGTCCTTGGTTGCGTAGGCAAGCGTGGGTGTGGGAATCCTGCCTGCATAGTAAATATGGGCACCTCCAGCCATGGCCGCACCTGCCAGTATGGAAACCAGAGAATCTGAGCTTTCTCGAAAATCAGAGCCTATGATGATTTCATCAAACTCATTACCGAGAATAAGACCCACCTTATAGGCAAGCTCTACAAGCTCCTTGCCCCAGGGCATTCTTATCCCTGATGAGCCGGAAAATTTCATAGTGCTATATGTGAAACACTTATATCTAACTTTGCGCATTTATTAGCATGGAGCTTACTCCTCTTCAGCTCTACATCCTTCTGCATCTCAAAAAGGCAAACGTGGAATATGCCAAGATGATTTCCAAGATGACAGAAATAAATCTGGCAGAGATCCAGGAATCCCTGGATTATCTTCTTTCCATAGGTCTTATAGAGAGGGATAAAGGCTCAGCCATAAAAAGAACCAGGGCCAGATTCAAAAGAGCCGCGGAGGTACACAAGCATCATACCTACTATAAACTCTCTAAAAGGGGGGTTCTGTTGGTAAGAAAAATAGACAGGGAATTTCTCAGAAGGTACTTCACCGAACTTCTGGGTGAGCAGGGATATGAGTTGTTTCTCAAGCTAATCTCAGCAAGAAATTTTGAGGAGGCATGCAGGGATTTTTCTAACTGCCAGAAGATTCGAGAAAATTTTATGGAGCTGCATTTTATAACCCCAAAGGGAAATAAAACTACATTTTTTAAGAGATTTGTTCTCTTTGCCCAGCTTTGAGTTATTCCACGGTAACGCTCTTGGCCAAATTTCTCGGCTTGTCAATCTCTCTCCCTAATATTCTCGCGGTGTGATATGCCAAAAGTTGCAGAACAACCACATTTACGAAGGGTGAGAAAATTGGTTCCACATCGGGAACCTTAATCCAAGAATTCACATATTTCTCCACCTCATCTTGAGAGGAAATTCCAATCACATAGGCGCCCCTAGCGGCAACCTCCTTTATGTTGGAAAGCATCTTCTCATAGGTTCTATCAAGAGGGGCAAGAGCAATCACGGGAACTCCACTGGATATAAGTGCCAATGGACCATGCTTCAGTTCCCCTGCCGGGTAGCCCTCAGCGTGGATATATGAGATTTCCTTCATTTTCAAAGCACCTTCCAAGGCAATAGGATAATTTATGCTCCTGGCGATGAAGAAGATATCCCTCTTTTTGGAGATTTTCTCGGCTTCTTTGATTATTCTTCTTTCCCTTACAAGCGTGTTCTCTATCTTATAGGGTATCTTGCGAAGCCCGTTTATGAGTTCCCTGTATCTTCTCATACCTATCATTCCCCTAATTTTTGCCTGTTGAATTGCAAAGTAATAAAGCGAGGCAAGCTGTGCCGTGAAGGTTTTTGTGGCAGCCACACCTATCTCTGGACCTGCATGGGTGTACAGCACATACTCCACATAGTTAGTTATGGAACTTCCCAGCACATTTGTGATAGCCATCGTCAGAAGTCCCTCTTCTCGTGCTTTTTTAGCCGCGCCTAAAGTATCTGCAGTTTCTCCGCTCTGCGTGATGAAGAGAGCCAAGGCATTATCTCTAACGTTGGGTCGGTATCGGTATTCGGAAGCGTAGTAAACCTCCACAGGGATATGAAGAAGCTCCTCCATTATGTACTTTCCAACCAGACCTGCATGATATGATGTACCGCAGGCCACGATAATTACTTTGGAGAAATCAAAATTCATATCATTCCTGGAGAATAGAGAATGCAGGGTTTCGTCCACCGCTCGAGGCTGCTCGAAGATTTCCTTGAGCATAAAATGCTCATATCCGGATTTCTCTGCATTTTCGATGCTCCATTCCACCTTTTTAACTTTCTTATCCCTTTTATTACCCTCGAAATCGTAAATTCTAACAAAATCATCGGTTAGCTCGCAGATTTCACCATCCTTTAAAACCATAACCCGGTTAGTGTACTCAAGGAACGCGGGGATATCGGAAGCGATGAAATTTTCATGGTCACCTATCCCCACCACCAGGGGGCTCTCCATTTTGGCAGCCATTATTCTGCGCTCATCAGCATGAATTGCAGCTATGGCAAAGGAACCCTTAAGTTTCTTAATCATTCTGAAAAATGCCTTCTTCAAATCACCCTCATAGAGTTCTTCCAGCAAATGTGCAATTACCTCGCTATCGGTGTCTGAAAGGAATTTATGCCCCTTCTCAGCAAGCTCATTCTTCAGCTCCATGTGGTTTTCTATTATCCCATTGTGCACAATGGCAATTTTTCCATGGCAATCGGTGAGAGGATGCGCATTTCTATCCTCCGGCACCCCATGGGTTGCCCATCTTGTATGCCCTATGCCCAGGGTTCCATCGAAATTCACTTTGAGTTTCTCTATGTAGCCGCGTCTTTTTTCAATTTTTATTCCCTCGTTAACGATGGCAACACCTGCAGAATCGTAGCCTCGATACTCCAGCCTCTTAAGACCACGAAGCAGTACCTCCCTGGCGCTCCTGAATCCTATGTAGCCTATTATACCGCACATATCATCTCACGCTCTCCCAGTTCTCCACATCCCCATCTATTACTTTTAAATCTCCTATTCTGCTGTTGGCACCAATGCGCGTGGCTCCATGGACTACCACCGCAGAGCCTATATTCGCTCCATCGCCTATTATTGGCCCCCCATTAACCTCGAGTATCTCATCTTCAAAAACTCGCTTCATTCTCTTGGAAAGGGTTATGAACTTGGGACCTATGCTAACTTTCCTACCCACGATAGTATCTTTAATATAAGCTCCCTCACCAATCAGGGTATCTTCCATTATAATGGAATTTTCAATGTAACTCAGGGAACCTATGCGGGTTCCTTTGCCTATACTGGTATCTCCCAAGATTACCGTGTTGGGGCCTATTTCGCAGTTATCTCCTATCTTCACGTTGCCCTTTATGTAGCATCCAGCCCCAATTCTACTGTTTTCTCCAATTTCCACATTCCCGATGATTGTGCACTCCTCTATTTTCCCCGCAAGTTTTCTTACATTGTGCTGTAGGGCATATGAGTTAAGCTCAAGAAGATCCCAGGGATATATGGCGTCTTTCCATCCACAATCAGAAACTTCTAACTTAACATCCATGGTGTTCAGAACATCGGGAAGCTCATATACCCCCTCTTTCAGTAATCTCTCAATTCTCTCAAAGATACCCCCATCAAAATGCCCCATTCCGGTGAACACAACCGCATTATCTTTTTCTTTCGGCTTCTCTCTTATTTTTACAACTCTATTCCCTTTTGCTTCTATTACCCCATAGGCATAGGGCTTGCTGCTGTGCGCGCCCAGTATTGTGTTCACAGGAGTATTCAGAAGATCCTTAACACATTGGGTAGATATCATATTGTCTCCATAGAATAGAAGGAATTCCTCCTTCAGCTTTGCCTGAGAGAGAGCATGCGCTGTACCCAGCTGTTTTTTCTGTGACACATATTCTATTCTTACCCCAAAATCTCGGCCGTTGCCAAAATACTGCTTTATCTTATCCTCCTGGTAACCCACCACTATAGTGATATCCAGAATTTTATTATCTCTTAGGGCCTCAATGAGGTACTGAAGAAGGGGCTTGTTGCCCACAGGAAGCATGACCTTGGGCATATAAGTGGTAAGGGGCCTTAATCTTTTCCCCTCTCCAGCAGCGAGAATGATTGCACGCATGGTTATTGAAAAGATTCAAGAGTATAAAAAATTACCCACTCCAAATATTTTAAATAAAGGGATGATGATTCCTCAGCAATGACTCTCGAGGACATAAACGTTCGGATGTTCCACTATATCAATCAATTTGCAGGAAAGAATCCCTATGTGGATTATTTTATGATTTTTTCCGCTCAAATCATCATCATCCTTGTACCCATTGCCCTTGTCTATCTATGGCTTAAAAGAGAAAGAAAATTCACTGTCTTTCTTCTCCTGAGCATATTCTTCTCTCTTCTCATCTCCTTCATAATAGGACATATCTACTACCATCCTCGCCCATTTGTGCTTAATCTTACAACCCCGCTAATTTCCCACACCGCCGATAGTTCATTTCCAAGCGACCATGCCGTGGTTATGTTCTCCTTCACATTACCCTTCTTCTTCTTTAAGAGATACAAATGGGGAACATCTTTTTTTCTACTTTCCATTCTGGTTGGGGTGGCAAGGATATACTGCGGAGTACATTATCCCTTTGATATAATTGGCAGTTTTCTTATCGCGCTCATCGTAGCCTATATCCTTTTTATTTTGAGGGGGGAGATTTTCAATATTCTTTCAAAATTCTCCTGGTTAAATACCAAGCAATTCAAATATGGCAAAGTAGAGTGAGAAGATGAGCAGGAAAGTACCATATATACGCTGTAACTTCTCTCTGCTCATCCTTACTGTTATGCAGGCACCGATATATGAGGCTGGGATTGCACCTATGGTTAGAAGAAGGGTGAGCATCCAGTCTATATGCCCAAGATAGGCGTGCACTATTATTGATGGTATCACCCCCAAAAGGACGATGGCCATGGACGTCCCTATGGCCTTCTTAAGGCTCACTCCTAAGAGAAAGAGCACAGGAACAACGAAGATGCCCCCGCCATTTGCCAGAAGTCCGGAGATGAAGCCTATAAAGAATCCGGAAGGGTAAACGAGATACTCTCTTTTCTTTCTTCTCTTCTCTCTTTTTCCCTGAAAGAGGATGAATCTTATGGCTATGTAAAGAAGAAAAGCCGCGGTGAGGAGCATAAGAGCCTTGCCGCTTATGTACTTAGTAACATAAGAACCCAGCACGGAACCGGGAATCATGAAAAGGAGTAAAGACCACACAATTTTCCAGTCTATAAGCTTTTCTCTGTAATATCTGGCAGTTGCTATGCCAGAGGAAATTACGGTCATGGGGAGAGGGCTTGCAAGTGCATAATACGGTGGGATGAGAAAAAGAACTCGCAGTAGGGGGGTACTTATGGAACTGCCTCCGAATCCAAACATACCGGAGCATATTCCTATGAGGAATCCTGTGAGTAGGAGATATATCTCATGAAGCACATCCTTAAATGGGGCACCATATTAATATCTTTGGAGTGCAACCCTAAAAAACTGGCAGATCAAAAATGAGAAGATTAATATTCTCGCACCTCATCTCTTTCCCCATGCTGGAAATAGGCCCCATCATTTTGAGGTCCTGGGAGAAGGACGACCTTGAAAGAATTCACCGATGGGAGAATGATTTTGAGCTCATGCTTTATTCCCGGGGAATGCCCCACAGCATGAAGCCTTATGAAAACGTCGTGGATTATTTTGAGGAGGAGAGAAAAAGAGAGGATAGACTTCACTATGTAATCACTCTTAAGAACGGTGGTGAGGCAATAGGCACCGCGGTAATAAGACTCAGCAAATGGAGCCGCGTGCAGAGCGGAAATATAGGCACATATCTAGATAAGAAATACTGGAACAAGGGATTAGGAAAGATAGTGACTCTCGGACTTTTAGAGCTATCCTTTCACTTTCTCAACTTAGACAGATGCGAGGCTGGAAGTATTGAATACAATAAGAGAGCTCATAGAGTTCTTGAGGAATGCGGTTTCAGGAGAGTAGGCGTGCACAGAAAATCTGCGTATGTTCTTGGCAGGAGATGGGACTGGTACATTTTTGACATCCTCAGAGAGGAATACCTGGAAATTCGGGAGGAGCTTATAAGGAAATTTTTAGGCAGTGAGGCCGAAGAATATCTGAAAAGGACATCCTTATTTTGATTCCCTGCTTTTTTCGATAAAAACTTTTATATAGAAGAACAAATTCACAAAATTTGAGGTGTTGAGTATGGAAATCACGGAGATGAAGGAGTGGGAGAGGATATCTGCACATTCACACATTCGCGGCTTAGGGCTTGATGAGAACTACAGGGCCATAAGGAAAGCGGATGGCATGGTAGGGCAGGTGGAGGCCAGAGAAGCCGCCGGAATAGTTGTTCGGATGATAAAGGAGGGTAAATTCGCGGGAAACGCTGTTCTTATTGCAGGTCCTCCTGGAAGCGGTAAAACTGCGTTGGCCATAGGAATCGCGAAAGAGCTCGGAGAGGATGTACCCTTCGTGCATATTGCCGGAAGCGAAATTTACAGCAGCGAGGTGAAAAAGACAGAGTTTTTAACTCAAACACTGAGAAAAGCCATAGGAGTAAGAATCCACGAAATGAGAAATATTTACGAGGGAAAGGTGGAGAGCCTTAGTATGGATTATATGCAGCATCCGTACAATCCCTATCAGAAGATACCTGCCAGTGCTACAATAACCCTCAAAACTAAGAAGGAGAAGAAGAAGCTTCGAATGGACCAGAGCTTTGCCATGCAGCTTCTCCAACAGGGCATAGAGGAGGGAGATATAATTCAGATAGATGCGGATAGTGGCAGAGTGGTAAAAATAGGAATCTCCAAGGATGCGGTTAAGGAGAAGAGCTATGATCTTTCATCTGCAAGAATTCTCGATATTCCCGATGGTAATGTTCTGAAGGAAAAAGAATTTGTGTATACCCTCACCCTGAACGATTTAGATGTAATGCAGTCACGCTCTGGAATGGATATCGCCTCACTCATTTTCGGATTCTCAGAGAGAAAGGAGATAAGCGATGAGGTGAGAAAAAGGGTGGATGAGCAGGTGAAGAGACTTGTGGAAGACGGACGTGCAGAGCTAATTCCAGGGGTGCTTTTTATAGACGAGTGTTCCATGCTGGATATTGAAACCTATGCTTTTCTCAACAAAGCCATGGAGCAAGAGCTGTCCCCAATAATAATCTTCGCCACGAATCGAGGAATAACTACGGTGAGAGGCACAGATATCAAATCACCCTTCGGCATGCCCCTAGATCTCCTGGATAGATTGCTGGTTATAACCACCAAGAAGTACAGCGGAGAGGATATGAGGGATATAATACTTACTCGCGCCAGGAAGGAGGGCATGAAAATCGCGGAGGATGCCCTCAATAGACTCGTGGAAATTGGGCAGAAAGCCTCGCTCAGATATGCTATACAGCTTCTGGCACCGGCATGGGAGCTTGCAGGTAAAAGCGAAATAAAGAAGGGGCACGTGGATAGGGTATACAACCTATTCTCCGATGTAAAGCGCTCTGTGGAATATCTACGTAAAATGGAAGAAGAGATGATTTACGACTAATTTCTTTATTTTTTAAAATAAAAAAGAGAGGTAGGGTTAGTAAATACCCTGGTCGATCATGGAATCGGCTACCTTTACGAAGCCACCAATGTTGGAGCCGAGCAACAGATTTGTGGGTTTGTCGTATTTCTCTGCATACTTCAGACCAGTCTCGAAGATGTTCTTCATTATTCCTTGGAGTCTGCGATCTACCTCTTCTGCAGTCCAATAGGTGAACTGTGCGTTCTGGCTCATCTCGAGACCGCTTACCGCAACACCACCGGCATTGGCGGCCTTGGCAGGACCGAAGAGTACATCGTTCTCAAAGTAGAGATTTATAGCGTCGAGGGTGGACGGCATATTTGCGCCCTCAACCACAGCTATAAGGCCTGCATTTATGAGTGTCTTTGCATCCTGCGCATCGATTTCGTTCTGCGTAGCGCTTGGGAATGCAATATGAACCTCACCTGCTTCCTTAGCGGCTACTTCCCATGCCTTCTTTCCTGGGAACCATGGGAGATCGAACTTCTCTGCGACTTCCTGCAGGCGCCCGTGTTTTATAGCCTTAGTCTCATAAACTGCATTCCAGATCTCATCATTTATGCCATCGGGCAGATACATGGCGCCCTTAGAATCGGAAAGTGTTATTACCTTACCACCGAATTCGGTAACCTTTTTAGAGGCAAACTGTGCCACATTACCGCTTCCAGAGATGGCTACATTATAGCCCTTAAGATCCTTCTTGCCCTTGAACTTCTTTAGCATCTCAATGAGATAGTAGGTTGCGCCGTAACCTGTGGCTTCAGGTCTTATCAAAGAGCCGCCCCAGTTGACGCCTTTTCCGGTAAGAACGCCTTCCCAGCGATTTACGATCTTGCGATAAGCTCCGAAAAGATATCCTATTTCTCGAGCGCCTACACCAATATCTCCTGCAGGCACATCGGTGTTGGGTCCTATATGGCGATAAAGCTCCATCATAAAGTTCTCGCAGAAGCGTCTTACCTCGGAGTCACTCTTTCCGTGGGGGTCAAAATCGGAACCGCCCTTGGCACCACCCATGGGTATGCCAGTAAGGGCATTCTTGAAAATCTGCTCAAAGCCAAGGAACTTGAGGACTCCAAGAGTTACGGTAGGATGGAACCTCAGGCCACCCTTATAGGGGCCTATGGCACCGTTGAACTCGATTCTGTAACCACGATTCACATGAAGTTCGCCGTTATCATCCTCCCATGTAACGCGGAACATCACGACGCGCTCGGGCTCTACGATTCTCTCCAAAATCTTGTGCTTCATGTATTTGGGATTCTTTTCGAGCACGGGTACGAGGGTGTGAAGAACTTCGGTGACTGCCTGATGGAACTCGGGCTGTGCTGGGTTCTTTTCCTTCACGTTCTCTATTACGTTTTCTACATATTCTTTTGCATTCATATCTATCACCTTTAATTTATTTTCGGCAAGGGGAAATCGCAGTAAGCAATATAAAGATTTCTAATATTGAAAAACTGTGTCACGGTTATCGCAACATATACGACGAAATATAAAAAGCAGCCCCGGGAGGATTCGAACCTCCGTCCGGGGATCTCTCCAAAGCCCTTTGGGGGGTAAAGCACCTTTTTTAAAGGGGCTTCGCCAGAGTCCCCGATGCTTGACCACTACACCACGGGGCTATGGCGATGGGTAAATACCGCAGCGATATTAAAATTTTGCGCAGAGTTTACTCCTTTGCTCAAAGTTTGAAAATTGAGAATCCTGGCGCACTTCAAAATTGTAGGGTGTTTGACAATAGCATAAGCAGTAGAATAGAGAATAGTGTAGTATATCTAATACTGGTGCTCTTTGCAATATTAATCTTCGCTGTGCTCTTCCTAAGATGGAGGAAGAAGAAATAGAGGCACGAATCAGTGATAATCAGTGATAGAGATACATATCTTTCGGTATTTTTCTCTCTCCGCGGTAATGGTAGCCCACAGCGGCCACTATAACACCTGCGATGATGAGCGCTATAGAACCCATAATCATGGTGAATTCGTAAGTAATCAAAAATGCGCCTATGAGAAGAAGAATACCTACTACAGTGAGAATGCTGCCTATCATCACTATAAAGCTTCCTCCAATATATTTTGATCTGTTTTTCATTTTTCAACCTCCTTTTATGTTCTTCATTACCTATCACCCTATAAATAGATATTGGTGTGAATGAGACAAAAGAGAGAAGCGCTTAAATAAAAGCAGAGCATTTATTCTGAGGGAGGCCTGAAAATGAAGGTGGATACATTTTTAGTGGAGAGGTTCATGGCCAAGTATCAGCCAGAAGTGGAACTGGATATAGCGGAAACATGTGTCAAGCCTTTTACCTTGGGTGAATTTCTTTCCTTCGTGGGCGAGGAAGAGTATCTAGAAAAATTAAAGGATTTAACCTTGAACTACGGATATGAGAAAGGATTGCCCGAGCTAAGAGAAGGTATCGCCTCTCTTTATAAAGATGCAAATCCGGAAAACATTCTTATAACCAGGGGAGGAATAGATTCCAACTTTCAGGCGTTTTATACGCTTGTGGAGCCCGGGGATACTGTGGTATCCATATTCCCTGCATATCAGCAGCTTTACAGTGCTCCCAAATCACTTGGTGCAAATATAAAGCTCTGGAAACTCCGGGAAGAAAATAACTGGATACCGGATCTTGATGAGCTCAGCGAGCTGGTGGATAAGAAAACAAAGCTAATAGCCATTATTAACCCCCACAATCCCACAGGTGCTGTTATGGACGAGAGGATATTGAGCGGTATTGCGGAAATTGCAGAGGATGTGGGGGCATATGTGCTCTCAGACGAGGCGTATTTCGGGCTTTGGATTAAAGATGAATATGCCGCGCCTACCATGGCTGATGTATACGATAAGGCCATAGTTTCCCGCACATTTTCCAAGCCGCTGTCCCTCACGGGACTTCGACTGGGATGGTTAGTGTTGCCTGATGAACTTGTTGAGGAATTTCTGCTGCACAGAGATTACACCACTATCACCGCCAGCATACTGGCAGAGAAATTAGCGTATCTCGCCATAAAAAACATTTCCAAGATATATGAGAGAAATCTCGGAATAATCAGGGAAAATTACAGAGTCATAGGGGGTTGGATCGAAAAAGAGGAGCTCATAGACTGGGTTCCGCCCAGGGGAGGCAGTGTGGCATTCCTGAAATACTATATTGATATGCCTTCCAAGGAGTTATCTGTGAAGCTTGCGGAGGAGAAGGGCGTGTTCCTTGTGCCCGCCTGGTGCTTCGAAATGGAAGGATACCTGAGAATAGGGTATGGCAATGATCCCCAAAAGATCCGCAAAGGATTGAAGAGATTCTCCGAATTCCTGGAGAATTATCGCTAATTTTCCTCTTTAAATTTCTCATAATCCAGTTTGTATATTTTCATTTTTCATCACCACACAAAACTTCCTTTATATGTTCCATACTTATCCTGCATCCGCTTATTATGGCCACCACATTTTTTCCCTGAAATCTTGTCTTATTCTTCAAGTATGCTGCCACAGAGAGTGCTGCTGCACCCTCCACAAGCATATGATGCCTATCCAGCATAAAGCGTATTCCCTCTTTTATCTCTTCCTCGGAGAGAAGGACGAAATCATCCACAAGCTCCTTAACGATATCAAAGGTTATGGAACCTTTCTCAATGCCACCTGCGGTGCCATCGGATAGTGTGGGTTTTGATTCCATATCCACAATCCTACCTGCTTTAACAGACTCATACATAACTCTGGAATTCTCAGGCTGGCATCCTATGATTTCCACCTCCGGATTTATGGACTTGAGATAGATGGCAATTCCAGAGATAAGGCCACCGCCCCCCACTGGTACAAGCACCACGTCTATCTTCTTCAAATCCTCGGCGATCTCCATAGCCACGGTGCCCTGACCAGCCACAATTTTAAGATCATTGTAAGGTGAGACATACGTCATTCCGTTCTCTTCAGCAAATCTCCTTGCGTAATTCTCGGCATCCACGCAATCCTGACCGTAAAATTTTATCTCCACATTGTAAGCTCTCAAATCTCTAAGTTTTGCCTCAGAAGCGTTTTCAGGTAGAAAAATTATCCCCCGCACTCCTAAGGTTTGAAGAGCATGGGCCACCGCAACTCCATGGTTCCCTGTAGAAGCAGTTACTACACCTCTCATTCTCTCATCCTGTGTGAGAGATAATATTTTGTTGAAGGCTCCTCGGATTTTGAATGAACCAGTGAGTTGAAGATTTTCAAGTTTTAGATAAACATTCGCTGCGAAAAGTCTGCTCAGATGGGGAGAAAACTCCAGAGGCGTTTTGCGAATATATCCCCCTATTCTTTCCCTCGCCTCTATAACTTCCTTCCTGAGTTCTTGAAGGTTCAGCATGCTTGCAGCTATGTGAAAGAGACCTTATAAATCTTTCCTCCAAATAATGGAAGAATTACGAAAATTTTATCAATATAGATGAATTTTGTTCCATCATGTCCGGAAAACTTACAATATCGAGAAGGGCAAGGAGCACGCCACCTTCAGGCATTGGAGAGATATTCAATAAAGCCTTATCTTTTCCAGATGTTATACATCTCGAAGTAGGTGAACCTGATTTTGATACGCCTTCAAATATTAAAGAAGCTGGCTGCCAGGCGATTCGTGAGGGTGATGTGCACTATACCCACAGTCGCGGTACTCTGGAGCTTAGGAATGCAGTAGTAGAGTATTATAAAAGGGAATATAATGTGGAGCTCGAGGTCTCCGATGTAATAATAAGCCAGGGTGGGATTGCATCGCTTCTTCTCTCCATCCTTGTTTTAATGGATCCTGAGGATGAGCTTCTCGTACCAGATCCGGGATATCCACCCTATTCCTCACTGGCAAGCGTTTTGGGCATAAAAGTTGTTAGATATCCTGTTAGAGAGGAAAATGGCTTTGTGCCCCGTATAGAGGATATCGAGGAAAGAATAGGGAAGAGAATCAAAGCTATCCTTATAAACACGCCAAATAATCCTACAGGTACCACATATCCCCACGAGTTCCTGAGTTCCTTGGCGAAGGTTGTTAGAGATTATGATATATTCTTAATTTCCGATGAGGTATATGAGCGCTTAACCTATGATGAAGTAAGGCATCACACCATGCTCAAATTTGGAGACATCGAAGACAGGGTTATTGTGATTAACAGCTTTTCCAAGAGCTATGCCATGACCGGCTGGCGCTTGGGATTCCTGGTGACAAAAAACAGGGAAATCACAGATATGCTGGATGGAGTGCAGGGATATACCCTAATTTCTCCCTCGTCTATCTCCCAGAGAGCAGGCATCGCAGCACTTTTGGGTCCACAGGAGGAGGTTGAAAAGATGAGAAGGATTTACGAAGAGAGAAGGAATCTTCTCGTCTCTCTTCTTGAAGATGTACCCTATACCAGTTTTGTGAAGCCGATGGGTGCATTTTATCTATTTCTTAATGTATCCCATTATTCACAGGATACTTTCTCCCTAGCAGAGGATCTACTTATAAAGAAGAGAGTTGCCGTGGCTCCAGGAGCCACATTTGGGCCATCAGGTGAGGGATATATACGTCTCTCATTTACCACCAAAGCTGAGAAGATAAGAGAAGGTGTTGAGAGGATAAAGGATTATTTAATAAGCCTGGAGTAAAGTGTAAAGCTTCGGCACCAACTTTTTATACTCTTCCCTATATTTTCTACCATGCAGGTGGTGTTGAGCATAGGTGGTTTTGACCCTACATCTGGTGCGGGAGTTATCAGGGATATTCTAACCTTTCGTAAGCTTGGAGTGTACGGTTTTGCCGTGGCAACGACAATAACTTTTCAGGATCTGAACGGATTCTATGGGTATAGGGCCTTGAAACCTGAGGAGGTGGCGAGGCAGATAGATGCTCTCACCAAGGATTTTAAAATAAAATACGTGAAGATAAGTATGGTGGGCAGCAGAGAGATCGCTGAGCTTCTGGCCAAGAAAATTGATGAGAAGAATTGGTATGTAATTTTTGATCCCCTGTTGGCTGCCAAAAATGGAAGGGAGATTAATAAAAAAGAGGAGATAGAGGAGCTTCTCAAACGCTCAAAGATAATAACTCCGAATGTTCCTGAGGCTGAAGCTCTTTCCGGTATGAAAATTGAGGATGAAGGGGATGTTAAACGCGCCGGCAAAATTCTGAGGGAGAAATACGGAGCTCAGGTGATAATAAAAGGTGGACATCTTAAGGGGGTGGATTACTTGATAGGCGATGGGATAATAAGCGTAGGTATGCAGCATACTGAAAGGGTTGTTCATGGAACCGGGTGTGCATACTCTTCCGCATTGCTGGCCTATCTTGCCCAGGGAATGAATATCAAAGATGCCTTTATAAAAACCCGCATTTTCATTCAGGGGGAAATAGAAAAAAGTGTAAACCTCGGGGGAAAATACCTGGTGATGTCATGAAACTCAGCTATTCATCATATATGCGCTACAAAACCTGCCCCCTATGGTTCAGACTGGAAAGGGAATATCCCCTTCGCGGACCGATGTTCGCGGAGCTTCTAATAGGACAGAGGATGCATCGGTATTTCTACGATATCCTTCATTTCAGAGAATTCAACATGGCTCCGGAGGAGATATGGAATGAAATTAAGGGGAATAGGAGATTGATGCATCGCAGCGATTTTTGCCAGGAGTTCGAGGATTTCCAAGAGATGCAGTCCTACTATGCTTCTCTTAAAAATACATTAGTGCTAAGCATGGATGAGGAAGAATATGTAAGGAAGATTGAAAGAATAATTGAAGTCGCATCCCAGAATGCCCACAGATTCCGGGGTAAAAGGTATAGAAATGAAGTATGGCTTCAAAGTAGAGTAGGAAATGGGGAGATATACGGCATCATAGATCTTCTTAGCCAAGATGATGTGGTTGAGCTCAAAACTGGAAGGATAGAGGGTTACGATTTACAGCTGGAGTTTTACTCTTTGCTGTTCTATCTCAAATATTACAGGGTGCCCAGAAGCACAATTTTCTCCCTTTATACTGGAGAGATGAAGAACGTAAGATTCTCCTCAAATTGGCTGGAAAAACTCTATAATGAAATAAAGGAGAATATGAAAAATATGGAGAAGGGCGTTTTCACACCGCGCAGAGGTGAGTGGTGTCGCTATTGTCCCTATAGAAGCTTATGTGAAGAAATTATTCCCGATGAATGAGAATCGGATACCAAATTTTTAATATTGTTGGGGTTATTTATCTCTATGATTTCCCTGGACCTGCTAAGGTTCATCATTGCGCTCCCCTTCTTTCTCTATGCTGCTTACTCAGATCTCAAGGAGAGACTGGTAAGCACTGCGGTATGGTTTTTTCTTGGACTCTTCTCCTTTGCGCTTCTCCTATATCAGTATCATTCCCTCATAGAGCTATTGGCCATATCTTCCGCTGCCATTCTCTTCTACGAATGGTTTGTGGAATGGGAAAAGAAAATATACTCCGCTGCTTTTGTAATTCTCGCAGTGATGCTCTTTTTTGCGTCCCTGGGAATGGCTATAGCAAAGAATATATATGGTTCAACAACCATTATCCTTATTCCTCTCCTTCTCCTTCTATTTCGGGGGCTATATAGATTCAGGGTCATTCGTGGCCGTGCAGATGCCAGAGCATTGATGAGCATAGCAATTTTGCAGCCTTCATATCCCCGTGTCCTTTTCCATCCCTTCCCCCTCTGGATTCCACAATATGTGGAGCTTGTGGAGATTACCTTTCCCTTCGTTTTCCTGGTGCTCCTTTATACAGGTATATTTTTCGCTCTATTTCTGCTTTCCTTAGGGATGATGAACCTTATTCGTGGCGATGTGGGATTTCCTGAGATGTTCATGGGCTATATGCTTCCTATAGACAATGTGGATCGCCATCATGTCTGGCTTATGGAGAGGGTTGTGGATGGGGAGCACGTGCTTTATCTTTCCCCCGATGATCATAAAAGGGAGGATATAGAAGCTCTAAGGAAAATAGGTCGCAAGAGGGTATGGGTGCAACCCAAGATACCCTTCGTGGTATTCATAACCGTGGGATTAATCCTCGCTTACCTTCTCGGAAACTTTCTCTGAAGCCTTACTTAAAGCTTTGAGGATATCACTTCGGGTGATTATACCTATCACCCTCTTATTTTTATCCACCACGGGCAACCGAGATACTTCCTTTTTCACCAGAAGATATAGGGCATCATAAATATCGTCATCCTCGGTTACGTAATGCACCCTCCTCTCCATGGCATCCTCTACCCTTATATTCGATATCTGTGAGAAAGCATCTTTTTGCGATTCCTGGGGTAAGCTGAGGGGAATGGTTTCCATAAAATCAAAGGGTGTAGGGAATATATAAACGCCGAGATTCTCCATATGCGTCTTTATTATTTCCAAAATATCCTTGAGGGTGAGAATTCCCACAAGTCTGCCCTGAGAATCTACAACAGGGGCACCATTGATTCCCTTCTTCGCCATAATTTCTGAGGCTTCTTTTATAGTCATTTCGGGCTTAAGCGTGATTACATGGGGATTCATGGCATCTTTTACCTTCATCATCTTCGCCTCTTCTTCATCTCGTAGAGAATCATGTCGTTCCACTCCACCCTGTGTTTTATCCCGTTTCTCGCCAGAAAAGAGCTTAGCTTCTCCGTAATCACCCTGATCTCATCATTGTAAACCCCACGATATATGAAAAACTCCCTGCGATCGCTTATGGGAACAACTATTCTCATCTTACCTTCTCTATTGAAGCCTTCAGGTTTTCTGTTATGCCTTAAATCCACAAGATTTTCCTCCACAATTACATCCACGGTTTCCGGTTCATCTACGAACTGCCGGGAATACTGGAAAAACAGGCGAAGCATATCACCCCATATGGGTTCGAGATCCTTCCACTCCACGCTTCTGTTCATGATGATGTGGCTGTTCCAAATCTTCATAGTTCTTCATTGAATTCTCGGTATAATAATTTAACGGTCATTAACCCCAATGCATGCGGAGTGGAGAATCTTACTCCCCCCGTATTTGCTTGAAAACCAAGTGCTCCATTTCTCATAATTATTTTATACGAATAAGCCATCGCCTTTTTATGCTATCCCGTGAGCTTATGCGCAATGTGGAGGAGGTAATAACCCTTGAGGAACTGGAGGACGCTCTTCGCTCATCGCCCCGGGGCTATGTTGGTCTTGAGCCTTCGGGACGGGTCCACCTTGGAACCGGGCTTATTATAGGCAACAAGGTAAAGGATCTCATGGAGCATGGGGTAAGCATGATAGTATTTCTGGCAGACTGGCACGCCATGATAAACGATAAGTTTGGAGGGGATATTGAGAAAATAAGACTCGCCGGCGAATACATGAAAGGTGTATTTGGCGCCCTGGGAATAAATCCCCGTTACATATGGGCAGATGAGCTTGTGAGCAGCAAGGATTACTGGGAGAAGGTAATCAAAGTGGCCAAAAAGACCACGCTGAAGCGTGCCAAGAGGGCTATGAGCATAATGGGTCGCAAAGAGGATGAGGCGGAGCTAGATTCCTCCAAGATAATTTATCCTTTTATGCAAGTTTCGGATATATTTCATATGGAGCTTGATATCGCCCTAGGCGGAATGGATCAAAGGCACGCTCACATGCTGGCCAGGGATGTGGCAGAAAAGTTAGGATACAAGAAACCGGTGGCAATCCATACAGTTCTTCTAGCAGGCCTCCGGGGCAGTGGCAGGATGGACCCCATTGAGGCAAAGATGAGCAAGAGCAAGGAGGGAACTGCCATATTCGTGGAGGATTCCCCAGAGGACATAAGGAGGAAAATGAAGAAAGCGTTTTGTCCGCCGCAGGTTGAAGGTAACCCAGTTCTTCAGATTGTTAGGCATATTATCTTCGCGTATTATTCCCAGAAGTTTGTAGTGCCCAGGGACGAGAAATGGGGTGGAGATATGGTCTTCCAATCCTATGAGGAGCTGGAGAAATCTTATCTAAGTGGGGAGTTGCATCCCATGGACCTTAAGAACGCTGTGGCTGATGAACTTATAAGGATACTGAAGCCTGTGAGAGAATATATTGAGAAAAATGACGATATTCCACGAAAACTGGGGTGGCTCCAATGAACATCGAGGAGCACATGAAGGTGGAGGATATTCAGATAAGGGAAGGTATGAGCGTAGGAGACCTATTAGACCAGTTTTACGATGCTGGCGGATTTGTAGCAAAGAAGTTGGGCATCGCAGAGAAGATCCTGCTTAAAATGCTCAGGGAAAAGGATATCACAGTATTTCTCTCTTTTCCCGCCTGCATAATTGCCACAGGCACCCGAGGTGTGATCAAGGAGCTTGTGCGGCGAAATCTTGTGGATGTCATCATAACCACCTGCGGCACCCTCGATCACGATATTGCAAGAAGCTTCAAGAATTATTATCATGGCTCGTTCCTGATGGATGATGCTAAGCTTCACCGGGAAGGCATAAATCGTCTTGGCAATGTTCTTGTGCCCAATGAATCCTATGGAGAAGTGATGGAGAATTTTATGATGCCTATTCTTGAAGAATTATATCAGGAGAAAAAGGTGTGGGGTGGCAGGGAGATTATCGATGAATTTGCAAAAAGATTGAAAAATGAGGATTCTATCCTATTCTGGGCGTATCGCAACGGAATTCCCATTTACGTGCCAGGTATAACCGACGGTTCCTTTGGAGCACAGCTATGGGCGTTCAGAGAGATGCATCCCGATTTTCAGGTAGATGTTCTTAAGGATGAGCATGAGCTTGCGGATATAATTTTCGAAGCTAAGAAGACAGGTGCTTTGATGATTGGAGGCGGAATAAGTAAGCATCACACCATATGGTGGAATCAATTTCGCGAGGGTCTGGATTACGCAGTTTATATAACTACTGCGGTGGAATGGGATGGCTCGCTCAGCGGTGCAAGGGTTCGCGAAGCTGTCTCTTGGGGAAAGGTAAGGGAGGACGCGAAATACATAACGGTGGAAGGTGATGCTACAGTTCTACTTCCCCTTCTTGTGGCAAGTGTTCTTGAGAAAATATAATTCTTGAGAGACCATAGGAAATTTAGTCAAGCTTTTTCATGCCACTTGGCACCTTTTAGTTATATTTAAAATGTTTTAAGTTTCATTTTTTCATTTGAAAGATATTTGAAACATAAAATTAACCAATTTTTGCAATTTGCCTGTAAAAACTTAATATAGAACACTTCCTTTACGGAGTTATGGAAACCCTCGTACTTGCGGTGGGCGGGAACGCACTTCTTCGTCCGGGGGATAAGGGCACTGCTGAGGAGCAGATTTCCCGGGCTCAGGAGACTGCGGAAGAGATATATCCCCTGTTTAAGAAATTCAAGGTTGTAGTTACCCATGGTAACGGTCCGCAGGTAGGCGCAATTCTGCTTCAGAATGAGAACTCTAAGGATATCGTGCCTCCTATGCCCCTGGATATCTGCGGTGCCATGTCCCAGGGTGAAATAGGGTATATGCTAACCCAGAGCTTTCACAATATTCTCGAGAAGAAAAATATAGATAAGAGAATAGTGACACTTCTAACCAGGGTCATAGTGGACAAAAATGATCCTGCTTTCAAAAACCCTTCAAAGCCCATAGGTCCCTTCTATACTGAGGAAGAGGCAAAGAGACTGGCCCGGGAGAAGGGATGGCATGTGATAGAGGACTCCGGTCGTGGATGGAGAAGGGTTGTACCATCCCCGGATCCTAAGGAAATCGTTGAGAAGGGAGCCATAAGAACCCTTATAGATGAGGGATTTATCGTTATTGCCGTAGGTGGCGGAGGCATACCAGTGATTAAAGAGGACGGCCACTTTATAGGTGTGGAGGGCGTGATAGATAAGGACCTTGCTTCTGCTACACTGGGAAGGGATATAAGAGCGGATAAAATGTTCATACTCACCAGTGTTGACAGGGTTTATCTCAATTTCGGAACTCCCCAGCAGAGGCCAATAGAGCAGATGACGGTTTCAGAGGCTAAGAAATATATGGAAGAGGGACACTTTAAAAAGGGGAGCATGTATCCCAAAATTCTCGCGTCCATAAGATTCCTGGAAGGTGGGGGAAAGGAAGTGCTTATAACCTCCCCGGAAAAGGTAACTGAGGCTCTGGAGGGTGATGCCGGTACTTGGATATACCCGTAAACCATAGGAATATTCTCTTGATAGAATCGAAAGTTTTATGAGTCAAACCTCTATTACACCCTTAGAGATAGCGGGGTGGGGTAGCCAGGAAATCCCGCCGGGCTCATAACCCGGAGATCGGTGGTTCAAATCCACCCCCCGCTACTTTCTGTAGTGAATTTTTACCGCAGGACTTCATATGGAGGTGGTGAAGAATGAACCCTACTCTAAGAACGATCGGGTTATTCTTGGCTCTAACCGCTCTTTTACTTGGAGTGGGATATGTATTGGGCTTGCTTTACGGGGTTACCTATTACTCTCTGGTCTTTTTCTTTATTCTTGCCATGGCCATTAATGTCTTCTCCTATTTCTACAGCTCCAAGATAGTGCTATGGAGCTACAGGGCAAGGATAATAAATGAGACAGAAAATCCCAGACTTTATGACGTGGTTAAAAAAGTCGCTTTCAATGCAAATCTTCCTATGCCTCGGGTGGCTATTGTGCCTTTAAGCGTTCCCAATGCCTTTGCCACGGGAAGAAATCCCAAAAACGCGGTGATATGCGTGACTGAAGGCCTCCTCAATACTCTGAACGATGATGAGCTGGAAGGTGTTATAGGCCACGAGATGGGACACATAAAAGACAGGGATATTCTCATTATGACAGTTGCAGCCACTGTGGCAGGCGCTTTTTCTTTTATGGCAAGGGCATATTTCTGGAGAGGTATGTTTTCCAGAGATCGAGAGAATTCATGGCTCATATATCTATTCCTTGCTCTGGCCGCCTTTGCAGCAGTGCTCATCCAACTTGCAATATCAAGACAGCGAGAGTTCAAGGCAGATGAGCAGAGTGCAAAAATCACCAAAAAGCCCTTGGCCCTTGCATCTGCACTTAGAAAAATAGAATATTATGTGACGAAAAGGCCCCTCACCGCAGGAAATCCCTCTACCGCTTCTCTGTTCATAGTCAATCCATTCAGAGGTGGAGGGATAATAAGACTATTCTCAACGCATCCACCTACAGAGGAAAGAATAAAAAGGCTGGAAGAAATTGCAAGAAAGTACTCATACCTTTAAATCAGAGAAACTTCTTCCACCACTACTCCCTGAACATTCTCTATTTTACTGAGCTCTTCTTCTATCTTATCAGTGATTCCGCCCTCGTCCTTAACCACTATTTTAACTACAAGTGCTTTGAGTCCAAAGGCTATGGGCTGCAAATCAAATTCTGCAATTTTTCCCAGAGTTCCTATTTTCTCCTTAACCTCACTTTTCATTTTCTCGAAATCTATGTCCACACCGGAGGGCATTATTTTGTAGGTTACCAACACATCACCCATTCTTATCACCTCATGGTCCTTCAAACCCGCAGTTGGGGCACTTGTAGGGAATACTCTGCTCTCTGCAATGGGCGCATCGGGCGATTAGCGCACCGCAATTAGGGCATCTAAATATCACGGAGCCTTCCTCTATCAGCCCCCTTCCGCAGGATGTGCAGAACTCTATTGTCTCCTCCATTTTCTCACCTGATAGGGGTATTGGGGCCTTATTTAAAAATGTTATGCTAATGGGAACCACCGGCGGGTTCCCATCCCCTCCTGCAACCAGACAATGCGATGAACCACCAGCGGGTTCCCCACGAAGGGGCACCTACGGTTCCCCTCTCTACACCCTCCCTTTATCTTTATGGGGGTTTAGAAAGGGGGCTACGCCCTTCGTAGGGCACCTACGCTGCGTCCTGCCTACGCAGGGCTTACACGCAACTCCTTTCAAGCCACATAGAGAGAAATGCGATGAGTCAGGCGAGAAGCATTTCGAATGCAAATAAGCACCAGGGATTGGGAGCATAGCAATCATGAACTGGGCGGAAGGGGCATCTTTGATGCAACTAAGCCCGGACACGAGCTAAGTGAGGGAACCGGAGGGAACGAGCAAAATTCAGAAGGAATTGTGAGAGTAAACCTGATTGCATCACCGAATATAGCGATGCAATGGACCGGGCGGGACTTGAACCCGCGGCCTCCGCATTGCGAATGCGGCGATCTTCCGGGCTGATCTACCGGCCCTGTGGTGGCAAAAATCGGCTAATTATAAAAAGATTGCGTTACTCAAAATCTTTTTATAGGAGCATGGGGATGCGAAAACGATGTCTCAGGATCAGCAATTCATGCTCTTCATCGCTTTCATTTCGATGCTTGTGTTAGTCTTTGGCTATCTCTTAGTATGGCTCAAAAAAAGGAGTGGAGAGAAGCTACAGAGCCTGGGAAGAGGAAGCATAGAAGAGGATGCGTATAATCAAATGCAGATGGTAAAATCCATGAGCAAGATTATGGGCTCCAGGGGCTATGATACCATGGCTGTGGATAACGTACTTCTCAAAGCCCAAAGAGCCTATGATGATGGGAGATATGCAGAGTGCTTGGAGATAGTGAATAATGCAAAGAGAATGCTCATGCGTATAAAAGAGGAAGAAAAAATGGAGGACAGGATAAGTCCCCATGTAGAGAAGGAACTGGAAATTATAAAAAGAATAGGCGAAAAAGAGAGTTCTTCTCAAGAGATGCCACCCCAGGTTAAAGATTTCGTCAAAAAGCTCCCACCCAATTATCTGCAATCCAAATTTGAAATTGGGGTAGTAGAGGAGAAGCTTGCAAGGAGCGAAGAGGGAGAAGTTAAGGAGGCTGCCAAGCTCTATCTCTTCAAAGCCAAGGAGGCTTTTCAGGCAAAGAATTACACTGAAGCTCTCAAATTCGCGATAAGGAGCAATAGGATCCTTGAGAGCGGAGATGTAGGTGTTAAAGGACCTAGCATAAGCGAATCTACCTATTCTGCAGATATGAGTCGTCCTGCAGTTACACCTTCTACCATGACTCCTGTGACTACGCTTATTGAGGAGGAAGAAAAGGAGGAAGAGGAGGAGCTGAGATGTCCCAAATGCGGTGCCATCGTAAGACCTGAGGATAAATACTGCTGGAACTGTGGCGCCAAGCTCGTTTTCATCTATACCTGTCCCAATTGCGGGGGTGAGGTGAGCAGCGAGGATAATTACTGCAGACACTGTGGTTATAAACTGAGGTGATTACCAATGCACATGAGAAAGCTGAATATTGTAGGATATCTCCTATTTATAGCGGGAGTTGCTTTAATAATCATGGGGATTGTGCGTGGGGAGTCTCATGTCGCTCTATTTCTAATCTTTCCGGTCATCTATGGGGAAGGAGCTCTCTCCTTTCTGGGCATTCTTCTGATTTTCATTGGAATCTTCTTAATTTTTCTCTCCCCCATTCACTGGATTGGAAGAGAACACGTTCATGAGGACATTTCCAGCTATCCACCAGTTTTTCCTGAAGAATCCTATACCGCGGAGCCGGAGTTAAGGGTAGAACCCAGAAAAGAAAAAAGATATGCTGGAGTTATCCTTATTGGCCCGATTCCCATAGTGATTGGTTCCGATAAAAACATGGTGATGGTAGCACTCACCGTGACTATTATATTTCTTGTGATCTTTTTGCTTCTTGTTCTCTATGGATAAGATATCTTCTTCTTTTCTTTGAGCTTTTTTATGAATTCCTCCACATCCTCGTCGCTTATTTCACTCATCTCCTTGGCTTTGCTGCTAAGCTCCTCCATAACGCTCTTTTCCTCTTCTTTTCTTTTCCGGATCTCACCCTTTATCTCGATTATTTTCTCTAGCATTTCTACAGCTTTTTTATGGTATGCATCCGCCTTCTCCCTGATTTTGAGGTACTCCTCATGTTTCTCATTTATCTTCTTCCTTATGAAATCAAGTTTCTCAAACAGTTCTACCATATGCATGTGATGCTTCTGTGATTCTTCGTATAGCTTTATAACCTCATTGCGCTCTCTGCTCATCTCCTCTTCCAGTTTGATAAGCTCCCCCTGCAGATCATTTACCTCGCCCAGCAGCTTTTTGCGTTCTTCTAGCTCTCTCTTTAATTCTTCCTCCTTAGCAATGAGAGCTCTTAGCCTAGCGATGAGCTTATTTTCTTCCTCCACACTGTGAGGTTTTACCACAATCTCATTTTCAAGTTTCTTCCTTCGGGCCTGTAGCTCGAGATACTGCTCCTCCAAACTTCCTTTACCATGTCCCCTTTTCTCCCTTATAATTTTCCTTAGCTCCCTTATTTTCTCCTTCAGCTCATCTTTCCTTCTCTTATGCTCTCTCATTAGCGCTACGAGTTTGTCCCTTTCCTCCCTTTCCTGGGCGATCTCTTCTTTGATTTTTCGCATCTCATCTCTAAGAAGATTTCGCTCCTCCCTTATTTCCCTGGCTAATTCGTTAAACTCATCTCTTCTCATACGGTAAAATTGATATTTTTCTTCAGCGCTTCTAAGCTCGCTTTTCTTCATGGAAGTGCCTCTTCTCACTCTATTACATCAATCTCCGCGTCTAAGGTCTCACCAGCCAGCTGTCTCGCAGCCTTGAGAGAACCTCCTTTCTCTATGAAATAGGGTGATTTTACACCCGATAGCACCACAAGAACCTGAACCATGTTTTCCATTTCAGGATCCACGCTAGCGCCCCAGATTATTTTGGCCATGGGATTGATTTTCTTTTGCACTAGGTCCACAGCCATCTGCGCTTCGCTTACACTCATATGCTCGTCACCCACTATGCGCACCAGCGCACCGGTTGCATCACTTATATCTGCATCAATTAGAGGTGAATTGATTGCCTCTTCCACCGCTTCTTTCACCCTATCCTGGGTGCTATCGCTTTCACCAATACCAACCATGGCAACTCCACCGGAGCCAAGAACTGTTCTGAGGTCTGCATAGTCCACATTCACAAGCCCAGGTTTAGTAAGAATCTCAGTGATACCCTTTATGGTAATCATAAGCACGGTATCTGCCACTTTAAATGCCTCATTTAGAGGTAAACGGGGCACAAGCTCCAGAAGCTTATCGTTAGGTATCACTATGGTAGTGTCAGAATAGCGGCGCAGCCGTTCCAGTCCCCACATGGCATTCTCCATCCTGAGCTTTCCCTCAGCCCTGAAGGGGAGGGTCACGACGGATAGCACAAGAGCGCCCTGCTCCTTTGCAATCTTCGCAATATAGGGCGCACTTCCCGTACCCGTGCCGCCTCCGAGGCCTGCCGTGACAAAAACCATATCTGCGTTCTGCAGCAACCTTTCCAGTTCTTCACTGGTCTCTCGAGCAGCATCCTCACCCACCAGCGGATCTGAGCCGGCACCTAACCCTCTGGTTCTTCTCCTACCCAGGAGGATTTTACGATTCGCTTTTATATGAAGAAGATGCTGGGCATCTGTGTTGGCCGCAATGAGCTCAGCGCCATACACACCTTCTTCCATCATCCGGTTTATGGTGTTGCTTCCACCACCACCACATCCTATTATCTTGATATTCACCCGTAGCTTCTCCACAAGTTCCCTGAGCTCCTCATCTTCAGGAGCTGTTATTCTTTCTATCTCCTTATCTTCCTTGCTTCGCTCCAAAAACTTCATAGGCATCCCTTCCCTGTTTGAATAAGTAAAGATTACATTATATAAAAGAATTTCTTGCACAAAGGAGCCGTTTAGGATTATAAAGACATTCCACGAAGATGAAATCAAGCGAGACCGCAAGCTTATTTTTCGCAAGATTTAATAATCCTCTGTGCATTATTTCTTCTGTTGGTTCACAGGTACAAGAGTTACAAGGTTTATCGCGTAATCATTTTGAATCTTTTGGCACAGGAGTTAGATATAAATCTCTATCAGAAGAATCTTGAAGATAAGCTGGATTCCATACTGGCCCGTGCGAATTATCGCATCACCAAATCTCAGATAAGACACGAGATACGAAGCAACCATAAAATGACAGAAAAAGTTCTCAGAGAGCTTGAAAGCGAGGGATTAATTGAGATGATACCTCAGGAAAGAACCACATTAGTGAGGATAACCAAAAAAGGTGTGTTACATCTTCAAAAATGGAATAGATTTTACATAAATCTATACCGAGAGCAAATCGTGGATCATTACAGGTATGTTGGTCTTCCCAAATGGTTCAGGGAAGCATATCATGGCGAGGAGCAATGAAAGGTATGAAATCGTAGGTGCCGTCTTCCATCTCCATTACCACCTGCAGTGGTAGATTTTCCTGTTGCATCAGGAATTCATAAAGTTCATCGCTCATCTCTTGCTGTGTGGTAAGCACGATGGCTCTGCTTATCTCCACATCGCGCTTCTTACTGCATATTCTTACATCTTCAATGAATTTTTTGATATCCTCTAGGGTCAATTTTTCCATATATCTCACAAAGAAGGAGTAGCTCTTTCGTCCCAGAAGATTGCCAAGCGCGCTTGTTTTTATCTCGGCATAGTAATCAAAATTAATATTGGTTCCACAATCAACGCCACCTTTTAGAATAATACCCCCCCTCTTTTTTATCTCTTTTTCAAAATTTAGAGTTTTGTTGAAATAGTTTATAAGTCTCTCCACAGGGTCTCGACCAGGTGGTATCTCTAAGCTCAATGATTCTAAATATTTGTACGCGGAATATCTGCTAATCACCTCTGCAAGCTTCTCCCTTATCTGAAGCAAATAAATTAGAACCAGAAGCACAAGAGAGATGAGGATTGCGTAGAGGATTATATCCGTAAGATTGAGATTAATAAGGGAGATGGCCCACAATCCTATGGCAACGCCACTCCATATAATTATTAGGATTATCGCATAGATTAGCCATTTGTTGAGAAATGCGCTCTTTTTGGCAAGTTCATCCAAGGAGCTGAGAAGCGTTGTGAGAAGGTCCTCTCCTCTTCTTTCCACCATAGTAAGAAAACCTCCCCAGCGTATATAAAGGTATTGGAAAATCCCGCAAAAAGAAAAATTAGAAAGAAAGATCCCGAGAAATCGGGATCATGGGTGGCAGTATCTGCTCCATTGTGTAAGTTGCAGGCATAGATGGCATATGCGGAGCTTCGATTATCGCACCACTATGAACCATGCTCTTGGAGCTGGGAGTATAATGTACCAAGAAGGATGCGTCGTAGCCGGTGAAGGGCAACCAGAACCCGTACATCTTCTGCCATAGGAATCCCTTGGAATAGGCGTTCCAGCTGGTTGCACCCCACTTGTATAGGTTACTGCTATCCCCGCCGTTCATGCTGAGTACCAGGGCATAGCTCACACCACCCTGCAAATGCACAGGCTCGCTGAATTTAGCGGTTACCCAGGAAAGCGAGGTTCCAACATCACTGGCAGATATGTAGGTGGTTCCAAGTACATCCCCGGTCGGATATCCGCTGCTATCAAGCTCGACTATCTGAACAGTGCAATCCTTGGGCGGATTCCCTACTTTCATCATGTAGAGATCCACCGATGTAACATCTCCATCCTCGCTCAGCTGGAATGTCTGCGCCGTAGTGTAAGCATAATCTACACTGGCCACAAGATCTCCTTCCTGAGAGTTTCCTTCTGTTTTCTCATTGGGAGTCGGCCCAGGTTCCTCACCACCGGTGCTGAAGCTAAAGGAATAGTTATCTTCCATGTGAGTGCCATTGGTATCTTTGGCTGCGGTGCTTACCTTAACGGTGTATGTTGTATTAGGCTTTAGAGTCTCATTTGTATCCCTTATAGCGGCTTTGCTTCCTGTGGTATAATGCACAAGGAAGGATGCATCGTACTTTGTGTATGCATGCCAGCCATAGAACTCATCACCGCTCTTCTGTTCTATAACTCCCTTGGAATAAACATCCCCATCTACCACTCCCCATCTGTAGCGGTTTTGGGAGTCGCCCGCGTTCATGCTGAGCACGAGGGCATAGCTCACGCCGCCCTGCAGATGCACAGGCTCGCTGAATTTAGTGGTTACCCAGGAAAGCGAGGTTCCAACATCACCGGCAGATATGTAGGTGGTTCCAAGTACATCCCCGGTCGGATATCCGCTGCTATCAAGCTCGACTATTTGAACAGTGCAATCCTTGGGCGGATTCCCCACCTTCATCATGTAGACATCTACAGATGTAACATCTCCATCCTCGCTCAGCTGGAATGTCTGCGCCGTGGTGTAAAGAGAGTATACGCTTGCAAGAAGCTTTCCTTCCTTAGAATTACCCTCCGTCTTCTCATTGGGCGTCGGTCCAGGTCCGCCGCCTTGGAGATTCAATACTATATGCGCCGAATCTCCATTAGCCTCTATTGTGAAATTAACCGAAGGTGTTATGCTTATGGCTTCCTTGAGAGAATCCATATCCATCTCCTTACTGAAATTGATGTATATTTTGCTGAGAGTCGTAGGTACATGGGTTGCCCCATCCTTTGGATATGTGCTCACAACTTTCGGCGCTTCAGGAGTAGGTCCTGGCCCATTTCCAGAATACGTATTTGTCACTGTTCCTGGCACGGACGCTGGAACATCGGGAGATTCGCCAGACACATCCGTGGGATTGCCTGGATCGTAGCCGTTGGCGTAATACTCTATCTTGAAGGAGGACATGGTGCCTGAGGAGGAACCGCCGATTTTCACATAGAAAGTATGGTCGCCGTTCTTCCAATCACTTTCAAACTCGCCCATGTCCATGCACATAAACTTAGGCAATGGGTAGCTACTGCCTTTCCAGAAAGCCTCACGCGAGCCACTGTTTTCTAATCCAACTGTAGCATTATCTTCCCTACTAGGCGGATTGCTGAACTTCCAAACAGCGAGTAGATGCGGATTGTTTGGCTTGGAAGCCACGGGTCTATATACCTCATTCCAATACAAATGAGTAAACGCATTGTAGGTTATCCAATAGAAGCCATGATCGCCCCAATTGGTTCCCCAGGAATTAACCACTTTAAATGCCCCTCTGTCCCCATCATCAGATACGCTATCATCATAGCCCACGATAGTTTGGGCATGATTGGGACTCCCTTGATAGGGCTGATATTCCTGCCAGGAGATTATGTAATTGCCATCGCTGAACGCAGAATCGTAGGCCTTGGCGTTTATGGCAAAGGTTACAAGAGAGCCGCTATCAATCCAGGACTTTATCACATCTATATTCTTCACAGAAGTCGTCTGGAAATCTTCAATTCTGCCTATGGGTGCACTTCTCCACGCGTCCTCGTCACCCCAGGATGTGTAATCGTTCTGGTTATACGGCATAGTGGCCCAAGATGCGCCGCCTATGGTCTTCATCACCTTGTAATGCTCGTCAAAGAAAGAGCCTTGATCTTGGCCCCCATTCACCAAGTTATATGTCCACGCAGGACTCATAATATGCTGCGTGTTTCCCTGAGAGACGTCCCTCCAGTCATGAATTTTCGCCTGGAGGAAGGTGTTACTGTAGTAGCTGGTTGCCCAACCAACGCAGGAACCCTGCTGTCCCTGATTGCCAACCGGAGGGAAATAGGGGCTCGTAGATAGATCCGCCGATGCCCTTGGCTTGTAATTCTTCACAGATTCCACATACTCCACGCTTCCAATCATGTCCACATAGTCCTCCAGCGTGGGCGGTGCAAAACCTGTTCCATGGCCATCAATTATCACATTGTAGTTCTTTCCGGGCTCTCTTACACCTATACTCTCCATCATATGCATTATGTCCCTGTAATTCAGGGTTCTAAGTGTATAGCTTATCCCAGATGCCTGGGAGGTTCCCTGATTAGGCATGTTTGCCGCTGCGCTTTCTGCCACCCCCAAAAAAGTGGTGGCCACCAATAGCGCCATTACAAGCGCTATCAATATCTTCCTATCCGACATCATTCCACCCCAGGTAAGCTGATAACTTTCCAATACTTTAAGATTTTTGACATTTTTATTCCTATGTTAATTTGATGCGTTTTTCAGTCAAAAAAAGTAATAAAAAAACTTTTTTGATTAAATAATTTTAAAAAAAGAAAAATGTCTCATCCTTCCTTTTTGATATTTTTTCGCTGTTATTTGCGGCATATTTTGAAAATGATTTTGCATAACTATTTAAATAATTCGTAAAATAAATTAGAATCTATATTTATTGTTTTATTGGAAGATATTCAATTACAGTTGAATATCTTCCATGCTGGCATTATACCACCCTGATAAAAATAATTTAAAAAAATGTCAGAATATCTTCAGAAATATTAAAACGCGCCTCTACAGATATTATGTCCGCTTTAGAAATATCAAATATCGAAAAGAACTCGCAGGTAACCTTTTTTCTGGTCTATTTTGAGCTCATGATAAGTTACAGCCTTTATTTCTGTCTTTACACCATGTTTCTCTCTGCTATATGGTTCTCCCCAACAAACTCCCCTAAGGGAATATCCCCCATTTTTTTCCTCCATATTAACTTGGAACTTGGACATAACGAAAAGTTCGGTGGAAAATACATAGAGAAGTTCTGAAAGCCAATCAACTAGAAGATCTTCGAGATTATCCGATTCTATATTAACCCTATATTTACCTACAGGCTCGATTCTATCCGCGTACACCATAATATCAAACATTGCATAGGCGGCCTTTTCAAACATCTCCTCCAGAGTTTTTCCCCTTACAATTATTCCTACATCTGCGGTATGGTCAAAAATTTCATAGGGCTTCTCCATGGGCAGGATATTCGCATTTCAATTTAAAACTTTTCTCACGGCAAAAGGGAGATTCCATAATAAGATACCGTAGTGACAATGATTCCTGCGATTACTACACCTATGAGAATCATTAATGTAGCCTTTTTGACACCCATCTTGAAAAGATAGGCTATCAGGCTACCTGTCCACGCACCTGTTCCAGGAAGAGGTATAGCTACGAAGAAAATAAGGGAGAAGTATTCCCACTTCCTCACTTTCTCATCGGCCCTGTTGTATGTTCTTTCAAATAACCAATCTAGAAAAGATGATATTCTCTCAGATCTTCTCAAAATTTTCTCAAAATCTTCAAGAAAAATAATGAGAAATGGCACAGGAAGCATATTACCCATAAGGGCGATAAAAAATACCAGAACGGGGTCAAGACCCTGCAAAATCCCGTATGGAATGGAACCTCTCAGCTCAACAAAGGGAAGCATGGATATCAAAAACACCAACAAATATGGCTCCATGGGAATATGTAAATCTTTATGCACATAAAATAGTTTCTTTTTCCCGCAAATTTAAATCATACTCTAGCGGATTGTTTTCTCTGGCTTAAACCGACAGCTATTTATAGTAAGGAAGATGAGAGCTATTCGATATGGCTTCCTTGAAGCAGTTGGTGAGACTTTTAAGATATCTTCGCTCCCACGCACTCCATTTTCTTCTTGGCTTAGGAATAGTTGTATTGATGGCCTATACAAGCGGTGTTATTCCTGTATTGATAAAAAATGCCATAGATGAAGGAATAATCTCGGGAAAATACCATCAGGCCATCTATTACGCGCTTCTCATACTTTTAGTGGGCGTGCTTAACGGAATTTTCAGTTTTAGCGGCAGATATTTGCTAATAAAATCCTCGCAGTATGCCGTTTATCACCTTAGAATGGACGCATTTAAAGCGATACAAAGACAGGAGATGGTCTTCTTCGATAAAACTTTCTCCGGACAGCTTATAAGCAGGATAACCAACGATACCGAGCGAATTACCAGATTTCTCTCCTTCCGCATCAGAATGTTTGTCTACTCAATTTTTCTTATTGTGGTATCCCTTTACTACATGCTTAGTATGAATCTCCTTCTTACCGGTGTAGCATTTTTCACAATAGGGATTGTAGTAACGCTCAACACTACCTACGCCATGAAAGTAAGACCTATATATGACAGGATACGGCAGCAAACCGGGGTAATTGCATCCTTTGCAACTGGCACTATAGCAGGGATAAAGACCATAAAATCTCTTTCAGTAGAGAAAAATGTGCATGGAAATTTTTCAAAAGAGAACAATGAGCTTTATACCCTAAATGTGAGCGCGACTAAAATAACGGCGATATATGGAAACGCACCCTTCCTTATACTGGGAATTGCCATGAGTGCAATGTTTTATTACGGTGGCATAGCCATAATAAGGGATGTCCTCACGGTGGGTGAGCTTGTGGCGTTTCTCACCTACATGCTCACTATGACGTGGCCTCTCCGTGCTCTGGGATTTACCATAGGGGATATTCAGAGGAGCCTTGCGGCCGCTTCTAGGCTCTTTGAGGTGATAGATTCTTCACCTCACAGTGTGGATGTCCCTGATGCTATAGAGCTTAAAAATCCTAAGGGAAAGGTAGAATTCAGGGATGTCTGGCTCACATATCACACGGGAAAGACTGTGCTCAAGGGTCTGAATCTGAAGATAGATCCAGGTGAGAGGATTCTTATTACAGGTCCTCCAGGATCTGGAAAAAGCAGTATTCTAAAGATTTTAGCAAGATTTTACGCCCCGGAGAAGGGTGAGGTTCTTCTTGACGGCGTGGATGTTAGAAAGATAAAGAGCGCGAATTTGAGGAGCATTGTGGCCTACGTGCCACAGGAGCCTTTCATATTCAATCGGAGTATAAGGGAGAATATAGCCCTTGCCAAGCCAGACGCAACCATGGAGGAGATAATAGAGGCTGCAAGGAGAGCAAAAATTCACGAGTTCATATCCTCGCTTCCGGAGGGCTATGACACAGTGGTTGGAGAGAAGGGAGTCACCTTGTCCGGTGGTGAAAGGCAGAGAATAGGACTTGCCAGGGCACTTCTTCTAAATCCACGGGTCTTGCTTTTGGATGACCCGGTCTCCAATCTGGATGCTCAAACAGAGAGAAAGCTGGTAGAGGATTTGCAACATATTTTGAGAAATAAAACTGCCATAATCGTATCCCAAAGATTATCTCTGGCAAAACTTGCAGATAGGGTAATCCACATGGAAGATGGTAAAATAGTGGAAGAGAAAAAAAATTCCTATTAATGATGGAAGTGGTGTAAAAGATGGCGGATAAATCCTCGCTGGCCCTGGTAAAAAGATTTCTTAGAGAGGCCATAGCGGAGAGGAAAATACTTGCCATAGTTGTGGTGAGCATAATAGGCTCTGCCCTGGCAACCCTTTTTGCCCCATATATTTTGAGTATAGCAATAGATGAGTATATAATTCCAGGCAAATATCATGAGCTCATTCCTATTGCACTTTTATATCTTCTTGCCCTTCTGGCGCAGTGGCTTTTTGCAACACTTCAAACCTTTTACACGGAGGTTTTTGGACAAAAGGTGCTCAAAAATCTAAGGGCAAAACTCCACAGGAAGATTCTGGATTCAAATCTGAACTTTTTCAAGGATAAATCCACAGGGGATCTTGTTTCTAGGATAATAAACGATACCAATGTGGTAAACGATGTTCTCTTATCCGGTCTGCTTGGCGGCCTAGGCAGCATAATCAGTTTGAGCGGTATAGTAGTTGCAATGCTATTCCTGGATGTTAAACTCACGCTGGTAACCCTTTCCAGTGTGCCCATAATGGTTCTCATAGCCCTATATTTTGGTGGGAGAATGAGACGGGCTTACCGAGACACAAGACAAAAGATAGCCCGGATTTCAAGCGTAGTGGAAGAGAGTGTGGCAGGAATAGAGACCATCAAGGCATTCAACAAAGAGAAGCATGTGGAAAAAGAGTTCTCTGCTGCTTCCAAGGACACCATAAAAGCTTATCTGAGGGTGGCGATTTATATGGGGATATTCTGGCCCCTTATGAATATTGCCAGTCTTCTTTCAGTGATAGTAGTTATAGGCTATGGGGGATATCAGGCCTATATGGGAGCGGTTAGCATAGGAATCGTTGTAGCCTTCATCCAGTACGCCCAGAGATTCAGAGGTCCCATAAACAATGTGGTGAGCATGTACGACAGTCTCCAATCGGCTTTGGCAGCACTGGAAAGGATATATGATGTGCTTGATGATAGAGGGGTTGAGGAATATAAGGGCCTGAATGTAGATAGACTACAAGGGAGAATAGAGTTCCAGGATGTATGGTTTGAATATGAAAAGGGCAGAGCCGTGCTCCGAGGCATAAATCTTTTCATTTCTCCAGGTTCCAAAATCGCAATTGTAGGCAAAACAGGTGCTGGAAAAACGACCATGGCGAATCTTATAATGCGCTTTTATGACCCTACCAGGGGTAAGCTACTTTATGATGGGATAGATGGAAGGGAGATAAATAGAAGAAGTTTGAGGCGAAGAATAGGCTATGTTCCTCAGGAAACCTATCTCTTTCCAGGTACGATAATGGAGAATATAAGGATAGCGAATCCTGAAGCTTCTGAGAGGGATGTGGTGGAAGTATGCAAGAAACTTGGAGTTCACGAATTCATCATGAAGCTCCCAAAGGGCTATGAAACCTCGGCGGGAGAGACGGGAAAACTTCTTTCAGTGGGCGAGAGACAGCTCATATCCCTGGCAAGGGCAATGCTTAAAGATCCAGATATAGTAATTCTCGACGAAGCGCTATCCAGCGTAGATCCCAAAACGGAGAGAATGGTTCAGGATGCCATGCTGAAACTCATGGAGGGGAGGACAAGTATTATAATTGCGCACCGTCTCTCTATAACCCGTTTTGTGAATAAGGTCATCGTTGTGGATAACGGAGAGATTGTGGAGGAAGGCCCCATAGAAAATCTTCTTCTCAAAGGTGGATATTTCTATCGTCTCTATACCTCTCAAATGGGTGAATCTTCCCTAATTGATATTTCAGGAAGAGGTTAGGGAGTTTAGGATTAATTATTTATATGAGAGAAGTATTCGTGGATATGGTGATGGGGCCCACCGTTTAACTGCCCGAGCGGGCTGATGGCTCCTTTTATAAAAGGTGGTCCCTATGCTTGAAATAGAAATTCCTAAGGAGCTCTTTGAAAAGATTCAAAATATGCGTGATGAAGGTTTTAGCAGATATCTCTATGAAAAACTTGCGGCTTTGGGAAGACAGTTAGAGCTCACAGATGAGAAGTCCCTTGAGAGAAAGAAAATGGAGCTTGAAAAGAATATTGAGAGAATGAAGCGAGAACTTAAAGAGCTAACTGAGTTTTGCGAGAGAGCGGAGAAAGACAGAGAGCGTATGCATCTCTGGATCGAGATGCTGGAAAAAGAAAACCGAAAACTGTTAGAGGAGATGAGAAGCTATGGAAATCTTGGTGAAGGGAGGATTTCTCCGAAAGAAGAAATTCAAGCTTGAAAAATACACAGCTAAGCTTATAGAAGAACTTTCCAGGAAATATAAGATTCCGCCTGAGAAACTTATTCTCATGGCCCTGAAAGAGGAAAAGTTAGAGCGGGAAAGAAATGAGAGAATGAAGGAACTACAGGAGAAGATATCCTCTCTTCTTGATGAAATGTTTCAGCTCGAGGGAAAATGGGCCTCAATTCGCTATAAATCCTATACCTATGCAAAGGAGAACAGAACCCTGGCAATAATTCTCACTGGACATTTGAGCGAGAATCGAAGCTTGAGAAGGATTCTGAAAAAGAAAAATGCTCATAAGGATATTGAGGAACTGGTAAATTACTACCTTTGGCTTTAAAGCTCAAAGCAAGGTTGCGAGATAAATTCCCAGCGCCATTACCAGCTGATTGGAGAAATTATCATTGGGTGGCAGGTTATAGAATTCTGATAAGCTGCCCAGTATAGCTCCCAGCAAAGCGTAGGGCCAGGATAGAAAGATAAGCATAACTAAAAGAGAGGAGAGTAGAAATGCAAGGGAGCCTTCCACACTTTTTCCATTGCGAAATCTGTGAAAACCCCATCTTATTCCGATTATTGCCGCTAGGGCATCTCCTATAGTAGCGGCGGATATGGTGGCCAGTGCAATATTTCGAGGGAAGAACAGAAGAACAAGAAGCGCGGAGATGGAGAAATATATATGGGCACCTATGCACATTTTCTCCTCCTCACGTGCTATTTCCTTTATTCGTGCATCAATTGTCTCGATAGTTTTGCTAACAAGCTGGAAAGCATCCTCCCTCCTTAGCAGGGGCCTTATACCCTCTATGATTCTCGCTGCTGTATCCTTGGATATTCTGTAAGGTTCAATTATGAAAAATGAGACTATAGCTAACGATACAAATATGAGAGTGAGCTCTCTACCGAAGAGGAGATAGGATAAGGGAATAAGCAATCCGGTAAGATGCAGCGATTTTCTGAACGCCTCCCTATTGAAGTCCACAGGGAATATATGGGCTGTGGGTAAATAATCTTTTTGTAGGAAAAGGGTGTTAAAGATGGTGATGTACAAAATAGAATACGAAGACGGCAATGCCAGAGTAGGAAAGCTTCGAACCCCCCACGGTGAAATCGAGACTCCATTCTTCATGCCCGTTGCCACCAAGGCTACGGTAAAGACCTTAACTCCCGAGGAGCTCTACAGCTGTGGAGTGAAGGCAATAATAAGCAACTCACTTCATCTCTTCTTAAGACCGGGACTGGAGGTTCTGGAGAAGCATGGAGGTCTTCACAAATTCATGAACTTTGAAGGTATAATTTTCACAGATAGCGGAGGATTTCAGATAATTCGGGAAGGTTTTTTCCTTGGGATAAGGGATGAGGGTATTCTATTCAGATCTCCCTATGATGGAAAGAAATACCTATTTACCCCGGAATTCAGCAAGGAGGTGCAGCTTAGAATAGGCAGCGATGTGGCAATGATGCTGGATTACTGTCCCCCTTACCCGGTGAGCTATGAAGAGGCTAAAAAAGCAGTACTCCTTACATCAAGATGGGCTGAGAAATTTCCCAAAGGCGAGGATAAGCAGCTCAGCTTCGGCATAGTTCAGGGAAGTGTTTATGAGGATCTCAGAAAAAAGTGCGCGGAGGACCTTGCCAGATTGAATTTTGATGGTTATGGCATAGGGGGATTGAGCATAGGAGAACCCAAGGATGTTATGCACAGGATGGTAGAAATTGTAAACTCCATACTCCCCAAAGATAAGCCCAGATATCTTATGGGTGTCGGCTCTCCCCTGGAGATAATAGAAGAGGTGAAAAGAGGCGTAGATATCTTCGATTCTGTGTTCCCAACCAGAAATGGAAGGCATGGGAGTGCATTGACATGGCAGGGAAAGGTGAATATAAGAAGGGGTGAATTCAAAAATGATACCCGCCCGTTAGATGAGAATTGCTCCTGCTATACATGTCAGAACTTCAGTCGTAGTTATCTTTATCACCTCTTCAAGGAGAAGGAGCTTCTAGGTATGCGGTTGCTTACCATCCACAACATATGCTTTCTCCAGGAGTTTATGGCTAGGCTGAGGGAAGAGATAAAAGAGGGAACCCTTGAGAAATTTGCCAGAGAGATCGAAAGGGTGTATAGATGAATTAGCGCTGAAGCTCCAGAAGTGCTGAGTTTTCCAAGGCAAGCTCGCATAATTTATCCAGATAACCTTGGGGCACCTCTATGCCCAGATACTCTGCCTTTTCCAAGGAGCAGGTGAGAAGCTTCTCATCTTCATCATATGGAAGCTGAAAATTGTGTGGAGAGATTGCCACAAAACTCTCCGTGCCTTCAGCGGATGCAAGAGTCAGCGCCTCCTTAATCTGTCTCTTTCCAGTAAGTATGAGCATCATCTCTATATGCAGGTTCTTGGCAATATTGGTACCCTTCTCAAAGACTCTCCTGGCTTTTTCGTACGCATATAGCGCATGCTTCCTGCACATCACAGCTCTGGAATTGAATGTGAAAATGTTGCGAGATGCAAGCTCTCTTATTTCTTCAAGGCTCAGGACTCCGTGATATGCTTTTACAATCATTCCTCATACCCCGTTGCCTCTTCGAATTTTCTTAGAAGTTCCTTCTTCTTCTCAGAATCCACAAGGGCATGCTTGATTACATCCACAATGGTCTTAGCAGGTACGATCTCTATCTTCCCTTCATGTGCCTCATCCAGAATTACATCCTGAAGATTGGCGTAGGGTATTATGACCTTCTCAAATCCAGCTTCAATGGCTGCCTCAACCTTTGCAGTAACGCCACCAACAGGAAGAACATGGCCCCGGATACTTAGCGAACCTGTCATGGCGACGGATTGCTTCACGGGTATCTTCTCCAAGGCGGAGAGCACCGCGGTGGCAACGCTTATACTCGCGCTATCTCCCTCCACACCTTCATAGGTGCCGATGAACTGGATATGCACATCGTAATTTGTTATATGCTTCCCGAAATATTTCTTGATTATGGCAGATACATTCTCCACGGCTTCTTTTGCTATCTCTCCCAGTTTGCCTGTAGCTATCATACGACCCTGGTCCCTGGATTGCGCAGGAGTTACCTCCGCCATGATTGGCAGCACTATGCCCGAATACTCAGCCATCCCGCTGCCTGCGGAATATACAGCTAACCCGTTAACAATACCCACAGCCTCACCCTTGTTCAGGAAGGTCTTGTAATCCTTCTTTATCTCTATGAGGCGATCCGCCACCTGCTGCTCTAAGGGCCTTGCAAGTTTCTTAGCGCGAAGAACATGTTCAACATCCACATACTTCGCTCCAGATTCTCGCGCGATGTCTCCTGCAACGCGAACGAGACCTCCGAGTTCGCGGAGTCTCAGGGTTAGCTTACCCTTCCTGCCTGCCCTCTTCTGCGCTTCCTTGATTATCTCCGCCACAGCTTCCTTGGTGAAATGGGGTATCTTTCCATCCTTTTTCACTTCCTGGGCCACAAATCTGATGAGCTTTCTCCTATTATCCTCGGTATCGTCCATTACGGATTTCATATAAACCTCGTATCCATACCCGCGTATTCTGGAGCGAAGTGCTGGATGCATCCCCTGAAGAGCATCAAGATTCCCCGCGGCTACGAGAATGAAATCGCAGGGCACAGGTTCTGTGTGAACCATGGCACCGGCAGAATGCTCGCTCTGTCCAGAGATGGGAAACTTCTTCTCCTGCATAGCAGTGAGCAGTGATTGTTGTGATTCTATCTTTAGCATATTTATCTCATCGATGAAAAGCACACCCTTATGGGCCTTGTGTATTGCACCAGCTTCCACGCGTAGATGGGGTGGAGTCTCCAGACCTCCACTCTGGAATGGGTCATGACGCACATCGCCAAGCAACGCTCCTGCGTGTGCGCCCGTTGCATCCACAAAGGGTGGCTTATCGTTTGGATTATGAGACACAAGGAGCTTCGGTACTATGGATTTTTCCTCTTTCTGTATATTTGCACCTGCAAAAATATAGAGGAAGATGGCTATGAATATGGACCAGAAGAGGAATGAATAATCATGTGTTACAAAGGCCGCAAATATACCTATCATCAGGAGGAGCAGAACCATGCTTAACATTCCTGTTTTCCTCTCATTTTTCTGCTTCTTTGCCTGTTCCTGGTACTGCTTCACAATTAACTTGCCCTGCCCCGCAGGCACCGTCTTCACTATGGGGGTGTTTGGATCCTCCTCGTTGTGGAAAACCAGGATATCCTCAAGCTCTTCCCTTGGCAGAAAATCCACCATGCTCTGGGCAAGCATGCTCTTTCCCGTGCCGGGATCTCCTATTAAGATGACATGTCTCTTTTGATTTGCCGCCTTCTTTATGACCTCAACTGCCTCCTCCTGCCCTATAACCTGATCTATCAGCTTTGGAGGTACCGCAATCTCCTCCGTGGTTTTAAAGTCTATTTTCTTAATCCACTCGTCCACACTTTCCACGGATACCCCAATGTAAAATTATAGATAAAACTTTTTGGAAAAATTTGTCTATCGGCACCAAAATCTCTCGCTCACAAGTATTAAATAATAGGGAAAATTAACCCTAAGTATGAAGGATATGGAGTTCAAAGTGCTCTCCAAGGAGAAGAACGAGATGGTTCTGGAAGTTATTAACGCTGATAGAACGCTTCTCATCCCCCTGGTGGAAGAGCTTAATAGGGATGAGATGGTGGAATATGCCATATATCACTATGAGCATCCCTATCTGGAGAATCCAACAATAAAGCTCAAGGTGAAGAGCGGCAAGCCCCAGGCTGCCATAAAGAGAGCTGCGAAAAAACTTGAAAAGGTTTTTGAAGACCTTGAAAAAGAGTTTGAGAAGGCTATAGGCTCTCCAAAATAATCTCCGGGGGCTCTAGGAACTCCACCATTCTCAGTTCCTGAGGCACTAGGATTCTTATATTTATCTCCCCATAGGGTTTTTCTTGCACTAGCTCAACTTTTTGGAACCTTTCCAAGAACAGGAGAGAGAGAAACACCTTGATGAAATCCTCCCGGGTTCCGTTGTAAAGAAGGGATAGGGGTATCTCATCGCCCTGCACCTCGCTTAGACGCTCCCACACCTCACGTATTTCCTCCTCCAGATCTTCCTTGTGAACCTTCTCATCTAAATTGAATTTGAATTTTTCACGCAGCTTTCTCTGCCTTTTCTTCCTCTCCACCTCAATCTTTGCCTCATTTATGGCCTGGAGGAGCTCCATAAGGCTCACGGGTCTACGCTCTTCCCTTCTCACAGGCTCCCTTATCTTAAGTTTTTCTTCTATCTCCACGACCTCGTAATTTTCATATCCGAATTCAAAGGGCGAGGGATCTATATCGAAGAAATCCATGTCTACGCCATATTCTTCCTGCTCCACATGCGTAAGTATATCCTCACTCTTTCTCATCAGGATATTCCAGGCCATGTGCACTATCTTGCCAGCCACTATGAAATCTATATCATCCTCCTTCCTTATCCTTTCTAGATACATCTTGGTGAACTTTACAAGATCTATCTTCCAGGGATCCAGTTTCTCATCTATCACCAGCTCAAAGATTATGGCGATCGCCTTATCCACAGGATTCTTAGCTGCGAGATGTATGCCTTCCTCCAGCTTCTCCACCATATTGATGTAGTAGTCCACATCTATGTCCTCATCCAGGAGCGCTTTGTAGTAGCGTAGATGCTCAACTACCTGCACCCTCGCTCACCTCCGCAGCGGGTAAACTCTGCAGGAATACCCTGGATAGCCCGTCTCCTGCTTGAGTAACGCCTATTATGTGATCCGCAAATTTGATAGTAGCTTTTCTTAGGGATATCACTATGAACTGTGCAGTTCTGGAGTTTCTCTTTATAACTCTTCCCACAATCTCTGCGTTTATGCCATCCAGAAACATGTCAACTTCATCCAGCACATACAGGGGCGAAGGATCATATTGCTGTATGGCGAATATGAAAGCGAGGGCTGTGAGGCTCTTCTCCCCGCCGCTGAGGGACTCAAGCCTTATAAATTTCTTGCCCACAGGCTTCACCTTTATTATGAGTCCTCCCTGGAATGGTTCATCGGGATTTTCAAGCACAAGTTCTGCCTCGCCGCCGTTGCTTATCTCATGGTATATCTTCTTGAAATTCTCATTAATTGCCACAAACACCTTCATAAGGCCGTCCTTCTTCTTTAAGTTGAGCTCCTTTACCAGCTTTATTAAGTCATCCCTCTCTTTCTTAAGCTTCCTGTAATCCTCCATTATCCTATCGTATCTTTCCTTCTCCGCTTCATAATCCTCTATGCTCTTCATATTCACCGGACCCAGGGAGTTCATCTGAACATGAATATCGTCTATCAATTTCTTTAGCTTGCCTATGCTCTCCCTCTCCCTCACCTCTATGCCATACTCTTCATATTCTTTCTTTGCCTCCTGATACTTTCTATCGCTTTCCATTATGCTGGTGTTTACATGAATCTTCAGCTCCTCCTTTACTCTCTGATCTCCCTTGAGCCTGCCTATCTCCTCCTCAAGCGCGAGATGCTTGGAAGATAGTTCATCCCTCTTGTTCACGAGATCCTTTATCTTTTCCTCCTGTTTCCTAAGCACTTCCTGAAGTTTTTTAAGCTCAATCTCCTTCTCTTCGTACTCCTTGCTCTTTCCTTCCTTTTCCTTATCAAGCTGTGAGATGCGTTCCTCCTCATCTTTTATCTCCTTCTCCAAGCTCTCTTTCCTATTCTTGAGATTCTTTAGCTCCTCCTCTGCCCTTATTATCTCCCCCCTCATCATCTGGAGCCTCTCATTAAGCGTATCTATTTCATCCTTGAGGTCCTTTATATCCTTGGCTATCTTATCTGGGATGAGTGAATCCATCTCATCCCGAATTCTGGATTCCTTCTCCTCGAGTTCCTGGATGATCTCGCCAAGCCCTGTTCTCTCGCTCTCCACGCTTTTGAGTATGCTCTCCAGCTCCTTTTTCTTTTTAAGCAGTTCTGCAATTTCCATATCCACATTCTTGAGCTTAACTTCATTTCTCTTCTTCTCGTTTTTCCATATTTCAATCTGCGAGCTGTTGTCCTGCACATTGATGTTTCTAAGCTCCTCCAGAAGTTTGTCTATCTCCTGCCGCACTTGTCTTAGGCTCTCCTCTATATGATCCCTCTCTGCTATGGCGTTTCTGAGCTTGGTGCCTATCTCCTCCAGATTTCCCATGGTTATCCTGGTTCTTTTCTCCACACTCCCGCCAACCATGGCACCGCTGGCCTCTATCAGCTGCCCATCGAGAGTAACGAGACGAACTCCACCCATGAGCCTGCGTGCACTATCAAGGTTATCCACGATAACAGTATCGCCAAACACATACCAGAATGCAGCCTCGAATTTTTTATCGAATTTTATAAGGTCCATGGCAAAGCCAAAGGAATGTGAATCCCTTGAAGCCAGAACAGCCTTGCCCCTTGGTCTGCCCCTCAGCATCTTATTAAGCGGTAAAAATATAGCTCTGCCAAGCCTTCTCTTCTTAAGATACTCGATGGCCCTGGCGGCGGCTTCATCGTCCTCGCAAACTATGCTCATCATCCTGTTACCCGCCGCAATCTCTATGGCAAGTTCGTATTTCTCCTCCACGCTTCCAAGCTCCGCTATGGTTCCATATATACCCTGAAGCTCCCCCTTATCCCTGGCAGTCAATATGGCCATAACTGCCCTGCTCATGGAGTCCTCGGCAACCTCCATTCTTGCTTTGATCCTCTCATATTCCGCTTTTAGCTCTCTTACCTCTGAATCCTTCTCCTCCAGCTCCTTGCTTAGTCTCTGCTCCTCGTTCCTAAGCTGATAATATCTCTCCTGCATCTTTTTCCTCTTCTTCTCCACCCCGCTTCTTTCCTCTTTGAACTGGGAGAGACGCCACTCAGCGTCCTTTATAGCCGCTTCAATATCCTTTCTCTCCTCCTCCTTTTCGGCGATTCTCCTATCCAGACCTATTATTTCACCCCTTATCCTGTTCTCCTCCTCGTTCTTCTTTCCGTATTCACGTCTCTTCTCCTCTATCTCCTTGAGAAGCGAGGTGAGCTCTTTTTGCTTCTCCCTGAAACGCTTATCTGCATCACCAATCTCCCTCTCCTTACTGCGAAGAAGATTAACCTTATCCTCGTATTCCCTTCTTACAGTTTTTTCCTCTTCGCGCAAGGATTTTAGAGTCTCCTCCTTCTCCTTCACCATCTTCTTGAGACCTTTGAACTCCTCCCTCATCTCCTTTAGTCGGGCTCTTCTCTCCGCAATGTTATCCTCTGCATTCTCAATGGCCATCTTTAGCCTTGCAAGAGTGAGCTTGAGCTCATCCACTTCCTTTCTTAGCCTTGCAATATCTCCTTCACCCATCTCCTCTATTTTTTTATCAATCTCCTCGATCTCCTGTTTAAGCTCGTGGGCGAGGCTTTCTTTTTCTTTTATCTTCTCCTCCAACTCGCTTATCTGTCTATTTAGATCCTCAAGTTGCCTCCTGTACTGTTCTCGCTCATCAAGAAAATTCATCATCCTGGAATAGGCAAGCTTGGCGTAGCTCTCTTTTAGACGCGTTTCAAGCTCCTTATACTTCAGGGCCACTTCCCGATCCTTTTCAAGGATCTCTATTCTTTTGCGTATCTCATCGAGAAGAACATTGAGCTTGTCCATATTCTCCTCTGTTACCTTTTTCTTCTCCTCAGCCTTCTTTATCTCTGAGTCATATCTGGTTATGCCTGCAATATCATCCAGTATGGTTCGCCTTTCAAGCGGGGTCATCTCCACGATACGTGTCACATCCCCCTGCTGCACAAAATTGTAGCCATCCGCACTAATCTTAGCGTGCACTAAAAGTGAGGCAAAGTCCTGTAGCCTTGCACGCTCATCATTGATGTAGAAATAGCTGTTGTACCCCTCCTCATTATTCGCCCTCTTTATGTATCTTGTGAGCTTCACTTCATCCTCATCTATAGGCAATACCCTATCTCGATTGTCAAAAATCAAACTTACCCTGCAGTAATCCGCCGGTCTGCCGTTCTTCCCCCCATTGTATATAAGATCCGTGAGTCTCTGGGCCCTTATCTTCTTGGAAGATTTGGGACCCAGAACGAAGAGTATGGCATCGGTTATATTGCTCTTCCCACTCCCGTTGGGCCCGCTTATGGCAGTAAAACCTTCCTTAAACTCCAACCTTGTCTTTCTTCCGAAGGACTTGAAATTCTCCAATTCAATGGCCTTGAGATACATTCCATCACCTTCTGTCAGACATATAACTATACCATGTCAGATTCATGACAGATATGAACTTTATGGTATATAAATTTTTCTGAAATTTCGTCGCTTTTCCTTTCCGTTGAAATATAGTTCTTCCTTAAAAAGGTAATTTTATGCAAAAAATTTAAATAGAATTTTGTCATATGTTTGTCTGACAAAAGTCAGATGGTGATGGTGATGAAAAAGTATCCATATTCGGTTGGTACCGCAATTTCCTATGCGGTTATTCTTCTCCTTACTCTATGGTGGCTTCCCATTCTGGGGCCCATAATCATAGGCTACATTACCGGGAGGAAGGCTGGAGGTCCTGTGAAGGGTGTGGTTGCCATGAGCATCCCCATACTACTCTATTTCGCCTTCATATTCGCCCTTGTCCAGGGCTGGATTCATATACCCTCAATATTCTCCACGAATTTTGTAGGTAATCTTATGGGTGTGTTCGCCTCTCTCCCCGTGTTCTCCTTCCTGAATTACATAGATACCACGCTAAATGTGGCTATGAATGTGGGCGCATATTTCCAGCATTATCTTTACTATGCACCCCCCTCATTTTTTATTATGCTTTCCTTTGCATTCATAGGTGGTGCGGTTAGTCGCATGGTGATCTTGGAACGCGGTATATTTCCCGAAAAGAAACCACTCTTCCTTCGCAAAAAAGAGAAACTCACCGAGGAAGATGTTCCACGGCCCTTCCATTCCAGAGTTATGCTTGCACAGCCTGTGAGCAGGATAAGACCCTTTGTGATGCCTGAGGAGCAGGAGGAAGAAGAAGAGAAGAAGAAAGAGGAGAAAAAAGAAAAAGAGGATGAGGAAAAAGAGGCAAAGCTTTCAGTCAGGGAGAGGAGAAAGAAAGAATCAAGGGAGAAGAGAAAGAAGAAGGCAAAGAGAGGCGTAAAGAGATTCGATGACCAAGAGAATTCCAAATTTGTGGTGCACCCTGTGGAGGAGCCAAAACCTGTAGTGATAAAGAAAAAGGTAAATAGAAACAGCTCCATAACATTTCTGTGATCTTCGGAGGTCTGGATTTAGCAGCCAAGGAGAAAAATCCCTCCGGCGTTGCCATAATGGAAGGGCACAGGATCTTCACATCCACCCTCTATGCTGATTCTCAGATACTCAACTTCTTTTTGGAGAAAAAGGTGAATATTGTGGCCATAGATGCGCCTCTAACCCTAAATGAGGAGAGATATGCGGACAAATATCTCAAGCGCTATGGGGCCATGAGCTTAAAGATTCCCTCAATTAAGGAACTTGCTATTAGGGGGTTGAGGATGAGGGAGAAGCTTGAGAAAGCAGGCATCTCGGTTATCGAGGTATTTCCCACGGCCACAGCCAAGATTCTTGGCTTTTATCAAAAAAAGAAGATGAGGATGCTCCCCTACTTTGTGGATTTTGAGATGGAAAACGTGAAAAATGAGCACGAGGTTGATGCCATAATAGCTGCCTATACCGCCTATCTTCAAGCAAAGGGTCTCACCGTGGAAATCGATGGAGTAATCATACCCAGAGAAACTATCTGACTCTCCTTATTATCTCCACACCCACAAATAATTCCACGAGAGAGATGAGGAGCGCTGTTACCATGGGATTCATAAAATCCTTCATAAGGGATGCCGCTAACTGGGGAAGCAAGAGGATTATGTTGCCCAAGGCAATTATAAGAACGAAACCTATGGCACTGAGACCTACGCTTTTTTTCACACCCAGCTTATCTCCGAGATACAGGCATATTATTCCGGCGGAAAACATGGCCGGAATCAGGATTATCTGAGTTACGAGATCTGGCACTGCATTGCGCAGGAGAAGATAGGAATCCACGATGAGAAGAGAGATGAGAAAAGATATGAGGCCTATAATATTCTTTGAGAGATACACCTTGCCCTTAGGCATCGGAAGAATTCTCAGTATGGTGAGTTTTTCTATGCCAAAGAGGCTATAAATTAGGATTATTACGAAGGTGAAAATTATGTATATAGAACTGCTCACCGGGTTTCCCAAGGCCATCAGAAGAATACTTTCAAAGGCCGGGAGCAAAGCGAGCATGAGCAACCCGGGATTGCGTGAAATCAGCTTTAGATCTTTTCTTATTATTCCATAAATAGGTCCACTGAATTTCATCTTTATCTTTTCGGGGACTGGTGACTCTTCCACGTGAAGCTCGCTCATTCTCCCTATGTTCCTCAGGGTCCATCTGAGGGCATAGTAGCCCAGAAGGATAAATAAAAGTGAGGTTGTCAGGGAAAGAATGTCGGGAGCCACCATTAAATAAGAGAAATTGAAGGGAAAAAAGAGTTTAAAAATGAAGGCGTATCTATCCATAAGCGGTTGATAGGAGGAGAGATTCATGAACCACCTTCGCATCCACATCATGGCGGCGTAGAATAGAAAGAAGGTGGCACCCCATATTACCTGGTAGAGAATTCTTATTACGCCCTTCCATCCACCCACCGGCTGGGAGAGCTTGGTATAGAAGATCTTGGACAGAAATGTTACAATTGTGATGGAGAATATTTCCGCGATTAGAACTCCGAAGAATGCTGGAAAGAAGGCGAGAAGACCGTTGAAGAAGGAAATTGCCACAGGGAAACTTATGATATTAACCCCGAGAGGGATATCGAATATTCGCACAAAGGTCAGGAGCATTATCTTTCTCACATCTCTTTCGCTCAGGGGAAGTGTGCGCAGGAGATCGAAATTAAGCTGGAAAAAATAAGTGACGACTTGCAAAAAGAAGAAAGAAAACATAAATATTAGGAGGAGAAGATAGGAGGCAAAGCTTATCACGGAATTTCCCATGGCAGCGTAGAGGGAAGAGGCAAAGAATATGAGGGAGAGAAATACTTTGTTGTAGAGCAGGGATTTTATGCCTGATTTGGCAAGCCTCTCCACCGATTTCTCCTTGAGCGCCACGGCCCTAGACTCCATATAAGTGAGAAATCCAAGATGTCTGTAATACACGCCGGATACCTTCCAGAGCTCACTGAGAGAGGGCATTTATCACCCCTCTTATGTACTCATCCTCGCCGGTTAACTTAAGAAATATGTCTTCCAGACCGCCTTCTACTTTAGCTTTTCTGCGCAGCTCCTCTACAGTGCCCTCGGCAATGATCTTTCCCTGATTAATTACAGCGATTCTATCGCACAGTTTTTCGGCGATTTCCATTATATGGGTGGAGAAAAGCACCGCACCACCTCTTTCCACGTGTCTTTTCATAAGCTCCTTGAGAATTTTAGAGGATTTAGCATCGAGACCATTGAGGGGCTCATCCAGGATTAGAAGCTTTGGTTCGTGCATAAGCGCAGCTATTATGGCAACCTTTTGCTTCGTGCCCATGGAGAGGGATGCTATGGGCTTATTCGCGTATTTCTCCAGACCGAAGGCGTAAATCAAGCGTGTCACCCTTTCCTCGTTTTTCATTCCACGAAGAGAGGCTATGAACTCGAAAAATTCCAGGGGTGTGAGAACATCTATAAGCATAAATTCCTCAGGAACATAGCCTATAAGATTTCTCTCCTCCACCCCTATTTTTCTGCCAAGGAGCTTTATTTCACCTTCAAACTCCACAAGTCCCATTATGGATTTAAGCGTGGAACTCTTGCCGGCACCGTTTGGTCCTAACAACCCGAAGATTTCACCCTCAAGAACATTGAAAGATATGCCTTTAACAGCCATAAAATTTCCGTATTTGACCACGAGATTTGAAACTTCAAGCATAATCGGTAAATTCAAAGGCAGGATAAAATTGTTTCTCCATGCATTAGTGTTATAAACTCCAAAGACATGGAGATAGGGATGGATGTCCTGGCAGCGGTGCTGGTGGCTCGCTCAAGAAGGCTTCCGGAGAAGCATCTTAAAGAAGTTTATGGAGGAAAAAGATTGATTGATGTCGTTGTGGATAATCTTCTCTCTATGGGCTTAGAGGTTATTGTTTATTCTACCTACCCCTTTTCTATTTCTACGACTCTTATTCTCGATGAATCACCCTGGATTTTGCCCTCCATTATCTCGCTTCTGAAGCGGCTCAAGAGACCTCTCCTGATATTCGGTGGCGATATGCCCTTGGTAAAGAAGGAAGCCGTTGAAAAAATTCTGGAGTTCCGAGAGCACGATATTGTGGTGCCAAGATGGAAAAATGGATATCTGGAGCCACTACACGCATACTATTCCCCCGCGGCCATCCCTTCTCTGGAAGAGGAATTGAAAAGCAGAAGAGCATCCCTCCATGGTGCCATAGAGAGATGCCGGGATGTGTATTATCTCAAGGCGGAGGATATGGATCCGCACACCTTCTTCAATGTGAATACGCCTAAAGATTTTGAGTATCTAAGAAAAATATTGGAAAGTTAGCGTGTTCTAACCACATGCACCGAGCAGGAGATGCATGGATCATAGGCCCGAATGATTTTTTCAGCCTCCATCTTGATAACCTCATCGCTTTCATCCACTAGATTAGAAAGATGGTCTTTCAGGCTTCTCTCTATGTTCTCTGTGTTCATGGCTGTGGGTGTGATTATGTTAATTTTTTTGGCCTTTCCATTTTTGAAGGAGTAATGGTGTATCAGCAGTCCTCGGGGTGCCTCTATCGCGCCCACCCCATCACCATCTAAATTTTTTGGTGGGGATTTTCTGGGCTCATATTCTTCCACTTCGTCAGCGAGCTCAAGGGCTTCAAGGGCATAATGCACATTCTCCACCGCCTGAGCGGCGTTAATCCAAGCCACCTTCCTGCTTGGGAACTTGATACCATATTTTTCCGCCAGTTCTTTAGCCTCATCCTTCAAATATGGATTTATGTTGAGCCTTGCCAGTGCACCCACCATATAGTCCTGGCCATCTATAAGGGATCTCTTGGCTGAGGAATACTCCACCACATATTCCTTTAGATGCTCCTCATACTCCTCCTCGCTGAAAATATGGTGTGTGCTCTTGATCTTCCCATCGTAGAGAGGGACGCTCTTTCCATCCCAGAGAGCCACATATTCACAATCTCTCTCAAATTCTGGATACTCTAGCTGCAGGAAAAGATCTGCCGTTTCAACTAGGAGTGGATATAGCTCCTTCATCTTCTTTTTGTAATTCTCAAGCTCAGTGCTTGTAATTCTTTTAGTGAAACCCCCAGGAACGAGGGTGCAGGGTTGCACTGCTCTGCCACCTAAAAGCGCGGTCATATAATTCGTGGCTTCCTTTATTCTGAACGCCTTCTTTACAAGCTCCCTGTTGTTTTTTGCAATCTCTATAATACTTTCCGCATTCACATAATCCGGGAGGGCAAGAAAATAAAGATGTAATACATGGCTCTGTATGTGAGAGCTTATGAGCATGAGCTCTCTTATCCTCCTCGCGTTATCAGGGACATCTATCCCCAACGCCCTCTCCACAGCTTTGATACTCGCAATTTCATGGGCTACAGTGCATATGCCGCAGATTCTTCCCGAAAGCTCGTGAAGATAGTAATAGGGTCTGTTCTTCATAAAAGCTTCGAAGTATCGTGAACCTTCATGTACACCGAATATTACCCTCTTTACCTCGTGATCCCCTATCTCCACAGTCAAATTTGCATGTCCCTCAATTTTAGTAATCTCCCCAATTCTTATTCTTCTTTCAGCCATGCTATAACCTCCTTGAACTTCTCATAGGAGAAAAGGGAGAGTGCCTCCATAACCTCCTCCTTTGAGAAACCCATATCAAGAAGAACCTTAATGTGGGCCTTGATATTCGCGTCTTCATAGGGGCCGCGGCATCCCAGGCATGGTTTTCCATTGGCGGTGCACAGGGCATTGCATCCTCCCCTGGTGATTGGCCCTAAGCATAGAAGACCCTGTTCTAGAAGACACCCGTTTTCTCTTAGGGAGCATTCCACACATACGCTATATTCCTTGTCCCGGTAGTTCTTCCCTATTATAATATCTGTTATCAGCTCTATCAGCTCATCCTTGGAAAATGGGCATCCGTAGAGCCTGTAATCCACATCCACATAGTAATCCAGGGGCTTCGGGTCTATGGGAATCTCCGGAGGCTCACCATCGTATACATCCATGGCCTCCCTTTTCCTGAGGGTATTAACCAGTGCTGGAACTCCTCCCGTGGATGCACAGGAACCCAGGGCTACGAGAATGTGCGATCCTTTTCTTATCTTCAAGAGCTTGATTATCTCCTCCCTATTTGTGGGAGTTCCCTCCACGAAGGCTATATCCACAGGCATCTCGTTTATTTCCTTGGCAAGCCTGAAATTCTTTATCCCTAAATATTTTAAAAGATCGAGAATTTGCGCCTCTAAGTTAAGGAATTCCACAGAACATCCCTCGCAGCAGGATAAGGAAAATATACCCAGATTCAATCCAACACCCCCTGAACCTCATGGGGCTTCTCTATAAAGCGGAGGGCTTTGTTAAGGGAGAAAACGGGACCGTCGCGACATACATAGACACCACCAACAGCACAGTGTCCGCAGATTCCTATTCCGCATTTCATATTTCTCTCCAGGGATAGATAAATCTCACTGGGCGGGAATCCAAGCTCTATGAGCACCATGGAGGTATACTTCATCATTATGGGTGGGCCACACATGAGGGTGATGGTATCGCTGCGGTGCTTTATCTTATCACATAAAGTGGTTACGACGCCCACATGCCCCTTCCAACCTTCCTCGGGCTCATCCACGGTGAGAAGAAGATCCATAAATTTCTCCCACTCCCTGAATTTATATTTGAAGAGCATAAGTGAAGGTCTCCTGGCCCCATAGAGCAGGGTAACCATCTTAAACTCTTCACGGTGCCTGCAAACATACTCTACCACCGGTTTGAGAGGAGCGAGACCTATACCTCCAGCCACAATTAGCAGGTTTTTACCCTTTGCCTTCTCCAAGGGCCATCCGTTGCCAAAGGGACCTCGTATACCCACGTAATCTCCCGCCTTCATCCTGTGAATTCTGTTGGTTACATTTCCAACGGCTCTTATTGTGAGGTCCAGGTATCCATCACCACCTCCTGAGATGGAAATCGGCGCCTCACCGTAGCCGAAAACACTGAGCTCTACAAATTGTCCAGGGTTAAAGAGAAGATGAGTTGCTATTCTAAAGGTCTTCGTATCACAAGTTTCTTCAATTACCTCTCTTATGGGCACAACCTCCGGAAGATATGGGTTTCTCATTCCACCAACCTCCTTAATACCTCCCGCAGATTTATCCCGGCTGGACATACCTCCGTGCATCTTCCGCAACCAGTGCACGCGTAAACCCCATATCTCATCACTGGAAATACAAATTTATCATAGACACGGTATCTCACCCTGGCGTGCTTCTCTTTTCTAAAATTCTCCGCAGAAGTTTTGGCGTATTCGTAGAGATGACAGGAGTCCCACACCCTAATCCTGTAACCCTCACTGCCATCAAAGCTCGGAATATCCCGGACATCGAAGCAGTGACAGGTGGGACAGACAAAATTGCATTTTCCGCAGCATAAACAGATCTCTCCAAGCTCTCTCCATATCTCATCCTGACTCTTCTTCTTAATCTCCTGAGAGCATCTCTTCACCTCGCATAGATCTATTCTTGTTCTTCTCTCTATCTCAAACTGCACCTTCTCTATCCTTCTTTTCTTTTTCCTCAAATCCTCAGGACTTGCTTCCTGGAAAAAGCCGAGAGAGATAAGCTCTTTACCGATATCACTTCCTACATCCACAAAGTAATGGGTGCCGATATCTGTGAACCAAAGATCATAACCGTCTTCGGGAACCATACCGCCAAAGGCGCTGCAGAAACATGATTCCCGGGGATAGTCGCAGCTAATGCCTATTATGATGGTATTTTTTCTCCTCTTTTCATAATAGGGGTCAGAAAATTCACCCCTCATATACATATCCAATATTTTGAGGGATCTAATATCGCATCCTCTGGCACCAAAGATCACCTTCTTTTCCTCCCCATCAAGATAATCCTCAAGCTCATAACCCATTTCACCTCTTTTCCATCTGAAAAATTTTTGTTTGGGCGGGAAAAATATTGACTTAAGTGATATGTCCGTTCTGTTGGGAAGAAAGCATATGGAAGTTAAATCCTCAATCTTCTCAAATTTGGTGACTCCATTGCTGGTTGGTGCGTAAAGCGTATACTCTTCCTTCAACGCGGCCAGGAACTCGTTTATTCTGTTTTTCGCAATCTTTAGCATCATAATCGTCACCATTTTCACTAATTTCATCATGATTATCTCTTTTTTCTTAATAAATCTTTCTGAAATTATTCGTGGTTCGGGAAAAATAGCTTTTAAAAAGGATTTTAGTATTCCCCACAGTGCTTCACCAAAATAAAATAAAAGCGAAGATTAAAATTTTACCAGAAAAATTAAAAAATTAGAAGCTCTGGGGTTTTATCTCCTCGGGCCATTCTCCTGTTTTGATGTATTCGTCAATTGCCTTTGCTGCCTTCTTCCCATCACCCATGGCCAGCACCACAGTGGATTCTCCGCGAACCGCATCTCCACCAGCAAATACACCCCTCATGGTTGTGCGATATTTCTCATCAACAACAAGAGTACCCCATCTCGTCACCTTAAGCTCTGGTACCTCCTGATATAGCACTTTGTTTGGCTTCTGGCCTATGGCGAATACAACTGCATCAACTTCCAATCCAAACTCTGTGCCCGGTATGGGTACCGGTTTTCTTCTTCCCGACTCATCGGGTTCGCCAAGCTCGTTCATAATCAGGCGAACTACCCGCACATTGCCATCAGCATCTCCCACAAAGCCCACAGGACTCACCAGGAACATGAACTTAACTCCTTCTTCCTCCGCGTGAGCAATTTCCTCTTCCCTGGCAGTCATATATTCCCTAGTTCTGCGATAAAGAATATATACCTCCTCATAACCTACACGTAGAGCACTGCGGGCAGCATCCATGGCCACATTGCCAGCACCTATAACTGCGAGTCTCTTGCCCTTCTTTATAGGTGTATCGTATTCTGGGAACTTGTAGGCCTTCATAAGATTTATTCTTGTTAAGAATTCGTTGGCAGAGTAAATACCCTTGAGGTTCACTCCTGGCAAATTGAGGAACTTGGGCGTGCCGGCACCGGTACCAAGGAACACCGCATCATAATCCTCCAAAAGCTCGTAGAGGGTGTATGTCTTCCCTATCACCACATTCTTCTCAAATTTCACGCCAATGGATTTGAGATACTCCACCTCGTATCTCACGATATCCTTAGGAAGTCTGAACTCTGGAATGCCATATATAAGAACACCGCCCAAGTCATGCAGAGCTTCAAATACGGTAACATCGTAACCCATCTTCACCAGATCAGCGGCGGCTGTTAATCCTGCCGGTCCTGAGCCTACGATGGCAACTTTCTTTCCGTTCTTTGGTGCCATGGTGACTTCGGGATGTATACCCATCTTCCTGGCTTCATCAGCCACAAATCTTTCGAGCTTACCTATATTAATCCTGTCACCCAGCTTTCCCATAACACAGTTCATTTCGCACTGCTCTTCCTGAGGACATACGCGCCCAGTTATGCCAGGAAGCGCATTGGTCTTGTGAATTATTTCTAAAGCGCCCTTCACATCCTTCTCCAGAATCTTCTTAATGAATCCAGGAATATTGACATTAACAGGGCAGCCCTTGATGCAGGGAGCAAAATTCACAGGGCACTGAATGCATCTTGACGCTTCCTCCGTTGCGAGTTCCCATGTATAACCTAGGGCAACTTCATTAAAATTATGAATTCTCTCCTTGGGGTCCTGCTCTGGAACAGGCACCCTTTTCTTCTTGATCTGTCTTGCCATTTAACGCACCCCCTTCACATATCTATCCAGAGCAATCTTCTCCTCCGGCCTGTATTCCACCAGCCTGCTCATGAGCTCGTCGAAATCCACCTGATGTGCATCGAAATCTGGGCCGTCAACGCATGCGAATTTAATTTCCCCACCCACAGTTACACGGCATGCACCGCACATACCTGTACCATCAACCATTATGGGGTTGAGGCTCGCATCCGTCTTTATACCATATTCCTTTGTTATTTTTGCTATCAGCTTCATCATTATAACAGGACCTACCGTGAAAACATAATCTGCCTTCCCACCCTTCTCAAGATACTCCTTAAGAACATCTGTGGTGAAGCCTTTGCGAACATAGCTCCCATCATCAGTGGTGATAAGCAACTCATCGCTTACCTTCCTGAACTCGTCCTCAAGAATCACGTACTGCTTGCTTCTAAACCCTATAATACTCACCACATGGTTGCCCGCATCTTTAAGTGCTTTTGTAACTGCGTATCCTATGGGAGCACCAACACCTCCGCTAACTATAACAGCGGTGCCGTAATTCTCAATATGCGTCGGCTTGCCCAAAGGACCCACGATGTCCATTATTTTATCTCCTGGGTCGTAGCTTCCCAGCTCATAGGTAGTCTTTCCAACCTCTTGAAACACCAGCTCTATGGACCCTTCCTCCTTGCTCCATTTGAAAAGGGTCAGAGGAATTCGCTCTCCTCGCTCATGCAGTCTAAGCACAATAAATTGTCCGGCATGGGCACTTCTTGCCACCAGCGGCGCATGAACCCTGATCCACTTGATATTTGGAGCCAGAATTTTCTTATCCAGTATTTCAAACATAGGGCATCAATGGGGAATTGCAAGGGTGGATTTAATAATTTCCCAAAAGAAGGCATACCTAATTCAATGATGTAGCGAACAAATCACGCTCTTCCGCAATCTTTATTTACATTTATTCGCATAATCTTTTTAAAAGGTGAGGGAATGAATGGTGAAGAGAAGGAGGAAAGATACGAGAAATTGTTTGAGGAGGAGCATGAAAGAGATGCTGCCTATGAGGAGATAAAAGCTGTAACCAGAAAGGAGGCATATGAGGAGAAGGATAGGCTAGCTAGATATAAGGAAGCAGCCAAACTTAGAAAGAAGGCAGCTGAATTCAAGAGGAAAGCGGCAATGTTTTACAGCAGATACAAGAGGGAAATGCAGAAGGTGGCAAAATATCAGGCTGAGAAGGCCAAGTATAAGGAGAAGGAGAATATAGAAAAGGCAAAGATAAGAGAGTTGAAGAGAAAAATAGAGGGTTACCAGGATGCCCTCAAATCCACCTCATCATTAAAAAAATCAGAGGAGCTCCGGGCAAAGATAGCAAAGCTCCAGACCAAAATTTCCGGGGTGCAATCTAAGATAAGCATGTGGAGGCAGAAACAGGCTCAGGTTGTAGAGAAAATGGCAGAGTACAAAGCAAGAGCCGCCGAGTATTATGAGAAATACAAAACATACGAGGAGGAAGCTGCCAGTTTCTTAAAAAGCGCAGAGGTTCTGGAAAACAGAGAAGGCTAATAAAGGGCAACTTTTATTCTATCCCCTGGCTTCAGCTTAAGAATCTCCTGTGCGGAACCCATGTTAACTCCAAATTCTAGGAGTCCTTCGCTGTTGATAAGCGCTATCAGTTCACCTTTTCTTGCCAGACCATATGCCCTCTTAAATGGGATTTCTTTCTTATTGAGAATAATCTTATTTGGATTACCTACCATCTCCTTCGGAATATTGGTTATCACATTCCCGAAATGATCCACATGGATTATCTCGCCCCTTATTGCATCTCCTTCCCTTTCCGGCTTTTGATAGGGAAATGTTATAAAGGAATCAATCTCCCTTAGGAAATCTTTCTGACCCATATCTATTCTAGCAGCAGCCGGCGCAAAGATATCTCTTCCATGGAAAGTTGCACTTCTAGCCGGAAGTTCTATCTCATATACCTTTTCCACCTCTCCCTGAATCAAGGTGAGTATCCCATTATCTGGACCAACGAACCATCCATGCTTTAATTTCGCTGCAATTCCCTTTCTGGCGGTGCCCACTCCTGGATCTACCACAAATACATGAATAGCGTTTCCAAAGTAAGGATAGATGCATCGCAGTACATAGGCAGCATGCATTATGGAATGCCTTTGGATACCATGGGTTATATCAACTATCTTTGCATCCGGGTTTATGCCGTATATCACGGCTTTCATAACCGCCACATAGTGATCCTCATAGCCAAAATCCGTGCTCAAGGTAATCATTAATACCTCACCCTGAAATCCTTGTAGCCTTCAGGTTCCTCGTATCTCACTTCAACATCATCCACCCGGGCATAGGGATGCTTGTAACGGCATAGATAAATGAGCTTCTCTACTTTATCTCTTGGCCCCTCAAAAACCGCCTCAACCCTTCCATCTGGGAGATTCCTTACCCAGCCTTTAACACCCAGCTTAATCGCGTTCTCTCTGGTGAATGCCCGGAAAAATACCCCCTGAACTCTGCCAGAAAAGAAGACATGGGCCTTTACCACATCCATATTTCAGCTATCACCCTTCGATATTTAAAAATTTCCTCACGAAGGGGGCTGACGCCCCCTTTCTAAACCCCCTAAAGATAAAGGAGAGGGGTAGAGGGGAGAACGAGCAAGCAGCGAAGCGAGTTGCGAGCCAGCCCTGAAAAGGGCGTAGCGTAGGGTCTCCCTCGTGGGGAACCCGCTGGTGGTTCTCAGGGTCGCAGGAGGGAATGGGAACCCGCTGGTGGTTCTCAGGGTCGCAGGAGGGAATGGGAACCCGCTGGTGGTTCCCATTAGCAAAACTTTTATATTAGCCCTTGCTTTAATCCTCACAGAGATTTAAAAAGGTGATTTTATGAAATCGCTGGTTAAGGAAGTACTTTCCAAGGCGGAGGTTCGGGAAACGCCTGCGGAGCCTACAATCAGGGCACCTGAAGATGAGGAGCTACTCCAGCTGCTGCAAAAGCTCAAAACGAATATAAAGGTAGTTGGTTGTGGAGGAGCAGGAAGTAATACAATCACGAGAATAATGGAGGAAGGAATAGTAGATGTTGAATTAATAGCGGCTAACACGGATGCTCAGCATCTTTTAATAACCCATGCTCATCGCAAGATTCTTCTGGGTAAGAGAATAACCCGCGGATTAGGGGCAGGAGCACTTCCCCAGGTTGGTGAAGAGGCTGCAAGGGAGGTAGAGGATAGAATACGTGAGGTTTTGCAAGGTGCGGATATTGTGTTTATAACCTGTGGATTAGGTGGCGGAACCGGTACAGGGAGCGCACCTGTAGTGGCACAGATCGCCAAGGAACTGGGTGCACTTACTATAGCGATTTGCACATTGCCCTTTAAGGCTGAGGGAAGAATGAGGGAAGAGAATGCCATGTGGGGTCTTGAAAAGCTCAAACAGTATGTGGATACCGTGATAACGATACCCAATGATAAACTTCTTGAATTGGTACCGAGATTGCCCCTTAATCTGGCCTTCAAGGTGGCGGATGAAATACTTATGCGGGCTATAAAGGGCCTTGCGGAGATGATTACCAAGCCAGGTTTGGTGAATCTCGATTTCAATGACCTTAAGACTATTATGAAAGGTGGAGGCGTAGCGATGATAGGTCTGGGAGAGAGCGACTCTGAAAATCGGGCTGAAGATGCAATAAAAGAAGCGCTCAGTTCTCCGCTCATAGAGGCAGATATTAGCGAGGCTACAGGCGCCCTAATTAATGTTGTGGGCGGAGAAAATATGACTGTGAGGGAGGCAGAGAGCGTTGCAGAGTATGTTCAATCAAGGATAAGCAAGGGCGCCCGCATAATATGGGGCGCCTCTATAGATCCCTCCTTGGGCAATACACTGCGGGTGATGGTGGTCATAACAGGGGTAAAGTCCCCGTATATTCAGGGTTTGGAAAGTATTGAAAGAACCAAGGAGATTGAAGTAATAAAGTGAAGGGTGTATGAAAATGAAGCTCATTGATAAAAGCGACGAACTGCAGAAACGGGTAGAAAATTGGATTCACGGGTTTGGCAAGGGAAGATATTCCAGGATACTTAAGATGGCCAGGAAACCTACTGCGGAAGAATATGGCAAAGTGCTGGCAATTACAGGAGCTGGAATAATAATAATTGGGGGCATAGGGTTCCTCATCTATTATATTTTGTCGGTCTGGCTCAATATTAATCATGTGGTTCCCTGAGGAGATTGAAATGATTGAAGTCACAATAAACCAGGAAGATTTTAGAATTCCTGCAGGAAGAATAGCAGAAATTGTGGTTGTGATCTCCAACAAGGGTGAAAAGAAGGAGGAGGTCACCTTTAGGATTCTCTCCTCACTGGAGATGAGGGATGCATCCCTTGAATGGAGCATTAGTATAACAGGCGTGAAAAAAGAGGAACAGAAACTTTTAGTGACGAAGGAGGAGAATACCCAGCTGGAATATAAGATAGATGTGCCGGCTCATCGCAGAAAGGAGATTTATGTAACTATAACATCTCCAAGAGCTTCGGAAATAGGAGATGTTGGACATTTTAAATTTGAGGTGATACATTCTGAAGGACTATGGGCAAAGGAGGTAAAGATAAGGATAGAATCCGCCATAGTTGCTGTCAAAACAACTATCGGACAGGAGATAAAGGTAGCCCGAGATATAGGACTTAAATCTAAGATTCACGGATGGAAGGAGATATACGCAGTTCTTGCACCCTACAATCTCAAGGGCTATGTTTTCGTGGAGACTTCCCGACCTGACAAGGTTCTCTCCCTCATAAGGGGGATAAAGGATGCCAAGGGCGTGGTAAGAGGCGAGATGCATATAGAAGAGATAAAGCATTATCTCACGCCCACACCTACCATTCATCGCATTTCCGTGGGTGATATAGTGGAGCTTGTGGAAGGCCCGTTCAAGGGTGAGCATGCCAAGGTAATACAGATTGATGAAACTAAGGACGAAATAACTGTGGAGCTGTTTGCGGCAATGGTTCCCATACCCATAACCGTAAAGGCCGAGGCTGTAAGACTCCTTGAAAAAGAGGAAGGTGAGTAAAAATGGGACAGAAAATTGAGGTACTTGTAGAAGGTGGAAAAGCCACACCTGGCCCGCCTCTGGGTCCGGCACTGGGTCCCATGGGTGTAAATGTAGCGCAGGTGGTGAAGGTAATAAACGAGAAAACAAAGGCATACGCTGGAATGCAGGTTCCTGTGATTGTGGATGTGGATCCCAAAACCAAGGAATTCACAGTGACCGTTGGAACACCGCCAACTTCGGCGCTCATAAAGAAGGAGCTGGGAATTGATAAGGGTTCTGGAGATGCCAGAAAAAACAAGGTTGGAGATTTGACCATAGAGCAGGTGATAAAGATAGCCAGGATGAAGAGAGAGAACTCGCTGTCCTACGATTTGAGAGGCGTTGTTCTGGAAGTTCTGGGTACCTGCGTTTCCATGGGAGTCACGGTGGAGGGAAAAGATCCCCGAGAGGTGCAAAAGCTTATAAAGGAGAACGAAATCACCATCCCAGAAGAGTAAATGATGACTTGTAGGAGAGCCGGAAGGCTCGCTTACTACAAGGAGGTGTTTAATTGCGTGAAAATATAATCGCCGCAGTAAAGGAAGCGATAGAGAAGTCGAAGGAAAGAAGGTTTTTGGAAAGTGTAGATTTGGCGATAAATCTGAAAGATGTTGATCTTAGCATTCCCAAGAATAGGATTAATGAGGAGGTAATCTTACCCCATGGGAGGGGCAAGGAAATAAAGATTGGGGTGTTTGCCTCTGGAGAGACTGCACTTAAAGCCAAGGAATGCGCGGATCTAGTTATTCCACCGGAGGAGATTGATAAGCTCGCGGAGGATAAGAGAAAGGCGAGAAAAATAGCCAACGAATACGATTTCTTTCTGGCCGAAGCGCCCCTAATGGCTAAGATAGGTAAGAGCTTAGGCGTCATTCTTGGTCCAAGGGGTAAGATGCCCAAGCCGATACCGCCGGGCGGTGATCCCTGCCCCCTAGTGAATAATTTAAAGAAGACAGTGAGGATGCGGTCCAGAGATAAGAGAACATTCCATGTGCCTGTGGGCACCAAGAACATGGATGTTGAAAAGATTGCAGATAATATAGAAGAGGTGCTAAAGAGGCTGGAGCACAAGTTAGAGCGCGGATATCAGAATATAGAGAGTGTTTATGTGAAGACCACCATGGGTCCTGCAGTTCGCATAAAATTGAGGTGAGATAGATGGCTCATGTTGCACCCTGGAAATACGAGTTCGTAGATAAAATTGTGAAGCTCGCACAAGAGTATCCGGTGGTAGGAATAGTGAATATCAACAATATACCGGCAGCGCAGATGCAGAAGATGAGAAGAGAGCTGAGAAATGATGTGGTCTTTATTGTGGGCAAGAACAGGCTCATAAAACTGGCGCTTGAAAAGGCGCCCCGTAAGAATCTGAAGGAGCTTGCAAAATATATAGAGGGACAAACAGGCATAGTTTTCACCAGAATGAATGCTTTTAAGCTTGCAAAAATTATGGAGAAAACCAAGACGAAGGCTCCTGCAAAGGGCGGCGAGATAGCCCCTGAGGATATCGTTGTGCATGAAGGTGAGACTCCTTTCAAGCCAGGTCCCGTGATAAGCGAGTTCCAGAAGGTGGGTTTGCCTGCAGCTGTGCAGAAGGGAAAGATAGTGATAAGAAAGGATACGGTTCTCGTTAAGAAAGGGGAGGTCATAAGCAGGGATGTTGCTCAGGTTCTCACCAAGCTTGAAATTTACCCGATCACCGTTGGTCTTGATTTGAGAGCAGCTTACGAGGATGAAATTGTCTTCCCCAAGGATGTGCTCCAGGTAGATACTCAAAAGATATACGGTGATTTCCTCGATGCAATTCAGTACGCTGTGAATCTCTCTATGAACATAGGATGGCCCACCAAGCTCACCATGCCCATGCTCATTGCTAAGGCACACATGGATGCCATGAACCTGGCCATAAATGGGGGCATAGTGAACAAGTATACGGCGGAATACATAGTGAAGAAAGCGTATCTGCAGATGCTATCCTTGGCCTCTCAGCTTAAGGGTGGGCTTGATGAAGAATTAGAAAATTTAATATCCAATAGGCTATCTCCCTCCCCAGAGGGAAGGAAAGAAGAGGAGAAGAAGGAAGAAGAGAAAAAGGAAGAGGAAGAAGAAGAGGAAAATAAGGAGGAAGAAGCCATAGAGGGTCTGGGTGCCCTCTTTGGATGAAACGAAAAAGGAGGTAGTAAAAATGGAATATGTGTATAGTGCCCTGATCCTGCATTCGCTGGGAAAGGAAATAAATGAAGAGGCGATAGCGAACATCATAAAGGCAGCGGGAGCAGAGCCAGATATGGCAAGAATAAAGGCCTTGGTCTCTGCGCTCAGTGAGATAGATATCGAAGAAGCGATAAAGAGTGCAGCATTTGCACCCGCAGCAGCACCAGCGGCTACAGCGGCACCTGCGGCAGAGGAGAAGAAGGAAGAAGAAAAGAAGGAAGAGAAGAAAGAGGAAGAGGAAGAGAAGAAGGAAGAGGAAGCCATCGCAGGTCTCGGAGCACTCTTCGGATAAGCCGGTGAGTAAATGCGAAAGCTCATCAGCTATACCCTTCTCTACTTTATTCCAGCGGCTTTGATAGCCTACGGCATATGGCAAAATATACTTGCGCTGATAATCGGCTTAGCTTGGATTCTATCCTCTGTGATAATATTCGAGCTCACCAAGGAGAGCTACGAGGAAGGGCTTAAAGCATTTTGAAGATTTTATCTCCGTAATAATGCAAATTTTTAACGGCAAGTCCCTTTTTACTGTTTTTCATCTCCTCACCGCTCATCATCGCTATTCCAATCGCGAGGGGCTTACCATATTTCTCGTCCCGGATGTAAACGCAGTCTCCTTGCTTTATTTCCGGATCTGCATCCACTATACCTGCGGCGAAAATATTTGCGCCGTTTAGCACATATTTCACAGCACCCATATCAACGGTTACAAAGTGCTCTTCAGGGGCTTTGCGAAGCAGAAGATGGATCGTGGGATAGTACTTATCTTCATGGAGAAAATATGCAGGCTCGCCATCCCTGAGTATGAGGGTGATGTCGTTCTCAATCACCTCGTATTTCCCGTCTTCCCAGAGCTGCATTGCCAGCTTTTTCTTTATTTCCTTAATCTTTTTCTTGCTCAGAAAGTATCTTCTCACCCTTCTTCACCTCCTTTATTGCTTCCAAAGCGCGAAAAGAGCCCATACCTAGGGCTATTTCAAAGAATCTTATTGCATCTTTCTTTTTTCCTTCCATAAGAGATAGCTCTCCCAGCAGGTAATATGCCTCTGGAGAAGCCAGCCCCCTTAGAAGTTTCTCAGCCCTATTTTTCTCTCCTTTTTTGAGGAGCAATGCCGCGGCTCTCAAACGAAAATCCTTCTCCCATAATTCCTTCTCCTTTCCCATTACATAGAGAAGCAGCATTCTCTCTTTTTTCGCACTTTCCTCATCAATTCTCTTCAGATAATTCAGTGCGTCTTCATAGGCACCCCTCTCTTCCAGGCAGAGGGCCTTTAAAAATTCATTATTTTCCATGTCCATTACTTCCTCACATCTCCCAAGTCTGAAAAGAAGCTCCGCTTTAAGTCTCGGAGATGCAAATTCTAAGGCTTTATCATATCTACCCATTTTTAGATAAATCCTTGCCTTCTTATCTTTCTCCGCTTTCTTTAAAGCTTCTCTATAGTATTTAAACGCCTGGGCATGGTATTCAAGAAGAGAATAAATATCACCCAGCAACTCTAAGGCATCTACCAGAGTATCGTCTTTTTGAATGGCAACTTTTAATGATTCTATGGCCTCTTCATACCTCTGCAGGAGATAGAGACATCTGCCCCTCCAGTACCAAGTTTCCCCGTAATTCGTATTAAGCTCTATGGCCGTTTCAAGGGTATCCAGGGCTTCTTCATATTTACCCAGCATGCATAACGATTGCCCCAAAGCATGGTAGGCATAATCGAATTTCTTATTGAGTTCCAGAGCCTTCCTGTGATAGGGTATGGATTCTTTATACATCCCCATCTTGGCCAGGGCATTGCCTATGTTATTCCACCCTATCTCGTAGGACGGATTTAGGCTCACGGCCTTCATGAAATAGGGTATGGATTCCATGTATCTTCCCATGTTGTAAAGCGCATTTCCCATATTATTCCACACCACCTCGTTGTGCGGGTTCATCCTTATATATTGCCAGTAATCGTATATAGCCTTGGGAAGCTCGCCAATACTGTGATAAAGATATGCCCTGTTAAAAAGGGCATCGAGATATTCAGGATTTTTTTGAAGAGCAAGCTCGTAATAGCGCAGCGCTTTCTTCATATCCCCTCGCATAAAGAACATATGTCCCATATTGTTCAGAGCCTCTATGTTATCCTTGTCTTTGTTCAAAATTTCCTTAAGCAGTTGCTCTGCATCATCATATCTCCCCTGAAGTATGTAAAGAGATGCTAGGGCGTTGAGATCTCTTAACTCATCTTTCTTTTCCAAAGCTTCCTTAAGAAGCTTCTCCGCTCTCTTATAATATCCTGCCTGAGTATATAGAATTGCTGCTGCATAAATATTTTCAGGATCCCTATGCGCACGGAGTAAAGAGCTTAAAACTCGGGTCGCTTTTTTTCTCCTACCCATGGATATATAGAGGGATGCGAGTTCGAGGTAAGCATCTATCCCCACATTGAGAGATATCGCCCTTTTCATATTTTTTACTGCATCCTTCAATCTTCCCAGCCTTCTTAGAGCTATTCCCAGATTGTAATAGGCTATTCCAAAATTTTCATCCTCCTCAAGGGCTTTTAGGTAGTATTTCACCGCCTCCTCATATCTTCCCTGCTCAACCAGTGCAACGGCCTGGGCGTTGTACTGCTCCGCCTTCTCTCTCCCGGGCTCCACAACCCACTTAAGTCTCCGAGGTAGATAACTGTTTCCATAGATAAACCGTCAAAATGGAGGTCGCTACCGCTAAAGAATCCACAAGAAAATCCACAGGATCACAATCCCTCCCTGGCACGAAATACTGATGCAGCTCATCGCTTAGAGCGTAGAGTATACCAAAAATAAGAGAGACAAAAGCTCTGTAGCGAAAGAAAAAGAAGAGAGTTATTCCGTAGAAGAAATAAAGAATGAAATGGAGAAGAAGAGATATAGAGGATACCTTAGAAGGTATATCCCTTCCAGGAATCGAAGAGAGGGAGAAAATAAGGAAAGTGTATAGAAGAAAGGCAAGAATTTCAAGATTCCTTCTCCTTCTTTTTCTCATACACCATCCCTTTTTTCTGTGCCTTCCTTATGATGTGTATTCCAAAGATAAAGAGCGCGTAGAGAGAAGATAGAAGAACCATCAGGTACACACCAGGGGTTTTTAGATAGAGAAGGAATATATCCAAGGTTTTTGCCTTGAGAGCAGCCACAACAAGCGTGGTATTTTCCACCGTGAGATTAATTGCATAGATCCCCTTGGTGAGATTCAAAATGAGATGATAGCTGGTGATATTGCCGGAGACGTTTCCCTCAACTTCACCGAAACTTATCACCTTTCTATCATGCATATCCCTGACCACATAGCTCAGGCTGCTGTTTGTACCCTTCTCGTAGGTCGCGTTGATGTACACCCTCTTGGAGAAATCACTTGTTATGTAAGGACTCACGGTTACCTCAAGAGAGTTATCCAAGGTAGAAAAATGCTGCTTAGGAACCTCAGAGATTTGATAGGAGAAAACGGCAAAGAAGAGCATGATACCCAGAAATATGGCAGGTATGCCTATTACGAGCCTCTCTTTGGATCTCCATATCTTCAGAAACTTGAGAACGAGAAACACGAAGATGGGCGATAGAATTGTAAGGATCCAGATATTCATGGATGCAAATACCACCAGGATGGAGAGCAGCAACCCGATAATTGGCATCTTATACTTCTTCAAATCGTTCATTACGGAACTATAATTGCAAATGGTATTTAAATCATACTCTCAATCGCTTTATGTATTTTCAAGCAATTCCCATTATGTGGCAATAAACGTCATATTGAGCCGTAGCCACCGCCACCGGGAGTAAGAATCAGTATTTCATCTCCTTCTTCCAGGGCCACCGTTGCCTTAGAGGAGAGCTTAATTTTCTTCCCTCTCTTTATAACGAAATTCTCGCCCTTAGCACCAGGTGAGCCCCCTCTCGCTCCACGAGGGGCAATTTTGCGTCTCTCGCTTATCACAGTAAATGTACAGGGTTCAAGTACTCTGTATCTTTTTATTATTCCATCTCCTCCAATCCATTTGCCACCACCTCCGGAATTCTCACGGAGCCTGTATTCCAGGCAGAGCAGAGGATAGGAGCTCTCTATGACTTCTACAGGGGTATTCTTGGTATTTGTCATATACACATGGATTCCTCCCTCACCATGATAATCCTTAAAGGCTCCCGCTCCGCCACCTAGGGTCTCATAGTATGTGAAATTCTCATTACCGATAGCAATGTTATTCATGCTTCCGTGGGATTGAGCTGGCAGTTCCATTATTTCGGAGAAGGCAAGGATGAGCGTATCCACTATGCGCTGCGATGTTTCCACATTACCTGCAACTACCGGATAATGAGGTGGTGGATTGAGAATGCTGTTTTCAGGCACAAACACATGGAAAAATTGATAAAATGTGGAGTTCACGGGTATATCCTCTCCAAGAATCGTGCGAAAGAAGAAATACACGGAAGAGAGGGTTACCGCAAGAGGTGCATTAATATTCTCTCTTCTTGCCTGAGATGTGCCAGAGAAATCCACGTATATTCCATCCCTGACCTTCGCCCTAACCTTTATCTTTACAAGTTCATCGCCTATTTCGAGATAATCCTCCGCACTTACCTCCTCCGATGGTATGCTGCTCATTCTTATTTTCATGAGTTTTTCGGTGTATCTTCTAAGCTCCATAACAAGCTCCTCAAACTTTTCTGTGCCATAGGAGTTCAGAAATTCATTGAGTTTCTTTGCTCCATACTCGTTGGTTCCTATCTGCGCCGATAGGTCGCCCCTCCTCTCCCTCGGGGTTCTGGTATTGGCAAGGATGAGCTTCATGATCTCCTCATTTATTTTTCCCCTTTCCACAATTTTAACAGGCGGAATAATAAGGCCCTCCTGGTATATGCTGCTGCTCCTTCCCGGCATAGAGCCAGGGGTGATGCCGCCGATATCCGCATGGTGGGCCCTATTTCCCACAAAGGCCACAAGCTCACCTTTGAAATAAACGGGCTTGTAGATGGTTATATCTGGAAGATGGGTCCCGCCCATGGCAGGGTCATTCACTATTATCTGGTCTCCTTCTTCAAAATCTGTAACATGGCGAAGGGGGATATGCATGGAGCCCAGATGCACGGGTATGTGCTCCGCTTGGGCAATGAGTTCCTTGTTCCACAGAAATATTGCGCAGGATGCATCCATTCTCTCTCTAATATTGGGAGAATAGGAACTGCGCTGAAGAAGCACACCCATCTGCTCGGCGATGGCGATGAGCTTGCTATACAGGATCTCAAATTCTACCGGATTCATTAAACCATCTCCATTAATATGGCTCCATATTCGTTCATCCTCGCACTCCACCCCTCTTTTACCAGAATGGTGGTGGTAGGAGCTTCAATTATGCAGGGTCCATGGCATTCCCTGAAATTGGTATAGAGGTATACAGGAATGCTTTCGGCAAAGTGATAAATTCTTTTCTCCTTGACTTTATTTTCTCCTATCTTTATCTTGGGAAGCTCGAGATGTGCATGCTTTGTGGCTATGAAATTAACATTAACGATCTCAATCTCCTCATCCATGGTGAAGCCGAAGATGCTGTGATGCATTTCTTCAAACTTCTTTTGAAGATCCCCGGTTAGGGGCACCGTTATCTCGTGGCCCTGACCCCGATATCTCATCTCTAGGGTAACAAGAAGCTCATGCTTCCCCAAAATTTCCATGGCTCTTCTTTCAAAATCCTCAATGAGAGGAGGAATTCGTTCCTCTGCTTCTTCCAGAGACGCAAGAATCGTAAGTTTGGAGTCGTATCTTATAGGTGAGAGTAAAATTCCCAGGGAGGAGAACACCCCCGCCATAGGGGGCACCACTACCTTTTTTATTCCTACCTCCTCTGCCAGAGCACACGCATGCATGGGCCCCGCACCTCCAAAGGAAATCAAGGCAAAGTCTCGAGGATCATAGCCCCGAGCAAGGGTTATCTTCTTTATGGCCAGAGCCATATTGTTATTAACTATTCTTATGACCCCTTCTGCCACTTCTTCCACAGATAAACCTATCCGCTTCCCAAGCCTCTGAGCTGCTGCTTCTGCCAACTCTCTGCGAAGCTTTATTCCTGAAATCTCGGTGCCAAGAATGCCCAACAGAAGATTCGCATCGGTCACAGTAAAATTCTCACCTCCGCGATTATAACAGGCAGGTCCCGGATTAGAGCCTGCACTCTTAGGTCCAACTTTCAGAGAGAGACCTTCATCGAGCCAGGCAATGCTCCCGCCTCCCGCTCCAATACTTATTATATCTATGGATGTTACCCGAATGGGTATGGAATCCACCTGTATCATAGAGGTATATATGGGTTTTCCATCCACAATCAGGCCCATATCCGCAGAGGTCCCGCCCATATCATAGGTGATGAGATTTTTTATTCCCAGAAGACTGGCAAAGTATTCCGACGCTGCTACACCGCCTGCAGGACCAGACATGAGAGTATTTATCCCCTTAAGATGCTCTGGCATTATTTTTCCACCGTTGGATTGCATAACCAAAAATTTATCCCCTACATCCTTCAATTTTTCCAGATAATCTTTAACTTTGGGATAGATGTAAGCTTCCACAATGGTTGTGGCTTCTCTTTCATATTCCCTTATTTCACGTCGCACCTCGTAGCTCGCAAATACATAATCAAAATATTTCTCGGCAATTTTCTTGGCCCTCTTTTCATTTTCGGGATTTGCATAGGAGTGGAGAAAGACTATCGCCGCTGATTTGTCTCGAGTATGCCTTAATTTTTTATCCAGTTCTTCCTCGTCGAGCTCCTTTATTATTTTACCGTCTGCGGCAGTGCGTTCCTCTGCCTCCACAACCTTGTCTACTGGCAATTTCTCTCTCTGCGGGGTGAGGGAGTAAATATGTAACCTGTTTTGCCTGCCGATCTGGTAAAGGGTACCAAAGCCTTCAGTGGTGATAAGAACAACGGGGACTCCCTTTCTCTCAAGCAGCGCATTTATGCCCACAGTCGAGCCATGATGAAACTCAGCAGCATGGGATATCTCTCTTTTTATTCCCTCCGCAACATCTTGGGTTGTCAATCTTTTAAATGCCTTTATCTTGCCATCCTGAAGCACTATGTAATCGGTGAAGGTGCCACCTATATCTGTGGAGACTATCACGCTCTCAGGAATTCCCTGCAAGGTCTTAACTCTTTCTCTAGAGCATACGCAAGATTTTTATGCTCTCAATGGAATCCTTTCCCATGCTGAGAGATATAGCTGTTATGCCCCATGGCGACGAGGTTCTTATCCCCGAAGACAAGGATACCGCGCACCTCAGAAAAGTGATGGAAAATATTGGTGAGAGAATGAAAGATGAGGAAATTTATGTGGTTATAACACCCCACAACATAAGGATAGATGACCACATTGGTGTGATCCTCACAGAATATGCCTATGGGTTCTGGAAATACAAAAATGTGAGATTTGGCGGGCTCTATAAATGTGATAGGCAACTTGCTAGGGAGATATACGAGAAGAGCAAGAAAGCCCAATTGCCCGTGGTAGGAATAAATTTTGGAGCCCTTGAAGGAAAGCTGTCTAGAATTCATCTGGACTGGGGCACTCTTATACCCCTCTATTTCCTTCCCAAGAAACCTCTTGTGATTCTAACGCCTGCAAGGAAAATAAAGAGAGAGAAACTGGTGGAGTTTGGGCAAATTCTTGGAAAAATCTTAGAAAAATATCCCAAAAAGATTGGTTTGATAGTAAGCGCAGATCATGCACATGCCCATATGGAAGATGGTCCCTACGGCTTCTCTCCTCAGGCCGCCATATACGATGAGAAGGTTATGCGATACCTAAAAACAGGAGAACTTTCTCCGCTTCTCGATTTCTCAGAAAAGATGATTGAAGAAGCAAAACCTGATAGCTACTGGCAACTTCTCATCCTCCATGGAGTTCTTAAAAATAGAATGCACCAGGTGGAAGAGTGTGCCTATGCCAGACCCACCTACTTTGGAATGGCTGCATGCCTTATAAAACTTCAATAAAAACCAGTGGTCGGTAGCGATCCTATACGCATGGCCCTCATACTTTAGTGCAGAGTTTATATCAGAGATCCTCTATAAGTTGCCATAAATCTTAAATACTTCATATTATATTATCATAATCATGTGTGAACAATTTGTAGATAGGGTAAATGAGTTGAGATTTTTAAAGAATGCGTATGAGAGTGAGCGTGCTGAGCTAATAATAATTTATGGGAGAAGGAGAGTAGGGAAGACTGAACTGGCCAGGAAATCTGCAGAGAAAAAAGAGCATATTTACTTTTTTGCGGAAGAAACATTAGAGGAGGAGAATTTAAAGAATTTTAGAACTCTTGTGGCCAAATATCTAAGGAATGATATTGTTGCGAAGGCAGAGCTAAGCTGGGAGGAAGTTTTCAAGCTGTTGAAAAATGAGAACCTCGTAATAATAATTGACGAGTTCCCCAACATGATAAAGGAGAATAGGGGCATAGTTTCCAAATTTCAAAGAATATGGGATGAAATATTATCCGCCTCAAAGATAAAACTAGTTCTTTTGGGCTCATCCATAAGCGTCATGGAATCCCAGGTTCTTGGATATCGCAGTCCACTGTACGGGAGGAGAACGGGGCAAATTTATCTCAAGCCGCTAAAGTTCATACATCTAAAGGAATTCTTCTCTGAAAAATCCTTGGAAGAGATAGTAAGAATATACGGACTCACTGATGGAATACCCGCATACATAAGAGAAGTTCAATATCGCTTTAAGATGGGTGAGAAATTTGAAGATGTATTCATGCCCAATAAACCTCTATTTGAGGAGGCAGAGTACCTTTTAAGGTACGAGATAAGGGATCCTGTAAGGTATGCTCAGATACTCAAAGCCATATCCATGGGCTACACTAAGTTTGGGGAGATTGTGAATTTCACAGGATTTCCAAACTCCACAGTCTCTCAATACTTGAACAACCTTGAAACTCTCCATATTGTTGAGGAAGAGTATCCAATTGGAGAGAGCAGGAAAAGAAATGCAAGGTACAAGATATCAGATAACTATTTCAGATTCTATTTCAGGTTCATTTATCCCAATAAATCTCTGCTTCTGGATGGAGGAAGGATCCCAGATTTTGAAAAGAAGTATAATCAGTACCTTGGCTCCGTATTTGAGGATGTTGCTCAACAGCTTTTATGGGAATTAAGTAAAGAAGGAAAGTTGCCTTTCTATGTTCAAGAGATGGGAAGATGGTGGAAAAAGGGTGAGGAAATAGATGTAGTGGCCATCAATAGAGAGGAAAGGAAAGCTCTTCTTGTTGAGGCAAAGTGGAAAGAATTAACGCCTAGAGATGTCCAGGAGATTATTGAGAAATTGAAAAATAAAACAAAGCCCCAGGGAATTCGTGGCTATGTGCTCCATTATGCTGTGTTCGCTAAAAAGATAAAATACAAGAAAAGAGTGAGAGAGAGCTGCTTAGCGTTCGACCTCAAAGATTTTGAAGGATGATGATAAATAAAGTTAAATAATCTATGCCAGGAAGGACTCGCACAAAAAAACAGGAAGAGTTATGTCTTTTATCTGAGTTATGAAGTGGATGCTTTGATCGAGCAATATAAAGGTAACCTCTCCCGAAGCAATTTCATAGAAGAAGCTGTAAAATTCTATATCTCCCATTAGCGGAGAACCCTAAAGAAGGAGAGCAAAAGGGGAAAAATTATGATGAAAAAAGAGAGATACGAACAGTGCCGCGGGCCGGAATCGAACCGGCGACCTTCAGATCTTCAGTCTGACGCTCTCCCTGCTGAGCTACCGCGGCTCCAAAGGTATAATGAGAAAGCGAGATTTAAAACTTACGCCATTAGACACCTCCAGCGGGTTTCTAGTACTTCCAGCAACCCTGAGAACCATCAGCGGGTCCCCCACGAGGGAGACCCTACGCTGCGCCCTGCTTACACAGGCTGGCTCGCAAACCCGCAGGATTTGCTCATTTCCCCTTTCTAAACCCCTCCCTTCTTTAACCAAGGATTTGGGTATCTACGCAGCGCCCTTTTCAGGGCTTGCTCGCAAATCCACAGGATTTGCTCGTTTCCCCCTCTACACCCCTCCCTTTTTTAAACAAGCATTAGGGGCTATCTTTAGGGGGTGTAGAGAGGGGGCTGACGCCCCCTTCGGGGGTTTAGAAAGGGAGCGAAACCCCCTTCTTGAGGTAAATTTAAATATATCTCACCCATATACTCATGATGTTCAAGGGAAGAGATATTGTCTCAATAAAAGAGCTTTCCAGGGAAGACATAGAGAGAATTTTTGAAGTGGCTGAGGATATGATACCTATAGCAAAGGGTGAAAAGAAGACAGATATTCTTCGAGGATATGTTCTTGCAACACTGTTCTTTGAGCCATCTACCCGCACACGATTATCCTTCGAGACTGCTATGCAGAGACTGGGTGGAAGTGTAATAGGTTTCTCCAATCCCAAGGCAACTTCCATATCCAAGGGTGAAACGCTTGCAGATACCATTAGGATTGTGGATTTATACAGCGACGTAATTGTGATAAGGCATCCATTCGAAGGCTCGGCCAGGCTAGCGGCGGAGTTTGCAGAGCATCCAGTCATCAATGCAGGTGACGGCGCAGGACAACATCCAACTCAAACGCTATTAGATCTATTCACTATGGCTCGCGAGTTCGGGGATATCTCTGGGCTCAATGTTGCACTTATAGGAGATCTGAAATATGGAAGAACCGTGCATTCTCTGGCCTATATATTAAGTAAGCTTGGTGCAAATCTCTATCTTGTATCTCCGCCACTTCTGCGGATGCCAAAGCACATAATAAGGGAACTTAATAAGAAACCGGTGGAAACCGATAAGCTCGAGGATATTCTGGGAGAGATTGATGTCTTCTATGTTACACGGATTCAGAAGGAGAGATTCCCTGACCCCACGGAGTACAGGAAGGTAGCAGGTTCCTACAGAATTACCGCTAAGCTGCTGAGTAGCGCTAAGAAGAACGCCATTGTTATGCATCCGCTTCCCAGGGTTGATGAAATAAGCTCGGATGTGGATCCGCTACCCCACGCCCGCTACTTCCAGCAAGCCTTCAATGGGGTTCCTGTGAGAATGGCGCTCCTCGCTCTGGTGCTGGGGGTGGTATAATGGAGGAAGAAAAGACGCTCAAGGTGCAGAAGATAAAGAATGGAATCGTTATAGACCACATACCCTGCGGCAGAGCTCTAAAGGTTCTTAAAATTCTCAACATTGAAGGAGATATCGGTTCAGCGGTGAGTATTGCAATGCATGTGAGAAGCAGATACGGCTGGAAGGATATTGTCAAGATAGAGGACCGATTTCTGGAGGAGAAGGAGCTGGATAAAATAGCACTGGTTGCACCCACAGCGACGGTGAACATAATAAAGGATTACAAAGTGGTAAAGAAGCACAGGGTAGAAGTGCCGGATAGAATCGTGGGGATTGTAAGATGCACTAATCCACGGTGCATAACAAATCAAAATGAACCCCTGACCCCCGAGTTCTATGTGATATCTAGGGATCCTCTTATAATAAAATGCAAGTACTGCGAGAGGGATATGGAATCTGACGAGATTGTGGAAAACATAATTTAGAGGAAAATAACAAGCTCTACGGGATCTCCGTCTTCGAGATTTAACTCCTCTCTCAAATTTTTTCCCGCAATGACTTCAATAATATCTGTATAGTGACTTCTCTCCGGTATTATCACGGCGGCATCCTTGCCATTTATGGTGCACAGAAACGCTTTCACATCCCCAAAGGTTCTTCCCTCGGAGACAAAGCCCTTTATGCATATTCCTGGCAGATTTTTAAGAGTCTCCACCTTCTGCATGTCCTTGGGATAAACCTTGATGTTCAAAGTACCTGGATAGGGTTCGAAGAATAGCTTTTCCTTTATCTGCCTGTAATAGCCCTCCTTCATTATGTAGTATCTTCCCTCACCCAATCCGCTAACCACCTCTCCCGTAATCTCAATATACTCGCTGAACTCAAATATTCTTTGATAATCTATAAACTCCCGCTTTAGAAGATCCACGCCCCTCTTGGTCAGCTTGAATGACATTTTTCTCCCGAATTTCTTTGCCTCCAAAAATCCAGAATGTATGAGTTTTCTCAATCTTCGGGACGCTGTCTGCTGGCTTAATCCAAGCTCTTTACCCAGCTGCGAGGTGGTGAGCTCCACAAATTCATCTATTGCCCCCCGTAGAGCAAGGTGCTTGAGAAGCTGTATATCCTCAGGTGAGATCATCTATCATCACCAGGTGGTTTTGCTTCATAAATATTACTCTTATTCCCTCCCGCATCAGCTTGATTCTCAACTCCTTATCATTTGTTACCACAGCAGCTTTGAGCTTCTTAGCCGCCTCAATGACTCCTTTATCTCCGGATGCTTCAACCTCAACGATCCTGTATTTGGAAGCTAGCTCTAAGGCGGCCTTCGCCTCCCATCTATTTCTGGCAATTCTTTTTAATTCTCCTATTACGCAGGAAGGCACATAAATCTCATAGCTTCCCAGCAATCTGGTTAGCTCAGTGTCCAGATTTATCTTGAACTGGAACGGCATCATCAGCGCGTTGGAATCCAGCACCACAAGCATATCAGCTCACTACTCTTCCAAAGGCAACATTCTTCTTTATCTTGAGTATCTTCACCTTCACCCGATCTCCCTTTTTGGCTCCGGGAATATAGATTGTGTAACCTTCATACTTGGCAATACCATCTCCATCTCTGCTTAGGTCCGTGACTTCAACTTCGTAAACCTTGCCTTCTTCAAGCACAGTTCTGCCTATCTTTACATCTATCTTCGCATGCACAGGTCTTATGGCACCACAGGCCTTGCAGACCAGAATCTCTATGCGTCCCTCCTTGCGTAGCTCTGTATCCGGGGATCCACATTCATAGCATATCACGTAGGTCTTGATGTAGTTTTCAATTCTATTCTGGATTAGCGAGGGAGATACACGGCCCTTAAGCACGAGTCTCTGCCCCTGTATGGTTCCAGCGGTACCCAGCTCCCTCATAAGATACTTGTAAACATGCATGGGGTCCCTATCCACCCTCTTAACGATATCCATAAAATTGCGAATTATGGTATTCTTTCCCTCGTGCAATACCTCAGCCTGGGGAATCTCAAATCTCTCCCGGGTGGTAATATTCTCAGGCAACGCTTCTCGAACCCGCTTGAGCAGGGAGTCATAATCGTAAAGATCTGTCATCATCATTCACCTGAGGGGCAAAATGGTACAATATTTAAAAACCTTTTCATTTATCCAGCATTTTCTTTATCATCTTCTCCACGATCTCTATGAATTCCTCCTCCTTGCCTCTGGGTATGGATGCTCCTGCCGCAATATTATGGCCACCTCCGTATCCACCTACCTTCGCGGATGCCTCCTTCATTATAATGGAGAAATCAAGTCCCCTGTTAACCAGGGAGCGGGGTGAGCGCACTGAGACCTTAATATTTCCGTCCTCGCTATTGGCAAAGGCTATTATGGGCAGCTCCTCCCGCGTCTCCTCACTCAGAAGCATAGAGGCAACGATGCCCACAATATTCTCATTAATTCTATCTCCCGCATGGAAATACTGGAGATATTCTCTCTTTATCAGCCCAATCTCCTTCACAAAATTTAGACCCTCCACAAGATTTCTACGATGACGGTTGAGCATCTTGAGGGCCTCTTTGTAACTGGAATCCCTGTCTCCTAGACATACATTGTAACCTATTATAGCCTTGTTGTACCTACCGCAGGCGTTGAGAAGTGTGGCGAACTCCTTAGCGTCTCTCAGAGGTGTGCCTCTTTCTTCCTTGGTAAGGATATAAACCTCACCTATTAAGCGTTCTGCAAGCTCATGGCCATAGCCCATCCTCAAAATGAGCTTTACGAGCTCTGAAAGGATGAGCCTCTTCTCCTCAAAGGTGAGGTCTATCCATCTTCTCCAGTTCTCCCTTTTAAGAGGGATGCCAAGCTCCCGCAGAAAATTTATGCACGCCTTTTCATCACCCGTAAGCGTTGGGAGAATTGGATCCGTGGAGTATTGCAGCATCTTGTATATAGGTCGAGTTTCGCGACCAAAGAATCGTGCATCTAAGAAGTAATCCACAAATCCATGCTCCTTAGCCTCCTTCAATATTATGCGGTTTGTGCCTATGAGCTTCAGATATTCGCTGTCCTGCAAATCACCTACAGCACCCACTATTGCCAGGGCACTGAGATCCACGTTTCTCCTATCCAGCTCCCGAGCAACAAGGTATGTAGTGCCAGCGCCGCTTATATCTACCGCCCCGTTTTTCCCGAACAAATGAGGGTTGAGATGGAGCACATCTGTTCGGCTCATCTCCTCAAAGAAAGTGCGCAGGTTCTTCCTGGCATGCTTGGGAATAACCACATGCAGGCTGCTGGGCACATGATGGTCCGTGATAACGGCGTTTAAACCATACATCTCGTGTATCATCCCGCTGCCCAGGTCCGTGAACCATACAAGCGGGGGATTCTCATCCTTGAGCTCCTCTATTTTACGGGAATCCAGCTGCTTAACAAATTCCACGCGATAATCCTTGCCCAGCCGCTCGAGGCTCCTGGCTGCTATGCTCCCCGCGGTGATGCCATCGGCATCTATGTGGGAGATAACCACCACACTCTCCGCATCCCGTATTTTTAGGGCTATCTCCTTGGCCCTTTTCAAAAATTCATCCACGAAGATGTGTTAAGTGCCGATGCATAAAAAATTTTTCCCGATATTTAAATCCTGATGAAATGGCCTGAAGAATTGATTTTATCACGATGCTACTATGGGAAAATTTATAAAATTCCTTATTGTTGTACTTCTAAATAATCAACTGGTATAACATATGTGGTAAAAATGATTAAGGTTGAATTGGAAAAAAGGAATTACTTTCATGCCAAGATAACCCTCACTTTAATTGAATTTATAATCGTAGAAACCTTCTTTGGCCTGGCGCTTTTTGCTTCACCTCCAAACATTATCATCCTCTATTTTCTTGGAGCAGGGATCATTTTTCTCCTGACATATATGGATTACCGCATTGAGAAGAGATACAGAAAAATAGAGGCAAACTTTTTGAAATTTGGAAAACCTTCATTCCTTTTACTGATCATATTCACGATTCAAATTTTCTTTGCGTTCCTCTTCCACAGGGTGCATTTAAATCTGTGGTTCCAACTCCTCCTTCTCAACTCCATATTTCCCTTGCTCTTTTTCATCGTCTATGAAAAACCTGCAGCTAAAAAACTCGCAAAGGATGGAAGAAAATTGGAGAGCCCTCTAAAGGAAATGGTGGAGCAGCTGAAAAATAAGATGGATATAAAGGATGTAGAAGTTTATATTCTTCCCATGGATGATATGAAATTGGCCAATGCCCTGCAAATCGGCGCTAAGGGAAGATATGTCTTCATATCCTCCTATCTGATGAAGAATCTGAGTTGCCAGGAAAATCTTGCGGTTATGGCCCATGAATTCTCCCATATAAAACACAGGCATGTTGGAAAAAGCGCCATTTTTCTCCTAATACCACTTTGGCTCGCATTTAACCTTTTTCTCCTTGCTCCCTTCTTTGGTCTATCCAAGGATAACACGCTCTTGCTTCAAATCGCAATTCTCTGGATTCCCATTATTCTCAACATAACGATTTTTCCTATGATGCGAAGAAAATTTGAAATTCAGGCAGATACAGATGCTGCAAGATATGTAGGTAAAGATGCTCTAATTTCCGCACTGAAAAAATTGAGTAAGCTATCCCTTATACCTCAAAAAGTTTCGAGACTTTGGGGATTCTCACATCCATCAATATCTAAAAGAATAGAGAATGTTAGAAAATTAAGCAAGGTGATGAAGGATACTGGGAAGTAAAAATTTACAGAAATCATATAATACCCAGTTTCCTGAGCTTCTCTTCGCGGGGCACTCCCTTATCCCATTCCCTGAACTCGTAGTATTCCCGAAGCATCTCCTCAAAAATCTCTCTTCTGAGTGCGTTCTCTCCCTGGAATATTTTTGGAGGAAGAGTGTCCTCCTCTCCTCCTATCCCTGCGCGAATGTTGAAGAGGCGCTCAAGATTGTATATGCGCTCCCCGAATCGAAGTATGTCCTCGCTGCGATAATGTATTCCAGTCACAGCGCTTAGAAGCTTGGAATATTCCACCTCACCCATGGCGAAGGTTGTGAATTTGCAGAGGATCAGCGAATCCACCGCCGCACTGAGATTCTGGAAAATGACCACAAGCCCGGGTTTATCCTCCGGGTTGAGGCGATGTATCAGCTTGGGCTTTCCGATAATCTCTGGAGCTACAAGATACGCGCGAAGATGACAGCCGCCGCGGTTGCTGGTAGCATAGCTCAACGCCTGTCCGTAGAGCCCGCGTGGGTCATAGCCTGGAAGTTCCAGTCCCTTGATATCCGTGCTCTTCTCCCTCGCATTGTATTTCTCTGCGAGCCTTCTGCTTCCCTCTGTGAGGATCTTACCTTCGCCTATCTCTTCTATATGATCCAGATAATCCTTACCTGTCAGTTCCCTATAAAGTGCAAGGGTTGCTCCCGCTGTGATTGTATCCATGCCATATCTATTGCATTTTATATTGGCACTTACAATTCTCTCATAGTCTCCATTCTCCATATTTGGTCCGAAGGCCCAGATGGTCTCATATTCCGGCAGCTCTATGCCCCTTTTCTTATCCCTCTTTTTGCAGTTTATGGGACAGCCCCAGCATCCATGGCTCTCTATGCTGTAATGCTCTATTATGTAATCCCCAGATAGCTGGGAGCCGCCTTGGAAATGAGACTTCTCATAATTATTGGTGGGCATGACCTCAAGATAATTCACGATGTCATAGAGCATGGAGGTCCCGAATACCCGCAATCCCTTGTTCACAGGGGGTGAAGCTTCAAGTAGCCTTACCATCTCCTTTAGGGCAACCTTGTATGCTTCAAGATCCGCGATCTCTGGTTTTTGAGTGCCCCGTACAACTATGGCCTTGAGGTTTTTGCTTCCCATTATGGCTCCCAATCCTCCCCGACCTGCAGTGTGGGTCAGGTCGTTCATTATATTGGCATAGAGCACACCCTTCTCCCCGGCTCTGCCTATGCAGGCAACGCTTCCCATACCTTCAAGCTTGGAGGTCACCTCGTCAACATTAAGCCCCCAAAGAGATGAGGCATCCTTAATTTCAGCATAGCTATTCTCTATTCGTATATACACGGGCCTCTCGGCGGCACTCTGAACTATGAGGGCATCGTAGCCCGCATAATGCAGCTCCTTGCCCCAGAAGCCCCCTGAGTTGGAGTCAAATATGGTGCCAGTTAATGGGGATTTGGAAACCACAGAATGACGGCCAGACATGGGCGCAAGCCCTGTTAGAGGGCCCACGGTGAATATCAGAGGATTCTCAGGGCTAAGGGGCTCTATAGAAGGTTCCACCAAATCGTAATAAAGCTTCACGCCCAACCCACGGCCACCCACATAATCTTTCAAAATATTTTCGGGAATTTTCTCTTCCTTTATCTCTCCATTGCTGAGATTCACCCTGAGTATTTTGCCTGTCCATCCGAACATGGGTGGTGATGAGCTAATGGAGATTTAATATTTCCGATTAATTTTTTATGCCGTTGCACTATTATCCCCTCATGGATACCTCCTCCAACCCCAAGATTCTAATGGCAGAGCGCTGTGCTAAGGAACTAAAAAATATGCTTATGAATAGCAAAGGAGTTGGCAAGGAACCCCCTAAAATCGCTGCTGAGGTGGAGAAGAAGATCGTAGCCCTGAAATACAGCTATCTGGATTTAGAATCTATGCAGCCCATGCTTCAGGAGCTTAAATCCCTCATGCTCAATCTTCTCAATTCCCTTGGTGGAAATGAATGGAGCAGAAAAGCTAAGAGCATGGGGATGGAAGAGGCAAGAATCGCGCAGATAAGGTTTTGCATGAACATAATCTACAATCTTGACACGCGGCTTCGGCTACCCGATGATCCTGCCTATGCGGTGGATATAAGACTGGGCGAGGTTGAAAGTGTGTGGAAACATCCCAATGCAGAGCATCTAAAGGTTTGCAACGTGAATGTGGGGCGCCTTATAACTGTGGTAACCAATGATTTGAGCGTGAAGGAAGGGGAGAAAATACCCGTCGCGCTTCTCCCGCCAGTAGAGCTTCGCGGTATAGTGAGCGAGGGAATGTTTGTAGGCGCCGGAGAAGGGGTAAGCAGAAAAGAGGGAAATGTGGGTGAGCTTCCCAGACTAAGCGAGGAAGAACTCAACTCTGTGAGAAAAGAAGTTATGCGATATCTGCGATGATTCAAAGCTCCCCCATTTTTTCAAGAAACGCCGCAAGTTTTCTTATTGCACGGCCTCGATGCGAGATTCTGTTCTTCTCCTCTGTGCTCATCTCCGCAAAGGTTCTATCCTCACCCTCAGGAATGAATATGGGGTCATAGCCGAATCCATTGTTGCCCCGCATCTCGTCTCCTATCCTTCCGTGGCATAGACCCACAAATTTGAAATTGTACCCCTGATAGCGTAGCCCTATCACCGTTTTGAAGGTGGCACCCCTATTCTCCATGCCATCCATAAGCTTGAGTATTCCTTCATTACCTATGGTTTTGAAAACATAGGCGGAATACACACCAGGAAAATCGTTAAGGTCATGGATAAACAGGCCCGAATCGTCTATTATGAAGTTTCCATCAATTTTCTCGGCCAGATAATTGAGGGCGAATTCTATCACTTCCTCTAAAGTATCTGCCTGTATCTCAGGATATTCCATATCCACCATCTGCAGAGAAGGTACTATCCTTCTCAGCTCCTCATATTTGTTTTTATTGTGAGTGATTATATTAAGCATATCTGCGCCTCCTCTTAATCTCTTCCACATGCTTTATGATCTCCTCATCTCCTGAGGCCGCGTAGGATGAATAGAAATCGCTCAGACAGGAAAGATGGGTATAATGCGCCGCTTTAAAAGACTCCTCGAACATATGGAGATCTACAGCCTTCTCCTCTATACCGGCATTTTTCTCGCTCATACTGAAATCGACGAGATAGATGTTGCCATCCTTCATAATCATATTGCCCGTGGTGAAATCCCCGTGGGCATAGCCTGCATTGTGAAGCCTGGCAGCCATCTCTCCTATCCTGCTCAAAATTTCGCTTACTTCCTCGCCGCGCATCTCGTTAAGGGTGTTAGCCAGGGTCTTTCCTTCTATCCTCTCCATGGTTATCTCAAAATCCTCTATATCGTAAATAATTGGAGCCAGAATTCCCAGATGCTTAACTTCGTGCATAATCTTTGCCTCTTTCCTGGTTCTCTCCTTGCGAAGCTGCTCATCCAAGGCTTTAATTCTATATCCTTTTCTTATCCTTATTTTCTTCACCGCTTTCTTCCCCAGAAAATCCACAGGCTCTATTATTGCCTCCGCACCCGGTGCCCTGCGATATATTTTTCTGTGCCTCTTAACCTCCCAAGGTATCTCCACCTCATCGGTTCTGAATCTCTGAATCACGGCGGTGTCCTCCACTCTCATGGCCTTTCCATGCTTTAGCATCAGGAGACCAAGATACGCTATCATGGCTCCATTGTCCACGCATAAATCATCGGGTGGAATGTGCAGCGATGCACCCCGCTCTTCTGTCATAGCAATGAGCATCTCCCTTAATCTCCTGTTGCGGGCCACACCTCCCGCCAGGAGAACCTCATCCTTGCCCAGATGTGTGAGTGCTCTTTCCGTGACCTCCACAAGCATGGAGAATGCAGTCTCCTGCACACTGTAGGCTATATCCTCCTTTCTCTCCTCCCCTAATTTGTTCACCGCTGCCGTAAACAGGCCAGAAAAGGATATATCCATACCTTTGACAGAATATGGAAGCGGAATGTATTTCTCTCCCTGCAGTGCCAGTTTCTCTATCCTTGGACCACCGGGAAAGGGCAGGCCCATCTCTCTTCCAAGCTTGTCTAAAAGGTTGCCTATCCCGATATCCAGGGTCTCTCCAAAGACACGATAGCGATGCCCTGCGTAGGAGATGATCTGCGTGTTCCCCCCGGAGACGTAGAGCATCACAGGGTCTTCCGCGCCTGTGGTGAAGCGGCCTATCTCAAGATGTGCTATGCAATGATTTACGCCCACAAGAGGTTTGCGGAGCTTGAGGCTGAGAACCCTAGCTGCTGTGGCCACAGTCCGTAGACAAGGCCCCAGACCCGGACCTTGGGAAAACGCTATACCGTCTATTTCCCCCATACTCACTCCAGCTTTGTTAAGAGCCTCTCTGAGAACCTTCGGAAGATACTCCGCATGGTGATTCGCAGCTTCACGGGGATGTATCCCTCCCTGCGGTGGCCTATACATGTGGAACACGTTGGAGAGAACACCTTCTTCCGATACGATGCCAACACCCACAGTATGGGCTGTGCCTTCAATACCTAAAACCAGCAAAGGGGCATCACCTCATCTTATGTGTCCCAGCGTGAAGGAACCCAGGGTTAATCCGCTCCTCGTAGCCGTTACCTCTATCCAGTTCCTACTCTGCACCTCAGTGATTCCATGCACAGTTAGATAGGTTTTATGCGCCTCTATCTTGAACTCAATCATTCCGTCCATCAGGTAGCCGACCATCTGTATCTCGTTCTCCCCATGCAGTCCCTTCTCAAGAAGATATAGAGAAACAGCACCATCTCTCTTCCTTCTTGTGGTGAATGGCTGCAGGAACCTTAAAAAGGTCTGCGGCTCTAAATACGCCATCACCGTGGAGAGACTCATAAACGCCAAGCGATAGTACTTCACCTTCTCCTTTATCTTGGCAACTATGCTCTCCACAGCCTTGGTTATGCCGTCCACGTCCACCTGTGAATCAAGGTAAATAACACCCTCTATCTCCTGCGTGTCCCCTATGCTGCGGGAATAGGCATCTATGTAATGCACCAATCCAAGTTTTTCGTATTCCTTATATGCAGGGAGAACATATTTCATATCCTCTCGGATCTCATCCACCGTTTTATCTGTGAGAATGAGTATGGCGGGAACACCCTTTCTCAGACCCTCGGCGATGAAAGAATAAACCAACACCTCCTTCTTGCTGTAAGGGGGTCCGTAAATCAGAACATTGGAGCCTATGGGTATACCACCATAAAGGAGATCATCAAGTCTCCTGGTTCCCGTTTTAACCTTTCTTTCTTTTATCTCCGCCTTGATCTCCTCCTCGGCAAGCTCCACCTCTTCCTCCACAAGCCCCTTCATCTTTGCCTCCAGCTCCCGCTCCTTAGCCCGGAGATATTTCTCCCTTATACGAAGCTCCTCCTCCTTCCTCTTTATCTCCTCCTCCAGCTCCTCCAATCTCCTTTTTAACGCGATTTCATCAAGATTACCTATCTCAGCGCGAGCCATCTCTATGTCCTTAAGTTCTTTCTCAAGCTTCTTCTCCCTGAAAAGCAGGTCCTCTTCCCTACGGGCAAGCTCTTCCTCCTTGTATTTAAGAATCTCCTGAATCTTCTTCATTTCCTCTTCCTTAAGCTTGAGCTCGTTTTTGAGCTCCGAAATAATTCTGTCTCTTTCCATGAGTTGCTTGCTCAGATCCTCAATTTTTGCAAGAAGCTCCTCAACCTTCTCATTGGACACATTCTTCTTTATCTCCTCAAATATCCTCTCGAGTTCCTCATAGGATTCCTTTGTCTCGGAGGAAAGAAGAAGCCGCTTCTCCATCATCTCCAATTTGATCTCTCTCTCCTTGAGCTCCAGTTCCTTGAGCTTCAGCGCTCGCACATCCTCGGGAACTTTTTTTGCGAGTTCTTCCTTCAAAATCTCAATTTCCTTTTTCAGAGCTTCAACCTGCGCCTCCAGTTCTTCGCGCTCCTTCAAATATGCGTCCACCATGCTTTTGAGCTTTATATTCTCCTGCACTATGGAGTCCACATCAACTTCGCCACTACTGGGAGTTGGAATTGCCCTTGGAGAGGTGCCCTGTTCCTTCTCTTCTCCAAACTCTCCAAGAATCTCCCCCAGAGAGATATCCACATCCTCTCCTACAAGCCATTTTTTGAGACGCATCTCATTCTTTAGTTCTTCGTACTCCTCGGGAGTATACTGAGTGCCACAATTATTGCATTTCAGAGTTTTTTCGTCAATAACCCCTCCGCATTTGGGACAGATTACTTCCTCTCCCCTCATAATTACCCGATCAGAGACATTCTAACAACATTGTTTCCTCTCAAGATCACGGTCCCCAGCCTTCTGGTCATCTCTTCCGTTCTCTCCTCCGTATCCACGAGAACCATGTTCATGTAGTCGTCGTAACCCACAAGCTTTCCCTCTAGAATCCTGTTATCCTTTAAAAGAAGAGATATCCTTTTGTTGAGGAAGCTTTCCAGCGCTTTCAACGGCAGAGTCATCCTTTATCACCACCTCAAAGTATATGCATTAACCTATATATTTTTAATTGTATGTGTAAAGCTCCTCCTCGTCATCATCCTCGCTATTCTCCATTATAACCTGAAGAAGGCTTCTTATTAGTTCCTTCATCTCGCTAACCTCTCTTTTTAGAGCCTTCACTTCCTTCTCCAGCTTTACCAGATCACTGTCTCTCGGTTTTTCCATATTGTCCAAATTCTCCATGCTTACCTTCATACATCAACATGTATTTAAATTCTCTCCCAAATATTCTCGTTCATCTAACATATCGTAACGCAGGGGGTGATTCTCGCCCATCTAGCTAATCTCCCGAGTCCAAAAATATATATCTCTTCACTCTATGCCGCATCTATGGAGTTGATAAATCCCTGGTCTTCGCAGCAGTACAAGGATTACGCTAAGCTTCGAGACCAATTTGGAATTCAAGAATTCAACTTCGAGCTTCCCAATGCACCGCCCATTTTCCGGAGAGGTGTGATTTTCGGACACAGGGGATTTGAATACATATACAATAGGATAAAAAGAGGAGAGAAGTTCGGAGTAATGACAGGGCTTATGCCCTCCGGCCGCATGCATTTTGGACATAAGATGACCATAGACCAGGTCAGATATTATCAGGAGCAGGGCGCCGATGTGCACATAGCCGTGGCGGATATAGAGGCCTATGCATCCCGTGGAATATCGCTGGAGAAGGCTAAGGAGATCGCCTTGGAAGAATATGTGCCCAACTACATTGCCCTGGGACTGGATTTGAAAAGAACCGAAGTTTATTTTCAATCCCGAAGGAGAGAGGTGAAGGATATAGCATGGAAGCTTGCAAAGAAGGTGAATTTAAGCGAGTTCCTGGCCATCTACGGATTCTCGGGAGAAACGAATATGACACATATTCAATCGCCCCTCATCCAAGTTGGAGATATATTGCATGTGCAGTATGAAAAATTCGGGGGACGCCGCCCGGTGATTGTGCCCGTGGGCGTGGATCAGGATCCCCACATGCGACTTACGAGGGATATCGCTGATAGATGGAGAATGTTCAGCATATCTCCGCAGGAGAAGGGCATGGGCGTATTTTATAAAGGAGAGGATGTCGAGGAGAAGCTAAATAGAGCCAGAGATAAGCTGGAGGAGTATGGATTCGAGAAATTCGAGATGAACATACCTTACAAAGCTCTATACATTTTAGATGCCTCAGAGAAGGATTATATTAGAATAGATGAAGCCCTGATTTCCTTGGAAGAGGAATTCAATCCTGAAGTTTTCTTTCCTCCCGCTGCCACCTATCATCGCCTTATGACCGGACTCACAGGAGGCAAGATGTCCTCATCGCAACCTGAAACTGCGATATTTCTAACGGATAACCCCGAAGAGGCAAAGAAGAAGGTTAAGAATGCAAAAACAGGTGGTGGAGCTACACTGGAGGAGCATAGAAAATACGGAGGCAAACCTGAAAAATGTGCAGTTTATGAACTATTCCTCTATCACCTCATTGACGATGATAAATATCTAAGGGAGATATACAATAGCTGCAAAGCTGGAGAGAGGTCTTGCGGTCAGTGCAAGAAGGAAGCAGGAGAGCTCCTTGCCCAATGGCTAAAGGATTTCCGCGAGAAGAGAGAATGGGCAAAGGACAAGGTCTCCGAGATAGTCTCCTTGGAATAATGCAATTTTTAAAAACCCTTATATATTCTCCCATCTTACTCCCTTTTGGTGGGTGAGAATGGCTCTACGCAAAGTAAGGGTGGATCCAGAGGAAGTGGAGTTTCAGGTAGAGATTGATGAACAAAGACTTGCGGTGGAGTTTAATGGAAAAAGGTATATTCTTTACGAGGAATCCTGAGATTTCCTTACCTTAACAATTATCTCCTCTAGATCTCTAACAACCCTGCTTCGGGGGAATATGCTCCTTGCCTCCTTTTCAATAACACTTGCGTTTTTGTATCTGGGGCTTATATGCACCAGGATAAGCTCCCTGACACTAGCTTCTCTGGCAATCTCAGCGGCCTGCCTTGCAGAGCTGTGACCGTACTGATTGGCCTTCTCTTCCAGTGAAGAATCCACCGTGGCCTCATGGATTAGTATATCCGCATCTCTCGAGAACTTCACCATATCTTTGAGAGGTGCGGTATCACCGGAATACACTATCTTGCGACCCTTTCTTATGCCGCCCATCACATCCTCTATCCTGATCTCCTTCCCATGGTGTATTATACTTCCCTCTTTCCTGAGCTTTTCCAGTGTTTTGCTATCCAACCTGTAATAGTCTGCCTTCTTTTTGTCTATGCGAGGTATATCCTTCTCTTTAAATGCATAGGCCAGTGTTGGCACAGGATGCGCTACCCGAAGCGTTGAGATGGTGTAATCTCCAAAATCAATGCTTTCGCCGCCTTCAAGCTCGTAGAGCCTTATTGGGAATGTCGTCGAATAATAGCCCACGGAGAGATAGCGGGTAAGAATATCCACGGTTCTGGGCGGTCCATAAATTTCCAAGGGCTCTTTCCTCTCGTTTAGCGCCATGGTTTGAATGAGTCCCGCAATGCCCAGAAAATGATCTCCGTGATAATGGGTTATGAATATCCTCTTTATCTTCATAAAGCTCATATTGGTATGCATCATCTGTCTCTGCGTTCCCTCGCCGCAATCGAAGAGCAGCACCTCGCTATCCACCTGAAGTCCTATGCTCATCACATTTCTCTCGGGGGACGGCCAGGAACCGCCAGTACCAAAGAACACCAAACGCACGGTGGATGCCATGATGATTACCCTATGACAAGGGAGTATTAAATTTTATTCGCCGCTTTTTTTATGTCACTATCCTTTTATCAGTCGATTGATAATCTCTTTGCCTTTTTTCTCCCCTACCCTCTTGAAAATCTTTAGGATATTTTCATAGGTATTCTTTCCCCCTATAAAATCCCAAAATTCTTTTCCTATGAGAACCTCTTTATCCAGATCAAAAAACATTTTGGTGAAACTCCACTTATAGTTTTCTTTTCTTTCACCATATGGATTATAAGGCAACGCATAATATACCTTGGAGTTGGGATAGGTGGCTAGCAGAAATAAAAATTTTTCTTTTGTTTGACGAGTTTGATCCTTATTGGGTTTTGGAGATTTTATCTCTATGAAATAAATTGTTCCGGTTTTTCTATCCTTGAACGAGAGATCCACAACTATATTTTTTGTTGCAGAAGAGTTCGGCTTAGGAAAAGTAACATAGGGATAAGGCTTTGCCTTTTTATTCAGTATATCTTCAATAAAGGTGTCTACCATTGATTGTATATTGGGTGAGGAATAAGCTTTAAATTTATGATTGGATCTCACTTCTATCCACTTATTATTTGAAGATGCCACAAGTTTTGCAATGTATTCAAAAACACCTTGCCCCAAGGATGTGCTAAAGGATCTAAAAAAGCTTTGTATTCTTAAAAGTTCAAGAGGTATAAGTGCAGAATGAAAAGGTTTGTACTCGCCTTTTCTTTCATCAAAGGCCACTTTCTCAAGAACCTCATCTTTTACAATTTTAGGATCATATTTATTTATAAGGCCTTGAAGAAAACCTTCCAGATAGCTTTCAATTGATTTCTCCACCTCCCTTCTCATAGAATCACCCTCTATTTTTGCAGAAAGAGTACATACTCGTATCTTAGCCTCGCAAAACCACCAAGTATTGGGCGCTTCATTGGATATGCATCTACAAAACCAATTTCAGGAGCCCATTCAATAATTTTTTTGCAGAAATCTGTCCTTTTCCCATTAACCACTACATCTCCTAGCACAATTGCGGCCCATCCATCTTTCTTCAGAACTCTATACATTTCTTCTACGCTTCTTCTTATGTCTTCCTCGTACAATCTTAATTTTTCCATTTTTCTGCCCTTTAGGCCCACCATCTCTTTCCGAAGTTTCTTAGTATTGATTCCCAGATAGTTTAAAAGATGAAGATCATTTTTTACATAATCTAAAGCAATGCTGTAGGGTGGAGATGTTACAACTCCTTTAATCGATTCACTGGGAAGAGGCAAATTTAATGCGCTTCCGAGAATCACCTTATATTCCTTTGGTGTGATATCCAACTTTTTAAAAGTTTCATAAGTACCTTTCAATGTTTGGGAATATTCATCAAAATTTATGTAAAAGAATTCTTTGAAGGATCTCTCTTTGCTTGTTCCTTTGAGATAGGTATAATCAGATAACGCATGAAGATAGATAAGAAGCAGTAGATTTCTCCATTCAAACGGATAATCTTTTACGAAGGAATTGGGAAAATGATTCTCCCAAAGCTCATCCAAAATATTTCTCGCATCTTGATTCTCTGCTTCTATGGCCCAGATTCTTTCCTGTAGATATTTCTTTGCCTCGTTAAAGTAAGTAAATATTTTAGAGAGATGCATTTTGGTAATAGCTTTTTTGAACTCAGGATAATTTATTCGTAGTGAATCCAGTTTTATCTGAGAAACTATACATAGCGCGGGATTTATCTCTATTCCCATACTCTTAGTTCCAATAGTGGTTGCCTCGATCAATGTGGTTCCTGAACCCATGAAGGGATCTAAAACAATATCATCTTCATATGCACCTATAAAATTTATTATTGCCTTAATCATCTGTCCATGAAATTTTCCCTTGTAAGGATAGAACCAATGAGTAAGATACTGGTTGGTATGGCCTATTTGTCCCTTGCCTTTCACCTTGGAAATAAAATAGTGATAGGATTTCTCACCATTTACTATTTTAAAATAGGCAGTTCTTTTTCTAAACAGTTCTAAATTATGCTTAAATGTTTCATATTCCATTTTAGCTAGCTGTAACTCGTATATTTGACCCACATCTTCGAAAAGTTCAAAATTTTCTTTAGGAAGATGAGGATCTAAAATCCAAGAGAGTGGATCAATCCTCTTTTTAAGAGTGCCTAAGAGCAATGACTCAGTTTTATTCTCTTTACGATTCTTAGAACCTTCAGATTCCACGAAATCAAATAAAGATACAGGCTCTTCTTTATTCATGACTACACCTCTACCACTGTTTCTCATTAAAATGACCTAATATTTTAACCTTATCATTAGTATTTGGGTTAACCCTTTATATGAGTTTGAAAATTCATAATTATGGACAGGCTTCGATTCGGCCCTGCGGGAATACCTCTATCCACACCGAGGAAGGGCACCATAGAGGGAATTAAGCAGGTGCGCAAATTGGGGCTCGATGCCATGGAAATGGAATTTGTGCGAGGGGTTAAGATGGGTGATGCACTGGCAACTCAGGCCAAAAATGTGGCACGGGAGAACGATGTGATTCTAACTGCCCATGCCCCCTACTTCATCAATCTTAACTCAGATGAGCGAGAAAAAGTTGAGGCAAGTAAGAGGAGAATATACGAAACCGCCAGGGTAACCTGGCTCGCCGGCGGCTACTCCATTGTTTTTCATGCCGCCTATTACGGGAAAGTAAGCAGAGAGAAGGTATACGAGAATGTTAAGAGAGAGATGAAAGATATACTCAAAAAATTGGAGGATGAGGGCATAGAAATATGGGTGCGTCCGGAGACCACTGGCAAGGATACCCAATTTGGAACCGTGCAAGAGATCGTGAAGCTCAGTGAAGAACTGCCGCATGTTCTTCCCTGTGTGGATTTCGCGCATCTTCATGCACGGAGTGTTGGAGGATACAACAGCTACGAAGAATTCAGAAAGGTGCTGGAGCACATAGAGGAGCGTCTTGGAAGAGAGGCATTAAATAATATGCACATCCACATCTCTGGAATAGAGTATGGGCCAAAGGGTGAGAAGAGACATCTCAATCTGGAGGAATCGGATATGAATTATCCAGAGCTTCTCAGGGTCTGGAAGGAATTCGATATAAAGGGTGTGGTGATTTCCGAGAGTCCGAATCTCGAGGGAGATGCGCTCCTTCTTAAGAAGAAGTACGGGGAGATATAACCCGCAGGTATTAAATAAAAGGAGTAAGATAATGGCGCATGAACAATAGACTTGTGCTCATCATAGCGGTAATTCTGGCCTTTGCCACCGGGTTTATATCATCACAGATGCTCGTGGTGAAAGAAGTCCCGAGTCCGAATATTATTTATGCCAATGGAACGAAGATCATGGTGGTTAATGATGGAGATTATTATCCCCTTATTCTTAAAGAGCTGAATAAGGCGAATTCCTCAATTCATATGATTATGTACGAGATGGTATGGTATGGAAATCCTGAGAACGATACCCACGATGTTTCCAGATTAGGGCTAGCGCTAGTAAAGGCCCGAGAGAGGGGCCTGGAAGTAAAGCTAATTCTGGAGGATGGAAAGAGCCACGGCTACACAAATTCCCCGTTGAGAGGGTGGAACGAGAACTGGAGCAGGTATCTGAGAAGCAAGGGCATAGAGGTGAGATTCGATGGCTCCTCCCAAACCACGCATGATAAGCTGGTGATCATAGACCATCGCATCGTAATTGTAGGCTCAACCAACTGGAGTGATAGTGCTTTGAACTACAATCATGAGGCCAATGTCCTTATCCAAGGAAGGGAAGTGGCAGAAGAATACGAAGAATATTTTGAAACTCTGTGGCAGCAATCCTCCTAATTTTTATACGGGGAGTGTATTATCCAGCAGCTATGATATTCAGGGATATCGAGGAATACCGCTCCCACTTTCTCTCGCTGATAGAAAAGGAGAGAAGGGAGGAGATGCGCCGCTATATGGAAGAAATAAGGAGATTGAGTGGGACCAAGAGGGAGAAGCTTGGCAGGGCGATTCTGAACCTCCGGGGAAAAGATGCCGGTCACGGACTGGGGGGCGTGTATCTCATAAAATTCTCCCGCCAGAACATGCCGGAAACCGAGATATCCGTTGGAGATGTAGTTCTTCTCTCTAAAGGTAAGGTAAGCTCTAGAAATCCCCAGGGCACCGTTTATGAGAAGGGAAGAAATTATATCGTGGTAGCCTTTTCTACGCGACCTCCAAGATTTCTTTATGGAAAGGGTATAAGGATGGATCTCTACGTGAGCGATATAACATTTCGGAGGATGATAAACGCGCTTGAAGAGCTTTCATATCGTGATGATCTCATTCCTCTCCTCTTGGGAAAGGAAAAGTTAAAGGAGACCACAGGTGGAAAAATAAAGTTTTTTAACGAAAAACTAAATGAATCGCAGAGAATTGCGGTGGAGAGGGCACTGGCATCGGAAAAAATATTTCTTATCCACGGTCCACCCGGCACCGGAAAAACTACCACTCTTGTGGAGGCAATAATTCAGCATGTGAATCTCGGAGAGAAGGTTCTAGCCACCGCGGACTCCAATGTGGCAGTAGACAATCTTGTTGAAAGACTTCGCAACCAGGTAAATGTGGTTCGTGTAGGCAACCCTGCCAGGATTACCCCTTCTCTTCTGGAGCATACCCTTGATTACCTTGTGCAGTTTGAGGAAGAATACAAAGCTGCGAGGAAAATATGGGAAGAGATTGATAAGCTTGCAGAAGAGAGAGAGGCATATCTCAAGCCTGTGCCGCAGAGAAGGAGAGGGCTAAGCGATGATGAGATACTCTATCTGGCCAGGAGCGGTAGAGGTTTACGGGGTATTTCGGTAGAGAGCATGAGAGGCATGGCAAAGTGGATAGAGGTTCAGAGAAAAATAGATGAAAAGGTTAAAAAAGCGAAGGAACTCGAGGAGAAAGCGGTTAGAAAAATTCTGAAGGGTGCGAATGTTATTTGCGCAACCAACTCCACCGCTGGAAGCGAGCTGCTCCAGGATTTTCATTTTGACACAATTTTTATAGATGAGGCAACACAGAGCACTGAGCCATCATGCCTCATCCCCCTTGTAAAGGGCAGAAAACTTGTGATGGCAGGGGACCATAAGCAGTTACCACCCACAGTGATGAGTATGGAGGCAAGGGGGCTGCAATACACCCTATTTGAGAGGATGCACGATATTTATGGTGATAAGATAACCCATCTTTTAAGGGTGCAGTATCGGATGAACGAGAAGATAATGGGTTTCTCCAATCTGCATTTTTACAATGGTGCGCTTATTTCTCATCCATCTGTGAGGAATATAACGCTAAAGGATTTTCCCCTCAAATGGCGTCTTCTACGCGGCTGGATTCTCGAAGCTCTCAGGCCTGAGAATGTGGTGGTCTTTATAGATACCTGCGGCAGATACCCTGAAAGGCAGAGACGCGGCTCAACTTCCTACGAGAATGAAGGTGAGGCGGAGATCGTGGAATCCCTGATCTCTTCGCTCACTGGCATAGGAATGCAACCCCACCATATCGGGGTGATAACGCCCTATGATGACCAGGTGGAGCTTCTAAAGAGCAGGATAAATTATGAGGGCCTGGAAATAAAATCCGTGGACGGTTTTCAGGGCCGGGAGAAGGAAGTGATAATTTTGAGCTTCGTCCGTTCTAACACCTACGGAAATATTGGGTTCCTGTGGGATTACCGAAGGCTCAATGTTTCCCTCACCCGCGCTAAAAGGAAGCTTATAATGATTGGAGATGCTCAAACCCTAAGAAGGGATAAGATATACGATTCTCTTATCCAATATGTGGAAAAGGTGGGCAAAGTTTTAAAACTCTGCGCCTAATTCTCCATCATGTTTGATCCCTTAGAATACGACTCCTGGTACGATAGGCATCGAGAACTATACGAGGCGGAGCTGAGAGCTCTTGAGGATTTGGTGAAGAAGTATCCCTCTCCAAAACTGGAAGTTGGAGTGGGCACGGGTAGATTTGCCTCGCGTTTGGGCGTTGAATACGGCGTGGACCCAGATGAAAATATGCTGCGCTACGCTGCCAAGCGGGGGGTTAAGGTTATCAAAGCCTACGGAGAAAAACTCCCCTTTCCCGATGAGAAATTCTACGCTGCCCTTATCATTACTACCCTTCCATTTTTTAGCGATGCTCGGGCCGCTATTTCAGAAGTGCATAGGGTTCTCAAGCCCCATGGGGGCCTTATCCTGGCATTCATTCCCCGGGATAGCCTCTTTGGAAGGAGATACATGGAGTATCAAAGGAAGGGAGATCCGCGTTTTAAGGATGCCCATTTCTACACCCTGGAGGAAGTGGAAACGCTCCTGGAGGATCTTTTCTACATTGCCAGGATAAGGAGTACCCTTATAGGCAAGGAAATAAACCTGGATGTCTTGGAGGGCTATAACCCCGAGGCGAGCTTTGTGGTTGTGGAAGGAGTGAAGATACCCCGATAATTTACCGTGGGAATAAAGCTATTCTGATTTCAAAGATCGGAGATTTTAGGTAAGTATTAAGTAAAAGGTAAATAGGAAGGTCCCTGCTCCCAAGATGAGTATTAGCCAGTTTACTTCTCCTGCTTTTCCCATCTTATTCCTCTTTTCTTCCAGCTCTTTCTCATATCCAAGCTTGTATGATGAGTATTCAATTTCATTTGGCTGGGGGCTTAGTATCATTCCTCTGTAGGGATTTCCTTTGCCATAGGCGGCGGATATTCCAGAAAATAAATAAGAAGCACCAAAGAAGAGCAGGGAAAAAATGAAGGAAAGTGCCACATCTATTTCAAGGGCCATATAAATCAGGAGAGCGGATATGAGGAGCCATATCATATCCAATAAAATCACCTTTCTCTTCATTCAGGCTCACCTGTGAAAGGAAAGAATTTACAATATATAAAATATGTGGAAAGGAGATTTTATGACTTTTCTATGACTTCCAGCATTTTCTCCCATATCCCTCAAAATATTTAATAAGGATGAGTATATCGCATCCCTATGTTCTGTCCCAAGTGTGGCTCGTTAATGTATCCCAAAGATGGGAAATGGCACTGTCCCAACTGTGGTTATGAGATGGAGATAGGGGAGAGAAAGGAGATAAAAGAGGAGGCAAAGGAGAAGGAAATGATAGTGATGAGCTCGGAGGATGAACTCAAAGCGCTTCCCTACGATGAGAGCGTGATTTGCCCCAAGTGCGGACATCAGGGTGCCCACTGGATGCTGCAACAAACAAGAGCTGCCGATGAGCCTGAGACAAGGTTCTATATCTGTCCCAAATGTGGACATAGATGGAGGGAATACTGATAGATTAAGCGTATCCAACTACATCGCTCTTTTTCTTGCTACCCTTCTGCTGCAGGAACTGAGCTGGCGGAGGGATCGGTGGGGGCAATCTCAGCTCCTTGGCGATCCAGACAGCCTCGATTATGCAGTTGTTTATTATTGTGGCATGGACCTCCTGGGCCACATTATCGGGCATTCTGTGCTTTTTGTTCCACTCCTCCGCTATTTCCTTGGCGTTTCCTTCATAGATAAGTATGCCCTCTAGGCCTATCATACCTATGCCAGAATAGGTGACTGTAAATTTGAAGGAGACCTTAACATGCTTCTCATCTTCGTAGGTTATGGAAAGAATTGTGCTGTTGTTATCAATCCTTATCTCATGGGGTGCATTTTCCGGCTCTATAAACCTCTTTGCCTCTATTCCATCGATTCTGAAGAGTCTTATCATACGCACCCCTATGACTTTTCACCATATTTAATTTCCTACCAGAATAACCTTAAGGGGTGAAAGAGCAACGTGAAAAAATTTAACCACGCCAAAATTATTATAAATGGAAATATCATGCCCCAGTGAGGTTTATGATTCAGGAGGAAATTAAGAGGATTCGGGAGGCGGAAAACAGGGCACTGCAGAGGATTCAGGAAGCGGAGCAAAGAAGCAAGGAAATGGTAGAAGAGGGGAAAAAAGAGATTATGAAGGAAATCGAAGAGAGGAGAAAGAAGCTTTTGGAAGAGATCGAGCGTTGGAAGAAAAGCGCGGATGCCGAGGGAAAAGTGGAAGGGGAGAAAATACTGCAGGAGTACAGGGAAAAGGCGGAGAAAATACAGGGAATTCCAGAGGCGCGAGTTAAAGAGGTGGCCAGGGAGGTGCTGTTGGAAATTCTTGGGTGAAGGCCATGCTTCTGCCTGAAAAGATGGTTGAAGTCGATGTGCTGGTGCACGATGATGTGAGATATGAAGTATTGAAAACCATGCAAAGGAGGGGCTTCATCCATATTACGAGCCATCAAGTAGAAGGCTTGGAAAATGCATCCCCCTCTGAGGAATCCACACTAATTGTGGATATGGAGTTTCGCGTCGCCAAACTTCTCGAAATTCTTAACATTGCTAAGAAGAAGAGAAAGGGTATGCTGGCGTCCCTTACCCCCGAGCCTCCAGAAAAATTCCCGGCGAGATATAGAGATAGGGAAGAGATAATTGAGGATGCAAAGCAAACTCTAGAGAAACTGGAAAACGATATTCTGGAGCTTCACCAGCGATGGGAAAGCGTAAATAGCGAAATTGAGAAAATAAAAATGCAGAGGGGTTATGTGGAGCTCCTTAGATCATTGCCCTTTGATCTTGCCTATGTGGGGGAGGGGGTATATGCCTATATCACGGCAGGTAAAGTCAAAAACTTGGAACCGCTTCTTAAACTGATGAGAGAGGGAAAGGCGGCAGTGTGGTATACCGCCGTTGGAAAAAAGAAAGAAAGAAACTACGTGGTGGTTGTCGCCGCGCATCTTAAGGAGAAGAAGGAGGTAGAATCCGCTCTGAGATTTGCGGGATTCGTAGAATTCGAGATTCAAGGCTGGAGTGGTCTGCCTTCCCAGGTGCTCAAGAAAATGGATATGCGACTTCAGGAGCTTAAGAAAAACAGGGAAAAGATATTCAAAGAGATTGAAAACGCCAGGAAAAAGCATTATGGCAAGCTTGCAGTTCTCAAAGATGAGCTTTACAACGAGAAGGTAAAGGAAGAAGTGCATATAAAATTCGGAAAAACCGCATACACGACAGTAATTCATGGCTTTATTCCCAAAAAGATGTTTCAAGAGGCTAAAGGAGCTATTGAGAAAGCATCCGGGGGTCTTGCTTACATCAAATGGCGGGATGCCAAGGGTGATGAGG
>JALWRZ010000003.1 GCA_026993785.1 DHVE2 group archaeon
ACAAAAAGCCCGGCAGGTAAATATCAATGGGTCGCGAAGGATGCTCCGGAGATGATCCCTGATGCCCACGACCCCTACAAAAAACACAAGCCCATGATGCTCACATCAGATATGGCATTGAAATTCGATCCCATATACTCCAAGATAGCCAGAAGATTTCTGGAGAATCCCGAGGAGTTTGAGAAAGCATTCGCAAGGGCGTGGTTCAAACTAACCCACAGGGATATGGGACCTAAATCATGCTACGTGGGTCCATATGTGCCCGAAGAGGAATTCGTATGGCAGGATCCACTCCCGCCGAGGGACTACGAACTGATCGGGGAAAAAGAAATAGAAGAACTGAAAAAGAAGATACTGGGTTCCGGGTTGAGCATTCCCCAGCTGGTTTACACAGCGTGGTCCTCGGCATCAACATACAGAGATTCTGACAGGAGGGGCGGCGCAAACGGTGCGAGAATCCGGCTGGACCCGATGAATCAGTGGGAAGTAAACCATCCGGAAGATTTGAAGAAAGTCATCGGAGTGTACGAAAAGATTCAGCGGGAATTCAACGAGGAAAATGAGGGGAAAGGAAGTAATAAGAGGATTTCCATCGCTGATCTGATAGTTCTCGGCGGATGCGCTGCCATCGAAGAGGAGGCGAAGAATGCAGGATTTGACGTAAGTGTCCCATTCATCCCCGGTAGGGTGGATGCAAATCAGGATCAGATCGAAATTGAATTTTACAGGGAAATAGAGCCCTTTGCCGACGGGTTCAGGAATTATTTCAGAGATCCGAGTGCCATCGACGAGAATGATGTGTACACCACCCCAGAATATTTCTTGGTGGACAAAGCACAGCTTCTTCGACTCACTGTTCCAGAGATGACCGTGCTGATCGGAGGGTTGAGGGCATTGGGCGTGATTTACAGGTACGAAAACCATGGAGTCCTCACTGACAGGCCTGGGGTATTGACCAACGATTTCTTCGTGAATCTGCTCGATATGAATATCGAATGGAAGCCTGTGGACAATTATAGCTATCTGTTCGAGGGATACGACAGAAAAACGGGTGAATTCAAATATAATGCAACAAGAGTTGATCTTATTTTCGGTCATCACGACGAACTTCGGGCCATATCTGAGGTTTACGCTGCCAACGATGCGATGGAAAAATTTGTTAGAGATTTCATACGCGTATGGAATAAAGTTATGATGCTTGATAGATTTGATTTGAGGAATAAAAAATTGGATAAAAAAGGAGGTGAAAAAAATGATAGATAAGGAAATAGAAGAAGCGATAAACAGGCAGATAAACGAGGAGATGTACTCATCGTATCTGTATCTGTCCATGTCTGCGTACTTTGAGTCCCTTGGACTCAAGGGCTTCGCCAACTGGATGTATGTGCAGTATCAGGAGGAGAAAGACCACGCGATGAAATTCTATAGGTATCTTATTGAACGCGGAGGTCGTGTGAAGCTCTACGCAATCAAGGAGCCGCCGCATGAGTGGAACTCGCCACTGCACGCGTTCGAGGAGACGCTGAAGCACGAGAGACACATAACGAAGTGCATAAACGACCTCGTTGACCTTGTGGAGAAGAAGAAAGATAGGGCGACGTTTAACCTGCTTCAGTGGTACGTGGACGAGCAGGTTGAGGAGGAGGCGAACGATGAGGAGATCATACAGAAGTTGAAGATGATAGGTGATAACCCGCAGGGGTTGCTGATGCTGGACCGCGAACTCGCGGCCAGGACTTACACTCCTCTTGCCGATGAAGGAGAATAAAAAGGAGGTGATGAAAAATGTTGAGTGAGACCATAAAGAGTGGAGATTGGAAAGGCGAGAAGCATGTGCCTGTGATAGAGTACAGAAAGGAAAACGGCACCATAGAGGTGGAAGTGTTTGTTGGAAAAGAAGTGCCGCATCCCAACACACCGGAGCATCATATAGCATGGATAGAGCTATACTTCAAGCCCGAAGACAGGCAGTTCCCAATAATGGTGGGACGCGTAGCTTTCACAACCCACAGCGATCCTCTCACAGAGCCAAGGGCGAAGTTCTACTTCAAGACCGAGAAGAAGGGCAAACTCATGGCCCTGAGCTACTGCAACATCCATGGACTCTGGCAGAACGAAGTGGAGCTGACCTGAGATGGATAATGTGAGCATGAGTGGCTACGGAACAATCGACCCTAAGCCCTACAAGATTACAGGCATTATTCTCCTAATTCTTGGGTTACTGGGCATAATCTTTCCTTACTTTTCCACAGCCTTTGTACTCTACTTCATCGCCTTCCTGGTAGTAGTTGGAGGCGCACTGTTCCTGATTACAGGATTCAAGGGAGGAAAGAGTGCAGCGGGCGTAATACTCGTGGGCATACTGCTGCTGATAATGGGAATAATGATGTTCGTGTATCCTGTGCATTCGCTATCCGCCATGACGCTCTTGCTGGGGATCTTCTTCGTAATAGTGGGAATTGCATCGCTGTTCTTTGCCTACGGGATTCATCCCATCTCAGGCTGGCAGGCACCGGTGGTCACAGGGATACTCTCATTGATTCTGGGAATTCTGATATTCTTGGGCTGGCCAAGCAATTCCGAGTGGCTCATAGGAGTCTTTGTTGGCATAGAATTGCTGTTTCAGGGAATAGCGTTAATGGCGCTGGGTTACTATGCAACCTAAATTTAGTATGGTGGTTGAAGGGGAGCCAATAGGCTCCGATAAAAATATGATTGGAGGTGATGAAAAATGGTAGTGATAGGAGAAAAATTTCCGGAAGTGGAGGTAAATACGACGCATGGAAGAATGAAGCTGCCTGACCACTTCGCCGGTAAGTGGTTCGTCTTGTTCTCGCATCCAGCGGATTTTACGCCGGTCTGCACCACAGAGTTCTATGGAATGCAGATCCGCCTTAACAAGTTCAAAGAGCTGGGCGCGGAGGTAATAGGACTTAGCGTGGACCAGGTATTCTCGCATCTCAAATGGATGGAATGGATAAAGGATAACCTGGGTGTGGAAATAGAGTTCCCTGTGATAGCCGATGACCGTGGCGACCTTGCTGAGAAGCTGGGCATGATACCAAGCGGCTCTACGCAGACGGCAAGGGCTGTGTTCATAGTGGATCCCAAAGGTACAATAAGAGCAATAGTGTACTATCCAGCGGAAGTAGGTCGTGACTGGGATGAGATACTCCGCGCCCTAAAGGCATTGCAGGTGAGCGATAAGAACGGCGTGGCGCTTCCGCACAAGTGGCCCAACAATGAACTGATAAAAGATCGCGTAATCGTTCCACCTGCTGGAAGCGTTGAGGCCATAAAAGACAGAGAGGAGAGGAAAAAGAAGGGCGAGATCGAGTGCTACGACTGGTGGCTCTGCCACAAATCACTCTGACACCCACCTTTTCTTTTTTTATTTTTGAATATTTTTAAATAGCGGTGATGCATTATTTCTCCGATGCTTATCCTCGGTCACAGGGGCTACTCCGCAAGGTATCCTCCTAATACCCTCAAGGCCTTTTTAATGGCTATAAAATATGGAGCAGATGGCGTGGAACTGGATGTTTGGCGTACTGCCGACGGAAAAATAATAATATCCCACGATGGAAATTTGAAGGATACCGCTGGCGTAGATGTTGATGTGAAAAAAAGCACATATAATGAGTTGAAGAAATACGATGTTCAGGGAGAACCTTTGCCTCTCTTGGAGGAGGTTTATGAGGCTCTTCCGGAGGACGCCATAATAAATGTAGAGATAAAAGATATAGATGCAGTAAAAGGCGCACTGGATATCGTGAAAAGATATGATGCGATGGACAGAACCCTATTCTCTTCCTTCAATATGAACGCCCTACGAAGGTTAAGGGAGGAATCAAAGGATGCATGGATAGGCATACTCATGAGCGATTTAAACAAGCTGCTTACAGCCCCTCGATGGATTTATTCTCTTCGAGCGCAATACCTCAATCTCCCCCATCTTCTTGCCCGTATGCCCGGCAAGAAACTTAGCAGAGCGCTCATTCGTTTCTATCGCCTTTTTGGAGTAAGAATTGCCATATGGACACCCAACACCTTGGAGGAGCTCAACCCTTTTAAGGGATTATGTGAAATGGTAATCACCGATGAAGTGGAGCTTATGGTAAAGCATAGAAACGCCGCGATAAAAGGAGGTGCAGGGTTTGTCCAAGCTTAGTTACAGGATTGAAGAGCGCATAAACTCTCATCATATTGGTGGCATAATTCTCCTGATAATAGGAATCTTTGCCATAATTTTCCCCTACCTCTTTTCTCGGGCAATAATATATCTTGTAGGCATAGCCCTGCTGCTGGCCGGGCTATCCCAGGGCTTTATCTATTTCACCCATCCGGAAGGTAGGGGAGCGCTACTTCTCAAATCTCTCATTCTTATTTCCCTAGCGCTGGTCTCTTTTTTCTCCCCCGTTCTTGGATTAAAGATTCTCACCGCTGTGCTCATGCTTTTCTTCTTCTTTGCAGCTATCACCAACTTCATGCTTGCTAGAAGTATAAAAACGCAGAAGGGCACTGGTATGGCGATTCTTGTGGGCATACTCTCCCTTTTTCTGGATCTTCTCCTTCTCCTTGGTTGGGCGGAGACTACGCAGTTTTTTATTGGATTGTTTCTTGGAGTCCTATTTATTGTGGACGGTGCCCTATTTCTGATAGTGGGTGAAGAAGAGAGAATGGGAGTTAAAGACAAAGGATTAAAATAATGGTAAGGCATTAAGAAAGGGAGGTGAATGATATGCTTTCCAAAATACCCTTTGATATAGAGAAACTTAAAAAATTGGGCAAAGAGGAGCCCGATGTGGAATTGATAAGAATTGGAATAATAGCAGAGCTGGACGCCATAAATCTCTACGAGCAGCTTGCAGCTCTTGCCAAAAGCGATCTCGTCAAGAAGGTCTTTTTGGATATAGCTAAAGAAGAAAAGGAGCACTTTGGTGAGTTCTTAGAGCTCCTAAAGGAATTTGATGAAGAGATTAATATGGCTATGGAAGAAGGTGCCAGTGAAGTTGATGAAATGAGAGAAAGTTAAAGGAGGCGAAAGAATGGAAATGAAAGACTATGACCTTAAGGACCTCATTCTTATAGGCATAAAAAGCGAAATTGAAGCGGGCAAGGTGTATAGGAGAACTGCAGCGCAGGCAAGAAACCCTTTTCTTAAAACGAAGCTTACGGCACTTGCTGAGGAGGAAGATAGACATCGTGAAATTCTGGAGAAGCTTTTTAATAGTCTTTATCCCGGGGAAGATATGGTTCTGCCAGAGAATCCTGAGTATCTCCCCGAGTTCCCTGAGATAAAGATATTCGCGGAGCTAAACGGGGTTACGGATGTTAGAAAAATAATCGAGCAGGCTATGAAAGCTGAGCTAGCGGCGAAGAAATACTATGAGGATATTGCGGCCCTTGTAGATGATGAGAAGATAAAAAAGCTTATGCTTTATATGGCAAAGATAGAGGAAGGTCATTACCACATCCTGCAGAGTGAATACAAGGAAATCGAGGAATTTGAGAGCATAATGAAAGACGAGGATTACATGCAATTCGATGCGAGATTCTGAAAAACCTTCCTTTTTTCTTTATCATCGATTTATTATTCAAAAACTTAATATAAAGAGAAGGTTATTTAGATTCTGTGAAAACACTTATTCTCTGCATTGACAGAGATGATGATCTTGGACGCAAGGCCAACATTAAGGGCCCCATTATAGGAAGAGAGGAAAATCTAAAAGCGGCAACATCTCTGGCTCTTGCAGATCCTGAGGATTCCGATGCCAATGCGATTTTTGCGTCCATCTCCCTCTACGATCGACTTAAAAAGGAGGGAAAAGATGTTGTAATAGCTACCCTAACTGGGCATGAGAATGTGGGTATGAAGAGCGATGAAATTATAGCCAAACAGCTTGATTTGGTCATAAAGAAGCTCAATCCAGACGATGTAATTTTTGTAAGCGATGGTAGCGAAGATGAATATGTCCTCCCCATAATTACCTCCAGAAGACCTATTAAGCACATCCGCAAGGTTATCGTGAAGCAATCTAAAAACATTGAGAGCACATACTACATCATAAAGAGAGCCTTAGAGGATAAGAAACTCACCAGAAAAATTCTCATTCCCGTGGCTCTCATTTTTCTGGCCTACGCGGTATCGTCCCTGATAATTATGGCCATCCGTATGAGCAACCCTTCTTTTAGCTTCATATCCCCTGGGACCCTCGCCCTCACGGTTATAACCCTTACCCTTGGCATTTATTTCATAGAGAGGGTTTATTCAGTAGGTTCTAAGATAAGAAGGCTTGTAGCCTCCGCTAAGAAGGCCATGGCCGAGGCGAAAATTACCATAATTTCAGATACCCTCGCAGTGCTCATAGTTCTAGCAGGCTTAGATTTCGCGTACAATTCGGCTCTCACCAGCAGTGATATAATAATCCAGATACTTCTCTTCCTCCACACATTCGTTCTCTGGGTTGTCTTCGCAATTCTGGTGAGAGAGGGGGGCCGGACCTTCGACATCTGGGTACACAGGGGAGAATATACTCGCTCCTTCTGGATTGCGCTTCTTTCAACAATATCCACAGGCATCATAATCTATGCAAGTCTGGATTATCTTCTACTGATTCTTAACGCTGTGGGAAGCACCTCTTTCCTTCCCATCACCATCATGGTGATAAGCGGAATAATTATAGCCATCATTGCTGCTATTTTAAGAAAGCAGCTGAGAGAGGAGGAAATGGAGGAAGTAGAGAATGAAGTGGGAGAAGTGGAAGAAGCTGTACAGGCTCATCGAGGATGATTTTAAATTTCCTCGGGAGAGAGAGTACGAAGCCCGCGATAAGCTCTCTCAAATTCTCGGAAATAATTTTGTAGAGGAAAAAGAAATAAAGGAACTTGTGGGGGAGGAGGTATATGTGGTCGGCTTCTCTCCGAGCCTGGAAAAAGAAATCTCCCTAATACCGGAGGATGTTACCCTTATAGCGGCAGATGATGCAGCCCCTCTGCTCAATGAATATGGGATATCTCCCGCAATAGTACTCACAGATTTAGATGGTGATCTCTCCTCTCTCCTCAAATTGAAAGACGCGGTATTCGGTATCCATGCCCACGGGGATAATATTGAGCGACTTGAGAATGCCCGATACTTTACCAAAAGATTTGGCACTACACAGGTGGAGCCTGTATGGAATGTTTACAATTTCGGGGGTTTTACCGACGGAGATCGGGGAGTTTTCCTTGCAGCACATTTTGGGGCAAAGATACATCTTGTGGGCTTCGATTTCGAGAATCCCAGAATAAAGCCCGGAAAAGATTTGGAGAGAAAAAGAAAGAAGCTTCTCTGGGCCAGGTACCTAATAGATGAGCTCAGGAGAAGAGGGGCCACCATTATCTGGGAAAATTTAAATGGAAGGTAAATATTATTCCGATGGGATGATGATACTTAATCCGCAGATTGCAACGATTCTCAGCGCTCTACTTGTGATTTACATAGGCATAGTGGTGGAAAAGTACTATGTAAGTTGGAGCAGCGTTTATGCCAATACCCTTAGCTTTATAGTCCTTCTTGGCTCTATAGATATAAGCGAGATGGTATTCCTGTTTCTCCTTGCCTATACAATTCTGGGATACGTGGCTGTCAAGCTGCGCTGGAAAAGGATATTTCCGCTTTTTGGCTGCAAAACCTACGGCTCTCTTGTGCTTGTTCTGACTCTCGGCTCTCAGGGGTATTTCTTCGGGATCTACACAGTACAATCCGTACTTATCTCCTGGGTGATCGTTGCCTTAATTGTGCATGCGGTAGGAAAATGGTATGTGAAATACTCCAGAAGGAGGCGCCGGGGATGATAAGAGATATCCTCAACGAGTATAAATGGAGGAAGGATAGGGATTTTTCTCAGATAGAGGTGCATTACATAGATAGGCTATCTCCCCAGGGCTATGCCGTTTTGAAAGGTGAGGATATTTCGGATTTGGGAAGCAAGTTCATGTTCACCCGAACTGGGATGATACCCTATCATAGGGTCATAAGAATCCTTTACCAAGGCAAGATCATTTATGAGAGAATTCCTGCAAATCCTGCACCACATACCAGAAAACGAGGGCGGTGAAGGTGCCTACAAGGGTACCTGTTATTATTCTCATCAGATTGCTACTCTCATAGGGAGTTAAAAGCTGAAGAACGCCATCCAATCCGAGAGGAACAACGCTCAGAAGATACAGAGAGAAGCCGATTCTAACCCTATAAAGTGCACCGATGAGAGAGCCAAAGGCGAGGCCCAAGAAGATCCCCGTGCATCTTGCGCAATAAGCCATCTGGTTACCATGGATGAAGAAGGAGCGATTGGCATGCTGATGACACATGAAATCTCCAGAAAGATAAATCCAGCGTGCGATTTTGTTGTGGATATGCGTAGTGATATAAGCGGAGTTGTCCATCACACTTACCTTCCCCTCATTGCCCAGATAGATTGTGTGGGGCGGCTGCGTAAAAGGTGTTAGAAAAAGAAGTAGCACCCAGGTAAAAAGTAAAGCAAATGGTAAGAAACCAAGAATAGATAGCTTTTTCTTTTTACTTATCTCCAATGTTAGGGTTTCCAATAACAGTTCCCTGGTAATTTCCACCGTTTATCACCTCTTTCACCGTTGCTATTTCCCTGCCCACTATAACAATCTCTATTCCGCTCCTCTCTGCAATTTTAAGCGAGAGAAGATCAAAGGGGATGTTGAGGCCCGCGTTCATCTTCTCTTTCATAAACATATTCTTTGCGTCTTGATAGCTCATTCTCCTGATCAACCTCGCGTCTTTGTATTTTCTTGGATCCTTATCATATATGCCTCCTACGGAGGTCATGTTTATCACTCTCTTCTCCCCCAGTTTCTCTGCAAGGAGAAGTGATACAGCATCAGTGGTATGTCCTGGCTCCGTGCCACCCATAACCACCACATTATACGATGAAGATGCAGCGCAAGCCTCCTCCACACTTTTTGCCACCATGGGATAGGAGTATCCCCCCAAAAGTAGATGTGCATTTAACCTGGTGGCAAGCACTCCTATCTCGTCAAGAGTGAATTGGTCCAGCCCCAATTCCTTCCCTGCTGCGATATATTTCCTGGCAGTGGCACCACCTCCTACCACCACGAAGATTTTCCTCTGCCGGGATTCTTCCCTCAAAAATTGCCTAAATTCCTGGATGTACTTCACATCTATTTCTCGGCCTGCAACTATGGAGCCTCCTAGGGATATCACAACCATAGAAGATTATGGTCTTACCCTTTAAAAAATTTGTCTACGAAGGGGGCTGACGCCCCCTTTCTAAACCCCCACGAGTTTTGTTGGTTGCAGGAGGTAAAGGAACTCGCTGGTGGTTCCTGCCCCCTCTCTACACTCCCGCAGGTTAGGTTGGCTGCAAGAGAGGAAGATGACCTTGTGAAATGCCGGGAGAAGGAATATATATTGCAGATATAGCTGCAGATAGCATAGCTATAAAGTTTGAAAACACACGCATCTTTCTCACTTTCTCTTTTTAAAGTGGTAAATTACCGCCGCCGATACAAGCAATACTGCCGCTATTCCTATAGTGTAATACAGCCACAAATTTGTTGAATTTTCTTTGCTTTCATTCACATAACCTTTTATTGCATATAAAATTCCATTTGTATCTCCAGCATATATCGTGCCTCCAATATAGATGGTGCCATTCTTATCTATCACCGGGTTTGTATAGCCACCAAGTACACCTTCAAGCCCTTCCATATGGAATTTTATATCACCATTTGGAGATACAGCATATATAAATCCACTATTATTTTTTACAAATCCTCCAGAGATATAGACACTACCATCACCCCCAATGGTTCTAAAAAATGAAAGAGAAGGCCAATTCGGATATTCGCAGGTCATCAGGGTTACTCTCCATTTGATCCTGCCTGTGTTCATATCTAAAGAATACAACACAATATTGTCTTTATTGTCCTTAAAATGCTCTGATAGAAAATACAAACTCCTTCTTTCATCATCAATCACTGGATCATGTCCGCCTTTGGAATATTTCCATTTTATGCTACCATCTGGATTGACTCGGTAAAGAGTGCCGTTTTCATTAGCCACATACACATTTCCATACTTATCAATTGCAGGTATGCTCGCCCACCATGTTCTGCCTATTTCCACTTTCCATCTTATATTTCCAGAGGGACTCAAAGAGTAAAGATAATTTCCAGAACATAGAAATATATTGCCATTGTTATCTATTGAGGGAATTGTGGTAGGATGGATTTTTCTCTCCCATATAATTTTGCCACTGGTAGAGATTGCATAAAGGCTCTCTCCATACGATGATATATAAATCCTATTCCTATACAGCACAGGGTCTCCCAAATCTGCAAAGCTTTTATTTAGTGTTATATTCCATAACATATCCCCGTTTGAAGAATATGCAATTATTTTTCTGGGTAAAGGTTGCATATGCGGAAAAGGTGTAGCAAATGCAGAAACTTCATAGATTGTTCCATTTTCATCTACCGCAGGTGAATGTCCAACAGTATCTCCTTCAATTACCACTTTTCTTTTTAAAGAACCATTAGGATGTAACATATATAGCACCGTAGAACCCGAGGTTCTGAGGGTGAAATAAATTTCATTGTTTTTGTTAACTACAATATATCTAAGGAATCCGCTATCTTCAGTTTTGTATTTCCATAACACCTTATACTCGGTAGGAACATTTCCAAACGGAGTTTTACCTGTATGTCTGGCATCATGGAGAAATTGAGGCCAAGATACTGCTTCTCCTTGTGCAGAATATGAATCACTATGCATTATAGGAAAAAAAAGCAGTGTAATAAATACAAATAATATAACACTCATTAAAAATCTTCTTCTCATTTCTTCACCCCTGACTTGGAAATAATGCTTTTAAAAAGTTATCCCATTCAGTATATTGGGCAAAGTCCGTGGCTCTATAAGTAGCGGATGTGCCCCAAGTTGAATTGTAGTACCATCTCCTATCATCTGGCAGGAATATAGAAATTCCGTGGTAATCACCATTATTATGTTTCTCTTGCTCTACCACTTGTTCTATCGCATTCATCACATCACGTGCTGCCTCCCCTACCTTGCTATTTGAACCAAAACGATTTATCAGCAACTTGGAAAAGCTATACAGGTCCCTGTAGGAGTGGTTAAAAAACTCTCCGTTTCTTATAGGAACATTCATATGCTGTGTTACTGTAATTATATCCTTAATTTCATTTCCGTGACCTTCGTTCACTAAATTAATTAGTTCTTGAGCAAGGTTATTTATTGCAGGTATAAGTGTGGATATGGTTCTACCTACCCAGAGACTGGAAATAGTATGATTTCCATTATTAATTGGTTTGTAATTATTGATGATCTCTTGACTAACATCTTCTACGTGCAATTCTACTCCTCGGGCCGGATAGTTTGCTGCCAAATGGTTAAAAAGACTGGAGTATTCCTCTGCATCCTCCCAGCTCGTTTCTTCGCTACCAACAATCATATCCGCATATCCCCGTAACTGATAAATTACCTCGCTCATCTGCATAAGCAAGCATCAAACCACACTAGGTTTATATGGGTTTTCATATCCCCAAACGCCCTTTTGAGCTCATTCATATCTGTATAATTGTCACCACTTACACTATCATCCCATAATAAGCCATCCCAGCCGCCACCATGATCCATTATTATTAGCGCTCTTCTATTCGGTTGCCAGTATTTACTAGCTGCCCAGTTTACAAAATCTGAAAGTGTACGTGGCTCGCACATTGCCAGATCTCCCCATGAGTCAACTTTAACTTTTTCCCATTGCCAGGTGGCAGTGTTAAATCTTATCTCATATCTTCCACTATCACCCCATTCTTTCCCATCGTACTCTATCACAATGTGCATGACCCTGTTTATCCTCTCACCATCAGATGTTAGACCCGATAAGCCCTGGAATACTTTGTCTACCACATCACTCATATACTTATAAAGACTGTTATCTGCATCCATATAGAGCATGAATAGCCAATTATGGAACTCATCGTTATCGCTTATACCATTCTCATCTGAGTCCCATGTATAAGCATAGGTCCCATACGTGTAGATTTCCTCAGAATCATTTAGTCCATCATCATCGGTATCACTATCCTCAGGATCCGTGCCGTGATCATACTCCGCCTTGTCATCCACACCATCGTTATCCGTATCCTTGTAATGAGGATCAGAGTATACCTTTATATGATGCCATGTGGTTCCAGATGTGCACACCCAGATATACCATCCCGCCTCTTCTGTGGAGTCGCTCAACCCATCTCCATCTGAATCTGGATCGCTACCTCCACCTCCGGAATCCCATGCCATGAGGCCGTAAGCATCAACAACCCTGCTCTCTTCACTCTTTAGCATCTTCCCGTTGCTCTCATCCTCCACTATCTCCATATTAACCCTATCTTCAACATCAAATTTCAAGGTTTTGTATCTCAGCTTCTCCCTTTCCCAGTTCGAACCGAATTCTTTCACCCCATTCTTCCACGCAACCACTATATCTTGCCCATCCTCGAATTCCATCTTCCCCTGTATTGTGCCATTATATATCACCCTCCTTGCATGCCCTTCCTTAAACGGCGCTCTCGTCTCTCCCGTGCCATTGTCTATCACCTCAAACCAGTTCGTCGCAATGCCTTCATATCTCCACACAACCCTATGCTCCACACTTTTATTGAAATAGAGGAGCAAAAGAGGATACAAAGGCGCTCCTTCTCCCACCTTTTTTCTCTGATAGTATTCTAAAAATCCGCGCACAGCAATCTTACCTGTATGCGCGAATCCTATGGCTACGGTGTGCCAGCCTCCATGATTTTGCACCTCTATAAACTTCTCTTCAAATTCTATCTCTCTCCACTCTTTTCCTTCTTTTATCTCTATCACCGGATACGCTTTCTCTACCAGCGTTTCTCCATCCTTCGCATTTTTTATAGTTGCATAATCCTCATTTATCTCCACCATTATCCGCAGATTATTGAACACATTGCCCTTGAAAAATCCATGCATCTTTTTCTCTTCCACCCCGCTTGCCATCCCACCCATACTGCTCAAAACTAGTAGCATTATTATACCTGTTATTATTACTCCTCTAAGCATATTAGCCACCGATTCATACATGGAGATTTCATTAGTTAAGTTTTTCTATTCTATGTTTTAAAAGCAAAGATACAGTATTTTTACGACTTTCGTAAATTATGCGGATATAGGTTAAAGTAATATCTGGCTCCTTGTTCTACTTGCTAAAGAGAGTTGAGTTGGTCTATGCAGAGACAAGAGGCAAAAAAGTATTGTGATTTGTGAGCAAACCTCGCTTTAGCGGGGCAATGCATATGTGCCACTAAACTCTGTTTAAAGAAGGGAGAGGGGTAGGGGGAGAACGAGCAACGGAAGATGCGAGCTTTCCCTCCTGCGGGGACTAAACAAGCAAGTCCCGTGGATTTGCGAGCAAGCCCTGCGTAGAAGGGCGAGGCATAGGTGCCCCTTCGTAGAGTTTATCACCGAGAAAAGATATTAAGGGTATGATGATAGCTCTCATCTCCGATATTCATGGGAATCTTCCAGCATTAAAAGTTGTTATGGAGAGGATCGAAGAATCAGGAGTGAAGCTAATTCTCTGCGCGGGAGATCTGGTGGGATACAATCCCTGGCCCAACGAGGTCATTTGGGAGATCAGAAGAAGAGAGATTCCCTGCATTAGGGGTAACCATGATAGGGCAGTGATTTTTGATGATTACTCTCATTTCAATCCCTATGCAGCCGCTGCCGCCAAATGGAGCAGGGAGCAACTTAGCGAAGAGAACATGAATTACCTAATCTCCTTAAAGGACCATATGCTGTGGAGCTGGGAGAATTTCAGGATTTCAGTGCATCACGGAGCGCCCTTTGACGAGGATTACTATGTGTATCCGGATATGGCGGATGAATCCTTGCTGGAATATGAGAATCCAGATGTGCTTGTTTTAGGACATACCCACGTGCCCTTCATTAAGAAATTCACCAAAGGGGTGATAATAAATCCAGGTAGCGTGGGGCAGCCTCGGGATGGTGATCCAAGAGCATCTTATGCTCTGGTAGACCTAAAAAGAGGGATATACAAAATAATACGGGTTGAATATCCGATTGATGAAGTTGCCGATAAAATAATGGAGGTTGGTCTTCCCGAATTTCTGGCAAGAAGGCTTTACATAGGCTATTGATTCTTAATTTTCTTTATTTTCTCCCTTACCTCTTCCTCAAGTTCCCTGTATTTACCCTTTAGGCGATATATAGATTCATCACCCCGCTTGATAGCACCTTCCTCCTTGAGATACGTGTAGAAGGCAGCAATTCCCACCACTGTTGTTAGGGCAATTAGCACATAGAGAACCCACATTAAGCTGCTTTTTACACTGAAGGAGGAGTCCGGAACTATCCCGTCCACGGGCTCTCCAAGCACCTGGCTAAGATACGTTAAATTCAATTGATGGTTCTTGGTGGCATTATCCCATTCTTCCTTGGTGAAGTAACCAGGAGACCACATCTTATACTCACTTCCATTATAGCGGAAGAATATGGAGAAACGAACAAAATACACACCATCGGGAGTGTGGGAAAAGGTGCGAATATGAAACACCACCGGTTTAAGCTCTCCGCTTTGAATGTCTCCAAGATGGAGAGTATACTTGAAGCTTCCAGATTCTTGGATAATGGGGGCATCTCTCACCTCGCCAATGTTCTTGCACTCCTGCTCTGTAGCCCACATGTAGATTTCGATATTGAGCGTCACATCCTGCATGGTTGCAGCGTATCTATTCTCCACAGTAAAATTGAATTTTCCAGATTTTCCCGGTTCAATCACTGGTGTGGTAAAGTTATCGAAATTGGGAACGTGGGCTGGCGAGCTAACATAGGAGGAGAGGAGAATGAGAACCAGAAACAAAGCGAGCCTCATCCTATGGAAATCTGCTTTCTCCTTTTAATCTTTTTCCAAGATTTTTATAGGAGGATGCCCATACCTTCCCGTGAAGAAGATAAAGGTATGTCCTATGTGTGGCAGTCCCCATATACATTATGTTGCGGGAATGATAACGGGTGAGAAGTACATCTGCGAGGATTGCGGATATCAAGGCTCGCTCATCCTGGAAATGACCGTGGAGGAATATAAAAGGTGGATGAAGGAAAGGGGGAAGAAAAATGGAGCTGAAAAATAAAGTTGCCCTGGTTACAGGAGGAGATAGAGGCATTGGAAGAGCCATCGTTCTTGCCCTGGCAAGAAAGGGCGCAAGGGTCATAGTAAATTATCATCGCAATTTACAGGCGGCGCAAGAAACAAAGAAGCAGGTGGAAGAGCTGGGAGCGGATGCCTACATTTTGAAATTTGATGTATCAAAAAGGAAAGAAGTACGAGATGCGCTTCTCTCTTTACCTGAGGATTGGAGGTGCATAGAGATTCTCATAAACAACGCCGGCATACTGGGCTCTAAGTTCCAATTTATGCATATAGATGACGAAGAGTGGGACAGGGTTTTCAACATCAATGTGAAGGGAGCGTTCATTGTAACCCAGGAAGTACTAAGATTCATGAAAAAGGGCAAAATTGTTAACATAGCCTCCATTGCAGGTAGAAATGGAGGTACCGTGGGTGCGCATTATGCGGCATCTAAAGCGGCGCTTATAGGGCTCACCTTCGCCCTTGCTAGCCAACTTGCACCTGAGATCCTTGTCAACGCTGTAGCTCCTGGACCAGTGGACACGGAGCTTATACCCGAGGACCGAAAATCTTCCCTGGCAAAGCTTTCTCTACTTGGGAGAATAGCAACCTCCGATGAAGTTGCACATGCTGTGATATTCCTGCTTGAGAATGATTATATCACCGGAAGCGTGGTGGATGTCAACGGCGGAAGGTATATGATATAGAGTCCCCTTACTGCATCCGCGCATCTTATTCCACGCACTTTGCCATAAGATTAAAATACCCAACTATTATAATCCCCTATAGGGCCCGTGGTCTAGTGGTTATGACGTCCGCCTCACACGCGGGAGGTCCCCGGTTCGAATCCGGGCGGGCCCACTTCTCTATCATCCATTTCCCTTGTAGTATAAAAAGAGATAAGCCCATTTTTCATCGGAGTTTAATTTTTGAACCATAACATTTTTTATATATGGTGTAATCTCCATTTCCACTGTGAATATAATTTAGGAGGATGAAAAAATTGCCTCAAAAAAATGCACCACCCAAAAAAAGAGGTACTGTAAAGATAATGGAAGAAAGATGCAAGGGCTGCTGGTACTGTGTAAACTACTGCCCCACAAAGGTGCTCGTGGTATCCCCTCGGCTTAATTCCAAGGGTTATCATCCTCCAGAGCTTAAGGAGGAGCCCCCTGATAAGGTTTGCATTGCATGCCACCTATGTGAGCTATTCTGTCCCGATTTTGCATTAGTTGTGGAGGAGTTAAAATGAAGCCCGGATACTATTTCTGGAGCGGGGATATAGCAGCTGCAGAGGGTGCGATTTTTGCCGGTTGCCGCTTCTATGCGGGATACCCGATCACTCCCAGCAGCGAGATAGCAGAGAGGATGGCACTGCGTCTTCCCCAGGTTGGCGGTAAGTTCATAGAGATGGAAGATGAGATAGGCTCCATCGCCGCGATTATAGGGGCCTCCTGGACCGGGGAGAAGGTAATGACTGCCACTTCAGGTCCAGGAATATCGCTTATGAATGAGAATATCGGACTTGCTGCCATGACAGAGGTACCCATAGTTATTGTGAATGCCATGCGAGGAGCGCCATCCACAGGGTTACCCACCCTCGTGGGTCAGGGAGACCTTATGCAGGCCAAGTGGGGGTCCCATGGCAGCTATGAAATCATCTCTCTATATCCCGACAGTGTGCAGGAAACCTTTGATTTGATGGTAGATGCCTTCAACTACGCGGAAAAATATCGGGTGCCCGTACTATTCCTCATCGACGGGATGCTTGCCCATATGTACGAGAAAATCTATGTTCCTCCGGAAGATGCCGTGGAGAGAATTGAGAGAAAGAGACCTACCAAGCCCCCAGGAGAGCAGTTGATTTATGAGCCCGATGAGGATCTCATACCGCCCATGCCGAGAATAGGCGAGGGCTACAAGATTCATGCTTCTGGGCTCACACACAACGAGAAGGGTTATCCCGAACTGACTCCCCAGGCCCAAGAAAGGCTGATAAGGAGACTCAACGATAAGATAAGGAAGCATGCCGAGGAGATATGGAAAGTGGAGGAATATCGCACAGATAATGCGGATGTAATTGTGGTAGCCATGGGAAGCAATGCCAGGGCTGTTAGAACCGCGGTTGATGAGGCGAGAAAGGAGGGAATAAAAGCAGGATTACTCAGACCCATCACCATCTGGCCCTTCCCCTACAAGTACATAGAGAAGTATGCCGTGGACTACATTGTAGCAGAAATCAATTACGGGCAGATATACCACAAGGTTAAAGAATACGCGTCGGGAAATGTGGAGCTACTTCCCAAAATGGGTGGTGAGCTACACACACCACAAGAAATTCTTCACGCTTTAAGGAGGTATAAAAAATGATAAGCGCTGGTAAAAAATCAACCATGGAGCTGCTCAGGGAGGAGGTAGAGTCTCTCCTGCGCATAGATCGTCTTCCTCATGTTTGGTGTCCCGGCTGTGGCATAGGCATTACGCTTAACGCATTTTTGAGGGCATTAATAAGAGCAAAGATTGATCCTAACAAAACGGTAGTGGTGTCAGGTATAGGATGCACAGGTCGAGCTGCCGGATATGTGAATATGGATTCCTTCCACACAACCCATGGCAGGGCCATACCCTTTGCTGTAGGAATAAAATTCGCAAGGCCCGAGCTTAATGTGGTGGTGTTCAGCGGAGATGGCGATCTATTTGCTATCGGAGGAAACCATTTTGTGAATGCTGCGCGAAGGAATCACGACATTCTTGTGATAGCAGTGAATAACTTTACTTACGGAATGACAGGAGGACAGCATGGACCCACTACACCCACAGGCGCATATACAACGACTACGCCCTATGGAAATCCAGATAGACCGTTTAACATTCCGCATCTTGCGATTTCCTTGGGGGCACCCTATGTGGCAAGATGGACCACCTATCATCTTATGCAGCTTCAGAACTCCATATACACGGCGCTGCATCGCAAGGGGTTCCGCGTTATAGAGGTAATTTCGCAATGTCCCACGGTGTATGGTAGGAGAAATGAGATGAAAAGCCCACTGGAGATGATGGAGTACTTCCGCAAGTTCTCCGTGAGGAAGGACGATGCCACCTTTGACGAAATGGAGCTCACCTACAATGGAAGGATTGTGGTGGGCGTGTTTAGAGATGTTCAGGGCATACCAACCTACGAAGAAAGGTATAATGACATAATAAGGAGGGCTCAGAAATGAGAATCGAGATAAAGTTCGGGGGCCTAGGCGGCCAGGGTATAATAACCGCCGGGTACATTACAGCGAAGGCCGCGGCAATTTATGATGGCAAGGAAAGTGCCTTCACCCAAGATTACAGCGCTGAGGCAAGGGGTGGTGCCAGTACCAGCGAAGTCGTAATATCCGATGAGAAGATCAACTATCCCCAGGTGCTGCATGCTGATTATCTCATTGTGATGAGCCAGAGCGCCTACAATGATTACCTTTACAAGCTCAAGAAGGGTGGTGTGCTCATAATCGAAGAAGATTTGGTGAAACCGGATGAGAGGGCTAAAGATTTCAAGGTCTATGGGATTCCAGCTACAAGATTCGCCGAGGAGATAGGAAATCCCATAGTAGCCAACATCGTCATGCTTGGGTTCTTCACCGCAGTTACAGGCGTAGTTTCCAAGGAAGCCATGTGGAAGTCCATAGAGGAGCGGATACCCAAGAGATTTCTTGAGATGAATCAGAAGGCATTCCTTAAGGGCTACGATTACGGGCAGAAGATTCTGCAGGAGAGTTCCTGAGCCTCTCTTTCTTAATATTTATTTGGAACGCGGTTAACCCATATTCTTTAAATAATCCAACACATTCCTCATTATGCTTGACATAAAGCTTATAAGGGAAAATCCAGAGCTTGTAAAGGAGGTACTTCGCAAGAGATTTGATGATCCGGGAATTGTGGACGAGATTTTGAGCTATGATATATCATGGAGAAAGACACTTAAGGAGATCGAGGAGCTGAGGCATCTAAGGAATAGAAAAAGTGTGGAAATAGGTAAGCTTGTTAAGGAGGGAAAGGATGTATCGACTCTCCGGGAGGAGATGAAGTCCATCAACAGAAGAATTAAAGAGCTTGAAGTTGAGGTGGAGGATTACAAGAGCAAAAGAGATTACCTTCTGATGAGACTTCCAAATCTTCTGGACGAGAACACACCTATCTGCGAGGGGGAGGAGAATTCGCCAGTAATAAGAACATGGGGTGTGGCCATGGTATTGAAAGAGAATCTGGAAGAATTCAGAAAATTTGCAGGGAATATGAGCTATGAGCTTATTGAGAAGCCAAAAATTAGCCACGTGGATATCCTTGAGAAATATGGTCTCGCGGATATAGCTCGGGCAGCGAAGGTTGCAGGCTCCCGATTCTATTATCTCAAAAATTATCTGGTGCTTTTAGAGCTGGCACTCATTCGCTTCGCCTTGGATCTCATGGTAAAGAAGGGCTATGTCCCTATCTCCCCACCGTTTATGATAAGAAGGGAAGCTCTTGAAGGTGTAACAGATTTTGCAACCTTTGAAGAGATGATCTACAAAATTGAGGGAGAGAACCTCTACATGATTGCCACAGCGGAGCATCCCCTGGTAGCTATGCATATGAACGAGATCCTAGAAAAAGAGGAGCTGCCGCTGAAGTATGTTGGAATATCTCCATGCTTTCGAAAAGAGGCCGGTGCCCACGGCAAGGATACTAAGGGCATTTTCCGCGTTCATAACTTCTACAAGGTGGAGCAGGTGATAATCTCTCTACCAGAAGACTCCCCTACATTTATGGAAGAGCTCATAAGCAATGCGGAGGAAATAATGCAGAAGCTGGAACTCCCCTACAGGGTGATAAACATATGCAGCGGAGAGCTCGGTGCGGTTGCAGCTAAGAAATACGATATCGAGGTGTGGATGCCCGCGCAGCAGAGGTTCCGCGAGGTAGTATCATGCTCCAACTGCCTTGAGTATCAGGCCAGGAGATTGAAGATAAGGTACAGAAGCAGCGAGGGAAACAAATTCGTACACACGCTAAACAGCACGGCTCTTGCAACCACGAGAACCATGGTGGCAATAATTGAGAATTTCCAGGAAAAGGATGGCATCGTGATTCCAAAGGCACTTAGGTCTTACACGGGCTTTGATTATATTCCCTTTGAAAAGTAACCCTTGAATCACTTCTTAATTCTTATGCGCAAAAGATATTTTTGTATGGACGAAAAATTATTATGAGAGGATTAAATTTGTGTTGCTATGAAAAGTAGGGTTATTAAGGGTAGAATATGGATGCTCCGGGATTCAGAGGGAAAGAGAATAGACAATGTGGATACAGATATGATTTTTCACAACAAATATCTTTACATCACAGATATAAAAGAGATGGGAAAATATGCCTTTTCAAACCTTCCAGGCTGGGAGGATTTCCCCCAGAAGGCTAAGCCTGGAGATATTCTTGTTGTTGGCCGAAATTTCGGTGCAGGGTCTTCCAGGCAGCAGGCTGTGGATTGCTTCATCTCCCTGGGAATAGCTGCAATAATAGGTGAGAGCTTTGGAGCCATATACAAGAGAAATGTGATAAATTCAGGTTTGCCTCTTATCGAGGCCCCGGGAATTTTCGATACTGAGCTTCAAAGTGGTGATGTTATAGAAGTACATCTAGAAACAGGTGAAATATTTAAGGATGGAAAGCTCGTTATGAAAGCCAAGCCCATGTCCAAAGTCGCCTTAGACATCTACGATGCAGGTGGAATATTCCAGTATGGAAAGATACTGAGCGGGGATGCGTAGCTCCTTAGCTCTTCTCTACATCTTTCTTGTGGGTCTTATATGGGGTCTTACATTCCCTGTGATAAAGATAACCTTGGCTTATATCTCTCCTCTTGGCCTAATATTTCTTAGATTTCTCTTAGCCTCCGCATTTCTTTTTTTCATTTTCCGGAAGAAGATAAAGGCCCTCACTTTTGATATTTTCAAAGCCGGGGCCTTTATAGCTATCTTTCTTTTCCTTGGTCATCTATTTCAGACCCTCGGCTTGGAGTACACCTCCGCGTCCCATTCGGGATTCATCACAGGGATGTATGTGGTTTTCACGCCCATATTCGCGTCTTTCTTGCTCGGGGAGAGATTTACTCCGCAGATATTCGCAGCAATCGCTCTTTCATTAATTGGCTTATATCTTCTTTCAGGGTTTCATGGTATGCCAAATATCGGCGATATAATCACACTATTCTGCGCTCTCTCCTACGCTCTTCAGGTGGTTTTCGTGGCAAAATATAGCAGAATTTATGATCCCACACTAATAACCTTAGTGGAGCTGGCCTTCGTGACCCTTCTCTCTTCTGCAGGATGGTCCATGGAAGGTTTCTTTCTTCGACCCTCTCTCCTTCTGGCTTTGGGAATAACTTTTATAGGATTTATAGCCACGGGATTAGCGATTCTCATGCAAGCCCACGCCCAGAAATTCGTTCCGGCATCCCAAGCAGCTATAATTTTTACAGGAGAACCTGTCTTTGCCGTCATTTTTTCCCATTTTATCCTGGGTGAAATCCTAGATATTCCTGGAGCAATAGGCGCTTCTCTCATTCTTCTTGGAATACTTTTAGCAGCTCTTTATAGATCTCATCCATAGCCTTCGTTGCAGGTTCCCGGAATATGAAATCTGCATAGCTGCTTACCGGTGTTTCCTCGGGATTTATCTCCACAACCTTGGCTCCATGGCTCCACGCCACGCGGGGAATATATGCTGCGGGATAAACCTGCGCCGAAGTGCCTATGACAAACATAACATCACAGCTTTCAGCGATGGAGTACGCCTTATCCATATCATATACAGGTTCTCCAAACCACACAACGTCAGGCCGAAGTAATCCGCTGCATCTCTTACACCTTGGCGGGATTTCGCGCAGTGGAACCTCGTAGTTATAATAACTTATGCCGCACTCTGTGCATTTTACGCGCCAGATGTTCCCATGAAGCTCAATCACGTTATTGCTTCCGGCTCTGCTGTGCAACCCATCAATATTCTGTGTGATAACCCACATATCGTAGAAATTTTCCATTAATGCTAGGACCTCGTGAGCCCTGTTGGGTTTTGCCTTGGAGATATTGACTCTTCTTTCATCGTAAAATCTCCACACCATTGCTGGATCTTTTTCGAACCCCTCAGGAGTAGCCACCTTTTCCACGGAATATCCTTCCCACAGGCCTCCCTGGCCACGGAAAGTCGGTATCCCGCTCTCGGCACTTATACCCGCACCGGTTAAGGCAGCAACTCTCTTCGCTTCTACAAGTGCATCTATGAGCAGCTTGGGAACCATATTTTAAGATATAGATGCAGATATATAATTCATTGCCTCATCGCTAAACCGTTTTTCTCCCTTAATTTTTCCACAAGCCTTCTTGCGGTTGGAGTCGCAGCTATACCTCCTTTTCCCGTCTCCCTCAGGCTCTCGGGAAGGCTCCTTCCTACCCTGCGCATGGCCTCTACCACCTCGTCAAAGGGTATCACACTCTCTATACCAGCCAAGGCCATCTCCGCCGCAGCTATTGCTATATTTGTAGCAATACCATTTCTTTTCACGCAGGGCACTTCAACGAATCCTCCCACAGGGTCGCATACGAGACCCATAAGGGATTTGAGAGCCAGAGCGGCGGCATGGGAGCATTTCATTCCATCCCTGGAAAAGTAGTAAGTTAGCGCTGCCGCAGCCATAGCAGTGGCAGAGCCTATTTCCGCTTGACAACCTCCCTCTGCACCTGAGAGCGTTGCATTGCGGGATATAACCCAGCCAACACCACCTGCAACTATGAACGCGTCAATTAGCTCTTCTTTGCTGGCGTTTTCCAACTTCCACAAGGAATAAAGGATTCCGGATAATACCCCGCATGAACCTGCTGTGGGGCAAGCAACAACCCGTCCCATGGCAGCGTTGCTCTCAGCCATGGAAAGCGCCGCCACCATAGCCGTATGATTGAATGAGCTAATCATCTTTGGGCTCGCTTTTCTCATAAGATATCCATTGCTCCCAGTCATACCTGTTAGAGTTCTCTGCCTTTTTCCATACTTCTTATTTGCCTCCTCAAGCATTGTTTCAAGCATTCCCCCGATGTACTGTCTCAACTTCTCACGGGGTACACCGGTCTTCTCCTCCTCTCTTTCAAGTATAACTCGAGGTAAAGGAAGTCCTGTTTCCTTGGACCTTGCTACAAATTCAGAAAATTTCAACCTAATCCCTCCCTATGTAATAGCACTCTATCACGCATTTATTCTCTCTCATTTTAACCCTATCCTCCTCGGGCACTTCATCATCCGTTTCTATTATAGCGGTTGCCAGCCTCTCCACCGCGCTTATTCTTCTCAGATAGAGATTCGTAATATTTACACTCATCTCCCGTAGGATTCTCTCCAGGGAGCCCGGAACATCGCGTATTACCACCACCAAAGTGTGGTATTCCCAGGAGATGTTACATGATACTCCGTTAATCTCGACTATTCTTATCTCCCCACCACCTATAGACGACCCCATTATCCTGTATTTTTTACCATTTCTCCAAGCTTCTATTAGTACAGTATTGGCATGAACCTCTCCAAGATCATCAAACTCAAAGGAGTATTTGAGTGAGCTGCGAGCTGCTATTTCCTGGGCATCCCTAATTCTCTCATCCTGGGGACTCATACCCATAATTCCTGCCAGCAGAGCTTTATCCGTGCCGTGCCCTCTCCAGGTTTCCGCGAAGGAGCCATGGAGCACAAACCTCACCCTGGAGGGTATGCCTCCTATGAATTTATACACGAATCTTGCAATTCTAAGAGAGCCCAGGGTATGGGAGCTTGAAGGCCCTACCATCACGGGTCCCATAACATCCAGTAGACTCATACTGAAGCCATGAGATTAGCGATTATAAGGTTATCCATCGCGGCAAAGTAAATGAAGGAGAAGAGCATCATATTTCCGTGCATGCCAACACGACTAAGAGAAAACTTGCATTTTCCGTGGTATTCAACCTCATCATAACAGGAGTGGAGATTGCAGGAGCTCTTCTCTCCGGGAGCCTAGCCCTGCTCAGTGACTCTTTTCACAATTTCAACGATGCGACGGCAATAGCCATAAGCTACATAGCTTTAAAACTGGGAGAAAGGGAAAGGAATGAGAAATACACCTTCGGTTACAGAAGAGCAGAGATTCTGGCGGCATTCATCAATTCCGTAATACTCCTTTCTGCGGCCATCTTTCTGATTTACGAGGCCTATGAAAGATTGTTGCATCCTGCACCCATAAAAGGCATGGTTATGCTCACGGTGGCTTTTGTGGGTCTATTTGCCAATCTCATAGTGGCTATTCTACTTCATTCTCCCTCTAAGGAGAGTATGAACATAAAGGCTGCCTATTTACACATAATTGGAGATACCATATCCTCTGTGGCGGTGATAATTGGAGGCTTTGCCATCCTCTTATGGGATGTAATATGGGTAGATCCACTAATTACCATTCTTATTTCCCTTTATCTGATATACAGTGCATTCAAAATCCTCAAGGATTCTGTGGAAATACTTATGGAAGCCGCACCGCCAATTGATATTCAGAAGGTGAAGAGGGAAATAGAAAGTATTGAGGGGGTAATTAATGCACACCATTTTCACATATGGAGGATAGGGGAGGGAGATGTGCTCTTGGAGTGCCATGTGGATGTGGAGGATATGCCCGTAAGCCAGGCTCAGGGAATAATAGATGAGATTTCTTCAAGGCTCAGGAAATACGGCATAACCCATGTCACGGTGCAGATAGAGTGTAGAAGATGTAGGAGAAAAGATGTAATACCCTGATTATGCAATCTCTCTTATAGCTCGAGCCACCACCGAGGCCACGGTTATCTTGCTGTTGCCGCTCTCTATGGTATCCGTCGCAGCAAAATCATTAACCTTTTTCATGTTCTCCAGGGCGCGGCCTATAAACAGGCCATGGGTGCATACCGCATAGATTCTTGAGGCACCCTGCTCTCTAAGCTGCTCCGCAGCTCTTGCTATTGTTCCTCCTGTAGATATTATATCGTCAACTATGCCCACGATTTTACCCTCAGCATCCAGATTTTTAGGCTTGATGATCACTTCCGTACCGCTCAGCCTCGTTTTTTCCAGATAATCGAATTCCACACCCATTTTCTGGGCAACTAACCGAGCACGCTCATAGCCTCCCTTGTCCGGGGAGATTACCATATTCACCCCCTTGGCCTTGAGCCACTCAGCAATAGGCTCTGTGGCATGGAGATGCATCACGGGTACCCTAAACCATTTAAGCAACTCTTCCGAATGCAGATCTATGCCTATAAAATAATCGGAATTCAGGGAGATATGGTGCACCATGGCCCTGGCACTTATAGCCTCTCCTGGCTGGAACAATTTATCCTGGCGCGAATATCCAAAGTAGGGAATCACCGTAATGATTTTCCTGACCCCCATCTCCCGTAGAGCATCCTGTAGCAGAAATAGCTCTATGATTTTTTCATTGGGATATGTGGTTTGAACGAGAACCACTTCCTCATCCACATCGCCATCTATCCGCACATAAATCTCGCCATCTGGAAATCTCTCCACATGGGGTTTTATAAACTCCAGGTCAAGCTCTCTTGCCACTTTCTCCCCCAGACCCAGGGATGCACTCCCGGCAACCACATTCATAGAAAGGTGATGCCATTGCGCATTAAAATATTTTTGTGGCCATTTTTAATACCCATTTCAAGAAGCTTATCCACAAACTAATAGAGAATGTAAAGACTGCTGTCTTGAAAGTTCTTCAAGCTCCGGCGCTTCGGGAAACTCATATTACTATGAGGAGAGCGGCGTATGTTATTATGGCTGCAGTATGAGCTGTACCAGTGATGGCTGGTCTACAGTCTGCTCCGGTTCTTGTACTCTCACATCCAATGAAGCTTGTACTGCAAACGGATGTGTAGAAACCTGTGGTTATCAAGGTGGACATTGTTGTCCAGGTAATACTTGTGATTCTGGGTTAACTTGCTGCTCGGATAATACTTGTCAAAGTAGTTGTGGGGGAGGTACGTGTACTCAAGATTCTGAATGTAATAGCGGATGCTGTTATTATACAGTAGGTGGACCTAAAAGTTGTGCAAATATAGGAGATATTTATGGAAATTGGCTTTGTGCCGGTTGATCACTCACGACTCCAGTATCTGTACAGTTGAATGGAAGGAAGATATATATCTGCATAAAAAGATTTATCATCTATAATTGGTTCAAGTCTAGAAGCGAATATATGGTATGCAAATGTTTTCTTATCCAACTCCATTAGAAGTTGTTTAGAAGAACGATTATAGAGTAATTGGATATCTGAAGGAGTTATTATGAAAGAAGGACTGCCATGAAACCAACCAGGTCCAGGATGGTCACAATCTGGTGGATAAGAAACATCTCCTCGGAATCCAGGTAGCCCTATTGACCAAAGATCACCAATAGTTTGTTCTACTCTTATTTCATCAAATCTACTGCCGTTTGTACCATTATTACTATAAACTAATTCATCAGCTAAAGCTTTTCCATACATCAGTATTCCTATTTTTGCAATTTCTGAACCATTATTATAAAGTAACTTGAAATCTTTCAATGATTCATTTACAGTATGTGGAAAGTAATTTCCCATGTAGTAAATTTCATCTCTAACTAATTGGTATGCTGTCTTTTTTACATGGCCAATTTGAAACTCTTCATCCGGGTGATTTATCAAATAAACGGAATCGTTGTGCAACTTTTCAAATGCCTTTATATTATCTGCAGCAACTTTCAACGCAACTTCTGGTCTAAACACCTTAAACCAAGGTACGGAAGGCCCATTTCCAACCTCTCCAGTCCATGCAAAATCTTTGTAAACTTCCCATGCGAATATGGCCTTGGGCCAGATGGTGTAGAACATTGCCTGTGGCAGCAACTTCTCTCTCATCCAGTTATCCGCAATTCTATTCTTATGCGAATTATTTGAAGGTATGAGATTCAAAAGTTCTTCAGGTTTTAATCCAAGCACCATATCTCCAGATTTTGTGTAATTTGCAATTTTTCTAAAATCTTCATTCACAATTTCACGCATTGAATAGTTTGTGCCATTGAAACTCAATTTATCTGTGTAATTCAATCCTAACCATTTTGAAATTATGCCCGCCTGCTTCACCAACGCCCATACTGCGTACGGATAAAGATACGCGTATTTTTTATCATCCATTATCAAGTATGCTAAAATCTCAGTCTCACTTCCATTTACCCATTCTTTATTCAATCCAGACAACGCTATTTTCTCTCTATCTGTGTAATTTAAAACATCGCTCAGGTTTTTGAACTCTTTTGCTACTTCATCTCCCTTGTAATTTGTGAAATTTGACAAGTACCAGATGCTCCAGTCTCTCAACTCATCTTTCCCTATATCGTACAGGGATTTTGCCATGTTCAAAAGCACTAATTCTTTATCTTTTATCACATCGTTCTTCTCCACTATCTCATCACTTTTGCTCAAAAGCGTGGAATTGTCTTTCCAAAGCTCCATTGTTTTCAATACCCCACTTCTGTCGCTCATATAGAATTTCTTAACAAGCGATGTGTAGTTATTGTAAAAATTGAGAGCATCTGTGACATTGAATCCATTTTTCACGCTAAAATAGATAAAAGCATCCTTGAGAAGCCAGTATATACAGCTCTTCATCTCACTTGTTTGATTAAACGGATCTTTTGCAATAGCATAAAAACTCAAGTTTTCGGGATTTTCTCCCATTGAAACATTGAGAAAATAAGTTCCGTTGTCCAATTTTTTCATCTCTTTATAACTTCCGTTGAGATATATCTCTGCATCTTTTATTCCTGAAGTATCCGTGGCGTTCATAAGTATCTCTACCAGTCCTTTAGATGCGTATTTTTTCACACTCAGATAATGAATGATCGGTGAATCTAAAGATGATATGCTTCCATTGTAATAGGTTTTATCATTGAATGGATCTATGAACACTGCAGAAAAATCGTATTTCGGTTCTTCTTTCACCGGAAATACAAACGTGTAGTTATCTCCTTTTATTATAGGCGTGATGTTTGTTATCTTTCCATCCGGTGCTTTCACTAACATGTAAGAATTAACTATGCCCGATGTATCCTTCGTCTCTATTATTATTGTCTCATTCTCTCCGGGAAGTACATGTGGCGAATACTGCACATTCAAAATCTTTGGATTGTCTTTTGAAACTATTGTACCGTTGGTAAATGCTTTGTTATCGAACGGGTCTTCAAAAACTGCTGAGAATTTGTATTTCGGCTCTTCTTTTATTGGAAAAATAAATGTGTAATTATCTCCTCTCTTAGTAGGAACAATTTTCTCCACGCTTCCGTCTGGAGAATGTAACAATAGATATGCGTCTTTTATTCCAGAAGTATCTCTTGCTTCTATGACTATTTTCTCATTCTCTCCTGGTTTAAGCTGAGGTTGGTAAGATACTCTCAAGATTTGTGGATTATCTCTTGATATTACAGTACCATTGGCGGAAGCCGTGTTGTTGAACGGGTCTTTGAATATTGCAGAAAATTTGTATTCTGGCTCTTCTTTGACTGCAAATTTGAATAGATATTCTCCCACAGTACCATTCATTCCTTTTACTCTTTTTATTTTTCCATCTGGAGAGTAGAGTAATAGATAAGCTTCTTTTATTCCAGAAGTGTCCCTGGCATAAATCTTAACAGTTTCATTCTCTCCAGGTTTCAGTTTTTTATCATAAATCATCTTTTCAATAATTGGATCATCAAATGCTTTTAGTGTAGCATTTACATACTTCTTCGCAGAACTGTTTCCTTTGACTGCATAAACATAATCTATTTTGTATATTCCCTCTTTGACAGGAACGTTGAGATGAAAATCATTGTTTTTCTCAGCGGTGTAATTCTTCATCACTCCATTTATGTCCATCTGAACAAACACTTTGTCTGCAGTGGCATTGATGCGTATAGTGAGAAAACTGTTTGTTTTTAATTCTTTGGGATAATTTATGCTCACAATCTTTGCTTCGATTTCAGATGACTTTTTGCTTTGATTTGGAACCTTTGCGATTTCATAAACTGCAAAACCTGCTCCTATGAGCACTATAACCGCAACCAATGCCACTACCTTCACACTCAGGCCCATCTCTATGCGCCTGGGTTTTAATCTATTAGAGCTATTTTAATGTTTTCTTTAATTTTCTATAATCCCGCAAACTATAAAAGCTCTGGTGATATCTATTTATGATGCGCATTAGCTTTGAGCTGAAACTGGCAATACTCCTTGTGATAAGCGCTGTAGTTTTCTATATTTTCAATTATTTCCTTTTTCACGACCTCAATTTCATTGAGAGATATCTTCTGGCCCAGCTAGGATTCCTTCCTATCTCCGTGCTACTGGTAACCCTCGTGCTCAACAAGCTAATGGTGAGGAGAGAGAAAATGGAGAGGATAGAAAAGCTGAACATTGTGATAGGCACATTCTTTGCGGAGATAGGCAAGGACCTTCTGAGATACCTTTCCAAATATGATGAGAATGTTAAGGATATAGCCTGGGAGCTTATGCACATTGAGAATTTTGAGGAGAAAGATTTTAAGAATTTTAAAGAAAAGGTTCTTGCAAGAGAGTGTCATATAAATCTGGAGAAGATGAATCTTCTGGAACTTCACAAGTTTCTTATGGAGCATAAAGAGTTTGCAATAAATCTTCTTGACAACCCCGCCATAATAGAGCATGAGACCTTCACGGACCTTCTTTGGAACGTCCTCCATGTTACCGAAGAGCTTCGCCGCGTATCCAATTTCAGAAAGCTCTCCGCAGAGGATTATAAGGATCTTAAGGGAGACATAGAGAAACTTTATAGGCTACTTATCTATGAATGGGTTAACTATGTACAGTATCTACGGAGAAGGCATCCCCATATCTTCGTGTACGAGGTAAAGACCAACCCCCTAATCCCCCATTCCTACGATGTGAAAAGGAGAAATCTGGAGCTGAGATTTACAGGGAAGTAAAGAATGTTTGGTTGTGAAAATTTTAAATACTATCTAACTTTCCTCTCCCTGTATGAAAAGGGCAGTGATCACCTTGGTTATAGCTTCGCTTCTCCTGTTTAGCACAGGATTTGTGAATGCCCAAGAAAAGGAGAAAAGCGCGTATCCCACCATAACGGTTACATTTGCGGATGGAAAGGTTTATAACATAACGGGTAAGATGTGGGGGGCTACAATATATCCCTATATCGAAGGCAGAATTAAATCCTTTAACTGGATTAACAAGATAACCTATTTATTCTTTGACAGAACACTCAAGGGCCTGAATCCCTACGGGCTCGATTTTGTCCGTGCGCTGGAAATGCATACCTATAAAGAGTTCAACAAGAATATATTCTTGGTGATAGGCGAGGCTCTTAATGCCACTGATTACCTAGATTCAGATCACGATGGATATCTCAATATTCAGGAACTAAACAATGGAACCTATCCGGGGGATCCCAATGATTATCCAGGCAAAAATCAGAAGAGTTTCTGGGAGGAAAATCAGGGCTACATTATAATAGGGGTAATCATGGCCTCCGTATTCGTTCTGTACTTTGTCTTCAACCGGGAGGAGAAAAGCTAGAAATATTTCCACTTTTCCTTGATCTTTCTGAAATTGCGAATTATTACTAGAATCATAGCGCCAGCGGTAATGCCCATTGTGATTATACTAAGGAGAGAGATCTCTGTGGAGGCAACAAGAAGTATCATACCGGGGATGAGGGTATAGATGCTGAATCTGAGAACTATGCCTGGATTAAAGAGCATACTGTTTATTCTGTATCCCGATAGATTGGCGGTTAAAGATATCAAATACAAGCTGGTAAGGTAGAATAGGGCTATGGATGGAAAAATAAGCGTGGGGGTAGCAACATTGAAAATGATAAGTATGGGCAGGGAAATGACAGAAATCAAGATTATGTGCACATGAATGAGAGCGTAGATAATTTCTGAGGCTGTAAATGGCAAGGTTTGAAAGTAGCCAAAATCCTCTATAACTGTAAGCCAGCTGTATATTACCACGGAAAATAGGGAGAGCATAAGGGAGAGGGAGAGAGAGTTGTAAATCTGCGTATTCATAGCCATATTTATCAATCTGATGAAGAGGAAAAGAAGAAGCATGGGGAAGAAATAGGTAAGCACAGATTTATATACCACACCGCCTCTAACCGCATCCTCCATTATCTTAGCCAACAGTGGCTTATGGAAAATACGTAAATAAAGAAGATATCTAAAATTTCTTCTTCTCTCACTCCTCCTCCTTTCTAAGGGAGTTAGAAAATAAGCCGCTGGAATGAGCGACGCCACTACTATTATGCTTATACCAAGCCATAGCGACTCTTTCCCTCTCTGAAATAGCTCCACGGTAAAGGGAACTATGTTCAGAAGGAAGAGAAGAACATACAGAAGGAAGGAAACGATAAAAATTAGATAGAGGAGGCGTGATCGTCCTTCCAAGGCGAAGGAGAGATATCCCAAAGAATAGCCTATGAGCATTGAGACGAAAAGAGATAGAACGAAGATGGATACCTGAGAGACCGTTAGCGAGGAAATAAGCGTGCCTGCAAGCAATCCAAGATAGAGGGGGAGAATGAAGAGGGAGGAATAATAGATGATATCCCTGAGAAACGCGTAGAAATAGCTCTTTCTTGGAGATATCGGGAGCAGGGAGGAGATGGTGAGCAAGCTGCCTTTTTCACCGCTTCTACCTAAAAACTCGAAGGAACTTACCCCAAATCCGTACAGCAGGGTGCTTATCAGCATGAGCTTAATAAAATTCGCATAGGAAAATATAGAGAATATGTAGGTGGAAAAGTAGGATGCGAAAAGGGAAGAAAGAAATACATACGCAGGAAATATTAGAAGCGAGAATTTCTTAGCGATGTATATGTGGTGTCGATATTCCTCCCTTAGATAGAACTCAAGCATGGGAAAACTCCCTCAAGAACTCCTTCTCCAGGTTATCAAGATCCTCGATAATTCTCACTATTCTCCCATTCTTAATTATGCCAACCCTGTCGCACATTCTCCTGGCAATCTCCAGTATATGAGTAGCCATGAACACAGTGTTTCCCTTGGCAACATAATCTTCTATAAGCTCTCTCATCTTTCTCTGATAAAGCGGATCCAGATTGATGAAGGGCTCATCCAGAAAGAGAAGAGGAGGAGAATGAATGAGCGAAGCTGCAAGCATCAATCTCTGCTTTGTTCCTTTGGATAAATCGCGGCATACCTTATCCCTTTCCCCTTCAAGCTCGAAGATCTTAATGGTTTTCTCCACTTCCTCACTCTCCAAATTTCTTACCTTGGCCACAAAGTGAAGATACTCCTCCACAGTCAAATAGTTGGGTACAGATTCCTCCTCGGGCACGATCCCCACGAGTTTTCTCACCTCCACAGGATTTTTAAGAGGATTTAAACCTGCAACCCTCACAAATCCTGTCGCGTGGGTTTGTCCAGTCAGCACCTTAATCAGCGTAGTTTTTCCAGCGCCGTTGGGCCCCAAGAGTCCGAAAATCTCTCCCTCCCGAACCTCGAGGCTTAGGTTCCTGAGAACATGCGCTTTACCATACCACTTGTTGAGCTTTTTTACCCATATCATAGAGGAACCCTTCTTCCCGCCTTGTCCCTCTTATACTTACCCAGATCCTTCATTTTCACAAGCTCATCTTTAAAAAATACAGGGCCGTCCACGCACACACGATATCCATTTATACTGCAGGAATCACAGATTCCTATGCCGCATTTCATCAGACGCTCGAGAGAGGCCTGAACATCTATACCCTTTGATATCGCTATATCTATAATTTTTCTCATCATAAGCTCCGGTCCGCAGGTGTAGATTATCTCATAATCCTCCTGGTGCAGTAATTTCTCAACCAGTTCATGGGCAAAGCCTTTGAATCCTTCACTTCCATCATCGGTGGCTAGATACACCTTTCTCCCGGCAAATCTCTTACGAAAGAGCAGCTCATCCCTTGTTCTGGCTGCGATTACCACATCTCCAGGCATCATATCGATTAGAGGTGCCAGGGTAGCCATCCCGCTTCCTCCACCCACGAAAAGAGCCTTTTTCTGCGATATCCTAAATCCCCGCCCATAAGGGCCACGGATCCAGAGTTTATCCCCTTTTTGCAGCTGGTGCATCCTTGCAGTTCCAGCACCTACTCTTTTCACTGTGAAGCCCTTTATCTCTCCGATATAGGAGATGCTCATGGGAAACTCATCCACACCGGGGAGCCATATCATATAGAACTGACCCGGCTGAGGCTCTGAATTATCCCGAAAAAAGAAGGTTTTTATGGTTGGGGTTTCAGTAACGACCTCTTCTATCTCTACCACTCGATACATTTCACCTCACCTGCGCCAAACCTATAAGCTCGGTAAAGTGTGCATATCCATGCTTCTCCATCCATTCCTCCATCTCCTTGGCTATCAGGGAAAACACTTCTATGCCGCGAAGATATACAGCGGTGCCCACCTGCAAAGCGGTTGCCCCGGCCATAAGATACTCAATGGCATCCCTGCCGTATGTTATCCCGCCTACCCCTATGATTGGTTTTTCCACCTCACGATAAACTTCGTACACAGCCCTTACCCCTATGGGCTTTATACACGGCCCCGATAGCCCACCAAATTTGTTGGAGAGCACAGGCATACCTGCCTCTATATCTATGGCCATAGCCTTCACAGTGTTGATCAGAACGAGAGCATCTGCGCCTTCCACCGCCTTGGCTATCTTCACCAGATTCTCTGTATTGGGTGTGATCTTCGCCCATACCGGGATGCTTATTTCTTTTTTGACTCCTTCCACTATTTCCTCCACAAGAGCTATGTCTGTACCCACCTCCATCCCGTAGCCCTTGGCATGGGGACAGGAGAGATTAAGTTCAACGGCATCTGCACCATACTCTTCCATCTTTTTTGCAAGATAAACGAATCCTTCCACGGTGCTGCCGAACACACTACCTATCACCGGCACCCCGCCTTTTTTGGCAACTTTTATCTCCTCCCCATAATTTTCAATGCCTGGGTTTGCCAGCCCTATGGCGTTGAGCAAACCATAGGGTAGTTCATAAATAACCGGGTTTTCGTAACCCTCCCTTGGTTTTCTTCCGATAGATTTGGTGACCACTCCACCGGCTCCATGCTCTATTACCTTCAACATGGTCTCTCCGCTTTCATCCAGAATACCCGAGGCAAGAATAAGCGGATTTTTGAATCTCAATCCATTGAGTGTAAAGGAAAGCATATATGAGCTAATGAGAGCCAGATATTAAATCATTTCTGCAGAGAGAGCAACGCATCCCTTAGAGCCTGTTCTGCAATTTTTCTTTTAATCTCGCTCCTGCTCCCAGAAAAAATATAGCGATTTGTCCTAAGACTCCAGGGCGTTTTTATCCCAATATACACAAGCCCCACAGGTTTTTCCGGTGTCCCTCCACCCGGCCCCGCTATACCAGTAGTTGAAATTGCCACATCCGCATTAAAAATCCTACTCGCGGATTTCACCATCTCCAGGGCACATTCTTCACTTACCGCACCATACTTCAAAATCGTTTCCTCTTTCACCCCAAGGATTTTAATCTTGGCATCATTGCTATAAGCCACAATCCCACCTAAGAAATATTCTGAAGCTCCAGGTATCTCTGTGATGAAATGCCCGATGAGTCCTCCTGTGCAAGACTCTGCGACCGCCAGCTTCAGTCCTCTATCTCTCAATACTCTACCAAGCTGCTCAGCTATCATTCTTCATCACTGAGTGCAAGTTCTCTTAGCCTGGAAATACCATCGATCTCCTTTATGGTCTCCGCCACGGGCTCAGGAACTAAATGCTCCCAGGGCTTTCCCAGAATTATTCTTCTTCTTATTTCTCGACCCGAGTATTTTCTCCTATCGTAGAATGGCGGAACTTCCACCTTGTAGCCTTTCTCCTTGAAAAGTCTCTTGGTAAGGGGATTGTTTGCGAATACCACATCAAAGGGTGGAGCTATCGCCTCCACATGGGCCACCCAGATGGCATTACGGTGCAGGTCTTCGATGGGTACAAGATAGTAATTGTGAATACCCTCAGCTTCAAGACTTCTCGAAATCATAAGATGTCTTTCACCTGCGGTAAAGGGATTATCAAGAGTATGAGAATACTGTGCACTACCTATACCAATTATTACCGCTTCGTACTTGGAGATTATATATTTTACCACTTCCATATGCCCCTTGTGGAAGGGCTGAAATCTGCCAATTACCAGTGCACGCATAAATCCATTATCTATTATTCAAATTAAAACCTTTCCTACGAAGGGGGCGAAGCCCCCTTCGTAGGAAAAATTTAATTACCCCTGGTCTTTATGGGCACAGGGTGAAAAAATATGTATGTGGTACTCAAATTCAAACCCGGTGAGAAAAAAATCGAGGAGCTGTATAGGGACGATGTGGTAGGAAGACAGAGCATAATAAAGAGAGATGCTAAAAGTCTTGGGCTCGAAGGTAACGAAATCTATCTTCTTGTGGAAGGAAGTAAAGAAGCAATCAAGAGAGTCCGCGAAATAGCGGGGGATAATGAGTTAAAGGAAGGTGTAGAGAAAATTTACCAGAAAATAAAAGAGGCCGAGGAAGAGGCCTCCCTGGGAATGGGGGCAATATTTGGATGATGCATCTAATTTTGGGAGATGCAGAGCTCGAAATTGTGCCACATCCCATTCAGGGGCATCCCGCGGTGGTAAAGCATGCGCGCATAAGAAAGAAGAAGCCTTCGCGTATTCTTTTAGATGCTTCATACCACCATCAGGCCATAAGAAGCAAGTATCCCGAGGAAGCAGAAAGGAGAGGCAGACCGGATATTGTGCATCTATTTCTCATGAACGCGCAGGAATCTATACTCAATAAATCGGGCCTTCTTCGGGTATATGTGCATACCCGTAACAATGATGTTATAAAAATAAGACCGGAAACACGGCTGCCCAAGGCGTATCATCGCTTTGTAGGGCTTATGGAGCATGTGTTCCAGAACAGGTATGTGCCGGATAAGGAGAATCCGCTGCTCTACCTGGAGAAGATGAGTTTACCCGCACTGGCCAAGGAATGCGGGGGCAAAATAGTGGTTCTTTCCGAGCATGGGAGGAAAGTATCACTGGGAAAATATGAGATTCCTAAGAATGTGACCTTCATAATAGGGGGTTTCCCCAGCGGTGATTTTCTCACCAATATCAATTTTGCGGATGATATCATTTCCATTCATTCAGAGACACTTATGGCCTGGGTTGCGGCCTATGAAATAATCGCAGAATATGAGAGAAGATACCTCGACGAGCTTACCGGAGGGAATTAAGTGGAGCTGAAAGCTACAGTGCAGGTAGGCAAGAAAGGAATTACCCCGGAACTGATAGAGGAAATAAGAGCACAGCTTAAAAAGAGAAAGATTGTAAAAATAAAATTTCTGAAGAATGCAGAACGGGAAAATTTCAAGGATAAGGTGAAGGAAATCGCCTCAAAGGTAGACGCAGAAATTGTGGAAATAAGAGGCTTCACCTTCATCCTTCGGAAGAAATAGTTTTTATGGCTTCCTTGAGCTCCCGGTAGTTTTCCCTTATCCCTTGAACAATGACCTTGGTATCTGCTATCACAGGCATAAAGTTGGTATCACCATTCCATCGTGGCACAATGTGTATGTGGATATGTCCTTCGATTCCTGCACCTGCAACCCTGCCTATGTTTATGCCTATGTTGAAGCCCTGGGGCTTCATAGCCTTTTTTATGGCTTTGATCGCCAGGGAAGATAGGGCATGCATCTCCAGAATTTCCTCGCTGCTCAACTCTTCTAAACAGGCCACATGGCGATAGGGGGCAACCATTACATGGCCCGGATTGTAGGGGTAGTTGTTCATAATGATGAATGCGTATTTACCCCGGTGAAGAATAAGGTTCTCCTCATCTTTCCTCTCTTTAGGAAATTTGCAGAATATGCACTCCTCAATTTTCTCCATTCGCACATACTCTATCCTCCAAGGCGCCCACAGCCTATCCATAAAGGGTTATCGCAAATATTATTAAAAACTATATCTCTCATAACCTATGCTCCTGAAGTTTGCCTACGACGGCACCAAATTCTTCGGATATCAGAGACAGAAAGATCTACCCACCGTGGAAGGTAGCATTCTGCAGGTTCTTAAAGAATATAATATTGCTACAAAACTAAGAAGTGCATCAAGAACAGACCGGGGTGTGAGCGCTCTTGGTAATGTTATATGGATTTCCACAGAAAAAGATGCCAGGGATGTAATAGGAATACTCAACTCTAATCTGGAGTATATATTCTTTCACTCCTTTGCCCTTCAGGACATCAATCCACGCCATGCAGAGCTGAGATGGTACCGGTATCATATGCTGAGGGGAGATTATGATATCGCGAGACTGAAAGAGGCTGCAAGAATATTTGTGGGAAAACACGATTTTCGCAATTTCACTAGAGCAAGGAAAAACACCGTGCTGGAAATAAAAGATATAAAGGTTAAGGAGGAAGGGGATTTTATTTTCATAGATTTCTATGCCAGAAATTATCTCTGGAACTTAATAAGGAGGATCGTTGCAGCAATGCAGAGATATGCCTTGGGAACTGAATTCGGAGAGGAAGTGTTTGGAAGAAAAATCAATTTTGGGCTTGCTCCTCCAGAGCCCCTCATCCTGATGGATATCGTTTATCCCTTCCAATTTCAGAGAGTAAAGATGAAGAGGAGATGGAGATTTGAAAGGAAATTTTTCAGCAGTCTTATCTATTATTATCTAGCGTTGCAGGAAGAACCCGGAAAAAGGTAGTAAATTTTCCGAGTGCTATGAAAACTTAGAGAAAATTATAAATTGTTTGAGTTTATTCAACTTCTAATGAAAGAAATTGAAGTGGTGGACGACCCAGAGAGGATTAAAATTATAATTGAGGAAACAAGAAGCAAAATCCTGCATCTTTTGAGATTTCGTGATATGACCATATCTGAGCTGGCCTCTATTCTCAATAAGGACATCTCCACCATTTTTCGTCACATAAAAAAGCTGGAAAAAGCCGGTTTTGTTCGCGTTACCGGCGAGAGAAAATTACATAACGTGCCCGAGAAGATTTATGGTAGAACCGCAAGGACCTTTCTCCTTGCCCCGGAGAGCTACAAAAAAGATGAAATGATAAAGAAGTTCAGCAGAAGGAGAATGGAAACCGTTCTTATAGCCCTTGAATCGCTGGGTTACAAGATAAAAAATAAGAAAGAGCTGGAGGATCTTCTTCTGGAGCTGGAGGAGATACCCCTCAAGGAGATCGAGAATCTTAAAATGGATCTGGATTGGGGAGCCCTGAGAAGGCTTATGAACATCATACTCTTTTTAAAAATTGATGATGAAAAATTGAAAAAGATAAGAGAGATGGTGGAGAAGGACTAATCACCCATCACCTGCACGGCGATTCTCCTGCTTCTTTTTCTCACATCAAGTTCCACAAAGACTATCTGCTGCCAGGTGCCCAGCACAAGATTTCCGTCCACCACAGGCACGCACAGATCCGGCTTGAGGAAAGAGGCGCGTATATGTGAATGCCCATTGCCATCATGCCATGTTTTTTCATGCTCGTAGTTTATACCCTTAGGAAACAGTCTTTCTAGAGCTGCAGGCAGATCCTTCTTAAGTCCCGGCTCGTATTCTATGGTGGTGATAGCGGCGGTGGAGCCTATGGCAAATACAAGAACCATACCGTTCTTTATCCCCGATCTATCTACTACGCTTTGCACCATCCCCGTGATATCTATTATATCTACCTCCCCCGCGGTCATGAGATTTATCTCCTCGTAGTAATTCATTCTCTCACCCTCATGGCCAGATGTGTTATGACATCGCCAACCCTTCCAAACTGCTCCACAAATTTAGATGCAAGCTCCTCATTTTTCGCCTCGAAAATCACCACAATATCCGGCTTTCCAAAAATTTCTAATTTTTCTCTCACAACAACACCTTCTGGAATCCTGGCCTTTCGAAGCATATGAAAGAGATCCGCGTACCTCTCGGGATGCGCCGTAGCGAACATTACAAACAGCATAATTAAGAAAAATTGGGAAAAGATATAAATTTTACTTTTTGAGAATCTCCCGGATGTTGAACTCTACACCTTCCTTGAGCCTCTTGTTGAAGAACTCTATGAAGAGCTTGTATCTTTTCATCCGATGTCTGGGCGTGCCACGAACGCTATGTCCATGCTCGCCCTTCTTAAAGATGGCAATGTAGGCTTCCTTGCCCATGCTCTTGAGTACATGGTAGAACATGAGACTCTGGTCCAGGGGGCATCGATAATCCTCCAGACTATGTATAAGAAGCAGCGGGGTTTTCACCCTATCCGCGTAGTAAATGGGACTTAACCTCTTATAATTCCTGTTTTTGAAGGGATCTCTGCCAACCATTTCCCTGTCGTACCATAGTCCTATATCTGAGAAGGCATAGGAAGTAAACCAGTTGGATATGCCATTCTCACTTATCGCTGCCCTAAATTTATCCGTCTGGGTAATTGCCCAGTTGGTCATGAAACCGCCATAGCTTATACCCGTTATTCCTATTCTCTCAGGGTCCACGTTTTCGTGGTTTATCATCCATTCCACACCCTTCATTATGTCCTGGAAATCCTCAAGTCCCAGTCTCTCCATCACTGCAAGCGCGAAATCTTCATCGTAGCCTGCACTGCCCCGGGGATTGACCATCATCACATAGAAGCCATGGTCTGCTAGCATCTGCGCCTCTATGTTGAAAATATGGCCGTACATACCCTTAGGTCCACCATGCACCTTCACAACCATGGGTGCCTTCTTTCGCACTCTAGGCCTCACAAACCATCCATCTATCTTCTTTCCATCGAAGCTTTCATACTGGAAATGCTCGTAGTTACGAGGCTTAAGCTTCTTTATTATTTCGTCGTTGTAGGAAGTGTGCTTTCTTAACTTTCCATCATAGATGTACAGTTCCCCAGGGGTTGTCTCGTTCATCATCAGTAGCGCTATTTTGCCATCATCACTGACATCGAAATCGTAGACATAATTCCCCTCGGCGACTAATCTTTCTCTTTTTCCATCGCCGAACTTCTCAAGATATAGGGTTCCGCTATCGGGGGTTAAGGCATAGACATTTCCCTTTCCATCTAACTTTCCAAGGTAATTGGTGAGTCCATATGAAGAGGTGATATCCTGAACCTTCTTTCCGTCGAAGATATGCAGATATCTATGTTCTGATATATACTTCATCTTTTTCTTTCCATGGAGCAGCAGGAGTTTTCCATTGGAATGCGCCGCATAAAAGGATACTTTCTTGAAGAGAGTTCTTTTTCTCCCACCCTTCCACGAGATTATGTCGAAGAAAAGAAACGGGTTCTCCACATAGTTCTTGGAGTAAACAATCGCGTTACCATGCCACAGCGCACCTTCAATCCTTTCATCTTCAAAGCTGTCCAGGGAGGTCTCTCCCTCTGTGTCATAGATTTCAATTACATTTTTCTCCATATCTCGAAAGCCTTTGCCGTTGAACCACGCTGGAATACTGTCATCGAATATGAGATCCTCATCCTCCAGCTTTTTGGAATAGAGAATAAGGATTCTCCGGGAATCAGGGTTCCAGTCTACCCCTACTATATTCTTTGCCTCAATCAATCTCTTGGATGTCATATTCTCCAGTTCCAGAAGATATAAATCGCTTTTCTTTTTCTCCTCGTCTCTCTTTAGATAGAGCATCTTCTTGCCATCGGGGGAGAATTTGGGCATTACACCATCTTCCACGTACCTCCTCATTCCACTTTTCAGATCCTCTATAACAATGGTATTCTCGTATTTGTTATCCTTTATGTTGGCTTTTTTCAACACATAGGCAACGAGCTCACCGTTCCTGCTTATGGCAACGTTCTCAAGATAAGTAAACTTGGCGAATGTATCCTCCTTCCACCTCATAGAACCACCATGGAACTATTACACGCATCTATAATAAATTTTTATAGGTTATGGAGGTATACATCCGCCTCCTTCTTAACAGCTGCATAGGAATAGGTGATTTCTATAACTGCGTACACCGAACCTATGAAGAGAGTTATGAGAGCAAATATAAATGTGGATAGAGCAAAATACTGAAAGGGTTCCCATACCGCTGAGAGAAAGATGAAAAGAGAAGATACCGCGGTGAACATCACCGTAAGATGATAATGAACAAGTGAGTTCTTGCACATCTTTCCCCGCGAGAGAAGTATCTTTTTCTGCTGCAAGATAACCTTCATCCTTTCCGACGATATTTCACTGCTTCTTGCCTCCCGCGAAAATTCGCGTAACCTGTCTATAATTCTTCCCAGCCTTGTACCTAGGCCTAAGATTAGCAACCCTGTAGCGGATATAAGAAGGAGTGGTGCGAGCGTTGTAGTGATTATGGGGAGTAGATCCATGGGAAATTTATGTGCTTTCATCCATATAATTTTTTCCTTGGAGCGCATATTGAATTCTACGCAGTACACCCATCATACTGTGATACTCCCACTTGGTGAGCATGGCCCGCCCCATAATGCGGCGAAACATCACCTCGGTGTTTTTTCTTTTATGCTCCGGAAAGTTAATCATACTCAATATTTCAGAGAATCTCTTATTAAGGAGATCAAGTTCAAAACCTTCAGCCACAGGTCTCTCCACCCTATCTATGGAGGAGATGTAGAGTTCATAAAAAATCACTGCGGCGGCGTGGGTCACATTCATTATAGGATAACGCTCGCTTGTGGGTATTCTAACGAGAAGGTCGCATCTTTCTATCTCTTCGTTGAAAAGTCCATAATTTTCGCGTCCGAAGATTATCCCAACTTTCCCGCCCAGAGAGGAGATCTTGGAAGCAAATTCTCTCGGAGTTATGGATATCCTTTTGAATTTCTTTGGAGAAGAGGTATCCACACCGCTGGTTGCCACTGCATAATCCAGAAACTCCCGCAGCTCATTGAAATCACGCATTATTTTAGCGTTCCTCACAATATATCCTGCATGCTTTGCAAATCTGAAAACATCCTCATCTAAAGGCGGAGGATTCACCAAGATAAGATTTTCAAGGTCGAAATTGGCCATGGTCCTGGCCATAAATCCTATATTTCCAGTAAATTGGGGTTCAACGAAGGCCACATAGAGTTCCATAGATCCCCATGGCCATCACTCTATATTTTTTATTCTATCGCCTGGCCACTATCTTAATGACATCTCCGTCTCTGAGAACATAATCATGGCCGAGAATTTTCTTGCTCCGCCCATCAATGGCCCTTATGAAGTTCTCCCCAAGCTCGGTATGAACCTTGTAGGCAAGGTCAATAGCGGTGCTGCCTTCACGGAAAAGGTAAACATCCGGAAGCACATTGCCATCCTTATCCGTCCATTTGTGCTCATCTTCCACAGGATAAACTGCAATCATGCGAAGAACATTGAATACTGTGTGCTCTATTACCTTCTGAACCCCCGTACCTCCATATTTCTTCATGAACTCCCTGATCTTCTCCAGGGCATCCAGCTGCCTGCGATTAAGCTTGTTCTCCTGAAGAATTTCAAAATCTTCATCGCCTGGATAATAGCTTATCAGCCCAGCTTTGGCTGCCTTCTTAAGCGCCAGTTCATAATCCGCGGATACGGGAATTGCATGGTATCCCCTATCTGCGCATTTCCTTATGAATTCCTTAAGATAATCTTCATCGGCAGCATCAGCCTTGTTAGCTGCTATCACAAGGGGTTTTGCGATCCTTCTTATTTCGAAGGCAAGCTTGAGAATATCCTGCTCGTTCCACTGTGTAGGCTTCTTTTTGAGCTCAATATTTTGCAGGGCTGCGTGAATCTCCTTCTCTCCAATATTCAATCCTGAGAGACGCTCTGCCAGAGCGATCTCGATTTTTACCTTCTCCGCCTCCAGTCTTCGGGCTATGCGAATCCAACCCCGCCCTATTATGTCTGCAATCCAGAAAGCTATTTCCTTTTCCAGAAAATTCACATCTTCCCAAGGGTCTCTGGTTTTTGGTGCCACAAAATTTCCCTCAGCATCTGTAGCTCCTGTGGAATCCACGATATGAATAAGAGCATCGGCATGCCTCAAATCATCCAGAAATTTGTTTCCAAGACCGCGGCCGGCGTGGGCTTCCGGGACAAGCCCTGCAACATCAATAAGCTCCACCGGTATGTATCTCGTGCCGTTGATGCACAGTGATTTCTTGGGATTGCAGGGTGTTCCCAGCTCCACATGAGGACAGGTTTTTCTCACATACCCCACACCCTTGTTGGCATCTATGGTTGTGAAGGGATAATTTGCAATCTCAACGGTATGCATGGTGGCAGCTGCAAAGAAGGTGCTCTTTCCTACATTGGGTTTGCCTACAAGCCCTATCTCTACCATGTTACCAGAACCTTCTTCAGGTTCTTCTTACCATTACAATTTACATCTTCCAGAACCTTTACTATTTTCACCTTGAAACCTTCTCTCAGACCTATGGGATGACAGAGCTGATAATACTCGCATGATGTGTCCTTGCAGTTGATGGGTTTGTAGGCTATTGTCTCTCCCTCCACCACATTTTTTCCGCTGATAACTATTGGCACAGGGATCTCTTCTACCTCGACGGTTACTACCTTGCCACCCTCATGTACCTTGCACTCGTGCTCCTTATCCCTCACCTTGGTGATGCGATACCATTTTCCCTCATCCAGATTGAAACACACATTCTTCAATTTGCAGCTCCTGCACTCCAGCAGAGGACCCCGGTACTGAAACTCAAGACCCTCTTGGGCCAGAGATTTACCTATCAGGGTAATCATCCTATCACCTCCCTATCACACCAGTTATTCTGGCAAGATTTTCTGCCGCCTCCCTCGTAAGGCCCCTCACCCCTAAAATGGTGTATCTGTCTCTAATTCTGTGGGCCATGGTGAGGGCCTGTATAATCTCTTCGTCTTCCACTCCCAGCTCTCTAGCTGTCGTGGGAGCACCTATCTTTTTAAGCGTATCCCTTATCATTTTCCAGTCCCCACCATGGAGATACATCATCATTATGGTGCCCACCCCGACCATCTCTCCATGCAAAGCTTTTCCCGGGCTAATTCTTTCAAGCGCATGGGCAAAAAGATGTTCCGAGCCACTTGCAGGCCTTGAAGAATTGGCTATGCTCATGGCCATCCCTGACACGATGATAGCTTTTACCACAATCCAGGCAGATTCTTCCAGATTCGGCTTTATTAGATCTGCATTCTCTATTATCGCCTCTGCCGAGTATTTCGCAATCCCATAAGCCGTGCTGCTGAAACTTTCGTTTCTAAGTTTGTGGGCCAGTTCCCAATCTCGAATAGCTGTGATATTCGCAATTACATCCGCTGCACCCGCGGCAAGATATCTGTATGGGGCTTGCACGATTATCCCCGTGTCTGCTACAACTGCCATGGGTTCTTGGGCTAACATGGATACAGAGCTCCCATTCTCCCGGATAGATGCCCGAGGACTGGCTATGCCGTCATGGGCTGCATTGGTGGGCACGCTTATAAATGGGATACCCAAATCGTAGGATGCTTTTTTCGCAATATCTATCTTGCTTCCTCCCCCTACACCCAGAAGAAAATCGCAATCCTCTGCTTTTTCTTTTACAAGCTCCACATTCCTCATATTCGCTTCTCCAGTTTTGATAACATCCACCGTGAATCCGCTTTCCTCCAGAATGCCTTCTACGCTCTTTCCTGCAATCTCATAGGTCTTCTCACCTGTTACTATCAGGGCATGCTCACCAAACCCAAATCTATGGCACATATCCCCAATATTTTTTAGAACGTCATGCCCCGCGTAAATCTCCCTGGGCAACTGCATCCATTTTGATTTTTCAAAGCTCATTTTCACATCCCTAACCCTTTTTTATTTATTAAAATTGCGTCTACGATTCCAGTAATCTTTTAAGAAGCGCCGCGAGGGTCTTGTTTTTCATTCTTTTCACATTTCCAATTCTTGCCCCTTTCTCTTTCGCAATGTGCTTTATCGCAAGAATTAGCGATTCCCTGAGTTCTGTATTTTCCTCCTCAAGCCTTTGAATATCTTCCTTGGAGATGCTCAATGCTCTTTTCAGAGCCCCCGCTAGCTCATTCTTCTCCACAAGTTCACCAAGTTCCTTATCTCCCTTTTCCTTCGCAAACTCCCGGAGCAGCTCTCTCATTTCTTTTAAAGCAGAATCCATCTTCTCTCTATCCCTATCTGTCCAGGAAATACGCTTTAAAAGCTCTCTTGCCTCAAGATTTCCAGGTTCAAGTTTGAGCGCCTCCTGAAGGGCATCCTCTGCATCCTTTCTTCTCCCTCTTTTCAGATAAATCTGTGCAAGGAGAACCCATCCCCTCGCATCCGATTTTCTCTTAAGATATTCCATAACTTCGTTCTGTGCCTTTTCGTATTTTCTCCTATCGAAGTAAAGATACGCTTTGTTAAGATAGGCATCTGCAAAATCGGGATTAAATTTAAGAGCCGTGTTGTAGCTTTGCAGGGCCTCATCATACTTGCCCAAGTACTTCAATGCAATTCCCCTGTTGTTCCAAATTTCCGGTAGGTCCTCCCTTATTTTGAGGGCATTTTCATAGCAAAGGAGAGCCTCCTGATATTTATCTTGCTGAAGCATTATATTACCGCGATTTATCCAGCAAGCCACATTTCTACTGTTGAATCTGACGCATTGCTGATACGCCTTCTCTGCCTCATCGTAATCTCCAATCTCCTCCAGTATTTCGCCCAGTAGAAGCCAGGCAGAGTCGTCTTCCACATTTTCCTCTAGCACTGAAGTGAGCAGAGGGATGGCCTCTTCTCCTCTTCCCATTTTGAAAAGAATCTCCGCCTTGAGTTTTTTGGCTCGCGAGGTTTCCTTTATTCTGAGCGCCCTATTTACATATTCCAATGCTCTCTCGTAATTCTTGCTTCTCAAAAACTCCTCTGCCCACTGAAGCATAGAGTCCAGCTCTCCAGCACTCGGTAGATATCTGCCTTCCCGCGCCTCTTCACCCCTCTTCTCCTGTAGCAAATCCTCTTTAAGTCCAAAATTGGTGAGTAACCTATCAAAATCGCGCCACTCCATAAGCGTGACATTATCGCTTTCTAGACTTTTTGCATCATCCTCAAACTCTCCCGTGGTGATAATCATCCATCGCAGCTCCACGGTTTCCTCGGAGAAAATCATATCCAATAGCTCTTCCTTACTAACCTTTTCTTTTCTCAAAAAAACAATTACATAGTGAAGGGCATTTCCAGGAATGTGCATATATGCATCCAGAACCACCACATCTTCCCGATACACACTTTTCCTTATTTTAAATCCCATAAGGGATGCAAGGCGGTTGCAGAGACGGGCAAAGCTCTCAAGATCCATCTCCAATATCTTTTTTCTAAGCTCCCCGCTTGAGGCTTCCCTGCCCTTCAATCCCTTAACTTCCACAATACACTAACTGCATAATGGAATAAAAGTTTTTCTTAGGCTATGGGAACCTCCGGCGGGTTCCCATTCCCTCCTGCGACCAAACGATGCGATGAACCTCCGGCAGGTTCCCCACGAAGGGGCACCTACGCAGCGCCCTGCTAAAAAGCAGGGCTTGCTCGCAAACCCGCAGGATTTGCTCGTTTCCCCTTTCTAAACCCCTCCCTTTTATGGGGATTTAGAAAAGGGGCTATGCCCACCTTCTTGGGGCATCTACGCAGCGCCCTGCTAAAAAGCAGGGCTTGCTCGCATCTCACGATGCTCATTTCCCCTCTACCCTCTCCCTTTTATTGGGGGTGTAGAGAGGGGGTGAAACCCCCTTCGAGGTTTAGAAAGGGGGCTTCGCCCCCTTCGTGGGGGTGTAGAGAGGGGGCTGTTCCCTCCTTCGGGGGTTTAGAAAGGGGGCTTCGCCCCCTTCTTGCCACAAAATTTAAAAGCTAAATCAACATTTACCATCTCAGGGCCCGTGGTCTAGGCGGTTATGACGTCACCCTGACACGGTGGAGGTCCCCGGTTCGAATCCGGGCGGGCCCACTTCTTGTTGTATTTAAGAAGCCCCTACTTCACGGGTATATTTTTGGATGAGATCCAGAAGCTCCCGGTATTTAAACGGCTTCTTGAGAACTTCCAACGCACCTGCCTGAAGCATTGCATCCACAAATCTGTCATGGTACGCAGTGGCACCTATAATCTTCGCATCTTTATCATATTCCTTTATTCTACGGGTAGCCTCCACTCCATCCATAAGGGGCATCTTGATGTCCATAATCACAATATCCGGTTTCTCTTTCTTGTAAAGCTCCACCCCCTCCGCCCCGTTTTTAGCGGTAATAACCTCATATCTCCTCAAGAAGATGGTGTATAGTTTAAGAAGCTCCTCATTATCATCCACTACAAGGATTTTTAGACCCACGAATTAAAATAATATAAGCAATAATATTTAGATTTTTCTATAAGCCCTCCTCTGAAAGTGTGGTTTTTATATCTTCTCTCCAGCAAACAAGCACCAGGGCGGGTTTTCTTGCAATAGGCCTATGCATCTTTCCAGCGGGAATCACATGATAATCCATTTGTGAGAGATGCACTTTCTTATCCTCTTCTTCGATTTCTATCTCCCCCTCTAGAACAAGAACAAACTGCTCTCCGTTGTGCTTATGCATAGGATACTCCCCATAGTATCTGACCAGGCGAAGAACATTGCCATTTATGGCCGCAACAATTTTCTGCATCCAGGGTCTATCCAGCTCCTTCCCAATATCAATAAGATTCATGCTAAAAATTAAGGATTGCCACTATAAATATCTATTCACCCCTCTCAATGAGCAGGGAGATGAAATGGGTGAGATGCTTGGCTAGTGCCGGATTATCCGTATAGCCACACGCATTAAGCTCGGGAGCTGCAAGAAGGGCCTTACGATCATCGCAAACTATATCGGTGGCAATAAGCCCTGTTCTCCGGTAAACAATTACACCTTCAGGAGCTTTTTGGGTGGGGAGGGTGACAACCACGATTCTCACTCCCCTTTTCAGCGCGCGTTCTAAATTCTTTTTCAGGTTTCTTCTTATCTCTGAAATTTTAGGGGTGGAGATAATTATCTCCTTCTCTGCAGAGTCTATCATCTCTGCAATCTTTCGCATAACCTTGTCCTTACCGTAGATGGTGTAAACGAGCTGGGGCTCACCCTTCTCTGCGAAGATTTCCTCCACAAACTCCAATTTCTCAAAAAGCTCCTCTATCTCCCCCAAGATTCTCTCCTTAAGAATCTTCAGGTCCTCGGGCTTGTATATCTTGGGACGTCCTTTAGAGGAGATCACGAATCCCTTTCTCTCAAGGCTATCCAGCACTTTATAGGCCGATGTTCTGGGTATTCGCGCATTATCCGCTATTACCTCCGCTGACCCTACACCCAAAAGGATGAGTGCTAAAAATGCCTTGGTTTCGTAAAGAGATAACCCCAGTTTCTGCAAAGCATTGACGATGTTCTGATACTCCTCCATGGGATCTATTATCTCCATGGGTTGGATATAGACAAACATATATTTGGGTTCTTCTATTCCTGCCTATGATTCAGAGTGTGCAGTTTCGATGCATTGCCCATGCCACCGAGGACCTGGATAAGGTTAGAAAAGCCATGGAATTCGTCACAGGTCGCAGCGATTTTGAGGTTAAAAAGGAAAAGGGGTATTATGGCAACGAGATAATCATTCTTCATCTGGAGATAAGGAAGAAAAAGGAGATTGAAAATTTCTGGCGAAGAATGAAGGAGTATGGTATTGTAGACGAAATTCTTCCCATTCTCGAGGATATCGTGGATTCCCATGGAACACTTTATCTTCGATTCGACAAGCAGGAAGCATATCTAGGAAAACTAGCACTGGCTACCCACGGAGATGTTATAGCCCTCAGAGCTAAGATTAAGAGCTATCCCATGAAAAAGAGAATTGCCATGGAGAATTTCAAAAAATTTATTCAGAGGATTTGATGCTTATCACAGTGACCACGAAATAAAGCGTTTTTCCTGCCACTTCCTTGTTGTAATTCACCCTAAAATGACCATCCCATACCTTGTCTATTATACCTCCATCCGGAAGCAGGATGGGCAGCTTGCCAATGATGAATTTCACATGTATTACACCGTTCTTTATACTCTCCACATACACCTTGAAATCCGTTACATTCTTGTAGGGAGTATAGCTTTGACCAGCCACGGGATTATTCAGCACGGTAACTCTATCCTCCGTAGGCTTAACTTCCAGAACCAGGAGGGTCCATCCATAATTTTTATCCCTGTATACAGTGTTATCCGCGGGATTCTGATTTCCAGTTCTCTGCTGAAACTGTTCCAGAGTGAGGTTCTGAATTACCGGCACTTCTTCCTCAAGGGAGTAATTTTTCACATCCTTCCAGGAGAAGACGTATCCCTTATCTGGTGGAACCACTATGGTGCGCGTTTCACCTTCCTTCATTCCCCGCACTCCTTCATCAAAGCCCTTAATCATAGTTCCATCGCCCACAGTGAAGTTAAGGGGCTTGAAGTTACCGGACCATTTGTATGTAAGAGTTTTGGGATATGTAGTGTTATCCACAGCCACTTCCCTTATATTGGTATCGAATATTCTCCTTTCCCCTCCATAGTAAATGTAGCCGTAATACCACACGGAGATTTCATCACCCTCCTTTACCACCTTAACACTTTTCTGACCGAAGCTCCCTGTGCTCCAGATGTAGGCACCTATGCCTGCGGATACCATTATTGCCACGATAATCACTGCGTACACCGAAGCTTTCATACCCCGCTTAATACCTATGCACAATATATAACTTACGCTTAGGAGGTGAGAGTAAAATCTAAATTGTAAACATGCATATACACCACATAATGCCATCATCGCTATCGCTCAAGAACAGGCTCATCATCTTTTTTCTGATGCTCATTTCCACCATACTTGTGGGGAGCCTGGGGTATGTTGTAATCAAAATTTATGTGGAGCATCAATCTCCAACTCTAACAGATGCTATCTTCTTTAGCGTGGCCACAATTTCCACACTGGGCCATTATCCCCGCGGCATAGAACTGAGTAGCCCAGTGGGAGAGTGGTTCACAATCCTCTACCTGATTCTGGGTATGGGCACCATATTCGGAGGTATTCAAGCGTTGGTTAGTCCGTGGATTGAGCTTAGAATAAGGAACGCCATAAAAGAGCATCGCATACCGATACCTCAGGATGCGCATGTAGTAATCTGCGGATGGAACGATGTTGCCAGGCTTATTCAAGAAAAACTCCGTATGCTGGATATCCCGTATGTAATAGTGGCCCCCGACGCTCCTGCCGAGCTCCCTGCGGTTGCAGGAGATCCGGGAAGCAGTGAGGCTTTAACCCACGCTAATATTAATCGAGCGGTGGCACTTCTCGCCCTTATGGATGATAAGAAAAACGCCGTTACTATACTTGCCGCAAGAAGGTTGAACGGAGAGCTGAGAATAATTTCTCTCTGTGAAAGGGAAGAAAACAAAGAGCTTCTTCTCAGATCGGGAGCGGATGTAGTGGTCTCAAGAGATGCCATACTCAACTCCATAATGCAACACTGGGTAAATGGAGATTTCACACATCTTTTCACCAGTGAAATTCTTGGAGGACTGGAGGTAAGAGAGTTCTCTGTGGATAAGGACACCGCCGGGAAGAGTCTTAAGGAGCTTAAATTCAGGGAGAGATTCGGCAATGCCCTAGCGCTATATAGGAGAGGAAATATCCTTGTGAATCCACCGGCAGAGGAAAAGCTCGTGGAGGGGGATGTAGTGATATTCCTGGAGGGAGAATAATGCTCATTCTGGGCTACAACGAAGTGACAAAAAATTTCAATAGCGTTATCGTGGACAAAAATGTGCCGGAAGGAGAGCATTTTGTTAGGGGAGATCCCACTGATAAAAATACCCTTTTAAGGGCAGGGATAATGAAGGAGGATACCCTGATAGTAGCACTTGACAACGATGATGATGCTATCTTCGCCGTTTTGCTGGCAAAGCATCTAAATCCCCGCATAAAGATAGGGGCAATAGTAAAGAAGGAGGAGAGTATGGAGAAGATGTACCGTGCAGGTGCCGATTATGTTCTCCTGGAGAGTGAGATTTTGAGCAGCGAGATTCTCAGATTTCTTCTATCCCCTCAAGTGGCCAGCTTCCTTGATCGCATTATTCTCACGCGAGAACTCGAGATCACGGGATTTCCTGTGCCTGAAGAGTACGTGGGCAAAAGAATCAGGGACACGGATATCCGCAGAAAAATTGGCACCGTTATAGGAGTGAAGAGGGGAGGTAAGTTGATAAAGAATCCGCGAGGAGATTTTGTCCTCAAGAAAGGAGATATCCTCCTCTTTCTCCTTGAAAGAAAAGAAATAAATAAGATAAGGGAAATGATGGGGCGATGGATCTCTCGCAGGGATTAGTGGATACAGCGTACAGAGCTTACGAGAAGAAGCTTCTAAGCATTATCAAGAAGGGAGAGATCCCCAAGCATATAGGCATAATAATGGATGGAAATAGAAGATTTGCAAAGGAGCTTTGGATGGAGCCCACCAAGGGGCACGAATTGGGTAAGGATAAACTGGAGGAGGTGCTTGAGTGGTGCAGAGAAATAGGGGTGAAAATTTTAACGGTATATGCCTTTTCCACGGAGAATTTCAGAAGAAGCCGGGAGGAGGTTGAGCGGCTCATAAAACTTTTTATAGAGAGTCTGAAGAAGGCTGCAGATGATGAAAGGGTAAAGAAATACGGAATACGCATAAGAGTAATTGGACAAACTGAGCTCCTTCCGGAGCAGCTAAGAGATGCCATAAAATACGCGGAAGAAAAAACGAAGGACCACAACAAGTTTCATCTCAATGTAGCGATAGCCTATGGAGGGAGGGAGGAAATAGTTCGTGCCATAAGGGAGATAGCTAAGGAGGTCAAAGAAGGGAAGCTTGAGATTGATGAAATAACGGAGGAAACAGTGAGGAGACACCTCTATACCGGGGATCTTCCAGACCCAGATCTAATCCTTCGAACCTCTGGAGAGGAGAGAATAAGTAATTTCCTTCTATGGCAAAGCGCATACAGTGAGTTCTACTTCGCAGATATCTACTGGCCAACCTTTCGCAAGATAGATTTTCTTCGGGCCATAAGGGCGTATCAGTTAAGGCACAGAAGATTCGGAAGGTGAAATTTATGCGCCCTAGGGTCATTGTAAATGCAGCCATGAGCGTGGACGGAAAAATCGCATTGCGAGGGGGAAAGAGAATAAAGATTAGCAACGAAGAGGATTTTGAGAGGGTGCACAGACTGAGAAATGAAGTGGATGCGATACTTGTGGGCATAAATACTGTGCTAATGGACAATCCTAAACTCACAGTGAAGGAAAAGTACGTTAAGAATCCTCGCAACCCTGTTCGTGTGGTGCTTGACTCCAAGCTCAAAATTCCTGCAAATGCAAGGGTCCTGAACAACATGGCAAGAACAATTATTATTACAACGGATAATGCTCCTCAACGCAATTTGCCTGCGGAGATAATAAGGTGCGGGCAGGAAAAGGTGGATTTAAAATGCGCCCTGGAGGAGCTTTGGAAAAGAGGGATAAAGAGCGTGCTGGTAGAAGGTGGCGGCACAATTATTCACGCTTTTCTTAAAGAGAGGCTTGTGGATGAGTTATGGGTATTCATCGGTCCCTTAATAATTGGCGGAGGTGCCCCCACACTTGCCGAGGGCGAGGGTGCCGCCGATGAAAGAGATGTAATCCGATTAAAACTTCTGGAGCACAGACCCCTGGGAGACGGTTTGCTTCTTAAATACGGTGTTTTGAATGATTGAGCATATTGCTGGAGAAAGAGCCTTCTTCATCTCGGATTTGAAAGCCATAGTAATTGCGGATCTTCATATAGGATATGAGAGGGAGCTGAGGGAAAAAGGAATAATCGTGCCCAGCCAGACGGAGGATATGAGGAAGAGGCTTAGCTCCCTTGTGAGAAAATACAACGCTGAGAAAATAATTATAGTCGGGGATTTAAAGCACGAAATAACAGGTTTTGCACCAGAGCTTTACAGATTTTTTGATGATATAGACGCGGAGATAATTCTCGCCAAGGGAAATCACGATGGAAAGATCGAGGACATGGTGGATTTCAAGGTCTATCCTTCGGAGGGTTTTAGATTGGGAAATTACGGCTTCTTTCATGGCCATTCATGGCCTGATACAGGGGTGATGAAGGCACCCTATATCTTCATGGGACATTTGCATCCCGAAATCGAACTTCAGGACTCTCTCCTTCACAGGCACAGGTATCCCTGCCATCTTGTGGGAGAGCTTAGCTCCAAGGGAGAGGAGAAATATGGAAATTCGCCTAAAATCTTTGTGATCGCAGCGTTTAACAAATTGGTAGGTGCATCCATTGTAAAGCCCATAGGCCCTCTGCTCAAAAACGGTATGATAGAAAAATTCGAGGTTTATTTGCTCAACGGCGCTTATCTTGGAAAATATCCATATACCGAATTCTCAGGTTCGGAGTGATTTCCGCAATTTTCCCGTTGGGCATGAGCTCCCCCATCCCCTCGGTGCTCACAATAATTCTTGAGTTTTCCCTGCGAAGATAAATGGTATGGTAGTCATCCCCCTCTGGGGTAACCCTAATCACATAAAGTTTTCCCCTGTGATAGAGGACTGCATTAAGGGATGTATATTTGTAATTCTCGGCTATATATCTCACTCCATCAACTATCCCGAGGTCAAGGAGGTGTAGAAAGTAGCTCTCGCTATCCGTCTCACCCCTTGCATAGAGATGTCTATCTATTTCAACAATTCCGTTATGCATAAAAACGGAAGAATCGCGAATAAATGGATGTGTGTTTTCCAGAGCTATCCTGGCTCCATTTTTACCCCTTTTGCGAGCGTGAGCTAGGAGGATCTTTGCCCTTGGAAATTTCACCTCTCTCTTCCAGATAGGAGAAGTCTCCCGATGTATAAGCTCATACTCATTTTTAAGCCACACCCCCCATCCATCCCCATGGGGGCTCTTTTTTCCTTCTTTTGCCTGGAGCTCCAGCTCCTTCAAATAAATTTCCGGGTCAAATTCCCGGGTGGAGAGAACGGCGATGAATCTACACATTTTTCAATACCTCTCTCTGAATTTTTATCAGTTCCATAATGCCCTTCTCCGCAAGCTCAAGAAGCCTATTAAGGTTCTCCTTTGTGAGAGGCTCTTTTTCTGAAGTTCCTTGAATCTCCACATATCTTCCATCTGCGGTCATAGCTACATTGAGATCCACCTCCGCCTTGGAATCCTCCTCATAGGATAAATCAAGGAGCGGTTTTCCATCCACTATGCCTGCACTAACAGCTGCCACCTCATACCGTATGGGATTCTCCTTCAGTTTTCCCTCCTTCATCAACCTTCTTATTGCGAGGGAGAGTGCCACAAAACCGGCTGTTATGCTTGCAGTTCTAGTCCCTCCATCCGCCTGGATTACATCGCAATCCACCCATATGGTGCGTGGTCCGAGTTTTGTAAGCTCTACAGAAGCTCTCAAGCATCTCCCTATTATCCTTTCAATCTCCTTGCTTCTGCCATTAACATGGCCCCTATCTCTAAATATCCTCGTCTCCGTGGAGCCTGGGAGCATAGAGTATTCGGCGGTAACCCATCCTGAGTTGCTTTCCTTGAGCCAATCGGGTACATTTTCAAGAACCTGTGCGGAGCATAGCACAACTGTGTCACCCTGATAAATCAGTGCTGAACCATAGGGCTTTTTTTGAAAATTCGGCACTATTTTCACCGGTCTTAACTCATCGTATCTTCTATTTCTCATCCTCAACCCATGGCTTTTCCCATAAAAATATTTTCTCAAAGCAAAAAAATAATAAAAAAGTAGGACATGGGGTTGCCGATGGCTGAGATAATCGAAGGTGTGAAACCTACGCGAATGCAGCTCCTGGAAATAAGAAAAAAGAAAACTCTCGCGAAGAATGGTCATAAGCTGCTCAGCGAAAAGAGGGATGCGCTTATCTCGCAATTCTTCCAGATTATAGATGTAAGGGAAAATCTCAGAAAGAAGGTGGAAAGCAAGCTTAAAGATGCCTATACGTCCCTTTTAGAGGCTGAGATGATTATGGGCGACACCGCCGTTGCAGATGTAGCCAGACAGGTAAAGAATTATGGGGAGGTAGAGGCTACAACCCTTAACATTATGGGTGTTCTTACCCCCCAAATGGAAATCGGTGAGATTGAGAAGAAAATAGACTATGGATTTTTGAGCACTACCGCCAAGCTGGATGAGGCTGCCTTTAAGTTTCGAGATCTTCTGAAAGACATTGTTAAGCTTGCCGAAGTGGAAGGTGCCCTGGAAAACCTTGCCAGGGAGATTGAGAAGACCAAGAGACGCGTTAATGCCCTGGAGCACATATTCATCCCGAGATTCGAGGCCACGGAGAAATACATAGAGCTGGTGCTGGATGAGAGAGAACGTGAGGACTTTTTCAGAAGAAAAAGAATTAAGGCTCTTTTAGCGGCGAAGGAAAATGCTCAAAAAGGTTCCTGAAAATCTTAAGAACTTAGATGTAGAGAGAAGAATCAAAATCTACCGTATGATTTTTTACGCGCAGCTCATTTCCACTGTGCTAATAGCGCTTGGATTCATCCTCTTTATTCTTATCCTTGCTGGAATTATACATACCTGAATTACAGAGTTTCCTGATATAATCTTTTAGCGGCTTCCCTTGGATTTTCCGAGTTATATATGCTTCTTCCCACGATAATATAATCAGCTCCGTTTTCTATGGCTTCTCTAGCTTTTCCACCCTGGACGCCTACCCCTGGAGCCAGAATTTCCATGCTTCCTGCAAGCTCTCTTATTCTCCTCAATCTCTCAGGTCTGGTGGCAGGTGCAATGAGTCCATAGGCACCCTCTTTTTTTGCCATTTCTATTATTCCTTCAGTATGAGGTTGCATGAAATCCAGAGCTCCAGGATGCGACATCTCTGCCACCACATATACCTTCATATCTCCCGCAGCATCAATAGCTGCTCTCAGAGAATCATGACCCACGAAACCATGCACAATGATTCCTGATGCTCCATGCCTCCTTGCCTGCTCCACTATCAATCTGGTTGTGTTGGGTATATCCGCCACCTTGAAATCACAAATAACCTCGGTTATTTTTGCCACTTCATCTACTATTTCCATTCCTGCCGAGAGAACAACCGGCCAGCCAATCTTTACAGCGTGCAGATACTCTTTCGTTTCTTCCACTATTTCCAGAGCTCTTCTCTTATCTGCGATATCCAGAGCAAGTATCACGCTACTCATTACCACTCCATAGCTTTCCTATACTTAAACCATTCCTACGAAGGGGGCGAAGCCCCCTTTCTAAACCCCCGAAGGGGGGCACAGCCCCCCTCTCTACACCCCCACGAAGGGGGCTACACCCTTTCTCTATTCATAGATCCATATTTTCAATTTTCGAATCTTTCAACTTTATGATATTGCCACCTTTATCGCTTAGTATTATCACCTTCCCGCGCTCTCCACTCAATTCCTTATCTACAAGATCATAATTCTCAAGAAGCAGCTTTAGCGCTTTCTCTATTCTCCTCTCCCGAGACACTACGGGCAGAAATATATTTTTTATCCTCATTATATTAGGGCCAAACTGATAACCCAGAAGCACTGGCACATCCCAAAGGATGCTCACTATACCCTTGGCCTTTTCCTTGCTTCCATGCTTCTCCTCTTCCGGAGAGGTGTTTTTCCTTCTTTCAAGAAGCTGATAGCCGTCTTTTCTTACTTCGAAGATCAAAAATTCTTCCCCTTCGCCGAAATGATCGGGGGTCAGTGTTATGCCATCTTGGGTGCTCACGGCAACCTTCATGGTTTAGGGATGCCGAAAATGTATAAAAAATTATCTCGTTCATTTCTTCAATTTGTTCCTGGCTACCGGAAAGATATGGATAGTGGCGAGATAAATAAGATATGCTCCAGAGATTAGCATGAGAGCATTGAGAATATTAGCCTTAAGGAATATACCTATATGCAACGCAATTCCGTAGGCCAGACGATAGGCATAGGAATCATCCACCGGAAGTTTAACTACGCTGTAGCTCACTCCTTTAGAGCTTACATTTACCACGACGTAGTGATAAAAATAATGCTCTTTGTCTATTCCCCCGATAATCTCTCCACCGGCGCCTCCGGTGATTATATATGGCGTCTTTCCCCAAGTTCCATGGAAATACCCGTGAATATGTCCACAGAGAACAAGGGTAACGTTGTATGCATCAAATAAAGCATTAAGCTCTCTGGCATTGGTCACATTGCCCAAGGAATGGCCAGGCTGCTTTTCCTCAGAAAACCGAGGATCAAAAAGGGGTACATGCATCGCAACAAATCTATATCTGTATTCCTGGCCCTTCTGCAATTCTTTTTCGAGCCATTGCATTTGAGTCTCATTCACATACTCCTCATTGGAATCGTCGAGAACTATGAAATAGCTGTTCCCCAGGGAGAAGGAATAGTAATAGGGTCCAAAAATCTGAGAGTAATATTCACGTCCAGTTCCATACATTTCATGGTTGCCAGGCACCGTGAGAATGGGTGTGGTGGAAGATTCTATCTGTTTCAAAAAGGAGGAAAAATACACAGGTTCTCCTTTCATAACTGTGTCTCCGGTATCTAAGGCAAAGATAACATCTTCCCCATCAATCCTTTTAAGAAGATCTTGAAATATCCTTTTGGAGTTTTTGTTATCTCCCAAAACCGCAAAGCTGAAATTACCCCCCTCAATACTGCCATATTCCGTCTTTATTTTCCCTATCTCCCGAGCGTTCCAATTTTTAACTTGAATCTCATATCCCCCTCCGGATACCTTGAGCGCTGCACTCAAGAGAAGGAGAAGCACCATAGCCGCGATTATATACCTGTTCAGGGACTTATTTTTCATTCTCCCGCCATCTTAAGGTTCATCCTTAATAAAACTATCCTTATTGCTACTCCCCTATGAGGTACTAGGTAAAATATATAAAAATGGATCCTTCTGTGGCGAAACCTTAGGAAATAAATCTCAAATAGTGGATACATGACCATACTGGAAAGATTTTATAAATCATAATCTCATATATTCAAGGGGTGCAGAGAATGGTTAGAATATGTGCAGTTCAGATGAACATTGCCCACAACGATGTGGAAAAGAACCATAAAAAGGCAGAAAATTACGTTATGGAAGCAGGCAAGAAAGAATGTGATTTTCTTGTCTTCCCTGAAATATTCTTGGAGGGAGTTATAAGAGATAAAGAATCTTTGCGTAAGCTTGCAAGGCCTATACCTGGAGAATACACTGATTGGTTCACCAAATACGCGGAAGAATACGGAATGCATATAGTTATGGGCTCAATTCACGAGCGAACAGAGAATGGATTCTATAACACTTCTGTTCTCATAGATGATAAGGGCAACATAATTGGCAAGTACCGAAAGAACTTTCTCTGGGCCTCTGAAACAAGGTTCTTAAAATATTCCAAAGAGAGACCCGTGTTTGATACCAAATTTGGTAAGGTTGGAATAAACATATGCTGGGACCTAGCCTTCCCTGAGGTAGCCAACGATATGGCTAAAAAAGGAGCAAGGATTCTCTTTGCTCCATCGTTCTGGTGCCTGGAGGATAAATATGGAATGGCGAAAAATAATAGCACTATTGATAAGCTCAGTAACATTGAGCCAGAACCCCAGTTTGTAGATACCATTGTGGCAGCCAGAGCCTACGAGAATGAGATGCTTGTCATCTATGTGAATCCCTATGGAGAATATGAGCTTGGAAATTATAAGATAAACTTATTTGGACACACGCAGCTAGCCATGCCTTTCTTTGGCACATTTGCCAAGATGCATGATGATGAGGGGATGCTTGTTGTGGATGCCCACACAGAATGGCTCGATATAGCAGAGGAAGTATATGCCATAAGGAGAACTTACAAACAGTTTTAAGTTCCAGCTAGCCAGAGTATCTCAACCCTAAATACCTTTAAAAAATCCTCTCTATTCTCCTGTGAGTAATGGGTATCGAATTCTGGATGAAAACCGAATAACATGACCCTTCCGTTCTTGTACTGGAACTTTATAGCTGCCGGTTTTTGAACCTTATCATATATTGCCAAAACCTTCACATTATCAACCGGTGTGAAATAGGGGCCTCCCCAGTATGTTACATTAAATTTCTCCCCATTGTACCAGGTTATATTAGTTGGATACTGAGGGTTGTGTATGGTATTTGTATCGTAATCCCCAATCTCTTTAATAGGACCTACAGCCTTTCCAGAATACAGATCAAGAACATAGCCAGATTCATCACCATATTCTGCTCCATGCCATACTGTATAGTTGCTTGCAAAATATGAGCCTGCACATACACCCATATACGAGCCCCCCACCGCAACATACTCTCGAATAATATCTATTTGCTCTCTGGATAATCCGGAGATCATATGATCTGCTCTTCCACCAGGGAACACTATAATATCGAAATTGAACAAATCATAAAGCCTGTTGAAATTCTCAGGAATTAAAAATTGTGTATCAAACCCCATATTCAAGAGAAGCATGCTGAGCATTCTGTAACTCCCAGTATCAGCTCCATATCCTGCGTATATCCCTGCAGTGAGGGATACATTCTCCACATCGCTCAGATCAACACAATAGGAAGAATATTCCTCTCCATCCTTAAGTTCTAAAATACGCATGTGTCCCTCTTTTTTCGTATATGGTACAACCAGTTTATGGAGCATCTTTTCTGAGCTCTCATTGTACATAACTCCGTTTATCTCTATGCTGCCCATAGTTGATTCGTTAGAACTCCATCTCACAAACATTTTATCCCCCATTATAGTTACTCTGAAATTAGGAGGCTTGCTTATTGGATTGGAACTGATTACAAGATAATAAAAGATAGAAAATCCAACTATCAAGATGGTGATAATAGCAATGATCTTGATCCAGCTCATTTGTAAGCACCCTCAACGTATTTCCAGCAAGCCACCAGATGTCCATCTCCTACATCCACCAGGGGAGGAGCTAATTTCTTACAGACATCCTTTGCATAGGGACAGCGGGTATGGAACTTACATCCGGGAGGTGGATTTCTAGGGCTTGGTATTGTGCCGTAAAGAGGTTTAATCGTACCCTTTTTATCAGGATCTGGGTAGGGTATGGATTCCATAAGTGCTTTGGTATAGGGATGTTTCATCTCCTCAAAAACCTGTTCTGTAGTGCCCAATTCAACAATGTTACCCAAGTACATCACTGCAATTTTATCGCTTATGTAATGTACCACGCTCAAATCGTGGGAGATAAAGAGATAGGTAAGTTTCATATCCTTTTGGAGCTCTTGCATGAGATCCAGAATTTGAGCTTGTACTGATACATCCAGGGCGGATGTAGGCTCATCCATAACTATGAACTCTGGATTTAAGGCCAGTGCCCGGGCTATTGAGGCTCTCTGCAGCTCTCCCCCGGATAACTGATGTGGGAATCTTCTCAGATGTCTTTTAGCTAAGCCACATTTTTCTAAGAGTTCTAAAACACGCTCATCAATATCTTTACCAGAGAGTTCGGGGTAATGAGTCTTTAGAATTACTCCTATGTTATCCCTCATGTTCATCCTCGGATTGAAGGATGTATAAGGATCTTGAAAAACTATCTGCATCTTCCTTCTTATACTTCGCATCTCTTTTTTATCCTTCTTCATCAAATCATACCTTTTCTTCAGCTCTTCCAATCTTTTCTTATCTCTATCACTCAACCTCTCCTTGGTTTCCAGTTTCTTTATCTCCATCATAACTTCTGAAGGAGCGTCAAATATAATCTCCCCCTCCGTGGGCTCTATGAGCCTGAGTATGGAAAGACCCATGGTTGTCTTTCCACTTCCAGATTCGCCAACAACCCCGAAGGTTTCCGATCTATAAACATCAAAACTCACACCGTCAACAGCCTTGACATAGCCTACAACTTTCTGCATAACTCCCGCTTTTATGGGAAAGTATTTTTTCAGATTCCTTACCAGAAGAAGTGGATGACTAATCTTCCTCACCCCCATGGAGCCAGCAGGCAACATAATGATTCTCTCCAACCTTTACCATCCTTGGTTTCTCCTTTTTACATATTTCCATAGCATACTGGCATCTTGGATGGAACCTACACCCTTTTGGTGGATCTAGATAATTGGGTACTGAGCCCTTTATGGAAGGCAGTGGCTTGCCCTTGTGTTCAGGTCTAGGTATTGCACCCATCAGCCCCATTGTATAGGGATGTTTTGGATTCTTCAAGATATTATAAGTGCTGCCATAGGCAACGACACTTCCCGCATACATAACACCTATTCTATCGCATAGCTGTGCAACTACCCCCAAATCATGGGTTATGAAGAGCACAGACATTCCTAGCTTTTCTTGAAGCTCTTTTATCAATTTCAATATCTGTGCCTGGATAGTCACATCAAGAGCTGTTGTGGGTTCATCCGCTATCAATAACTTCGGTTTCGAGGAGATGGCCATGGCAATCATTACTCTCTGGGCCATTCCTCCCGATAATTCAAATGGATATGATTCAAGAACTCTCTCGGGATCTGGCATATTCACAAGCTTTAGGAGCTTAAGGGCCTTATCTAGGGCAGTATCTTTATCCACTTCTTGATGGTTCATAATCACATTTATCATCTGATCTTTAACTTTGAAAACGGGATTGAGAGAGCCAATGGGGTTCTGGAAGATCATGGATATCTCCTTACCTCTAATTCTGTTGAGCTCACTCTCCGACATCTTCAATACGTCTTTACCGTTAAAGAGGATCCTTCCAGATCTGATATTTGCATTGTTTGCAACGAGTCCCATTATAAGGCGAGAGGTGACACTTTTCCCACATCCCGATTCACCCACAAGCCCGAAGATTTCCCCCCTCTTTATCTTGAAATTCACATCATCGAGAACATGGAGGACTCCCTCGTAGGTGTAGAAGTCAACCGTTAGATTTTCCACTGAGAGTATCACATCTTCCATTTTTATCACCTAAATCTCTTCAACCTGATCTTGGGATCCAAGAACTCTCTCAGGGCATCACCAATCAGATTGAAAGATATCACTGTGAGGAATATGAAGATGCCTGGAAACACCGAGGGCCACCATATTCCTTGGGTTATGTATGTTGCCTCTTGCGATATCATAAGACCCCAATCTGGAGTTGGAGGCTTGGCTCCCAATCCCAAGAATGCTAGAGCTGCTTCTGCAAGTATGACTGTGCCCATGTCTAGGGTTGCTTGGACTATTATGGGTGCGAGAGAATTTGGAAATATGAACTTGGTTATTATCGACATATTCTTTATTCCAGCTGCTTTTGCAGCCATCACATACGCTCTTTCTCTTAGGGATAGAACCATGTTTCGCATTATTCTCGTGTACCACGGCCACCAGGCTATTGCTATGGCAAACATCGCATTCATCAGGTTTGGACCTAGAGTCACCGATAATACCATGGCTAGGAGAAGTGCAGGAAATGCTAGGAATATGTCAGTAATTCTCATTATGACCTCATCTATAATTCCACCATAGTAGCCCGCAAAGGCTCCTAAAGGCACACCTATGAGCATTGATAGGGCTACAACCACAATGGCAACAAATAAGGCAATTCTTGTTCCGAAAAACACCCTGCTCATCACATCCCTGTTATAATAATCGGTGCCAAAGGGATGCTCCCAGCTTGGAGCCTTCCAGAAATCCACGCCAATCTTTCCCATTTTGGATTCGGAGATTATTATAACGTTTACCGTTGTGGTGGCATCCACCTTCACAGAATCAGAGCTGGCACTTATTGAGATAATGGTAGTCCATGCTATAGATACATTTGTTGTGGTATTTGGCAAGGTTACATTTTCTCTACCTTTCATATTGAGATACGTTGGAAACTCCTGTCCAGGAGATACCATGCCCGATTCAACATCCGTAAGGTTTACATATAAAGCTGTTACATTTTTTATCTCAATAAATACGGTTACGTTCATCTTGGCGCTAATCGGTGTATTCCGGGGTACGCTAACCGATAACTCAGTTTTATTATCACTAACCATAGTCATAGAGGCATTACCCACAGTGACCGTAGCGGTACCTTCACCTCTGGGAGAGAACTTCCATTCTTCATAGTTTCCAATGAAAACGGTGCCTGAGGAGGTGAAGGTTGAGTAAACCGTGGTGTTTCCAATTCCTCTATAGGATGTACCTACGGTCATAGCATCCTCAGGATGGGGAGAGATCCAAGGAGCAAATATGGCAATTATAACAAGGGCTAGCATAAGAAGTATGCCTATTTTCATTAGAGGGTTACACCAAACTATTTTGAAGCCTATTTTCCACTCCTTAAACTGTTCTTGATGATTTTCCAAGAACTTCCGATATCTCTCTCTTAACCCTGCAGAACTCATGCTTTCTCCCCCAAACTGATCCTAGGATCTATATATGCTTGAATTATATCCACCACCAGATTGACAATAACATAGAAGAGCGAGACTACCACCACCATACCCATTATCACTGTATAATCTAAGTTCAGCAATGCCATACCTGCAAACCAGCCTATACCACCCCATCCAAATATCCATTCCACGTAGAATGCTCCTGTTAACATATAAGCAAAGTTCAATCCAGTGATGGTTAACGTGGGACCAAGGGCATTTTTCAGGGCGTATTTCGTTATTATTTTCTTGGGTAGTCCCATTGCTCTTGCAGCATTTATATATTGCTCGTCCATAACTTCCAGAAGCGTGGCCCTGGTCATTCTTGCTATGGCACCAAAGGGGTATGAAGCCATAGCAATTGCAGGAAGCACTAGGTGCCAGGCCACGTCTCCAAACATTGTGAAATTTCCCTGAATTAGGGTATCTATAAGATAGAAACCCGTTATTGTATTAAACGGATGTTGATGAAAGAGCTGGGGATCGTATCTTCCGCTAATTGGAAACCAGCCAAGTACACTTCCAAATATAAACTGGAGAAGTATGGCAAGCCAAAAGGCGGGTAGAGATACACCGCTTATGGAAATTATTCTCATGAGATGATCTGTAAATTTATTTTGCTTTTTTGCGCTTATTACTCCCACTGCAACTCCCGCAACCAGAGCGATGACTATGGATACTATGATAAGCTCCAATGTTGCGGGCAAACGATTTGCAATCTCCTCCCCTACTGGTTTATGTGTACGCATAGATATACCCATATCGAACTTTAAGAATAAGTTGTAGAGATAATATCCATATTGTACCCATAAGGGCTTATCCAATCCAAATTTTTCCCGGGCAGCTTTGAGCATCATCTCGGCCTCGTTTATTTCTGTGGCAGGATTGTCTCTGGGATTGCCCGCGTACATAGCTGCGAGATCCACAGGAAGTGCATGCATTAAAATGAAAGTGATGAACGTGATACCTATTATTATAAACACGGTAAGTATAATCCTTCTTATTATGTAATCCCTGATACTCATAGCATCACCGTTTTTAATGGTTCAGAGATAGGATAAATAAAAAGAATAAAGAGATTTTGATTTTTACTCGCCGATGTAGTAGAGTTCATAGAAGAATATGGTTCTTGGATAGTACAGATTTGGTGTGTATCCTCCGATATCCGATTTCATAGAAAGTACACTTTGCACATCAATCAGGAACAATGCTGGTGCCTCGTCAATTAGCAAATTCATTGCCTTCACATAGAGATTCTTGGCAGTTTCAGGATCTGTGGATGTCTTTATATAGGCCTGCCATAGCAGGCTATCATAGGTGCTGTTGTACCAGTAGCAGAGATTGAAGAGCGGTGGATAGCTGTGGTCGGCGAACATGGAGTTAAGGTTGTCGTATCCATCGGCCATACTTGGCCACCAGAGAATCATGAATATATCCTGCTTTGGACCAAAGACCTTCTTCAGGAACGTCTCATTGGTGAGCCAGTCATCAGGTTTATCGGTGGGCACCTGCCTAGCTAGAGACCACTGGGTTTTCCATTCAAGTGCGTTAATTTGCACATATATACCTATATCTGCAAGAGATTGCTGTATTACCGGTGCATATGCAGCTTCTACACCATTCTCGGCGGTATAGTTCAGGCGGAGTATCATCCAGGCATTGCTTCCATCCTCTGCCATGGGCTGTCCGTCTGTGGTGGTATTTGGATAACCTGCCTTTGCAAGCAAATCCTTAGCCTTCTTCACATCATAGTTGTACTGCATAAGCAAACTATCCACGTCTGCGGTGTGAGGCCAGAGTCCATATGGTACAGGACCCTTTGCCTGCCTACCATATCCAAGAACTCCAGCTCTTAGAACTTCCTGATAATTTATTGCATACGATATTGCTTTCCTTACTTCTTTATGGGTAAATGGATAGGGATCTAGACCCTTACTTGCAAGCTCGGGATGATAAGCCCAGATATTTATGTATCCTATATAGTTATAAGCACTTGGAGAAATATACACCGAAATTTTAGGATCCTTTTTGAGATTATCTATTGCGCTTAAATCAGTGGCCTTGGCAATATCTATTTCTCCGGCCTGAAGTTTCTGAGTTTGAGTGCTTGGCTGGGGAGTTGTAAGATCTATATCCACCTCTTTATACTGGGTTTTGTTCCATCCATTCCAGTAATTATCGTAGGCTTTCAGAACTATCTTCTTACCTGTTACATAGTCGCTCAAAGTATAAGGACCTGAACCCAAATCATGCCCCTGCTCAAACCAACCATGCAATGATGTTTCATTCACACCCTCTGGAAGCTGAGAGCTGAATATCCACGCACCGTATATAGCAGCAGCCACACGATCCAGTGGAATCGCATAAGTTAGGTGGAACACCACAGTGTAATCATCGGGAGCAGTTATATTCGCGTGCAACGTGCTCCAGTTATCCACAACTGGCCACCATAGCCAACCTGCGCCTTCCCAAGTTGTATAGAAAGTTGTGAGGGTTCTCTGTATTGAAAATATAACATCCTGTGCATCAAGGGTATCTCCATTATGGAACGTCACATTATGCCTAAGATGGAAAGTCCAAGTTAATCCATCCGCTGATACCTCCCAAGAGGTAGCCAGCCCTGGTCTAAAGGGTTTATCGCTTCCTGGGGGATTGGCCCATATCAGAGGCTCATATATATTCGCAAGGTACTCAGCCTCCGTCGAGTATGAATACGATGGATCCCAAGTGGTGACATCTGAGGTTCCTGCAACATAGAGAACCTCAGGGGCAACTACTGGTTTTTTCTCTTTGCTAGGTTGAGACATCATCCAAACACCTGCAATCGCTGCTATAACGATTATCACCACAACAATGGTTGTTATAATTTTTCCAGAAGATTTTGATGGTTTACTGGTGCTCTTTGGTTCTTCAAAGACATCTTCAATTTCTTTTTTTTCTTCATCTACCATTTAAACACCCCTACTTAGCGAGGATGTCATCTTCCACCGCATATATAAGTTTTTCGATTTTCGTAAACCATTTAAAAATTATGCGACGAAAACATTAAATATATCTTTAAAAAATATCTTCGAAAATATCCGCTGAGGTGTTTAATTGGATATGAAAGGATACATTGGAAATATATTAAGAGTGAATCTAAATGACTTGTACTATGAAATTGAAGATACTGAAAATTATCCCATCCATGATTTTATGGGTGGCCGAGGACTTGGAGCCAAACTTCTTTTCGATATGACCGATAAAACCACAGAACCATTAAGCGAGGAAAATCCCTTGATGTTTCTCACAGGCCCTTATACAGGCACCCCTGCGATCTCCTCTGCCTTTTACAATGTCACAACCAAAGCTCCTTTAACAAGAACTCCATCGGGCTCGCATTCTGGAGGATTCTGGGGACCACATTTGAAGAGGGCAGGGTTCGATGGAATAATCGTAGAGGGAAGAGCAGATAAGCCTGTGTATATTTATATTGAAGATGGAAAGGTAAGCATAGAGGATGCCACTAATTTATGGGGAAAGGGAGTATTTGAAACCACCGATTATCTTGAAAGAAAGTATCCTTCAGCTAAAATTGCAGCCATAGGACCAGCAGGAGAGAATTTAGTTTGGTATGCATCCATTATGAATGATAAATATAGAGCTGTGGGTAGAACTGGAGCAGGAGCGGTTATGGGAAGCAAGCTTCTTAAGGCAATAGTGGTAAAAGGGAGACACAGGGTGGAAGTGGCAGATCCGCAGGGATTAAAGGATGTGTTTGCAGAAGCCTTGAAAAACACAAAGGTGAAAGCCGCCAAGGTTTCTGAGTTGGGTACCCCGGCAATGATTCCTGTCACGAATTCTACAGGTACATTACCTACAAGAAACTTTCAGCAGGGATCATATGAGAAGGCCGATAACTTGGATCCAAAGAAGCTGCGATACGAGTTCACGAAGAAAAAGGTAGCTTGCTATGGGTGCCCCATTAGATGTTCTAATTTTACCGAAGCAGAATATGAAGGAATAAGAGTGAAAGGTGAAGGGCCAGAGTATGAAACAACGATGGCCTTTGGTTCCAATATTGACAATGACGATTACAATCTTTTAATAGTGGCCAATGCTCTTTGCAATGATTACGGTATGGATACCATAACCGCTGGAGACACAATTGCCTTCTTTATGGAGCTTTACGAGAGAGGAATCCTAACTAAGGAGGAAGTGGATAACTTGGATTTCAGATTTGGAAACAAGGAGATTATATTGGATCTTCTGCGCAAGATTGCAAAAAGAGAGGGTGTGGGCAAACTTCTCTCTTTAGGCGTAAGAGAAGCTTCCAAGCGCATAGGAAGGGGTTCTGAGAGATACGCGATTCATGTAAAAGGATTAGAGCCTCCAGGATACGATCCGAGAGGAAGCGTGGGGATGGGATTGAATTATGCTACAAGCAACAGAGGCGCATGTCATCTGCGAGCGGCTATGTATGTGCCTGAGCTACTTTACAAGACAATGGATAGGCTCCAAATAAGGGGCAAGCATGAGTATATAAGAGATTTTCAAAATATACTTGCCGTTGTGGATTCCATGATAATGTGCAAATTTGGAAGTCGTTACGGATACCTGGATGATCCAGACACTATTGCCAAAGCCCTCACAGTGGTTACAGGCTATGAGTACTCGGGTGAGGAGATACTAAAGATAGGGGATAGGATATGGAATATGGAGAGACTCTTTCTCCTTAGAGAAGGATACACTTCTAAAGATGATACTCTACCTGATAGGTTCTTTGAGGAGCCTGTGGATGTTGGTAATGGAGAGAAGAGGGCTATTGACCGAGAAGAGTTCCATCAGGCCATAAAAGATTGGTACAGAGCAAGAGGATGGGATGAAAGTGGAAGACCCACGAGATGGAAATTGGAAGAATTGGGATTGGATAAATATATCGGAAAATTTGGGAGGTGATGTGATATGAATGGCCCTAAAATAAAGGTAGTTCCCCCGGGACCAAAATCTCAAGAGATTTTGAAACTGAAGTATAAATATGTGGCTCGGGGGATGAGCGTAGCGCATCCGATTGTTGTGGAGAGAGCACATGGAGCGTTCGTAGAGGATGTCGATGGAAATGTATACATAGATTTTGCTGGAGGTATAGGAGTTATTAACGCCGGGCACACTCCTGATGAGGTTGTGGAGGCAATAAAGGAGCAAAGCGAGAAGCTTCTCCATACATGCTTCATGGTCCTGCCCTATGAACCATTCCTTCGTCTTGCAGAGAGAATGGTGCAGATCACACCTGCGAATTTGGAAAAGGTGGCCCTCTTTAACAGTGGTGCTGAGGCTGTTGAAAATGCCATAAAAATTGCAATTTACAGCACAGGAAAGCAGGGAATAATTACCTTTGACCACGCATTTCATGGAAGGACAAGAATGGGCATGACTCTTACTGGAAAGAACAAACCATACAAATACAAGCTTGGAATGCCCATACCTGGCATCTGGCAATTGCCCTATCCCTATCCCTATAGATGTATGGGTGGAAAGAAAGCGGATCCAGAGGAATGTTTGCAAAGAACTTTGGAGTACATAGATTTCAAGCTTAGAACACATATATCCCCCGAGGAAACTGCTGCATTCATAGCCGAGCCCTTGCAGGGAGAAGGTGGGTTTATAGTGCCCCCCAAGGGATTTTTCCCAGAGCTGAAGAAAATTGCAGAGGAAAATGAAATGCTACTGATTGATGATGAAATTCAGAGTGGTTTCGGTCGTACAGGAAAGATGTGGGCCATCGAGCATTTCAGAACAGAGCCTCATATAATGACCTTTGCAAAATCTGTGGCCTCTGGATTACCACTTTCAGGTGTGATTGGAGAAGCTGAAATCATGGATTCTGTGCATCCCGGTGGTCTAGGAGGTACCTATGGAGGAAATCCTGTGGCGTGTGCAGCTGCTCTCAAAACCATCGACATAATTGAGAGAAATCTCGATAATGCGGTGAAGATTGGAGATATCATACACAAGCGTTTTATAGATATGCAGGATGAATTCAAAATAATAGGGGATGTTCGTGGCCTAGGTCCAATGATAGCCATGGAGCTTGTTAAAGATAGGAAAACTCAGGAGCCCGCTACGGAGGAAACCAAGAAGATACTACATAAAGCTCTTGAAAAGGGTCTTATCTTGATAAAGGCAGGATTATTCAGTAACGTGATACGCATTCTTGTACCCATTGTGGCATCCATCGACACCGTTGAGAAAGGTTTGGACATTCTCGAGGATGCCATACGAGAAATATCTCAGCAACTCTAGGGCACAATCATCCTAGAAAACACTTCTGAACAAGAACTTACAAATTTTCTTTATTTTTATATTTAGTTATCCCGTACCTCCCCTTTGATGGAGTTGGTAACACACTCACTGCTGCTCCCTAAATTCCCTCTGCTTCAGATATTCCTGAAGCATGAATATGCCGCTGAGCACGTTCACCCCAAATTTTATATTGGGAGGGAGATGGAGAAGAAAATCCATCACCTTCTCCAGAGGGACTTTTATGACCTCAATATCCTCCGTGGGCTCTAAATTCCTCGTGCCAGAATATTTCACATCCGGCGCATAAAAATAATGGGCTTCAATGTAGGTTAAGCCCGGACAGAGAACTCCGGAAAAGAGGTGGATTAGCTTATCCGCCATATAACCTGTTTCCTCGAGCAGTTCCCTCCTGGCGCAGTCTTCCACATCCTCGCTCTCCTCAGCCAGACCTGCAGGAAGCTCAATAACGTAGGAGTCTACGGGAAAGCGGTAATGCTTCTCCAGAATTAACTCTCCCTGAGGAGTAAGGGCCAGAATTATGGCACTCTTTTTGTATTTTTTAAGCTCAACAGTCTCCCACGCACCCTGCGATATATAATCTTTCCTTACTCTTATATGCTCGCCTTCGAAGAGTATCTCCCTCTTTTCAACTTTCATTCCCTTTACCCCTTTCTCAGCTCTTCTAGAAGCTCCTTGGCGCGATCCAACCTAACTTTTCCTTCTTTTACTAAAAGCTCTGCAAGACGATCGATTTCATCACCCTGCGCTCCGGCCATAACCGCTATGTTCCTTGCGTGCAGGCTCATATGTCCACGCTGAATGCCCTCAGTGGCCAGGGCCCTGAGCGCTGCAAAATTCTGAGCAAGTCCCACAGCAGCTAAGACCTCTGCAAATTCCTTGGCAGTTTTCACTCCCAAAATCTTTCTGGCTATTTTGGCCTTGGGATGCGTGCTTGTGGCACCTCCTATCACACCCACAGCCATTGGCAGCTCAATAGTGCCCACTAGGTTACCTTCAGAATCTTCCTCGTAATGGGTGAGCGAGGTGTACCATCCATCCATGGCCGCGAAGGCATGGGCTCCAGCTTCCACAGCACGCCAGTCATTGCTCGTAGCAATCAAAACTGCGTCTATCCCATTCATAATACCCTTGTTGTGCGTCGCTGCCCTGAAAGGATCCACGCGGGCAAACTCATAGGCCCAGAGTATGCCTTTCACTGTTTCTTCGCCTATCACATCTTTCTTCCACACTGCCCTGGCCCGGGCCAATCGATAAATGGCCAGATTGCTGAGAATCCTCAAATAAACCTTGCCACCGGTTATATCTTCAATATAGGGAGCAAGGGCCTCAGCCATGGTATTGACGGCGTTGGCACCCATGGCGTCACGGACATCCACATGAAGATGCACAATCACCATAGGACCTAGATTGGAATCCAGAACCCTAGCCTTGATATCTCTGCATCCACCACCTACCTTAACAAGCACAGGGTCCTGCTCGTTGGCTATGCGAATAAGCTCTTCCTTATGCTCAAGAATCTGCATCTTGGCAAAATGCGGGTCCTTCAATCCGGTGAGCTGAATCTGAGCTATCATTATTGGCTCCGTGGAGCTTGTGAAAAATCCTCCGCCAGGCCTGGCAAGCTTAGCCGCATGACTTGCAGCGGCAACCACGCTGGGTTCCTCTATGGCCATGGGAATGAGATAATCCTTACCGTTAATCTTGAAATTTACCGCTATCCCGAGCGGCAACTCGGTTTCTCCTATCACATTCTCTATCATTCTATCGGCAAGCTCCAGGGAAAGATGCCCCTCCCGCAGAAACTGAGCCTCCTCATCGGTTAGCTCAGCAAATTCCTTCACTAAATTTAATCTCTCCTCCATACTCATCTTGTAAAACCCGGAAATTCTCGAGGATTTCATATACCCTTATCTGCGATGCCGTATTAAATTTTTCTCAAAACGCCTAAATTCAGGCATGAAAAATTTTATCTAATTTCCCACTTTATGGGCTAAACATGTGGAAGCTTCCAGTGATTGTTGTGAATTTCAAGCTCTATACCCAGGGAAGCGGTAAAAAAGCCCTGGACCTCATCAAAACTATGGAGAGGGTGGGGGAGGAAAGAGGCGTAACTTTAGTGGCAGCCCTGAACCCCCTTGATCTGGGCGCCTTAAGAAAAGATGCTCATATCCCTGTAATTATTCAACATGCTGACGCTGTAGAATTCGGCGCCTTCACAGGCAGGATTAATTTGGAGGTGGCAAAGGAAAGAGGTGCCGATGGTGTTTTAGTAAACCACTCTGAAAGGAGATTGACCATAGCGGATATAGATTATCTTGTGGAGAGGGCAAAGAAGCTAAATATGGTTTCCCTTGTATGCGCCAACAATCCCCGGGTTTCCGGAGCGCTGGCATTTCTCAGACCGGATTTTATCGCCATGGAGCCTCCTGAGCTCATAGGCGGCGATATCTCCGTTTCCAAGGCAAAGCCAGAGGCCATAACCCAGACCATCGAGGCAGTTAAATCCGTAGCGGATATCCCGGTATTGGTTGGTGCAGGAATAAAGAGCGGGGAGGATGTTAAAAGAGCTCTGGAGCTGGGTGCCCAGGGAGTGCTCGTGGCCTCGGGAATTGTAAAGGCCCGTAACCCCTATGAGGCACTTAACGACCTTGTGGACGGGATGATGTGATATGGCAAAGAGAAAGAAGACCCCTGAGGAAGAAGAGAAGGAGCTTTTCCAGGAGCCCGAGTTTGATGAGGTAGAATTCTTAAAAAGCGAGATAAAGAAGGCAAAGGGCATAATAATCGTGTTTCTCCTGGCTATAGTCACGGGATTTATCTCCGGCTATATTCAGGTTATGGGGGTGACTGCTTTAGCCGCGATCCTTGGCTTCGCCGTAATCTTCGCTTTAAAACCTCTACTTAAGAAACTCAATGCAGAATTCAAGGAGAGAAGCAACTGGGCTTACGCAGTAATCGCGTTTCTTCTTATCTGGTTCTTAGCGTGGACGGTAGCCATTAATCCCCCATTCAACGATGTTTCGCCTCCGCAGATAAGGAGCGTGGAGGTCTATAATGGAACTGCGTGGGTCACCATTTACTCTTTCCCGCACACCAATGATAAGAATATCAAGGCTATAAACTGGAATAAGGTCACTCTTGGAGATATAAGGGTGAAAGCCTCCGACAATGTGGAGGTGGTTTCCGTAGAGATAAATGGCCACACGGCTGTTCTCAAAGATGGTTACTATATGGTAAGCGGAAGCCATGGCGAGATTCTGGGAAAAATAGTGGTCAAGGTATGGGATAAGGCAGGTCACGAAAGCGATTTGAGTATCACCGTTCCCACGGGAACTTAGGCTCAAAAAATTCCGTGAGTTGAGAGAGATCTAGAGAGCTCAAAGCCTCCTCAAGCTTTATTATTTTAAGTGCATCTTTATTCTTTTCAAAGCTCTTTCCCAGCTTGTAATTTTCAATTTCTTTGCGAAGCACTTCCTCCACGGTTCTGTGCTTGCGGGGTATGTCAGCGAACCATCTATGGCCATGGATATAGGGTCCCCGGAGAGCATTACCCTTCCACTGAGCTAAGAAATTTTTGGAATTTTCGTGCCACACCGGTGGTCCCTGGTGCTTCTTAACCACGGGCAGCTGCTCTCGCTCCAGCTCCATGATCAGATGAACCTTAGTAGAATCTACCACGTAAAAAGAATTGAGGGGATGGAACTCTTTTAAGATTTCCTCAAATATATCGAGGGTTCTCCTTATCTGGGGATAGAGATTATCCTCCACCGTTTCGTCGCGTGGAAACGTGAAAACATAAAAGTATGTGCCCCTATTCTTCATCCTCTTCAAAATTTCCTCCGGGGTAAGGGGTTGCACAGGATTCGGGAAGAAGAATTTAAGATTAGGTTCTTCCAGATAGCTTTGGGATGCATGTATGAACAGGGATTTTTTCTCCTCGCTTACAGCGGAGGCTGCATTTCTGTTGGGATCCACGGGATCTATGAAGACCACAGGGTCTCGAAACCTCGCACCCTCACCCTCAAGATGAAGATATACCTTCTTTCTCCACCGTGCCACATTTTCCAAGGTACCAAGAAAATCGCCGTATTTGAGAACGAGAAGCTCCGTAAGATATCCCGAGAAGCCGCGAATTTTCGCCTCGGCACCGTAGGCACCGATGCCCTTTAGGAAAGCCTTGAGGAGCCTTACCTCGTCCTTCTGCTCCTCGCGCAAATGCTTTTTAACGTACTCAGTATGAAAGGGCGTTCGATCCACGGCGCTCATCTTCTCTTCGGGGCTCTCTATTCTGTAGCAGGGAACAATGTCCACATCAAAGCCCTTATAGATGCCATGCCAGTAGGGATGTTCCGCATATTTTGTATAGCCCTGGGGAAGTACTGCTTTGCCTATCTCCAGTCCAAGCCTTTTGAGCTCTTCTCTGCCCAAATCCTTTGGAAATCTCAGAAATATATCGATATCTGGATTCTTTAGATACGTCCCCTTTGCAACAGAGCCTACGAGAATTGCGTCCCCTTCTATTCCTCTTCTCTCTATTTCCTTCTGAGCAAGAGCAAGAAGCGTACTTACTGCCTCTTTCAGCTTCTTATCCTCCTCCTTATGAGGTTTGATCCTTCGAAGAACTTCCTCCCTTATCTTCTGCTCATTATGGATATTATCGCCTCCGCCGGCTCGCCATTCGCCTCTTCCAGCGCTTTTCTGGCCTCTTCCTCGCTGCACCCTGTCTGCTGCATCACCAGCTGAACATCTTCGTCGGTGTAAAGGGGCTTTTCCTCCTTCTCCTCCACCCTCTCTATCTTTTTCATCTCTCCAATAACCTGAAGCATCTTCTGTCCCTGAATCTCCATATACATAACCTGCGGGTCCTCTACTACATAATCTCCATCCCTGGCCTTTATTATGACCTCGTAGGCATCGATCTCCTTTGCCTTCAACTGCCGCATAAGTCTTCGCATCTCTCTGGGATTTATCATAATAGGCTATTCCCTTGTGGGTATTAAAAATTTACCTCTTCGATTATTGGGGAAGGAGCTTCCCACCCATCAATCCCCTTCGTCATGGTCCAGCTGATATATCTCCTCCACACTTTTATCTTCACAGTCCTTACATATCATAGGATTAACCATGCATCGGCAATATATAAAGTTTTATACGACAATAAACGATTATCTCTCGAGGTTCTCTACCTCCTTCCCATGTTTCTGGAGATACCAGGCAAGCAGCACGGGAGAGAGAAGCGTGGTGGTTATGCTAACCAGCGTGAGAAGGGAGAATATAACCCTGTCTATTATGCCAAGCTCCACACCGTAGGTCGCTATAATTAGCTCCATGAGACCGCGGGAGTTGAGGGCAATTCCTATCCCCAGGGAACTGCGATGAGGTATATTGCCCAACCTGGCGCCTAAGTATGCTCCGCTCATCTTGCCACCCATCGCCACAAGGAAGAAAACTAACGCGATGAGGGAGATAAATGGAAGATTTGCCTCTCCTGAGAGATAGAAATTTAGACCGGTATACACGAAAAAGATAGGGGCGAAGAACCCAAAGGTCACAGCGGAGAATGTGGTCTTTATCTTTCTGTAAACTCTTTCTCCGATGATACGCTCTCCTATCAATACCCCACCGTAAAACGCACCCAGTATGAAGGATATTCCAATATACTCTGCCAAAAGCGCAAGAGCCATCCCGAAGAGCACAACCACGGCAAATTCTCCCTCTCTGCTTCGGAACTTGCGTATATAGTGCTGAATGTATCTCGCTATCAGCCCGCATCTCCATCTCAGAAGCCTGTCTATGAGAAGTATCATACCCAGGAAGAGGAATATCCGAAGTGAGATGTTTATCACATCCCAGGGGGTAATCTGGGATGCTGGAGACGAAAGAGAGAACACAAGACCCAGGAGAAACATGCTGAACAGGTCATCATAGATGGCTGAGGTGATAACGATTCTCCCAAACTCTGTATTTTCCTTCTTCATATCCCCAAGAATTCTCAGAGCTACAGGCAAGGCGGTGAGGGAGAATGCTGCACCGATGAATATGCCCACCTCTACATTGTAGCCGAGAAATAGGGCCATCATCAGCCCGGTAAAGAAGGCTATATTGTTACCCATAAAAGATATGGGAAATGCCCGCGATGAAGATTTACGTATGGTTGCCAGGGAGAATTCGAGACCTGCGGTGAAAACCAGAAAAAAGAGACCTATGTCCACAAGAACCCTGAATCCAGGAATATCGGGAGAAATCAGGTTGAGTGCCATAGGACCCAGAATTATACCCACAAGAACCTCCCCGATTACCGCGGGAAATCTTTTCCTCTCAAATAGCTCCCCCATAAGCCGTGAGAATGCCAGCACCAGGATGATGACGAGAATTATCTCCATCCAAATCTTATCTACCCGGGCATAGATTAAATTTTTGGTTGCGCGGCGTGCTTTCAAAAATCTTTAAATATTCCTTCTCATTTCGCTCCCTTAGTGCCCCGGTAGTGTAGCGGCCTATCATGCGGGCCTGTCGAAAAGCCCCTTTGGAAAAGGTGCTTTACCCCCAAAGGACTTTGCGGTTAGCCCGCGACCCGGGTTCAAATCCCGGCCGGGGCGCTAGAAACGGTTCAGGATTTTCTCGGTTCGCTACTCCTTGATTTCCAAAATCTGCCATTTCACTCATTTAAAAGAAAAGGCATGATAGAAAAACTTATCCATACATATTTGCGCCTACAAACTTCCTTTTCTGAGTTTATTCTCTAAGAGCTCTTTCTCCTTAACACAAAGCAGAGGTACGGTATATTACCAAGAGCAGAGTATCTATGATGACCCATTTTTTCCAGGTACTACTAACCAATACCCTAATCCTGCCATAAAATAAAGAGCTCCCGCCAAGACGAATGGTAGGTATACCCATAGCGAGATTAGTAAAACACTCACAAAAGGTGCAGCTGCAGTGGAGACTCGGAAGGCCGTGGACATTGAACCAAAAAACATGCCTCTCTTCTCTTCCGGAATAGTATTGAAGAGCATTGTTCTATGCACTGGAAACCAGAACAAGTTTCCCAAAGTTTGAACTATTATTCCTATGAGAACTGGAATTATGCTCATCTGCCATGCAGCTAGAATGTAAAATACATTGACACACGCAAAAAGTATCACACCTCCGATTAAAAGAGATCTTTTACTCACTTCTCTACTCTTTAAATAATGCCCGCCAATTATAGTCACTGCAGAGTTCGTAACCTCTAATAGCATCAATACAAAAAAACTCTGTTTAAGAATGAACATGACAAAATAGGTTAGTGTGATGGTGGGAACCATGGATTCTGCCACTATCAGAGAATCCTCAATTAAGAAAAGCGATAGAAAATCCCTAGGTATTGAGAATTTGAAGCTCTCTTTCTCTATTTTCTCTTTTCTTATGTCTTCTATTGCATAGAAAATGTAAACTATCATCAAAAAAGAGCCTGCAGAAACAAAAAGCAAAGTGTTTCTGTACGCGAAAACGCCTGGATAGATGTACGTGAGAAAGAATCCAAATAGTGGAAATGCCACAATTTGAACATACTCGGGAATCATTAGATGATATATCATAGCTTTTTCTCTTATTTCTTCAGGATACACATAATGCTCGTATGTGGGAAATATGGGATAAAACACTGTTGCAAATTTCATGATGAATACACCCAGCACCAGAAAAATCCAAGTTCCAGGGCCTGAGACCAGGTAGAAGAAGAAGTAAGCGAGTCCTTCAAGAAAATAGATTAAACTCATCGCGAGCTTTGCACTTATCTTTGTATCATACAATCTTCCTAAAAGGGCAGGAAACAAAAGCTCAATAAAATTTATTGCAGTAAAAACAGCACCCACGCTTATTACCTTGTACCCCGTTAAGAGCAAGTACACCAGCACGACATAGTCCCCAATCATTAGCGGCGACCCTATTGTATGTAGAAGAATATATCGCCTAGCATTCTCCGGTAGATTTCCGAATTTTTCAATCATACTCATTTTTAACGCACCTCGGATCGGGTCGGTCTATGGTGTTGTAAAACCCATAAGCCATTCCAGTACATCCACCTTTACACAGACTGATATAAGGGCATTTTTCACAGACTGTATTTTTTAGATTTCTTTTTAGCAAAGAAGGGTCCCAATTGGACCATATCTTTTCTATGTCTTCCCTTAACACGTTTCCCATTAGAAATTTTGGGAATTGCAAATATACGCAGGGATAGACATCTCCATTAGCAGCTATATGAAATTTAGTTATCCCTGCATCACAATGTATGTTTTTAGTTTTTTCATTTTTTATGTAGAAAGTGATATTTTTTATAGTGTTTATATATTGACATAATTCTCCTCTAATACCCCCAAGGTATCTTATGCCTCTCTTCTCTAAAATTCTTTCAACTTTTTTTTCTATATCTATAGCAAGTTTTGGATCAGGAATAAGATGTAAGTCTCTTTTATTGAAAACTGCAAGTGGAGACGCACCAAAACCATCCACCCAAGGTACTATTTTGGCCAATGTATCTAAATGATTTATATTTAATTTAGTAGGTACTGTATTTATAGTAACGGTTATCCCCACATCCTTTAATAAGATGATATTTTTAATAACCTTATCCCATAATCCTTTTCCTTTTATAGATTCATATATTTCTTTGGGCCCATCTAGGCTTATTTGTACTATATCGTATTTTGATAATAAGTCACTTAAAACTAAAATATTTCTTTCATTGAGTAAGGCTCCATTTGTTTGTAATGTTATAAATATATCTGTATTTAGCTTTATATATTTTATGATTTCTAATAAATCTGGTCTTATAAAGGGTTCACCACCTGTTATTATTAATTCAATAATGCCTAAAGATTGTAAATCATCTATAACTCGTAGAATTTCATGTTCTTTCATGTTTTCAATTCTTACTTTATCATTATAAATATTATTATAGCAATAAAAACATTTTAAATTACAATAAGAAGTAATTTCAAAGCTGGCCGATACTGGACGAAATCTTTTCTCCCAATGGATAGATACAATATGATTTAACAGATCTATATAATCTCTTAGTTTATATTTATTCAAATTTATTCCCTCCATTTGCATCTAGGATCTGGTTTATTAAAATTTTTATATTTATAATAAGTAGCACCATAGCATCCTCCACTACAGATTTTAGAGAGTTCACATTGTCCACACTTATGAGGGGATGCCATACGATATTCCCTAAAAATTTTTGATATATTATTATCTATTGTCCATATGGATCTCAATTTTTGCTCTTTAATATTTCCTATCCTAAATTCAGGATATTGTAAAAATACACAAGGATATACATCTCCATTATAATTTATGTTGATTTTTGAACTAAAAGCTACACACCCTGTTCTATTGACATAACCATATATCTCTTGAAAATGTTGTTGCACGATGCTTTTTACATGAGGAATAAAATAAAAAGGAGGTAATCCTATGATTTGTGTATGGGAATTTTGCTTCTCATATTTAAATGCTCTATTAAGACTGCGAATAACCTCAAAAAATTTTTCCGGCTCTCTATAAATGGGATCATCAAATTGAAATGGTGGTACTACAGAAAAACCAGAATTTATACCAATTTCTGAGGCCAACAAATACACTTTATCTAAATTGTTATAATTGAATTTGGTAATTACAGTATTAGTTCTAACATTTAGACCATATTTCAGTAATTCCTTAGTATTCTCTACTACTTTATAAAAAGTATCTGCGGAAGTGGTGTTGTAATGATCTTTTCTATTATAAGCCAATAAGCTTACCTGTATAGCATCACATTTATTATCTAACAATTTATATATTTCTTTAATAACAGGTTGTGATAGTAATGAGCCATTTGTAAGTATATCCACGCAAATATCAGTATTCTTTTTTATATATCTTAATATTTCCAACATATCCTTTCTTACAAAAGGCTCACCCCCTTCTATAGTTAGAATAAGAACGCCCATATCATTTAATTCATCTATCATTTCTTTTGCTTCCTCTGTTGTGAGTTCGTTAATATTAGAATTAAGATTATGTTTGAAATAGCAAAAATAGCATCTATGATTACACCGCGAAGTAGATTCCCACTGTACCTCCGTGGGTGCGCTAAAATGAGATACTTTTTTTAATTTAATCAATCCCTCTAGAATTTCTATAAAATCCCAGAAAGTATACTTTGATCTAAAAGATCGCTCTTTCATCATTTTTCTTATATATATATTTATGTAATTTTTAATCTCTCTTGTAATATCCTCATCAATCACCATAATCACCTACATATAATTATTTATACTTGACATATTATTTTTTCTTTTAACAAAATATCTATTAATTTTTTAGGATCAGCATTCAAAGAGTTCAAAATAAAATTTTGTAGATATTGTATTGTCAAACGTTTATCTTTATATGACTTAATATAAAGAATTACTTTATATACCACCGCATTCCCAACGAATATTCTCCCTGTTTCCTTGTTAAAAATAAATAAAGTGCCCCCATCTACATCCGGTTCATATCGGAAAACCAGATGGGGGCATAGTAAAACATCCATAATCTCACCATATGGTCCCGCCGTGGTGTGATCTCTGAGAGGCTGTTCTTTCGAACCAAATTTGCTCCATGTTTATATTGTGCTCTATCAGCCAATTATCTATGTTTTGTATATACACTCCTTCCATGTTTATTACCTCCTAAGATCCATAATAATTTATAATATAAAAACTTTGTTGTATTATAATAAGTGTTACTTTAATTGTCTGATTATTATATTTTCGCCTATCAATCTCTTATAATGGAAATAATTACTATATATTCAACAAATATTTAACAAAATAATCAAATACCTTTTAAATATTCATCTTACAACTTTCATATGCCTTGCTAATATTATTAGCTTAATCTAAAACAAAGTCATTATTATTTATTATCTTGCTAATAAAATTATGACTTAAGCTCACATTTAATGAACAGATAATTCCCTGAGCCCGTTAAGATATAGAACCAACACATAATTATATATTCTAAATAGTTTTTTGTATGCTCTCTATTTTCAAAGTGCCTTGCAAGTTCTTTAAGGGCGCCAGTTAGTTTATAAAAATGTTCTTTCTTGATCCTTATTATTTCTCTCCTCTTTCCCCTCTTTTTCTATCTCACTATGTATCTTATTTTCTTCTCGTTCAGCTTCATCCATCTCTTCCATCCCCACCAAGTGGGAAATTTTTTCGGGACTATACAAAAATCTATTCTAAATGAAAGCATTATGTAAGTTTTAAAACCACAAAATAAAAATTTAACGCCGAAGTTTTTACCCTTCCTGCAAAAACATTGAAATACTAACCTCCACTATAGATGAGCAATGAAGAAAAAGATGCTGAGATGTCCCAAATGTGGCTACGAGTTCTCCGCTCCAAAGATGGATAAGAAAAGCATTGGATATGGCTGGACCTTCCCTTATATGGGCGTGGTGGAGTGCCCCAAATGCCATTATCGCGCTCCTCGCAAGGAGTTCGAAAGGGGGACGACAGAAAAATAAAAAACCCGAGTTTTTAAACACTGGAATTATTATTGCGGGGAGCTTCTCCTCCGCTCTATTCTCTCCCTGGCGAGTTGATATGCCTTTTTACCACTGAGCAGCATACCGCCGAAGGTAGGGCCCATGCGCGGTGCTCCGCTAACCGCGTTGGCTGCCATTCCGCAAACGATAAGCCCCGGATAGATTTCCTTGGTATTGCGGACCGTTGCTATATCTCCCAGCTCCACATTCATGGCGCCTTCACCGGTCACGATTATCTCCTTCTTCCTCTTTGAAAGGTGGGCTACGATTTCGGCCGAATGTCCCGTGGCATCTATAACCACCTTAGAGAGGAGTATGAGAGGATCCACCATAAGCTTCAAACTGTCCACCGAGGCCCAGTTTATGACCACTCCGCGAACCTCATCATTCTTAAGAACAATATCCTCCGCGTAAATGCAGTTGAGTATTTTAGCTCCACTCTGTGATATCTTGTAGATTAGAGCCCCTGCAAGCTCTATACTGCTGGCCACATAGATGTCTCCCTTCCTGCGATAATTTATTCCAAGCTCCTCGAAGATTGGTCTGGATTCCTCAGAGAATGTTATGGCATTGAACATCATGCCACCGCCCCAAATACCGCCGCCAAGAGAGCAGCGTTTCTCCAGAAGCACGGTGCGATATCCATCCCTCGCCAAGAGATATGCTGCATAGAGTCCAGAGGGCCCTCCGCCCACAATAACGGCGTCCACATTAAGAGAACCTTTCAAATTCTGAAAGTACTCTTCAATTATCGTCTCGCTTATTATCTGCTCCATTTCCATGCTTCAGGGTATATTCGTCCGGTTAATATCCTTTTTCTCAGCATACTTTGCAGCTCGGTAATTTTAAATACGGCAAAAGCGTTAAGAGGGATGAGATTTGCATGATTCCTTCTCCAACCTTTAAATTTGGCGTGGAGACCATTGCCCTCTCTTTAATGATTATTTTTCTATCGGGGATTGCAGCAATGCTCATAAGCAAGAAAACAAAGTTCCCCTATACCCCGCTTCTAATATTTCTGGGCATCCTGGTAGGTCCCATTCTTGGATGGTTATTTTCGTTGCAAGACCCCTGGCCACATTGCCCATTCTTCCAAAGATGGGTGCAAAGAAGTTTTTATTTATAGCACTGGAAGGGCCTAAGGGTGCGGTGGCGGCGAGCATGGCTACCCTACCTATAGCACTGGGAAAACTGCTCAATGATGCAAATCTGATACAGTGGAGAGAGTTCCTACTCACTGTCTCCCTTATGAGCTTTCCTCTCCATGATTCTGGAATCTGCGTGGATGGTCCCCCTGAAGAATAAACTGCTGAGCCGGGGATAAGCTCTTTATTAAATTGTGCTATTCTCTTTCCGTGAAGGTAATCTACGAAAAGATCATAGATGCGAAAGGAATCAAGGTGACTCCTCGTCCCGTTTGGAAATGCCGCAGTTGCGAGTTCTACGGAAAAAGGCCCTCATGCCCTCCATATGCTCCTTCTTGGAAAGAGACAAGAGAATGGGTAAACAGCTATGAGAAGGCGCTGCTTATCAAATTTGAGATAGATATGGATCGCTTTGAAGAGGAGAAAAGAGAGGTGTTGCAATATCTTCTAAAAAGGGAGGGGGAGCTTTTTAGGGATTATCCCTACGCATACGCTCTGTTTCCAGGAGCTTGCAATTTATGTGATACATGCGAATTCGAGAAGAGCGGTTTTTGCCCCTTGTCCCAGAAGGTGCGCCCTTCCCTGGACGCTGTGGGCATAGAAATTACCTCCGTGACGAAAATAGATTTCAAGGAAGCGGTGCTTTACTCCCTGATTTTTCTGGAGTAAGGATTGGCTGCACTATTACAAAAATGGCTATGACGATTATTTCATATATCTCCAAAATTGCAGTTGAGGGCCACGGAAGAAACGCCCCTATAAGCGCAGCTATAAACAATCCCACGCCTAGATATCGTAGCGCGGATTTCATTCCACAGGAAAATACCAGCATCCCGAAGAAGAACTGCAGAAAGAAGTAGGAAGAAACAAAACCATGGGGCGAGGTGCCACTGTGAAAAATTCCGATGAAAGCAAGGAACACGGAGGAGATGAGAATCATCGTCGCTCCAGCAGTCTGGATCTTATTTTCAGATATATAAATCAAATAGAGGGAATAGAGAAAGAAGGGCGCGAAGGAAAGAATAAGACCATAATTATATATCCAAGGAGCGTTAGCATTGGGTGCGCCCAGATCACTTAGCGCACCTCCCATCACAGAAAAAGTGGGATTGTGATGCATAGCTACCAAAGTGAAGCTCCAGTATACCACGAGGGTAATTGCTCCGCCATATCTCCAGAGAAAAGTTAAGGGCTTCATGGCACCAGTCTTGTTCTGTCCCTAGGGAATATCACACATTCTCTTATATTCTTAACCCCCGTTACGATCATTGTTAATCTCTCAAGACCAAGACCCCAGCCTGCATGGGGCGGCATACCGTATCTGAAGGCACGGAGATAGAACTCAAAGCTCTGGGGATTTAAGCCCTTACTTTTCATAACCTCTACGAGGCTCGAATACACATGATTTCTCTGCGCTCCGGAGGTCACTTCCTTCTCCCGATACATAAGGTCAAAGGACCTGCTGTACTTGCCATCCGGCATAACATAGAAGGGCTTGATTTCCAATGGCCACCGGGTTATGAAATAAAATCCTTCCATTTCCTCGCCAAGAATCTTCAAGGCTTCCGAGGAGAAATCTTCACCCCACTGCATGGGCATCTTGCGATTCACAATATCCACAGCTTCATCGTAGGTAATTCGCGGGAACGGTACCTCAGGCACCTCCCATTTCATTCTGAGCAGTTCAAGCTCCTTCTTTCTCTCTCTCACAGCCCTTTCTATGGCATGTGCTACACTGTTCTCAAGCATGCGCATGGCATCTTCATCATCAGCAAAGCTCATTTCTATATCGATGGATATAAACTCGTTAAGATGCTTTGTGGTATTGTGCTCCTCTGCGCGGAATGCAGGCGCAATTTCCAGCACACGGTCCAGACCAGCCGCCATAAGAATCTGCTTGTACAGCTGCGGACTTTGATTAAGATAGGCATCTTTCTCAAAATATTTCACAGGGAAAAGCTCGGTACCTCCTTCAGTGGCGGTCGCCACAATCTTTGGAGTATGCACTTCTATGAACCCCTGGCCAATGAGATATTCTCTTATGCCTTGGAGAAGCGCGCTACGGATCTCAAATATGGCAAGAACTTCACGCTTTCTCATATCTAAAAATCTGTTCTCTATCCTGGTGTCCATCTCCGCCTCTACCTTATCCACTACTCCCAAGGGAAGTGGGGCTTCCGCTGGATTTAGCAGCTCCACGCTTTCCGGGATTGTCTCGAACCCCATTTTCGCCTGCTCGCTCTTCTGCACAGTGCCGGCGACGCATACCACGCTTTCCCTGGGGATCTTAGTGTATTCTTTGAATTTCTCCTTCCCCAGCATACTCCTGATTAGGGTTACCTGCGCAAATCCGTACCTATCCCGGAGAATCATGAAGGCTATCTTCCCAAGGATGCGTATATCCTGCACCCATCCGCATACCTTCACCTTTTCACCAAGATGCTTCGGAAGCTCTCCTAAAGTATGAGTACGAAGCATACTACCTCATCTCCCCATTTTATTAAAATATTAGCGTGGCCAAATTTGCAATCTTTACAGCTCAAGATTTTTATAATACCTTGGCATCCGTGCATCTATGAAAATAGGTGTGCTAGGGATCCAGGGTGATGTGAGCGAGCATGTAAGCGCCGCCTCCAACGCACTGCAGTTTTACGGCGTGAAAGGTGAAGTTATAACTGTGAGAAAGAAGGAAGTATTGAAAGATTTAGATTATCTTATAATCCCCGGAGGAGAGAGCACTACCATATCGAGGCTTATGATAAGAAGCGGTATTTATGATGAGATCCTGAGAAGAGTTGATGAGGGTATGGGCGTGATAGGAACCTGTGCGGGCTCAATCCTCATGGCAAAGGAGGTTGTGGATGATGATAGGGTTACTCCCTTGAAGCTTATGGACATCTCCGTGAGGAGAAATTTCTTCGGAAGACAGAGGGAAAGTTTTGAGACTGAGCTTGAGATTAAGTACCTCGGCAAATATCACGCGGTGTTTATAAGGGCTCCAGTAATTGAGAAGTGCTGGGGAGATTGTGAAGTCTTAGCTACCATAGGAGACAACATTGCTATGGCTAGACAGGAAAAGCACTTCGCTCTGATTTTCCATCCAGAGCTTACCGAAGATTATCGCATCTACCGACTATTTCTTAATCTCCGGGAGTAATAAGGGAGACCCCCTCTTTTCCACTGGAGATTATTTTACCATCCTGGGCTTAGATATCTCCGCTTTGACCTTTCTTCCTCTTATCTCCACCAAGACCTCCGTGCCCACCTTGATATATGGTCTTTTCACATACCCTAAGCCTATTCCTACCTTCAGAACTGGAGACATGGTCCCGCTTGTAATATGCCCTATCTTCTCCCCATCCTTGTAAATCAAGAAGCCATGGCGTGGTATTCCCCTCTCTTTAAGAATAATTCCCCTGAAGAGTTCGTATTTCTTCTCTTCTTTTATTTTTAGCAAAACATCCTTGCTCAGAAACTCATGGTCCCAGTCTATGACCCAAGAGATTCCCGCTTCTAGCGGGGTTCTGGGTTCCTCGTGGGGATGAAAATCCTGCCCACTCAGGAGAAAACCCTTTTCCAGACGAAGCGTATCCCTTGCTCCCAATCCGCAGGGTTCTATTCCATACTTCTCTCCCACTTCCAAGACCTTCTTCCATAGCTCTACAATATTCTCATTAGGTACGACGAATTCAAAACCATCTTCACCGGTGTAACCTGTCCTGGATAGATACGCCTTATCGCCAGAGAGAATATTCTCTTTAATTTTTATTCCCTTTAGGGTTACATTGGCTGCATGGAAGAAACCTAACTTACTGAGATCTTCCTCTACAATCTCCTGCAGAACTTTCTCTGCATTAGGTCCCTGAACTGCGATGGATGAAAACTCAGAAGAGATATTCTGCAGCGATAGATCGTATCCTCCAGAGAGAGAGAACATCCAGTGATAAATAAGATCCGTGGTGGCAGCGTTGGGCACCACCAAGTATCTATCCTCCCCCAGCTTTGTTACTATTGTATCATCGATTAGTATTCCCCTGTGATTTATAAAGGCAGTATAGGTAGCCTTTCCCACCTCAATTTTGGAGAAATCAGAGGGGAGAATATAGCTCAAATACTCTGTTGCATCCTTTCCTTCCACAAGAATATCTCCCATATGGGATACATCAAACACACCCACACTCTTCCTGACAGCCATATGCTCCTCCACTATGCCCTTGTACCACAGCGGCATATGAAATCCTGCAAACTCTGTCATCTTTGCTCCCATCTCTATATGCACATCATGCAACGCGGTAGTCTTCACATTAATCACCTCTTTAAAAGGGATAGCATACTTATTAATACCTTTTTCTTAGTGAAAGATGAGACATTTCCACACGAAATTGGGGGGTCTCCCTATGGAGCATTTATAGATATAGGGCCACGAGTCCAATGATAGAGAGTGCCATAAGCATCAGGTAAGCGTCTATTCTCCAAGATAGCACCTTTGTCCCATCCATAGGCGGTATAGGTAGAAGATTAAAAAATGAAAGGAAAAAATTCAACTGTGCAATATAGCGCAGAGAGAAAAATAAAAGGGAGGGTCTTATTATAAAAGATAAGCCCAGAAGCGCAAATCCTATTGCTAGGTTGGAAACAGGGCCCGCCGAGGAAATCAAGCCGTTCTCTCTTCGAGAGGGCATTCCATAGATATACACAGCTCCTGGAGCCGCAAAGATGAACCCTAAAAAGCTCAGGAAGAGGGCAAGAATAAGTCCCAGATCCCATCGTCTAAATGCTGCAGGATAGCCAAATCTAATGGCAACATACTTGTGTGACATCTCGTGGGAGAAAAAAGCTGTCAAAACCGCAACGAATGATATGAGAAGAAAGTAAAAGGTTTCAAATGCCCCTGGAATACGATAGGGAAGAGGCGAGATAAGAACAAAGAAGGCAAGGGTGAGAATTAATACGGCTATGCCTATGTCCCTCCCCTCGCCGGGATAGAATTTGAATTTGGGCCTGATGAATCCGTAGCTCGTAGGACCGTAGCTCATACGCTCCCCTTAGCTACCGATGTTTATAATTTTTTCCTCAGAGAAAATTCTCTTCTTCTTCCTCCTCCTCGCCTGTTGCCTCTTTAGACGTAGGTTCCTCCTTTTCCTCACCTTCCCTCTCCTCAGGCTCCTCTTCCTCCATCACAGGCTCTTCCATTTCTTCTTCCTCGCTCAGCTTCATAAGATATTTTTGAATAGTCTTGGCTTTTCCCAACCCTATATTTAGATTCATCATTAGGTTTAGCAGAGAGTAATCCTTCAAATCCAGGGCTAGCGCCCTTTTCAGAAGTCTCTCTATCTCTGGGGTTGGCTCAGACACGCTTTTTTCTTTCATTACCTCTTCAATATACTTAAGCAGAAGCTTCGCGGAGCCCACGTCCAGCTCTGTGTTGGCAACTATTTCCGAGAGCTTAACTCCTTCTATTTTATTTATCGCCTTTGCCAGCTTTAGCGTAGCCTTCTCGAACTTTTCCTTATCTTTCTCACTAAGCTCTCTGAGATTAAGAGGGGCCTCCCTTCTGATGTATGAGAACACCTTATCCAGATATCCCAGGGGCACATCCAGTTTTTGGAACGCCACTTTTTTCGTCACCTTTTTTCCGCTACGGTACTCATGGACCAAAATACTCCGAGCATACTTTTCAATCTCTTTCTCCTCCAGAATTCTCTGGCAATCGTTCTTTCCCTCCAGGGCAGGGGTGAACTCGGGATCGAGCTCCAGCGCTCTATTGAAAGCTTCCATAGCCTCCTTGTATTTTTTCATCTTCATCAGAATCAGACCCTTTGAGTTCCAGAAATACTTATCCTTAGGGTCTTTAGATATGCCCTTCTCTATCCAGGAAAGAGCATCTTCAAGTTTACCCATTTTCTCGTAAACAAAAGCCAGAGACCTGCAGATTTCCTTGTCCTCCGGGTTGAGAAGATAGGCTCTCTCATAGGCCTCCGCCGCTTTTTCGTAGTTCTCCAGGGACATATGGCAGGTTGCGAGGCCAATCCAAGCCTCTAAATTGCGCTTATCCTTCTCTATCACCTTCTCGTAAAGCTTGGAAGCTTCTTCGTATCTCTTCTCCTCCTTAAGTGATTTGGCCATAAGCAGAAGCGCCTCCACGTTTTCATTTTTGGCCAGTGGTTTAAGCAGCGAGATGACATCTTCATAGTTTTTCAACCCAAATAGGATATTGGCAAGATGCATCCTTGTTTCTGGAGAATCCCGAAGCTGGAACGCACTCTTTGCATACTTTAGTGCGGAGGTAAGAGAACCCTTCTGAATGTAGAGCTCAGAACCTAGAAGGTAGTATTCCGCCTTCTTACTGAGTTTAAGAGCGCTCTTTACATGCTTAAGAGAATCGCTAAGCTTACCCATTTTTTGATAGGAAAGCGCAAGCTTGTAATGTAAATTCTCCGAGGGAGCTATATTCAGGGCGTCTCTGTAATTCTCCACAGCGCCCTCATATTTTTCTAAGGAGAAATATACATCGCCTAAGAGCTCCAGAGTTTCCCTATCCCTGTTAAGCTCCAAGGTACGCAGAAGATAATCTCTCGCCTCCTCGTATTTCTTGAGCTTCATCAGCGCTTTGGCAAGGTCCAGCAGGTTCCTGAAATCTGAGGGCTCAATGGCCAGGATTCTCTTCGCAACTTCTATAACCTCCGCATATCTCTCATGCTTAAGAAGCACATTCTTAAGCTCATAAAGCAGCACCCGTTCATCTGGCAAAATCTCCAGGGCCTCCTTGTATACGGCTACGGCGCTATCAACTTTACCTGCCTGGAGATAGCTCTGAGCTAAATCTCTCCATGCACCCACATTCTTCTTATTTATTTTGAGAATTTCCTTGGATATATTGGAAACGCAGATATTATCCTTCAAAGCTTTGCATATCTCCTTCTTCAACTCCAGATAATTCTCTCTCTTTTCGTATTTTAACGCGTTGTTTATATCTTTAAGAGCTGCCTCATACTCTTTACGCTGCACCCTTATCCATGCTCTTCTGTAAAGGGCCCTGTGATTGGAAGGCTCCTTATCTATGATCCTATCGAAGGTTGCCAGAGCCTCTTTAAGATTGCCCAAGGATATGAGGAGCTCTCCCTTCTCCATTAGCGCCTTTGTGAAGGAAGGATTAAGCTTAAGAGCCTCCTCGAAGCTCTTTAAAGCCTCCTCCTTGCGATTAAGCTTTTTCAAGCACAGTCCCCGCTCGTACCATATTCTCATATCCTCTGGCTCGAGTTGCAGAGCTTTATCAAAATACTCTACAGCCTTCTCATACCTCTCTAGCTTTTCTGCAGTCCAGCCAAGATTGTTCCAGTACTTTTTTACCTCCGGATTCATTTCTGCGGCCTTCTCGAAGGCCATTCTGGCTCTCTCAAAATCCCTGAGCTTGTAGTGGATCATGCCCATAAGGTTCCAGGCATCGGCATCCTCCTTTATTCTAAGTCCCTTCTCCATTATTTTTTTGGCCTCATCATATCTGCTTATGGTGTAATATGCTCTCGCCAGGTCCTTGTAGGATTCAAAATCCTCCTCCATGTTGAGAATCTCCGTGGCCGCAGTTATGATCTCCTGGGGCTTATTTAATTGCTTGGCCAGCTCCTTTCTCTCTTTCCATATCTCTATGTTTTTGGGCTCTATCTGCGAGGCCCTTATAAGGAGACTCAAAGCGCTCTCCAGCTTACCCAGAGATTTGTAGGCATGGGCCTCGTCTATAATGGCCTCTATATTGTTTGGTTCAATCTTAAGTATATTTTCACAGATGGCGATAACCCTCTCCCACTTCCCCTGTTTTTTCATTATCTCCTTCTCCAGGTTGAGGGTTGGTATATGATTAGGGGCGCTCTGGAGAATTCTAACAGTGATTTTCAAGGCATTTTCGTAATCTTTAACCTTGTAATATGCCCTTGCCAGTTCCAGGAGAATATCCATATCCTCCTGCCCGAGCTCCCATAGCTGCTTGGCAACCCTTATCATTTCCTCGGGTCTATCCACCTTCTTTAGGATATCTCTCTTTAAAATGAGAGCCTCCTCATATTTCTCCTCCAAATCCAGGGCACGATTTATGGCCTCCAGAGCCTCTCCATAGCGACCTAGAGAGTAAAGCACCGATGCTTTGAGATACCAGCTCCTCTTATCATTAGGCTCGATTTTTATGGCCTCCTCAAAACACTTTAAAGCCTCCTCATATTCTCCCCGCTTCTTGTAAATAATCCCTAGATTTATCCAGGAGGGCTTATCATTGGGATCTATTTTAAGAGCCTCTTTGAATGATTTTATGGCCTCTTCAATGCGTTCCATTTTTGTGTAAGCGGCACCCAGATAAACCCAGGCCTTTTGATTATCCCTGTTTATCTCCACAACTTTTCTCATAGCCTTTGCACAACCGTCATAGCTCTTTATCTTGTAAAGCTGCACCCCCTTTTTGAAAAGAATATCCTCATCATTGGGCCTATACTCCAGATATTTGTCAAAATATCTCAACTCCTCCGGATACATGTTTATAAGCTTCCGGTAAATGTTAAGAGCCTCGTCAATATCTCCCATCAATTCATAAATCTCCGCTTTCATTTCCCAAGCGCCTTTATTCCGCCTGTCCAGATTTATGGCCTTCTCTACCGTTGCGAGGGCTTCCCCGTACTTCTTCTGGAGGGCTTGGAGAAACGCATAATTGGTGTATGCATCTATATTCTCGTTATTAAGCTCCAGGGATAACGTCAGTGCTCTCTCAGCAACTTCAAAATCTCCTAGCTTCTGAAGTCCCTGGGCTGCTAACACAGATAAATAGGAAAACTCATCCCGATGATTTTTTATCAACTCCCTATTGGAAGATATAAGCTCTATTAAGTTTTGGAGAAGCTCCCTACCCTCCGGATCTTTTCTTTCCACTAATTTAGCACCCTTATCGTAAATCTTCCTAGATTTTTTGAGCAGCTTTAACTCTTTATCAAATAGAGAACTAAAGGGCATATTTTCTCACCAAAACAGTATCCTTAAGGATATTATTAAAATTTTTCCCACTGGGAACCACCGGCGGGTTCCCATTCCCTCCTGCGACCAAACGATGCGATGAACCTCCGGCAGGTTCCCCACGAAGGGGCACCTACGGTTCCCCTCTCTACACCCCTCCCTTTTAAATTTTAACCTTCGGTGGGTTCCCATACGAGGGGACACCTACGCAACGCCCCGCTAAAGCGAGGCTTGCTCGCATTTTCTAATGCTCATTTCCCCCTCTACCCCCTTCCCTTTTTATGGGGGTTTAGAAAGGGGGCTCCGCCCCCTTCTTGGGGTATCTACGCATCGCCCTTTTCAGGGCTTGCTCGCAATTTTTTACAGAATTGCTCGTTCTCCCCTCTACCCCTCTCCCTTTTCATTATGGGGGTGTAAAGAGGGGGCGAAGCCCCCTCTGGGGGTTTAGAAAGGGGGCGTCAGCCCCCTTCGTGGGGGTAAAACTTATATTTGAGTAGAGCCTCATGCATAAGTTCCGAGGTTTGAGTTATGAAAAGGGTAAAGAGAGCATGGGGAATGGACGAGGTTCTATCACTCTTCGATCCGGTTATTGCAGAGTGGTTTTCCTCAAAATATTCGGGTTTAACTGAGCCCCAGGCGTATGCTATTCCTCTCATTCATCAGGGTAAAAATATTCTGGTTTCGTCCCCTACAGGAAGCGGAAAAACACTAACCGCGTTCATATCAATAATAAATGAGCTGTTCTTGCTGGCCAAGAGAGGTGAGTTGGAGGACAAAGTTTACTGCGTTTACATCTCGCCGCTCAAGGCCCTGGCCAACGATATACATCGCAACCTCGAGGTCCCATTGCAGGAAATTAAGGCTCTGGCCAAGAAGAAGGGAATAGAGATTCCCCAGATAAGGGTAGCCGTTAGGTCTGGAGATACCAGCCAGCAGGCGCGCCAGAAGATGCTGCGCAAACCACCGCATATATTCATTACTACACCTGAATCCTTAGCTCTGGCGCTCACCGCACCCAAATTCAGGGAGAAGTTCCGGAATGTGAAATATGTGATAGTGGATGAGATCCACGAGCTTGCGGGCAATAAGAGGGGGGTAATGCTCTCCCTGAACCTGGAAAGGCTCTGGTACCTGGCAGGAGAATTTCAGAGGATAGGGCTGAGCGCAACGCAGGCACCCATTGAGGAGATCGCAAAATATCTCGCAGGATACAGAGGGGAAGAGAATAGGGATATGTACATTGTGGAGGTGGAGGTCCGGAAGAAGCTGGATTTGAAGGTGATAACCCCTGTGGAAGACCTTACCATGGTGCCCTACGAGGTGGCCAATGAGAAGATGTATGATATTCTGGTTGACATAATAAACAGGCATCGCACCACGCTCATATTCACCAACACCAGAAGCGGTACGGAGCATGTGGCCTACAAACTGAAGGAAAGGAGCGTGGAGAAGCTTGAAGCGCATCACGGTTCCTTAAGCAAGGAGACTCGGTTAAGGGTGGAGAGGGCCCTTAAAAATGGAGAGCTAAAATGCGTGATATCCTCAACCTCTTTGGAGCTGGGGATAGATATAGGCTACATCGACGTGGTGGTTCAAATAGGCTCGCCCAAGAGCGTGGCCAAGGGATTGCAGAGAATTGGCAGGAGCGGACATGCCTATGGTTCGGTGTCCAAGGGGAGGTTCGTGGTCTTTGATAACGATGATCTAATTGAATGTACCACGCTTATAAAGTGTGCCTATGAGGGAAAGATAGACAGGATAAGGATACCCAAAAACTCTCTGGATGTTCTAGCTCAGGTAATTGTGGGTATGAGCCTGGAGAAGAAATGGGATGCAAAGGAGGCCTACGAGCTCATAAGGCAGTCCTACTGCTATCATGAGCTCCCTTGGGAGAAGTTCTTAGAGGTGCTACGCTACCTGGGGGGCAAGGTGCTTGGAGATGCAGTCTATTCCAAAATATGGTTTGACGAAGATGATTTAGTTTTTGGTAGAAAGCGCAGCTCCAGGATGATTTACTTTATGAACATGGGCACTATTCCCGACGAAGCCGATTACATCGTGGTGGATAAGGAAGGAAAGAGGTTGGGGGATTTAAGTGAGAAATTTGTGGAGAGACTACGCAAGGGAGATGTGTTCGTTTTAGGTGCCAGGAGCTACGAGGTTCTCACGATAAAGACAGGCAAGGTGATAGTCAGGGATGCAACGGGAAAGAGACCCACAGTGCCCTCGTGGGTAGGAGAGATGCTCCCCCGTTCATTCGATTTAAGCATCGAAGTAGGAAAATTCAGAAAATTTGTGGAGGAGAGCATAAGGGAGAGGGGAAAGGAGAAAACGATAGAGGTGCTTATGAAAGAGTACTACTTAGATTACAAGGGTGCCAAGAGCATAGTGTCTTACATTTCCCAAGGGATGCATGCCGTGGTGCCCACCCATGATCGGGTTGTCATAGAGGGCTACGTGGATCCATCTGGGAAATACAATATCATCTTTCATTTTCCCTTTGGCAGGCGTGTTAATGACGCGTTATCCAGGGCCTATGCTTACAAGCTCACGGAACGCTATGGGGTTAACGTGGGCATAAGCATAAACGACGATGCTTTTATGCTAACTTCCAAGAAGAAGATCAAGCTTGAGGAAATAAGGGATCTGCTGAGCCATGAAGAGCTTGAGGATGTGCTCCGCCGTGCCATATTCAACACCGAGCTTTTCAAGCAGCGTTTCAGACACTGTGCATCCCGCTCATTCATGGTTCTCCGCCGCTACAAGGGTCGCGATATTTCAGTGGCGAGACAGCAGCTCAGGAGCGACAAGATTCTTCGCCTTTTAAGCGAGATCCCCGGGTTCCCAGTGATGGAAGAAACATACAACGAGATTCTCAACATCGTTATGGATTTGCCCAACGCCAAAGAAGTGCTCAGAAGAATCGAGGAAGGGGAGATAGAGGTGAACATCCTTGCTTACACGGATACTCCTAGTGTTTTCGCCCACAATATTATACTGGCAGGTATATCGGATATAGTTCTCATGGAAGATAGAAGCGCGCTTCTCAAAGAGTTGCATATGAAGCTTCTGGAGAAGGTAATCCCGAGGGAGGAGCTTGCCACCGTATTCGAGGAATCCCAGGTAGCTGCCTATTTCCAGAACAAGATAAAGATACGGAGCAAGGAGGATATCTTGAGATTTCTAAGCCTTGCTCCAGGTGCGGATATTCTGCACCGCAGAGGCATAAACATTTACGATTATTCAGAGCTTCCGGCAGAGAAGCTGCGGAGATACGTGGAGGAGCTTGTGAAGGAGGGAGAGATAGTATCGGTGTATACCACGAGGCTTCTCTGGACCACGCAATCCAATTTACCCGTGTTCTCCACATTATATGCTAAGAATTGCGATGATGTGATAGATTTCCAGGGTGAGAAGAAAGCGGAGGAACTGGCTAAAGAGATGGGAATGAAACTCTCTGAAATAAGAGAAAAGCTAAGATGCATGGAACGTGCCTATCTTGTTGGAAGGAAAATCATAGGCGGTGAGACATACTGGTACAGGAGGGGGAGGGAAGAGATAGAAAGAGATTACGCTTTAGAGATTCTCATCAGGAACCTCCTCTATTTCAGGGCACCTCTAACCTTCGAGGAAATCGTGTATTCTCTTCATCTACCAGAGGAGGATGTGCGACGGGTGCTAAAGCACATGGTGGAGGCGGAAGAGGTCATAAAGGGCGTATTCCTTGTGGGCTACGGAGAACAGTATATGCTCCGCCAAGATTATCAGGAGCTCCAGAAAAGGATAGGGATGGATGAGGAAGAGCTGCAAGCGTATCGATTTGGAAAGCTCCTGAGAAAAATGGGTCTTGAAGAATACTTCGATAATTTCCTGGTAGTTTTTGATGAGGATTCTCTCCGGGTTAGGGGCTGCTGGGACGAGTTTCAGGAGGAGAAAAGAAAGGGTAATATCCTGCTGGGAAGATTTATGAGAGGAAGGCTCTGCTACACCCACAAAAATATAGCACCCCTTCTTATCTCTGTTTATAGGAGAGAAGAGCTGAATGAGAAAGAGAAGAAAATCTATTCTCTCATAGGCCTGCTTGGTAAGGATGCCACACCTACAAAGATAAAAAGTGTGAGCAATCTCTACCCCAACGAGGTAAAAAGGATTCTGGAGAAGCTGGAAAACAATCTTTACATTTACAGGGTGGAAACCACACACTCCTCAGGATATTACTATAGGATAATCAAGATGTCCCCGGAAGGTAGTTTAGATGAATTTTTCACAAGAATAGTTAAAGGATATGGTCCTATAACAAGACAGGGGATAGAATATTTAACTTCACTTAATCCCAAGGAACATTTGAGCAAATTCAAAAGAATCAGTTCAGGAGGAAGAATTTACTACCATCTTGAAGACGATCTAACATCTCGGGGGAAGGGAGAGTACATAATCCCCTACACGGATCCCCTAGTTTACCCACAGCTAAATTATATCTATGATACCTTCGGTGAGGTGCACACCCACGTGTATTTGAGGGATGGAAAGGTTCTGGCTACAGGGGAGATAAAGAGGCACGCAGATTATATAGAGGTTAAGGAAAGCATCGGCGATAAGGAGGGTTTCTATGCCAAGCTAAAGGAGGAGGGCATAGTACTATCTCACGAGAAAGCCCCGGGCTACAGGAAAATTGGAGATTACTATGTGCATGGTGATGTATATCCCTCCACCATCCCCCTTTCCCGCCTCATCATCTATCTTCTCTGGAAGAATAGGGTGCTTGTAGGAAGGAAATTAAAGACTACTCTCGATGTAGCAAAGTTTTTGGGTGGGTTGCATAGCGATATGGAGCTCATAAGAGCATACAAACCTCTGGAGATAGAGAAATACTATCGCTCTGAGCTTCTATATGAAACTGTGGATCTCCAAGGTAATACTCTTTACGCAGTTCCCGATTACATTTCTCTACTCCAATCCCTGAAGATGAAGGAACTCACCCAAGACATGCGTACAGTGCTCCAGATAGTTGAGAAATACAGGAAGATAGGGATGAAGGAGCTCCTGGAAGAATCTCCTCTAGGGGTGGAGAAGACTCAGAGGGCCATACAGGAACTCTATCAGGGTAATTACGTTGCACAATATCCCGGTGGATACATCCATGTGGAAAGAAAATACAGCAGAGAATATGCCGCGGAAAAATTCGTGGAGCAATGTGTATCCATTTTTGGGCTGGTGAATCCAGAGATAATATGGCTTCTTTCCGCCGGATATGTATCTCAGGAAGAAGCTGCATATCATCTCTCCAGGTATGCCCTTGTTAAGGGATTCTTCCTTAACGATGCAAAGCTCTACAGACTTCCTGAGAAGGATCTTGAGGAGTTGGAATTCTTGGAGATGCCAAATACCGTAGTTCTCGACCCAAAGGATTCTCTTTCATCTATTATATCCTATATCTCCGGAGAGCATCATGGAGGATATCTTGTAATTGAGCGGGGGAAGCTCATTGGCTGGGTGTCGGCCCGGAAAAGGCAGAAGGGATTCAAAATTATCAAATACAGCAGCGAGGAAGCTCTGAGAATATTTAAAAATTTTTTCAGATAGTTGGAAAATGTTAACAAGTGACAAGGCGAAGATTTAAATAATTATTTTGCATACCCATGCATAGAGAAAAAGATAGCACATATAACGATTAATAGCTTCATAGGCATGATATCACATCTCACGATGACGCCCCTCCTCCCCTTTTTCTTTCATGAAAAATTTTAACACATCTTTGACTATATTTTCACTTTTGAGCATGGGCATCTCTCTCTTGAACTGGCTGGCTCTTCTATCTAAGATTATGGCTACTCCTCTATCTGGTGGACTTCTTATGAGCCTTCCTATGGCCTGCTTCATCTTCATCATTGCGGGATAATGAAAAACATAATCCCAGCCCCTGCCATATTTGGCGTCATAGTATCTTTCCATGGCTTTAATCTTGGCGATTGGCTTTGGGTAGGGGATTCCTACGATAACTACTATTTCAAGCTGCTCGCCGGGGAAATCTAAACCTTCTGAAAATCTTCCCCCAAATACGGAAAAAATTGCACCACCATGCTTTCTGAATTTTTCAATCAAATGGAAGATCGTGGAAGTGCGCATCTCTCTTTCCTCTACAAGCACATCACTCTTTATATATTCTCTTACTCTTGCCAGCAACGTGTAAGAGGGGAAAAATACCGCTGTGTTTCTGCCTATCCCCAAAATTTTATCTACATACTCCGCTATTTTATCCACGTATTTATCCACCTCTCCGTATCTCGTGGTAACGTCATCCACATAGAAGATCTGAAGATTCTCCTTAGGGAAAGGGGAGGGATATTTTCTAAGCATAGAACCTTCTGGTAGATCCACCAAATCCCGATACTCTTCAGGCATAAGGGTGCCTGACATATGGACGCTAGAATGCACATTTCTAACAATGTCCGTGAGTCCAGATGGGTCCATGCAATATACTTCAAGTGAGGGATTATCACCCCATTTTATAAGCTTAACATATTCGTAGGAGTATGACTCTTTCCAGAAACTCAGGAAAACCCCTGTGTGGTATATGTATGAGCGGGGTAATTTTCTTCTCCTTGCCCTGTCCTCTCGCACCATCTCTCCATAGGATATCAACTCCTGGGCAAGTTTTTCAATATCCATATAATTAAGTTCCATAATCCTTACAAGCTCCTCCTCCAGGGCATATTCGGGCAATATTCCATCTTCATCCGCCACATATTTTCGCAGGGAGTATATGGCCTCCTTAAGATACTCGCCTATATCTGTGATGGGATATCCTGCCGCAAGCGGATTTCCATATTTCTGTGCTTCTTCCTCCATCCTCTCCAAGGAAGTTACGCTAAGCTCAATGCTCCGCAGTTCTCTGGCAAACTCTGGAAAATTATGGGCTTCATCTACTATTAAAATTATTTCCTCCAGGGGTGCACCCATCCTATCCAAAAGACTTCTCCTTATCACCGGATGCAGGAAATATATGTAGGGTGAGACCACAAGTAAAGCGTCCTTTAAATGCATTTTAAGTGCCTCGTAGGGACATATTTTTTCCTCAACACCACGCAGGAAAATTTCCTCCGCCGTATGAACCTCCTCAATATAGCTCTTCAAAGCCTCGGGTCTCTGGAGAAGATTGTAATAGTAGGGGCATGCGGGAGTGCCCTTCTCAATAACCTCCCTCTTCATTTTTCTGCAAAGGAGAGATAATTCCTCCGCGTTACCATCGCGAAGCTCCTCGTTCTCCCTTGCCAGTGGACACAGATTATTGCGCCCCTGGAGAGCAATAGCAAAAATCCCCAGTTTTCTGGCTTCTTTTATAACCTGCTGCTCCTGGGAATGGGTTCGCACCAGATAGATGATCTTTTTTCCTTCTTTCATGGCGTATTTAGCAGCGGGATAAAGTGCAGCTATGGTCTTTCCTGTGCCCGTAGGTGCCTCGAATATTATATGGCCCCGCTGCTCTAAGACCCTATGAATATCCTCGACCATTCTTCTCTGAACATCTCGCATTTCGTACGGAAACTCCACAAAGCTAAAAGGATGCATCTCTAATAAAAATTTTTCAATACTTGCCATTGGTAAGGATGCGGAGATAGCTTCTCTATCCCCCTTCCAAACTTCGAGGATAACCTTAAATATCTCTGCTGGATTCGATAGCACGATGAAATTCGCCCACATTGCCGATGCACATCTGGGTGCTTTTAGCAAGAATCCGAGCCTGCGGGAGTTGAATCTACAGGCATTTGAGATGGCTATGGAGAAGGCTATGGATGAAGATGTGGATTTCATTCTCTTAGCAGGGGATCTTTTCCACAACCCCATACCCGATATGGATGTGGTGAAGAGAAGTGTAGAGATCATGAAGAAGGTCAGGGATGCAGGAATTCGAATATATGCCATCTATGGCTCCCATGACTTTTCCGCGGGAAACACATCACTCATGGATGTTCTCGCCTCCACGGGGATTTTCACAAAAGCGGTGCGAATGGATGCGCGGGATGATAAGATAATTTTGCGCGAGGTGGAGGATGAAACGGGTGTGAGCATAGTGGGCATCTCTGGCCTCTCAAGCTCCGCGGAAGTTCACTACTTTGAGCACCTGGATATGGATTATCTACGCAGCATTCCGTCCCCCAAAATTTTCATGTTTCATACCACCATCGAGGAACTAAAACCGGACTACATATCGTATAAGAATGCAGTGCCCAAATCTCTGCTCCCTAAAGGTTTTGATTACTATGCAGGGGGACATTTGCATGAGAGGATAGAGAGCTCCGTGGATGATTCTCCCCTTATATATCCCGGTGCCCTTTTTGGCGCCACTTATAATGATCTCGATATTCTTGGGCAAAGGGGCTTTTACATCGTGGAGGATTTTAAGCCGAGATTTGTGGAGATAAAGGTCTGCGATTTCTTCAAGAAAATTATAAATGCAGATGGCCTAAGCGCCAAGGATGTTTATGAGGAGCTTATGGAACTAGCTCAAAAAAATTACGAAGGCAAGGTGGTAATCCTGAAGATAAGGGGAGAACTCAGCTCAGGCACCCCCGGAGACATAAACTTCCACGAAATAAGAGAAGAATTCAGAAAAACGGCAATAGACGTGCTTATCAACACCTACTCGCTCACCGCCAGGGAGAGGAGAATTTCTGCACCTGTGGGAAGCACCAAGGAGGAAATTGAGGAGAATGTGTTTAGAAGCATATCCACCTACGGATTGAGATTTACCAGAGAGCTTTTCAACATTCTTCGGGAGCGCATGCCGGAGGATATGAGGAAGGACGTCTTTGAAGAGAGACTGTGGAGCAGCACGTATCCCCTAATTCTCTCGGCCATAAATGGGGAGTATCTGGGTGAGGAGGAGAGTAAAGAGGAGGCACGCAGAGAGATGGAAGCCGAAAGAGAAGCTAAAAAGGAGGAGCCCGCAAATAGGGAGAGAAAAAAACCTTCACAGAAGGGCAGGATGCCCACATTGTTTGATTTTGGAGGTGATGCTTCTTGATCATCCGCAAGATACATCTCCACAACATAAGGAGCTATGTGGATCAGGAAATTCCACTTCAAAAAGGCACCATACTCTTTGAGGGGGATATTGGCAGTGGCAAGAGCACCATTCTTATGGCCATTGAATTTGCGCTTTTTGGCACATCGGATAGGGAATTCTATAACAGGCTCTTGCGCAAGGGTGCCCGAGAGGGCTGGGTAAAGGTGGAATTCGAGCATGAAGGAGAAGTCTATGAGGTTTATCGCTCCCTGGAGCGGGGGAAGGAAGATCGGATTAAGAGCGGGGAATCGTATATGCTCACCCCTCAGGGTAAAATGTTTCTAAGTCCACTAGAAATCAAGTCAAGGGTCCTTGGTCTTCTTGGAGTGGAAGTCTCTACCAAGAAAAAGAAGACTCTGCCCATAGTGAAATATGCCATATACACCCCGCAGGAGATGATGAAAGAGATTCTCATGGGCAACCCGGATGAGAGAAAGAACGTTATAAGAAGGATATTTAGGGTAGATGAATACGAGAATGCCAAGAACAACGCGGCGATTATCTCAAGCAATCTTAGAGCGGAGATAAGGGCCACAGAAAGAAAAAAAGAGGAGCTTTACAGAATGCAGATGGACCTTGAGAGAAAGAAGGAGGATTTGCAGAAGCAGATGAAGGAATTCGAAGACTTAAAGAGAGAGGCGGAGAAGAAAGAAGTGATTTTCAAGAAATTGAAAGGCGCGATGGACGAAATGAGGAGAAAAAGAGAGGAGCATGTGCTTCTGAGCCGAAAACTCGAAGGTCTGGAAAGGGAGCTACAGGGCCATCGAAGGGAGAAAAAGAGAGAAGAGATGGAATTGGAGGAATTACGGAACGCAGCGATGAGGGTTAAGGCTCTTGAAACCTCTGCGAAAAGGTATGAAGCTCTTAAAAAAGAGGCAGAAGAGCTGGAGAAGAAGCTGGATTTGCTGCACAGGCTGGAGAAGGAGGAGCAACGTCTCACAGGTGAGCTGAAAAGCATTAAAGAGCTAAAGACCCGCAGAGAGAAACTATATGCAGAGCTGCAGAGGAAAGAGGTAGAGAGAAATATGCTGCGCAGTCAGATCAGGAGAGAGGGACTTGAGAACAGCAAAAAAGAGGTTGAGGAGAAGATAAGTGCACTTCAGAAAAACATGGGTGCTACCGAGAGCAAAATCCGTGAGTTGGAAAAAGAGTTAGAGGAGTTTCAAGCGCTATCAGTATGCCCAAAATGCAAGAGACCTCTGGATGAAGAATACAAGAGAAAGCTTATGGGGGAAATGGAAAAGGAGATAAAGAGAAAGAAGATGAATTTGCAAGCCCTGAAAGAAAAAATGGAGTTGTTGCAGAAGGAACTAAGAGGGATCGTGGAAGAGCTGGAAAAGACCAGGAGTATTGAAAGGAAAATAGCCATTCTTGAGGGAGAATTGAGCAAATACCGGCAGGAGATGGAGCAGATAGATAAAAAGATAGAAGAGGGGAAGACGCTCTTATCCTCCCTAAAGGAAATAGAAGAAAAAATAAAGGAGCTAAAAGTTTTCCAGGATGAATATAAGAAGATGGATGAAGAGATAAAAAATTTGGAGAATGATTGGAAGGAATACACTAAATTGGCAGGGATTTTGAAAAATAAGGATAAAATAGAGAGGAGTGTGGAGGAGAGGACCAGAAGAATCAATGAGCTTGAGGAGGAAATAGAAAAGATAAAAGAAAAACTCAGCGCTCTGGAATACTCCGAGGAAAAATATAGGGAGATGGAGAGGGAATACAATGAAGTATACGGAGAGGTTCGGGCTTTGAAGGCCAGAGCAGAGGAGATGAGAAGAAACATAGAGGAATGGAAGAAAGAGCTTGAAAGTGTAGAGAAAAGAATTGAAGAGATGAATAAGGAAATTACCCGAGGCGAGAAGCTTAAAGAGATGAGAGACTGGCTTGATAACAGATTTATAGAGGCTCTTCAGGAAATAGAGAGGCAGAGAATGTTCCAGATAAACGAGGAATTTAGAACGCTCTTTGAATCCTGGTTCCGGGAGCTTTTAGGAGAGAGCGAATATGAGGCTACCATAGACGAGAACTTCGAGCCAAAGATAAGATACGAGAAATACGATATGCCCATAAGCTCGCTCAGCGGAGGAGAACGCACCTCTGTTGCACTTGCTTATCGACTATCCTTAAACACCATGGTAAAAAGGTCTTTGGGGTTAAAGACCAATATACTTATTCTGGATGAACCTACCGATGGATTCAGCAAGGACCAGCTCTATAAGCTGAAGGATATCTTCGAAAAGATGGATACGGACCAGATAATAATAGTGACGCATGAGAAGGAGCTTATCAACGTAGCCGACAGGGTTTACCATGTGGAGAAGGTGAATGGCCAATCCAGAGTTACACTTAAATACTAAGTAGTAGAAGATTTAAGAATAAGGGGGTAATTCTCTTTTCTATGGATCTCTATTCCTATTTCTATAACTTAGTAAAGCAGATTCCTCGGGGTAGGGTTAGCACCTACGGTGCTTTGGCAAAAGCTCTGGGAGATATCAGGGCAGCGAGGGCATGCGGTGTAATGCTCTCTCAAAACCCTGATCCACTACGCATTCCCTGTCATCGGGTGGTTATGAGTGACGGAAGCATAGGAGGATTCACTCATCCTCGAGGCGTAACCCGCAAAATAGAGCTTCTGCGAGAAGAAGGTGTGGAGATTCGCCATGGAAAGGTCATCAATTTTCGGCAGATTCTCTTTGAAGATTTTAGGACCGATTATCCACTGAAAAAGCTGAGAGAAGAGCAATCACGTCTTAGAGAACTAGTGATTCTGGATGATGATTTCATCCCGGATTTCATAGGGGGTGTAGATGTTGCTTACGAAGGCAGGCACGCCTACGGTGCCCTAGTAATTTTTAGGGGAGATGGAAAACTCCTCGAGACCATTAGTGTGGATATGGAAATATCTTTCCCCTACATCCCTACATATCTTGCTTTTCGTGAGGAGCCAGTGGTTGCTGAGCTACTTAAAAAGTGGAAGGATGATCTTCTTCTCATGGCGGATGGCAACGGAATACTTCATCCTTTGCGTATGGGACTTGCCACCTATATAGGAGTAAAGAATAACATACCCACAATCGGTGTGGCAAAGAGCCTTCTTATGGGGAAAATGGTAGGTGATTACATCTATATCGAAGGAGATAAGGTAGGGAAATACATAAAAAGCGGAAAAAAGAGAGGTATATATGTTTCCCCTGGTCATAGAATATCCCTAAATACTTCTGTTAAAATCGTTAGAAAATTTCTTAGATATAAGAATCCCGAACCCCTTCGATTTGCTCACCAGCTAGCAAATGAGCTTAGGAGGAGAAGTAGATATTAAAAAATTTATATTCTTTGATAAAAATATTTAATCTCAACTCCTGAGATTTTTCCTTAAAACTGGCAGTAAGGTTTAAATATTGTTAATAAATTCTCCCCCAGGTAGGTGGATGGAATGGCAGGAGATAAGGACTACGCGGATGTTATGGAAGAGTTCCTCAAGGAAATAGTAAAGGGCAGACTGGATGAGATGGACATAAAGATTTACAAGCTCCTCAGGGAGAATGGAAGATTAAGCGATACTGAGCTTGCAGAGAAGCTAGGTGTATCCATAACCACAGCTAGGAGGAGGAGAATGGAGCTACAGAAAAAAGGCTATCTCCAGGTAATAGGACTGCTCTATTTTGGTCCTGTGGAGATAGCCTATGCCGATGTGGTAGTGAAAATAAATCTTCAGGTTCCTGTAGAAGATGTAATTGAGTTCATTAAAGAATGCGCCAATACCCCTTACATCTACGAGATCACAGAGTACATGGGCAACTACATTCTTCTGAGATTCTACGAGAGAGATCTAGAGAGACTGAATTACCGTATCCACAGATTTCTGCATCAGAGAAAAGTCGTGGAGGATTATCAGATTCACATAGCCACCTGGACACCCAAGGCCTGGAATAAGACTCTATGGTTCAGATTCGACGAGAACCACAAAAAATAATTCTTTATCTTTTATGGCACAAGCACAGCGGCAGCTACAACGGTAGTCCACTCGCCGGGTTTTTCCACCACAGCAGTGGCTGTTACGTTGGCTGTCATTAGTATCTTATCATTCAGTTTCCATGCCTGTTTTTCCTCATCCCATTCAAGGTGACTCTGCAATCCAAGGGTGGAGGCAAGCATCTCCGCTGCAAGCTCTTCTGCATAGTTGCCGGCAACTTCGCCGGTCTCCCCAAAGCTGTGATGCTCACTTAAATATCCATATTTACTCCTATCCTTGGGTATAGCGAGTCCCACCGATGCGGATATCAACCTATTAAGCTCGTTACTCGAGTTCTGAGCAAGTACCACGAAGACGATCTGTCCAGGTTTCAGATATTTAAGTCCTTCTTCCTTTTCCACGATTTGGGCGTTGGGTGGAAAAATGGAGCTTACCTCTACAAGATTGAATTGCGCTATACCTGCATCTCTAAGGGCCCTTTCAAAGGAGCCCAATTTGCTTTTGTGTCGGCCTACTCCTCGGGTGAAAAAAACCTTAGTGGGGATAAGACTCATCATCTCAATCGCCCCGAAGCCTTTGCGGTTACCAGAGATTCATCATCCACATAGATTTCATCCTTCAGCTCCACTCTTCCCTTCACGAGGGGTTTTATTTCACCCACTGCCTCAATTCTTATCAAGGTTGAGCGGTAAAAATCAGCATCTATCCTAGTGGAGCCTGTAAGCTTCGAAATCTTCTGATAAATAGGATACTGCTGCTCAGACACCTCAAGATTATTTTTCATAGGGTAAACATTGAAATCCCTCAGCATATCGGTGATGGCGAAATTCATTTCCAGAAGCCTTCTTTCTATCTCCCTCCACTTAGAAAGCGATGCCTCCAAATGCGTTAGACCAAAATATCCAGCGCCTCCCTTTCCCCTCAACCCGCTGGCGGCACGGGAGAGAAAAAGGGTTATACCCGGAATCGTTTCCACCGGATCTGTTATGAAAACATCGAATTTGCCTCTCATAGCCTCGGGGAGATCCTCCCTCACATCGAATTTCTGCGCCTCCACAGGGAAGCTACGCTCCTCGGCTATCTTGTTTATGAAATTTATAAGCCTCTCATCTATCTCCAGCACCACGATTCTTTTTGGTAGCCTGGTGAGCGCCATTCCGAGACTTATTAAATCATCATCACCTACAACAAGGATCTCCGAATTTTCTAAATCACCACGCTCATAGATGAAAGCAATGCGGCGCATCACATCCTCCTCTTTGATGTATCCCTGATCATATTCCGCTGTTGGTTTTGGCCTGCTCTTTGCGATCTCTTTATACTCGGATAGAACATCAAAGGCGTCCCCCACTATCCCACGGCCCTGGCAATTTTTACAACGTGTGTCATAAAATACAGCCTTTAACCTATCTCTTTCCCTCTGCCCCTTATCTGTGAGTGTTAATTTTCCATCCCTAATCTCAACTAATCCATCTTGAATAAGGAGAGATAGTTCCTTTACAAACACGTTTAAGTCCGCATCAACTAGGCTGATTAATTCCCACGGGCTCCTTTCCTTTTCCAGATACCTCAACATTTGCTTCTTCGTTCTCAAACTCCACACCTCTCTCCATCCGCACTATATCAACCCGGCTAGGGTTGAGTTTCTCTTTAATATATTCATATGCCAAATCAGCTTGCTTTGGATCACCGCAGGTATAGATATCTAACGTTACAAGCCCATACTCTGGCCAGGTGTGAAAACTCAAATGCGATTCAGCGATCAAAACAATGCCGCTGGCACCCTCGGGCCTGAATTGATAATAATCAGAAGAAATCTTGCTCAATTTTGCAAATTTTACTGCACCCTCAAAAATTTCCTTCATCTTTTCAACCCTAGCCAGGAGCGCTGGATCCACACCATACATATCCGCTATGATGTGAATCCCGACAGCCATCTTCATCACCTTCCATATTTTTTCACCTCCATTGAAGTAATAGCAAAGGAGCTTAATAGTATTTCCTATTTGAACATTACGGATAAGAAGGAGGCGAAGCCCCTTTCTAAACCTCGAAGGGGGGCACAGCCCCCCTCTCTACACCCCCCTAAAGATAAGGGAAAGGGGTAGAGGGGAGAACGAGCATCGTAAGATGCGAGTTTGCCCTCCGCAGAAGGGCTAAACGAGCAATTCTGTAAAGAATTGCGAGCAAGCCCTGCGTTAGCAGGGCGATGCGTAGGTGCCCCACGAAGGGGGCTCCGCCCCCTCTCTACACCCCCATAAAGATAAGGGAGGGGTTTAGAAAGGGGAACCGTAGGTGCCCCTTCGTAGGGGAACCCACCGGAGGTTCCCAGCGCTGGCAGTTCCTCCCTTTTTCTAAGCCCCCACAAGAAAAGGGAGACGGTGTAGTGGGGAGAACGAGTGACACACAAAGCAGGTTGCGAACAGGCTTTGCTTTAGCAGAGCGAAGTGTAAATGCAAAACTATGGGCTTAAAAAGTAAAAGAAAAAAGTTAGTGCATCTTTCTTCGTATCCAAATCAAAGATGCTGCGAGGAAAAGAGAGAGCATGAGTATAGGCCATTCTAGTTCTGGAATAATGTTATCCGCAGGATTCATAAGGGGATAGCTATCCACAATGTTACCGCTGGTGTAGGGCGTATCTCCTATCCCGTCGCCATCGTCATCGTTTCCCGAGTAATCACTCCAGTAATTCCCACCTGTGGGGTAGCTGGCATTCCAGAAGTTGGAGGTGGATGAATCGTAGGCGTTAGGATTATTGTCTATGAAATTGTTGTTGTATATCCTATTACCGCTACTGAAGGTTAGCCTGAAGCCATGGAAGAAATTATCTTGGATGGTATTGTTTCTCACAATATTGTTGTCGCATCGATAAAAAGCTATTCCGTAGAGATTATGGGAAAAAGAGCTGTTGGATATGACGTTATCATTGGAGTACCGGAAGGTGGCTCCTGTTATTTCCCCGTACTCTGCCACAACACCTGAGAATATGCTGGAAGATACATCATTGCCAAATATATTGTAAAAACCCTGCTCTAAAAATGTGGAATTTTGAACTATTATGGAGGATGAGAAACCTATCATTAATCCTGCATCACCCCCCACAACACTAGCATGCTCCACAACTATATTGTGGGATGAGGCAATAATAATCTCTCCCATGGTGCCCGTTATACTCTCGCCAATCGTATTCGCCACATACTTAATGGGCCTGCCATTTGCCACGTTGCTCTCATCGATGATGTGGGAATCCCAGTACTCCGAAGAGTCCCCACTTATGAGTATATTGTTATTTTCAAACTCATTGCTGGATACGCTTATCTGCTGAGAGTTTACCAGCCATAGCCCCCGCATATTTCCTCTAAAGGTACTGTTGGTAACTTTAATATCATCAGATAGTTCCAAGTTAACTCCCTGCATATTATCTCTTGAGGTTATGTTGTTGATAGTGCAATTTTCGCTGTGATAGAAATATATCCCATAAAGCGTTGTGTTGTGAACCGTGGTATTCTTTATTGCAATCTGAGAGGAAAAACCTACGATAATAGATGCGCTGGTATACCCTATCTTCGCGCCTTCGACAGTAACACTATAGGATGCTGCAATAATAATCTCGCCGCCATCCTCTGGGCTCTTACCACCATTTTGCTGTGTAAGATAGTATATGGGCTTACCATTTACTGTATTGGTGGTATCTATATCATGGGTATCCCAATAGTCCTCAGCATTTCCCTTGATGAATATCCCATCATTCCCAAAGGTATTATTTTTAAACACTATTTGCTGAGAGATATATAGATAGGCACCCATAATATGGTTATCCTGAAATGCATTGTCCCGGATAGTTAAACCTGTACAATCCTGAAGATGAATACCTGCATACCTATTCACATGGAATGTGTTGTTATGTACCACGCTATCGCTCCGTGCGCCTTTCAGATATACGCCCACATAATTGCTGCTAATTAAATTGTTCGAAATCTCTAGGTTGTGCATTTTTATGCTATAGACCCCATAGCGCAAACTGCTCTGCAGGCGATTTCCTTCAATTAGTGCATTACTCGCATTATAAAGTATTATAGCACTACCGCCAAAATAAGGTGGTGGACCTCCATTCGCTGAATAAATGTAACAATTTCTTATTTCAAAATGAAGCGTCGTATTGCCCACATAAATCCCGTAGCCAAATCCAGCACCGTTTATTGAATAATTTTCGATGAGATATGGAGAATCCGCGGTGCCATCTCCACTCCAATTTTCCGCTGATGCGAGAGCCGCGAGTTCAGAATCGCTGTTTATTCTTATGGGCTGATGCGCAATATAGCTCTCTCCAAACATTGCTTCCCGCGTGCCTTTTTCCTGAGGTTCCATACCGTTCACGAAGGTAAAAAAGCTCCCTCCCATAATCAGTATGGCAATAATCAAAATCGAAATACTCATACGCATTATTTTTCCTCCTTAAATATCCATAAATTCAACCTTTATAAAGGTTTGCGCTCGAAGGTATTGAATCTATTTAATAAGCCTCGCGAGGATATCTACCAGGGCACCGGCGTTGGGAAGTACGTAATCTACGCGATCTGCAGGCTCCGTGGCAACACCGCTAAGCACAAGCACTTTTTTTGCTCTCAATCTATCAGCCATAAGCATATCCGTCTCAATGCGATCGCCTACAACCCAGTAGTCTCCATCTCCCAGCATTTTCCTTATTATTTGAATATAAGGCTCGTTGGGCTTGCCCATAACCTTGGCCTTTTTCCCTGTAGCTGCTTCCAATGCGGCTACCATGCTTCCCGCTCCGGGTATAAGACCTTCTTCCGATGGAAAATTCCTATCATCGTTGGTTGCTATGAACTTTGCCCCCTTATTTATTGCAAGACACCCGGCCTTTAATTTCTCGTAGGTGAGTGTGGTATCCATCCCCACGATTACATATTCCGCTTCTCTCCATTCTTTGAAATCCACAACACTCCACCCTATCCTTCGAATTTCATGATAAATTCCCATCTCCCCTATGATGAGGGCCCTTGCATGCCCTCTCTCCCCCTTCAACACTTCAGCAGTTACGTAGGCGGAAGTTATTATGTTATCCCTATTCACCTCCATTCCCATATTTCTTAGTTTCTCTACATACATATCCCGGGTTCTGGTGGAGTTGTTGGTGGCAAGAAGAAAAGGAATCCCATGGTCCTGGAGAAAGGTGATGAGCTTATCCGCTCCCTCTATTTTTTTATTTCCCCGATAAAGGACGCCGTCCATATCTATGATGAATTTAATCTCCATAGGCCCTCATGCGCTTCACCCTTTTAAATTAATCTTTTTAATCCCCACTTCCAGGAGAGAGTCCACCTGAGCATATTTCCAAAAAATTGTGTGATTTGGGAGAAAATATTCAAGAATTGTTGTGAAAATGTCAGAATTAAAAATGGTAATTTGGTTTAGTTTAAAATTTTAACAAAAAAAGTTATATATTTTTATCACCTTTCACTTACTGGGTGCGTTACATGGACAAAAAAATATTGGTAGCTACCATAGTGGTAATAGTGATAATCATTGCTGCGGTGGGCGCGTACTTTGCAATGTCCGGCGAAAAAAAACCAGGTGAACAGAAACCCACGCCTTCTACCGTTATATATGGCTATATGGTGGAAATGATAACCTTGGATCCAAGTACAGAGTTCTCCAATTCAATAGTAACCCTCGCCAATCTCTATGAGGATCTTACCAAGTATGTAGATGGAAATATAGAACCTTGGCTTGCCACCAGCTGGGAATCTAACAGTGATGCGACGGTATGGACATTCCATCTTAGGGAAAATGTCAAATTCCACAGCGGTAATCCCTTCACAGCCGAGGATGTGAAGTGGAGCATTGAGAGGACTATGAGGATGGGGCAGGGTGCAGCCTTTATCTGGGACCCCGTGAAAGAGATAAAAGTGATCGATGACCACACTGTGGAATTTGATCTTAAGTATTCAGCTAACCTTCCTCTAATCGCCTCTGCCAGTTATGGTGCGTGGATAATGGATAGCAAGTTGCTATCCTCCATAGGCAACGATACGCAGATTGCAGATTATCTTAACAAGGGACATGATGCAGGAACTGGCCCATATTATCTCGCTTCCTACGATGCCAAAACGCAGGTAGTTATGAAGAAATTCGACGATTACTGGGGCGGCTGGAATGATAAGCAGTTTGATATAGCCATAATAAAAATTGTGCCTGATGCCTCTCTGAGGGAGCAGATGGTAACGAGCAACCAGATACAAATAACCAGAGAGCTTCCTCTGGATGATATCCCTGAGCTGGAAAATAATCCCAATGTGAAGGTGGATGCCACACCCTCATATCAGGAGCTATACGGCATGCTTAACACGGTAAAAGCCCCACTGAATAACAAGCTTGTTAGGCAAGCACTGGCCTACGCAACGCCCTACGATGATCTTGTGAAATATGTGCTTAATGGATACGGCGAAGTTGCCAAGTGCCCCATTCCCAAGGGCATGCCTGGATATTTTGATGACCTTCCTACCTACTCATACGATATAACGAAGGCCAAGCAGCTTCTGGATCAGGCAGGATATTCTAATGGGTTCCATCTTCTTCTAACTTACACCGCTGGAGATGAAGCGGAAAAGAAGGTAGCCGAGCTTCTCAAATCCTCATGGAGCAAGATAGGTGTGGACCTCGAAATAAGGGCCCTGAACTGGGAGCAGCAGTGGTCCTTTGCCACAAGTGATCCTTCCAAGGCCCAGGACGTCCTCATATTCTACTGGTGGCCCACATATCCAACGCCCTATGACTTCCTATTCAACATGTTCCACTCTGAGGAGCAGCCTTTCTTCAATCTTGCATACTATAACAACAGTGAGTTTGATCATCTAATAGACCAGGCTGTGGCATTAGAAGGTACAGATATGCAGAAAGCGCTCTCTCTTTATCATCAGGCAGAAGAGATTCTCATGGAAGATTCCCCGGCGCTGTTTCTCTACAACCCTGACGATGTATATGTGCTTTCCAACACCATCACAGGATTCAAGGATAATCCAGGCTATCCACAGGTGGTATTCTTCTACGATCTACAAAAGGCCTCCTAACCTTTCTTTCCTTTTTTGGTGATGTAAGATGAAGCTGTGGGAATACATCATCTACAGACTCATCCTCGCCTTCGTGGTAATCTTCTTTGTGATAGTCATAGTCTTCTTTGTATCTCATGTTATTCCTTCTAATCCCGCAGCTTTATGGGCCGGCGCACATCCCACTCCTGAGGAAATAGAGAAAGCTAAGGAGATGCTGCATCTAAATGATCCTTTAATCGTTCAATTTTATTATTATCTTAGCGATCTCCTGCATGGAGATCTAGGAGTTTCCATACGAACGCATAACCCTGTTCTGGAGGACATCTCCAAGGCGTTTACAGCCACACTTGAATTGATAATTGTTGCGGAGTTCTTCGCTATTATTGTTGGTATAGCCCTTGGTGTATATTCCGCTGTTAAGAAGAATAGCTGGGTTGATAATTTAAGCAGATTATTTGCCATAAGCGGGGTTTCACTTCCCGCTTTCTGGTTTGGAATGATTCTCCAGCTTCTCTTTTTTAAGCAGTTGGGATGGCTACCCCTCTCTGGAAGGGTGGATACCGTAGTAATGCTGGAACATCCCCTGCATGTAATAACGGGTCTTTACATATTTGATTCTCTTATTACCGGTAACTGGGCGGTATTTAAAAATGCCATATGGCATATAATATTGCCCGCCGCCACCCTTGCGATGTATCCTGTAGGTCTTATAACCCGCCAGGTAAGGTCTATGATGATTGAAGTTCTTCAAGAAAATTATATAAGAACTGCAAGGGCCTACGGGGTGCCAAACTGGAAAATATATATGAAGTATGCGCTAAAAAATGCCATAGCTCCTGCACTTATAGTTGTGGGTTTATCTTTAGCGTACACGCTGGTGGGCGCCTTTCTCGTGGAGATCATATTTAACTGGCCCGGGCTGGGTAGGTATGCAACATATGCGATTCTGAGTATGGATTATCCTGCAATTATTGGCGTGGTCATTATAGCGGCTTCTGCGTATGTTTTCATAAATTTAATCGTGGATCTAATTCAAATGTACCTGGATCCCAGGATCAGGGTGTGAGAGCATGAAAAAGGAAGAAATAATCAGAGTGATGAAAATACTCGTTCGAAATAAGCTTTCCCTGTTAGGTCTAATCATAATTATAGGGCTGGTAATAACTGCGCTTTTTGCGCCATGGCTGGCACCATACCCAGAGCAGGCCAAGGGTGAACCAAATCTGGAAGAGAAGCTGCAGCCACCCAGCTCAAAGCACTGGTTTGGAACGGATTATATGGGAAGAGATGTGCTGAGCCGTGTAATTTACGGTGCTCGTATCTCTCTTATAGTAGCCGTGGCTGTCGTCTCTCTAGGGCTGCTCATAGGTGTTCCCCTGGGGCTTCTTGCAGGATTCAAAGGGGGCGCCGTGGATATAATCATTATGAGAATTACGGACATTTTTCTATCTTTCCCACCCCTGCTTCTCGCTCTCCTCATATCTGTCACACTTGGTAGAGGCTTAGAGAATGCAATCATTGCTCTTGCTGTGAGCTGGTGGCCCTGGTATACCCGCCTTATAAGAGGTATGGCCATATCCATAAAAGAGAAACCGTATGTGGAAGTGGCTAAAAGCTTGGGTATAAGTAACTGGAAAATTATAGCCAGACACATACTGCCCAACGCCATTTCACCTGTGATTGTTCAGGGAACCATGGATATGGGCTCTGCAATTTTGGAGGCAAGTGCCCTGAGCTTTCTTGGGTTGGGGGTGCAGCCGCCAACCGCAGACTGGGGACTGATGGTGAGTCAGGGAAAGGACTATCTCCTCAATTTCTGGTGGTATCCAACCTTCCCAGGACTTGCCATCTTCATAACCGTGGTGGCCTTTAATCTGGTTGGTGATACGCTTAGGGAGATCCTTGACCCCAGGCTAAGGAGGAGGTTCCTATGAGCGTGCTTCTTTCCATAGAGGACCTTCATCTGAATTTCAGAACCTTCTGGGGCACCGCGTATGTTCTAGATGGTGTTAATCTGAAAATCAATAGGGATGAGGTATTTGGTTTGGTCGGGGAGACCGGCTGTGGAAAGAGCGTAACCTCCATGAGCATTCTCAGGCTTCTTCCCTCCAATGCTGAACTCTCTGGAAAGATAATCTTTGAGGGAAAAAATCTTCTGGAGCTTTCTGAGAAGGAAATGCGAGAGATTCGAGGAAAAAAGATATCCATGATTTTCCAGGATCCCATGAGCTCCCTCAATCCTCTCTTCAAGATAAAAACTCAGATGGTGGATATTATTCAGCTTCATCACCATATAGATAAGGAGGAAGCTCTTAAAAAAGCTAAAGAGTTGCTAAAGGCTGTAAATCTGCCAGATACTCATAGAATCCTAGAATCTTACCCGCATCAGCTCAGTGGAGGTATGAGGCAGAGGATAATGATAGCTATGGCACTATCCTTTGAGCCATCTTTGCTCATAGCGGATGAGCCCACAACTGCACTGGATGTTACAATTCAAAAGCAAATCCTCAATCTTATTCTTGAGCTGAAAGAGAAGTACCATTTCTCGGTGCTTCTCATAACCCACGACCTTGGCGTAGTCGCAGAAACCTGTGATAGGGTGGGTGTTATGTACGCGGGCAACATTGTGGAAGTTGCCGATGTCCATGAACTATTTGAGAATCCCAAGCATCCCTACACCCAGGGGCTTTTAGCTGCTATACCTGACCCAAGATACAAGAAACCTTTAAAGCCTCTACGCGGCAATGTGCCCAGTCTTCTTAATCCACCTAAGGGCTGCAGGTTTCATCCCCGCTGCGATTACGCTAAACCCATTTGCAAGGAGAAGAAGCCCCAGCTTATTTCTTATTCAGAAAATCACGCTGTCGCCTGCCACCTCTTTTCTTCTCAAGGAGGGGATATAGAATGAGCAGCGAGCCGCTTCTTAGAGTTGAAAATCTAAAGAAGTATTTCCCCATCAAGGAAAGATTATTTTCCAAGAAGGTGAAATATGTAAAGGCTGTGGATGGTGTTAGCTTTACTCTTCAACCCGGTGAAACTCTGGCTCTGGTGGGCGAAACCGGAAGCGGAAAAACTACCACAGGAAGAACAATATTGAGGCTCTATGAACCTACAGGAGGGAAGGTTTACTTCAAAGGCCAAGAGATCACTAAAATGCCCATGAGGAAATTCAAGAAGATTCGGATGAAGATGCAGATGATCTATCAGGATCCTTATTCCTCTCTCAATCCCAGGATGTCCATATTGAATATAATCGCAGAACCTCTCAGGGAGATGAAGGTTAACAATATTGAAGAAAGAGTTTTAGAGCTACTAGAAAATGTGGGGTTAAGAAAAGAGCACATGTACAAGTATCCTGATGAGATCAGTGGCGGACAGCAGCAGAGAGTTGCCATCGCCAGGGCCCTAGGTGTAAATCCAGAATTTCTTGTGCTGGATGAACCCACCTCAGCTCTCGACGTATCCGTTCAAGCTCAAATCCTTAATCTCCTGGAAAATCTCCAAAAGGAGAGAAATTTCACCTATCTTTTCATCTCCCATGATTTGAGTGTTGTAAGATACATATCCCATCGGGTAGCCATAATGTACCTGGGGAAAATAATGGAGATAGGTACAACGGAGCAGATATTCGAAAATCCCCAACATCCGTATACTAAAATACTCCTGGAATCAATTCCCATCCCGGACCCGAAAGAGAAGAGAAGAAAGAAAATCGTGCTGCCTGGAGAAATACCCAGCCCGCTAAACCCTCCTTCAGGCTGTCCCTTCCACACCCGCTGTCCCTATGCCAGGGATATATGCAAAGAGAAAGAGCCTGAGTATGTGGAAGTGGAGAAGGGGCATCTGGTGAAATGCCATTTAGCAGAGGTGATAAAATGAGTCGTGTAATTATAGCGGACCCGGTTAGTGTGGGCATAGAGGACGAGGTAGAAAAATACCTAAGGAAATATTTTCCCGAGGACGATTTTAGAATAGTCACAGCAGAAGGAGCGCCCAAAACTATTGAGAGTTTCATAGCGAAAACTCAGGCTTGTAATGCGCTCCTCAAAAAAGTGGATGAGCTAAGAAAAGGCGACGCTGTGGTAATAAATTGCTTTGCAGACCCTTGCCTATTCGAACTACGGGAAGCACTGGATATCCCTGTGTTAGGGGCAGCGGAAACTACCATGCATATTGCCGCTATGCTGGGTGAATTCTCTGTGATTGGTCCAGGAGACAACATGATTTCCTGGGTAAGAATACAGGCCCGCGAGTATGGCGTATTTGATAAACTCATATCCGTGAAGAAGGTCTATATGACCGTCACAGATATCCTCGGTGCGTCAGATAAGGTATATGAGGATACGAAAAACGCGGCGGTGGAATCAATAGAAGAGGGCGCAGATGCCGTGGTTCTGGGATGCACAGGATTTAGTGTATTAGCGGAGCGCTTAAAGAGAGAAATATGGGAAGAATACAAGATACCGGTGCTCGAGCCTCTGTTCACAACCTACATGGTGGCAAGATCATTCTACATCCCCCACGGGAGGAGGGGTTTATTCTCAGGACAATAGCTCACATAAAAAAAGAAGAATATTTAGAGGGTAAAATCAGCGGTCCTGCGCTTCTCAGCAGGATAAGGATAGGCTCTCTTACTATGGGATATGCCCAATAGAGCTTGATAAGTGGCATTGTACACAGCAACACGCAAAGGCTCTAACACGGGAATACTCTCTTCAAATTCTTTTTTTAAGGTATCTTGGAGATACTGCGCGAAGGTGGACATTCCGGTGCATCCCAGAATTATTGCCTCGGCACCATCCTCCAATATCGCCCTTTTGCTTTGCTCCACCAGAGATTTTTTAACAGCATCCTCCATCTTTTCTAAATCCAGGACCTTAGCATCCAGAAATCTTACGGATGCAAGTTTTCTTTCCATCCCATACTTTTCTATATTTTCCATCACAATCCTGTTTCCTGAGGGGGTCGGTGAGATTATGGAAAAGCGGGTGGCAAGCTGTGAGGCTAAAACCACAGAGGATTGGCATGGCCCTACCACAGGAATAGAGACCAGTTCCCTTGCCGTATCTATAAAAGGGTCAAAGAAGCAATCGATAACCACGGCATTAAAACCTACCTCCTGCGCCCATTTTACCTTTCCAAGTACGTAGGGCGCACTGTATATCTCGTCCAGGCCATATTCCAGAGATGTGCTTCCCTTTTCTAGGGAAACTATATCCATCTCCACGGCTCCCTTTGTTCTTTCCCTAATTTCCCTAGCCAGTTCTTTCCTGTATTCCAGAGTTTTTTGAAGCTCTGGACCCATGACTATGGGAATTATATCCAGAATTTTTAGCGTCATACTCATCACCACCTATTAACAATTATAAGGTAACACAACCTACACAATAAAAAGAGAAAAAGAAATTTAGATCGTGATGGAGACGCCTGTTTCGGCGTGGGGCTTATAGACTCCAACGATTCCGAGTAGCAGCCAGAGCACTGAAATTGCAGTCATCACATAGGCAGAGGAGCCTCCATGCTCTACGAAGAAGGGTGCCGGGAATAGAATGACTCCTGAGAATCCAAAGGAAAGAACCCACCAGGAATGCTGGATTCCAATAGCTGCCTTTGTCTCCAAATCCTTGGCCATCTTTATTCTCCCGGAACCTCCAAAGGCAAAGAACATGAGAGGCACGGAGATAAGGAGCCATAGAAAGCCCGCATAGGGGTCCTTCATCCACACGATTATGCCCAGTATAATCCCTATTATGGCGAATACCCCTGAAATCAGGAATATTGTATGGAGGAAATTCTCCAGATTCATTGCTTCTCACCCCTGAGATACCTCTTCACTATCCAGGAGGGGGCCAGACCATACTCGGAGACCGTGTACTTTCCAAGGTATAGGGACACTCCCGCCTTATCGCAGACAATGGCTATGATGGCATAGAACACGAAACCAAGTATCAGGGAGTTGAGGGCTGCTATTCCAGGTACATACCAGCCTCCCAGGATACCGCCCAGTATCGCGGATACCCAGCCTACCCAGTTTATCTCTCCTATTTTGTCTCCTATCTTCAGCTTGTACCTTTCATGCACAGGAACTTTCTTGTACCACCAGTACACATAGAAATCTGCGATGAGCACACCGCCTACGGCGGGAACGAATTTTCCTAAGATTACGAGGAAGTTTATGAAAGGCTGAAGACTTGCGCCTGCGGAGAAGCCCACATAGGCAGCTATGGCTGTTCCTATGATACCCTCTATTATGGTCACAGTTCTTTTGCTAAGAGGTACAAGAAGAACCCAGTTCAAAGCACCGCTGTAAAGATTGTTATCGTTGGTGGTCCACTGACCGAAGATTGCCATGGCATAGGCACCCAGCCCCGCACCAGCTAGAAGAAGAGCTTCAGTTATCCTGGTACCACCCATACCCAGGGTGAGCATTCCAGCGCCCACCAGGAAATAGGGCATTATGACCATCACCTGAACTACCCAGGCAATTGCTGGATCTCTGGGTTTTTTAGCGAATCTACCCACATCGGAGGTTATGGTTGCACCTGCAATGTAAAGACCTACCACGGAAGTTATGGCCACAGAGAGAGGCACTGGATTTACAGGCTGTATGGAGAATATCTTCTCCATACCCCCGCCCTGGTATACACCCATGGCAAAAGCTACACCGGCGAGCACTATGAACAGGGGTACTGTAAGATAGCTAAGGAAGGAAAGTCCCTTATAACCTACAACAGCGGTGGTCATCATCAGAAGCCCGCCCCAGATAGAGGCAACGCCCACGTTGGCCCACCAGGCATTGGGCGCAAGGTCATGAATCATTACACCAAATAGCCAGGTTTCTACGGCAAACCACCCGAGACCGCAGGTTATACCTGCAGCGGTTAGCCCCCACAGAAATCCTCCGTATCTTCCAAAGGGCCTGGATAGATTGACATACGTGGATGTGCCTGTATGACCGCCTATATATGCGGTCAGCGCACCTATCACGGACACTATGGCGCTTCCTACTATGGCAGCGATGATAAGCTGTGTCAGGTTTAGCTGGGTTCCTAGAGCACCGCCGCCCCAGAGCGCCGCGATGCATGCCAGAACACCGGTGAACACTAAGAACTGGTTGGTCAGTGTTCTTCTCTCCTTGGGGTGCACTGGGACCACAGCGTAGTCTCCCAGTGCATCAACCCAAGGCCATTTTGAGTTATGCTTTTCATCCATCTATTTACACCACCTTTTCTATCGGTCTATACTCTATATCTTCAAATCCGAAATGTGGCGGAGCCAGGACCTTAAGACCTTCAGGAGTTCTCAGCTTGGGATGGCATTTTGCGCCGACTACAGCGACCTTTGTATTTTCCTGGAGATCTGTGTTGGTGATGGGTTCCGCGTCCTCCAGTCTAACCACTTCAATGATATCCGGGCTTGTTACATAGGGTTCATCATCCAGCCAGGAAACGTGGTTTTCATTCTTGAACCATATCTTGAATTTGTGTCCCTTGAATTCATCGATGCCGTCTATGTGGGTAATACCCCACATGTAGCCCTCCTTGTCCCACCATTCCTTCTTTGTTACCACACCTTTGAAGAGAAGCCAGCCTTCCAGGTATTCCACCGCAGCCTTAACTGGATCACTGCCCTTCTCCCTAGCCTCTCTTATCGTTCTTCCAAGTTCTAGGGATTTAGTAAGAGTACCGGGCACTATTACCTTCTTCACTGTTTTGCCATCCATAAGGTATCCTGCCTGACCCACCAGACCAAAACCGGCTACGCTGATGAGTTTCCCTATATTCTCCGCCACTTCGGGATTGACTGCCTCTTTTATGATGGCCTTATTTCCCCATTCATCCACGCTCGTTATAGGAGTAACGTTTAGCCCAAACATAGGAGGAGTGGTCTGACAAATCTCAGGAATCGCTCTTCCCGCATAATCGCCATCTAGAATCTTCTTTCCGAGACTCATGGCCGCATCCAGGGGCGCAGGAGTGTTCAGACCTCCCAACTCAACAGCCACAAGAGCTGCAATCTTCTTATTGGTGTAGTTCTCCAGCTCTTTCACAGCTTCGGGCAAAACTCTTTCAATGACTCTCTTTGTAAGACCAAGAGCTTTCATTTTCTTCTTGGCCTCTTCGGTGAGAGGAGCTATGGAACCCATATAATAAGGTGTGGCTACCCAGCTATCATCTTCTATTTCCTCGGGAGAGATCCAGGTTATCTCTCCATATCTGTTGAAGGTCTCCGACAAGAACTTTAGTCCCTTGGCCGGGTCTCCACCCCCACCGGTGCCTAAAAATGTTGCTCCTCTGACAAAATCTTCTACATCCTTTATATTTCTGATGCCAGACATTTTGTCATCACCCACAAAACTATATCAATTGCTCTTATATAAATTTTTTTTCAAGAGCATGAAATTTTTGACAATTTTGCCCGAATATCTTTCAATATTTTCCTCATACAGAAATACTAATAAAATTAAAAGCAGCATTAGTATTGCATGCAAAAATCAAATATAGTGAATTAAATAAATATCATCTAATTTTGACATGTTTATAGCAATTTTTTGAAAAAAAATAAATACAAAGATTTATTTAACCTTTTTGGAAGCACAAGGAGGTATGTCTATGAAAATCTTGAGTGGTGGAGATTTAGAAAATATTGTGTGGGGAGCCACCCTGCTTGGTTCTGGTGGTGGTGGTTCTCCAGAGAACGGACTTCAGCTTGTGGAAGAGATAAAAAAGCTTGGCAAATCAGTGAACCTTTTAGAGCTTCAGGACATCGAGGAAAGTTATCATATAGCTACTGTGGCAGGGATGGGAGCTCCTCTGGCCCTAAAGGAGAAGGGCTTTAACCTCGAGGCACTTTACGCCTTTGAAGCCCTCGAAAAATTGTATAATATGGCAGGTATAAAAATAGATGCTCTTATGCCAGTGGAAACTGGAGGCTTTAACTCTGTGGTGCCCCTGTATGTGGCAGCATACAAGAATTTGCCCGTTGTCGATTTTGATGGTGCGGGTGGAAGAGCTGTTCCAGAGCTGGGCACGCTCCTCTATCAGTTATACAAGATACCATCCTCCCCGCTAACTCTGGCTAACAAGAAGGGAGATACCATAGCTGTGTGGCTTGAAGATCCCCTGGATGCCAAAACAGGCGAGGAGATTGGAAGACACATAACTGTTGCCTTTGAAATGCTTTCAGGAATTGCTGGATGGGTTCTTACTGGCTGGCAGGCGAAGAGCTATATGAATCCAAACTCGTTGAGTAACGCACTTAAGGTCGGGAAGGCCATAGAAGAGGCCAAAAAAGCCGGAAAAGACCCGGTGAAGGCAGCTGTGGAGTCTCTGGGAGGCTATGAACTTTTCAGGGGAGAAATTAAGTCCATAGATGTGAAAACCGTCGGAGGCTTTGATTTCGGAAGAACAACCTTGGAAGGAGTAGAGGGTTACGAAGGTAGGAAGTTCTACATTGATTTCAAGAATGAAAATATGATAGCATGGAAGGATGAAAATGAGCCCGCAGCCATGGTGCCGGATCTCATATGCCTGATGACCCTGGATGGCACGCCTATGACCAATGCGGATATAAAAGAGGGAATGAAGTTGGCTGTTATAGGCTTCGCAGCAGGTAAGAAGTGGAGAGAAGCTCCGAATTTCTTCGATGTATGGAAACCTATCCTGAGCAAAATGGGATACGAGGGTGACTTCATTCCCATCGAAAAACTGATGGAGGGATGAAGTAATGAGAATCTTGAAGGAAGAGGATATAAAAAATATAATGGTGGGCGCCACATTTTTAGGCTCTGGAGGTGGTGGCTCACCCAAAGATGGCCTGGAATTGCTGGAGCGACTGAAGGATGAAGGTCACGAGCTTTCCGTGGTTCTCCATGACCCAAAAGAATTGAAACCGGAGGACTATGCAGTTATGGTCGCGGGAATAGGCGCGCCCCGTGCATTTAAGGAGAAGAAATTCGGGCCCGAGGCAATTTACGCATTTGAGACCATAACCAAGATTTCATTCATCGGAGGAAAGAGCATAACGCATCTTATGGCAGGAGAGTTAGGTGGTTTCAATACCATCGTGCCTATATATGTTGCCATTGCAAAGGGTGTGCCCCTGGTAGACGCAGACGGTAATGGACGGGCTGTGCCAGAGCTTAGCACTGGTCTGTATCCCACTTACGACATCCCCCCTCATCCTCTTGTTCTCTCTAACTCCGATGGAGATTCTGTGGTGGCATATCTCAAGGACCCTATGAATCATACGGCAGCTGAGACCATCGCCAGACAGCTTGCAGTGGGCTGGGGCATGCTCGCGGCCTTCGCTACCTGGATAGTGAACAAGCAGCAGATTATTGACTATCTTGCACCTTACACAATTACGCTATCTCAAAAAATAGGAGAGATATTCACCCAAGTGAAGGATAAGGGTGAGGGTGTAGATTCTCTAACATCTCGGCTTGAAAAGGAAATCGGCGCATTGGAGCTTTTCAGAGGCAAGATCAGCAAGCTGGAATTCAGAACCGAGGGAGGCTTTGATTTCGGAACCACAACAATCGAAGGTGTGGGAAAATATGCTGGGAAAACCATGACCATAGATTTCAAGAATGAGAATATGCTGGCAAAGATAGATGGAAAAATAGTCACCATGGTTCCTGATCTAATTTGTATGGTGGATTCCGATGCATTGTTCCCAATTACCAATGCGGATACCAAGGAAGGTCAGAATGTGGTCATCTATGGTATGCCCGCACCGGAAAACGCGAGGAAGAGCCCCAAGGGGTTCGAATGTTGGAGACATATTCTCGAGAAGTTGAAATATGAGGGAGACTATATACCCCTTGAAAAACTTGTTGGGAGGTGAAAAAAATGAAAGAAGAGTATATTAAAGCCGCGGAAACTGCGGTTAAAACCTGCCTGGGTGTAAAGCCTGGTGAGAAGTTTTTGGTCATTACAGATACAGAGACAAAGGAGATTGGAGAGGCTCTATTCCAGGTAGGTTTGGATACTGGGGCAGAGGCAATCTTGACCGTGATGAAGCCCAGAACCAGGCACGGAGAGGAGCCTCCAGAACCCATAGCGGAGATGTGGAAAACTGTGGATGTTTTCATCGCACCTACAAAATATAGCCTGTCGCATACCCAGGCAAGGGAGAGAGCAACCGAAAGTGGTGCGAGAGGAGCCACTATGCCGGGTATTACCCCCGAAATGTTCGTGGAAACCCTTGCTGTGGATTACACTATAATAAAGGAGTACAATGAAAGAATGAAGAAGGCGCTGATGGGCAAAAAAACGGTGAGGGTCACCACAGAACTAGGAACGGATATAACTCTGAGCATTGAGGGTCGCGAGATTCTCACGGACGATGGAATTCTTCACGAGAAGGGTGCCTTTGGAAACCTTCCAGCAGGAGAAGTCTTCATTGCGCCTGTGGAAGGGACAGCCAATGGCACAATAGTGGTTGATGGCTCCTTCGCGGCTATCGGAATACTCTCAGAGCCTGTAAAAATCACTGTAGAGAACGGCTTTGCGACCAAGATAGAAGGTGGTCCTGAGGCAGAGAAGCTCAAGGAGATGCTGGCATCGGTGAATAAGAAGGAGGCATACAACATCGCTGAGCTCGGCATAGGAAGCAATCTCAATGCTAAAATCGTGGGCAACATACTTGAGGATGAGAAGGTCTACAAGACGGTGCATATTGCCTTGGGAGACAACAGCACCATAGGTGGTCATACAAAAGCAGGGATACATCTAGATGGGATAATAAAGAATCCCACTCTTATAGCCGACGGTGAGGTTCTCATAGAAAAGGGCGAGTGGAAAGTCTAACCTTTTTTCTCTTTTTTTGGGGTGAATTAATGGATTTGATGGAGATAATAAAAGGACGTAGAGCTACGCGCAGATATGAGGATAAAGAGATTCCAAAGGAAGATATCAAAAAGATACTGGAGGCAGGAATCTGGGCACCCAGTGGAAGCAATCTGCAATCCTGGGAATTCGTTGTGGTTCTTGACAAAGAGCTGATTGAGAAGATAAAGATGATATCCCCTGGACTCTTTGGAAACCCAGCTATGCTCGTTGTGGGATGCATCAACGTAGAGAGGGCCAAGAAGGGAGGAAAAATAGGATATCCCATGGCAATGATGGATGTCTCCATGGCCTTTCAGAACATGATGCTCATGGCCTACTCTCTGGGCATAGGTTCCTGCCCCGTACTGTCCTTCAACAAGATAGCCCTCAAGGAGCTTCTGGAAATTCCAGAGCATGTGGACCCCATACTTATAGTGACCTTCGGATATCCCAAGTTCTGGCCAAAGCCCCCCAGGAGGCGTCCGATAAAGGAGGTGATGCATCTTGACAAGTTTGGAAGACCTTTTGAAGAGTGACGAGTTCAAGCTCTTAAGCTTCCTCATAACCAGTGCTAGGGGTTGTGTGGATGAGCCGCAGCTCTATGGGCCACTTCGCCTGGTGGATGCTGCTGCAAGACTAATAACAATCTGGGAAAAGGAAGGAAAGGCCCCTCCAGAGATACTGAAGCTTCGAGATTTAATTGAGGAGAAAGAATATAGTGTGATGTATAGCGAGGAGGAATTTATCCAGTTTTTGGATGAGCTCTCCAAGGAGCTTGCTAAGCTCATAAAGGAGAAAGCGTGAAAAATAGGAGGCGATAAGATGAAAAAATTAAGCGAGGAGGAACTAAAGGATATGATACTGGGATGCACAGTCCTGGGCACCGGTGGTGGTGGCGACCCACAAGAGGGCTGGAATATGGTGAAGGAAGCAATGGATCAGGGTAACTCGGTAAATATGGTTGATCTTGATGAACTGCCTGAGGACTCTATAATTGCGGTGCCCTATTTTGTGGGATCAATAGCTCCGGATGTTCAGACGAAAAAAGAGGTAAAAATTGAAGACCCTATAAAGGTGGCGTTTGAGAGGATGGAGAAATATCTGGGAAAGAAAATAGACGCGGTGCTAGCCAGCGAATTAGGTGGTGGAAACACCGGCGTTGCTCTAAGCATAGCGGCAAGATTAAATCGCCCCATCGTAGACGGGGATCTCCTGGGAAGAGCTGCCCCTGAGCTGCACCAGTGCACCGTGCACATATTTGGTATACCCATGTATCCCTCCGTAATAGTTACGGAAACCGGTGATATGGTCCTCGTGGAGCAATACGCAGATATAGACGACTACGAGGCAATAGCCAGATATCTCTCAGTACTGGGTGGCAGATTCTCTGCAGTAGTGGATACCCCCATGAAGGTTAAGGATGCTAAAAATCCTGTGGTGAAAGGCACATTGAGTTTGAGTATAAAAATAGGTGAGGCAATAAGAAAAGCTAGGGAAGAGAAGAGAGACGCGGTAGATGCTGTAGTCAGTACTCTTTCGGGGTGGAGAATTTTTGAAGGAGAAGTGCAGAGATACGATTGGCGCAATGAGGGTGGATTTCTAAAAGGCGAGGTCGAAGTGTCTGGAAGCGGAAAATACAAAGGGCATACCTTAAAATCCTGGATAATGAACGAGCATATAATGGCGTGGATAGATGAAAAGCCGATTCTTATGCCACCTGACCTTCTGATGTTTCTACGCGATGATGGAGAGCCCATAACAAACACCGAGCTGCGGGAAGGTATGAAGGTTAATATTATAGCTGCCAAGGCTCCTGAAAAGTGGAGACTTCCAAATGGTCTAAAGTACTTTGGACCCAAGAAATTTGGCTTCGATTATGAATATGTTCCCGTAGAAGAGCTTGTGGAGGAGTGGATAAAATGAGGATTTTAAGCGAGGAGGATCTGAAAGATATAATTGAAGGCTGCACAGTCTTGGGCACCGGTGGTGGCGGTGACCCGGAAAAGGGCTGGAAGATGATCAAAGAAGAACTTGACAGAGGTAAGAAATTCACGCTGATGGATCTGAAGGAGGTTCCGGAGGATAAGTTTGTTCCCATGCCCTATTTTGTGGGTTCTCTCTCAGGGAAGAAAGTAAAGCCTGTGTATAAAGAGGGTTTGGCAGCACGCTCTTTCAGACTTCTCGAAGAATACATGAAGGAAGATTTTGCAGCGGTGATATCCACAGAGCTGGGTGGTGCCAATACTGCCGCAGCTCTCTCCACAGCGGCTAAGTTGAATAAACCTATTGTGGATGGAGACCCTGCAGGGAGATCTGTGCCTGAGCTGCAGCATACCACCTACTACATCGTTGGTATAGAAATGACACCATTCTCGGTGGTAACTCCCTACGGCGATGAGCTCATAGTGCCGCGGGTGAAAGATGATTTTCAGGCGGAAAAGATTGTGAGGACTATAGCCGCATCCATAGAAACCAATGTAGGTGTGAGCTCGCATCCCGTGAGGGGCTCTCAGCTGAGGAATTCTGTGGTTCCCAATGCCATAACCTATGCTCTAAAGCTCGGAAGAGCTCTACGAACTGCGCGAGAAGAGAAGGAAGACCCCATAGAAGCGCTCTTAAAGGCAGGTAACGGGTATCTTCTATTTCGAGGGATAGCCACCTCCACCTACTGGGCAGATAAGGGCGGATTCACTGTAGGCGAGTTTGTGATGGAAGGAGTGGAAGAGTTCAGAGGCGAGAATTATCGGGTCAGCTACAAAAATGAGAATATGATAGCATGGAGAAACGGAGAGGTTGATGTAACTGTACCGGATCTCATTTCAGTGCTAACTCCAGACGGGCATCCGGTAACGAATCCACATGTAGAAAAAAGAAAGGAATACGTGGTGGTAGGTTTTCCGGCGCCTGAACTATGGAGAACTCCTAAAGGTCTGGAAATCTTTGGACCAAAATATCTGGGATTGGAGATGGAATATGTGCCCATAGAGAAGAAGCACAGGAGGAGATAACCTTGAAAATTCTGATAATAAACCCGGTGGGTACGGATAGGTGGGACGAAACGGATAAAAAGATTTACGATGGCTTCACCTCACCCACAACAGATGTGGATGTGGTGAGCCTGGAAGAAGGTCCGGGCTCCATAGAAAACCGGCTCGCGATGACCGAGGCTATACCCCATGTTTTGAAGAGGGCAAAGGAGCTTCACGGGGCCTACGATGGAATGATAGTTAATTGCTGTCTGGATGTTGGCGTGGATGTAATAAGGTCTATTATAGACACCCCAACAGTAGGCCCCTGTGAAGCCTCCCTCGCAATAGCCACCACCATGGGAAAGAAAATAGGCATAGTGACTGTCTCGAAAACTGCCATAGAGCTTTTCGAGGAGATGGTGATAAAGTACAGGATGGAGAAGAGGGTAGTGAGCATACGGGGAATAGATATAACTGTGCCGCAGATAGAGGAGGATGTTGAGAGAACCATAGAGCTTCTCAAAGAGGAGATAAAATACGCTATAGAAGACGGTGCAGACGTAATAGTTCTTGGATGCACAGGTCTTGCAGGCTTTGCAGCCAAACTTCAAAGCTATTTCTCAATTCCCATTCTGGACCCGGCAGCCTGTGCAGCGAAGATTCTGGAAGATATCGTGGAACTAAAGAACCTCTCCTAATTTCTCTATTTTTACCTCAGAAATAATATATAGGGTGGAAACATTAGGGACGCAAAAGGTGATGAGTATGCCTCTGAAATTTGATGAAATAGTGGAGTTAAGAGTGCTAACAGGTCAAGTGGTGGGATACAGAGCGTTGGAGGGATATACCCGCGTGGCCTTTGTGGCCATGAAAAATGTTCTTTGCACAGCGATAGCTTCCTCGATGGAATCTTCCTATATCTCTGCGACTGGTGGAGAGTGCAGGTATTTTGTTATCGATGAAAATTATGATACCCTTGCGGATGAGCTGCAGAAATATAAACCAAATTTAATAGCTGTGTTTATTGGAGGCTCTAAGGATTTTGAAGCCCTTCGGGATGTCCTTTATTCTCTTTTCACCGCGCTAGCCGAAAGGGAAATAGACACCGATTATCTCTTCCATCTTTACACCTTTGTGAAGGTAGGACTTGAACCACTTCAGAGCGATGAGAAAATAAGAAATTATCTTGCCGATAAGAGAATGATGGCCTATACCGCAAATTTCGACGAAGGCCTTGTAGAAATTCGAGAGCTTTACATCTCCGAGGATGAGATTTACAGCGAGGTGATAGAGGAATATCCCATATCCTTCCGTCATACCAGGATATTCAACCAGGGATTGAAGGGCCGAGTTATAAAATTTGAGGAGGAGTGAAATGAGGGTCCTGATATTAAGCGATATCCATGGTAATATAGAGGCCCTGAACGCCGTATTGGAACAGGAGAGCTATGATGCCGTATGGTTCTTAGGAGATCTAACGGATTACGGCCCCGACCCGGATATGGTTTTAGATACCCTTAAGGATATAAAACCGGAGGTGTGGATATCGGGAAATCACGACTATGCCAATGCCTTCGGGGTGGATTGCAAATGCGGTGAAAAGACTCACGATTTAAGTGTTTACACTCGCGAAAACATATCTCAGAGAAAGCTCACCAAGGAGGATATACTATTCCTGAGAAGCTTGCCAATAAAGAAGGAAATGCAGAGAGATGGTAGAGCGTACTATTTCGTGCATGGATGCCCTGCCAACCCTCTTTATGGCTATATGTTCGATTTCATGCCCGAATGTATGCGCAACGAGCTCGGTGGAAAAATTACCGTGGATTACCTATTTTTTGGGCATACTCATTTTCCAGTGAGTGGGAAATATCAGGAATTACAATATCTGAATCCAGGCAGCGTGGGACAGCCCAGAGATGGTGATCCAAGAGCATCCTATGCCATCTGGATCGATGGGCGAATAGAACTGCATCGCCTCGCTTATCCTGTCGAAAGAACCATGGAGAAGATAAAATCTCTGATAAAGAACAAAGATTATAGAGAGAGGCTGCTCTTTATACTCAAAAATGGAAAAGTTTGAATTCACAAAATAAGAACCACAGCATCCGCCACTGTCAACACGGTAACTTCTTTCCCGTGGTAAACCTTGCTCTTCTGCACTTTTACCATTTCCTCTGTTATTTTCACGCCACTCACTTCTGCCTGACCCTGCTGTATCTTCTCCCATAGCTCCTTGGGATCTGAGGATTTAATGTAGTTCACAATATCCCTGGCCTTTTCCCGGTACTTGGGGCCTATCACCGCAAAGTTGGGTTGCAGAGAAGTAACAACTTCTTCCACCTCCCCCTGCATCTCCTTTGAAACCCTGCAGCTAAATGTTCCCGCAATGTCCTCTATACCTTCCTTCACTCCTTCAATCACCAGCTCCTGAATCTCTTTTCTATTCGTATTCTTCCATGCTCTTATTTCCGCGATGATTTCTTTTATTTTCTCCCCTTCCTCCAACGCGAGGGTATCCACGAATAGTGGCTCCGGCCAGGATGTGAGATGTATGCTCTTCTCTCCCACGAATCTCCTGTAATGCTCTTGATAGATATCCTCGGTGATATGGGGCATGATGGGAGCGAACATTTTCACGATGCCCAAGAACACATGGTAAAGGGTGTACTTCGTTGCTTCCTCGCTTAACCTGTGTTTGACCATCTCCACATAATGGTCCGCGAAGACATTCCACATGAAATTCTCAATCTCCTTTATTGCACGGTCGTATCTGTAATTGTCCATATGCTCCGTAACTTCCTGCACCACCTGTGAGTATCTGGATATTATCCATCTGTCCATGAAATGCAGTTTTTCTCTGGGAACCTCGGCTATGCCATCCTTTATAGCGTTACCCACGAACTTGCCAAGGTTGTGAAGCTTGATTACTACTTTTCTGCCGCGGATGGTGTCCTTATAACGGAATGGGGTATCCTCGCCTGGAGTGCATTTGGCTGCAAAGAAACGAAGGGCATCTGCGCCATACTGATCAATTATTTCCAGAGGATCCACCACATTGCCCCAGGAGGTGTGCATTGGTCTTCCATCTGGCGCGAGGATGAAGCCATCTATGAATATATCCTCCCAGGGTTTCTCTCCGGTCACTGTTTTACAGCGCAGAAGCGAGTAGAATGCCCATGTGCGTATTATATCGTGACTCTGGGGTCTCAAACTCATGGGATAGAGTTTCTTGAACATCTCCTCATCCCGGGCCCAGAAAGCATTGTAGAGCGGGGAAATGGAAGAATCAACCCAGGTATCAAAGACGTCCTCTGTGCCCTTCAGAGGAGCACTGCAAATTGGGCATTTATCGTAGGGCGGAGGATCCACTGTGGGGTCCACATGCCTGTCCATCTTGAGCAGATCTTCAAATTTGGGCACAAACGCGTGGCCATTCTCACACTCCCATATGGGAATAGGCGTGGCAAAGTATCTCTGCCTTGAGACCACCCAGTCCCATTCCAGGGAATCGATCCATTGGTATAGGCGTTTCTTCATCCATTCGGGATACCAGTTAACTTCATCCGCCGTTTTCTTTATCTCTTCCTTCAAATCCTTGATTTTGATGAACCACTGCTCCTTGTTGATGAGCTCTATGGGCGTATGACAGCGCCAGCACACGCCTACATTCTGCTCTATCTCCTCCTGCTTGACAAGGAGTCCCTCTTTTTCAAGATCCTCGATGATGGCTTTTCTAGCCTCCTCCACAGACATGCCGGCGTATTTTCCCGCTAGCGAAGTCATCTCACCCCTATCGTTTATTCCCTCCAAAAATTGAAGATTGTACTTATAAATCCATTCCAGATCATCCTTGTCACCCACAGAGCAAATCATAACTGCGCCACTACCAAATTTCGGATCAACTTTTTCATCAGCCACAATCTTAACCTTCTGCCCGTAAATTGGCACGATGGCATGCTTGCCCACAAAATCGCGATATCTTTCATCCTCCGGATGCACCGCAACCATCTGACATGTGCATAATAGCTCGGGGCGCGTGGTGGCGATAACAATCTCGCCACCCTCCTCCACCTGGAAGCGTATGTAATTAAGCTTCGTTTTTCTCCTCTGATACTCAATCTCTGCATCTGCAATTGCAGTTCCGCATCTTGGGCACCAGTTAACCGGATGCTTCGCTTTATAAACCAGCCCCTTCTCAAACATCTTTATGAAGGAGAGCTGAGTTATTCGCCTGTAATAGGGGGCGTCCGTCTGATAATATATGCTCGGATCCATAGCCTCGCCAAGAATCTTGAACTGGCGGATCATCTCCCCTATGTTTTGATTTGCGAATTCCTCGCATAGTTTTATGAACTCCTGCCTAGGGGTCTCGCGCATCTTTATCCCGTACTTCTTCTCCACGTTCACCTCGATGGGCATGCCGTTGACATCGAAGCAGAGTGGGTAGAAAACGTTGTAGCCGCGCATCCTCTTGTATCTGGCAATAAAATCTATATGCGCATAATGCACCGCGTGTCCAATATGCAGTTTGCCGCTGGCATATCTCGGCGGGACATCTATGCTGTAAATGGGCTTATCGCTTTTAGGGTCAAATCTGTAAATTTTTTCTTTCTCCCAGAAATCCTGCCACTTTGCCTCGCGCTCTTTGAAATCGTACATGGTTGGGTGTAAAGATGAGGAGATATAAAAAAATTAGTAAAATTCAGGGGTCAAACTTCTCGTAGAATTACAGTAATCCCGCTTATTTCCTTCAATAGCTGTATATATTTTTTCAGCATCCCTGTATCTGAATAACTATATGCCTGATAAAAAATAGCCACTATTATTTTGTTTATATCTTCTCGATATTCTCTTACCCTTTGAACAGTTTCTCTAAGATGAGCTCTAGAAGGATTATATTTAAGCTCAATACCGATATCATTTTTTATGTCGTATATATCAATTCTATCTCCCGAGGGCAATTTGTATTGAGAAATAAAGTGTGTATCAATATTCCTACAATTAAAAAATCCTGACAAATAGGCTAATAATTGCTTTTCTATATCGGATTCATTGGAATTCCATTTTAGAATAGGTATGAATTTATGTGATATCAAATCTACTAAAATATTGAACACCTCTTTTGAAGATATTGCCTTTGAAACTTTCTTATCCATGGATTTATGAATGATATGTGAGGCCAAATCATCAATTAAAACACTTCTATCGATTTTCTTTGGATTTTTCTCTTTCCACGGGTAAATATTTAATTTTTCGGAAAGATCTACCAAGTCTTCAAAATACATCACAGATAACACATCTTTAGGAGTTAATCCGTATGCCATCATATTCTTGGCCAGCTCTTTCTTGGTGCCGGAAACTTTTAGTCCATAAACTCGACAAATATGCTGAAGATGATATTTACTCAAATATTTACTGAGGAACTCTTCAAATTCAACATTTTGGGGAGGCTCCAAAAGGGTAAGCATATCTAGTAAATCACTCCAAATGTCTTCTGGAATTACCCAATAAGTTTTAGTATCTTTCTTAACCTTAAAAACAATACCATAAGATTCTAAGATTTTCAACCAAGAATTTACTTTATTTCCATATTTTTTTCCTTAATTTTTTAATTTCCCAGATGCCAAAATCACACGAAGGATCTCCCTCAGCAAGAGCCTTAATAAACTCTTTGAAGTCCTGAGGTAAATAGATTAAAAATTGAGTTAAACTGTTCTTAGGTATCTCTACAATCCAATAATCATTAGGAAAATAGGTTCTAATCTTGTTCACCAACTCCTCTGGAGATAATTTTGAGAAGTTTTCAACTTCCAAATTTTTGCAATATTCACTAGCCTTCTCTTAGGTAATTCTCTCAAAAATTCTATCATAGACTTATTTTGTAGTGGGCATTTCTCAGCTTTCATCATTTTTTAGTAGTGGGCATAAGATATATTTATTTTTTGCTAGAAAAGAATGACTCAAGGAGGTCCTTTAGAATTTTTATTCTCTCACTTCTATTCTCCAAATCTCCTAAGAGCTTTTCAAATTTTCGAAGATGGATATTTATGTTCTGGTGCAGTCTATTTCCATCTGAAGGAAGACCATAATATTCTATTGATATTTTTAACTCCTTGGTAGAGGCAATTATCCACTCCTCTAGCCTGGGTGAAAGAATTATCACTAGATTATCTCTTCTCTCATCTCTTAAAACCTTGATGCCAAATTTGTGATACCTATCCAGATTTTGAGATGCGTTAATTAATCTTTTAATATAACTTGGCTGGGGACTCTCTGGATCCTCATCAATGAGGCCTATATTTCCTGTAGATTTTTCCAGTTTTCTGCACACGTTGCCCTTAGAACCCGCATGCCTGATGTATTTCTTTGGAATTCCTAATTTCCTCACTAAGAGTTCATCAGGGTTGCATTCCACGAAAATGTAGGACATTATCACTCCCCCAAGAACAGATCTACGTTGAAAAATATATCGGATCCTAAATCTAGTATCTCTTCCATAGCCTCTTTATCCAGCAATTTTACCTTGGTTTGATGGTCTGCGAAGTACACTACAAAAACATTGATATCCTGTAAAGGTGTCTTTTCGATTACTGAAATCAAGAAGTAGGGGTTGTGGGTTGAGATGAAATATTGATTATTGCTATTATCCAAACCTATTCTCTCCGCCAGATATTTGGTGTAGTAGGGGAACGCATGCGCCTCAGGTTCTTCAAGCACAAGCACCGAATCTTTGTTTGATTCCATAGCAATTAGATAGAATATTGTTCTTTGAAGGGTATCTGATATTACAGAATAAGGATAGCTTATGAGTACATCCTCTAGGAATTTCACTACTTCTATCTTATTTTCCTGAGGTTTCAATGCAAGTCTCAAACCATAATCTGATAAAATCTCTGCCACGAGAGATTTCAAATTCCTATGTGTTAATAACACCGATAGGAGATTTTCACCTGAAGGAAGTAGGTAATCCGGCTTTTTAGAAGGAAATTGATGCAATATTCTGAATCTGTAAAATTTAAATCGTTGGAGACTCTCTCTTAATTTTGGAAGATTGATGCTCTTTATTATCTCTCCTGAAAAATCCAATTTCATGGTGTCGGATAATTTCTCATTTCTATCCTCTGCGGTTAGTAGAAATTGAGAATCACGGAACTCCAGCACATATCTTATGGCTCCTGCATATATCTCTACCTTTTCTTCAAGGTTATTATCAAAAAATAGATTTGTTATGTTCTCAAATCTCACAAAATCTTTCAATTTTCCTCCGTAGCCCCCTGCAGAGAGAAATCCTATTGCCTCTAGGAGATTGGACTTACCCACATTGGGTTTCCCTATGAAAATATTTACCCTTTTACACTCGATGTTCAGATTCCTGATCGACTTAAAATTTTGAATTTTAAGGGTTTTAATCATAAGAGACACCGGAAGTATATAAATATCTCAAAATATAAAGATTGCTATTCAGAAATATTCCAGAAGTAAGCAGTTCTCTTTGTGATAGCAGTCTAGCTCATACCCCGTCCTTAAAAAATAAACTAAGTTATAAAAATCCCTGCTATTACAGCTATCCACCACAGCTCCAGGAAAAGGAAATTGGATGCAGGAAGGGAAAAAATTAGCCAGAGCACAAGAAAAGAATAGGCTGCGAGGGTAAAAATCACATGAAGGGCTATCGCTGCGGTGTTCTTTCTCTCTCCAAATTTCATCCACCCGGTGGGAAGTGGAAGCCAGTCGAAGAATGCGGCAATTATTGCGAGATACCATATATTAAATACAACTGCAGGGATGAAAAATAGTCCGGCCAGAGCTACGCAGAGCAAAGTTTTGGTTCTGTTTTTCATCATGAAATAATAAGTACCCCATCCTATAGAAGTTTGTCGCCAATATTTTAATATTCCTCCATACTGTAAGGGTAATAGAATGAAGAGAAAAAGATATATCAGAATTGCAAAGATACCCGAGATTCCGAAGGAGCAGCTTAACAACTGGATGAGATATGTTATTCAAAACACAGAAGATGTGGCCCAGCTTGAAGCTCTGATATATCTGCAGAAGATGCAGCGTGCCTGGACACAGAGAAATGCTAAGGAATGGCTCATAGCCAAAACCGGAAGCTACGGGATCTTGGGAAGATTGAAAAACACGGGGCTTATGAAAGAGGTAGGGGAAGAAGGCGGAGCAAAGCTCTATTCTCTGACGGCCCTGCAGGATATAGAGAAATGGCTAAGAGAATATCGGGGCGGTAAAATCCGGCTGACCACTGAAGAGGCAATGCGGGAGTACCAGGATGTTGTTCTTCAGCTCCGTAGTGAGTATGAGTTCTTTATAAAAAATGTTAAAGAGGAAGATATTGAGATCTGGGTCAAGGAGATAAGTTCCGTAGAGGATATTGTGCATTATACTAAGAGTATTATGGGCGAGATGCTTTATATGGATGCACTTCTCCCTATCATTCAGCAGTATTCCATGGCCAATATGGACATATACTCTTCTGCCAATCTAGAGAGAAAGATAAATCAAACGGGATTCTCGCTGGCATATTTTGGAGAGCCGGGCACAGGTAAGACCTTTGCCACCGATGATCTGCTTCGAGGCAAGGAAGAGAAGGGAGTTCCTCCACATGGAATCATAGGACGTCTCCGCTATGCTCAGGGAATGACGCCGAAAATGTTTATCGCAATTTTAGAGGCATATCAAGATTATCCTGTGGACTGGGTTATTCCTGAGTTTCGCGATTTTTTCAGTTATCGGGGTATGGTGGAAAAGCTAAAACTTGTAATGGAGCGCAGGGAGGTTAAAGATGAGACCCGCAACGGAATAATTGGACCCTATAAAGTTACGAGTTTTTTCATAGTTAATTATAACACAGAAATCACAAGGGGGCGATGGAAAAACACCATGGGAGACCCCAATTTCAGCGCCGTTGAAGACAGAATGATATGCAAACTATTTCTCAATACTTCACAGCGAAGAAGGCTTATATGGGAAAATATGAAGAGAATTGCCAGCGGCAAAGTAGATTACTATCTTGCTGATACCTTGAGGAGACATATAACGTACACCTATCATCTTCTCCAAGAGAAAAGGCCTAAGGTGGTAATTGAGGAGGAGGACTTCATAAAGCTGGGTGATGAGATAGCGGAGGAGATAGATAGAAGAGAGGCTCCTGTGAGTCTCAGAATCGTTGATAGGGCACTGCAGATAGCCGCCTCCGCATCTTTGGTAAGCTACCTTAAAAATAGAGAGGATGAAATCTGGGTGGACAAAGAAAGTCTAAATCTGGCAAGAGACTTTGTTCTGCAGGAAATAGATACCCGGGCGTTAAAGGCATGAGAGTGAGGAGAGAAGTTATAGCCCGAGGGAGCGACGGAGAGTTCATCGCCCCAATGCTCCCCCCGCCGGTTTCTCGGGCAAAGATGCTATTTTTTTCCATCTTATAAACTTTTCCCACGAAGGGGGCGGAGCCCCCTTTCTAAACCCCCGGAGGGGACTGACGCCCCCTCTCTACACCCCCACGGGTTTTGTTGGTTGCTGGAAGTACTATAAACCCACTGAAAATCTCCAACAGTGTCTGGTCGCAGGAGGGAATGGGAACCCGCTGGTGGTTCCTGCCTACTCTCTACACCCACACGAAGGGAGTTTCACCCCCTCTCTACCCCCACGGGAGTAAAAATCTGAAGAAGTTTGCGAGTAGGCCCTATATACATTCCTGGGAGTTTCTACAGCTTCCCTGCACCTAATAAAAATTTAGAAAAAGGGCTTAGTGGACCGGGCGGGATTTGAACCCGCGGCCTCCACCATGCCAAGGTGGCGATCTTCCGGGCTGATCTACCGGCCCAGCAGTTGGAGGTATATGAGAAGGATATATTAATTTTTACTTCTTTGTCTTTCCATTCTTTCCTTTTCCCGCTGAAGCTTTCTCTCTCTCCTCCTCTTCTCCTCCTCTATTCTTTCCAACTCCTCTGGGGATAGTTCCACTTCTTGCTTTTCCGCCATTTTAACGAACTTGGGTGGGATTTCCTGTGCTATATACACCGTTTTGGCGGCTGCGTATATCTGATAACCCTCTTCGATAGCTCCCTTGGCATCCACCTCCAAGATTAGAGGGTCATCCACACGATGTCTGCCTGCTATGTATGCATCCTTGTATGTTTTACTTAGATGCACCCATTTTCTATCTCCAGGTCTCAGCCCCATTTCCTGTATAAATTCCAGCTCCTCCTCAGTGGTGGGGTAATAGAGAACATCAGGAATCCCTTCAGTTGGTAGATCGGATAGGTCAACTTTTATTGAATGTCCATAGGTGGCCCTTACTCTCTTGTTCTCCATATCTAACTGATACCTTCCCTTATCATCGGTGAGCACGAGGGCTATGATATGCTTTATTTTAAGCCATCTGAATCGGCGATGCTTTCTCTTTATTCCCTTGACTATCTCGTAAATAGGAGCCCACCCATGCTCATCCAGCCTTACCCCAAATTTTTCAGGAAAATGTCTTAAAATGCCTGTGAGCATTCTGCTTATAGCTGTCAGCTCCCAATCATTGAGAAGAAACTTCCCCTCATCTCCACATATGGGACATTTATCCCCCCGAAATGGCCCATGCTTCTCGCATTCTCTCAATTGAACCATTACCATCACCTTTATGTGTGGAGATACCAATTTGAGATATAAATGTTATCCACACATTCTTTTGCACATTTTTGCACCCTCAAATTTAAATACCCCTTGGAAATCTTCTAAAATATGGTTACCGAAAAGGATATTTGGAATGAACTCAAGAAGGTAATTGATATGGAGCTGGGTATAGATGTGGTAAACCTGGGATTGATTTATGAGGTGAAGGTCATTGATGGCAAGAAGGTGTATATAAAGATGACCATGACAACTCCCACCTGCCCTCTGGCCAATGCTATTATCGCGGATGTCTATCATAAAGTAAAGGATATCCCTGGAGTGGAGGATGTGGATATAGAGCTCACCTTCGATCCACCATGGAATCCGGATATGATGTCTCCGGAAGCAAAGAAATTGCTGGGTCTGTAGCTATTTACTCCTTTAATTGTGAGTGGATGGATCATTATGGACAACTCCTCACTCCTCAAAAGAGCAAATGAGAGTATAATAAGATTGTGGTAATATACAGATATGTCTTTCAGTATACTTTCATGAATAAGGTATATGCCATATCTGTCGATATTTTCTCCGATACATATATATATCGGCAATTCCTGATATATTTATTGTGATTAAAATATTGTGATTAAAATGAAAGGGGATATTGCACTACGGACATACTATAGGAAGGGGCTATTCCTCTTGGTTGGTATAGAGAGGGAGGTGAGAATATGAGAAAGGAAAGAAAAATATTTTATGGCATCTTTGCTGGAATAATGGCAATTGCAGTAATTGGAGCTATATTTTTTCCCTCCACACAAGAAGCTAATCAAGAAAATTTCCACTATCTATCTGGACCAGCGGGAGCATATGTTTATAAAGGAGAGATAAAGATAAACGATAGTGCATCTATACCTCATATTACCACTGTCCAAGGCTAGTATTCAATCATAAAAATTTTAATCGTGACGATGTGGAAAAAATCGCAGAGTTACTGGGAATTAAAAATGGAGTGATTAGGGAGTATTCAGATCGCTTCAGTATGAGCAATGGTGATGATAGCTTAACAGTGTATAAGAATGGTTATCAGATAGTGTATACCAAAGAGTATGTGGAGATGATAGATGTAAAAATTTCAGAGAAAGAGCTTGTGGATATAGCCAATGGATACCTTGATAAACTTGAGGCGTATCTTCCCCAGAATGTGGAGATAAAAGTTCATGGGGTATTTAATGATAGATTCGAGGCCACTACCTTTGATAATGGCACAACCATAGAAACATATTACACCAAGAGTGTTATTTACGACTGCTATTTCCAAGGCTATTTTGTCGGATTAAAACTAAGAGTGGAAATTGATCATAAGGGAAATCTAGTGGGGTTTGTAAGTATGCCTGTGAAGGTAACCAAGAATGGTGAAAGAGAGATATGCACATTCGGAGAGGTACATAAATGGCTGAGGACACAGGGACTCGCAGTTACAGTGCCTCCCAAACTTATAAAATCCGTTGAGATAAAGGATGTGAAATTAGGAATACTCCCTGTTCCAAAAGGTAATAGTGGAGAATTTACACCCGCATATATAATAAGTGTGCATATAGAGGGTATAGATCCCGTGGCAAACGATGACTACACTCTGAGCATAGGAGGAATCTGCAGATGAAGATGCTTGGGAAAGTAATGCTCGCAGTAATAATAGCCGCTGCGGTAATAATCTCATCTATTTTTCTCTACAATATTTTTTTCGAAAGACCCCCACCAATGCCTCCGCGGAGGCAAATTGCCTTTGTAAATTGCACCTATTACATATACCCCAACGGAACTTATGGGATTGTTAATATCACAAAGGTGATACGCCTTGAGAATGTGGACCTGAAAATGAATTATTTTCGTCTAATAGTTATGGGAAACATTACTGCAAATACGACGATAAATATTAGGGTAGTGGACAAAGATGGGCTCCTGAGCGAGGGAGACCAGTTTTTAGTATCGGTGCATAATGGTAACATCACCAGATTCGTGCTGTGTTGTGAGTTTTATGGCAAGACAAAGGATGGAGAGGAGATAAGATGCTCTCAACCTCTCTGGGATAGCAAATATGGCCCGATGCTCTCTAAAGCAGAAGAGCAAAATCATTTATGATGTAGCAGAGATTTGAATATATAGTATCCATCCCCAACTTCTCTTTTTTTCCTTGTCCAGTCAGGGTGCTGATACCAGTGGAACGCTCTTTCGGGATGGGGCATTATGCCCATAACATTCCCATAGGAGTTCACAAGAGCTGCGATATCATTCAAGGAGCCATTGGGGTTCCAGGGATATTCCGCCTTTCCTCCGGATGGGGATACGTATCTGAACACCACCTGCCTATTTTCCTCAATTTCCTCAAGAATCTTTGAGGTAGTGAAGAATTTTCCTTCTGCATGAGCTACCGGCAGGGCTATAAGCTCAGGCACCTCCTTTGAAAAGGATGTATCGCGCTCTTTGCGCAGGTAAACCCATCTGCACTCAAATCTATTGGAATCGTTCACCATGAGCGCGGCCTCAGGAACCTCGCTTATTCCATCCACACCGGGAAGCAAACCAAGCTCGATGAGAATCTGGAAACCGTTGCAGACCCCTATTATTCTCTTATTTTCATCCTCCACAAATTTCTTCAGTTCCTTCCATGCTATTGCCTTAAGTCTCGCGGCGAAAATTGAGCCTGCACGGACATAATCTCCCGCAGAAAAGCCACCGGGAATGAAGAGGATGTCATAATCTTCAAGTCTCTTCTTTCCCCTCTTCACAAGATTGAGATGCACATACTCCACATCCTGATTGAAATGCTTAAAGGCCGCATAACTTTCCTCCTCGCAGTTTGTCCCTTCAATTTGAAGCACTGCCACCTTCATAATCTCACCCCACATAGTCGCGGAGAGCCGCTCTCCAGCGTTCCCTCATTATGTTTAGATGCACATTAAACAACCAGCGAGAATCATCTCTTACCCGCAAAGTATTTCCGCTTACCACCCCAATCTTCCTCGCCTTTACTATGCTTTCAAATTCCTTTTCTTTTCCTCTCTGCACCTCGCATAGCCACCTCGTGGCGCTCTCTGAAAAGAGCTTGAAGTCTGCACGCATGAAGCCCAGGGGAGCGAGGTCCAGCTCAGCCCCAATGTTGCCGCCCAGGCACATCTCAGCAGCGGCTATGGCGAGGCCTCCCTGGGATATGTCATGGCACGCGCGAATTACTCCTTTCTTCATGGCTTTTAATAGTTCCTCGCTTCTTTTTCTCAATTCCTCTAAATCAACCTCGGGAACCGTGGTGCTCTTTGCTCCTATGAGGCGATAGTACTCGCTGCCCCCCATCTCCTCCTTTGTTTCACCCACAAGGTAAATGGGATTTCCCTCCTCCTTGAAATCGGAGGTGACGGCGTATCTTATATCATCTATTATTCCCACCGCCATAAGAACGGCTGTTGGGGGAATATTCTTCCCGAAGGCTTCGTTGTAGAAGCTAACGTTTCCAGAAACATAGGGTATGCCCAGAAATCTGGCAGCCTCGCCCAGTCCGCGGCAGGATTCTACAAACTCGCCCATAATCTCCTCCTTCTCAGGATTGCCGAAATTGAGACAATCGGAGAAGCTATGGGGTCTGGCACCTACGCTTACAAGATTGCGTACTGCCTCATCTACCGTGTAAAGAGCGGCTTTATAGGGATCTATCTCTCCCAGCTGAGGGTTGGCAACGGTGGTTATCGCAATACCCTTCCATGAATCGTACAGAGGCTTTATGATGGCGGCGTCACCATGGCTCTCATAGCCTATCACACCCTGCAGGGGCTTTATCACCGTTCTACCCTGAACCTCATGGTCATACTGCCTGATAATCCACTCCTTGCTTCCTATGTTGAATGAGGATAGTAGCCGGAGAAAGATTTCCCGATAATTGGGCTCCACAGGGAGCTCTTGCATCTTTTCCACTTTCTTTATTTTGTAGGGTCTCTCATATTCCACGCCCGCAGTCACAAATTTTAGAGGCAGGTCCAGAACCTTTTTACCATGCCAGTAGAGCTCTAAATTCTCTCCCTCTTTTGTCTTTCCTATCATGCTCATCTCCACATCCCATTTCTCGCAGATTTCCCTCAATCTATCTAGATCCTTCTCTTCCATGGCTAAGAGCATTCTTTCCTGGGATTCACTTACCCAGATCTCCCAGGGTGCCATGCCCTCTTCTTTAAGAGGAACTTTATCAAGGTATATCTCCGCAGTTACACCTCCGGAGTAGCACATCTCGCCCACAACACTACCAAGACCTCCACCGCCCAGGTCCTTCATCCCCTTTATTATCCCCATCTCATTTGCCTCTAAAATAACATGAATAAGCGGTTCCTTTAGAATGGGGTTGCCAAGCTGCACCGCCTGACGCTCCTCCTCGCTCTTCTCACCCAATATGCGTGATGCGAAATTCACCCCGTGGATGCCATCTCTACCTGTTCTGCCACCAACCATGACGAGAAGGAGCGAGGGCTTATCTACACGGCTCCTCACAATCTTGTCTTTTCTTACTATGCCAAGGCATCCGGCATTCACGAGTATATTGTTCACAAACCCTTCATGAAAGTAAGTCATGCCAGCAACCGTGGGTATGCCTACCCGGTTGCCATAATCTCTTATGCCCGCCACCACACCGTTCAAAAGGTATCTGGGATGCTTTATCCCCGGATTGAGTTTCTCGTAGGGATAGTCAGGAGGAGCAAAGAAGAGGGGATCCACGAGAGCTATGGGCTTGGCACCCATGTTTAGAATATCTCTTATTATTCCTCCTACTCCGGTGGCGGCGCCTCCATATGGCTCTACAGCACTGGGATGATTATGGCTCTCAATCTTGAACACATAGGCGTGGTTTTCATCGAATTCTACAACACCTGCATCGTCCTGCATCACTATCAGCGCATGCTTGGATGGTATCCCGAAAATATACTTGCGAAGAACTTTCTTGGAGGATTTATATGAGCAGTGCTCGCTCCAGCCCTGGGCAATAGCGTGAATCTCCACATCCGTGGGGTTTCTACCGAGGGATGCAAAGAAATCTTTTAGTCTCCTCATTTCTTCCATACTCAACGCCAATCCCATGCTCTCGCTTATTTCCATCAGCTCATCATCCGTCGCATGGAGGATATCTATCTCATAAACTCCAGGATAGAGCTCCCTGGCCCTCATAGCTCCTCAACCCTCATCTCGTAATCGTGAATCACGGGGTTCACTAGAAGCTTTCTTATCATTTCTTCCACTTCCCTTTTCCCCTCCTCCAGTGGCTTATCAAGATATATCTCGTAGTATTTGGCTACTCTCACCTCTTGAATGTCTTTAAAGTTGAGAAGCTCCAGACTGTGCTTGATGCTCTTTCCCTCAGGATCATCAACGCCCTGCTTATACCTCACAATTATGGTGGCCTTAAGCATACTGGGAATATAAAGAGGTGATACTTAACCTTTCCATCAGGGAGGTGGCGGCGGTGGTGGGCGCAGGTATCCAAGCCAGTATCCGCAGTTGGGACAGTAGCTAAAGTCCTCCTCTACAGGATAACCGCATCTCGGGCATTTTTTCTTCTCTCTTATGCATGCGTAGATGAATAGGGGTGTGAACACAACGGAAAGCGTACCCAGGATTACAAGGTACCAGGAAATACCTTCTTCTCCAACAGATTCCTTCACCAGACCCTCGGGAGGGTTATAGCCAGAATAGTGCCAGTTACCAACCGGCAGTATTGTAAGATTTTCTATGTCTATACCTGCTTCTTCAGGAGATATACCTATCCAGTAATGTATGGTCTCAACTCTCCCAATATCTAAAGATATAGAAGTGGAACCAGTGGATTCCGCGTAGTAATATTTCCTTCCTTGATACATATAGTAATCCCTGAGGAACTGGGAGAAAGGACTTCTATCGTTTTTTATATTCACCCCCACAGCCACATGACCCTGGACGCCCATATAATGCACTTCCATAACAAAGAGAACCGCGCGATAACCCAGAATATCCAGTAAGGTGTAAAGAAGTATGGATTTGTCCTCGCAGTCTCCTCCGTAAAGCAGGGTCTCCAGAGGGAATTTATAATAGTCCATAAATCCTGTGGCAGAGTAATCATCCACGTAGGGAATCTCCTGCACGAAGGACAAGATGAAGTTTCCCTCAGTGAGATTGTCAAAACCTCTCTCTTTTGAGAGATTATTTAGTGCCTCTGCCAGCATTTTAATGTAAGGATCATCAGGGGTAACAAAGTACTGGAAATAAGAGTAATTTGAGGCTATCCTATATCCACCAGGTAACCTGGCATAGTAATCATAGCGAGATTGAGGTAGGTAAAGAACAATGCTGTTACCATTCACCTCTATCCTGCTTTTATTGCCAACATAAAGCTCGAGGGTGTATTCTTCATCTAGAAATTCCCAGGTATACTTTACAAATTTTTCCACACTCCCCTTTCCATGGACCAGGGGGAAGGTGAAGAGGAGCATTACCAGAATAAGGAAGGTGAGAAACTTTTTCATTGCCTATCACCTCCCAGTGGATAGCGACACCGAGGACAGTAGTTCCAGGATGAGTTTATCGGAGCGCCGCAGTAGGGGCAGCGAGAATCATATTTAGGTCTCTCTTTATCTCTTCTGATGGAAAGAAGCAGCAGAGCTAGAGATAGAACGGAAAGCAGGGAGCCAAGAATGATAAGATTCTCCATCTCTTTTCTACCATACGAAAAGGTTATTTCTGCATCACCTTTTGTGTTGAAATTGGCAATCAGAACATAATAATCTCCATCCTTAGGAGCAGTAAATTTTATCGCTATATATTTACCGGAAGCGGTGTAATAGCAGGCTGTGAAATTTCCATCTTCCATGGCAGCCTGATAACCAGTTTCGTTGGCGATGTAAATCGTGAATACATCCAGGTATTCAAACACAAATTCCCTAGTTTCATTGGCTTTCATGTGAAAAGAATATGCGACATAATTGCCGGGAGCAAGAGATACCGGCTGGGAATAGGGATTATAAATTCCTCCAAAGAGAATAAGAGTGAATCCCCCGATGAAGATTATCAGCGATACCACTTTGCGAGAATTCATAGATTACGAGTAATAAACCCCTAAATATTAACCTTTTCCATCTTTTTAAACCCCCATTAAATACAAATTTGTTAATAATTAAGTGTTTGATGAAAAAATCTTCCCAAAGGAAGAGAAGTGTAAAGGGGCACAAAACATCCCTACCTCACAGTGCAGGCGCCGGGATTTGAACCCGGGCTAAGGGCTTGGAAGGCCCTTGTGCTGCCAGACTACACTACGCCTGCCCAGAAAACTGAATATTCAACCAATATATAAAAATTTGGTGTCTCACATTTTATTCGTGTTTATCGAGAAAAAGAAAAAAGAGTTAGAGGTAGAAATCTCTGCTAACGGGTATGTACACCGGCAAAGAGATTTCTAGGGTGTAAGTGGAAGGCATAGATATGTGGGGCACCTGGATAATTGCTCCTCTAGGTAGTATATCTTTGGAGCCGGTGGTGAAGCTGAAGGAGTAATCATTCTCCATATAATTTCCATTGATATCTCTGGCGGTCTTTCTTATGGTAACCGTGTATTTGGTATTCGGCTGGAGATTTCCGCCGCCACCGCCTGTAGTGTAATGCACCAGGAACGATGTATCATAGCCACTGAAGGAGTACCAAGTTCCCTGCTGATTCTGCTCCGTAATACCATCAGGATACATGTCACTGGCCACTGCGCCCCATCTGTAGCGGTTGTTTCCATCCCCGCCAGGCATGCTGAGCACAAGCCCGTACTGTCCTGCGGCAAGATGGACAGGAGTTGAGAAGGTGAATTTCACCCAGGAGCCGCTGGTTGAAACCTGTGAAGCAGATACTGAGGTGCTTCCATACACTGTGCCTGTGGGATAGCCGTTGCTATCCAGCGCCCTTATCTGCAGGGTGCAGTCGTAGGGTGGATAACCCTCCTTCCACATATAGATCTCCACATAGCTCACATCACCGCTTTCAGGCATGGTGAAGGTCTGGGCGGTGGTAATATCTGCGTACACGCTTCCTCCCACGCTGCCTTCCTGGGAGTTTCCGATAACTTTCTCCGCCCTAACGCGGGAGGAGGTATAGTGAATCAGGAACGACGCATCGTAGCCACTGAAGGAGTACCAATATCCATTTTGTTTCTGCTCCAGGATGCCGTTGGAATAGACATCCCCACTTACCACTCCCCATCTATATCGATTATTCGCATCTCCGCCATTCATGCTGAGCACCAAGCCATAGGTCACACCGCCTCTCAGATGCACAGGCGTGCTAAAGGTAGCAGTGACCCAAGAGAGGGAGGTGGATACTTGGGATGGGGATATATAGGCAGTGCCAAGAACACTACCCGTGGGATAACCATTGCTGTCAAGCTCAACTATATCAATCCTGCAATTATTTGGCGGATTTCCAACCTTAAGCATATAGATGTCCACGGATGTAACATCACCATCTCTGCTCAGGGTGAAGGTTTGAGCGGTTGTATATGCATAATACACGCTCGCTAGTAAGGTACCTTCCTGTGAATTGCCCTCGGTGTATTCATTTCCGCCACCACCAAGCTGTAGAATGATCTCGGAGGAATCGGCTCCTGTAGTGACTGTATAATCCACAGATGGAGTGATGCTCAGGGCGTTTTTAACAGATTCCACATCCATCTTTGCGCTGAACTTAATCTTTATCTGACTCAGGGTTGTAGGCACGTTAGTAGCTCCATTTTCCGGATAAGTGCTCACCACATAGGGATGCTCCGGCGTTGGTCCAGGGCCTCCGGAATACGTATTCCTAACGGTTCCGGGAACATAGGCAGGGACATCTGGAGACTCGCTAGATACATCTGTGGGGTTGCCGGGATCATATCCGTTAGCGTAATACTCTATTTTGAATGAGGAAACTGTGCCGGAAGAATATCCTCCGATTTTCAGATAGAAGTTGTGTGCCCCATTGTTCCAGTCATTCTCAAATTCACTGAGATCCATGCACATGAAGCTTGGCAACCGATAGTTGCTTCCTTTCCAGTAAGCCTGACGGGAGCCGCTATTTTCAAGCCCTATGGTTACGGTGTCCTGCCGTGTGGGTGCGCTGCTAAACTTCCAAACAGCGAGAAGATGCGGATTGTTGGGCTTGGAAGCTACAGGTCTATAAGCGAGATTGGAGGCAAGATGTGTAAATGCATTGTATGTGAGCCAGTAAAAGCCATGGTCGCCCCACGATGTGCCCCAGGAATTCACCACGAGAAAAGCACCTTGGTCACCGTCATCATATACGCTATCGTCATAGCCCACAATGGTTTGTGCATGGTTGGGACTGCCCTGATAGGACTGGTATTCATACCAGGAGATTATATAATTTCCATCACTGAATCCGTAGTTGTAGGCGTTGGCATTGATGGCAAATACCACAAGAGAGCCACTATCTATCCAGGATTTCACCACATTGATATTTGTCACGGAAGTTGTCTGATAGCCATCAATTCTTCCTATTGGAGCCTCTCTCCAGGCCGCCTCGTCACCCCAGGAAATCAGGTCCTGATCGCTGTAGGGCATTGTTGCCAAGGAAGGTTCACCCAAAGTCTTTATAACATCGTAGTTATCATCGAAGAAAGAGCCGCTATCCTGCCCTCCATTAACTTTATTGTAGCTCCAGGCAGGGCTCATTATATGATGGATGTTGCCGTTGTGTGTGTCTCTCCAATCATGTAGTTTGGCCTGCAAGAACGTGTTGCTGTAGTAACTGGTTGCCCAGGCTGCGCAGGAACCCTGCTGTCCCTGATTGCCCACGGGCGGGAAATAGGGGCTTGTGGAGAGATCCGCCGATGCCCTTGGCTTATAATTCTTCACAGATTCCACATACTGGACCTTTCCAATCATATCGATGTATTCTTCCAGCGTTGGAGGTGCAAAACCTGTTCCGTGGCCATCGATAATCACGTTATAATTCTTGTTGGGATCTCTAACACCGATATTTTTCATCAACTGCATAATGTCCTTGTAGTCCATGGGCCTGGTGACGTATCTTACTCCAGGTACATTGGGTTTCTTGGGATGCACACCTGTAGCTGCTGTATTCCCTGCCACCACGACAAAAGTGGTGGCCATCAATAGCGCTATAATAAGCGCTACTAAGATCTTTCGACTAAACATACTGCCACCCAAAGTAGTTGAATATTTTTTAATACTTTAGTGTTTTTGACATTTTTATTCAGATGGTAATTTGGTCTAGAAAGTTTCCAAAAATTAATGGATATTTCCGAAGGAAAGCTTAAATATTGGTAAATTAATAATAAATTTATGAGAGCACTATGGAAAGGGTCGATAACCTTCGGATTGGTAAATATTCCTGTCAAAATTTACAGCACATCCGAGAGCAGGGGTATAAAATTTAGACAGCTCTGTGCCAAGTGCCACACTCCCATAAAATTGAAGAAATATTGCCCAAATCACGGAGAGCTTAGCAATGATGAGATTGTTCTGGGCTATGAGATAGAGAAGGGAAAATTTGTGGTGGTGGATGAGGAGGAGATAAAGAAATATATTCCCAAGAAAACGGATGAGATAAAGATAATAGAGTTTGTGGATCGCGATTCCATAGATGAGGTTCTCAAGGATAAAAAATACTACATAGTGCCGGATAGCGGAGGTGTTGATGCCTATTTTCTCCTTCAGTACGTGCTTGATATAACCAACAAGGCGGCTATAGGTAGATTTGTGATGAGAAACAAGGAGTATGTGGGCGCCATAATCCCCTATAGGAACGCTCTGCTTCTTGTAACCTTGCACTATAAGGAGGAGGTGCGCACACCCGAGGAATTCGAAATTCTCAAGAATCCTCCGGAGCTGGGAGATGAAGAAATAGAGCTTGCCAAATTGCTTATAAACAAGTTTTACAAGGAGTTCAAGATAGAGGAGTTCAAGGATGAGTACTCAGAGAAGCTCATAGAGGTCATAAAAGCTAAAGCGAGGGGTGAAGTTATGGAGGTGCAGATAGAGGAGAAGAAGCCGGAGAAGAAGAATCTCATAGAGTTGCTTAAGGCGAGTGTGGAATAAAATGTTCATGCTTGCCAAGATGGGAAGCCAGGAGCTCTTGAGAAGCAAGGATTATATATTTGAGCCCAAACTGGATGGAACCAGGGCCATGCTCATAAAAGAAGGAAAGACCATGCGTTTCATAAATCGCCGGGGCTACAACATAACCAGGAGATATCCGGAATTGAGGAATGAGAATCAGTTGCGCTGTGAGAGCTGCAAACTTGATGGAGAAATCATAGTTTACAATAGCCACGGATTGCCAGATTTCCACCTTCTGCAGCTCAGAGATCTTGTGGATTCTTCCAAGGATATCAGAATAAGGTCGGAGCTTTATCCGGCCACATTTGTAATCTTTGATATAGTTGAGAGAAATGGTGAGGATTTAAGGAATCTCCCTCTTCTCGAGAGAAAGAGAATTCTGCAGGAGGTAGTAATTGAAGACGAGAGATATCAGATAATTCCTTACACCGAGAATGGTGAGAAGCTCTGGGAGATAGTGAAGAAGATGAATATAGAGGGTGTGATGGCAAAGAGAAGGGATTCAAAATACCGGGAAGGGAGGCATGAAGACTGGCTCAAGATAAAGTACTTCAAGACGGTGGATGCTATTATTGTCGGCTACACGCCTGGAAAGGGGAAAAGAGAAGACACCTTCGGCGCTCTGCTTCTGGCCCTATACTCTAAGGAGGGCTTGAGATCTGTGGGCAAAGTAGGCACAGGATTCGATTCCACGCTCTCTCACTATCTTCTTTCAAAATTCAAGGAAGATGAGGTGAATGTTTTGAATCCTCCCCCCTATGAGGTAAGATGGGTCAAACCGGAGCTGGTTTGCGAGGTGCAGTATCTGGAGGTCACTCCTGATGGAAAGCTTCGGGCCCCCTCATTTAAGAGACTCCGATTTGATAAGGGGCCAGAGGAATGCAGGTGGGAGGATTTGCATTGGTAAAAATGTTGAATCAAGAGGCAAAGATTTTTTATTTGGGGTGATATTATCCCTGCGGTGATGCGCATGATACCTGAAGATTTGAAGTACACAAAAACCCACGAGTGGGTTAAGGTTGAGGGAAATAAGGTAAGAATGGGAATAACCTACCATGCTCAGGAACAGCTCCACGATATTGTGTATGTGGAGCTGCCGGAGGTGGACACAGAGGTAAGTAAGGGTGATACGCTGGGAGTAATAGAGTCCGTTAAGGCTGCAAGCGATTTCTATGCCCCCGTATCTGGGAAAGTGGTTGCGGTGAATAACGAGGTTGCAGATCAACCGGAGCTTCTCAATCAGGATCCTTATAAGAACTGGCTCGTGGAGATCGAGATGAGCAATCCTGATGAGCTCAATGAGCTTCTCAGTCCAGAAGAATACAAAAAGCTATTAGAGGAAGAGAGTTGAAGGCCAAAGATTACTATTACAGGGAGGCCAGGAGGCTCGGTTACAAAAGCCGTGCCTCCTTCAAACTTCTGCAGATCAATGAAAGATTTTATCTTTTGAAGAGGGGATACAGGGTTCTGGATCTTGGAGCGGCTCCTGGTGGCTGGTCTCAACTCTCTCTGGAGCTTGTTGGCGCCGAAGGCCTTGTTGTTGCGGTGGATATAAAACCGGTAAAAATTAAAGGTGTGGTTTTCATAAGAAAAAATGTGTTTGATGAGGACATAGTCGCTCAGCTAACAAATTATGCGCCTTTTAATGTAGTTCTATCCGACATGTCTCCGAATATTTCCGGGGTATCTTCCTGGGATCATGCCAGATCCTTAGAGCTTGCGGAAAGGGCGTTGGACATCGCTATTCAGGTTCTCAAGGAGGGAGGTCATTTTCTCACCAAAATATTTCAGGGGGATATGGAAAGAGATTTCAGAAGAAAATGCGAGAAATACTTTGAACTTGTTAAGGCCCACAAACCAAAGGCATCCTTACCTCAAAGTGCCGAAATTTATTTTGTATGCAAGAGATTTAAGTCCCTAAGAACCCCGTAGAGTCTCTCAAGCTCAACGATAACAAGTATTTTTCTCTCCTCTCTTTGAGCAACGATATCCCTAATTCTTTTTGCCATGTATTTTTCCCTTTCTCTCTCAATCTCCCTGAAGGGAGCCAGTTTGTTTACCTCCGCGTCCCACATCATCACAAATTCCTCGGGAGTTTTTACGTTGAATTTCTTCTTGGCAAGTCTCTTTTTGCGCATATTGGAAAGCAGGATATGGTAAAACTCCACTTTCTTCAAATATAGATCGCTGTACTTCTTTTCAGGCATATCCAGGGGGAGCATTTCTATGTTTCTCTCCTTGGATAGAGCAAAGGCCTCTAAGTAAGTTGGGACTGGCAGACCTACCTCTCCAAACTTCTCAAGTTTGAGCCCGTATATTACTTCATACTCATCCGGATATATATCAAAGGGTTTTGCAAGATAGGAACGAAGTCCTTCCAGCTCTTCTGGAGAAATGCCTAAGAGTAAAAGTTCTGGCTCGAATTCCGCGGTCAGTTTTCTTAATAAAGCTCTCTCCTTCACCAGGCCTTTAATTGTGCCGAAAAATAGCAGGTTTTTGCCTTTAAATTCATACCGCAAAATCCTTTGCATCAGAGCGCGCTCCTTTCCCTCACCATCTTCTTTATCTCTTCTCTATTTTCCACTTCCATCAGCTCATCCTTGCCAATCAGGGGTATGCCCTCTATCTCTTCATATCTGGCCTTGTTTACAACGATGAAGGTATCCTTCTCCAGGATCTTTCTCAGGATCTTGAAATTCATGGCCTTGTATTTCAGATTCCGGGTGTCTCTGGTTACCCCTGTAAGCAGCACATCTCTATCATCCCTGCTGAGTACTTCGAAGGGGCATTTGAGGGTAAGATATACATCGTAGCCGATGCGCATAAGCTGCTCGTAGACCTCTGCGATTTCACCACCCTGCTTTAATCTCTCTCGGGGATACTTCTCCTCCTGAAGCTCTCCAAAGTGAAGAGGATCGAGAGGCTCGATCAGCTCCTCGCCTAAGTACTCCTCGAGCTTAAGGGCTATATCCACCACAGCGCTCATACCTTCCTCGTAGAGCTGTATGGCTTTTCTGGAAACACCGGCGATTTCAGCGAGATGCCCAAGAGACAGGCCTCTCTGCTCCCTTATTCGCCGCAGAACCTCACCCCTCATCTTGACATAAAGGCCCCCTGGAGACGCGTAAACGAAGGGCTTGATATCCTCCAGAATGAAATCCCTGAAGGTGCCAAGGGACACTATGGGAATGCCGTGGCGGGAGTAAATCACACCATCGAGAATAGGGCCCATTGCGCTCTTCTCCCCTATAACTAAAGGAGAAGCTTCCAGCTCTTTTCCTAAAATCTTCAGCTCCCTTGCCACCTCATTTCGCAAAGCGTCTATATTTATCAGGCTCTTAAGAATGAGGATAAGCTGCTCTCTTCTTGCTATTAAATCGAAGCTTATGCTCTTAAATAGAGGCTCACCTATCTCAAATCCACCTTTTCGAAGTATTTCCCGAATTTCGTTGAGCATCCTGTTTTTCTCCATCACGGCACTAAATAAATTACGCTCCTATATATTTTTTTCCTCACCTTTTTCCCAAGCTATTTTGTTTTTTTGCGAGAGCTTGGGGCCGTCGGGTGTTGATTTCGCCCAACTGAATAGCACAGTTGTATTTATCCGTACAGCGCAGGATCACAGTACCTAATGAGATTATGGATCACAATAATAGGCAATAGACAAAATTTTTATATTAGATAAACATGACAATAAACATGCAAAGAAGATATGCTATACTGAATGTTATTACACCTATTATAGTTTTACTTATTATTGGGACTTACTTATATTTATCCCAACCACCGGAGCTCAAGGTGGAGGAGGGATATGATACGCTTCATCTTCCGTATTATCCTTCTGGCGCGTATTATCCCCACAAAACCGCATATGCAGAAACAATAATTAACGGTGCCAATATTTTAAACTTCAGTGTTAGCGTATGGAAGGTAGATACGGGCAATTTATCCCGGTACGATCCGTACTATGAAGATCATATAGTAATATTCATCGAGCTTGCAGCGAGCACACATTTCAAAGATGATTTAAAGATAGATTATTTTGAGTTCCGCGCAGTGGAATTAGGTGGGGTGAATGCCACAGATAACACACAAAATTTTCAGTTGAGCAGCATCAAAAAGGAAAATCTTACTGTCTGGCCGGAATCAAAGTGCAATTATGGGAGTTGGGGCACAGAACCCATATATTCAGGATTTGATGCAAATGGTAAGAATTTCACTGTGGAGGAGGAAATTCTCTGGGAGATACCACACCACAATTATGGAAATAATTACACATTGAGAGTTCAGGCAATCCTGGGAATGTACGGTCAAAGGATTCCCGCTACGATTGATATAGAATTATCTGGATTTGCGGAGGGTGAGGAAGAATGAAAAAGAAAATGAAAGGTCTGCTAATCGGAATAGGAGTAGTGATAGTGGTGGCAATTCTTTTAGGTGCGTATTTTGCCTCGCAGCCAAAGGTGAAGTGGTGGAAACCCGAGAAGGAGATGGAAAAGCCCGTGTTGAATAGCTATCCCTCGATGATCACAGTCTATAGAAACTATTCCAAAGAAGATTATACCTTAGATTTAGATAAATACGCAGGAAATTTCTCCACCGACAAAAATTTTGAAGTTGGTATAATATTGAAATGTCGTAGTTATGAATATTTCTTGGATGATTACGATGAACTTCGTGGAAATCTTACCGCATACGCAGAGCGTCTGAGCGGGGATTACATACTGCAGAAATTGGTAATAAGTTATCAATATGGAAGCGAGAAAGAATATGAATACACGGAGATTTTCTATGGTGATAGAGGGCCTAAACATTTTCAAGGAACAAATCTCTGGTTCGATGTAAGTTACAACAGGCGTGGTGGAGACAATATGATATATCAATGGATGCACAATCATCAAATGGTGGGTGTGAATAAAGATGAGATAAACGCAGATTTTTACGGAATAAGCTGTTCACCAGTGATATTTCTCGATGACTCACTCTCACAGCATCTTAACCACACAATAATCTTCACGGTGACGGCATATTACGGCCATCCCACGCTCTTAGGATGGTCGGATATGCATGAGTTGAAAACGCAGGTAGTTTTAAAAATAGTCGCAGGAGGTGAAAAAGAGTGAGGAAAGTGGTGGGAATTCTGGTTTTAGTGCTGTTTCTGGGAATAGTAATGTTAAGGCTTGTTTATAGAGCATTATAGAAAGATAAGAAAGTAAGAAAGAAAGACATAGATTTATAAAGAAAAAATTATCTTTTAAATATCTTTTTAAAATACTTCCATGATAAATAGAAAAAAGTTTTTATAATTGAACTACCTTAGAATGGTAAGAAGGTGATAACATGAAAAATGCCAAAGTTGCTTTGACAATTATATTGCCTTTACTCCTTATTGCAGGCGGAGGTTGGTACTATTTTACCGAACCTCCTTCTAACTTGGAGATTAGAGAAGGTACAGCAAAACTTGTGCTGCACCATATAGAAAATGGAAGAACCTTATGGAATGATACCACAACTTATGCTATTACTCGAGTAAACAGTAATAGCGAATTAGAATTGGGTGTGAGTTCATACTGGATAGATAGAGGGGGCGGGGTTGAGGATGTATTCTTAAATCTTTATATTCTTGGAAATTTTTCAGAAGATATTAATATTAGTACATTAAAGATATCGGCCAAAGGAGAAGCATATACTGATAATGTGGGTTTTTTGATAGGTGCTAATAAGGAGAAGGGTCTGAAAATGTGGTCCGTTGATAGAATAGTTCCAGGTAGCAGTGGAAACTCCACGTGTTTTGTGGGATATGATGTGTATTCTCACAATTTTCAAGCATCTATAGAAATTCTATGGGAGATATTAGGTGCGAAAAATGATACCACATATGGATTGATCATCACTGCTATTGTCTATGTTTCTTTCGAAAAAATCCCAGTAACTCTTAATGTGGTTGTAGAAGGAGGTGAGAAATTATGAAAACTAAGTTGGGTATTATCGCTTTATTGGTAGTTTTTCTATTATTTGCTCTATCAATATATGTTTCAGAAGTAAGTGGAGCAACAATATATTATGCAGCGGATGGAAAGGTTATAGTGTATCATAAGTTTGTAAATGGAAGCACAGGTATCGAGAGATATGAATATGGAGATTCAAAAATAATAATTCAGAATGAGGGTATCTCTTTCACAGTAGAGATATTTAAAGTGGATACTGGTGGAGGTTTTACCGACGTATTTCTAAATATTTCTGTGGCTGGCTCTTCTGATGTTATGAAATATTCACATGGAAATTTCTATGGCTATGTGAAGCCCTATATGGTTGTAATAAACGCATCTCAGGGTGATGTACCTAGGAATGCTATGGTAGGTTTCTATACAGCAGCTGATCGTGGTTATAATGTATATGGTGAAAAGAAAGATCCTCACAATGATACCGTTAATGATTTTATGAAGTTAGGAGTTTCATACGCAGCTGGTGTGTTAATAAATTCTGGTATTGGAGTTGCTTTGGATCTATTAGAAATAATGCCTGAGTTATTGGGTTCTACGGGTATTCATGATGTACTTGGTGCAAGGGGTCCCTATAAAACAGCAACAATGGTTTTATATCAGAGAGGATATAAAACCTATGATAATCCAGATACCAGCGATAATTGGTGGAGTAAAATGGGATACACAGCTTATGCTATGCATACTCAAATAATATGGGAACTCCCAACTTCTGAAAAATCATATACCTTACATTTAAGTGTACAAAATATTATGGGTAAATGGATGGAGATGTTTCCTTTGGACAATATAGATGACTATCCTCCTACACAAACGTGGTATAGTGCAAAGTCAATGATAGATATTACTATTAAAAATGGGCAGATAAAATACTTTGATGCACATACCGAAAATGTGGATGGTGAGAGCACGACAACATTTTATACAAAAGATTACACTCCTTCTTGGGAATCCGATGAACTGAGTTACTATGTCTCTCCTGTGTTAAGAGTGAGAGCATCCACTTATAATAGTGTTCCTTTAAACTACGAGGTAGATTGGGGAGATGGCACAAACTCCTCGGTGTATAATGTACCCTCTGGTGAATACTATCCTTTCAATCATAACTATTATCCTAGGAGACATGTGGGTGAGAGTAGAAGTTACACTATTAGAATAAGAGCATATACAGCCGATTATTATGGAGGGTGGAGCGAAACAAAGACAATAGATATTACGGTGATAAACAATGGAAAAATGAATGATGATGGAGGCGGTGGCGGCTGCCCGTTCCTCTACACCTACAGCGGGGATAACTGGCGAGAGGAGAACAACGTGCTTGTATGGGCCGAGAACGCAACCAGGCCATTTTTAGAGACGGGAGATTTCTATCTATTCAATGCTACAGAGAATAATGATAGGGTAACGATAGGCATAGGAGAGCCAGGAGAGGATGCGGATTACATAGATGCGGTAAAGCTGTACAAAGTTAATGCTCCTGAGGGCTATGAGGTGGCAGAGAGCTATACCGGCATGGTTTACGCGTACAGAGAGGTAGAGAGCGGAATAGCGAAAGATAACCATGGGGAGAATGTTACCTTGCTGATTGGCGAGGAGGATGGCAATTACTGGATAGGCGATAAGGGAGATTATGTGGATATCACACTGAATCTGAGCAGCGAGAATCTGCTTGTTATACGGGGGATAGATAATCCTCAAGAATCTACTGGTAAACTACGTATGACGAGATCTACCATACTGGTATACGCCAATGTGAGCAACGAATGGATAAAGTTGGGAGAGATAAAGGTAAGGCATAACCTGCATACCAATGTAGTTAACTTGGATCTGTTGCATCTCCTGCTGGGAGATAAGGTAGAGCTTAGATTCGAGATGCGGGATCGCAACGGCATAGATTTCATAGGCGTGGCGCATGATTACAGACTGGCATCGCTTGAAAGAGTGAATCTTGAATATTCGAGTTACGGATACGAGAATATAACCGAGGTGGATGGCAACTATCTTCGCTTGAATCCGGGAGACTTTGTAAGGCTGAGCTTTGAGAGCGAGGGAGATGGCCTGTATCTCCTGGCAATCTACGGATTCTATTTCAATCATGAGATGATTGGCAAGGGCATAGGAATAGCGAGAGCGGATGAGGTGAATATAGCGGAAGCGAAGTTGCAGGGTAATCTTTCTGCGGGAGTGAACTATGTCCTGCTTCCATTGCTAGAGAATTACAATGGAATATGCAGCATAATGTGGTACGTGGATGGCACATATGTACCAGGCGATAAGCCAGTGGTAAGCTTTGATGCAGGAGTGCATACGATAGAGCTACGGATACTCCGCAGCTCTGGTGCCTGGGAGAGCTACTCTCTCCAGCTCTCCATTTCTTGATTTTTAACTCTATTTTTATCTGGGGATTCCCCATCTAGTGTCTTTATCTTTTCCTAAAACCTTTATTTATCTACTATGATTGTGAGCCGCTGGAAGCTTAGGCCTAAACAACTCCCCTTTTCTTCCTTATCCTTCGAGCCACGAGATAGGGAATTAGCACCATAATGGAAATTACAAGGATACCCAGGGTAAGATATCCTGCGATTTTCCAGAGAGCGTAGGGGATAACTTTCTCCTGATTATTCGGTTTTCCCGGCGTGGGATGCGGCTCCACATAGAAATCCTGGGTAAAGTTGCCTGTGTAGGGCAAATCCCTGTATCTCGCCCAGGACCAGTTGAGAGGCAGATATCTCTCCTCAATATCCGCGATGTCTTTGTGAGTTCCGTTCTTTTCAAAAATTTCCAGATTTCCTGCGTGGATTAGAACGGTGCCTTGGTATACATTGGAGATATTTACTCTCCAGTAACGGGTGAAGTTCTCTACTGAGGGAGTTATCACTAGGTAACCCCCTGGCTTAAGTTCCACCGGCGGAAAAGAAAATACACAGTAAACATGGGTAAATGTGTATTCCCAATCTTTGAGGAGGATTCCGTTGCGGGTGGGATTGTATATTTCGAACCAAACAGCCTTTGGGTCTGTGGTGTTGAAGGCCAGCTCGTTTATGACGAGGGAGTAATCTCTCTTTTCTGTCTCTCCGCTAGTGTGCATTGCGAAACCTGGGAAGAGAAGAAGAGCGAGCAGAAGGGCAATAATTCTCTTCATTTTTCTCATACAAAGAAAATAAAAAAATTAAAGGATTTCGCGGAGAGTGCGTTCGATAATCTCTCCGGCGATGTTGATATGATCTTCCTCGATAACCAGTGGCGGGCGGAACCTTATTCCCTTGGCCCCGGTCTTCAGGGAGAGCAAACCGTTCTTGTAAGCTCTGGAGAAGAACTTGTCCCTAAGTTCCGTTGTGGCGAGATCAAAGGCATCCATCAGGCCCCTGCCACGCACATTGCTAACCGTGTCTGGGAACTTCTCCTCTATCTCATGGAGCATCTTTAGAATGACTTCACCCATCTTGGCCGCGTTATCTATGAGATTATCCTCGTGAATTACTTCCAGAATCCTTGTGGCCTTCACCATATCCACTATGTTTCCTCCGAAGGTGGAGTTTATTCTGCTGGAGACCTTGAAGACATTGTCCTCAACTTCATCCACCTTGGGGCCGACCATTATACCGCAGACCTTCATCTTCTTACCGAAAGATATTATGTCAGGCTGCACATCGAACCATTCATGGGCCCACCACTTACCTGTGGTACCCACGCCGGTCTGCACCTCATCTATGATGAACATAATGTCGTTCTTTCTGCATATCTCCTGTACCTTCTGAATGTATTCTTTGCGGAAATGGTTATCGCCACCCTCACCCTGGATGGGTTCCATTATGAAAGCGGCTATATCCTCGCCATATTTATCGATGGCTGCCTGTATCTCTTCCAGGCTCTTTTTCTCGAGCTCTTCCACTTTTTTAAGATTTTCACCCTCTAAGGGGAAGGTTATCTTGGGATTCGTCACACGGGGCCACTCGAACTTGGGGAAGTACTTGGTTTTATTTGGATCGAAGGTGTTGGTGAGCGCGAGAGTATAACCGCTCCTCCCATGGAATGCCTCGCGGAGATGAATGACCTTAAGCCTCTGGGTATTATCCCCCTTTCCCGCGGCTATATTTTTGCGAACCCTCCAATCGAATGCTGTTTTAAGGGCATTCTCAACAGCAAGGGCACCTCCAGAGACGAAGAAGAAATACTTGAAATAGGGTGGGGTGGCAAGCCTGGAGAGGGTATCCACAAACTCCGCAAACTCCACCGTGTAGATATCACTGTTTGTAACCTTATTTATGGCGGTCCTCTGCAATTTCTTAAGGAATTCCGGCTCAAACATCTTGGGGTGATTCATTCCCAGCGCGCTTGTGGCGAAGAATCCAAAGAAATCGAGATAATATTTGCTGTGTCGGGCATCGTAGAGCCACAGCCCATGGCTTTTGTCAATGTCAAGCACCATATCCAGGCCATCGGTCAAAATTCTTTCTCCTAAAATTTTATGAACTTCTTTGGGCGTTATCATACTCCACCCATGGCTGCCACGAATATATAGATTTTGGTTTTTATCTTCCATAAGCTTATTTTCGTCAAAAATTTATCTAAATGCGCAATTTTTATACTTAACCTATTAAAATTGAGGAGGTTTTCAGAAATCTATAAATATTCCCACCCGCATAAGCGTTATTTGCATCTGAAAGAAAATGTGAGGTGAAAAATGATGAAGGAAGATGTGTGTAAACCTCTCTCCTTGGAGGGAAGGGTTGCCGTTGTAACAGGTGCTGCCTCAGGTATAGGTTTTGGCATTGCAAAGAAACTTGCGGAAGCCGGGGCATTCGTAGCTCTTCTGGACATCAACGAGGAGCAGGGAAAGAAGAGGGAAGAGGAGATAGTGAAATCCGGTGGCAGAGCCAGGTTCTATCGGTGTGATGTAACCTCCAATGCCCAGTGTCAAGAAGTTGCAGAGAAGATATACAGAGAATTTGGCAGAGTCGATTATCTAGTCAACTGCGCCGGCGTGATAGTGCGCAAAAATGTAGTGGAGCTTAGCGAGAAGGAATGGGACTTGGTTCTAGACGTCACCCTTAAAGGAGTTTATATTGCATCCCACAATTTCATTCCCTATATGATAAAGACTGGTGGCGGCAGCATCGTCAATATAGGTTCTGGATGGGGTCTCAAGGGTGGACCAAATGCTGCCGCTTACTGCGCTGCCAAGGGCGGCGTGGTAAATTTAACCCGCGCTATGGCCATAGACCACGGAAAGGACAATATAAGGGTGAATTGCGTTAGTCCAGGTGACATAGATACCCCCATGCTGCGCAACGAGGCAAAGCAGCTGGGGATTCCTTGGGAGGAATTTCTGAAGGAAGCTGCCGATAGGCCTATAGGGAGGATAGGGACTCCCGAGGATGTGGCCAACGCCGTGCTCTTTCTCCTTTCGGATATGGCATCGTGGATAACGGGAGCGACTCTTGTGGTTGATGGCGGAGGAATAGCTTAAGGAGGTGTGAAAATGGAAGAAAGGAGTATTGAAAAAATAGGACACCCGTATATTCCCAACTCGCATCCAGCGGTACAGAAGGAGATGCTGAAGGAGATAGGGGTGGCAAGCATAGACGAGCTTATAGATAAGGTCATACCCAGGGAATTGCAGTATCGTGGTCCCCTGAATCTTCCTAAACCACTTCTTTCTGAATACGAGCTGAGGAGGCATGTGGAGGGCATATTATCTAAAAATAGGACATGCGGGGATTATCTATGCTTCTTGGGTGGAGGTACCTGGCCCCACTATGTACCTGCCATATGTGATGAGATCGCATCCCGGGGCGAATTTTTAACGGCGTATGCCGGAGAGCCCTATGAAGATCATGGCCGCTGGCAGGCACTCTTTGAATATGAGAGCCTTATGGCTGAGCTGCTGGATATGGATGTGGTTAGCGTTCCAATTTACAGCTGGGGGCACGCGGCGGGAACTTCTCTACGAATGGCAAGCCGCATCACGGGAAGAAAAGAGGTGCTGGTGGTGGACACCATATCTCCTGAGAGGAGGAGAATAATAGAGAATTACCTGGAGCCCCATGTGAAGATTCGCTGGTTGAAGCATGACCCCTCTTCAGGATTCGTTGATCTTGAGGATTTAAAGAATAAAATATCGGAGAAAATCGCAGCTGTGTACTTCGAGAACCCTTCCTATCTGGGCTTCATAGAGCCTCAGGGTAAGGAGATATCTGATATCGCGCATGAGAAGGGCTCGCTTGTGGTTGTAGGCGTTGATCCCAGCTCCTTAGGAATTCTTGAACCGCCGAGCCATTACGGTGCGGATATAGTATGCGGGGAATTGCAGCCCTTAGGCAATCACATGAACTTCGGAGGCGGTCTGGCCGGTTTCGTGGCAACCAGGGACGAGGAAAAATTCGTTAAGGAGATACCCTACCGAATATTCGGAATTGCCCATACCGTTGTGCCAGGAGAGTATGGCTTCGGAGACGTGGCTTTTGAGAGAACCTCATTCATGGTTCGAGAGACCCCAGGTGAATCCAAGGAGTTTGTGGGCACCGCCACAGCTCTATGGGGCATAGTTGCGGGGGTATACCTTGCTCTCATGGGTCCCAGAGGAATGAGAGAGCTTGGAGAGACAATAGTGAAGAGGGTTAGATACGCCATTCATAAGCTCTCTCAGCTCCCCGGAGTCAAGGTTCCTAAATTCAATGCGCCACATTTCAAGGAGTTTGTGGTAGATTTCAACTCCACAGGTATGAAGGTGAAGGAGATTAATGAGAAGCTCCTGAAAAAGGGAATAATCGGAGGCATAGACCTCTCTAAGAATTTCCCAGAGCTAGGTGAAGCGGCGCTTTATTGCGTGACCGAAATACATACCCGGGAGGACATTGACAGGCTCTACGAATCCCTTGCCGAGATTCTGGAGGTGAGCTAAATGGGTGTAGTAAGATTAAGAAAAAATTTTCACCAGGCTAAATGGGATGAGCCCATAATTTTTGAGATGAGCAGGGAAGGAGAGCGTGGTATTCTCGTTCCATCCGTGGATGCGGAGATAGAAAGGGTTGCGGGGGATGCCCTGTCAACCATACCTGAAAATATGAGAAGGAAGGAGAAGCCTAATTTACCTGAGGTGGCGCAGGTAAGGGTGTTAAGGCATTATCTCAGGCTATCGCAGCAGACCCTGGGTGTGGATGTCAATATCGACATAGGACAGGGCACATGCACCATGAAGTACAGTCCCAAGATAAATGAGATGCTCGTCCGCTCTCCCAAAGTTACGGAATTGCATCCATATCAGCCGGAGGAGACGGTGCAGGGTGCGCTTGAAATAATATACAGACTTGATCATATGCTCCGCGCTCTCTCCGGTTTCTCCCGTTTCGTGTTTCAACCTGGCGGTGGTTCCCACGCTCTTTACACCATGGCATCCATAATTTACAAGTATCACCAGGTAAAGGGCAATGACCACAAGGATGAGATAATAACTACGCTTCTCTCTCATCCATCCGACGCTGCCACAGCGAAACTGAAGGGATTCAAGGTCATAGATATCCCGCCGGACCCGGAGACGGGGTTGCCTGACATGGAAGCCTTTGAAGCGGCAGTATCTGAGAGAACTGCAGGCATGATAATCTGCAACCCTGAGGATACGGAGATATTCAATCCCAGGATAAAGGAGATGACCTCATTGGTTCATGAAGTTGGAGGTATATGCGCCTATGACCAGGCCAATGCCAATGGGCTTCTTGGATATGTGAGGGCCATAGACCTGGGCTTCGATCTTGGCTTCTACAATCTGCACAAGACTTTCTCCTCACCCCATGGCTGTGGTGGTCCAGGATTAGGTGCAGTGGGCGCCACGAAGGAACTCGAATCTTTTCTGCCTGTGCCTGTGGTGGACTATGATTCCTCGCAGGACAGGTACTATCTCAACTACGAGCTACCCAACACCATAGGAAAGGTGAGGGAGTTCTACGGGGTTTTCCCTGTGGTTCAAAGGGCATATTCCTGGCTCATGAGCCTTGGAGATGAAGGTGTAAGAGAAGTTGCCAGGATAGCCATATTAAACAACAACTATGTGATGAGCAGGATCCTCAAGGAGGTGCGGGGCGCAGACATATCTTTCCCTAAGACCAGGTATCGTGTGGGCCAGGTGAGATACTCTTTCAAGAAACTTGCGGATGAGACAGGCGTGACTGTGGAGGATGTGATAAGAAGAATGACAGATTTCGGTTTCCACCTATGGACAAGTCATCATCCATGGATTGTTCCTGAGCCTTTCACCATCGAGCCAACCGAATCCTACTCCAAGGAGGACCTTGATGAGTACATTGAGGGACTGAAAACCATAGCACAGGAGGCATATGAAAATCCTGATAAGGTGAAAAATGCGCCCTATAACGGTGTGATTCACAGAATTGAAGATATGAGCTTCTTCGAAGATCCGGCCCGGTGGGCACCCACCTGGAGGGTATATCTTCGAAAGCATCGAGGTGAGGGGGTGCGAAAATAAAGAAGCTCGGTCTAATTGTGAATCCCATTGCAGGCATGGGTGGCAGGGTCGGCCTTAAGGGTACCGATGGCTGGGAAACGGTAGAGAAAGCCATAAAGCTGGGTGCCAAACCCTGGGCCTCGGAACGCGCCAAAAGAATGCTCAGAGAACTGACTCCTTTAAGAGAAGAGATTCTTATCCTCACCTATCCCGGTGAGATGGGTGAGAATGCGGCCAGGGAAGCAGGCTTTCGTGTTGAGCTTGTGGGAACCATAGAAGGAGAGAGAAGCACCGCTGAGGACACCAAAAGAGCGGCAAGAGAGATGCTGAAAAGAAATGCTGTCCTGCTTCTTTTTGTGGGAGGCGATGGAACTGCCAGGGATATATATGACGCTATAGATCTCTCTATTCCTGTGATAGGAGTTCCTGCAGGAGTCAAGATGTATTCCGCGGTATTTTCCACGGGACCGGAAAGGGCAGGTCAGCTGGCTTTGAAATATCTCAGGGGAGAAATAAGAGATGTGGAAGAAAGGGAAGTGATGGATATTGACGAGGAGAAATTCAGGCAGGGAATATTTGCAGTGCGGCTCTATGGCTATCTTAAGGTCCCCTATCATCGGAGATATGTGGTGGGTGGAAAATCTCCAACATCTGCCACTGAGCGAATGAATCAGGAGGCTATAGCTGTGGATATCTTGGAGAATATGGAGAAGGATACCTACTATTTGATAGGTCCGGGAACAACGGCCAAGATGATACTAAAAAAGCTGGGATGCGATTACACCCTCTTAGGCGTGGATATAATTTACAATGGAAAACTGGTGGCTAAGGATGCCAACGAGAGGGAGATACTCCGCACCATAAGGGGTAAAAGAGCCAAGATTGTGGTTAGTCCCCTTGGAGGACAGGGCTATCTTCTGGGACGCGGTAACCAGCAGATTAGCGGTGAGGTGCTTAAAGAAGCTGGCGGAAAAAAGAGCATCATAATAGTGGCAACGCAAAATAAGATACTCGCCCTTCACGGAAAACCTCTCTTGGTGGATACCAACGATAGGGAAATGGATGAACTGCTCAGCGGATGGTATCCTGTTGTTATTGGCTACCATGAGAGGATGATGTATCGCGTAGCTCCTGGCTAACCTTTTTCCTTTATTTTGCCTCACGCAGAGCCTTGCTCACATTTTTCAAGCCTTGCTCAAGCTCCTCCTCGCTCGGCCATCCAAAGCCCAGGCGGAAATAAAGGTCGTCCATGTTGAACCAGTGCCCTGGAGCAAGGAAGGTTCTGTATTTTTTCCTCAGAATGGAATAAAATTGAGGGGTTATAACTCCAGCTGTCTTCTTGATTCTTGGGAAACAAACTGCACCGCTTTTTGGAGGTATCCATTCCACGAGTTCTTCCTCTTCTATCCATTCTTCAACAATTTTCAGATTCCTTTTCACGTGCTCTATATTTTTCTTTAAAAGCTCCTCCCTTTTCAAGACCTGGAGGGCAATCAATTCATCCACCACGGAATTGCAGATATTGATCTGCTCCTTGGTGGCTATGAACTGCTTCATAAGCCCTCTATCTTGGGTGAGCAACCATCCAATCCTTATTCCTGGAGTTCCGTATGCCTTGGATAGGGAGCTCACGCTTATGGCATGGTGTGAAAGAGAAGCAGCGGAGGGTAACTTCTTTTGGTAGCTCAATTCCCGGTACGTTTCATCCATTAGAAGATAGCATCCGCATTCCTCAACAAGCTCCAATATTTCCTTTAGCTCATCCTCGCTTATCATGGCTCCTGTGGGATTATTGGGATAGGTAATACTCACGAGCTTAGTATTTGGGGATATGAGGCTTCTCAGCTCATCCATATCAAGCTCGAAGTTTTTCTCAAATCTCAAACTCAGCAGTTTTTCATTGCATCCCAGGGATTTGGGTACCTCGTAATTGGAAGGGTAATTGGGATGAAGAACTACAACCTCATCACCGGGCTTTAGAAGCGTTGCCTCCACCACAAACAGGGCCTCGGCTGCACCATTAGTAACGAGTACATCCTCGCCAGAAATATTTGGATAATGGGATGCGATTATCTCTCTCAATTCTTCATTTCCCCCGTGGGGACCATACGATAGAAGAAGTTTCTTAAGGGAATTTGCGTTCACAAAAAGCTCCAGGGGTTGATCTGGCACGGAGCTTTCCGCGAGATTGTAAACAATTTTTTCATACCCGAACTCCTCTGGGGACTCCTTTTCTATGGCCATTCTTCGGAACCACATAAAAGATGAGGTGCCTGTGGCTATATTAATTTTTTGTCCAAAGATGTAAAGTATTTTTTATAGTGCTTCAATGACTCTCAAATTGAATCTTCAGGGAGAAAAGTTTTTATATTCGGAGTTCCTAAAAGCCTCGGATGCGGAGAGTAGCCATAATAGGGCCTAAAAAAATAGCAAGCATCGTTGCAAAATTTTTGGAGGGGCAGGAGGTGGAAATCCGCGTTTTTTCGGAGGAGATATTATTCCAGGGGGATGCAGCGGGAGAAATAGGTGGAGATGTTGTGATAATCGTAGCCCTGTGGGGTGAGAAGGGATACGAAGCGCTCTTAAATCTTGTAGGGAATAGAGTGAATGTAATATCTCTATTTCCCTATACGGTAGGAAGAGAAGAGATTCATAGGGTGGCCCTGGAAAACAATGCAATTGTGATACTTATTCCCGCTTCCTTCTGGGGCCTCGCTCACCTGCTGATTGGAGCGGCAAGAGCGATGCTTGGAAGAATCAATGAGCTTTGCCTATATGGGGGTAATATTGCAGCCAATTTCAATCCCCATCTTTTGATGACTGCAGGGTGGAATACTCAAGAATTTATTGAAATTTATAGGAGGCCTGCAAAATTCATTTTAAGCGGGTCTATCGTTCTTCTGGATCCCTTGGAAAGCTATGTCGGGAGGATAAATATCAAGGGCGTAGGTGAGCTCGAATATTTCCCCGTGGATGCTCTTACCCCTGTATTGGATAGTTTCCCCAACCTTCGATTTGCCCGGAGCTATGCCCTGAACTGGCCCGGCCACTGGGAATTTATGAGGGGTCTTAAAAAGAGGGGGTTGCTTCCAGAAGCCCCTGGGAAGGGAGAAGCCAATAGCTATTTAAAGGAGCTCCTCGAAAAAAATGGGGCGAAGGAGGAGGATATACACATTCTACTTCTGGAAGCATACAGAGGGAGAAAGGGTGTTAAATTCCTGCATGTGGCGAGAGCTGGGGAGACGGGGAGAGCATTTGAATTGGTGATGGGTATTTTCATTGCATCATTGGCCTGGAAGCTTCTTGAAGGTAAGATATCCCAAAAAGGGGTGGTCTTACCCCATGAGTTAGGGTTCAGAGAAGAAATCTCTGTGCCGATCTTGGAAAATTTCGCGCTTAATGGAATACCCGTAAAGGAAGAGTTTATAACAAGAAAAAAGGAGGTGATGTGATGAGTGCCAAGAGTGCAGAAGAGGAAAAGAGGGAAAAGGAGCTATACGATGCCATAGTAGATGGGGACGAGGAACTGGCAGTCGAGGCAAGCAAAGCGCTGGTGGAAGAATTCAAGAGGGACCCCAGAGATGTGCTCAACAACGTGATGTTGCCTGCGCTTAGGTATGTGGGCGAGCTTTACGAGAAGGGTGAGTATTTCATAGCGGATATGGTAATCTCGGCTGAAGCGTTTAAAAAAGCCATGAACGAAGTGATATTACCTCTTTTCCGTAAGAATAAAGAGAGCTCGGCACGCATAGTATGCGTATTCGGTACCGTACAGGGAGATATTCATGACCTTGGAAAGAATTTGGCTGCGAGCATATTTACGTCGGAGGGCTTTGAGGTCATAGACTTGGGCACAGATGTTCCACCGGAAAAATTTGTAGAGAAAGTTAAAGAAACATCTGCGAAGGTTGTCGGGTTGAGCGCCCTAATGACCACCACCATGCCCAACCAAAAGAAGGTCATAGATTATCTGAAAGAGAGCGGTTTGAGGAATAATGTGATAATCATCGCCGGTGGTGCACCTATAACGGAGGAATGGGTCAATGAGATAGGCGCGGATATCTGCGGTAATGATGTTTTTAAGGCTCTTAGAGAGGTCAAGGCACTGCTGGGTCTCGAGGTGTTGTCCCAAACCGCAGAAGAGGGAGAAAAGGTCATGGTTAAGTCGGTAAAGAGAGGTGGTGACAAAGATGCCGCTTCCTGAGGTATCCATCCTAACTAAAGAGGAAAAGGAGCTGATTCATTCCAAAGCTCTGGAACTTCTAGGAGAAGTAGGGATGAGAATAAGAGATCCTGAGATAGTGAAGTTTCTGCTGGATGCTGGGTGCAAGAGTAAGGATGAGAAAAGGGTAATATTCCCCGAGTCTCTTGTGGAAGAGTCGCTAAAAACGGTGCCGAAAAAGTTCACACTTTACAACAGGGAAGGAGAAGTAGTGGCAAATCTAGGTGAGGGAACGAGAATATTCGCGCCGGGTTCTGCGGCAATAAAGATTCTGGATTTTGGAGCTAAAGAGCCCCGTTTGCCATTGCTATACGATTTGAAAAATCTTGTGATTCTAGTGGACTCTCTTAAAAATATAGAGGCCCAGAGCACAGCTCTTGTGCCTGATGATGTACCCAATGCTATAAAGGACGCGGTAAGGCTATATGTGATTTTGAAATATTCCAACAAGCCTATAGTGACCGGTGCATTTACCATAGAGAATTTGACGTTGATGTTCGAAATGATGAAGGCAATACGAGAGGATTACGCAGAAAAACCCTGGGCTATTTTTGATGTAACTATTTCTTCCCCCCTTACCTGGAGCGAAATTACTGTGAGAAATCTTTACGATCTCTCTAGGGAGGGAATTCCTGCAGAGATAATCTCCATGCCTCAGATGAGTGCAACGAGCCCCGCGACTATTGCCGGTAGTCTTGTGCTCCATCATACAGAGATACTGAGCGGTATCACCATATCACAACTGATTAATCCTGGTGCACCCGTGATATATGGAGGCTCCACAGCCATATTACAGCCCAACTTTGCATTGCCATTGATCACGGCACCAGAAAGCATACTTCTTGCCTGGTCTTACCGCGAAATGGCCCGATATTTAGGCGTACCTGCGCACACCTATTTAGGCTTGAGCGATAACAAGGTGATAGATTACCAGGCGGGAGCTCAGAGCATGTACTCTGCACTGGCCGCCGTGGTTGGAGGATTCGATATAATCTCGGGTCCTGGAATGATGGAAAATGAGCTTGTTCAGAGCTTGGAGAAGCTTGTGCTGGATAATGAAGCTGCAGGAATGGTGAAGAGAGTGTCCCAAGGCTATCAAATGGGAGAGGAGCAGCTGGCTGTGGACATAATAAAGAAAGTGGCGGAGCTGGATAAGCATGAGTTCTTATCCCAGAAGCATACCAGGAAGAATATCAGAAAAGAGTTCTATTTCCCGGACCAAAATATATGGGATGTTTCCTCCCGCGACAGGTGGGATGGTCAAGATTCCCTGCACCGTGCCCATACGATGGTGGAGAAAATACTGAAGGAATATGAGCCCCATGTTCTTCCATCGGATAAGCTTGAAAAGCTCAATAGTGTATATGAGAAACTCTGGAACAAAATCTCGGAGAAGCCAAAATACGTGTAAAGGAAAAGGTGTAATTGGTGCGCACTGGAATGCATAGAATAAAGTTCATTCCCGATGGAAAGGAGATATTCGCAGAGGAAGAGGAGAGTGTATTCAGCGCGGCAATGAAAGCCGGAGTGGATACAGGCGGTGTTTGTGGGGGCAGAGGATTCTGTGGCAAGTGCAAGGTAAGAATAATAGGAAAAGTTACACCTTTAACTCCTGCAGAAAAGAAGTTTCTCACAGAGAAAGAAGTGAGTGATGGGATAAGACTCGCGTGCCAGGTTCATCCCCTTGGAGATATAGAAGTCATCTCCATGTATAATAAAATAGTGAAACTTGCAAAGATGGGCTACGAGCCGGATATTCCTCTGAATCCTGCAGTATCTTTGCAAATTTTAAATGGAAAAGCAGCGGTAGAGTACTGGCGCGATGGCCATAGGGAAACACTGGAGACTATTGAGCTAAAAGATGGGGATAAAATTTATGGACTTGCCGTGGACATTGGTACCACCAAGATAGTGATTTATCTGATGGATTTGATTACGGGAGAAATACTACTCACCAATGCCGATGAGAATCCCCAGACCATTTTCGGTGCCGATGTTATGACCAGGATAATGAAATCCCTTGAGCTTGGTGTGGATAAATTGCGCAGGATGCTTATAGCCCATCTCAACCGCAAGCTACTTGATTTTGAAAGAAGAGGAATTGAGAGGGCAAGAATCTACGAGATTGTTGTGGTTGGAAACAGTGTGATGCATCACTTTTTTGTGGGCAGAGATGTTAGACCCCTGGCATACTCGCCCTATAAATTGAAAAAGAAGGAAGCAGAGTATATCCCGGCGAAAGAGCTAAAATTAAGAGTAAGCGCCCATGCTCACGTATATCTTCCCCCGTTGGTGGAGAGCTTTGTAGGATCCGATTCCCTGGTAGGAGCATATCTTATGCGTTACAAATCCGCTAAGAGATATATATTCATAGATTTGGGTACCAACGCTGAGGTATTTTTATCCTATGAAGGAGGTATGCTGGCAACCTCAGGTCCTGCAGGCCCGGCATTTGAAGGAATGAACATAAAATATGGAATGCGTTCGGCGGTGGGAGCCATAGAGGGAGTTGCCATAGATCCTGAAACGCTGGAGCCCAGTATAAAGGTTATAGGAAACACAAAACCCTGTGGTATCGCAGGCTCCGGTCTCATAGATGCTGTTGCAGAGATGCTCAAGAATGGAATCATAGATTACGGTGGCAGGTTCAGAGTGAAAAATCATCCCTACATTCGGGAAGAAGGGGGCAAATTGGAATATATCCTTTCAAAGGATGGCTGCGATGGAAAGATTATAACACTCACCCAGAAGGATATAAGGGAATTACAGCTTGCCAAGGCAGCTGTTCAAACTGCAATACACATGCTCTTAAGAAAGGCAGGACTAAGCTCCATGGATATGGAGAAAATTTATGTGGCTGGGAGCTTTGGACTCTATATTAATCCACAGAATGCAATGTTTATAGGACTTTTGCCTGAGGTGCCCTTGGACAGAATTGAGCTTGTGGGCAACACTGCAGGTTCAGGAGCTAGGATACTTCTCAAAAACAGAGATGTAAGGGAGGATCTGGAGAATTTTGCCAAGAAGGTGCAGCATGTGGACCTGGTGAGAGAAAGCGATTTTCATGAAATTTTTATTAATTCCACGTATCTTCCCTCAGGATACGTTGAGGATTATCCGGGAATTATAAAGACCCTGGAGAAGGTGCTGGGTAAGCCCAGAATTAAAAAAGTCAAAAAGATGTGAGGGACTATCTCTTTTGGGCCCAATCTCTGGCAGCCTTGACAATCATCTTGATATTTTCAGGTTTGGAGTGGGCAGGTACATCGCATCCACTGCTCAAAATGTGTCTAATTCCCTGGGTCTTTTGCAAAGTTTCCATGCTTATTTTATACACATTCTCCGCGGTGTCTGTCTGCAATTCTACGGTTCCCACATTACCAAGAGAGATTATTTTCTCATTTCTTTTCAGCGGTTCTGCGATATCCACCTGCTTATCTATGCTCAAAATATGGACCCCGGTATCAAGCATGGAGTTCAAAAGATGGTTCGTATCCCCACATATGTGGAGGGCAGATAAGATACCTCTCTTGTTTATGTGAGCAGCCAAATTCATCAGGAATTTTTTAACGGTGGAATCGAACATACGGGGGGAAAGCAAAGCACCCACAGGCTCAAGGATCATTATAAGTTCTGCGCTGGAATCCATCAGGGCATCTATATAGAGTTGAACAATTCTGGACGCCATTTCCATCAGTTTTACAATATGTTCGGGATCTCTCTTTACCTTCTTCAGGACCTTGGTGACACCGAATGTCTGGGATAGCAGGGTAAGGGGCCCTGATACATATGCCGCTATAAGAACATCTTCAAGATTTTCATGCATCAAATTGACCGCGTCGAGATTCGCTTTTATTCGAGGGAAATCTAAGAATGAGGATAGTCCATTTTCTAGAGTTTCCTCCGCATTCTCGTAAGGCAAGGTGGTGCCTACGGAAGGCACCCCGCCATCCCAGAATACTTTTGCTCCTAGGGCTTCAGGTTCCAGTGTGAGATCCATAAAGTTGAATAGAATGTAGAGATCGTAGAAAGATGCTGCTTTGATTTGGAGCTCTGCCATCAGTTTCCCATTATTTGCCGCATCCTGTATCTTCTTGTTGAAGAGTATGGCGGAATGAAATCCCACAAGGGGCGAAGACACTATATTTTCGCAGCTTCCGTTTTTGACAACTTCAAATACGCAATCCTTTTTTGTAAGCCCCATACCTGGCATATAGGGGCATCGGTTAATAAGGATTTCGAAAAAGAGCATAAAAACTATGCGTGGGTTACTGTTAAATTCAAATATGGAGAAATACATAAAAATCATATCAATAATAAACGATGAAATCTTTAGTTTACATCCCAATTTCACCGAAAAATTTTTAAGGAGATAGTTCATATCTTTCCCCCGTATGCCTGAAAAAGAAGAAATCTTTGTGAGGAGGGCATCAGGGCTTGTCAGAGAACTCAGCTGGTTTGACGTACTTATCTGGTCTTTGGCAGGACCTGCAGCGTCAGGTATGACATACTATGCTGTGAAAATGCTTGGTGACCCCACGGCATACGGGGGCAACGAGGTTCTGGCATTTTTCCTGGCGGGCCTGATGTTTCTACCCATAGTGATTGCAGCAATGGCCATAGCATCCTCTTTTCCGAGGTCCAGCTCCCTTTATGTCTTCGTTTCCAGAGTTGTGCACCCAATAGTGGGCTACATACCGTTCTGGTACTATGTGGTGATGAGCCTAACGCTATCTGCGGGCTTCTTGATGGTTCTGGGGATTAAAGCCATGGCGGGTGCATTTGCGGTGGCAGCCATAGGGAGTAACGACACGCATCTATTATCTATTGCAAAAACCTTAACGCATCCAACCACGGGCTTCTACATTTCGGTGCTGATGATTGTGATCCTATGGATCTTCAACTACTTCGGTGTGAAGACAATAAAATGGAGCATGAGAATAATAACAATAATTCCTCTGACAATCACCATCTTTGTACTGGGTGGAATGGCCTTTGAGGGACCCAATGCAGCAATGCATGGCTTTGACAAGATATTCGGTGCAGGAGCAGCTCAGCAGGTGATGAACGCAGCCTTCAAGGGTGGTACCTACTTCGGCACCTCAATAGACCCACTTGTCTCAGTGGGTGTGGGAATGGGTACCTATGGAATGCTTCTATGGACTCTCTGGGCCTGGACCGCGCTGGAGACCGTGACCTTCGTGGGAAGCGAAGTTAAGAACCCAGGTAAAAGCTACATAAAGGGTTACATTGCAGGATGGATAGCAGTGCTTATCCTCTATTTGGTAAATGCTGCAGTGGTCCCATGGTCCGGCAACTACGATTTCCTTGCTGCTTACTCATATCTGGCTGGCAACTATCCGGATGTTCTCACTAAGATGTTCCCAGTATTCCAGGGAATGTATCCACCTGCAGGATCAGTACCTTTGGTTGCTGCGTTGATCTGGCCGACACCTGCTATAGCTATTACCATAGGTATCGCGTATTTCCTGTGGTACTTCAACACCTCGGCAGTTCTGTGGGTAGGTGCAGTGAGAGGTCTCTTCTCCATGGCCTTTGATAGGCTTCTCCCAGAGAAGATGACCCATGTGTCAGCAAGATGGGCTGCACCAACCTGGGCAAATCACATCACTTTCCTTTTGGCCTTCCTGGGTGCACTTCTGGGTCTACTTGATTCCATGGGTTCAAATCTTGCTACTGGCGCGCTGGCAGTGCTTGATTTCGGCGGTCTGATATTCGTTGCACCTGTAGGTCTTGCACTTCTGATGCTGCCGTGGTGGAAGCCCGAGCTTTACAAGAGAATGACAGTTCAGTCCAAGGGACTGCTGGTTACCGTTGGTGTCATACTGTTCATACTTGGCTGGTGGATGCTGCTGTTCACCGCCTACTACGATGCCACCATACAGCTCATGAATACTCTTGTGGCAGCCATAGGTATCATAGTGTTCGTTGCCATGGTGGCGATCAACAAGAAGAAGGGTATACCGGTAGAAAAGGTATTCTCCGAAATACCCCCAGCATAAGGGGGTCTTTTATTATTTTTTTATTGATCGTAAAATAATAATGGGAAATCTTTAAAAAATATGAAATCATAGTCATAGGAGGTGAATAAAATGGCGAGGATATTCTTTTCCGTGGATGTCCACGGATCCACCTTAGTTTGGAGAAAATGGCTTACAGCTGCAAAGATGCACAAAGTGGATGTTTTAATCCTGGCAGGAGATTTAACAGGGAAGGCATTGATTCCTATAATAAAGCAGAAGGATGGAAGATGGCGAGCCACATACTTTGGAAGAAAATGGATATTCAAGACAGAGGAAGAGATAAAGGAGTTTGAGGAGAAACTGGAAGGTTCTGGGCCATATTACGTTCGTATTACAGAGAAAGAGCTTGAGGAGCTGCAGAACGATCCAAAGAAGGTCGAGGAGATAATAAACGAGAAGATGATAGAGCGCATGAGAAACTGGATGGAACTGGTGCTTAAGCATGTGGATGTGGAGAAAACCATGGTTGTGGTGATGCCTGGTAACGATGACGAGCTTATAATCGATGATGTAATAAAGGAATACGAGGACAGGGGGATAATCTATCCTCTGGGCAAGGTTCTGGAGATAGAAGGACACGAGATGGTGTCATCGCCCTATGTGAATCCCACCCCTTGGAACACACCCAGGGAGATGAAGGAGAAGGAACTGATGAAACATCTTCAGGGCCTTATTAACAAGATGAGCGATCCCCACAATGGCATTTTCAATTTCCACTGCCCACCCTATGGCACGCATCTGGATCTTGCACCCAAATTAACCAAGGATCTTAGGCCTGTGGTGGTAGGGGGCATGGTGGAATATCAGCATGTGGGATGCAAATCAGTGCTCAAGCTTGAGAAGAAATACCAGCCAATTCTCGGATTGCATGGGCACATACATGAATCAGCGTCTATTGAGAAGGTAGGAAGAACCCTTGTGGTAAATCCGGGCAGCGAGTATGGTGAGGGTGTGCTCAAGGCCTATGTGATAGAGGTAAGTAAGAAGGGCGTGGATAAATACTGGCGTCTTGAGGGATAAAAATGTCCCCGTTAACTGATAACGAGGGAGAAGGTCCTGCACATTTCGTTGTGATGCCGCCAGAGGAGTTTATTAAGGAAGCAGTGGACATTGTTACCAGGGCGCAAAAGAGGAACACAATAATAAGAATCCTAGGGGGATGTGCCATCTACATACATTCACAGCACATACCGGAGGCAATGCAGCTCTACGATAAGATAAAGAGATTCGGCGAGGGAAAACCCATCTTTACTGATCTGGATCTCATTGCATATAGCAAGCAGAGAAAAGAGGTGATGGATTACTTCGAAAAGGAGCTCAAATTCAAATTCGACCCGAGTATGCGAATCTATATGATAAAGAGGCTTATCTATTTCCATCCCAAGGGTTACTACGACGTGGATGTATTCTTTGACAAATTGGAGTACAGCCACGATGTGGTCTTTGGCAGCAAGCCAGGCAAGGGCAGATTAGAACTGGATTTTCCCACGATATCTCTCGCAGATCTGGTGCTTGAGAAGCTGCAAATTCATCAGATTAATCTCAAGGATCTCATTGATCTCATTGTTCTGTTTTTTGGCCACGAGGTCGGAAGCACTGCCAAGAAGGAAGTCATAGATGGGAGCTATGTAGCGAAGATACTGGCAGATGATTGGGGCTTCTGGTACGATGCCACCTCCAACTTAAAAAAGGTGAAGAAGGCGGCGAAGAATTTCAAGGAAGAGGGCAAGTTAACCGAGGAGGAGTATTCCACGGTGATAAAGAGAGTGGATAAGCTTATGAAGATGATAGAGGCAGAGCCCAAGACAAGGAAATGGAGAAAGAGAGCCAAGGCGGGGACTTCCAAGCCTTGGTATCGGGAAGTGGAGGAAGTGGTGAGATAAGGGGTTGCCAAGATGGATAGGCTATTCAATCGTGTACTAGTGAGACCTCCCGGGGAGAGCTATAAGAGATGCGTATCCACAAATCCCATGCATCACACAATAGATGTATCTCTGGCAAAGAAGCAGCATAGGGAGTATGTTAAGATATTGAGAGAGAATGGCATAGAGGTGATAGAACTTCCAGTGCTGGAAGATCATCCAGATAGCGTGTTTGTGCAGGACACCTCAATAATAGGAGAATCCTCCAAGACTGCCGTGCTCTGCAGATTTGGAGAACCCTCGAGAAGGGGTGAAGAGAGGAGTGTGAAAGAGTATCTCAAGAAAGAGGGTTTTACAACTATTGGGATTAAAGCGCCGGGCACGATAGAAGGCGGAGATGTTTTGGTGACCGATGCAGGTGTGGTTTTCATTGGCGAATCCGTAAGAACGAATCCTGAGGGGATAAGACAATTTGCGGCCGCCCTCCCTCATGTTAGGGTTGTGAGCATAAAACTTACCAAGATATTCCATCTCCTTTCCGGCGTGAATTATCTGGGCAAGAAAAGAATCGCGATATCTCCCCATGTGGTTGATCCCTCCTATTTCCAGGGATTTAAACTTATAGAGATACCCGAGGATGAGCTTTACGCCAACAACATGCTGTATTTGGGTGAAGAAAGAGTTCTCATACCCGCAGGATACCCCAAAACTAAGGAAAAGCTAAAGAGGCATGGATTCAAGCCGATAGAGGTGAATGTCTCGGAGTTCTGGAAAGGTGACGGAGGCGTAACCTGTCTTAATTCGCCGTTTTATTTGCCTCTTTAATTTGCAACAAGAATAAAATGCGAGGTCTTTAAAATGAATAAAAGAGGGGATAGTATGGAGTATAATTCGAAGGTTTGGAGAGATTTTAAGTTTCAAAAGCATCGGAATTTTCTATGTCTTCAGGAATACAGTCCAGAGGAAATCGAAGCAATAATAAAGGTATCAGAGCAGATGAAACTGTGGGAAATGCTGGGAGAGGAGCATCATGTGCTGCGTGGCAGGACCATGGCTATGCTCTTCCAGAAGCCATCCACAAGAACCAGGGTGAGCCTGGAGGTGGCGATGTATCAATTAGGTGGATATGCCCTATATCTCAATGCCCAGGAACTGCAACTCCGGCGTGGTGAGACCATTGCAGATACGGCGAGGGTTCTAAGCGGGTATGTGGATGCCATTGCTGCCAGGGTGTACTCCCATCGGGATGTGGAAGAACTGGCAGAGTATAGCAGTGTACCGGTAATCAATGCCCTGAGCGATTTCTCGCATCCCACCCATGCACCAGCGGTGTTTATGACCATCAAGGAAAAACTGGGTAGAGTTAAGGGAATAAGATACGTGTATGTGGGGGATGGAAATAACATGTGTCATTCCCTCATAGTAGTTGGAACAAAATTAGGTGCGGAGGTGGTGGTTGCCACACCCGAGGGCTATGAACCTGATTCAAAGGTTATAGAGTGGGCAGAGAAAAACGCTGCAGAGAGTGGTGGAAATTTTGAACTGTTGCATGATCCGGTAAAGGCCGTTAAGAATGCGGATGTGATTTACACGGATACCTGGGTTTCCATGGGTGATGAAGCTGAGGCAGAAGAAAGGAGAAAGGTATTTGCACCTTTTCAGGTTAACAGAAAACTTGTGATGCATGCTACGCCAAATTACCTGTTTATGCACTGTCTTCCTGCGCATAGGGGGGAGGAGGTTACCGATGAGATAATAGATTCAGAGCACAGCGCCGTGTGGGATGAGGCGAGAAACAAGCTACCGGTTCAGAAGGCCATACTCTCCCTGGTAATCCCATAAGAGGGGGTTTAATGAAAAAGATACTTGTAATAGCCCTTGGTGGAAACGCCATTCTTCAAAGAGATGAGAGGGGCACCTTTGAAGAGCAGATGAACAATGTGAAGCATGCCATGGCTCAGGTTGCTGAGATCATTTCCCGATTCAGGGAATATCAGGTGGTTCTAAGTCATGGAGGAGGTCCCCAGGTTGGTAACGTGCTGCTTCAGCAGGATGCTGGAAACACGCTCTACGGGATACCGCCGCAGCCCATGCATGTTTGTGCGGCCATGGCCTACAGTCAAATAGGGTATATGATGCAGCAAACCCTCACAAATGAGCTGAAAATGAGAGGTGTGGATACTCCTGTGGCTACCATACTAACCCAGACCGTGGTGGATATAAATGATCCTGCGTGTAAAAAACCATCCAAGCCAGTTGGGCCCTTTTACGATGAGACCACGGCTAAAGAAATGGCCATAAAAATGGGGTGGAGTGTAATCGAAGACGCTGGAAGGGGATGGAGGAGAATAGTTGCATCTCCAGAACCCAAGGATATCGTGGAGAAGGAAATCATCAGGGCACTGGTGGCAAGAGGCTTTACTATAATTGCCGCAGGAGGCGGGGGTATCCCTGTGATAAGGGAGAATGAAATGATAAGGGGAGTGGATGCCGTAATCGATAAGGATTTGGGTGCCGAGAAACTGGCAGAAATTGTTGAGGCAGAAGTTCTTATGATTCTCACCGATGTAAATGGCGCAGCTCTTCGTTATGGGAGTTCCGAGGAAGCATGGCTCGGTGAAGTGTCCCTGAAAGAGCTTAAGAGGTATTACGAGGAGGGTCATTTCAAATCCGGCAGCATGGGTCCCAAGGTTTTAGCCGCAATAAAGTTCTTAGAGCATGGTGGAAAAAGGGTCGTGATAGCCTCCCTGGATATGGCTGTGGATGCTCTAAAAGGCAAAACGGGTACGCAGATAGTTCCTGGAGGTGTTTAAGACGGACAGACTTTTTGATATGGCCATAGTCCGTCCTCCTAGCAAAAGTTATTTGAATTGCGTATCTAGCAACCCTCATCGGAGTAAAATAAATCTGAATCGGGCAATAAGACAGCACAGAGAATATAAGAAAATTTTGCAGGAGCATGGAATAAGGGTAATAGAATTAGAGCCCTTGGAAGAATATCCCGATAGCTGTTTTGTTCACGATGCCGCGCTGATTGCCTATGAAAGAAAGATGGTAATTCTCCACAGATTTGGGATAGAATCTAGAAGAGGAGAAGAGCGCTCTATCGAGGAGTTTTTCAGAAAAAATATGCCGGAGATGGAGATAAAGAGAATTGAAGCTCCAGGTATTTTAGAGGGTGGCAATATTGTGGTTACGGATAGAGACCTTATATTTGTGAGCGAAACTCCACGAACAAATAGGGGAGGGATTCATCAGCTTTCCAGATTTTTGCCCGATATGGAGATAAAACGCATACCTCTCTCAGGAGATAATCCCCTTCTCTTCCATCTGCAGGCCGTGTGCCAGTATTTGGGAAATGAAACGGTAGTACTAACTTCCCAGTATGTTAATCCAAAATTTTTCCGTGGATTCAATATAATAGAGATTCCTCCAGAGGAGCTTTATGCCAATAACATGATTAATCTCGGAAAGGGCAAGATCCTCATACCTCAGGGGTATTCCCGCACCGCAAAGCTTCTTGAAAGAGAAGGCTACGAAACGATAGAGATAGACATCTCCGAGTTCTGGAAGGGAGATGGAGGCCTTACCTGTCTATTTTTACCATTTTTCAGGATTTAGGATAAAATCTTGCAACAAAATTCCCTTTTCTGGGCAAAATATTCAAGGAGGAAAGTTTAAATAATTCCTCAGGCATATCTTCCGCCGTCTGAAAGGAGTGTGATAAAAAATGAAGGTTATAGTATTAGGCGGAGGGCTTGTAGGTGGACTCATTGCCAGGGACCTTGCCAAGGATTTTGAAGTGACGGTGGCTGATGCGAGCAAAAAGAGAATAGAAGAACTTAAAAAAGAGGGAATAAATGGAATCGTAGCTGATTTATCCAAACCGGAGAACATAAAGGAAGTTGTAAAACCCTATGATCTCGTTGTAGGAGCATTGCCGGGTTCTCTGGGGTATATGATGCTCCAGGCGGTGATAGAGGCAGGGAAAAACATCGTTGATATCACCTTCACCCCGGAGAATACCTTAGAGCTGGATCCCCTTGCCAAGGAAAAGGGTGTGACCGCTGTTGTGGACATAGGGGTTGCTCCTGGAATAAGCAATCTCACTGTTGGATATGCGGACAGCCAGCTGGATAAGACGGAGAGCGTTCTCATTCTGGTAGGCGGATTACCTGTAAAGAGGGAATGGCCCTATGAATACAAGATAGTTTTCTCTCCCTACGATTTGCTTGATGAGTATCTTCGTCCTGCCAGGGTTGTGGAATGTGGCAAGATAGTTGTGAAACCTGCTCTTTCGGAAGTTGAGCTTGTGGAGCTTCCCGAGATAGGTACCCTTGAGGCGTTTAACACGGATGGACTGAGGAGTTTGCTCTACACAATAAAAGCTCCTACGCTTAAGGAGAAAACGCTTCGTTATCCCGGCCATGCGGAGAAGATGAGAATGCTCCGTGAAACAGGATTTCTGAGGAAGGATTTTGTGGAGGTAAATGGCGTTAAGGTGAGACCCATAGATCTGACGGCAAAGCTGCTCTTTCCCATGCTTGAATTGAAAGAGGGAGAGATGGAATTCACGGTGCTTCGGGTAATTGTGGAGGGCATTAAGGACGGAAAGAGAATGAGATACACCTACGATCTCCTGGATTACTATGATAAGGAGAAGAAGGAAACTTCCATGGCGAGAACCACAGGATTCCCGTGTGCAATAACGGCAAGGATAGTGGCTAATGGGGAGTATAGAAATCCAGGCGTGAATCCTCCAGAGTATCTTGGAAAGCATCCCGAGATATTCAGAAAGATATTGGAAGAGCTGAAGAAGAGGAATGTTGTGGTGAAAGAGAAGGTGGAAGTTATAGAGTGAGATGAGCAGTGGGTATCCCAGGATCGAGATAAATCTTCCTGCCATCGAGGAGAACGCTAGGAAGCTTGTAAGCTTCGGAAAGGATAGAGGTTTCCAGATTGCCGGAATCACCAAGGGTGTTTGCGGAGATATCAAAATCGCGCAGGTCATGGTGGATTCGGGCATAGAAATTCTTGGCGATGCAAGGATTCAGAATATAAGGAGATTGAGAGAGGCGGGAATAAAAGCGAAATACATGCTAATCCGGGAGCCCATGCTTAGCGAAATTGAGGATGTGGTGAGATACGCCGATTATTCTGTGAACTCGGAAATATCAACCCTGAGAGAAATTTCAAGAATTGCTCGAGAACATGAAAAGCTACACAGTGTTATAGTCATGGTGGATGTGGGTGACAGAAGGGAGGGGCTCCTTCCCTCCCAGGTGGATATTTTTCTTGAAAAGATAAGGGAACTACCAGGTATAGAGATCGCAGGCTTTGGGACAAACATGGGCTGCTTTGGAGGTGTGCTACCCACCTATGAAAATCAGAAAAAATTGGTGGAAATAGGAGAAAGAGCACAGAAAATTCTTGGGTATGATGTGGAGATAATTTCCACGGGAGGTACTGTCGTTCTTTCTTTAGCCGAAAAGGGACAGCTACCTGAAGGCATAAATCAGATGAGAATAGGGGAAGCCATACTTCTCGGGACATCCACCACAGACAACAGAGTAATTTCCTGGCTCCGACAGGATACCTTTACCATAAAAGCGGAAGTGATAGAGCTCAATGAAAAACCCTCGCTGCCAGAAGGTCCCCGCGGCCTGGATGCCCTGGGAAGGGAGAAAAAATTTGAGGATAGGGGGATAAGGAAAAGGGCCATCGTGGCTCTTGGTGCCCAGGATGTGGAGATAGATGGTTTGGAGCCTCTTTCTCCCGGGCTGGAGATTCTGGGTGGTAGTAGCGACCACATAATTCTCGATGCGCAAAATGCAGAGATATCTGTGGGAGATGTGGTATCCTTCTCTTTAAAAAGGCCCTATCAGTACACGGTTATGCTGAGAGCCATGACCTCTCCCTATGTGGAGAAATTCTATATTTCCTGAATCTTTCTCTTCTTGATATTTTTTGCAATTTTCAGCAAAAGAATTAAATGGGATTTCTCGTTCTCCAACTGAACACATGTTCAGGTGAAAGATATGAGGATAGGGATAATAGGCTGTGGAAATATAGCGCATCAAATTGCGAGGAGACTAAAGGTGCACGCGGTATATGATATTCAGCGGGAAAAATGCAGGGATCTTGATGCAAAGATTTGCAATGATTTGGAGGAATTGATTGGGGAAAGTGACCTCATAGTGGAGGCCGCATCTCCTGATGCTGTGAAGGAATATGCTATGAAGATAATTGAGGCAGGGAAAAGTATGGTGATTATGAGCATCGGTGGTCTTGTGAATAGGGAGTTCCGAGATGCCCTATTTTCCCGTGCCAGGGAAAAAGGTACCAGAATTTATCTTCCCTCTGGAGCCATTGGAGGGATAGATCTCATAAAAACTGCTAAGCTCGGAGGCCTGAGAAAGGTAACCCTTAGAACAATAAAGAATTCCCATACCCTTGGATACCAAGTGTCTGAGAGAACCCTTATTTTCAAAGGGAAGGCCAGCGAAGCCATAGAGAAGTTTCCCAAGAGTGTGAATGTATCAGTGCTGCTATCCATAGTGAGTGGTATGGATATCGATGTGGAGGTCTACGCAGATCCGCAGGTGAAGGAGAATATTCACGAGATATATGTGGAAGGAGATTTTGGAACGGCGGAGATAAGGGTGAGAAACAAACCCTCCCCCGATAATCCCAAAACCAGTTATCTGGCGGCATTATCGCCCGTATATCTTCTCTCCTCCCTGGAGGATGTGGTAAGGATGGGGGTGTGAAAAATGGATTTGAGGGAGGAAATAGAGAAACTTAAGAGAGAGAAAAATGCGGTTATACTGGCCCACAACTATCAGCGGGGAGAGGTTCAGGATATAGCTGATTTTGTTGGAGATTCCTTAGAGCTTGCCAGAAAGGCAACGCGTATAGACGCGGAGCTTATAGTTTTTGCAGGCGTGGATTTCATGGCGGAAACTGCCGCCATACTAAATCCGGATAAGAAGGTTCTTATTCCCTCACGCCTGGCAACCTGTGAGATGGCGAGATATCTAACCCCTGAGATAATGGATGAGTATCGAAGGAAATATCCTAAAGGGGCTGTGGTTCTCTATGTGAACTCCACCGCTGCGTGCAAGGCCAAGGCCGATATTACCTGCACCTCTGCCAATGCGGTTAAGGTGGTAAATTCTCTGGATGCGGAAGTCATACTTTTTGGCCCGGATGCAAATCTCGCTGCCTATGTGGCTAGACATACGAATAAGAGGATAATACCCATGCCTCCCAACGGCCACTGCTACGTGCATACGAATCTTGGCGTTGAGAATATACGCAGGGACGGTGTTCTTATGGTGCACCCTGAGTGTTCCACTGAACTGCAGGAAATTGCTGATGTTATTGCCAGCACAGGAGGCATGGTGAAATTCGCCGCCCAAAGCTCCGCTAAGAGATTTGTAGTGGCCACAGAGAGGGATATGGTATATCGCCTTAAGAGAGATTTTCCCGATAAGGAGTTTGTACCCGCCTGGCCCATGGCCATATGCCTGGGGATGAAACAGATAACCCTGGAGAATGTATACAGGAGCCTTAAAGAGGAAATCCACGAGATTCGCGTTCCCGAGGAAATCGCCGAGAAGGCGAGAAGGGCGATACAGCGGATGCTGGAGGTATCGTAATGTTCTGGCTCCTTTATCAAGAGGACACGCAATATGGAGATATAACCTCAGAGACCGTGATTCCAAAGGATGTGCAAGCCCTTGCGAGAGTGGTGGCCAAGGAGAGATGTGTTCTGGCCGGTATGGAGTATCTTAAAGAGAATCTTCGCAGGTTAGAATTGGAGGTAGAAGCCCTAGAGGATGGCATGGAAGTCCATGCGGGAGAAGTAGTCATGCGTCTCTATGGCAACGCTCGGACAATTCTCAAGGTTGAGAGAACCCTCCTAAACATTCTGGGCAGGATGAGCGGCGTGGCAACGGAAACAAAGAAAATCGTTGATAAGGTGCGGAGAATTAATCCTCATGTGAGGATTGCGGCCACAAGAAAGACGCTGTGGGGGTATCTGGATAAGATGGCCGTAAAGATCGGTGGTGGAGACACCCACCGCTGGAATCTTGGGGATATGGTTCTTATAAAGGATAATCATCTTACCCTGATTCCCCTGGAAGATGCAATAAAAGCCGCTAAAAAGGTGAGCTTTACAAAGAAGATAGAGGTGGAGGTTGAGAGTGAAGAAGCAGCATTGAAGGCCGCAAAACATGGTGCAGATATAATTCTCCTGGACAACATGTCCCCGGAGGAGGTTTGCAGAATAGCCAAAAAACTGAGAAATTATCCGATTCTAATAGAAGTTTCAGGGGGTATAACTCCCGAAAATGTGGAGCGATACGCAGCCTGCGATATAGATATCATCTCCATGGGCTATCTCACCCATTCAGCCAGAAGTATAAATTTCTCATTGGAAATAGAAAAAAGAAATTATTGAGGTGGCTCGGAAAGCATAACGGCTCCCTCTGCCGCGGATTTCACCATCGCTGCATATCTCTGCAGATATCCCCGTACTATTTTTTTCCGGATGATCCAGTTCTTTTCTCTCCTCTTCAGCTCATCCTCGGGAATGATGAGATCAACCCTTTTGCTTTTCAGATCTATCTTTATTGGATCTCCATTTTCCACGAGGGCTATGGGTCCACCTTCTGCTGCTTCCGGCGCTACGTGTCCTATGGCCAATCCTCTTGTGGCACCTGAGAATCTACCGTCGGTGATTAGGGCTACCTCTCTATCTAAGCCCATACCTGCAATTGCTGATGTAGGTGTTAACATCTCTCGCATCCCCGGTCCGCCCTTGGGGCCCTCATAGCGTATTACCACTACATCTCCGGGTTTTATCTCTCCATTGAGTATAGCTTCTGTGGCCTCTTCCTCGGAATTGAACACCTTCGCATTTCCCTGGAATGTTGAAGAATCTAAGCTCACCGCAGATAGCTTTAGCACCGAGCCCTTAGGTGCCAGCGTGCCGCGAAGAATCATTAGCGAGCCCCTTGCAGCATAGGGTGAATCTACGCTTTTTATAACATCCCTTCTCAGAACACTGCTTGCTTCCAGTAACTCTCTCACGCTTTTGAGTGCTACCGTGGGACGCTTGAGATGAATGAGACCCTTCTTGGAGAGTTCCTTCATAACCGCAAGCACTCCGCCGGCTTCGTATAAATCAACGACCCGATGTATTCCGCTGGGGCTGAGCTTGGCAAGCGTGGGAGTTCTCTCGCTGACCTCATCGAAGATATCCAGTTCTAAATTCACTCCTGCTTCCCTGGCTATGGCCGTTAGATGAAGCACCGTGTTTGTGGAGCCTCCGAGGGCCATGTCCACGGCGATTGCGTCCTGAAAAGCTTCATAGGTTAGAATCTCTCTGGGTGTTAGTTGCTGTCTTGCCAGGGAAACTGCCAGCATCCCCGTTTGTTTTGCGATCCTCAATCTATGGGCATAAACCGCAGGCGCCGTGCCGTTATAGGGAAGCGATATTCCCAGGGCTTCGCTAAGGGCATTCATGGTATTCGCGGTGAACATGCCTGCGCAGCTTCCGCATCCGGGACAGGCGGTCATTTCTATTCTCTTAAGCTCTTCCAGTGTAATTTTTCCTGCCTTGTACGCACCCACAGCCTCGAACACATCCTTCACATCAATAACACGGCCCTGATATTTTCCCGGCAGCATTGGGCCTCCAGATACAAAGATTGAAGGTATATTGATCCTCGCTGCGGCCATAATCATTCCGGGAATGATCTTATCGCAGGACGCAACCAAGACCATGGCATCGAAGTTGTACGTGCTAGCTATGATTTCCACACTATCTGCTATTAACTCCCTCGAGGGGAGCGAATATTTCATTCCCCCATGGTTCATGGCTATTCCATCACATATCCCTATGGTGTTGAACTCCATAGGTGTGCCACCTGCATCCCTTATGCCAGCCTTTACCGCATCTGCCACATTTCTCAGATGTATATGACCTGGAATTCCTTCATTGAAGGAGTTAATCACCCCTATGAGAGGCCTATCAAGCTCCTCATCCGTCAATCCCAGGGCGTAAAGAAGCGAGCGATGCGGTGCCCTTTCAATCCCCTTTTTGATTGTATCACTTCTCATTTTTCATCCCTCCAGAACGATACAGGAAATAGCCCAGGCTATCCACTAGGGCATTCCAGCTTGCCTCCACTATGTTAGTAGAAGCCCCCACGGTGCCCCATCTATGCGAGTTTCCTGCAGATTCGATGAGAACACGAACCTTGGAGGCGGTGCCCATATTGCTTTCAAGAACACGAACCTTGTAATCCACAAGCCTAACCTTTTCCAGTTCGGGATAGAAGTTGTTAAGCGCTTTGCGCAGCGCCAGATCCAACGCATTCACAGGTCCATTTCCCGTAGATGCTGTATGTATTTCCCTGTCATTTACCCTTATCCTAACTGTTGCCTCGGTTATGGGTTCTCTGTCGGGGAAGAGCTCTATTACAACTCTTGCCAGGTCCAGCTCAAAGGGTGGTTTGTATTTTCCCCGCATCCTGCTTATCAAAAGCTCCAGAGAAGCCTCAGCACCTTCAAAATAGTAACCATCGTATTCCAGCGCTTTTATCTTCTCCACTATTTTTCTAGCCTCGCCACCATCCATCTTCATCCCGAGCTCCCTCGCCTTGTAAAGAAGATTGCTCTTTCCCGAAAGCTCAGATACGAGAACCCTTCTCTTATTGCCCACGCTTTCCGGTGGGATATGTTCGTAGGTTCTGGGCTCTTTCATAACCGCACTAACATGTATGCCGCCCTTGTGGGCAAAGGCGCTCCTCCCCACGTAGGGTTGATTGTTGGGAATCTCTCTATTGGCAAGCTCCGCCACGAATCTTGCGAGCTCTCCCAGCTTCTTCAGCTTATCCCTGCCTACCACTTTCACCCCATATTTTAGCTCCAGGGCCGGTATTATGGAGATGAGATTGGCATTGCCGCATCTCTCTCCGTAGCCGTTAATGGTTCCCTGTATATGCGTGACCCCCGCCTCGAAGGCCATCAGCGAATTCGCCACCGCCAGCTCGGAGTCGTTGTGGGCATGAATACCCAGAGGCACGTAAATCTCATTTTTAACCTCTTTCACTATTTTCCCAATTTTAGAGGGGAGAGTTCCGCCATTGGTATCCGCTAGAACGATTCTATCGGCGCCACTTCTCTCTGCGGCCTTTATGGTTCTTATCGCGTATTCTCTATTGCTTCTGTAGCCATCGAAGAAGTGCTCCGCATCGTAAATCACAAATAAGCCATGCTCTTTCAGATACTCCACACTATCCTCTATCATCCTAAGGTTCTCCTCCAGCGAGGTTTTGAGGGCTCTTGTCACATGGAGGTCCCATGTCTTGCCGAAGATCGTCGCCACGGGGACATCTGCCTCAACTATATAATTGAGACTGAAATCCCTCTCTGCCTTTATATCCGGTCTCCTTGTGCTTCCAAAGGCAGCTATCTTCGCATGAGTTATAGAGAGCTCTTTCACCCTACGGAAATACTCAAGGTCCTTGGGATTGGAACCGGGCCATCCACCTTCTATATAATCTATGCCGAATTCATCCAGCTTCTCGGTGATGCGAAGTTTATCCTCCAGGGAAAATGAGATTCCTTCCATCTGCGCACCATCTCGAAGCGTGGTGTCAAAGAGTTCGATATTAGAACCAGACAACGTCATCACCTCCCAGGAAATTTATGAGCCATTGACCAACCTGCTGGGTGCTTAACCTTCCGCCCATATCTGGTGTTACATGGCCTCCACGCACTGCCGATTCCACGGCAACCTCTATTTCTTTTGCCTCCTTCTTGAATCCCAGGAAATCCAGAAGCATGGAGCCTGCCAGAATCGTGGCTAAGGGATTTGCGATGCCCTTTCCCGCTATATCCGGAGCAGAACCGTGCACGGGCTCAAACATGCTTAGTCCATCGGGATTGATGTTCCCCGAGGCGGCAAGGCCCAGGCCACCCACAAGCTCTGCGGTGAGATCCGTTAGTATATCTCCAAATAGATTGGGCGTGACGATCACATCAAATTTCTCGGGGCTGCGCACGAGTTTCATAGCCACGGCATCCACATATTCATGCTTTTTCTTTATCTCAGGATATCTCTCGCCCATCTTCTTAAATACCCTCTGCCAGAGGTCATGGGCGTAGGTAAGCACATTGCTCTTATCGCACAGGGTCACGCTTTTTCGCCCGTGGCCGCGCGCGTATTCAAAGGCATACCTTATTATTCTTTCCACCCCGCGATATGTGTTAATCATTTCCTGAACTGCGACTTCCCGTGGTGTATTTTTGTAGAGAAATCCTCCAGAACCGCAATACAGGCCCTCTGCGTTCTCCCGGATAAACACCAGGTTGATGTCCCCCGTCTCCCTATTCTTTAGAGGTGTGAATCTCTCATCTATGAGCTTGGCAGGCCTGAGATTCACATACATGTCGAAATGGAAGCGCAGTCTTAGAAGTATGCCCCTCTCCAAAATTCCCGGCTTCACCCGAGGATCCCCTACTGCGCCCAGAAATATGGCATCGAAGTCGGAAAGGGTATCAAGGGCATCTTCGTCCAGTGTTATCCCTGTTTTCAGATAGTATTCTCCACCGTAGGGAAACACCTGGAACTCGATGGGAAGTTGCAGAGATTCAAGTACCCCAAGCGCCACAGGTATAATCTCTCTGCCTATCCCATCACCGGGTATTACGGCTACCTTTTTCACGGTTGTCACCTCTCAACCTTCTCTTTGTGTATTCCACCAGCCCACCGGCACGGAGGATTTCCATAAGGAAGGGCGGAAATGCCTTGAATCGAAAACTTTCTCCGCTACTCAAATTCCTTATCTCCCCATTCTCCAGGTCTATTTCCAGAATATCGCCACTTTTTATCCTCTCCACCGCCTCTGGAGCCTCGATTATTGGCAACCCAATGTTAATAGCATTTCTGTAAAATATTCTGGCAAAGCTCTTGGCTACAACGCATCCTACACCCGAGGCCTTTATAGCTATGGGGGCATGCTCCCTCGAGCTTCCACATCCAAAGTTATGACCCGCCACAATTATATCGCCTTTCTCCATCTTGCTCCTGAACTCAGGGTCAAGGTCCTCAAGCACATGCAGGGCCAGCTCCTCAGGCTGCGAAGTATTTAGATATCTTGCGGGTATTATCACATCAGTATCCACATTATCCCCGTATTTCCAAGCGCGACCTCTGAGGATCATGAGCGCATCACCTCCTCAGGATGGGCAATTCTTCCCATTACCGCTGATGCGGCTGCCACAGCGGGATTTGCAAGATAAACCTCGCTCTTGGGATGCCCCATCCTTCCAACGAAGTTGCGATTTGTCGTAGCTATCGTCCTCTCCCCTGCCGCCAGTATCCCAAGATGCCCTCCCAGGCAGGGACCGCAGCTGGGTGGACCTATCACCGCTCCCGCCGATATCAGGGTTTCAAGAACGCCATTCTTTAAAGCTCTAAGATACACGCTGGGAGAACAGGGCAGAACTATGAGACGAACATGCTCTGCAACCTCTCTTCCCTGGAGAACTTCCGCAGCAGTTTTGAGGTCCTCGTATCTTCCATTGGTGCAGGAGCCGATGAAAACCTGATTTATCTTTATGTTCATTCTTGCCGCATTCCTTGCCTCCTTCACGTTGCTGGGAAGATGCGGAAAAGCTACAAGGGGCTCAATTTTCTCGACCTTATATTTTTTCACCTTTCTATAGTTGGCATTATCATCTGCTTCCATCACTTGGTAGTTCCTCTTTGCCCTTTCTTTCACGTACTCTATGGTCTTCTCATCCACCGGCATAAGGCCTGCCTTTGCTCCTGCTTCTATGGCCATGTTGCTCATGGTGAATCTGTCAGACATGGGGAGCGAGGATATGGCATCCCCGTGGAACTCCATGGCCATATACAGGGCACCACTCACGCCTATGTCTCCTATGGTATGAAGAATCAGGTCCTTCCCCATTACCCAGGGGTCCCTCTCTCCTTCATAGATAAGCTTCAGAGTTTCTGGAACGCGGAGCCAAACATCGCCGGTGGCCATGGCAACTCCTGCATCCGTGCTTCCCACTCCCGTTGCAAAAGCGCCCAGGGCTCCATAGGTGCAGGTATGGGAATCCGCGCCTATTACAAGATCCCCTGGAAGCACGAGCCCGAGCTCGGGAAGTAGACAGTGCTCCACACCCACCTTTCCGCCCTCAAAGAAATATGGCAATTTTTTCTCTTCAGCGAATTCCCTCGAAAATTTGCATTGTTCTGCTGCCTTTATGTCCTTATTTGGGGTGAAGTGGTCAAGAATTATGGCGACCCTGCTCTTATCGAAGATTTTGGCGTCCAACTCTCTGAAGACCTTTATGGATATCGGTGCTGTTATATCGTTCATGAGCAGAAAATCTACCTTTGCTTGGATGAAATCTCCCGCCCTGACCTTTCTACCGGCTTTCTCGCTCAAAATCTTCTCACTTAGGGTCAAACCCATGGTTTACCACCTCTGAGAGGGCTTGGTTTATGGCGTTGGCATAGGCAAATAAACTCGCTTCAAGAATGTCTGTGCTCACGCCCCTTCCCATATAAATTCTGTCCCCGAATTTTACCCGAACTACAGCTTCTCCAAGGGCATCCCTTCCTTCCGTGATGCCGTAGATCCTGTAATCCACAAGCTGAGCGTTCACGCCAAGTAGTGAGTTTATCGCCTGATAGAGGGCATCCACCGGGCCATTGAAGGAGTGGGTCACCTCCACCTTTCCTCCATGTCTTACGCTCACCGTGGAGCTTCCGTGAACAATCTGAACCATTTCCATGGAGAAATCCTGGTTCCTCCCAAATCCATCTTCCAGGAGCGCAAGCAGGTCCAGGTCGCTTACAACCTTTTTCTTCTCTGTCAGAGACTTGAAGGCATCGAAAATTCTGTCGAGCTTATCTTCGCTTACCTCATAGCCGAGCTCTCGAAGTTTGTCCCGCAGCGCATGGCGACCTGAGTGCTTGCCCAGAACAATATGCGTAGTTGCACCTATTTTATGCGGGTCCATGATCTCATAGGTGCTTCTCTCCTTTAGCACGCCATCCTGATGTATTCCCGACTCATGGGTGAAGGCGTTAGCGCCCACAATGGCCTTGTTTGGTGGGACCATTATGCCTGTGTAGTAGGAAACGAGCCAGCTGGTTCGAGCGATTTCCCTGAGATTCACAGAAGTCTTTGCTTGGTAAAAATCTCTTCTTGTGTCCAGGGCCATTACCACCTCTTCCAGCGCGGCGTTTCCGGCTCTCTCCCCTATGCCATTCACCGTAACCTCCACCTGATCAACGCCCGCTTTCACCGCCGCCAGAGAATTGGCCACCGCTAGCCCGAGATCATCATGGCAATGAGCGCTCAGCTCAACGGAATTGATGCCTCTTACATTCTTCTTTAAATACTCTATGAGCCCGGCAAATTCTTCGGGGGTGGCATAGCCCACGGTATCCGGTATGTTAAGCACAGTGGCACCGGCGTCTATGACCTCCTCTGCAAGCTCCACTATGAAATCCCTATTGCTCCGAGTAGCGTCTTCAAAGGAGAACTCCACATCATCCACGAATTTTGCAGCTAGGGACACTGCTTCCACTGCCAGATTCTTTACTTCCTCCGGACTCTTCTTAAGCTTGTGCTTCATATGTATGGGCGATGTGGCTATGAAGGTGTGAATCCTTCGTTTTTCCGCATTTTCAAGCGATTTGGCGGCAATTTCTATATCCTCCTTTTTGGCCCTGGCAAGAGCCGCAATCCTCGGACCCTTTACTTCCGTGGCAATTTTCTGCACCGCCTTCATCTCACTCTTAGCCGCAGCAGGAAAACCGGCCTCTATGATATCCACACCGAGTCTTGCAAGCTGCCTGGCTATGCTTAATTTCTCCTCCGGATGGAGATTCACACCCGGAGTTTGCTCACCATCCCGGAGTGTGGTCTCAAATATTGCAATTTTTCGCATTTCTATCCCTTCTCTAACCCTGAAAGTTTTCTTATCTCTCTTCCCACCTTCTCCAGAGGATGCTCTTCCACACTCTTCATCATCTCCATGAGCTTCGCACCACCTTCCTGATACTCCCTGAGCCATTCATTTGCGAATTCTCCGCTTCTCACCTTTTCTGCGGCCATTTTCATATTCTCCTTTACTTGCTCATCCACCACCTTTGGACCTACGGCGAGACCTCCATATTTCGCCGTGTCAGAGACTGCCCGAAGCATACCTGTGAGTCCCTTCTCGTAAATCAGGTCCATGATGAGCTTGGCTTCGTTGCAGGCCTCGAAATATGCCAGCTCTGGTGGATAGCCAAGCTCTACCAGAACCTCGAACCCGTATTTTATAAGCTGAATAAGGCCACCTACCAGGACCGTTTGCTCACCTATTAAATCGCTCTCCGTCTCATCCTTGAAGGTTGTTTCTATCACCCCTGCTCTGGTGGCCCCTATTCCCTTGGCAAGGGCAAGCGCCACATCTTTGGCATTGCCGGAATAATCCTGATGCACCGCAATTAGCGCAGGAGCACCGAAACCTTCCAGGAATTTTTCCCTGACCCTGGGACCCGGGCTCTTGGGGGCGACCATGATAACATCCACATTCTCTGGTGGTTTTATCAGGCCAAAATGGATATTGAATCCATGGGCAAAGTCAAGAACCGCGCCCTCTTTCAGATTATTTTTGATGCTCTTTTCATAAACCTGGGGTTGTGCCATATCCGGTATGAGGAGCATGATCACATCGCTCATTTTCACCGCTTCATCCACTGGATAAACGTCGAAGCCCTCCTTTGAAGCCATTTCCCAGGAGCGACCTTTTCTCGCACCAATAACCACATCCATCCCGGAATCTCTGAGATTCAGAGCCTGGGCACGTCCCTGGCTTCCGTAGCCGATCACCGCTATTTTCCTTCCCTTCAGTACATCCAGCGAGGTATCGGATTCGAAATACATCTTCATCTTCGCACCTCCATTTTAGGATGCATAAGAGGCGATGGCACCACCATCTCCGGCATTGTCTGGGGCAGAGGATATAGCTGTGCGGAGAGTACCCCGATGATGGTGTTGAGCTTTCTCAGAACCAGATCGCAATCGCTTTCCGGGCATTCAACCACGGCCGTAAGTTCCCAGAAATCTTCGTTTAAGCTCTTCACCCTGAGATTTTCCAGGGTGGGATATCTCTTCCGCAGCACAGAAAGCACTCTATAGAGGATATCCAAATTCCTCTCGCACTCCACAACTATCATGCTCCTCTTCATTTTTCAATCACCTCGTGCAATCCTTTGCCCGGAGGCACAAAGGGCAGAACATCCTCCTCCGGGTGTATTGGCACATCCATAACCATACTTACCTCAGAGCCCAGAGCCTCTTTGATGGCTTTCCTGAGCTCTTCCAAAGAAGATATGTGCTCGCCCTCGGCACCGTAGGCCCTGGCAAGCCTCACAAAATCAGGAACGTTTTCCATCTCTACGCCTATGTATCTATACTCATAGAACATCCGCTGCCACTGTGCCACCATACCAAGCATGTTGTTGTTCAGCACAACAACGGTCACAGGTATGTCCTCCAGTACCGTGGTGGCCAGCTCCTTCTCGTTCATTTTGAAACTTCCATCTCCTGCTATGTCTATCACAAATCTCTCGGGTCTGGCAACCTTGGCTCCGATGGCCATGGGAAATCCGGAGCCCATGGTGCCAAGACCGCCAGAGCTGAGGAATGTGCCTGGCTCGTAGATATCGAAGTAGAGAGAAGCCCACATCTGATTCTGTCCCACCTCGGTGGCAGCTATTGTGTCCCTGGGAACCAATTTCCGGAGCTCTCTCAGAACATTTTTCGCCGTTAATCCCTGCTGCTCCCTCTCCTCCCGAAGTAACTCGGTCATCTGCCTGTATTTCTTTACCCATTTCCATCTCTCCGGCTTTTTCGCGAGGAGTTCCTTGAGAGCCTCGTAGAGCATGGAAAGCGCAGTTTTTGCATCTCCCGCGATGCCAACATCAATGCCCACATTCTTTCCTATCTCGCTTCTGTCAATGTCTATGTGTATTATCTTTGCATCCCTTGCAAAGGTATCCAGGGTGCCCACGCTTCTATCGCTGAACCTTGTGCCCACCGCAAGGATAAGATCCACATCACCCATTATTCTGTTGGCCGCAGAGCTTCCATGCATCCCTATTACTCCAAGAGATAGAGGATGGTCCTCGGGTATGGCCCCCTTACCCATAAAGGTGGTGACCACAGGAATGACTAGGGATTCTGCGATTCTGAGAAGCTCCCCTGCTGCTCTTCCCCACACCACTCCTCCACCTGCCAGTATCACAGGCTTTTTTGCCTCTAAAAGAAGTTTGGCTGCACGTACCACGTCAAATTCCTTGGGTACAGGGAGTGGCTTAAGGGAAACCAGTATGCGGGGCTCTCGCATCTCATCTTCTCCAACCTGCGCATCCTTGGGGAAATCTATGTGCACGGGCCCGGGTCTTCCGTGGGTTGCAAGAAGGAACGCTGTTCTCACAACACTGGGCACCTCGCCTGCTCTTTTTGGCTGAAACGTGTATTTGGTTATGGGAGTCATCAATCCCACTGCGTCTATCTCCTGAAAGGCATCTCTCCCTATCATGTACGGGGTGTTGGGCGAGTAGTAGTTCACCTGCCCTGTGACCGCAACTACAGGAGAGGAATCCATGTAAGCGGTGGCAATTCCCGTCACCATATTAGTTGCACCGGGACCTGAGGTGCCCATGCACACACCAGGCTTGCCAAGAACCCTCGCGTATCCATCCGCGGCGTGGGCAGCACCCTGCTCATGGCTCATCCTTATGGGTCTTATATCCGAATCCAAGAACTCATCGTACACAGGCATTATGGCTCCGCCTATCACTCCGAACACTCGTTTTACTCCTTCCTCCTCGAGTGCCTTTACCAGTGCTTTTGCTCCTGACATTTTTGCCATTTTGCATACCTCCCCTCAAGGGAGACAAAGGCAAGGAAAAAAGAACCCCCCACCAGAAGGATGAGGGGCTGGGGGAGAAGAAGAGGGGCCTATGTTTGGGGGGATATTTACTGGACAATAATAATCAACAAAATAACGAGGACTGAAAGAAGAAGGTGCCCAGCGAACAGGGCATTTGTGAGTTCTCTCTCAGGATTTTTTTGATTTTCCATGCCTTTTATCCCCCTTGGGTTGATGGGGCTTATGTTATAAAACCTATAAATAGCTTTCGCCAGAAATTTCGGGCTTTTTTTTTCAAGAAAGCATGAAAAGTTAAAACTCTCTTTCCCTCTTCTCCAAAAACCTCTTCAACATCTCCGCCTTTTCGATCCTCCCCAGCTTGAGGTAGGCCTGATACTCATACTCTAAATCCAGAACTGGAATTCTCATGCCTTCAATCTCCACAAAGTGCCTGTATCTTTTTATATCCACTGGCGTTTCCCACTGGTTCCCGACCTTCTTCTGGATATCACCCATTATCTCGACCTCAATTCCATCAATCCTCAACGCCCCGAAGTGCGAGCGAATTCTCTCACTTTCCTTAAATTTCACGGGCTCAATCACACACCGGGAAAAGAGACGCTGGATTTCATAGGCTCCCTCCCTGTCTGTCTGGATGTCAATATCATGCGGCTCAACGGGAACACCCTGGAGGGCAAAGCCAAGGCTCCCGGTAACAACCCAATTCACATCGCTACCCTTTAGCCGCTCGTACAGCATGTGGAGAACTTTGAGGTGGGTTTGGGGAATCATCTCAGCACCTCAAAGAGATTATAGATTAAGCATATAAAAGCCTTGATATTCTCCAGATGTCCTTGTTCTTGCCTCCACAAAAACAAAAAGAAGCGGGAAATGGCCAAGAAATCATCATAGATTCAAAGAAGGGAGAACGAAGATTATAAATACCAAAGGAACATGAGGCCTCAGGGAGATGTCCCGACAGGGGAATCCCAAGGAGGATTTGGTATGTACAAGCTTCCTGAGAGAAGAGCTGTAAATATGTACGGATACGTTAAGAATGCCTGGAAGGAGAAGAAGACCACATATATTCGCGATATTCAATGGGCTCGAATGATCCAGTGGAGAAGAGAGGGTGCCATTGTTAGGGTTGAAAGACCCACCAGAATAGATAGGGCCAGAGAACTGGGTTACAGGGCCAAGCAGGGATTCATCGTGGTCAGGGCTCGGGTAAGAAGGGGCAATCTGCAGCGCCGCAGGATAAAAGGCGGAAGAAGACCCAAGAGAAGGGGCATGCTTAGGATTCCCATGCGCAAGAGCACACAGAGAATAGCGGAGGAGAGAGTAGCAAGAAAGTATCCCAATATGGAGGTTCTCAACTCCTACTATGTGGGCGAGGATGGAAAGTACCACTATTACGAAGTAATTCTTGTGGATCCACATCATCCTGCCATATGCAACGATCCTAAGATAAACTGGATATGCAGTAAAAAGCATAAGGGACGTGCATTCCGTGGTTTAACAAGTGCTGGCAAGAAGGGCCGCGGCCTTAGGAACAAGGGTAAGGGTGCAGAGAAAGCCAGACCTTCCAGAAGGGCAAATCTCTGAGTCGCTGTTTTATGGATATTCTTATCCTAAATTTTATCAATTACTATGAGGAAAATTTTAAATGGGTGAGGCGTTAAAGGTATATGCTCGATTCCCTTGGCGCATCACTGCGAGATACCATAAGAAAGATAACCAAGGCGGGTTATGTTGATAGGTCCCTTATAAAAGAGGTTGTTCGTGATATTCAGCGCTCCCTTCTCAAGGGTGATGTTGAGGTTCATCTTGCGTTGCAACTCTCCAAGAATGTGGAGCGTAGGGCACTGGAGGAAAAGCCCCCTGCGGGTATGAGCTATCGTGATTTTCTGATAAAAATCATCTATGAGGAGCTTGTTGCCATCCTTGGCAAGGAGAAGGAGATACCGCTAAAGCCCCAGAAGATAATGCTTGTGGGCCTGTACGGGCAGGGCAAAACCACCACGGCGGGTAAACTTGCTAAGTATTTTCACAATAAGGGGTTGAGCGTGGCTCTAATTGCCTGTGATACCCACAGACCTGCAGCTTATGACCAGCTGAAACAGTTGGGAGAGAAGATAAACATCCCTGTTTTCGGCATACCGGGAGAGAAGGATGCCAGAAAGATTGCGAGGGAAGCACTCAAAAAGACCAAGGATTTTCAGGTTAGAATCTTCGATACCTCCGGACGCCATGCCTTGGAGGATGATTTGATAAGGGAGATGGAAGATCTAAAGAAGATTATTCAGCCGGATGAGATCTTTCTCGTTATAGACGCCACCATCGGGCAGCAGGCGGGCAAGCAGGCAAAGGCATTTCATGATGCTGTGGGCATCACCGGGGTTATAATTACCAAGATGGATGGCAGCGCCAAGGGAGGCGGTGCCTTAAGCGCCGTGGCCACAACGGGTGCTCCGGTGGTATTCATAGGCACAGGTGAGCATATAGAGGACCTCGAGCATTTTAATCCAACGCGCTTCATCTCTCGGCTTTTGGGCATGGGAGATTTGGAAACCCTTCTTGAGACTGCGAAGCAGCTTGAGATGGAGGAAGAGAAAGCTCAGAAGGTTATGGAGCGAATGATGAGTGGAAAGTTCAATCTCAAGGACATGTACGAGGTCTGGGAGCAGATGTCCAAGCCGGGGATTTTGCAGAAAATCCTCTACTCGCTTCCCTTCTTCAAGATGGGTGAGATAGATAAAAATCTTGTGGAGGAAAGCGAGGAGAAGCTTCGCAGGTATCGTGTAATTCTCGATTCCATGACCTATGAGGAGCTTGAGAATCCTGAGATAATAAAGGGCAGCAGGATAAGGAGAATAGCCATAGGAAGCGGAAAGGGAGAGCATGAAGTTAGAGCGCTTCTCAAGGAGTATCACAGGATGAAGAAGATGATGAAGGAGATGCGGGGAAACAGGAAGCTTATGAGGGCGCTGAGAAAGCAGATGAAGGGAGGCAACATAGATCTGCAGGGATTGATATGAGAGCCTTCTTGGTGGTAGCTCATAAGTTTAGGGGTGAGGTGAACCTTAACGATCTTCCAGGCTCTGGAAGGATAGACGTGGTGGCAAGATGCATCAATGCCTCCATATTTCTATCCCATACAATTCGACGGGATGTTCTTTTCTTTGTCTATTTTCCCAGGATAGGAATGAGGATAAAGATCGACGCCTCTAAGGTGAAATACCTGAACCCAGATGAGCGTAGCACGGCGGCGCTTATAAGAAATGCGCTGCTTAATTACTCGGAGGATAAGGAGATACGAACTTCGCCAGGATTCTATATTCGCTCTGCCAACCTGGAAGATGTACTGGAAGAGCTTGTATCTGTAGGAGCACTTTATTATCTACGAGAGGATGGAAAGGACATAAGAAGCGTAGAGCTCGAGAGAAATTCCTCTTTCATCCTGAGCGACAGTGTGAATATGAGCAATGATGAGGAGAATATGCTCCTTGAGAAAGGCGCAGCTCTAATCTCTGTGGGACCCAAAAGCTTGCTATCCTCCCATGTAATAGCCATAGTTCATAACGAGCTGGACAGGCGAGGCCTATGATCCGCCTATCTTATGGTACCGCGGTTAAGATGGGACTTCGCAGGGGAAAGATGCTGGCTGAGCCCACCACCGCATATATAATGCTGGGAGAGCGCTGCTATTCTAACTGCTCTTTCTGTGCCCAGGCCAGGAGCCGGAGAAAGGAGGGCTATCTCTCCCGCGTGCTCTGGCTTCCGTATCCCAAGGAGGTGCTTCGAGAGCTTAAAGGCTTTGCCAGGGTATGCTTTCAGACCCTGGACTATCCGGAGGTACTGGAAGATCTGCTCTCTCTAATCCCTCTGATTCCAGAGAATATCCCTATCTCGGTTTCCATAGTGCCTCTTAAAAAGGAAGAGATGCAACTTTTGCAGGACAAGATAGATACCATAAGCTTTGCCCTAGATGCCGCCAACGAAGAGCTCTTTGACCGGGTTAAGGGCAGAGGAGTGGGCAATCGCTTCACCTGGGAAATGGTATGGAAAGCTCTAAAGGAGGCTCTAACGATTTTTCCCAACGTTAATACCCATCTCATAGTAGGTCTCGGGGAAAGTGATGAGGACCTTTATCGGGTTATGAAAAAATTGAGGGATATGCATATATCCGTAGCTCTTTTTTCCTACACACCTCTATTTGGGGGCGATTACCCGGACGTGGGTAGATACAGGGCCGTGCAGGTTATGCGCCATCTTCTCTATCGAGGCTATGATGATTTTGCAGTTTTCGAGAATGGCAAGCTCGTAGAAATAAGAGCTCCTAAGAAGGAGGAAGAGGCCTTGGAAAGGGGACTGCCCTTCTTAACTTCAGGATGTCCGGGTTGCAATCGACCCTTCTACAACGAGAGACCTGGAGGGACGATTTACAACTACCCCTATCTCCCTAACAGCGGCAAAATAAAGACAATTTTGGAGCAGCTGAGGAGTTATCTAAGAAAAATTTAATTAATATGCGGAGAATATAAAATTATGAAAACCCTCTACTTTAAGTTGTTACCCGCCGCGAAGTTTTTTCCAGATCCCAGAAGGGATGGCATAGATATGCTTGCGGCCTACGGTGATGAGCTGAGGATCTGGGAGGGAAGTGAGAGGGAGATCATCAAAAGTTTCGTAGATTATTTCTCTAAATACGACCCTGACAGAATAATAGGATTCAAGCAGGATTATGAGGATTTTCCCTATCTTTTAGAGAGGGCGAAGAAATATGATATCGAGTTAAATCTTGGAAAAGGAGAAAAGAAGATAGAGAGCTCTGGCAAGTATTTTCGCGGGATAATTTTAAAAAGAACTAAGATTCCTGGCAGGGAGAACATAGACCTTTTTTCCGTAGCATGGAGAGATTTTCCCCGTCTGCCAACCAAGGAGCTTGACGAGCTTGCAGATGCTCTGGGGATTAGATTCGAGAGGATACCTCAATTTAGACTTATGGAACGGAGCAAAGAGGAGAGGAAGGAGTATCTGAAAAAGTATCTGGATATCTTGATGAAAGTGGCGGATGAGCTCATACCTTTTCAGGAGAGCTTATCCCAGCTATGCGGGGTGCCCCTGGAGGAGCAGGTTCGCATGACCGTGGGAGAACTGGTGGATGTGATTGTGGTAAGGGAGATGAAAAAGAGAGGAATAAAAGAACTCAGGATTGGCGGGAAAGGATGGTACGAGGGAGGCTATGTTTGGTTAAAAGCTCCCGGTGTTTATGAGAATGTGGTCTATCTTGATTTCCAAAGCATGTATCCCAGCATAATAAAGGCGTGGAACATAAGCCCGGAGACTGTTAATATGCAGGATGGGGAAGAGGTGGAAATAGAAGGCACCAAATACAGAATAATAAAGGATGTTAAGGGCGTCATACCTTCCATAATCGAAGATTTTTTGAAGAGGAGATTGGAGATAAAGCAGAAGCTTAAGGAACGCTATGATAAGAAGCTGGATTCTCAACAGCGGGCAATCAAGGTCATTACCAATGCCATGTATGGTTATATGGGTTGGAATGGAGCCACCTATTATAATAGATACGCGGCTCAATTGATAGCCTCTCTGGCAAGGTTTTACATTAAGGAGGTGAAGAAAATTATTCAGGAGATGGGCGGAGATGTAATTTATGTTGATACAGATGGAATTCAGTTCACCGGAGGCAATGTTGATGAGGTTATGGAAAAAATAAATGGGAGCTTTCCTCTCAACATAGAGGTGGAAAGAGTAGCGGAAAAGGCGGTTTACTGGGCAAAGAAGAAATATGTGCATCTCTCAAATGGGAAGATAGAGGCTGTTGGTCTCGAATATATAAGGAAGGATTATCCGCCCATTGTGAAGAAAGCGCAGAGAGAGATAATAGAGGCTTTGATAAGGGGCGATGTGGACAAAGCAAGGGATATAAGAATTCAATATAGAAATATGATAAAGAATGGAGAGGTACCAATAGAAGAGCTTGCTACCGTGGAACAGCTCACCAAGAAGCCAGAAGAATATGAGAAGGCAACGAAGGCCAGTGTAGCGGCGAAGCTTCTCAGAGAGAAATTTGGGGTAGAACTGCATCGCGGCTCCTATCTTTATATCGTGATTGTGAAAGGAGCAGGGGGTCCTACTTACAGAGCCAGGCCCATGGAGCTTGTATCCCCAGAGGAGGTGGACAGGGAGTATTATCTAAAGCTCTACGATGAAACTATAAAAAGAACATTTGAGCCCTTCAATGTGAGCATATCAAGAAGATGGTTTTAGTCTTTAATCCTTCCCCTTATTTTCACAGCTTTTCCTTTTCTCTCCTGCAGCATATCGTATGCGCACATTCTAGCGGTACCCCATCCCCTTAGCTCCTGATTGAAAGCTACGGTCACCTCATCGCCCTCTCTTATTTCCGGTGAAGCATCCATTATGCCCGCGGCAAATACATCACCCTCAGGATGAAAATCATCTATTTTCACCGTGTAGCGATTCTCCTTCAAGAGAATCTCTGCGGAATCCTTAGTCAAGGTCAGCATCCCCTTCTCAGGATTATAGCCGAACAATCTTCTCTTTCCCTTCCATATATCTATGCGCGGAAATCTTCCCTTAATGGTTGTATCTTTCATTATCTCAGGATCTATGCCAAACTGATAGGCGGCGAGAACTCCCAGATTCTCACGTAGCACCTCTCTCCCCGGCACATGATAATCTATCTTCCTCGTAACTCTTTCAAGTTCCTTGAGATCATGACCCCATATCATCTCAGCTCCGTTCTCCCGAAGAATATCTTCCAGAAATCTCATGCTCTCGGGAAGATAGGAAATTATGCCCTCGTATTGAAATTTCTCCAGATACCATTGCACCGCTTCCCTTATCATTTTCTTTTCCTCTTCGTACCAGTGACCGATGACGGGTATATCGTAATTCTGAGCAGGATAAAAGGCTTCGAGCTCTCGAGGCACAAGGGCCAAGGGTGAGGTGAGAATGACCTCATGCATAGTGCTTTTTATATGCTTTCTCATCTCTCTGTGGCTCTTGGAGATGGAGTAGGGCTTTTTAGCACTGCATGGCAGGAAAAGGAGATATTTAGCGTATAAAGGTTTTATGTACCTCTCCTTTAATCTCTGCAACCATCTCTGGATATCCGGTCTGAAAAGGGAGTCATGGCTCACAGCGTTGAGAGTGGGAGCCCATATGGGCCAGAAAAGCTCCTGCTTCTCATAGTATTTCAGATCCAGAATTCGCAGGATTTCCTTGGCCTTGTTATCCGGGATGCTTTCCACGAGCTCTCTCAGTCTCCCTGCGTTGAAGGCTTTGAGTGTTTCCTGGAGCATGAATTCTGTGAAGTTGGATATGGAGGAATTTTCTGCAGGGCCTATAAGAGAGTAAGGTTCAAGCTTTTCTCGGGAATCATCAAAGATATCATACCCGAGATAGAAGAACACTGGGAGAAGATGCGGAGGGATCCCCGGAGCATAGAAGAGCTTGTCAAAGCCCAGCTTATCCCTTAGAGCCATGGTGTAATCCACCAATTCCCGGGTATTGCGCAGGAGATCTCCAAGATTTGGGATAAGATAGATATTTTCTGTAATCTTAATCTCTCGCTGCTCCAGGCTGGTGGGATATACAACGCCTCTCTTGATTTCTTTTCCCAAGAAAATGAAGGTATCCCCTTCAAATTCTATATCCTTACCTACTCTCAGGAGCTTTGGGGTTTTAATTTCTCCCTCAGTGGCCTTAGCAAATCCAAATCTTTTGAGGGGCATCCAAATCACTCGAAATTGAAGAGGGTTCCGCACTTTACGCATTTACCAGATCTGCGGGCACAGGGCAGATGATAAACAGCGCCGCAGTTGTCGCAGATCACGATGTCCATGCCGGGCAGAATGGTACCGCGACAGAATGCGCATTTAACTTTAGTTTTGTTCTTCTCTATATGGAACCCTTTCTTCTTTAGCTCAATTTTCACATGCTCTTCTTTTTCGAAGTCTTTGCCGTCGAATCTGGAGTATGCTGCCTGAAGTTTTACGTCCTCTCCTTCGCCGGGAAGCAGGAAAACATCCAGACTCTTTTCCTCTCCCTTCTCTATCTTTCCGATTTCCACAGGCTTATCTGTGTTGAGGGCCCCCTGAACAGAAAGCCTAACATTTAATGCAGCCACATCCCCTTCATTCTTCACTCTTACCTTGGCCTGATATTTCCCGTTTATCTTGCCCTTAACATCAAGAGCTATGCTTACGCGTGGCTCCAGCTTATCCATCGCAGCTTTTAATTTTTCCTCGATCTCATTTACCTCTCCTATTACTTTCTTCACATCTCGTATATTGGAAAGAACCTCTTTTAGCTCTTCTGCATAGCTCTTTATGTCCATGCCAACTTTTCTAGCAAGAACCATAACGTCCTTAATCTCTCTCACCTTTCTATTAAGGTCTTGGACATTCAACTTGTATTCGGCAATGAATTTATCAGCCTCCTGAGCAATGTTTGGCAACTCGCCGTAATTTCCTTCCTGGATAAGCTTGTCCATTCTTTCTTTCATTTCCTTTGCAAGGCTCTTGCTGTATTTCTCCACCTTTTCAACAATGCTGTCTGCATAGGATTTCATGTATTCCTTGGCAAAGGAATGGAATGCCGCTTTCAGCTCCTCCAGATTCTGGAAAATATCCGCATAATTCTCACCTGTTAACTGTGAGAGCATTTTGGATGCCTTCTCGTAATATTCGTTAACATTAAGTCCTACTTTCTCAAAACTTTCCAGGGAGGAGATAAACTCTTCTATGCTCTTCTTCACACCTTCCAGGAGAGCCTGGTCAATTCTTTCCATCAGCTGGGAGTAACCCTTACGGAACTCTTCCAAAGAGGTGTTTTTCATCTCTTCAAGCCTCTCCCTCTCCTTCTCATATTGCTGCGAGTATTCCGCACCAAGCACCTTCTTTGCTAAGGCAATCTTTTCATCGAGTCTGTCCATCTCTCCCTTGATTCTTTCCTGAGCTTTTTCTTCTACTTCCTCCTTGAGGGATGAGAGCCGGGCTTTGAGGCCTTCAACATCTTCCTTTTCGAAAAGCTGTTCGATAGCTTCCAGAGATTCCTGGAAATGTTCCTCCATATTTGTCTCCTTTATCTTCTTCAAAATTTCGCCGTATATCTTCTTGTAACCTTCCATAAGTGTGTCCATAAGTTTCCTTGCTTCCTGATAGCACTCTTCCACTATGCGATAAGCCTCATGGTAATGAAGCTTTTGATACTCTACCTTTGCCTGATTGAAAAGTCTAAGAACATTCTTCACATCCATCCCGGCGCGATGTGCTTTAATCACCATTTCCTTTATCTCAGAGTTTCTTTCCTTTATCCTCTCGGTAATTCTCTCGATATCCCAGAGCTTCTCGCTGAGATCCATGGATTTCTCTATAGCGCCGAGGTAATCCCCCTTCAGGAAAAGGGCACGTGCCTCCTGATACTGCTTAAGAAGATCTCTGGGCATAAGCGCCTTCATCTTCTTCATCCTGTTTTCTATCCTTCTGAGAATTCCAAAGGCCGTGGCTTTCTGCATCTCAAATTTCTCAATCTCGCCCATGGCATTGAGCGCATATTTCAATGCTTTTCTGTAATCTTTATTAGCGAGGGAACTCCTGGCTCGCGTGAGTAAAGATTCAGGAGCTGTGACATCCTCACCTGCCTTTCGCATCTTGTCCAGTTCTTTTTCCACACCATTTATAATCTCACTTATTTTTCCTTCTATATCCTTTTCAAGGTCTGAAAGAAGGGCATTTACACCTTCTTCCATCTGCCTATAGTTAGGCGCTTGGTATATCTCGCTCATTCTTTTTTCATATGTAGTTAGATCAATACCTAAAGAGGAGGCGAAGTTCATTCTATCTTTTATGGACTCATTTATCTCCCGCAGTTTCTTTTCCCTCTTCTTCATGTCCTCCAGCCTCTTTTCCAGTTTTTTTAGTTTCTCATAGGCTTCCACATAATCCCTCCCTAATAGCAGTTCTTTTATTTTTTTGAGCTCTTCGACCTCAGCAAGCACATAAAAGCCCTTTCTCCTGAACTCCCCTATATCCTTTTCTAGGGTATCAAGTCTTTCCTTTAATACTTTTTCTATCTCGTGATGTATAGCCTGGAGTATCGCTTCACCATCCGATATTATTTTTCCTAAATCTTCTTTTCCATAAGATTTTAAAAATTTATTTATCATACCCTTATACTCTTTTAACCTACCAATTTCCTTGAGAATATCTCTACCTCTCTCTATGCTCTCCTTTATCTTCTCAGCTTTGCCTCTCATCTCGGTCTCTTTTAGCATATCCTTCATTTTCTGCGCAGCGCTCAAAATTTCCTCGAATTTGCTCTCTTTGAAAAGTTCTTGGAGGGTGGAGAGCTCATCTTTAAGAGAAGATGTATCTAAGCCCCTTTTCTCCATTGCCTTTATTCGATTTTCAAGTTCAGAGATAAGAGTTTTAGCCTTCAGAGCTTTATCTCTCAGAGATTTAATCTCATCTTTCAACTGTGAAGCCTGGTCTATCACTTTTTCATACTCTTTGCTATCCATCGCACTCTCTATTTCTTTTAATTTGGCTCCGTATTCTCTCTCCACATCCACGCCAATATTCTTAGCGCTTTCCACAATCCTTTGAAGGGAATTGTAGAGTTCTATGGCGCTTAAACTTCTTAGCTTTGTAAGAAGATTCGATGCCTTTGAGAGATAGCTTTCCACCATTTTGACATTCTTTGCCTCCAGCTCCTTCTTTGCTCTTTCAAGATATCCCATGATCTCTGCGGTGTTTATACCCTTTTCCTGCAGAAATTTAGCCTCTTCTTCTATTTCTTCTATCCTTTTTCCATACTTTTCATATTCCAGCTCCTCTATCTTTCTCCGAAGTTTTGTGAATTCATCTACAGCTTTTTTGAGTTCTCCGGACTCCAGTAGGGCTTTTATTTCTTCACCCATCTTGGCCATCTCTTCTCCATAATTTTGCAGACTCTCCAGCTGTCCACTTATATACTCATACAGGGAATCGTAGAGCTCGTCTTCAATCTCCCGAAGCGTTATTATCGCTTCTTTATATATCTCATCCTTGAGTATTTCATCTATTTTCTCCATCTCGCTTTTTATTTCGGAGGACTCAAATCCTATGGCCGCTGCTTTTTCCAGAAGCCCATTTATATCCTGGTAAAGGGTGAGTGCGATATCTCTCAAGCTTATTTTTATGATGCCCTTCAACTCATCTATTTTCTTCTCCGCCTTCTCCACGTCTTCATCCAGCAGCCCTTCAATCTCTTTTATTCTGTCATCCACCCCTTCCAGAATGATATTCTCCTTACGAAGATCCTCCAAGGTAGCTTTAATTTCCTTTAATTCATTCTCCAGCTGCTGATAGAGATTAAGCCTTCTATCCAGCATATTTATGGCTTCTCTCACAAGATCATAGGCTCTCTTGTGGCGACCGATCTTCAAAAGATTCTTTGCGTTTTCAATCATCTTCATATAGGATTTTATCTCTATACCCCTCTTCTTTGCTTCTACAAATTTATCACGCATCTCTTTTATAACGCTTAGGACTCTCTCCATCTTGAGCTTCTCTGCCTCATCCGTTGCCTCCCTCAGGCTCTGAATTGCCTCCTCGAATTTCTCCTCTTTGATGTATTTTTCAGCCTCTTCCAGCTTTTTCCATTGCTCTCCCATATCAATCTCCATCATTTTTCCTTCTTCCACCAGCATCCTTGAAATTCCCAGAAGCTTGTTGAAAAACGCAAGAAATGCCTTCTTCGTGCTATCGTAATATTCCTTTGCCTCTGCCAGGGCCTCCTCATAATTTCCTTCCTCTAGTAAGCGCAGCGCATTTTGTTTGTTTTCCTCATTTATAGCAAATTTGTAATGTGCTGAAGATGCGATGTCTATAAGTTTATCAGCCTGAACGATTATGTTCTCTACTTCCTTCCTTAATTTTCCCACGATCTCCTTTTCTAAATTTTCGAGCTCAGCCATGGCCTCAAGGCCCCTTGGCTCAATCTTCTCTACCCTATCTTTAATCCATTCGTAGCCTGGAATAGAGGCAAATCTCTCAATTAGGCTCAATTTCTTTGCCTCAAACTCGCCCTGGGCGATCTTCTCTATCCGCTCCACAACGGTGCTGAGTATATGAAAGCTCTCACTCAAGTCTTTATCGAAAAGCTCATCGGCTTTTTTGAGCTCATCATTAATCTCTTCCAGATCTTCTCTTCTTATCTTTTTGAGCATATCTTCAATTTTCTTCCTCTCGCTGTCATATTTCTCTCTGCTCAAATTCTTTATTTTCTCTTCCAGAGATTTGAACTTCTTTAGGGCCTCATCGAAATCCCTGAACTCATAGGTTTTTTTCGCCTCCTCATAAAGAGAAACTAAGGGAGATGTATCCATCCACTTATCCAACACTTTTATAAATTTATTCAACTTCTCTATGTACTCTTCACACTTGCTTTTTTTCTCCCGTAAGCTCCTCGCCTTTTTCTCCAGCTCTTTCTCAAGCTTTAGCCTGCTTATATACGGCGTAGGCATTTTTACCATCCCTCACGATATTTTATCAAGAATATGGGGAGGAAGAATCTCGCCTCTTTTCTCCTTAATCTCTCCCACTCCCTCCTCTAAGAAGGGAATTTTTATCCCCGTTAGAACCACCAGAATTCTCATTCTGCTCTCGAATTCTGGGGATATCCGGGCCCCTATTATTATATTTGAATCTCTCTTAAGAAAAGAAGATATGGCATCTATGGCCTTGTACATGGTGGATATGGGTGCATCCTCGCCCACTGTTACATGAATAAGCGCACCGGAAGCCGTGGAATAGTCCATATCCATAACAAAGGGCCTGTTTAACGCATCCACTACGATCTCTCTTGGGTTACCTATGTCTCCCTCTGAGATTAGTATGGTTGAGAATCCACCATGCTCCATTACTACCTTCAAATCTGAGATATCCACATTGATGATGGAGGGCTTGGTGACAACATCCACGAAGGACATAATTGTGTAGCTCATAAGCTGGTCCATCACTAAAAATGCCTTTTGAAGGGGAAGATGGGGAACAATCTCCATGAGTTTATCATTCTCAAGCACTATTATGGTGTTAGAAGCCTCCATAACCCGCAGCAATCCTTTCTTAGCCCTAAGAAATCTGGCTTTTTCCACCTTGAAGGGAAGCGTGGCTATAGTGATTACGAGTGCTCCACTTTCTCTGGCAAGCTCAGCTATTACCGGTGTGGCCCCTGTGCCAGTTCCGCCTCCAAGCCCCGTTGCGAGGAAAACTATATCCTCACCTCGAAATATGGTTTTTAATTCCTCTCTCGCAATGAGTGCGCTTCTCTCCCCTATCTCCACATCGCCCCCTGTTCCTCTACCCTGTGAGATTTTCTTCAGGAGAATCTTGCGGTCAGCATCCACGATTTTGAGGTGATTTGCATCGGTGTTTATTGCAACCGTGGGAACCTTTAACCCCAACTTCTTCATCCTTGTTACCGCATTGCACCCTGCACCGCCTACACCTATCACCATGATCTTGGGCTTTTCCCTCTCATGAATCTCCTCCAGGACCGTTATCTCAGATACTCTCCTCATAAGGGAGTATATGGTCACCCTAGCTCTCCTCCTTGATTATCTCCTTCTTTATTTCTCTCTCTATGCTCTCCCTTGCCAGCTCCGAAATCTGGCGACGCACATACTCCCGCACCGCGGTGCGGATGGCATCATCCAAATCCACGGCATCTCCAGCATCCACCAGCTTAACAAGCATGGCAACGGTGCTCTTGGGTAGATCAACGCTCACCTTCTCTATGTTTTTGGGGGCGAATTTTTCAGCAAGAAAATTCTCAATGGCTGTCCTCACAACATCAGACAGATTTTTATACTCTCCGCTCTTCACAAGCTCTTCTAGTTTTTCCGCCGCAGCACGGGATAGCCTTATAGTTATCCTTATCGAATCTGACATAATAATGCCCCTTTTTCCTTTTTGTCTGACAATAAGTATCGCCTAATACCTATATATACTTTTCCAAAAAATTTTAACTCATCAAGCCTAAAATTTTCACAAAATAGGGAAAAGTTGGGTGGTTATTAGACTTATCTGGCTACTTCTTGACTAGATTTAGGAAGTTGCGGAAAATTTCCTCGCCGTATTGGGTGTGCTCAACCTCAGGGTGAAACTGAACACCGTAAATTTCCTTTCTCTTGTGCTTTATTGCCTGGTATCTGCAGGTATCTGAGTGGGCAAGGGGTATAAGAGATTCGCCCAGTTCCTTTATTTCATCGTTGTGGCTCTCCCACGCTATTATTTTGTCAGGTAAGCCTTCAAAAATCTCATTATGCTCATCTATCCATACCTCAGTTTTCCCGTATTCGGGATACTTGGCAGGGCCGCATTTTCCGCCGAAATGTTCCGCAATTAGTTGTGCTCCAACACAAATACCGAGAATGGGAATATTCAGTTCATCAAGGTAGCGAGGCTGCTCTCCGAGCTTGTGTTTTTCGTAGGATATGCTCGGTGCTCCTCCTGATAAAACTAGAGCGTCCGCATCACTCAATTTTTCTATGGGTGTATCGTTGGGGACGATCACGGCATCCACATCAAGGTATTTTAGGACTCTCCACTCTCTGTGGGTCCACTGCCCACCGTTATCCACAACATAAACCTTCATAACAATCACTTGGGAATCTCCACATTGAGCGCTGTGGAAATCTCCTTGTAACGATTTCTTATGGTTACCTCCGTAACGCCAGCAACCTCTGCGATTTCTTTCTGAGTTCTTGGCTCATTTAGAAGATTCGCAGCAATATATATGGCGGCCGCCGCAACCCCTGTGGGACCCTTGCCTGAAGTGATGCCAAGCTCTTTGGCCTTCTGAACTATTTCCTCGGCCTTCATAACCACGTTCTTATCCAGCCTGAGCTTGCTGCAGAACTGCGTTATATAGGAATTTGCGGTAGTAGGCTTGAGATTAAGATTAAGTTCCTTCGTCAGATGTCGATAGGCTCTTCCAATCTTCTTCTTGTTGAGCTCGCTGGCCTTGGCAACCTCGTCCAGGGTTCTTGGCATACCGATCTTTCGGCAGGCAGCATAGATACTCGCAGCCACTATGCTTTCAATACTCCTCCCTCGAATGAGATTTTTCTCAACAGCCTTCCTATAAATAATGGCGGCGGTCTCTCTCACATCCTTGGGCAAACCCATCTTGCTTGATACATTATTTAGCTCCTGCAATGCAACGGATAGATTTCTTTCGGCGGCATTACTTACACGGATTCTCTGGTGCCATTTTCTCACACGATAAATTTGAGCACGATTTTTGTGTGGAATCCTCTTACCGTAGGAATCCTTATTGCTCCAAGAAATCTCCGTGGCGAGACCCTTGTCATGGGAGAGAAATGTGAGCGGCGCACCTGTCCTTGCTCTCTTTTCATCCTGTTCCGCATCAAAAGCACGCCATTCAGGACCCTGATCAATGAAGGAATCTTCAATCACATACCCGCAATCACCACAAACCAGTTCCCCCCTCTCATAATCCCATATTAGATGTGTGGAGCCGCACTCTGGGCATCTCATTATAACTTCTTCTCTAGGTCTTTTTGCCATCCTATCACCCATATAAATTTTTCTGTGCGTAAATGCGTAGCGGTCATCCTATTTAAAGGTTTTGTCACCTTGCTTGGTAGCCAAGTTTCTTTCTCTGCAGCAGAAGAAGTGTAAATGTAAGTGGGCCTAAAATAGCTTCTCCCCGTATCCCATTTATCTCCAGCACGATATCATAGGGTACGAACCAGAAAAAGAGAAAGCCTAAAATTAGATCATATTTTCCTCTCTCTGTGAGATATGCGGGATGAGAATAAAAATGCAAAACCAATAAAATTCCGAGTATCGCAGGAACCAAAGGATGGATGGAAGAATGTGGAAAAGCGGTGAAAATCAGAAAGAGGGATGCACCTATTCCCGCACCGTAAACTGCAGGGTGTTTGTGGGCGAGACTTTTTTTAAAGAAGCTTTTTATTTTAATCTTTCTTGCTAAGAAAAGAAAGATTAGGAGTGAAATTATCGCCAGGAAATACTGGACTGGGGGTGGATTATAAGGCACCAGGAAGAAATACAAAAAGATAGAAGCTGTGCTTATGGACACGAAGAGCAGAGAGATTCCGCGTCTTCCAAGCAAAGGCTTATCCTTTAAATCTGGAAATATCGCATCTAAAACCATAATGGGTGCGGTTATGCTCATCAGCGAATGAAATATGGTGAGCCATATGGCCCAGGCTCCATTAATTCCCCAAACTCGACCGTAGTGGGCAAAAGCATCCAAATCGGGCCAGGCGGGGTTGAACCAAGATTTTATTACGATACCTTCCTCGAATATTCCGTATACGAAGCCAAGCATCATAAGACGCAGATAATTGCGACCCCACCTCACCCAGGCTTCCCGTGCAAGTAGAACCCCCGCACCATAGAAAGCCCAGAGAAATATGAAAGATAAAGGATTTATGAACTCCAGCGGTGGAGTAGAACCGCTAAGAACCTCTGCGAAAAATGGCGAAAGAAGGGAGAGAAGAATCGTTGCTAAAGTTTTTCTCTTCACGGAAGCCTATGCGAGAGAGGAATATTAAGGTTTTTGGAACCTTTTACTTTTCAAAGGAGAAGTTCAAGAAATTTGACTTTAAGTCCTAGAGTAAAAAAGATATGAGGAAAGGGGGTGCTTACAGGTATAGCAAAGAGAAAGAGTTACTGGAGCAGTATGGCAGGAATTCATGCTTATGAAATAACTTTTAAGGCAACGCAAAATGGCGCATTCTCCTTTATCCAGAGATGCTGAACGCAAAGAGCTTCCTGCTTCATTGAGAGAACTTACCCACACCGATGTAGGATATGGCTCGGAGTAGTAGCCTTCTCCACCTTCCGGAAGGGGATCTTCCGTCTAAGGAGTTAAAGAGATACGAACAGCGATTATTGAGATACGCCTAGGGCATAAGGCTACATCGCAGAGATGCAGATTTCGAATATTCTAAAGTTCCATGGCTGAGCACCCAAATTTTGGCTCGCCTCCAATAGCCGCTAGATCCCTATGGATATTTTCAAGATTCATATTTTGGTTGTATACCCCAGATGTAGTATGGAATATCACCTCCAACCTGCCAGCAGTGATCCTCATAAACAATGATTGATAACACAATGATTTATCGAAATCCCTATGCCTACTATTTTTCCAGTTCATTTTTTATCACTCAGAAGGCGGCTAAGAGGCATGATAATGCCAAGACACTATGGGCCAGACATAGTAATCTCCATTTTTTCCTTCAATGATATCTTTACGATCTTTCAGTTCATTGAGAATTTCCGGCGTTACCCTAACATAAGGCGGAGGTATCTTTGCTACCGCATGCGAGACCCCAAAGGTAAATGGGCCGGATTTGCATTCCTTCCATGGATATCCTGTAATTATAGATAATGAGAAATTCAAGTAATCGGTATAATTATAACACACCTTGCGGATTATGAGTCTATCTCCTATGGATAGGGCTGCGTTATTATCTCTATCTTCATATACTATGCCAGAGCCATTAAAAGGAAAATCGGTATGTGGTTCTATTAGTGAGTACAATGGTATGGTTAAATTTTTCATGGTAACCATATCACCATTCCTAAACGCCCTACCGCTTATATTTTCTATTTCCAACACTATTACATTTTCGTCATCTTGAATTATTTTCAATTTCCAGCCGAAAAGATATGCTGGCGGCGTTTCCATTTTCTGATTTCCGAATAATGAGAATAAAACAATGCCAGTTAATATTATAATGATTGCTATTGCCCCCAACTTTTTCCACTTCATTTTTTATCATCCGCCTCGCAACCGGATCTCTTCGAGCCAATATTTGTGTTCTTTCCATACATGATCCTCATAGTCATAAATTTCATTGAGTACTGCAGGTGTTACCTTTACATATGGAGGTGGAACCTTAGCGATGGCCACATCAACACCAAATATACCGAATCTGAAACTCAACTTTTTCCATGGATTTCCAGTTATTATGATAAGACTGTAGTTGAGATAATTCCCCATCTTAACGGTAGTTTTATTGATTATCACTCTATCTCCGATGGATACAAAACCATCGTAATCTCTATCCTCGTAGATAACATAAGAGGAATTGAATGGATATCTAACGGGCTCTCCGCTGGAAACGTCAATCACCGAGTAAAGCGGAATCGGGGACTCGTTTGTTATGTCCACGCAAAATTCACTGCTCTCTGTATTCAGCGCCTTTATTGTTATGTTTTCTATCTCAAGAATTATTGTGGTATCGTTCTCCCCCACTATGCTTAATTTCCAAGAAAATACATAAGGCGGTGGGGTCTGTGCAGATTGCGTGGCAAATCCATATACAATGATGAATAGCACAATAATTATTGAAATCGCTATACCCACTATTTTCCAGTTCATTTCTCATCACCTTCCCACAGGATAAAAATTAAGAACATCATAATGGGCACCCGGAATCCATAAGGGAAAATCCCCGTCCACATGGTATTCATAGACATCTCCTATAGGACTATCTTTATACAATGTATCATGAATCCATAGCCTCTTATCATGCCATCCCAGGTTATCAGCATGGTATTTGTATCCCACCGCAACAACTCCATGATTCCCATATTTATTTGAATGTATTAACCCTACAAAGGATGGCATATTCCAATTTTTCACGCCATTAACTATGGCACTATAATCATTCCATTCCAAGGGATTCCAGCCACCACGGTATATTGTCTCTATATCTCCATAAACTGAATTGTGACTAGGAATGTATCCGTAGTGACGAATCAATGCCCATACACCATCTTCAATTTTCCAGAATTGAACTGCATACTCATTATCTCTGTTGAGATGCCAGTAATCGACTAAGAAATTTATTACATCTGATGCATGAGGGTCATCGATCCATCCATCATAACCGTCGGAATAAACTATGTGATCTATGAATGGAAATTTATCAAAGCCATAATTGTGAAGATATCCAACAATCATAGCAATGGATGTGGGGACACAACCTTTATACCACTCAATATACGGAACCTGTGAATCATTAAGTATTCCTGTGGTCCACCAGGAGCTATAATAAGAAGGTTGTTCAAGTGTTTCGTTAACTAACTCCCAGAGATACTGTACTTGGTTTCTCTCTTTTTCCATACTGGCCTCATACACTTCTTTTATATTTAAAAATTTATTGAATCCTATGATGTACGAATAATTAATTATTATATAGTAAGTAACCAAAGTTCAATTGACCGAAGTAGGCATAATGCATGGCACGATCCCTTAGGGGAACTCTTAATATTCCCAATTTAAACGCTATATTTATAACCTCTTGCTCTCTCTATGACCTGAGAGATGTATCCGTATCCGCTACCTTCACATATCACTGGAGCATATTTGTAAGACACTGAAACCATGGAGAAGTATATCCTTTGGGATTTATCCTGAAAGAGGACATAGTAATAGATGAGTTTCCCCTGTGGTGAGTATAGAGGTATCTTATCCATTACCCTCAGAGATTTTGCTTGGAAGTCCTCTTTGAGTTCTATTTTAGAATATCGTATGGCTTTGTGTAATGCCTTTTTGTTTATCTCCCCTGCTAATGTTGTAAATGTGCCGGAAAGGTTTATATCATCTGCATTACTGAGTGCACTAAGCATAAGCACTCCTAGACTAATTACTATAATCATACTTACTATCCTGATAGGCTTCATTGTTATATAGATAACAAGAAGGTATATAAATATTTTGATTAGAAATGCTCTGTCACATAAAGGAGGGAGAAACATGAAATACGAGATGTGTATAATGTGAATATGTTTGGGTAGAGCAAGTATAATGAGAAATTGGTAAAGCGAGGAGAGATACTGTTAAATTTTGAATTTCTAACTAAGATGGAAGAAGAGCTAAAAGAGATGAACAGAGTATGTAGAGTACAGGCACAAATTGAGGAGAAGAAAGAAATGGGTAAAGTTGCATATAATAACAGATGGTGAGAGAATAGTGGAAATAGAGATTACCACAAGTAACATAGGTGACTCACCAGCGTTTTGCAAGATGTTTCAAAAAAATCAAGAAGAGACTTGCAAAAATGGGGATAAAGGTGACAATAATAGGAGATGGAGGAATAATTTCTCCCTACAATGTATACGAGTATGCTCAGAGTGCGGTAATAGCTTGGAACAATGGAAAGGAATATCTTATGCTCGAAGTGGGCATTCATGCGGAATATTCAGAGGATGTGAATGAAATTAAGGCACTGCGAGTGATTCCTTTGCCCGCACTTCCCAAGGTAATCTCCGGTAATGAGGCTGTTTTCCACAAGCTCATAGATTTGATAAGGGAAAAGGATAGAGAGCAGGAAATGTATGTGTGGGGTGGTGCAGGGAAAGCATACGCTGGCGGTGGTGAGGAAGAATGGAGCGATTTTATCTACTATGGCAGCATAGGCGTGGGACCCCATACTGTTGGCCTTTTTAAGATATTATCTACCGGGAATATGACAGAGAAGGTTAGGGAGGTTCTGAAAACTATGAACATAGAGTATAATTGGTCTCCAGATCCCTACGGGGCACAGATTTTGAGCAAATATATAGAGAATGGCTATAATTACTTTGCATTCGATTATATATCCCTCCCCAAGGATGTGTATTACTCCAGTCCAAAAATAGAGCCCGTGGCATTCATTTTCAAAAGCCCTACGATATACTATCCCGTAGAGATAACCTTTCTTAATCCGGGGAATTATGGATATAGCAGTATCGTGCTCTATGTGATTACTCCCAAGGGGGTGGATATACATTCAACCTCTCTGGGAGAGTTCAAATGGGAGAAAAGGTACCGGGTGAGTAATGAGGAACTCAGAAATCTTGATAAAAATATCGCATCCATCGTATCATCAGGATACCTGGATGTGTTTTTAGCTACGCATCTTACCCGTGGCACGGAAGTATGGAACTTTGAGGGCAAACCAAGAAGCATAGATCCATATTTGGAGGAAACTTTACCTATCTTCATCGCCTTTTCCCTCATAGCTATTGTGGCCACTGTCCTGCCGATTATCTCAAGAAAAAGGAAGGGAAAGAAAAGGAAGGTAGCCTGGGAGAAGGTAGCCTTCGGAATTCTCATTCTCTTGATTATTGCCACTCTTTATCTCTCGCATCTGCATTATATGCAAGCGGTCGAGGTATGGGGTAGATATTCCACACCCAAATCCCAGGAGATACGAGTTTACTATTTCACGGAAATCTACATAGTTCTAGGGCTATCTCTTGCATACCTTATCCTTGCCTTGAGGCTCAAAACGAAACTATCCATTTTTATTACCCTTCTCTCGGTGCTTTGGGGAGTTCTCATAGCTCTCGGGTATATGGAATATATCAAGCTACCAACGGAGATGTTTGGAATTCTTCTTGCCCTATTCGCTGTATTAGTTCTCCCCTATGAGATGAGGAAAGGATTCAGCACCACGGGACGATCTTTCCAGAAGAAGCTAGCCCTTACCATAGGGATTCCTCTATTTATCTTCGCGTTCTGGCCGGCGTTTCAGGTGGTAGACATGGGATTCTACGCCCTTTTCATGGGGCTCACCTACTTGCAGGGAGAGGTCAAATTTTCCGCTGCTGAAGATTAGATGCTTCTCTTTTCCCTTTTTTCTGAAGCGCAGAGTAATTGCACCATTTATATTCTTGAATGCATATGGTATGATGGTGAGAGGCCATGGAAATGAAGGACGTGCTTGAGAGGGTAGAGAGAAAGCTCATAATTATGGGAGATGTATACGGAGCCATAAATTATCTTGGATGGACCATAGTTCTTGGGGTATATATGCTCCTGTATGTGCTTATTTATGCATATGAGATAAAAGTGAATTATGGAATTATAATGGGCATTTTCTGGAGTCTCGGTATGGCATTCATAATTTATCTCAACGCGGTGGTATGGAAAAAGATAAAGCAGCTGAGGCTTGAGAGTGCCAGGATAAAGGTGAGGGAGTTCTGGGGCTGGGTAGTTGGATTGGTCTTATGGTTCCTTATTCCCATGGTTATCCATGAAGACTGGTCTCTGGCTCTGGGATTTCTGCTTTTCATAATCGGGGGTAACCTTGGCTTGGCGCTATCCTTCAAGGATTACCGCTCTACACCGCCGGTGATCACTTCCCTGCTGGCTATACCCCTTGTCACAGGTGTATCCTTCGACTTTACCTGGGCTATAGCGGTTCTCTTTGCCAATGTGGGCTATGCGATATCCGCCATGCTATATCTCCTCTCCTCGTTCTCCCTTCCACGGTGAAGGGTATGCTTGATAAAATTGCAAAGAGCACAGTCCTGGGCAATCCTGTACGCTTCGGAATAATGCTCTACCTTCTACCACGTAGAAAAGTACTATTCAGGGACCTCCAGTATGTGCTTGAGGTAACTCCAGGCAATCTTGATTCCCATCTTAAAACTCTTGAGAGGGAAGGCTATGTGAAGATAAGAAAAATTTTTATGGATAGGCCGAGAACGGCGGTGTGGATAACCGATAAGGGTGCGGAGGAAACAAGGAAATACATACTCCTGCTTAAGCAAGTACTATCCAGCGAGATTGGAGATGTAGAAGAAAAAGAATAATAAGAGGCAAGGGAATAAGGGACCGTGATTTACGAGGCCGTAACTCTGGGAATAATAATCGTCTTCACGCTTCTTTCACTGAGAAAGAATGCAGTTCTATACCTTTCCATATCCTTTGCACTTATCTACTTCTTGGAGTTTTTCATCCTTTACACAGAAGGCTTTACAGGAATATCTAAATTTTACCAAATTTTCTCCTGCAAATCTTCTGTGGCAGATATGGGTATCTTCACAGCCATTTACCTTCACAGTCTGAATCCCGGACACATATTCTTCAATCTCCTAATATTTTTCCTTGCAGGCATGCCCTTCGAGAGAAAAATTGGAAGCTTTAGGTTCACTCTGATATTTCTCTCTACAGGTGTTCTTGCAAATATAGGCTATGCAATTTTCCTGCATATGCTGGGTATAGATTCCTATCTCATAGGAGCCTCCGGGGCCATTTTTGGAATAATGGGCGCATATCTTCTCCTCTATCCCGAAGAGGAGATAACCATGTTTCTGGGCCCCGTGCTTATGCCAAGAGTTAAGGTAAAATATGCTGTACTTGCCATGATGGCTGTGGAATTTGCCGCGACCTTTCTCTGGATAAACGATAATGTGGCTCATGGCGCTCATGTAATCGGTGCGGTTAGCGGTGCAGTCATAGGCTATTTCCTTCGGTTTTATACTCCTCGACAGGTAAAAATAAGAAGCACGTTAAATTACGAGCTTCTGGAATCCCTGGCAGATACAGGAGAACTGAAAGCCCTTCTGGAAAGGATAAGAGAAGAAGGGGATGAAATTATCCAGAATGCCTGGATCGAGGAGTTCTTCAGAAAGAAATATGGGGACGCCAGATGGGAGGGTAAAAACATAATTTCCCAAGGAAAGAAATATCGACTTAGGAGGTGAGGTAGTTGCTGAGCATAGATGGCTCCTATGGAGAAGGTGGAGGACAGATTTTGAGAACATCCATAGCTCTGGCGGCGGTGCTGGGAGAGAGCATAGAGATAAAAAATATTAGGGCAAAACGCCGAAATCCGGGATTGAGAAATCAGCATCTCTGGGGAATAAAACTTGTGGCCATGATGACCCGCGCCCATGTGGAAGGTCTTAAAATTGGCTCTACGCGCCTGCTTTTTTCGCCGGGGGAGATAAAGGGTGGAGAATACAAGATAGATATAGGCACGGCAGGCAGTATAACGCTACTACTTCAAACCTCGCTGCTTCCTGCACTATTTGCGGATAGGGAGGTGGTATTGGATATAAGAGGGGGCACCGATGTCCCCTGGTCGCCACCTGTGGATTACTACCGCTATGTCCTCTTTCCCCTTCTCAGAAAGATGGGCGCTGATCTCACCATGGAAGTTTTGGAAAGGGGATATTACCCAGAGGGTGGGGGTAAGGTCAAACTCAGAGTTACACCTGCGTCCTTAAAGGGTATAGGGCTGGAAGAAAGGGGAGAGCTTCGTGTAAGGCGGGCATTTATCTCCCTGAGGAACCTGCCCCATCACATTGTGGAGAGAATGAAAAAGAATATCCCGGGATACGTGGTGGTGGAAGATGCTCGCAACACTGGGATAAGCAGGGGCTGCAGCCTTCTTCTTGTGAATGAATTCACCTACACCCTATTGGGCAGCGATAGTCTCTGCAGAAAAGGATTGCCGGCGGAAAAAGTCGCAAAGATTGCGGTGGATAAAATGGAGAGGGAGATAAGAAGTAGAGCTACGGTGGATGTAAATATGGCGGATCATCTGCTACCCTTCGGATTCCTTGCCAGAAGTAAAACGGTGTACTATGCGGGAGAGATAACGGAACATACGAGAACCAATGCCTGGGTGATAGAGAAATTTGGAGGAAAAGTTAAAATAGTGGGAAATCGCATAGAAGTTCACGCGTAAATGTAATCCTTGGGAACCTTTTTGACTCTGGCTGCCTGCTCTCTAATCTGAGCTATATTTTTCTCTATTTTCTCTGCCTCCTCATAAAGCGGCTTTGGATCTATTTTTACACCACCCATCATTTCGTTGAGGATTTCCACAATTCTGGCAGCAGCTCTGGCATCTGGATAATCGGGATGAGCCTCGGCAAGAAGTGCAATTACATCGGTGCCCCTCTTTCTTCCCTCGGTAAGAAGCACGCCAGTTACTCCTGTTATTACTCCCTCTGAGAATTCTAAGACGCCTGTGGGAATCTTCTTCTTTGCATATTCTGTGCTCGCGATTCCGTAAACGTCCACCTTATCCTTCTTTTCCTCTTGAATGAGGCCTTCTGGGGTCACCACAATACCTATCTTCTGTTCCTCAGCCCAGTCGAGCATGAGAGAAGCGAGAGGCTTGAGAAGCGATGCGGGAATCTGGAATTCAGATACAAATACGGCTATTTTAAGATCCTCTTTAATTTTTCCTCCATAGATTCTAACGGGACTATGGGGCACACCATTCCTAATAAGAGCCAGAGCGGGGAAATAAAGGCTATCCACGATGGCTATCTGTTCCAGCTTGAGGCTCTCAATTATGTAATTTGCCACGATGGAGCTAACCAGTCCAACGGATGGAAAGCCATCTATCACAATGCCATTGCGCAGGTCCATCTTTTTTATCTCGTAAATCTGTAGTTCCATAGGATGAGTATGAAATTAAAGGTATAAATATTTACTTCCACGGTTTTGGATACTATTGAGGGAGAAGCGTAACTTTAACATACTCCGAAGTCATTGGGGAGTTACATGAAGTATATTGTTGTTACGGGCGGCGTTATATCAGGGCTTGGAAAGGGCATAACTACAAGTTCTCTGGGCAAACTTTTGCAGGCTCGTGGGTTGAAGGTCACAGCAATTAAAATTGATCCCTATCTCAATTATGATGCGGGTACCATGAATCCATATCAGCATGGCGAGGTTTTTGTGCTTGAGGATGGAGGAGAAGTCGACCTTGATCTGGGAAATTACGAAAGGTTTTTGGATGTAAATCTTTCCTCTGAGCACAACATAACCACAGGAAAGGTATATCTTACGGTAATAGAGAGAGAGCGAAAGGGCGAGTATCTTGGCAAGACTGTGCAAATTATACCCCACATAACAGAGGAGATAAAGAGAAGGATAAAGAAAATCGCCATAGAGACCATGGCGGATGTGGTGATGATTGAAGTTGGCGGCACTGTGGGGGATATAGAGAGTATGCCTTTCTTAGAAGCCATGCGACAGCTGAGGATGGAAGAGGGGGAGAAAAACGTGTTTTTCGTCCATACTACCTTGGTGCCTGCACTTGATGTGGTGGGTGAGCAGAAAACGAAACCCACGCAGCACAGTGTGAAGGAACTTCGTTCTCTGGGGATACAACCTGATATGATTGTAGGGCGCAGTAAAGAGCCCCTTAGAGAAGATACCCGAAGGAAGATATCTCTATTCTGCGATGTGCCCTACGAAGCGGTGGTAAGCGCACCCAACGCCAAATCGATATATGAGGTTCCCTTAATTTTCGAGGAGCAGGGGGTGGGTGAATATATAATGGGGAAAATGCAGATCTGGGGAGAAAAACCGGATTGGAAAGAGTGGAAGAGATATCTGCATCGTCTCTACAATCCCAGGGATGAGGTGACCATAGCCATAGTGGGCAAGTATGTTCATCTTAAGGATTCCTACATCAGTCATAGAGAAGCTTTCACCCATGTATCCTCGCATCTCCAGGTCAAGGTAAACCTCAGGTGGATTGAGAGCGAGGAAATAGAGGAGAAGGGTGTTGCACCTCTTGAAGGTGTCCATGGTATTCTTATCCCAGGAGGCTTCGGGATAAGGGGCACCGAGGGTAAGATAAAAGCAGCCCAATATGCGCGAGAGAATAATATACCCTTCTTAGGTGTTTGTTTTGGTTTTCAGATGGCGGTAATCGAGTTTGCCCGCAATGTTTTGGGTTATGAGGATGCCCACAGTACCGAGCTTGCTAGGACGGCACATCCTGTTATAGACCTACTCCCCGAGCAGAGAAATGTTGACAGATTAGGTGGTACTATGAGGCTAGGGGCGCATAAAATAATAATAGAACGGGGCAGCCAAGCCTATGAAATATACAAGCAGGAAGTTATCTATGAAAGGCACAGACATAGATATGAGGTGAATCCCGATTACATAGAGGAATTCGAATCCCAAGGACTGCATTTCAGCGGAAGGGATGAAAGTGGCACAAGAATGGAAATCTTCGAACTGAAGGGGCACCCCTTCTTTATGGGCTCTCAGTTTCATCCAGAGTTCAAGTCCAGGCCACTGAGGCCATCACCGCTTCACATAGCATTAGTTAAATCAGCTTTGGAGTATAAAAATCAGAGGTAGCGAGAATACACTTCCAGAAGTCGTCGGAATGAATTTTCCCAGCTGAAATTCTGCACCGATTTCCTTGTATTCCTCTTTATCCTCTCATAAAGCTTCTCATCGCTGAGCATTGCCTCTAACTTATTTCTAAGTTCCTCTACATTTCTCGGTTCTGCAAGAAGTCCATTATACCCTTCCTTTACAATTTCTGGAATGGCAGAGGTTCTGTAGGAAACCACAGGTACACCCGCAGCTAAGGCCTCTGCGATGCTCATTCCAAAACCCTCAGAGATGCTGGGAAGGCAGAAAACATCGAATGATGCGTAATAATGGGGTATTTCCTCATCTCTTATTTTTCCTGCAAATATAACCCTTTTATCCAGTCCATATCTCTTCACCATTTTTTTGAGTCTTTCCTCTATTCCCAAAATTCCAGATGTTTTGGGATTGGGATTAGGACCCACAAGAACTACATATGCATCCAGGTCTTTGGCTGCTTCTATGAGATCCTGTGGTCCTTTACCCGTGCTCAGCCTGCCCACAAAGCCTATTATTTTCTTTTCTTCCGGAATTCCGTATTTTTTGTGGAGATATTCCTGGTTTCCTCTTTCAAACTTTTCAAGTTCCACGCCAGGATGCACCACATGAATATCCTCTCCTCTCAATCCAATCTCTTCCAATCGCTGCTTGGTATAATTGCTTGGTGTTATGTACGCAGTGTACTCCAATTTTATGGCAAATCTCTCGAATCTCTCATAGATTTTAGAGCCTTCCCATCCCGAATACTCTTCATATTTCCCAATATATACATCATGTATATGTCTTATAATTGGTCTCTTTCTGCTCACCCTCCAAGCGTAGGAAAGTGAGAGAGATGCAAGATAGGAATGAGTATGTACCAGATCTGGCTGTAATTTTTTAACTACAAAAGGTGCTCCCAAAGCCAATTTCGCCTTAGATAAGCGAATGTATTTCACCCCTTTTATCATCTCCTTCCTACTTGTTCCTGGAAGTAGGGTTGTAAGAACATAGTTCTCATGCCCCTCCTCCCGGAGCATACTGGAGTATCGGAATACCACATACTCTACACCGCCTATATGGGGGAATGCCAAATCTGACACATGAAGGATTCTCACGGTGCCGAATAATCGCACAATTCTTTAAATTTTTGGTTATTACGCTGCAAAAAAATTAAATCTGGATTTTTCAAAAAATTTATATAGTAAAATTTCCATAGGGACTTCGACCGATACACTCCCCTATAATCCAATAGGTGGAGTGTAAAAAATAAAGGGAGGATATGATTATGAGTGAAAGAAGTATGAAAAAAATGCTGTTAGTGACAATAGTGCTTTCAGTGATGGTACTAGCAGGGTTCTCAGTACTCTCCGGCAATGCAGCCGCAGCGCAGCCATTGAAGGCAAGCAACGGCGGCGATACATTGATCATTGCTTTCCAGCAGGATATTCCCAACCTAGACATATTTGACCTTGGAACAAACACCGTCTGGAAGAGTGATGCCATAGGATGGGGCTGGGATACCCTTATGGGATATACCCCTGACTTGCAGCTTTATCTCAATATGGCGGAGAGCTATACCGTTGATACTCCTGATGGTCTGAATGTGACCGTGCATATCAGGAAGGGAATAACCTTCCAAGATGGCGTGGAAATGACCGCTGATGATGTGGTTTTCACCTACGATGTCCTGTGTTACAATCCACTTTATGGAACCAACCTTCAGTCCCTGGTATGGCCGGATGCTCGCTGGACGCTCTACGATGGCGTTGGGAGTTCTCATGTGGGTGTGGAGAAGATAGATGAGTACACCGTTGCCTTCCACCTGTATCAGCCCTATCCGCTGTTCTATCACATAATACTCAATGAGCCTATAATACCACTGCACATCTGGAAGGACCATCTCAAGTCCGCTGGAACCGGCGATAGCGATGATGTGACCATAGATACATCCTTTGGTAAGGATCCAAGTGAGGCTGCTGCCACCATAGGCACCGGTCCGTTTATGTTCAAGGAATGGAAACCCGGTGCTTACATTGTAGTGGAGAGATACGATAACTACTGGGGCAAGAATTTCAAGGTAAAGTGGCAGGGCAAGGAATGGTCTATGTTCCCACAGAATGTTAAGAGAATAGAGTTCAAGATTTACAATACTCTGGATACTGCAGTTCTCGCTTTGAGAAAGGGTGAGGTACAATTCATTGACTGGAGCATACCGGCGGGTTATTACAATCAGATGAAGACGGATCCCAATATAGGCTCTGCCATAGTGGATGATCAGGGCTTCTTCTATCTTGCCTTCAATATGAGGAAGGCGCCTATGAACGATCTTGCATTCAGGACAGCTGTGGCCCATGCCATAGATAAGGATTATATCGTAACTACACTTCTGCAGGGATATGGTACTAAGGGTACCGTGCCTATATCCATTACATCCGGTGCTTATATAAATACATCCGCAATTCCACCTGATTTCGATCTGCAGGCAGCCAAGCAGGTGCTGGATCAGGCGGGATATAAGGATGTTAACGGAGATGGCTGGAGAGAAGCTCCGGATGGCTCTCCTATAAAGGAGACTATACTTACACCACCTAAGGATTATGATCCTGTGAGAGCAGAAGCGGGTATAATGATTCAGAGCAATCTTCATAAGATAGGTCTCAACATCCAGAGCAGTCCTACAGACTTTGATACCATCGTTTCTAAGGCATTCGTGCAGGTAAGCTTCGATATGTACATTCTTGGATGGCTAGTGGGTTCCTTCCCTGAGACCTACCTGAAGGACTTCTTCTATAGCAAGTATGCCGCACCTGTAGGTAACAATGCTCCTGGTTACAGTAATCCTAAGGTAGATAAATTGCTTGATGAGATGGAGCACGAGATGGATACTCAGAAGAGAATAAAGATAATCAAGGATATAGAAGGTATCCTAGTGCATGACCTGCCATACGATGTGCTCTATTACAGAAAGAACATAATGTGCTACAGGAAGGATGTATGGCAGGGATGGGTGCCTGCATTCGGTACAATTTATAACGCATTCTCCCTGGGTGCTTTACATCATCCATCGCAGCCTCCAACTCCGCCAACCCCACCAGGTCCTGGTCCACAGCCCATATCCAGCATATACAACGGCGCGGTGCTGCGTGTGTATCTTCCAGATGTAGCCTATGCAGGTGAATCCATAAATGGCTATGCATCCGTTACCGATGCCAACGGTGTGCCTATACCTAATGTAAAGGTCCAGATACATGCAAGCACCGGATATGTGTTTAATGGCACGACGAATAATGCGGGTACATTTGGATTCTCAATACCGCTGAAGTTCCAGATTTACCACGAGCCTGTGTATGTGGGCTATGCAATGTATGCCAAGATAGGAAATCAGTATTACAACTATACTGGAGGCAAGTATGTAACGGTGTATCTGCCTAAGAACGTGGTGCAGGTAAGCCTGAGCATGGACAAGGAGGTGCTTAGCCCAGGTGAGAGCGCTACGATAACTGCGAAGGTCACCAACATTGAAGGTGAGCCTCTGGAGGGTGTTAATGTTACGATTCTTACTGAGGAAACTGCCGGTACTATAACACCTTATGCAACAACTAATGCTGACGGTATAGCAACATTCGATTACACTGCGCCTGAAACCGTGACAAATATGAATATGGTGGATATAGTGAAGGCCAGGGTAAGCATCAATGACACCATCCTAGGAAATCTGCAGACTGCCACACTTATGGTACCTATAGAGACCACAGGAAGCTCTTGGTATAAGGTGGTAATCACTTCCGTGGGTGCCTATGGTCTCACGGCTGGTGAGAGTACAGATATAACGGTGAAGGTTCTGGATAATCATGGCAATCCTGTGGCGAATCATGATGTGTATATCGAGGCAATATATTCCAATGCCAGCGATCCCAACTGGTATGGCGAGGCTGCAAATATAGATACAACTAATGTGAAGTTTGATGCGGATCACAAGGCTACAGATTCCAATGGTGAGGTAACATTCACCATGACCGCTGTGAATAATATTAACAGGCCTTACATAGTGAGAGCTTATACCAAGGATACCTACTCTGCCTTCGATAGCGTTGAGATCTATGTGGGTAACGAAACCGGTTTTGATCCATGGATAGGTCCATGGGCAGCCAACTATGGAATGGATATAAGTATCAATCCAATGTTCGTGGCCAATGGAGGCAAGCAGGTACAAGTCACTGTGAAGGTCTACAACACAGATGGTACACCCGCTGCAGGTGTAAGCGGTTACTTCGGACTGTTCTTCACCGATTATGGTGCAGGAGCTGCATGGCCTAAGGATGACAACGAGACATACTTCTGGTGGGCAGGAGATTACTATGCATTCACCACCAACAGCGATGGAGTTGCTACTGTTGTAGCTACCACCAATCCTCTGATGGCAGACCAGCCAGTGTATGTGGATGCATGGGTTGATCCTGGCATCGGCGGAGGCATATGGCTGGGCGCTGGATTCCCGTATCCATACCTATTCGGCGTGAAGGAGGGCTTCATACTAGCCAGAGCGCCCATAATGAGCCTTAATAGCTTCACTGTCGATAAGCCGTACCTCTCCGATAAGGATCTCAGTGCCAATGCTACAGTGTATGTAGTAGATAAGAACGGTCCTCTTGCCAATGTGGATGTCAGTGTTGAATGGTCTATAGGTGAGTATTCCAACTCCACTACAGTAACCACTGGCGATGATGGTAAGGCTACTTTTGCATTCTCGGTAACTCCGCAGATAGCAGATGGAATTGTGACCTTCTCCATACTGCTGAGCTCTCCTGATCATGCAATGAGTCTCAACTACGAGTTTGGTGTGCCATATCTCACCAAGGTAAGCACGCTGGAGAATGTTATAGTCTTAGATGAACTCACAGTGAATCCCAATCCGATACCCTATAAGGGCACTGGTACCATAACACTCAAGTTAGTTGGTGGTCTAACTGGCGGACCTGTTGTGGGTCACAAGGTAACTCTCTCGGTGCTGGCAGGAAGTCTGGATTCCAATACGAAGACCACGGACTCCAATGGTGAGGTAACATTCACCTACACTGCGCCTGATAATCTGCTGCCTTCTCAGTACACTGTGATAGGTACCACCGATACCGGTGCAACCTTCTCCTTCAGCCTCCAGGTAGGCGGTAAATACAATAACACTGCAGATATAATCAATGAGCTCAACAAGATACCTCAGCTTACCAATAAGCTTAATAACCTGCAGCAGCAGTATGATTCATTGCAGAATGACTACAACAAGCTCAAGAACGACTATCAGAGCCTGCAGAACGATTACAAGACCATGGAGGATCAGAAGAAGTCTGCCACAACAATGGAGTATGTGTTCCTTGCACTATTCATCATCTTCCTCATCCTGGCACCAGTGATGTACGTAGTCGGTAAGAAACAGGCAGCTCCTAAAGTTGAAGAGGAGCTTCCAGAGGAAGAAGAGACCACTGAGGAAGAAGAGGAAATAACGGAAGAAACCACAGAGGAAGAGAGCACCGAGGAGGAAAAAGAGGAATAATCCTCTTTTAACTTTTTTATATTTTTATTTCCATAGCAATTGTTGGATATGTCAGCTCGAAGTTCTCTAGCACTTCTGGATGTATCTCTCCAAAGAACCCTATTTCTTCTCCCTCCACAATTATGGAAGCGCATCTTCCGGGAATGAATGAAGGATGCTCTTTTTCTCTTATCTCATAATTCTCTATGCCCAACTCCCGCAATATGGCTTCGGTGATGGATTTGCTCAAGGTGAAGCTTGCCGAGGAATCTATATAAACCCATCCGAGATGCTTTTCCATGGTGTTTTTCCTTATATAACCTATTTCAAAGAGCTTCTGCGGCAATTCCCTATGCTTATTTTTCTGCAAAATTTCCATAAGGGAAGGGATTAGCCAGGTGCGTAGCGTTGTTCCCTCCTCGCTTATGGGATTTGCAATTTCCACAAATTTCTTCATGGGCAATCTCATCCTCTCATACTGAAGCTGGAAGGAAGAGAGTGTTAAGGTGGTAATCTCCAAGAAGCCCATACCTATCATAATCTCTCTTATTCTCTCATCCTGCGTATTCAATTCCTCCAGTATTTTCTCCCTATGTGGAAGCTCTGTTACAAAGTTTCCATACCCATAGCCTTTGGCTATATCTTCCACGATATCTGCCGGATGGAGTATATCCATGCGATAGGGTGGCACGATGGCTATTACCTCATCATCATGAATTTCCACGTCGTATCTCATTCTCAGCAGAGAATCTCTTATTTCATCATCCCTTAGCTCCAATCCAAGAAGCTTGAAAATGTAGGATTTTTTAACTCTCATTTCCTCGTATTTCATTTCTGGGGTTTTGAGAGAGAATTCAGGATAAATAAGGGTGACATCCTCTATTCTTCCACCCCTGTCGGCGAAGGATGCCACTAAGATATTAAGAACATACTTGAGGGTATTCAAATCTGTGCCTGTGATATCTATGAATATATTCCTGGTTTCAGGGGTTATTTGAGTAAGATTCCCGTTAATTATGGGCGGAAATGAAAGCACACGATCTTTGGAATCTACGATTAGAGGGTATTTATCGAAGTTCTTGAGAATATCTGCATATTCTACACCCTTTGGGTGTTTTTTCAGGATTTCTTCAAGGCTCATTTCCTCCCGGAAGCCAAGAGGCTCAAATCTGAAGTCTTTCGGTGCCGCCAGGTATCTAAAAGGGGGCTCAACCTTATCTAGGTCATGAAGTCCTATGGCTACTTTTTTTCTTTTTCTTCCCACGGTGATGTGGAGCTTCTCCTGAAAATCCATCATGCTTCTTATGAAGGAATCATCAATTTTCAGACCTTTGACCACAGCACCCACGATATAGGGTCTTATATTTTTCAGGCCTGCATCCACATGGATTTCAATATTGCCCCTATTAACCTTGTACTTTGGCGCTCCTACTTCTTTTCCGAGAAATCCTCTCATGGCCCGGACCACGCCTTCCACGGTGTAAAGGTCAGGACGATCAGGGAAAAACTCTATAAGGATTTCCTCGTCGTTCATACCCTTTGGGTCCGCACCCAACATGGCAACATTATCGAGAATTTCTTTCTCCTTCATTCCAAGCTTCCGAAGTTCCTCTCTGAGTAATCTTATCACAGGCATGAATGGGAAAAGGAAAGCCCCATTAAAAAACTTTTACCTCAGAGATTAAAGCGCAAGTTCCACGGCTTTTTCTGGGGAATCTACCTGAATATATTTGCCTTTGGTGATTCTCTTTTCATTCAGCTCCCAGCTGAAGAGGGATATCACCGTCTTTCCTTCATTTAGCGCGAAGGAAATCTCAGATAGTGTTCCAACGTACCCATCTATGGCAATAAGGACATCGCTAGCGCGTACAACCAGATGATTTCTTGCCAATCCATAATACGTTGGGATTGCTATGTCCACATAGGGGTTAGCATCTTCCTTTCCGTAGGGAAGAATGCCCAATGTGATCCCCCCGGCATCTTTAGCTCCCCTGCACGCATGATGCATCACGCCACCCAAGCCACCAGTAACGAGAACTGAGTTGCTTTTGCCTATGAGATATCCAACCTTATACGCGAGTTCGCAGATGTCCTCTGTGCATGAGGAGCCACCTATAACACCGATGCACCTCATCATAAAATGAGAAATAAAAAGAGAGTTAAAAAGGCTTTGGGAGGTTACCTTCTCCCGAAACTTCTTCTTCCAAAACTGCTTCTTCTTCTGTTGTTGTATTGCCTTTCATGCTCTTCAGCACTCATATCGAGGTCTTCATTTACCTCCTCAATAACTTCCTCACTCTTTTTTATGCTTCCATACTTCCCCACATTCAGGCGCATGTGTCCTCTCACCAAGGAGATATAGCCATTGTCCACGTAGATTGTCTCGCCCTCTTCAACTAGAGATGCCTGGTCTTCCCAGAGAGACATGGTTATTATACCTGTCTCGTCACCTACTACTGCTTCGGTAACATGCTTTACTTCTCCGTATCTTGTGTTTATCTCCTTTGGCTCTCCCTTATGAACCACCTTTGCCAAAACATTAACCCTCTTGGCATAGGGGTTCAGGTCCTTTATTTTGGTTATTTCTTCCATTTCCTACACTTCCTATTTTTCTATTTCACGGCGTAAAACGCCACAGAACCTTAAATGATACAAATATAAAAAGATTCCTAATAAAGATTTTATAGACGGGCATTAATTACCTCACTAATGTGGAGAAGAAAGGTGGTTGCACTTCTAATTCTCTCAATTTTATTATCGGTTCCCCTGGCCAAGGGTGATTCCCAGGATATAACTCTTAGCCTTAAGGATAGATATCACATGCGCGTGAACCTCTTTTTCAACACCACAGTCAATGCAAGCTATGATTTGAATGGGGATGGAGTGCTTGATAAAAAAGAAGCCCTTAAATTTATTCGAGAATATCTAAATGAAACTTTTCCTGAGCTCTTTGGCTCTCTGGAGGGCTATATGAACTATGTATACTTCAAATCCCTGAGGGTGGATCACAAACCTTCCTGGATACTTCTAAACACTACGGAAATAAAGGCTGAGCAGCAACCGCCTTTGCAGGTCAATTCTCCCCTGTCCATATCTCTGTCCTTCACTGTGGAATTCTATTTCAATGGAACATCCCATCATGTGATACAGCTGCAGAAAAACTGGAGCGGAAAACTGCAGATGCATCTTTTACCAGGATGGAGCTATCTCTCATCGAACCTTAAAAATGTTAAGCTAAAGGATTCAAGCATTTCAGGATACTTCCACAATGGATTCCGACTGGAGCTGCGGGAGATGAAATACTACTGGATGAGCATCGGGGTGTACACCTCCCTGGCTCTCATCTTTGCAATATTTGTTTATTACTCCTATAAGAGAAGAAAAGTGCGAAAAAGAATGGTGAATTTAATTGTTAGCAGTCTTGGCAGGAATCTCATTGCCCTCTTCATAACTCTGAGCATAATCTTCTACTTCCTGTGGGTTCTTGGGCCATCTCTTGAAGCCAGGGTTGCCGGCCTTGCTCCCGTGACTTCGCGATTGTTTCTTGTGAAATTGTATAGCCTGGATAAACCCTGGTACGTTCAGTTCTATAGATGGTGGGAGAGCATATTTACCGGGAAGCTTCTGACCTCTCTTAATTGGGACCAGAAATTTTCCCTGGAGGATCTAAAAGAAGGGATGATCAAATCCACATACATCTTCGCCCTTTCTACATTTCTATCCTATTTTCTCTCCACATATCTGGGCACCTTTTCGAGCAAGGAGAGGAAAATAGAGCCCCTCACCATTCTTTTCCTTGTGCTTTATTCTATACCGACCTTTGTGGCAGCTCTTCTATTTCTTCAATTTTCAACAATAAACCCATCTTTTTACATTTTCCTTACAACACCCTTCAAAACCACCTTGGAATATATCCGCTTAATGTTTCCTGCCTTTATTCTTTCTTTTCTCACGATAGCGAAACCCTATCTTCTCACGAGAAATGTGGCTGTAAAGGAGTATCGTGCGCCTTATGTATTCACCTTCAGGGCGGTGGGCCTCAAAAAAGGAAAGATAAGGAAAATGGTGCGAAGGACATCCCTTATACCCATAATAACGGATTCTGTGCTGAATTTCGGATGGATATTGACGGCGCAGCTCTTTGTGGAAGTGATATTTAAGGTCAAGGGAATGGGCTATGTTCTGTTCGTGGGCACAACCAAGGGCAATCCCTTTGAAGTGCAGCTTGCTCTCGTATATCTTGCCTTTGTGATGATTGGTGGCTCTATTCTCGCAGATACGCTTCTCTTTGCACTGGACCCGAGGGTGAGAAGATGAAAGGAAACAAGAGCAAAAGGAAAAGACTGAAGCTCTCCTGGGTCGGGAAAATATCTGCGCTGATAATTCTACTCTATGTGATTATCGCAATAACCGTACCCTATCTTAATCTTCCAAATCCTCTTTACTATCGCGCTCCTCCACAGGACATATTCGCACCGGAGATTCTGGATAATATTACCCTCAACGAAGATATCCTTCAGGCCAACGCGGCAGGAAATGTGTTATATGAGATAACCTCCAGTTATAGATTTGTGGCCTTTGATCTCTCTTCCCACAAGGTTATTTATTCTGCCAATCTTACCCAGGGAAATTATTCCCAGATCTATCTGATTCACTATTCTACCTATACTTCCGTGCTTTTCCATTCATCGCATACCGTGTATTTCTACGATGCCCATAATATCATGCTTCATCAATACAATTTGGATGTGAAAAAGCTCTTTTTAATTGAGCAACCATTCTCTTATTTTGCCGGATTCGCAGTGTATAGTAATTCATCGCTTACCGTATACTCCCTCTATCCCTTTGAAGAGAAGGAATGGAGCATTAAATTGGAAGGAGAACCCATCGGGATGCACACCGATTTCACCTCCTTTTATCTCTCTTTTCCCCACAGTCTTCTCAAGATATATTATGATGGCACGCTCAAATGGGAGATAAAGGGAAATTTCACTTCCAACCCCATATTTTTGAGCACCTATGAAGGAAATTACATCTATGTGGCCCAGAATGAGGAGGTAGATGAGATAACCCCCGGTAAAGGTGAGGTGAAGAGGGTATTCAAACTTGGGGATAAAATTATTCGTCTGGAATACTATGGGCAGTCCCTATTTGCCTATTCCAGCAGTCACTCCTTTGGGAAGATCAACCTCATAGGCGGTGGATACTCCTGGAAGATTGGGGGCGTGGAGAAATATTTCATGGATCCCCTGGTGGACGGACTTACCGTGGTATTTAAGGATGGAAAAATAGGCTTTGTGCTGCTTAGTACTGGTGAGGTTCAATGGGGCTACGATTTCCCTGCTCAGGGGGTGCTTATCAACAGGATAGATTATACCAATAGAAATGTGGTGGCGTACAAGGGCAAAGAAGTCCTTGTTTTCAGTGCCACGGGCAAGCTGATAACTCCACTTCCTCCGAGCTCCAAATATCCTTTAGGCACGGACAACGCGGGAAGGGATGTGCTATCCCAGCTTTTATGGTCATTCAGAAGCGAGATTTACATAGCCTTAGTAAGCACCTTTGTGGTTATGCTTGTAGGAACTCTCATAGGTATACTTGCAGGTTATTATACAGGCCCCGTTGACGATGTTCTCCGCCTTTTAACAGATTCTTTTCTGCTAATACCTGCCATAGGGTACGCGGCTCTCATGATCTTTGTGCTAGGAATCACGCAGCATATAAATGCAACGCTCCTTGCCTCCCTCTTCGCCATGTGGCCCATTGAGGCCCGGGCCGTAAGAAACTACACGAAGGTTGTGAAAGAAAAGCCCTTTATCGAGGCAGCCAAGGTTTCGGGGGCAAGCAATTTGAGAATTATGCTAATCCACATCTTTCCTGAGGTATCTGTGGTATCCATTGTTTATGGTTTATCAGGCGCTGCTATGGCCCTTCTTCTTGAGGTCGGGGTATCTTTTCTGGGATTTGGCAATTATATGGTTCTTACCTGGGGGTGGATGATATCCAATGCCTATTTTGTGGGCATATGGAATCGGTGGTGGATCATACTTCCGCCACTCCTAACCCTGATGCTCTTGGTAATTTCCATCTATCTCCTTTCCAAGGATATCCATGACCAGGTCATGCCCGAGGGTACAACTATGCTATGACACAGCATAGCATTGAGAAGACCTTAAATAGGGGGAAGATATTTTAGCGTTGTGAAAGCCGTTCCCCTGGGTATCAAGAGTCTCGAAGTTTTTATTCCTGGACTTAAGGAAGGAACGATAAATATGCTCTATGGAGCTCCAGGCACTGGTAAGACCATAATTGGCATGCAGTATCTTTCCCATGGCGCCAGGAGGGGTGAGGAGGTGCTTTACATTTCCCTTGATCAGAACGGTGTTATGGTGAAAAGGGATTTTGAGGAGATGGAACTTCTCTTGGATGACATTTATATTTTCGACGCTTTCCCCATCACATCTGGAAAAGCGGAGGTAAAGCCTGTAAGGGAGGTAACCCCCATTGCATATCCTGTGAAAATGAAGGATATTGGGGAAACAAAGAAAACTTTCGAGGCAGATGTTTTATCGCTTCAATCTACCCTTAAGAATGTTTTTGATCGGAAAAGGTACGATAGGGTTGTGGTGGATTCCATAACTGCGCTAAGATATTTTTACATGCGCGGGCTAAATCCTCTCTCTGGGATACATTCTTTTCTTCAATTCTTGCAGACCTATGCCCACTCTACGGTGCTTGTTATAGCGGAGGATTTTGAGAATCTGCTAATCGAAAAATCTCTTATGGATTCTGTGTTCTACCTTCAGAAGATACCCAATAACAACAAAGCTATTAATCTCATAGTAGAGAAGACATCTTTCAACTGCGAGGTGGAGAATATTCCCCTCAAGCTATCGGCCAGTGGATTCAGTGTGGATGAGAAATTCTATCTCAAATACATAAGGAGGAAAAACGCATGAAGAAAAAATTTGGCATTACGGGCCTGGATAAGATGCTGGATGGCGGGCTTCGGGAAAAGAACACCTACCTGCTGGTAGGGCCCACCGGCTCGGGAAAAACCATAGTTGCGGCTCGTTTTCTTTTAGAAGGGCTCAACAACGGAGAGAATTGTCTTTATATAGCAGTAGACAAGCCTCCCTCTATCGTGCTTCAAAACATAATTCTTGGATTTGGGTGGAACCTGAGTAAGCTTAGGGTAATGGATGCGGTTCCATCAGAGACGCTGTATTCTACAGCTCCTTCCGTGCGGGATATAACTGCCAAGGGAGAAATAAGTGCTGCACATAAAGCTGAAAAGTCTGTAGAAAGGGGTGGGTTAAGCGTGGAAGGCCTGATAATAAAGATACTCAACGATTTAAAGGAGTGGAAATATGATCGCGTTGTGCTGGATTCCCTCACAGTCTTCAAGAAATTTGCAATTGATGAGGCTTATATGATGCAGGGCATCCATCGACTTTTTACCTTCTTTCCGTCTATTGGGGCTACCACCCTAATAACCGCATCCGATGAGATAGATTTGCGGGGTGAAACTCTCCTCAGCTCCGGAGTTATAAAGATAGAGAAGAATCTCACCTCATCAGGATATGAGAGATACATAAGGATACTCAAGCTCCGGGGAAGTGATTATGATCCCAAGCCCAAGAGGATGTACATAACCGAGGATGGGATTTTTGTATTGAGATGAAGGGTTTATATACTTTAAAAATTATATTGATGCAATGGGCTATCAGATTCCTCCGGAGGAAGAGGTCTCAAGGATAATAGAGAAAATCCTAAAGAGGAGGGGAACCGTGGAATCTCAGAGAGAGTTGCACGATGAGGTTATGAAGCATCTTGTGAGGATGAATAAGAGTTACAGGCTCACACCCCGGAGGATGAGGCTTATAGCTATAAATTCCGGCAAGGTGAGAATGGAAATACGCTACAAGGTGATGGATAAGAACGTTGAGAGCATGGAAACCTGCCCCGTTTGCGGAAGTCGAATGGTAAAGATAGAGAATGCAACTCTGGATGGAAAAAGGGTAGTTATAGGATACAAATGTGTGAAATGTCCCTACTGGACTGCAAAGAAGCTGCGTATGCCAATAAGATATATCTTCAGATATTCCCCTTAAACCCAACCCAGTCTTTCAAGCTCTCTTTCTTTCTTGGTCTTCTTCTTGAACTCCTTGTAATGCTCCTTGCAGAGATGCACCTTTGTGCTCTTTCCTCCTTTAAGATTGAAAATCTTTTCTGCCTTTTTCCTGGCTACGGTTTTAACCGCAGGTTTATCACAGCCAACCACATCACAGGTCTTCTCCTTCATACCATGGGTATCTCCTGCCACCTAATAATTTTTTCACAAAAAATAAATTCTTGCATTGAATAGGCATTCTGTGTTTGGAGATCTGTGTGCGAGATGCAAGGGACGCCTGTGGTGCGGCTTACCTAAATGCCCTATTTTGGAAGCTGTTAAAGATTATCTTCCCAGGATAAGGGTGGAATCCTCATCATTATTCGGAGCATCGCCACCGAGCATATTTGTGGGAAGATACGGGTATCCCAATGTTTTTGCAGGCCCCCTTGTCACGGAGGACGAGAAGGGAATATTCTCTTCCACCCAGGAGCTTTACGGAAAAAGCTTAGGAGAAATCCTAGCTAAAGCCTCATTGCTAATAAGAGCCGCAAGAAGGATAAATGTGAAGAAAATGAATCAAAGGATAGTGGAGGCATCCCAGGAAATAGCGATGTCCGAGCGAAGGGTGGATACAGAGATATGGGTGGAGAAGGCCTATAATATTCCTGAGGTGGATGGATTCTTCCATCCTACAGGACCAAGAATACTGCCTCGAAGAATAGAGGTCGTGGATAATCCTGCAATTCCACGAAAGGTGGATGCCATTACGGAAGAGAGATTAAAGGCGGAGCTGGCCCTCAAGGAACTCTATCATTATGGATACAGTGTGGACTATCTTCAGAGACTTCTATCCTCAGGCATTTTGGGTAAAGACAGGAAGATGGTACCCACCCGATGGAGCATAACTGCTGTGGATGATATTATATCGCGCAATTTATTGAAGAAGGTAAAGGAGTATGGGGAACTCGGGGGATATCTTTACTATTTCAATTCCTTCATGGGCAACGAATTTCATATTCTCTTGCTCCCGGGAAGTTGGGAGTACGAGATGCTTGAATCCTGGCTCAAGGGCTCCCTTTACTCCCCTTCATCCCTCTCCATAGGTCAAGATTACGAGCCCTTTCAAGGGAGAAAAGATTATGCGAGCAATATAACAGGTGCATACTATGCAGCAAGATTAGCTGTGGTAGAGCATCTGGAAAGGATAAAAAGGCAGGCAAAGGTTCTAATTTATCGAGAAATTACACCGGAGTATAAGATTCCTTTGGGTGTATGGGTGATAAGAGAGACGGTACGAAGGGCCTTTGAGAAAAAACCCATAAAATTCGAAGATATTAATTCTCTTTTATCCTTCGCGGAGTCCCGGAGTCGGCTTAAGGGATGGAGCAAAAAAAGCAGAATAGTGGATGGAATGAAGCATCAGAGAAAAATAGAGGATTTTCTCAGGATTTGAGCACCGCGTCCAGCAATTTCCTTGCATGGGTCTTTAGAACATTTTCAGCGGGTAAACCAAGCTCGCTCTCAACCTTCTCTATGTATCTTTCCACTTCTTCCTCACTCATATGCTCAGCATCCACAGAGATGCCTACGACTTTGCCTCCGGAAACATTGGCTGCCAGTTCCTCATAGAGCTCTATGGTCTTCTCTAGGGAGAGGATAGGAAATCCCAGACCTTCGTATCCAGAATGCTCTTTTCTAGTGGGGTCATGGGCTATTATTATCTTCTTCGCATAAGAGCCATGGAGAATCGCAAGGGTAACTCCGCTGTATGCAGGATGCACTATATCACCTTGACCCTCCACAAACACTATCTCCTTTTCCTTGCCAACTTTTTTAACCATCTCCTCCACGGTGCCCGCCATGAAGTCTCCAGGAATGCGGTCAATCACCGCACCGGCATCGCAGCCAATCATTATACCTGTCTGACCGGTGGCCACGAACCCTGCATTTATTCCTCTCCTCTTTGCTTCCTGGGTTAGTTCCACGGCGGTTATCATCTTTCCCACACTGCAGTCGGTGCCTGCCACAAGCACAGTATTCACGTTCTTTCCGCTGCCATCAGCTACCTTCAAGTTCTCTGGAGGCTTGCGCACATCCCAGATTTTCGCACCGGTCTTCTCAGCAATGCTTCTAAATTCTTCATCTTCGCTTAGAAAATAATGGAGTCCGGAGATTACGTTCTTTCCTTCCATAAGAGCCTTTTTTATCTCGTCCCTCCAATCCTCAGGCAATATGCCTCCGATGGGAGCAGCTCCAATTACAAGGGTATCGTAATCTCCTGCCTCCTCTATGCTCTTTACTATGGGCACCCTTCTTCCACCGGGGAAAAATTCAGAAGCATCGTGACCTGCTCTATCCCTATCTATTATGGCAACGATCTCATGGGGGGAGTATAGATACACGCCTCTCGCAGTTTTGCCCCCGAAGCCAATGAACATTCCATGCGCAAGGATAGCCAATTTCATGGATGGTGGAAAATTAAAGCTCATATATAGACTTATTGGAGCAAAATTTTGATAATTAAATGGTGGGCTTTGGAAAATTTTTGGATAAGGTGGTATAACTAAATGAGAAGAATAGCATACAGCGGGAAGAAGATAAATTTTGGATTCTATCCGATAATCTTATTACCGATTTCTATTTTTCTTTATTTTATGAAGGGCGAGTTCAGAGAAAGGTTAATGAAGTATCCCGGTACCTTAATAATAGGAGTTGCAGGTGATTCAGGAAGTGGGAAATCTACATTCACTAAGGGGATAACAAATTTACTCGGTAAAGATATGGTTTCTTATATAACTCTTGATGATTATCATACAGAGGATAGAGAAACACGTAAGAAAACAGGTCATTTACCTCTTGATCCCAAAATTAATAATCTTGAGCTTGCAGGACACCATTTAAAAGAGTTAAGAAAAGGAAAGGCTATAATAAAGCCCGTATATAATCACAAAACAGGGAAATTTGACGCTCCCCAAATCGTTGAGCCCAAAAAGATTCTGATTGTGGAAGGCCTCCACACATTATACGACGACTTAAGAAATTATATTGATCTATCTATTTTTGTAGAGCCTTCACGGGAAATAAAATATAAATGGAAAATTAAAAGAGATGTGGAAGAAAGGGGCTATAAAGAGGAGGATGTGTTGAAAGAGATTAGAATTAGAGAACCTTATTACAAAAGATATATTGATTTTCAGAAAGTGTATGCGGATGTTGTTATCAAAATAAGACCTTCAGAGTTTTATGAGGAAGATTCATATTATGTTGAATTAATCATGAAAAAACTGGATTTCCCTCTAAGCGGAATAAAAATGAGCTTTTCCATTTCGTCAGTCTTAAATACTTCTAAGATGCCTTTTGCAATGAAGTATCGAGATGACTTCTATTATCAAAAAAATGTCTCTCGCATTGCTTTTGATGGAAAAATTCCCAGGGAGTCCATAGAATCCATAGAGAAAAAGATAATTGAGTATACAGGCTTTACTGAAAATTATCTACTTGAGAGACGGAGTTACATAAATGGTATTCAATTAGCCCAGTTGATGGTATGCTGGTATTTTGTTGAAATGATGAATAATATTTTTAGAGAACTGGAGAGAGCAGCATTTTAAGTTCTTATTTAAGTTTATAAGTTTACAAGGGAAAGCTTTATAAAAAATGAGAAATTAGAAGACTGATGCTGTGTGTGGAATGCGGAAAAAGGGAGGCGAAGTACGATAACCTTTGTGAGGTATGCTTTCTCAAGAAAGTGAAATTTACACAATTACCTCCACATTTGAGCGTGACGCAATGTCCTCACTGTGGAGCCATAAAGTTTAAGGGGGAGTGGCTCAGAATGGATAGAGAGGATATGCTCCACCAGCTTGTGATGAGGAATGTGGATATCCTTCACGAGTATGATAGCATAGACGTGAAAATAGACGCGGAAGAGCTTGATACCAGAGAGATAAAGCTCCATGTAGTTTTTTCCATACGCTATAGGGATTTGCAGATTAAGGAAGAGCATTTTTCAACGGTGACCATAAATTACGAGTCATGCACCCGTTGCAACCGCTACTTTGGTAATTATTTCGAGGCAATTCTGCAGCTGCGGGGAATGAGAGAAGGTGAGGAGGAAATGGTAAAAGAGTTTGCTTACTCCCGAATAGAGCATTACTCCCTTAAAAATAAGAATTTATTTCTAACAAAGGAGGAGAAAAAGAAAGAGGGTGTGGATTTGTATCTGAGCGATAAAAGGGAGGCAAAGAAAATTGCCAGGGAGATATGTGATAAATATGGAGCTACACTTAAAGAATCACCGCAGCTTGCAGGGAGAAAGGATGGCCATGATGTTTACCGTGTTACCTATTCGGTAAGGCTTCCAGAGTATAGGGTGGGAGACATCGTACGGGTTGAAGACGGTATTTACTTGGTGGAGCGTGTATCCAAAACCATGGTTTCTCTGCTATCCCTACGTGATGCGCGTAAAAAGACTGTGGATACCAAGAAGCATAAGGTTATACCGGTTCTTCGAAATGATGGTCTTGAGGAAGCTTTGGTGATTTATTCCCAAGGGGATAATGTTCAGATTATGGATGAGAATTACAGAACCCTAGAGGTGAAGACACCATTTCCACATTCCAATGGGGAAAAGGTAAAGATTGCCAGAGTTGAGGGGGAGGTGTTTATACTTCCATGATAGTAATAGTTGTGCCTCTCAAGGATGGAAAATTTCTAATGGTAAGGAATCCAAAAAGGGGATGGGAATTTCCCGGTGGCAAGGTTGAAAGGGGAGAAACTCCTCGGGAAGCGGCTATGCGGGAATGCCTTGAGGAAGCAGGAGCCAAGCTCAAAAACGTTTGGGAGATAAAAAGAAGTGAGCAGATGATTGTCTTTGCTGCTGAAATAGAAGAGATAAAAGGCGGCGAGATGAAAGCTAAACTTTTTGAAGAGCTACCTGAAAATCTTTCTTATCCAGAGGAAGAGGCTCGTGAATTTCTTAACCTTGCAGGTTTTCAAAATCTATATAGAAAGCATAGTCATATATAGTCATATATATAGTAAATAGCAAAAATTTTTGATGTGCCTGCCCATGCTCCAATATGTTTCAGCTCCTAGTACTAGTGCTTGCGATTGTTGCCGCAATTTATATGGCCTGGAACATAGGGGCTAATGATGTTGCCAATTCCATGGGCACATCGGTGGGGAGCGGTGCGCTCACATTGCGAAGGGCAATTCTCGTCGCGGCAATTTTCGAATTTGCAGGTGCGGTGCTTGTTGGGAAGCATGTTACCAGTACCATAGCCAAGGGGATTGCTGATCCTACGGTAATAGATCCCAATATCCTAATGCTTGGAATGCTGGCCTCACTTATAGCCTCCGGTTTATGGGTGACCATTGCCACCTATTTCTCTCTTCCGGTATCCACCTCCCATTCCATAGTGGGCGCAGTTTTAGGTTTTCTCATGCTCTATAATTTCTCTCTTATTCACTGGAGCGTTGTATGGGGCATAGTTGCGAGCTGGATAATATCGCCTCTCTCTGGATTGTTTGTCGCTTATCTCACCTTTATGATCCTTAAATCCACCGTGCTATCTAAGGATGACCCTGTAAAGGAGGCAAAACTTGTTGGGCCCTTCTTTGTATTTATCACCGTGGTGATAATTTCCATGTCCGTAATTTATAAGGGGTTGAAGAATCTTAATCTGGATCTTGGAATGGAGCAATCCCTCATAATCTCCATAATTCTGGGCGCAATAGGAGGACTCATAAGTTATTTTCTAATGCGCAGATATACTTATGAATACGCCACAAGGGAGGATAAATACAAGAAGCTGGAGAGATTTTTCATCTATCTCCAGATTATGACGGCTGCAACTGTGGCCTTTGCTCATGGAGCCAACGATGTGGCCAATGCTGTAGGTCCATTAGTTACTATCGTGAACATATACAGCGGGATATCCCTGGGAGGAAAAACAGTGATACCTCTATGGGTTCTGGTGCTGGGAGGCTTTGGTATAGTGCTTGGGATATCCACCTGGGGCTATAAGGTTATATACACCATTGGAAAGAGAATAACAGAGGTAACTCCAACGCGAGGATTCTCGGCGCAATTGGCTACAACATTCACTGTTCTCGTCTTTTCCAAACTGGGCATGCCCATTTCTACATCGCATGTCATTGTGGGCTCGGTTATAGGCGTAGGTATGGCCCGAGGTCTTGCCACAGTGAATTACAAAGTGATAAAGAACATAATTTACTCTTGGGTGGTCACGCTCCCTGCAGCTATGGCTTTCTCCGCAGGAATATTTTTATTGTTAAAGTCAATATTCATAGGATGAGGAGGTGAGAGCATATGAGATTTATGAGGAATCCAATTATTGAGACCCTGGGAAAATCGCCCTTTGAGGCTCTAAAGGATCATGCTGCTCTTGTGAGAGAGAGCGCATCGATTTTAACGGAGGTATTTAAGAATCTTATGAAGGACGAATTCACAAGCCTGAACGAGAAGAGAAAGAAGATAGAGGAGCTTGAGCTTAAGGCGGATTACATTAAGAGCAACATCAGAAACCATCTGCCAAAGAGTGTGAAAATGCCTGTGGATAGGGGAGTATTTCTCTCACTTCTTACTGAGATAGATAAGGTGGAGGATCTCATTCAGGATGTCACGGAATGGATCTCCATAAGGGAGAAGCCTGTACCCGAGGAACTTAAGGAGGATTTCATAGAGCTTTTTAATAAGGCTCTGGAAGCCATAGAATATTCAGAAAAGGCTATTGTTGCCTTGAATCTAGTGATAGAATCCTCCTTTGCCGATAGCGAGAGGGAGAATGCAAAGAAGATTATACAGAAGTTGCACGAGATAGAGCATGAGAGTGATCTTCTGGAGAGGAAACTCACTAAGAAAATATTTCAGATGGAGGATAAGCTTAGTGCCGCTGCTCTCTTCCATCTCAGCAAGCTCGTATTTTTATTGGGAGATATATCCAACCATGCAGAAAATGCGGGAGATCGTGTGAGAGCGCTCATAGCGAAATAAAAGGTATCACTATGATAACCGTGATGACGCACATGGATGCCGACGGAGTAATCTCCCTTTCCCTATTTCTCAAAAAAATAGGTGGCCCTAAAGTTAGGGTTTATTTTACCTCGCCCGCACAGTTAAGGGATACTATATGTCATTCTGTTATGAGGAGAAGAGAGCTTGGGGAACTGTATATATTTGATATAGCGGGTGAGAATCGTGCAGTTTACGCCGCAGCTATATATGATCGGGTGGTGTGGATAGACCACCATCAATGGGAGCCTGAGATAAAGCTGCCCCATGTGGAGATAGTTATAGATGCCACGGCTAAAAGTGCTGCGGATGTTGTCTCGAGATATTTCGGGATAGAATCTCCACTTGTAGAACTGGCAAATCAGATAGATGTGAACGATGTCCAGGATGAAAATGCGGAGAAGATAAGAATGATAATAGGTGCCTTGAGATGGAAGTTCTACGGAAGGGAGTTGAATTTCAAGTTGGAGAAGCTGGCGAGAGAGCTCATGAATGAGGACCTTACGTTTCTTAAGGAATATGATGAGATAGTGAATGAATATGCAAAATGGATCCAAGAGCTGCAGGAAAGGGTGAAAAAAGAAACAAAGGTTTTCAAGGTGAAGAATTTAAAGATCGCAATTTTTGAGACCACGGAATCTGTACCAGTTTATATAATATCCAACGTTCTTTCGGAGAAGGAGACCTACGATATGATCATTGTTCTCATTCATAAAATAGGAAGAAGCGGCACGATAACGAAGATGGAATTCAGAACCCATACGGATATAGATGTTCTCAAAATCGCTAAGTTTTATGGAGGAGGTGGCCATAGATTGGCCAGCGGTGCCAGCGTGAGCGATATAATAACCATACCCGAGATTCTCAATGCGATAGACCTTCTTTACTGAGCTTCTCATAACGCATTTTTAGTTGGCAGGCTTTGCATATTTCTCCCGTTGTTGGTTCTCCACAGATCTTGCAGGGCCTGAGCTCTTTCACATATTTCTCTTCCACCAGGGGCTTGATTTCATCCAAAAAGTTGAGAATGGAGAATTTCACGGCAGGGTCTCTTTTCTCCAGATTGTTTAAAAACTCGCGATACAGATCACGCACTGCCAGAGGTGCATAGGGACACCTCCCAGGGTAATAGGGTATCTGGGCGAGATTCACAAAGAGGCGCACCTCTTCCTCAAGAACGCTGCGAAGAGGCAGAATACGGGGAATAAAACCACTTTTCACTTTTCTATGGGGTGCCAGTCTGGCAAGTCTCGCTACATCACCTCGAGTAACATTCATTATTACAGATTGGGCAATATCATCCAAATTGAGTCCGAGGATGAGGTATTTAGCACCAACTTCCTTGGCGTAGGTATTTAGCACTTTTCTTCTGAATACCCCACAATAGGTACAGGGCTTTAATTCTTTATCCACTCTCGCCACATCGTCGGTGGTGATGCCTATGTATTCTTTGAATGTAATTGTTCTATGCTCTATGCCAAGCTGCTTGGCGTAATCTCTTGCAACTTCGGCGCATTTTTTCCTGAAATCACCAATTCCCTCATCTACCGTGACGGCGAGCATCTCAAAATCTTTCCACCTGCCAAAAATTTTGTGCATGAAATACAGGGTGAGCATACTGTCTTTCCCACCGGATATGGCAATGAGAACTCTGTCATCTCTCTGGAATCTAACCTGTTCCCGTATCTCCCTTTTCACCTTCCTCTCAATAAACTCCATAAAATGCTCTTTGCAAAGGCTTATTCCCGCATATCTTATTTTAACGATGGCCTCTCTGCCGCATTTGCTGCATCTCATCCCTCTTACAATGCTCCAGGGCATTATAATTTTTTCCTGCAGGGAGGAAAAGGCGTTTATCGTTAGGTTTATATAGAAGAACTATCTTACCGACGATGAGGTGATTAAAGATGATGGGTGGACAGGTACCAATACTTGTGCTCAAAGAGGGCACTGAAAGAGAGACTGGACGGGGGGCCCAGAAGAAGAATATACAGGTGGCGAAGGCAATAGCGGATGCAGTTCGCACTACTCTGGGTCCCAAGGGTATGGATAAGATGCTTGTGGATAGCCTTGGTGATATAGTCATCACCAATGATGGTGCTACTATACTCAAGGAGATTGATGTCGCCCACCCTGTGGGTAAGATGATGGTTGAGGTTGCCAAGGTTCAGGATACCGAGGTGGGAGATGGAACCACAACCGCCGTGGTTCTCTCCGGTGAGCTTCTCAAGAAGGCTGAAGAGCTTCTGGACCAGAATGTGCATCCCACCATCATAACCAACGGTTTCAGACTCGCCGCCGAGAAGGCTCTGGAGCTTCTTCCCGAGCTGGGTATCAAGGTGGACAACGATGAGCTTCTGAAGGAGATAGCCATGACAGCCATGACAGGGAAGAATGTGGGCGAGGCCAAGGAATATCTTGCTGATATAGCGGTTAAGGCTGTGAAGTCCATTGTGGAAGAGAAGAACGGCAAGAAGGTAGTGGATATTGATAACATCAAGGTTGAGAAGAAGCAGGGCGGTGGGATAAAGGATACCGAGCTTATCGATGGAATAGTACTGGATAAGGAGAAGGTTCATCCACGCATGCCCAAGGTTGTTAAGAACGCAAAGATTGCACTTATAAACACTGGATTCGAGGTTAAGAAAACTGAAATAAGCGCGAAGATACAGATTAACGATCCCTCGCAGATCCAGGCTTTCCTTGAGGAGGAGCAAAATCAGATAAAGAAGATGGTGGATAAGGTTAAGGAAGTGGGTGCCAACGTGGTATTCTGCCAGAAGGCCATAGATGATATAGCACAGCATTACATGGCTAAGTATGGCATATATGCGGTGCGCCGTGTGAAGAAGAGCGATATGGAGAAGCTTGCCAAGGCTACCGGTGGAAAGATAATAACAAACCTTGAGGACCTAACCAGCGAGGATCTCGGATACGCGGAGCTTGTTGAAGAGCGCAAGATAGGCGAAGACAACATGACCTTCGTGCGCGGCTGCAAGAATCCCAAGGCTGTGAGCATACTTGTGCGCGGAGGCACCGAGCATGTGGTGGATGAGGCCGAGCGTGCACTGCATGATGCCCTTAAGGTTGTAGCGGTGGCTATAGAGGATGGCTACGCTGTGGCTGGCGGCGGTGCAACAGAGATAGAGCTGGCCCTGAAGATAAGGGACTATGCACCCAGTGTTGGTGGAAGAGAGCAGCTTGCCATTGAGAAATTCGCAGACGCTTTGGAGATAATACCCAGAACTCTCGCGGAGAATGCAGGTATGGATGCCATAGATGTGCTTATGAAGCTCAAGGCAGAGCATCAGAACGGCAAGAAATACATGGGCGTGGATGTGCTTGAGGGCAAGATTTCTGACATGCTGGAGAAGAAGGTAATAGAGCCCCTGCGTGTTAAGAAGCAGGCCATAGAGAGTGCAACTGAGGCAGCGACCATGATACTGCGCATCGATGATGTCATAGCTGCCAAGAGAACGGAACCCAAGGGACCCAAGGGCGGTCCTGAAGGCATGCCCGGCGGTGGCATGGGCGGCCCCGGTGGAATGGGCGGAATGGGTGGAATGTACTGATCCCCCTTACCTTTATTTTTCTGGAATTTCCAGTTTTATGTTTCTTACAAAGGTGTAAGATTCTGCGATCTCGGGACGTTCTTTCAGAAATCTCAGAATATACATCCCGCAATTGGAGCCTATCTCGTTCTCTCTCAGGTCACCTATGGAGATTATAACATCATATCCGTATTCCTTCAATTTCTCCACAAAATCCCTATGCTTTTGGGGGACTTCGCTTACCAGGTCAATATCGTTGGTGAGGGAATTTTTAATAGCACTAACCGTTGGATTTAGAGGCGTGATTTTCACCAGAAAGTAATCGGGGGAGAAGAATTTGCGAAGTTTTTCAGCGTTTACAATATTCTCGGTGGCCAGAGCGAAGTTAAGGGTTATCTTTTTTCCTCCTTCATCGTAGAACCTGCGTCCGTATTCTGCAATCTCCTCAAAACTCCACTTTTTAACAGGGATGAGTGCGTCCCTCTGCCTCTCATCTGTAGTGTGGATGGAGAACTGGAGCTGAAATCTCTCAGGGTATTTTTCCTTCTTCACCTTGAGTAGTTTCTCAAAAAATTCTTTGGTACCGATTGGGGCGATAGTTGACAGGGAGGGATAAAAATTTTCGTAGATATCACCGAGATCATTTATAACATCGATCACCGCGGGATTGAAGCTGGGCTCTCCCATTCTGGCAAACTGAACCTTGAACTTGTGTGTTCTCGGATAATCACCGAATCTGCGCTTTATGGGATATACAATCTGTTCCATAAGCTCCTCATATTTCAATTTGCCACGATAAAAGAATCCAGCATCGCACATTTTGCAGCCCACTGGACAGCCATTTAATGAGGAGACAATCAAAACCCATTTCTCCTCAATCCTGTATGTTGGTATGGATTCCACGAACTCCACTATGTTACCCTGCGAGGTTTTTCCAACATATACTTTGGCTATATTCTCGTCACCTATCTCGCTCAGTATCTCCATATTTTTCCCACCTCCATATCTCCATAGCAACTTTGATTCCATCTCCTATCGCTATTGTGGTTTGCCTGTATATGCCATTCTTTACATCCCCTGCCAGCCACAGGTTGGGGGCTTCAAGACCTTTTACTATTTCAATATTTGGCTCTCTGCCTATGGCAACAAGGACTTCATCCACATTAAAGATATGGCTTTGAGCCAAAACTTTTTTACCAATACCCTCCGTTACTATATCTTGCACCGTGTCTTTTACCAACTCTATGTTCCTTCTATTTTTAACCGCCTCCAGAAGATACGCATTTGCCTTAATTTCTCTGCGATATAGAATAGTGACCTTTCTACTTCTCTCGCTCATGGTAAGCCCATAATCCAAGGCGATTTCTCCGCCGCCGATTATTAGAACATGATCATACTTGCCTTGCATCTCCGTGACGTGGTATTTTAATCCGGGAAATGGCAATCTTCTGGGTCGTGTTCCCGTGGCAACCACAAGATGCTTGAAGGTGTAATCTCCTGAAGGGGTGGAGACCATAAAGAAATCCTCTTCTCTCCTAATCCTTACCACCTTCTCAAATATTATGTTGAGAGCGTATATTGCAGTGTATTTCTCCAAAATTTTTGCAAGATCCTCTCCTTTTATTCCCTGTGGATAAAGCATGCTGTTCTCTACGAGATAAGCGTTTCTCACCAGACCTCCGATTCTGTCCTTCTCGAAGATTAGAGTGCTTAAGCCATACCTTTTTAGCTGCACTCCTGCACTTATACCCGCAGGACCTGCGCCTATTATGCCCACTAATGCATCCATTCCATCACATCCTTCAGGGTGGGCGTCGCTGCGAATCCATGGGATAGGGCGCGCAGGGAGCATTCGTGCAACTCCCTATTTTGTGTGGCTGTGCCATCTATGGGGAAAATGACGGTGAAGCCCCTATTAAAAGCATCTCTCGCTGTAGTCTCACAGCATAGATGGGTCATAACCCCCGTGATTATCAGGGTATCCACATCTCGTTCTCTCAGAATTTTCTCTAAGGGGGTGTCATAGAATGCGCTGTAGGTATGTTTCCCAATAATTTGTCGGGAGAATTTCCGTAGCGTGGGATGAATTTCAAAATCATCACCTTCGCATTCCATATCATCTCCCCACCAGCGGGAAAGATTGTTGCCTTTATGACAGTGTTGGGTAAATATAATTTCCAGGCCTATATTCTCTGAGAAGCTATAAAACTCCTCAAGCTTTTTCAGGAGGTACGGTGCGGAAGGAAGATACGCTTTGCCTGAAGGTGAAAGAAAGTAATTCTGGAGATCTATGGCAATTATCGCCATATTTCGAGGTTTCAGAGACTCCAATTTCTTTCTTTTGAAATATCTTGCTTTCATTCTCTCCACGAAATCCTGGTCTAAATATCTCTCCTTCCACATTGTGCGGGATAATGGCTGCAAAAATTATAATTTTACTATTTCTTCATAAAAATTCTGGCGCAAGGAAATTGGAAAGATTTATATAGAAGAAATTTTTTACCGATTCCGAGGTGATGTGATATGATGGCTGGACAGCCAATACTTATTCTAAAGGAAGGCACAAGGAGGGAAACTGGCAGGGAGGCAATGAGAAATAATATTGCGGCTGCAAGGGCAATAGCAGAGGCGGTGCGCAGCACTCTTGGACCTCGTGGGATGGATAAGATGCTTGTGGATAGTATGGGGGATGTGGTAATCACCAATGATGGTGTCACGATTCTTAAGGAGATTGATGTGGAGCATCCTGCTGCCAAGATGATGGTTGAGGTTGCCAAGACCCAGGATACCGAGGTGGGAGATGGAACTACAACCGCGGTTGTTCTTGCAGGTGAGCTTCTCAAGAATGCCGAAGAGCTTCTGGAGCAGAATGTGCATCCCACGGTGATTGCCTCGGGCTACAGACTCGCCGCCGAGAAAGCCAAGGAAATTCTGGAGGAAATCGCAGAGCCCATAGACCTGGAGGATGAGGAGACCCTGAAGAAGATTGCAGCCACTGCACTGAGCAGCAAGAGTGCCAGCATGGCCAAAGAGCATCTCAGCACCATAGCGGTAAGGGCAGTGAAGAGGATTGTAGAGGAGATTGATGGAAAGAGGTATGTGGACCTGGATTCTGTGCAGATAGTTAAGAAGCAGGGAGGAGCCATAGACGATACTGAGCTTATTGATGGCATAATAATTGATAAAGAGAAGGTGCATCCGGGTATGCCCAATGTGGTGAAGGATGCCAAGATCGCATTGATAAATCTGGCACTTGAAGTAAAGAAGCCTGAGATAGATGCCAACATACAGATTAAGGATCCCAGCATGGTTCATGCCTTCCTGGAGGAGGAGGAGAAGATACTCCGCGGTATGGTTGAGAAGATAAAGAAGAGTGGCGCCAATGTGGTATTCTGCCAGAAGGGAATCGATGATATGGCCCAGCATTTCCTTGCTAAAGAAGGGATATACGCGGTGCGCCGTGTGAAGAAGAGCGATATGGAGAAGCTAAGCAAGGCTACCGGCGCAAAGATAGTGACCAATTTAGATGACCTTACCAGCGAAGAGCTTGGGCATGCGGAGCTCGTGGAGCAGCGCAAGATAGGTGAGGATAACATGACCTTCGTGATTGGCTGCGATAATCCTAAGGCTGTGAGCATACTTGTGCGCGGAGGCACCGAGCATGTGGTGGATGAGGTGGAGCGCAGCATAAAGGATGCCCTTCATGTGGTGGCCAAGGCCGTTGAGGACGGAAAGATTGTGACCGGTGGCGGCTCTAGCGCTGTGGAGATTGCGCTCAGGCTCCGTGACTATGCTGCCAGCGTGGGCGGTAGACAGCAGCTTGCCATAGAGGCCTTTGCCGATGCCCTCGAGGTCATACCCAGAACCCTGGCAGAGAATGCGGGACATGATCCAATAGATATGCTTATAGAGCTCAGGAAGGCACACAAGGATGGCAAGGTTACCGCTGGAATAAATGTATACGAGGGTAAGGTTGCGGATATGAAGGAGCTTGGTGTAATAGAGCCCATAAGGGTTGGCAAGCAGGCCATCGACAGTGCAACAGATGCAGCCATAATGATACTGCGCATCGATGATGTCATAGCCGCCAAGGGCGAGACCAAGGGCAAAGAGGGAGAGAAGGGCGGCACTGGCGGAAGCGAGGAGGAATAAATTAGGGAAGAAGAACTCTCTTTGCACTTTTTCTAACTTTTTCCACGAAGTTTTTGGGCGTGGCTACCATAAGCACCCAATCTTGAACCTTTCTTATCTGAAGCGCCCGTGCAAGGGGTGAGAATTTGGAGAACATGTATACCTTGTCTCCGTCCACTATTTTCACATCTGTTTTGGCAAGCCGGGGCTCGGATAAATCTGCAATTTTTTGTGGGATATCTATGAGAACATAATAGGGCTCTATTCCTGCGCCTTCCGCGATCTCTCTCTCCACTTTCCTTCTCTTCTTAAGCTCAAAAAGCTCACGCAACTCTACGATTTTATCCTCCTCAAGCTCCTCGCTCCTCAGAACTAGGGCTTTCTTGAAGAGTTTTCTATACTTTATCCGCAATGCGATTTCCCGAGGATAACCCTTCTGCGCCAGGAGAAAGGATAAGAGTTCTGCATCGTTGAAGCGATACACATCCATCCAGTTCTCCATTTCCGCAAGCTCCAGGGCACGGGAAATCATGAGCTCTCCAATTCTATTGGTTTTGTGGAAATACACCGCGGAGTACATTAAAGCCCGAGCAACAAGCATACCTTCCAGGGCGGGCACACCTTTTTTATCAAGCATAAGCTCCCCGTTTCTTATCTTGAGGGTATTTAGTATTCTGGGAAAATCAATGGCACCATGCGCCACGCCTGTATAATGTGCGTCCCTCAGAAGATAATCTATCTGATCCGCATCCAGACTTCCACTGATTATATTCACCAGGTAATTCTTTCCCTGGCCAAAGTATCCCTGGTTTCTATCCACCTGGAGTATGTCCATCTTTCTCTCTGTTTTTCCCAGGATCATCTTCTTGAGCATTTCCTTGGATATGGAGTATTCGTCCAAAATCTCTGCGACTCTTTCACTTTCCTCTATTTCCACTCCTTTTAGGATATCCACCTTTCCCTCTATGATTTTCGTGGTGATCTCCATATGATCCAGGCCAGTCTTCTCATGGAGAAGATACTCCAGGGTATGAGAGAATGGAGCGTGACCGATATCGTGGAGAAGTCCAGCAATTTGGAGAAGCATACGCTCTTCCTTGGGAAGCTGCAAAGCTTCACCCATTCTTCCCGCCACATAGCTTACACCTATGGAATGCTCAAGCCTTGTGTGATTGGCACCAGGGAAAACCAGATATCCGAGGCCCAGCTGCTTAATAGCATTCAATCTCTGCATCTCTGGAGTTTCGAGAAGGCGAAGGGTGATCCCCTGGAACTTTATGCTCCCATGGATGGCATCGTGTATAATTTTGAACTCCATGCGGGAAAATGGCTCTACAGAATTAAAACCTTTTCCCAAAATTTTTCCCAAAGAATTTATTAGATGCCTGTTATTTCTCCCACCATATGGAAGATCCGCTGCTCTGGATGGAAGATTTAAATGACCCTCGCGTGAAGGATTTCATCATCCGCGAAAATATGAGACTTCGTGAATTTTTAGGGGAGCTGCCCGAAAGGTGGTATCCCGAGATAAAGAAATATTACTCTCTTCCCTACTTAATCAAAGCCTCCATTACGACCAGTGGCTATTTCAAGCTATACAGGATGGAAGAGGAGTATGTGATTATGCGAGATAATGAAAAGATTATCACCTCGAAGGAACTGGGAGAGAATATAATAATCAACAATTTCTATGTGGATGATTCAGGCAAATATCTTGCAGTTTCTTACTCAGAAGGCACCGATGAAGCTACAATAAAGATCATAAACCTTAGCACAGGAGAGGTGGTGGATGAACTTCGGGGCGTAATCGGGGATATAATCTGGATCGACAATAGCTACTATTATGTGAAATTTTACCGTAGTGGCAAAACTCCTGATGGAGTGGACGCCCCTGCCACCAGAGTTTTTCTAAGAAGCCATGGGGAGGAAAGAATGGTGTTTGGTGAGGGCATTCCCACTTCGCATTTTATTTCCCTGAGAAAGGACCCAACGGATAAATTTGCCATGATTACCGTATCTCTCGGATGGAGCAGAAGTGATATATATTTCGGGCCTCTGAAGGAGCCGGAGAAGTGGAGAAGAATTTACGGTGGAAATTTTATAAGCTATCCTATAGGCCACAGAGATGAGCTCTACATTTTGTCCTATGAAGGAAACGGAATGGGCAAAATCATCACGCCAACAAGGACTGTGATTGAAGAAGGGGAATATCCCATTGAGGACGCAGTACTGTTGGGCACACGGGTAGTGGTGAATTATCTCAAAGATGCATCCTCTTATCTTAGTATCTTTAATCTTCGGGGCCAGCGGCTTTCTGTGTTCGAGTTCGATGTTCCCGGAAGCGTGGAATTTCTCGATACGGGAAAGAAAGAAATGCTTTTCAGATACACCTCCTTTGCTGTTCCCTACAGGCTCTACCGATTAGCCAGGGATGTGGAGCTTGTGGAATCGGCGGAGATAGAGGGAGAGTACACTGTGACGGAAGATTGGGCTGTCTCGCGGGACGGCACGAAGATCCACATGTTTCTGGTTAGCAAATACGGGACGCAATGCTCCCGGGCCATAGTGTTTGGATATGGGGGATTCGGCATCTCCCTCACTCCTCATTTTTATCCCCACATCATACCTTTCCTAGAGAAGGGAGGATGCTTTGTTGTTACAAATCTGCGGGGTGGAAAGGAATATGGTGAGAGATGGCATCGGGCAGGAATGAGGGAGAATAAGCAGAATGTGTTTGACGATTACATTGCTTGCCTTGAGAGGCTCAAATCTCTAGGCATTAAAACTTTGGCGTGGGGAAGAAGCAATGGAGGACTTCTCGTGGCTGCCGCACTCACTCAGCGCCCGGATTTGATGGATGGGGCAATGATAGGATATCCTGTCATAGACATGCTACGGTACCCTAAGCTTTACATTGGAGCTGCATGGATACCGGAATACGGAAATCCAGATACCGAGGATAGAGAATTCCTGCTTAGATATTCTCCCTACCACAATTTAATCGCGAGAAATTATCCTCCCACGCTGATTTACACAGGGCTATACGATGACAGGGTGCACCCTGCCCATGCTCTTAAATTTGCAAAAAAGCTCAGGGAATTTGGAGCACCGGTATATCTCAGGGTAGAGACCAAGAGTGGGCATATAGGCGCGTCGCAGGAGATAAGAATTAGAGAGCTTGCGGATCTCATGGCCTTTGCATCCAAAATATTGGAGTTATGAGCGAAAGACTCTGAGCTCACTGATTTCCTCATAAAGCTCCTTGAGAACCTCTTCGTAATTTTTCTCTCCACGCTCCACCATATCCATCTTCTCCTCCAGAAGCCGGGTCCTCTCCTCGCTTATAAACTTTCCATATTTTGAAGCAAGAAATTCATAGACTTCCATACCTCGATTGGAGGGTATGAGCTCTCCCCGAATCTCTTTGATGTATTTGCGCTGGAAAAGCTTGCCAAGTATTGTGGCGTAGGTGCTTGGCCGCCCTATTCTTCTCTCCTTCATCAGTCTTATCACATCCGCCTGAGTATAGGGCCTTACTGCTACGATTCTCTTCTCTAACTCTATCTTTCTCTTTCCAGTGGGAAGGGGTGGATAAATCTTTAGGTTATAGGGAAACAGCTGATAGGCAGGACCCTTTGCGTTGGTGATTAGAGAGAATTCAAGAACATCGCTCTGTGCCTTGATTCGATATCTGCTGATTCTCATTTTTCCATGAGTCTCAGAGGCCATAAAACGACGGAAAATAAGGTCATAGAGTTTCAGTTCCTTCTCCTCAAGGGTTATGGGAAGTACACCTTCATTTATATACCTTCTAAGCTCCTGGGCATCCCATGCTCTGGTTGGCCTTATGCACTCATGCGCTCCCTCAGTGCCCCATTTTCTCGCTCTAAAATCCTCGCCAAGATAGTTACGGGCAATTTTCAGGCCCATATCGGAGACATGGGTTGAATCTGTGCGATGATAGGTTATAAGACCTTTCTCAAAGAGTTGCTGCAGCAAAGCCATGGTTTCCCTTGCTCCCATCCCTAGGATTCTGTTTGCATCCTTTAGAATCTCGTCTGTGGTGTAGGGAGGAATGGCGTAATCTTTCTCCTCATGAGTCACAAGCTCTATCTCTCCGAGTACCTCTCCCTGCCAGGGAACCCTCACCGATGTGCCCTTTATGAACCATGCCTCCCTCTTTTTCTTGGATTCCCGGAACCTCTCTATTATCCATCCCAGCACAGGGGTCTGCGCTCTTCCGGCAGATAGGTTTCTCTCACCATATTTCCGCCAGAGAATCTGGGATAGTTCAAAACCAATCCATCTATCTTCAATTCTTCTCACCAACTGTGCCTTAACGAGATCTTCATTCAGCTCCCTTTCATTTTCAATAGCTGATAATATGGCCTTTTTAGTTACCTCATGAAACTCTGCCCTCTTTATCTCCCTGGCGAACGGCTTAAGAAGATTTTTCAGATCCCAGGCTATTTTCTCCCCTTCCATATCGGGGTCCGTGCCTATGAGTACCTTCTCACATTCGAAGGCGAGTTGCCTTAATACTTCTATCTGCTCCTTTGCAAAATAAATGTCCTGGGAACCACAGATGGGGCACTTATCTCCTTCGGTGAACTGATAGTTGCAGTTCCTGCATTTTCTCAGGGGAGAATAGATGGGCACGAAGGAATCCTTCACTAAGACTCCATGGAAGCCTCTGCGTGTAACAAGATCCACCATGTGTCCAAGGGAGGGGGCGATTAGAAGAACATTGCGCTGCGTGGCAACCTCGTAAATTATAGCGTTGCCAAGGGCCCTGATGTTGGGCTTTCCAAAGAAATGGGCAATGTGTTTCGCCTTGTTGGGGCTCTCAACGATGAAGAGAATGGGCTTTATCACCTCCTCCCCCTTGGCCCGCATCTGAAGCCTCTTTCTGTCTTCCTCTATCTCTTTCCTCAATTTTTCGAGATTTACTTCTTCCAGGGATACGAATTCTATATCGTAAAGTGAGGCCCTCTTCTTAAAGACCTCTAGGTTCTTTTCATCATCAAGAAGAAAGCTGGCACCCTTGGTAATTCCACCAAGATAGAGCCTGGAGGTTCTTCCCGAGCCCTGGATGTAGGTTCTTATATCCGGGAAAATAATCTTTCCCTCGCGATAAAGGAAGCCCTCACCCTCCACTATCTTTCTCTCACGGAACAGAGTTTTTATCCTCTCCCTGATTTTTTGAATATCTTTGGCATTGGCAAGCTTTCTCAGATCTTCGTCTCCCAATAAATAGGCAAGAATGATGAGCAATCTCTCGCTCAGAGAATCTATGTCCTCTGCACCCACCCTGAAGCTGGGCATTCCGTAAAACACAGCGAATTTTATTCTTTCAGGCAGATCAATACCTCTTATGAGAGAGCCATAGGGCGTGGCAACACCTACCAGATAATCTACTTCCCCTTTCTTAAACCTCTCATACGCCTCCTTGTTCTGGGATACTACGAGTCCGACCCTGAAATTCTTCAATTTTTCCATAAGTTTCTCTGCCTCCTCAGCTGTAGGGGTGAAGATAAGGCCTCCTGCCCCCATTTCCTTTAGTATCCTCTCTAAACTCTCTTTGGAAGCAGTGATATCCACCACATTTCTTACAGCATTCTGAATATTGCCTACATCGAAGTTGAGCTTCTCTCGCAATAGCTTTGTGTTGTAGCCTCTAGAGCCTGTGGCGGTAGAGACCATAAGCACGCCCTTACCTCTGAGAACCAAGGATATGAGTTTCTCGATATTCCTTGACTTCTTAAGCACGGAGTCCACATCATCCACAAATATGAAACGAAATATCTGGGAGGAAATCATTGAAAAATTCCTTGAGAGGAATGCGGAGGTTGTTAGGAGAATTCGGAAATTGCCTTTCTTTATCTTCTCCCCATATTCTTCCTTTTCCCTCTTCTTCATATTTCCATGGTAATAGGCCACAAGCTCTTCTCCACCCCATTTTTTTATCTTCTCCAATGCTTCCTGGAGAAGAATTGTGGTTGGGAAAATCAGATAGCTTCTTTTACCCTTCTGGGCGAGATAGAGGGCCATAATCAATCCGAAGGAGGTTTTGCCAATTCCTGTAGGGGCTATGGCAGCGAAGGAATGAGATGCGAGAATTCTCCTGGCCCACATTCTTTGAAGGGCCCTGGGCTCAGCTCCCATAACTCCCCTGAAGAATTCTTCAAATTTCCTATATTCCCAGGAAAGTGATGTGTAGGATAGTTTTTTCTTCTTTTTTTGGCATAAATCACGCTCTATCTCAAACCAGCTCAAGTCCTCTCCGCACTGGGGGCAGAGCTCTTGATAAATTACGGGAATCATACCGGTAAATGAAGGAAAAAGAAATATTTAAAAATGCTTATTGCAGATTCACTCTAATTTTATGGAGCAGCTCTGCAGGACTCTCAACTGGATATTCCAGCTTCTCAAGGATCCCTTCTATGGGCTTTCCCATTATTCGATAACCCTTAAGTCTCTCCATCAAAGCATCCTTACTTGCCGGGAAATCCAGGCCTTTGATACTCTTAAGCACATGCACTGCCCACTCCACACCAAGGCTCTTTGCGCTTTCCTCCATAATCTCTATTCTCTCCTTTAGATTGTCCCTGTTCTCCTTGATGGCCTTGTATGCCAACTTAGCCAGTCCCCCAGCTATATGCTCCTTCTCCTTCTCCCCCTCGCCTCGAAGATACTCCATTACCTTGTTTTCATCGGCGCTGAGGATCTTCTTAACAGTTTGTTCAGTTATGCCAAGATATTCCGCAATCTCCCTGTTGGTCTTTATGGCTTCATTTTTAAGCGCAATTACGTAGGCGGCCTCGGCGAGGCTGGGAAGCCAGGTTAGATTGCGGTACTCCACAAGCTTTTTTAACCCGCCCAGAATTCTGAGGCTCTCATGGAAAATCCTTTCTACGATTTCATCTATATTTCCCTCCTTAACAGGTGCGCTTATCACCTCCATATCAATCACCTCCTCTTGCAATCCTACTCAAGGGTTCCTTAATATCTATCAAACCCGTATCGGTTATCTCGAAGATGTAGGTCTCCGTGGTATGGGGTGCCAGTCGGCAACCATCTATTCTTATAGTGCGCACCACCTCCCCTATTTTCTTTCCATACAGTGAGGCAGCCCATTTTGATGTAATTACTTCCTTATCCATCACGATGGTTCCATCCACGATATGTGCCACGGCCAGACCGCCAGCTGCCTCTGCACTCTCACTGCTCTGGGATGACCTCTTCTGGGATACCAGTAACGCTGTCTGGTTCCATTTCTTGAGGAAGTTGAAAATCTGCCTGACTATCTGTCGCGCGAGAACCTCCCGATGCTCGTAAAGCCCTGTTATACTGTCAATCACCACGTTTTTAGTGTTCTTTTTCTTTATGGCATAGGCCATGGTGTCTAAAAGGGCAGAGAGATTCTCCCTGAGCTCCACCTCCTGGGAAGCATCAACGATAATCATATTTTTCTCCACATTTTCAAAATCCAGCCCCATAACCGTAGCCTTCTGCTTGAGCGTGGTGTAGAGAAAGTTGGCGGGGGATTCCACCGTGACGAATAGCACGGGATAGTTTCTCGCTGCCTGATAAACTGCAAATTGCTCCGCCAACACGGATTTACCGGTATCAGGTATTCCCGTTACGTTTATAACGGAGAGATAGGGTATTCCACCCAGCGGTTTCTTCACGTATTTGTCCTCTCTCTCGTCGTAAACTACGGTATAGAACATCTCATCTAACTTTGTGCCCGTTGGGATTCCGAATATCTTGGGAGCTTTGCCCTGCAGCTCCGATAGGGTGTAAACATAGTCTTCATATTTCATAATTGAATATGTTATTTCTTCTATAAAAAACTTTCGGTTTATTCTCAGCAAATATTCTTAAAAAAGTCTGTAATTTTCACAAAATCTCAGATTATCAGTTGTGAAATTAAGGCAGTACGAAAAATTTTTAATTTTTATTGTCATGCCCTCCTACAATGGATATTGTGACATATGATATTTTATATACTGTGCTTAAAAAATTGTTGGGGCAGAAGCTAGCGGAGAAGGATATAAAGAAACTCACCGATTATGTAATAAACTTCTTCGGATACGGGGATCGGATAATCGATAATATTCTCACCCCAGCTGATAGGGATGTGTTCTACACCCTTGAAGAGCTGGAAATAGTCAAACCTGTGGAGGAAGAGATTACGATATCTAAGGGCAAGCTCTGGCGCATACACTATTGGGTTTATCGTAAAGATAAGATCCAGCAGATTCTGGAAGAAAAAGAGGAAAAAGAGTCTCAGGAGGAGAGTCCTGAAGAGCTCTACAGAAGATTGTTCGAGGAGGAGGAATGAGAAAAAGAAGCAGCAGCCCCGGGAGGATTCGAACCCCCGTCGGCGGATCCAAAGTCCGCCATGCTTGACCGCTACACCACGGGGCTATCTCCCTCTTAATATCTTTTCCTTATTTTTAAGTTTCTCTCTCCTGAGAAAAGCTCCAAGGGCAAAGTTTTAAATTACAAATTGCAATGCTTTAAAGGATGCGTATACCAACATCTGTGGCTGCGTTTGATGTTATAGTAAACGGTGGCGTGCCTTCTGGCTCTGTTGTAATTCTTGCGGGAGAACCGGGAGCGGGGAATCTCGAGTTCTCGTTCACCTCTGCGGCCAAACTTTCTCTGGCACGCAACAATGAAGAATTCAGAAAATTCATAGTGATGGACATGGAGGATATTTATCTGCCAGAGGGCACACTCTATGTTTCCATATCCAAGAGCGGGGACGAAGTTCTGAGAGCCGTGAACCTAACATTCAATGAGGATCTGGCAACCGCTTTCCGGGACAATCTTGTAATAAAAGATCTTTCATCGGAATACTTCCGAAACAGTATAGTGCCCAGGAAATGGCTATCCTCCGATGCCCGAGAGCTCCTACGCAAGAAGGAGAATCTGCTTCAGGAGTTCGTTAACATAATGGATGAGGGTGCGGATGGAAGAATAGTGATCGTGGATTCCCTCACGGATCTCGTAACCTCCCCACGGATTCAATTTCTGGACCTTGTTGATGTGATAAAGGGCCTGAGAAAAGTGGCCAAGAAATGGAACACGGTGATTTATCTCCTCCTCACCACGGGCATCCTTGACACCAGGGAGGAGAATCTCCTCTTTGATTCTGTAGATGGCGTAATAATATTTGAGTGGCAGGGCTCCCGCTACTCTAAGAGATTTCGCTATATGTATGTGCTAAAGTTTGTGGGGTTGATGTCACACCTGGAGGAAGAGAGAATTGCCAGATTCAACACAACCCTTAATCGGGCCAATGGGTTTGTGGTGGTGAATACGGAAAAAATAAGGTGATGAAGATGAGGATAAAAACAGGAATTGAGGGGCTCGATGATATGCTTGGCGGTGGAATACCGAAGGGTCATAGCATAGCGGTTATTGGAGCCTTTGGAACTGGAAAAACAACTTTTGCTATGCAGTACATCTGGGAGGGCCTTAAAAATGGAGAGAGGTGCATCTACATAAGCTTAGAAGAGGATGAGGAAAGCATAGTGGAAAGCGCCAGAAATTTTGGCTGGGATTTCTCAAAATATATGAGCAGCGATCTTCTTCTGGTGAAGCTTGAACCAGAGGATGCTAGGAGCAGCATCAGGCGTATTGAGGCTGAGCTGCCGGAGATAATAAAAGAGTTCAAAGCCTCTCGCATAGCGGTGGATTCTGTGAGCCTTATCACCATGCTCTTCAAGAAGGAGGAAGAAAAAAGGGAAGCTTTGTTTAAGCTGAGCAAGAGCATCAAGGAATCTGGCGCAACCGCTATTTTCACCGCTGAGGTAGATCCCCGCAATCCTCAGGTAAGCAGAGATGGAATAATAGAATATGTGGTGGATGGAGTTATTCACCTCTCCTTCCGGGAGGAAGAGAATAGACTTAGACTCATACTTCGGATCCTCAAGATGAGAAGAACCAGGCATTCAAGGGAAGTGAAACCCTATGAGATAACGGAAAGAGGAATAAGGGTTCTATCGGAAGCTGCAGTTTTCTGAGGTGAGAAATATGCAAAATCTTTCAAAGGAGGAGATTGAGAAACTCGTTGCGATATTTTTCGGATTCACACCTGCAAGTCGCCTTCCTAAAGATGCTCAGGTGAAAATTGTGGATGTGGGCGATGCCATCGAAATGGAAGAGGCGAAGAAATTGAAGATAAGGTGGGATAATCACATAGGTGGTGAAACAAAGATAGCCAGGCTTACTCCCTTGGATATCCTCCATTATCTAGGCTGGAAGAATACACGAGAAAATTATGAGAAAGCTGTGGAGATAATGAAATACCTTGCCAAAAAGAACTCTCTTATCCTGGTGAAGATAGGAGATAGGTATCTTCTTCTAAATCCCAGAAGAAGAGGGTGAGAGTGTTGGAAGATAAAGCCCTGAAAAATATTTTGGAGAGTTTGAAGCTCGATCTCTATGTGGAGAGCAAGATACCTGAGATGCATGTATGCTTCTTTTGCGGTCGAATTGGATATAAGAATCTTCCCATGAAAAAGATTGGAAATAAGTGGATATGCATAGATTGTCTGAGGGAATTGAAAGAAGCTCTTGATTCTCTGGAGGAATGGGAGCAGGAAATTTCACTCAGGGAAGAGCTTAAAAGGCAAATCCAAAAAGAGTTCGAAAATGAGAAATAGGTTACATGGTGAAACTTTCGCCCTTCTCAAAATTCTCTGTGACATAATTGATTATTATACTGCGATCACCCTTGAGATGTGACTCGTACCACTTGGGAATAAGCTTTAGAAGTATCTCCCTTATTTTATCAAGGCTCGCCTTCTTCACCAATTCATCGTAGAGGATGTATTGTGCGTATATTCTCTTCCATCCCGAATACTTGTAGTACTTCTCCCCCTCAAAGAATTGGAACAGCATTCTTATTCTCTCACCCTCATCGGTGTTATAATATATGATCTTAAGGGAATCCCCAGTTCTGTTTTGCTCCCTTGTTATATCTATGAGGCTTATCTCGCTCACTGTTGCAAAATCGAAATCCTCCCTGATACTCCATTTATCCGGGAAAACTTCAAACTGCCCCCACAGGGAATGGGGCGGTTCCATTCTGAAATGCACATTGATCTTGTTGAACTGTAACCATATCTTCCAGAAATCCTCCACCAGGCTCCGGTTAAGCTCCCTCTTTTTCTCACTCTCTGTGGATATGTTCTTCAAAACCTCCTCTTTCTTCTTCTCCAGCTCGCTCTGCAACTTTTCAAACCAATCCTCATATTTCTTTTCCTGCTTTGCCATTTTAATCCCTTCACAGTAATGTTATTCCTGGGATATAAAATTATCGTTATATCCACGCCACCGCACGGATAATTAGGGGAAGGAGAAGCACTCCCATAAGATGAACCCTCATGGTTCCCAGTTTAGGGGGCAACAATCCAATGAGTGTGGCTATAAGTGCTAAGAGGAGCCCGAAAATTCCGCTAAAGAGGAAAAGAAGAAGGATAAGAGAAATCAGAATTACGCGATTTAACCAGGAGTATTTTCTCCCTATTTTTCCAAATCCCAGGGCAAAAAGTTTTCCCAGTAAAAGAGTGAGGAAAAATGCAGAGAAGGACGCCAGGCCAGAGGTTATGAGAATAAGGATAAGCTGCGATGGAGGAAAAAGGAAAATGCTCCATTTTTCCACGGGCATAATTCTGGCGATTATGCCAACAGCAAAGCTTCGTGGCTTTAGAATAAGAAAAAGGAAGAGTATATTGAAAAGATAGTTGGCAGTATTCACGCTGCCAAGGGAAACTATATAATTTTCCTCCCCTTTACTTGTGGAGAAGCCCCTTGCGATTACTGCCGCGATGCCCGATGTCACTCCAGGAAGAAAACCCACAAATGCTCCGGCAGTGGTACCCGCAAGAGCTGCCATGTATTTCTCTTTATCCATCTTCACCCGCTCTATTTTCTGCGATGGTATCTCTGTGTGTCGCGAGAGAATGAGCACGGGAATGCCGAACAGCCCTGTGAATACGGGAAAAAGAAAACTGTTGAAGGTTTTGATAGGCACAAAGTTGAGATTCTGGGGGAAATCAAGGGCTATAAGTCCAAAGATCCCCGAAATAAGAAAAATGAGGGAAGCATAGCCCATGCTGCGCAGGCCTTTTTTACTTTCCAGATAGAGCATATATAGAACAATGCTAAGTAGTATAACTGGAAGATAGGAGGAAAGATAATCATAGCCATGGAAAAAGATGAAAGCAAAGAAAAGAAGTGGGATGAAGGGAATCACGAAGAGGAATGCGAGAAGAGAGCCCCATGTTGAGAGATATACAGCTCTGTAACCTCTACCCTGGAGAAGCATGCGATGCATGGGCAGCACCGAGAGCGAAGTATCCTCTGCAGGGGCTCCCAAGAAAGTGGAAGGAATGAAGTCAACAAAGGTGTGGGTAATCATCATAGATGTTATGAGAACCACCAAACCTTCATGCTCAAAAGATAGATAAAAGGAATAGGCAAGCACCGCTATGTTGTTGAAATGCAGGCCAGGGGTGATACCGGTTAATACTCCCAACAGAATGCCCAGGAGCAGATATATAGGATAAGAGGTAATAGTCATGGGTTAAATTAAGAAGGTATTTAAATCTTATTTTCTCCTTTTCGACAAAGAAAATATTTTAATAAAGGCTTAGAATTAGGACATGGTGAGAATATCATGGTGAATGTGGCCATAAATGGGTTTGGAAGAATAGGGAGGCTTGTTTTCCGCATAGGCTACAAGAGGATGAATGTGGTTGCCATCAATGATATCACCGATGCGCGGACCCTGGCACATCTTCTAAAGTATGATACCAATTATGGAAAGTTTCCAGGCGAGGTGGAGTATACGGAGAAATCCATAATAGTGGATGGTAAAGAGATCCCCGTGTTCTCAGAAAGAGATCCATCTAAGCTACCATGGAAGGAGCTGGGCGTGGATATTGCCATTGAAAGCACAGGTGTTTTTCGCTCAAGAGATAAAGCGGCTATGCACCTGCAGGCAGGGGCCAAGAAGGTGATAATAACCGCACCCTCTAAGGGTGAGCCTGCCGATGTAACCCTTGTGTTGGGAGTTAATCATGAGATGTACGATCCAGAGAAGCATGATGTGATTTCCAATGCCTCCTGTACCACTAACTGTCTTGCTCCTGTGGCCAAGGTTCTTCATGAGAATTTTGGGATAAAATACGCGCTTATGACCACGGTGCATTCCTACACCAATGACCAGAGGGTGTTGGATCTTCCCCACAAAGATCTGCGAAGGGCAAGAGCGGCTGCGATGAATATAATCCCCACAACCACTGGAGCTGCCAAGGCCATAGGGCTTGTGATACCAGAGCTTGATGGAAGAATGCATGGCATATCCATTCGAGTGCCTACAAGCACCGTCTCTATCGTTGATCTTGTTGCCGAGGTGGAGAAACCTGTAAGCGAGGAGGAGGTACGTCAGGCCTTCAAGAAGGCGGCGGAAGGTCCCTTGAAGGGCATACTCCAATATGTGGATGAACCCCTTGTATCTGTGGACTTCAAGGGCAATCCCCATAGTGCCATATACGATGCGCTGGAGACCTATGTGCGCGGCAACCTTGTTAAGGTGCTCGCATGGTATGATAACGAGTATGGCTACGCTGCCAGAGTTGTTGACCTTGTGGAATACATCTCCCAGTGGCTGTGAAAAGATTAATTAAGCATGAGCTATGATGATAAAAATAAGGTGATTGGTTTGGCAAAAAAGGAGGAGAAGAAAGAGTATAGCATTGAAGATTTGCCCGGTGTAGGGGAAGCTACTGCCGAGAAGTTGAGAGAGGCAGGCTATACGGATCTGCTGGAGCTGGCCATAGCCTCCCCCAAGGATCTCGCAGAAAAGGCAGGCATAGGGGTTGGAACAGCGCAGAAGATAGTGGTAGCTGCTAGAAAATACGCCAACGTGGGTGATTTTGAAACAGGGGATATCATTTTCGAGAGGAGAAAGAAGATAGTGAAGCTCACTACGGGCTCCAAGGCTCTTGATAATCTCCTTGGCGGAGGTCTGGAGACCCAGGCCATAACCGAATTCTTTGGAGAATTCGGCTCTGGAAAGACACAGATAATGCATCAGCTGGCCGTTAATGTGCAGCTTCCCTTTGAAAAGGGTGGCTTGGAAGGGCATGCGATCTTCATAGATACTGAGAACACCTTCAGGCCTGAGAGGATAAAGCAGATGGCTGAGGCCTTGGGACTTGACCCAGTGGAGACTTTGAGAAACATTCATGTGGCCCGTGCATTCAACTCCAGCCATCAAATGCTCCTCGTTGACAAAGCCAGGGAGCTTGCGGAAAAGTATCCCGTTCGTCTTTTAATCGTAGATTCCCTAACCGCCCACTTCCGTGTGGAGTATGTAGGTCGAGGCACGCTTCACGAAAGGCAGCAGTTGCTCAACAAACACATGCATGACCTCCTCCAGTTTGCAGATATCCATAACGCGGTCATTGCAGTCACAAATCAGGTAGCTGCCAATGTGGGTATTATGTTTGGTGACCCCACACAGCCCATAGGTGGACATATTGTGGGACATACGGCCACCTACCGCATATATCTACGCCGCGGCAAAGGGGGAAAGAGAATAGGGCGTCTTATAGATTCTCCATGTCTTCCAGAGGGTGAGGTGGTATTCAAAATAACAGAAGAAGGAGTAAGAGACGCCTGATTATCTGGTTCTATACCACAGGCTTCCATTCTTTGTATCTTCTATTTTTATGCCGAGATTGGCTAGCTCGTCCCTTATTTTATCCGCCAGCGCGTAGTTTTTCTCCTTCCGAAGCAGATTTCTTACTTCAAGTATAAGCTCTATGAGATTTTCCTCAATGCCCAAGCTGCTCTCCTGAGGAAGAATTGCAAAGATTTCATCCATCTCTTTAAGAAAATCCAGGGCTGCCTTTGCATCTTCCCCATCCAGATTTCTTGCAAAATTGAGGAAATCCAGGTAATGCTTCATGGCCTCACGGGTGTTGAAATCGTCTTCTAATGCCAGAATTATCCTCTCTCGAGTCTCCTCTATTTTCTTCTTTACCTCCTCACTGGCCTCGCCATCCTCTGCGGCTTTCTGCAATGAGTAGAAAGTGCTCCATATCTTCTCCACTAGCGTTTTCGCATCTTCTAGATTTTTCTCCGAAAACTCGTAGGGCTTGCGATAATGGGAATTTATGTACATAATTCTGAGGGCCTCCGGAGGATACTTCTTTAGCACATCCCTTATGAGAAATACATTGCCTATGGACTTGCTCATCTTCTCCTCTTCAAATCTAACCAGACCCACGTGCATCCAGTACCTGGCAAATACCTTCCCAGTGGCAGCCTCGCTCTGTGCTATTTCATTCTCGTGATGGGGGAAAATGAGATCTGCACCGCCGCCATGTATGTCCAGGGTGGGACCCAAATAGGTCATGCTCATGGCACTGCACTCAATATGCCAGCCGGGTCTTCCTTGACCCCAGGGGCTTGGCCAGGAAGGCTCGCCGGGTTTTGCAGCTTTCCACAACGCAAAATCCATGGGATTGCGTTTTTTCTCGCTAACCTCAACCCTTGCTCCAGCGATCATATCTTCCAGTTTTCTATGGGATAGTTTTCCGTAATCTTTGAACTTCTCCACGGAGAAATAAACATCTCCATCGCTTTCATAGGCATAGCCCTTTTCCACAAGAGTTTTCACAAGCTCTATTATCTCCTCTATATGCCTCGTGGCCTTTGGAATTATGTTGGCTCTTCTCACCCTCAGGACATCCATATCTCTGAGGTATTCTTGTGCATAGTAGTGTGCCATTTCTATGGGGTCCTCTCCTCTCTCCCTGGCCTTGTTTATTATCTTGTCATCCACATCGGTTATATTGGAGATGAGCACTACATCGTAACCTCTATATTCGAAAAATCTTCTGAGCATATCAAAAACTATGGCGGGTCGGGCATGGCCAATATGTGCATAATCATAGGTGGTGGGCCCGCACACATACATACCAACGCGACCCTCATGCAAAGGCACAAATTCCCTCTTCTCGCCTGTCAGGGTATCGTATATCTTCATATCCTGGCATGCTGTTTTGGATAAAAAAATTTAGCCCCGCTTTAATGGAAGAATGAGGCAACTGGGGCCTCCAGAACCCTTAACGAACTCTGAGAGATCCAGGGGAAAAACTTCATAACCTGAAGATTTGAGCAGCTTTATAACTTCAAGATTTCTTGCCTCCGCGATTATTTTTCCATTGCCGAGATTTATAACATTGCCAGAGATAAAATCTTTGCATGAGATGCGCAGCACTTCAAAGCCCCTGAGCTTCTCTAAGGGCATTGAGCTGCATGCCACCACAGTTTGCTCATCTATCACAGTCATGGCGCCACCCAGATGAAGATGAGGCGATGGAACCTTAATCACTATCGGTTCATAACCTAAAGCTTCGGCATAAGATTTAATCTGCTCTGCCCCCTCCCTGTTGGTGCGAGATGATAATCCGATGAAAAAAACCGGATACGCGGGTATTAAATCCCCTCCCTCCGCAGTTCCAGGCTCTTTTATCTCGCCTATCTTTTTGAGGGATAGTCCTTCAAGAACCCCCGCCATCCATTCATCCTCGCCCCTTCTCGTTGCCAGTCCCATCCTCAGTTTTATATATGAATCACCCAGGGATACGGCGGTATCCATGGCGAAAACTGAATTGGGATGTCCTGCCAGTTCCGGCAATTCTATTACCTTAGCTCCCTGCATTCTCATAATTTCCCTTAACTTTGCGTGCTGCTCTTTAGCACGGTGAGCATCCGCTATGGCCCTAATGTTATGCGCCGCTAGGTTATTTACATCAAAATACTCTTTTTTAGGAGGAACCACGATTACCTCTCTTAATCTTTTTCCTTCATGAAAAATCCCTGTGACCATGGAAAGAGAAATGAAAAGGAGATATAAAAAGATGGCTAAAGGTAGCTCCTCCGCTTATTATTCCGCAGTGCTGAGAAATTTATGATGAATCATTTTTCACTTTCCAGCTTGTGCTTGAAATAAGCATAGAGTGCATCGTACAGCGGAAACTCTTTTTCCAGGGTTTCATAATCATCCTTGGCGGCAAGTCTGTAACCCTGAGCAAGGATTTTAAGAGCGATGGCCAACGGTGATGGATTCTCCACATGAGTGTCTGCTTCATGAACAATCTTCTGAATCTCCTTCACTGCCGGATCCTCTATCTTGTATTTCTCAACGAAGGCATCAAAGGAGCAGTTTCCGTTGTGATGTCCGAGCTCCACACCCTTCATATCAAAGGGTATGCCCTCGGTGATTGTCGCAGGGTCCGTATCTCTCGGCACAAAAATGAATTCCGCCTCAGGGTCTATGAACCTTTTTATCAGCCAGGGACACGCAACGCGGTCCACATGCACATACTCTCGTGTTACCCATTTCATTTAAATCACAAATAAAGAAGCACGCAGCACTATTTAAATCCTTGGTGATAAATTGCCATGCGAAGAAATATAAATAAGGAAAGCCCATGGGGTCACATGCTCGTTTGTCCCCTGGATTACCGATATGGACGCGATGAGGTCAAAGCCATATTTTCCGAAGAAAGCAAGCTAAGATATATGCTGGAGGTGGAACTGGCACTTCTTCGTGCCCATGCTTCGGTGGGAAATGTTCCCTCTCAATGCGTGGAGACGGTTTCCTCTAAAATCTCACAGGTAAGGCTAAATAGGGTGAAGGAGATAGAAGGCGAGATAAAGCACGATGTCATGGCCGTAGTTAAGGCTCTATCGGAGCTTTGCGGGGAGTGCGGCAAATACATACATCTGGGAGCCACGAGCAACGATATAATAGATACGGCCACAGCTCTGCAGCTTAAAAAATTCTTGGAAATCCTTGAGGAAGACCTTGAAGAATTGGAAGATACGCTTGCAGAGCTGGCAAGGAAGCATCGTGACACAGTTATGCTTGGCAGAACCCATGGACAGGCAGCGGTTCCTATAACCTTTGGGCTTAAGATGGCTGTATTCCTGGCTGAGATTCTCAGACACCATGAACATCTTAGGGAATTGAGAAAAAGGGTGCTTGTGGGAAAGATGATGGGCGCCGTGGGCACAGGAGCAGCGCTGGGTAAAGAGGCTCTGAAAATTCAGGATAGAGTTATGGAGTACCTGGGTCTGAATGTGGAAGAATCTCCAACGCAGATCGTGGCCCGCGATAGATACGTGGAGCTGGTCTCCTACCTTGCCGGCATAGCCACCACGCTTGAAAAATTCGCCACTGAGATAAGAAATCTGCAAAGAAGCGAGATAGGCGAGGTGCAGGAGAGCTTTGATATAAAGAAGCAGGTGGGCTCCAGCACCATGGCGCATAAGAAGAATCCCATCACTGCCGAGAATATCTGCGGACTTGCTAGAATTATAAGGGGTTTTATTATTCCCATGCACGAGAGTGCCATACTCTGGCATGAGAGGGATCTAACCAATTCATCGGCAGAAAGATTCATAGTGCCGCATACCTGCATTCTCGTGGATGATATCTTGCAGAAATCCGTCCGGCTCTTCAGAAATCTTCAGGTTAATGCCGACACCATGCTCAGAAATTTGAAAGCACATGAGGAGGTTATGGCCGAGGCAATTATAATGTATCTTGTTTCCAAAGGCTGGGGAAGACAGGAGGCCCATGAGGCGGTAAGAAGGGTTGCCATGAAAAGTGGGAGTTTCCGGGAAAATCTGCTCAGAGATGAGCAACTGGCTCCCCTGCTAAGGGATAAAATAGATGAGCTTTTAGATCCCATTAACTATGTGGGTGTGGCGGGAGATATAGTGGATGCAATACTGCAAAAATTGAAGAATATGCGGGAGTAAGATTTTTTATATCCCAATCTCTTAATGTTTTTATGAAGGCTCTCATTCTAGCCGGGGGCTATGCCAGGAGATTGGCACCCATAACGGATTTTATAGCTAAGCCTCTACTTCCCATCGGTGGCAGACCCATAGTGGATTGGATTGTGGAGAAGATAAAAGATGCAGGAATAGATGAGATAGTGGTATCCACCAATAGCTACTATGAGCCGGAGTTCCGCTATTGGTTGCGGTGCAGAGATGAAAGTATAACCCTTCTTGTGGAGCCCACCAAGAGCGAGGAAGAGAAGTTCGGGGCCATAAGGGGTATGAAATACGCAATTGAAGAAATAGGAAGAGATGATTATCTGGTAATTGCCGGCGATAATTTCTTTGATTTTTCCCTTAGAGAGTTTTTAAATCGCTTTAATTCTTTGGCTAAGCCTCTCATCGCGGTTTATGATGTAGAAAGCTATGAAAAGGCCAAGAGATTTGGCACAGTAATTATGAAGTCTGATGGCCGTGTTTTAAGGTTTGTGGAGAAGCCCGAGAATCCGGAGACCACGCTTATAAGTACCGCCTGCTATGCCTTCCCGCGAGGTGTAGAAAAGGACATGGAGGAATATCTAAGCGAGAAGAATAACCCAGATAGCCCAGGATACTTCATATCCTGGCTTGCCTCAAAACGAGAAGTTTACGGCCATGTCTTCAGAGGAATTTGGCTGGATATTGGAAATATCGATGAATATCGTCGCGCATTTCAGATGTTTTACCATTAATGTTACCTTCTTTTTTATCAATTTTGTTCTCACATCCATACTGGAAATGGTTTAAAAAAACTCTATATTTTCCGTGCGGTATACTTTTACTTACCCGCAAGGGGAAAGGGAGGTCATACCCATGAAGGTTGTTAAGAGAGATGGAAGAATTGTATCATTTGATGAAGAAAAGATATTCAACGCCGTTCGAAAGGCCATGGAGAGCATAGGAGGTTACAGCGATTCGGATGCCCGAGGAGTGACAGAGGAGGTAGTGAGAAGAATAAAGGCAATGAATGTGGAGAAGATCGGTGTGGAGGATATACAGGACATCGTGGAAGAGGTTCTGATGCTCCAGGGCTATGTGAAGGTTGCCAAGGCCTATATTCTCTACAGGGAAGAAAGGAAGAAAATAAGAGAGGCTAAAAAGAGGCTGGGTGTGCATGATGACCTAAAGCTCACTGTAAACGCTGTTAAAGTTCTGGAGGCCCGTTATCTCCTTAAGGATGAGAAGGGGAATATAATTGAGACACCACGGCAAATGTTTGAGAGGGCTGCCCGATATCTTGCTCTTGTTGAAATATTCTACGAGGATGATATTTACGACAAAAATAGGGGGCAAGAGAAAAGAGAGGCGGAAGATGTTGAAAAGCCTGATTTTCTGAGCGTCTGGGAATTCAAGATGCTTAAAAGAGCCTACAATTACTTTGCAGAGGAAGGCTCTATGAAGAAGAGTTTTTCCTACGTGTTGAACGCCCTTCATGAAAGATGGGAGAAAATAGAGCAAGCGAAGGAAAAGTTCCTGGAAGTTATGATATCCCGCAAGTTCATTCCAAACTCGCCCACATTGATGAACGCGAACACGAAGTTAGGGCAGCTAAGTGCGTGTTTTGTGCTACCTGTGCCTGACAGCATTGAAGGTATATTCGACGCGGTAAAATATGCGGCGATGATACACAAGAGTGGAGGTGGCACAGGATTTTCGTTTTCGCGATTAAGGCCCAAGGGGGATGTAGTGGCGAGCACCATGGGTGTGGCCTCAGGGCCCCTGAGTTTTATGCGGGTATTTGATGTAGCGACAGATGTGATAAAGCAGGGAGGCAAGAGAAGGGGCGCGAATATGGGAGTGCTGAGTGTGCATCATCCCGACATACTTGATTTCATCACGTCGAAAGACTCGGAAAACAAGGTGCTGAGCAATTTCAACATAAGCGTAGCGGTGACAGACGAGTTTATGGAAGCACTGCTCAATGATGATTACTACGAGCTGCGCAATCCGAGAAACGGGGAAGTGGTTCGCAGAATAAAAGCGCGTCAAGTTTGGGATCTGATAGTCACGCAAGCGTGGAAGACAGGAGATCCGGGAGTGATATTCATAGACGAGATAAATAGGAGGCACCCTGCGAGGCATCTGGGAGAGATAGAGAGCACGAATCCTTGCGGAGAGCAACCGCTCCTTCCCTATGAATCCTGCAATCTTGGTAGCATAAATCTATCCCTCTTCGTGGAGAACGGCGAGATTAAGTGGGATGATTTAAGAGATGCTGTGCATACTGCTGTACATTTCATGGATAATGTGATAGATGCCAACAACTACCCACTTCCCATGATAAAGGAAATGACCCGCAAGACTCGCAAGATAGGTCTCGGTGTCATGGGCTGGGCTGAGATGCTGATAAAATTAGGAATACCGTATGATAGTGAAGAAGCCATAGAGTTAGCGGAGAAGGTGATGCGATTTATAAGCGAAGAATCGCATCGTGCGAGTATGAAGCTGGCAGAGAAGCGTGGTGTATTTCCTGCCTGGGAAGGCAGCGACTGGTGGAAGAAGGGCACAAGAATAAGGAACGCTACCACGACGACAATAGCACCTACAGGCACCATAAGCATCATCGCCGGCACATCTTCCAGTATCGAGCCTCTTTTTGCCATCGCATTTATTCGCCGTGTTCTCGATGGCCAGGAGCTCTTGGAGGTAAATCCCCTCTTTGAAGAAATTACTCGAAAAGAGGGCATTTACTCGGAAGAGTTGATGAAGAAGGTTGCAGAAACAGGAAGTGTTCAGCATCTTGATGAGGTGCCTGAGCATATCAAGCGCTTGTTCAGAACCGCCCATGATATAGACCCAGAATGGCATGTAAAGATGCAGGCAGCGTTCCAGAAGTATGTGGATAACGCTGTGAGCAAGACCGTGAATCTAAGACACGAAGCTACCATAGAGGATGTGGAAAAAACGTACATCCTTGCCTGGCAGCTGAGATGCAAGGGTATAACCATCTACAGGGACAGAAGCAAGAGTGTCCAGGTGATATACCGCGGTACAAAAGCGGCAACAGAGGAGGTGCAGAAGAGTGAAAAGAAAGAGGAAGAAACGGCTGCACCCCTCTTAGATTTGACCTTCGAGGTAAAGGTGGATGAGAAGTATCTAAAGGTAGATAGCACCTTTGATCCTGCCTGCCCAACGGGGAAGTGTGATAACTAAATCAAACTAACCGTACCTCCCCCTTTTTCTTTTCTTCTTTTCCTTGTATTTTGGTTGCGAGTGCTTTTTCTGGCGTGTTGCAACTGTTGCAACGGATCTTTATAAATGAGAGGTATTATCGGGGGTCTGTTGCAAAAATAATGTGGACGGAATAAAATTGATGCTCGCAGAATCTTTATTCGACGAAATTTTTATCTATCTCTTTCTACTATATTCCCTTGGTTAGAATCGGACCATGGTGGGATTGAAATTTATCATTATAAACCACAGTAATCTGGCGATTTACGGGAGTTAGAATCGGACCATGGTGGGATTGAAATTTTTGGTTATAAAACCATGTTGCTCAGCCCATCTTCTTAGTTAGAATCGGACCATGGTGGGATTGAAATATCTGTCATGTTTACCGCCTCCTTTTTCTTAAAACTCTTTGTTAGAATCGGACCATGGTGGGATTGAAATCTCAGGAGGAAGTAGGAGGTGATAAAATGGGGAGATTGTTAGAATCGGACCATGGTGGGATTGAAATTCTGCTGGCAAGTATTTGCTTCTCTTCTTTGCGTCCTTAGTTAGAATCGGACCATGGTGGGATTGAAATTAAATAGCGGTGATGGGTGGTTTCATGGCAATATATATTGTTAGAATCGGACCATGGTGGGATTGAAATATGTGAGGATGTAGGGGTACTCCATCATCTCCAGCCCGTTAGAATCGGACCATGGTGGGATTGAAATTGTGTATGTTTTGATATAATCACTAACATTCGAATTTGTGTTAGAATCGGACCATGGTGGGATTGAAATATAGATGAACATATTTGGATTCGTGACCACGAAAGTAGTTAGAATCGGACCATGGTGGGATTGAAATAGTGGGAAATCCTCGGGGATCCGGTAGCGGAGAAGGTAGTTAGAATCGGACCATGGTGGGATTGAAATAGGTCGACTTCTGGACGGAAGCAATTACTATATCAAGTTAGAATCGGACCATGGTGGGATTGAAATCTTCTTCTTTGCGCCTCACCTCTATCCCCTCCTGCTCTGTTAGAATCGGACCATGGTGGGATTGAAATGATGGTGTAGTTACTATCCCGTTGGTTGGAGTTACTAAGTTAGAATCGGACCATGGTGGGATTGAAATTTGGAAATTCTGTGGTTCAGGTTGGGGTATTTACCCGTTAGAATCGGACCATGGTGGGATTGAAATTTCCATGTTCCATTTGATGCAACTATCATGGCATGACCGTTAGAATCGGACCATGGTGGGATTGAAATAAATGTGAGGATATGCCTATCCTTATTGCTCTCTCTAGTTAGAATCGGACCATGGTGGGATTGAAATAATATCTTAAGCATTCCCATTTATATCCCCCTCTTTTTGTTAGAATCGGACCATGGTGGGATTGAAATAAAAATCCTCCAAGCTACTTTACTCACAGGAAGGCGTATGTTAGAATCGGACCATGGTGGGATTGAAATATAACTCGTGGCTAGATAACAAGCATATGTGGGAAGGTTAGAATCGGACCATGGTGGGATTGAAATTATCTATATTTTCTTGCGGTGTTGGAAAAATAGATAAATGTTAGAATCGGACCATGGTGGGATTGAAATCTATGTATTTTTGCCATATTAATCACCCTTATTTGGAAGTTAGAATCGGACCATGGTGGGATTGAAATTTTTATCGAGTTTCACGGCGTATGCATAACGTCTATGGTTAGAATCGGACCATGGTGGGATTGAAAGAATCATCTTTTTTGCCTGTTTATCTCTTGCAATCCTCTATTTATGGCGTTGATGGCGGCAGCCACCATTATGCCGGTGAGAAGCATACCGGTTATGGGAAGCACTATAGCGCATACGATTTTACCAATAGGGGTATTGGGCACTATATCCCCATAACCTACAGTAAATGCAGAAATGAATGCAAAATATATCCCGTTCCACAGCGAGAGTCTCTCTACCAGAGAGAGTAATAACCCCATCAGAATTATGAAGATGAAAAGAGTTATCACTATTTTTCGCAGTACATAGATTACCTTGAGAAATATCCCAAAGAAGGTTCTGAAGCCTATGGGTTCGAATTTTTCCATATCCTCTCTAAATTTTTCGGCCATCTTCACACCCCCTTACGCTGCTTAGATCCTTCAGGCAGCCAGATGGAGAGGATAGCACCGATGAGCAAGGCGAAGATCATGAAGAGCATGGCGGATTTCATAGCATTGGCGAGGGCCCAGCGTGAAAGTTCTTGGACCGCAGGCACATATTGGGGTGGAATTTCCAGATGCTCCTGTTTCATACGGATAATCCACTCAATCACCTTTTGCTTTATTTCCTCTTTTGTCATATCTGGAAAATAATTGGATTCGTAAATCCTGCGAGCAATATTGTTAATCATTCCCAGCACAAGAACTGCGCCAATGAACGCGGTACCCAAGCTCATACCTAACTGTTTCTGAGAGTTGAACACTCCCGAAGCCTCAGCCTCTTCATCTCTTGAGGCGCCGGTCATTGCCAGATTGGTTATCTGTGAGAATATGAGGCCGAGACCTGTGCCATAGAACGCCAAACCTGGCGCAAGAGAGCATCCGTTTGCGGTGGGTGAGAAAGTAAAGAAAAGAAGAAGTAAGCCCACAAAGGCAAAGGCGATTCCTAGTTGTATGATTCTCTTTGGAGATATGTATTTCAGAAACTTCTGGCCGTATATGGAGAAGATAAACATCATAATAGAAAGGGGTACCACGGATAATCCTGTATTCATGGCGTTGTATCCTGCAACATTTTGAAGGAAAACGGGAATGGTAAACATAAGACCGGCAAGGGTGATTTGAAAGAAAATACTCACCAGGTTGCCTACCACAAAAACCTTGGACTTGAAGAGTTTAAGATTAATTAGAGGGTCTTTACCTAGCCGAATCCTTCGCCTTTCGTAGAATACAAAGCCTATAAGGGTTAGAATTCCTAGGGTAAGGATACCTATAACTGGAGGCTCGCCTAGGGGATCTATGAGCAATACAGAGAGGGTTATCATGAATAGCCCAAGCCCCACAAGCAGCGCACCGCCTATGTCAAGCTTTATTTTACGAGCGGGGGGATAGTCTCGCAAGATTCTCATTTTGATAAACATACCCACCACAATAAAGGCTTCCGTCCCGAATCCAAGACGCCAGGTGAGATAGGTTGTGAATGCTCCACCGATGATGGGTCCAAAAGCAGCAGCGGCTCCTGCTATAGCGCCCCATACAGCGAAGGCAAAGCCACGATCTTTACCAAAATATTCCTTTGTGATATAAGTTATGGTGACTGGCATCATCATAGCTGCACCAATACCTTCAAGAATGGACCAGCCTATTATTAGAATCAGGAGATTTGGTGCCAGAGCAGCCATGCTTGTTCCAACACCGTAAATTGCCAGCCCTACCACGAAGACTTTTTTAGTGCCCCATATATCTGCCATCTTCGCCCCCACAATCATAAAAGCGGCCATTACCAAGGTATAGAGAGCAATTGCAAATTGAATACCACTTACCGTAGTATTTAGGTCTCTAACAAGGGCTGAGATGGACACATTCATCATGGTCATATCAATGGTCATAATGAACATGGCAAAACTCATCATATAGAGGACTCCCCATTTACCTCGATGTGCGGGCTTTTTCATAATTTAGAAAGATATACCTCATCCCTTATTTACTTTTACTTCGTAAAGAGACTGAGAAATAAATACTTAGAGATTTGCGAGGATGCATTCTCCAAAGTGATGTGCAATTTTCTTGCAAATCTCTCTCAAGAAGGGTTCAGGGTGAGGACTCAGATTGCGAAACTCAGGATTGAGAGTACCATTTTGTGTTGAATACTGCTGAATCACATACCTTTTTGCGCCAGAAAGCCAAGAAGCTATTTCTTCGAAATCCTCTTGATTGAGCAGAGGGACCGCTGTAGTGCGAAACTCGTAATCTCTGGCCTTATTTCTTATGAGAGATATGCTCTCCTCTATTTTTCTCATGTTCACCTGCACTCCTGAGAGCTCTGAATAGCGATGAGGAGGGGCCTTAATGTCCATGGCTACATAGGAAAGATAAGGTAGAGAATCTCGGAGTATGTCGGGGTTAGTGCCGTTGGTATCCAGCTTAACTTTGGTTATTTTGCTCAGTTCCCGGATGAAGAGGGGCAGATCGGGATGTATAGTAGGCTCCCCTCCCGTTATGCACACACCATCTATCCATTCTCTCAGTTCTTCAATTCTTCGCAGCACATCCTCGGGGTTCAAGAATCTATCCTGCCTCTGAATGACCAGTGCGTAGTTGTGGCAGAAGGGACAGCGCATGTTGCAGCCGTAGGTAAATATTGTGGCTACGAGCTTGCCACGCCAGTCCACGAAAGACTCGGGAAGTAACCCTGCGATTAGCATGATATCACATTAGAATCAGCTGTATATTTTCCTCCTTCTTGAGAGGCGTCCTCGTAATTTCCGGCTCTGCAACGTTCTTAGCAATTTCTCTGTAAACTTTCCAGCGGCCTTCCATGGCATTGAGATTGAACTCTATCCGCATCTTGAACTCTTCCTTTTTCCCGTTGTTCCAAGCTTCCACAGGCCTGAAGTAACCTACAACGCGGGAATATACCTCGGTTTTTGCACCGCAGTATGGACACTGCCAATGCTCTCCTGCAATATAGCCGTGCTGTGGGCATATGGAGAAGGTAGGTGTGAGCGTAAAGTATGGTATCTTTGTATTCTCAGCTATCTTCTTTGCCAGAGATTTTGCACTCTCTGCGCTTATCTTCTCGCCTAAATAAGCATGGAAAACCGTGCCTCCTGTGTAAAGGGTCTGTAGAACCTCCTGATGTGCAAGGGCTTCGATAATACTTACCTTGTAATCCGCAGGTAGCCAGGTGGAGTTAGTTAGGTATGGTTCACTCTCTCCAGATACATAGATATCGGGATATATCTCCTTATCAAGGCGAGCAAGGCGATAGGATGCCCCCTCGGCCGGAGTTGCCTCAAGATTGTAGAGATTTCCCGTTTCTTCCTGATATTGCCTGAGAACTTCTCTCATAAATTTGAGGGTTCTGATTGCGAATATCAGACCTTCTTTTTCGTAGATTCCGTAGCCGAATAGGTTCATAAGCGCCTCGTGCATTCCTATTAATCCTATGGTGGAGAAATGGTTGTTGAAATGTCCAAGGTAAATCTTTGTAAACGGAAGGAGTCCTCTGCGAAGATTATCTTTTATCACTTTCCTCTTTATCTCAAGGCTCTCCTTTGCCAAGTCCATGTATTTGAGAAGCAGCTCGAAGAATTCATCCTCATCTTTAGCCTCGTATCCCAGACGATTCAGGTTTATGGTTACTACCCCAATAGAGCCTGTGAGCTCACCGGAGCCAAATAGTCCGTTGCCCCTACTGCGTAGCTCTTCAAGGTTAAGTTGAAGACGACAGCACATAGCCCGGATGCTCCTGGGATCTAAGTCGCTACCTATATAATTCTGGAAATAGGGGATTCCGTATTTCGCGGTCATCTGGAAAAGGAGTGCGGCTATCTCACTATCCCAATCAAAATCTGGAAGAAGATTATAGGTTGGTATGGGAAATGTGAATATGCGGCCATTGGCATCGCCCTCCATCATGATTTCTATAAACGCTCGATTAAGCATGTCCATCTCTTCTTGGAACTCGTCGTAGGTGGCACTTATTTCCTTTCCGCCCACCACAGCATGTTCTCTCCCCAGATCATCAGGTGGCACAAGGTCAAAGGTGAAATTGGTAAAGGGTGTTTGAGAGCCCCAGCGTGATGGGATATTCAGCCCGTAGACGAGACGCTGCATGTTCTGCTTCACTTCATGGTAGGAGAGCTTATCTACCTTGATAAATGGTGCTAAATATGTGTCCACGCTGCTAAACGCTTGTGCACCGGCAAATTCCATCTGCATCGTCCCAAGGAAATTTATTATTTGCGCCACAGCAGTATCGAGATGTTTGGGTGCCCTTGCATTAATTTTACCAGGCACTCCACCAAATCCCCGCAGCAACAGATCCTTAAGATACCATCCTGCACAGTATGGAATAATGCCAAAGGGAAGATCATGAATATGGAAATATCCCTTACGGTGTGCCTCTGCGATTTCTGGGGTGTAAATGTGATTCAGAGTATATTCGCTTATCAGCTCACCTGCGGCATGGAGCATGAGCCCTGAGAAGGAATAACCCGTGTTGCTGTTTTCCCTCACTCTCCAGTCGCTTCCGCTGATATATCCTTCCACTACCTCCTTCACGAGCATAAAATGATTCATACGCTTCCCCTATAAATTAATTTTTTTGAGCAGACATGATCAGAAACTTGATAAAATAAACTTTAAAAAAATCAATTTTATTTGAATATATCATAATCATTTGTAGGAGTGGGCTTTAAAAGATGAAAAAAGATAAATATCTGAATTTACATATGCATCATTACCCAAGTAAAAGTGGGGGATGTAGAATGAAGGTGAAGAGTTATAAGAAATATGTGAGTATAGCGATTGCTATGCTTACAGTGCTTACAGTGTTTTCAGTGATTTCCCTGGCTCAAGCAGCTCCTATAAATAAAAGCCTGAGTAGTACAAATATGCCCCTCACACAGACATTCAGGTTGAATATCAATGATGTTCACTACGTTTCCGGTCCCAACGGACACTATGTTGTAGTGAAGGGCCTTAGATTACTGGAAATGCCAGGTAAGCCACCTGTTCCTGTGAAGGTATTTACCTTTGAGCTGCCCAAGTTCTCGAAGGTTCTGAGAGTGAATGTGGATATTGGGGGTGTGCAGAGCTATGGTAAAGTGAAGATATCGCCCTCTCCTGTGCCCATGCCAAAGTCTGGCAAGGGCTATCCTGCGGGATATGCACCACCAGCCTATGATACCCGCGTGTACAGTAAAAACGCGTATTACCCCACCAAGGAATACGATTACACTGTAGCTAGAGGCATCGGTAAGACAATGGTATATGTGTACCTTTATCCTGTGAGATACAATCCTGTAACAAAGGATGTGAAATTGATAACAGAGGCAAAGGTAAGCGTTAGCTATGTTACAGCGAAGCCCAAGGGCACAGCGCCCATAGATGTAGAGAATATCATTATAACCTCACCGATGCTTAAGGAGCAGGCTCAAAGGCTCGCGGATTTCCATAACTCCACAGGTACAACTTCCTGGGTGGTTACCACAGATTGGATAGCGGCCAATTTTGAGCCGGCTACTACTCCACCATACGATGGATATGCCAATGACACAACATATTTCTACAAGGAATTAGGTACTGCGCTACCCCTTATTAAGGATGTGATTCACGGGTACAATTATACCCTCGCAAGAAAGATAGTTGCATTCCTGCAGAATGAGACCTATGGAAATAATGTGACGTACATCACGCTATTTGGAAACGCCATGATGGTACCTCCAAGCTATTACTGGGTAGATCAGTTCCATTATCTCCTGGCGTATCTCGGTATACCTGGGTATGATATGTACGATGCCTGGATACCCACTGATGCCTTCTATGCCTCTCCGGATTACACATCAACGTACTTTGATTTTGAGCCTAACTTCTTCGTGGGAAGACTTCCTGTTAATCCCCTTACCGCGAAAGCTGTGGTGGATAAGATAATCTATTACGCCAATCACAAGAGTGGAATAGTGAATGTCACACTCTCTGGAGGACAGGTATTCGAGACGCCCTATTTCCTGGGTGAAACAGGTGTTCTGGAGCCGGTGAACTATGGCTGGCTGGATGGTTTGAAGCTTACCGAGTATTTCCATACTCTCAGGAACTATACCTATGATAATTTCGTGAAGATGATGAAGAACAGCGATATGATTATAGAGATCACTCATGGCTCCGGTTTCTCCTTCTGGCATCACAACGATGATATAAATGCTTGGGATTTCAGCATGAATGCCTCCTATGGTTCTCTGCCCATCTATGTATCCGGCTCCTGCCTTAACGGTGCGTGGGATGAAGAGGTCTATCCATCGGAATTTGCCATGGGAATAAACGGTGGGACATCAATTGCGGAGAAGATGCTCTACACTCCGGATGGAATAATTGCATATTTCGGAGGAGATAGAGAAGCCTACGGAAGCACCGCTGCTTATTTTGTGAATGGTACTCTTTATACGCCTAACAACTATGGGGATCTTATAACCGAGACGGGTACAGGATATGCATATAATGCCGCGCTACAGACCTACGGGTACGTCACCCTGGGTATGCTTTACTCCAATGCTCTGAGCTTCTACAATATGGTAATTGGACCTGCGCTGCATGTGATAGATCCCTGGCAGTATTTCAACTGGAACCTGTGGCAGAGATCCTACTTTGAATTCTCAGGACTTGGAGATCCAGCGCTTCAGGTGGCTGGCTCTGCAGGTAGTAATCCTGCCTATAATCCGCCTGAGGTGGAAATACCCAACGCAGTTTACAATGCCAATAGCGTGCCTGTAATTCATAGAGGCCAGCCGGTGAGTGTGGATATCAAAACTGATTCGCCTACAGTAAAGGTAGAGCTCCTCTACTTAGAGCAGGATTCATCCACCGGAACACCTGCGTATTATGATTTCATCCTGGATACTCAGAAGTTGACTCCTCAATCTACGGAGAATGGTGTGAATAAATTCACGTATACCTTCACTCCACAGCGTGAGGGAACATACATCCTATCAGTGTATGGAGAGGATGGTAAGAATACGCGCTTCTACATGGTTTGTGGCATACCTTCTCTGCCAGGTATAAGCGTAAATATAGAGAAGAATGTGGCAAAGCATCCGTATTCTGCACCAAGAGCGATGAGGTCTCCTGGGGTAGATGTGGAGATCCTCACCCTCCTAGATTACGGAGACGTGGCCTTCGGTAAAGTCACCAATGTTACCGCGGTGCTCTACAATGCAGGAAATGAAACGGCGAATAACATAGTTGTGCACTTCTATCTTGAGAATTATGTGCTGGCAATACAGCAGGCAAATCTAAGCGCTCCTCTGGTGTGGCTGGGTAATGCAACCCTGGTCTCTCTGGCACCTGGTGAAGTTGCCTATGTGACCATACCTTGGAAAGCTGTAAATCTTATACCCCTCGGCTTGGATCCCACCAATTCCTCGGCAAGATGGCAGTATTTGGTGGCTAATGCAGAAGTTCCTGGTGATGTTAATCCGAATAATAACGCAAATCTCGCACTCTTCCATGTGCATCTACCTGTAGATGTATGGGTGCAGAAGGTATTCTTGGGCAGCGATCCTGCTGTTGGAATAGCCAACACTATAACATTTGAGATATCCAATATAGGAACCAGTGATACTGCAGTTGCCAATGTGACAGTTATGGATGCCTATGGAGTTATAGATACCCTTCAGGTCACTCTTGCTCCTGGTGAAACCAAGTTCTTCACAGTAGATTGGACCCCAAGCAATCCAGGTCTGGATTATATAGCAGTTATAGCCCAGACACCTGGTGATATAAACACCCGCAATGATGTGAGCTTCTACTATCCCAACGGCTATTACGGTGTGCGCTTCTTCCCTGTGCTCAGCTATGATGTTGCTCCAGTAAAGATATCTCAGGATGGAGATAATCTCAAGATAACCCTGTACAATTATGGACCTGGTAACTCTCAGGGTTCCACCGTGAATGTTTCAGAATTTACAGGCCTTGGACAGATAGATGTTGAGTCTCCGCATCCGTATCCAAACAACTATGATAATGTATGGACCATACAGGTGCCAAATGCAACTCAGATAGCGCTGCACTTTGCCTATCTTCAGGTTGAGCCCGGATACGATTACGTGTACATTTACAACGAGAGCGGTAATCTTGTTCTTACCTACAACGGTCTTTACACGGATATATGGACACCATTCATACCTGGCTCTACGGTGTATGTGGAGCTTGTGTCCGATGAAGCCGTGAACTACAGTGGAATATACATAGACATGTATGCAACGGGTCAGCAGGATATAGGAACTCTGCAGTTTGGAGTAATACCCTCTGGTGGATTTGCAACCCAGGAGATACCTCTGGGCAATGTGACTGCGGGTAATCACTTCTACCAGGTCATTGCAAATACTCCGGGTGAAGTTGCTACAGCTTCCACCGGTGGTGCCGCTAATGATGTTCTCTCTTCCATGGTGAATCTGCAGGATACCGTTGCGCCAAAGATCACGTCCTACGGACCTGCGGATGTGGTGATAAATGATCGCAGTCCAACGCTGCAGATAAGCTATCACGATACAATATACAGTGGCTTTTCGGAGATAAGTGTGAAGA
>JALWRZ010000004.1 GCA_026993785.1 DHVE2 group archaeon
AATTCATCCGGCATCTTTATCTCGCACTTCTTTATCCACCACTTCCCTACTTTTGCATCAATGTGGTACCCATCTATCACATCCCCTCTATCTATACCAAGTGCATCTGCCTGCTCAAAATTCCAGCCATCAACATCCACCAGCACATACTTCTCAGTCTCTCCCCTAACTTTGAAAAATGCCCCATTGTACCACACCCAGTAGTAATCCCCCGGATATCTTTTTGGCAACTCTGGATTCTCTTGCTCTTCTGGCCATATTTTTTTCCTATAATGTAAAATTGGCATGCCTGTTGGATCCTTTTCTGTGCTTACACTAACTTCAAATCTATGTTTTTCACCTTTTTCCTTAATCCGTGTCCACAACCGAATATATCTTTTTTTATCACACTCTTTATCTCCACTATGTGGCCATCCATATCCATACCAGTATTCTCCTCTCCATTTGTATATCGGCATTTTATTTCACCATCCTAAACTCACGTGCCCTTCTTTCGTTATAATTTTTATTCCCATTATTTCTATATCTTCCGGCATCTCTCCACTCTCAGTAGACCATTTCAAATAATACTCCGGCAATATCTCTCCGTTTTTCGTGGATATGAATCCCGTTCCCGTGTAGGGCCAGTGCCATCTATCCTCCACAATCTTATAATGCCCTTCTGGTGTAAATATCTTCGGATTATCGCTCGTTTTCAGCTCGATTATCACCCTTCCATCCGAACTGCCCGGTATGCGCAGCTCATCCATCACTCCTTCCACGCTATCACTATGTATGTCTTCCACCCTGAATATCCCTCTTCCACTTCCAAATTCCTTTTTTCCATTGTACTCCAGATCCTTCAGTATGTTCCTTATCCTCTCCAGTTTCTCCTCTTTGCTCAAACTCCCGTCTCTTAGTATGCTCTTTATCTTGTTTAGGGTTTTACTATCCATATGTACTACTCTTCCAAACCCTTCATTTAACGGCTTCTTCTCCAGTATCTTATTCCATACCTTCTCCAGCATCTCCTTTACCTCTTCGTTCCCTTCTATCGCTTTGCGCGGCAATATCGCATAGAGATACACCTCATCACTCTTGTAACCACTCTCCCTTATTGCATCCAGTATATGTGTCTTCGTATTCTTCTCCACAAGTTCTTTCTTTACCGCACTAATGGCACTCTTTAAAGTGTTCTCAAAATCGCTCTTCTTTGCTTCATCTCCAACTAACCTATACCCCTTCTTTGCATCCTCAATATATTTTTTCAACGCTGCTCTACTTCCAAATGCTTTTATTAAATCTTCATCGTGCTCAAGGCCGTCCAAATATTTGTAAAAACTCACATGCTCATCGAATATCTCTTTCTCTTTGCCAGTATCTCCACCGGTATATTCTTCTTTTACATCTTCAAGAGCTAATTCTATATCCTCAGAATCTGTTCCATCTTCCAGCTTCTTTGCAATATCCTTTATCATATTTTCCTCCCTGCTCACGCCATCCTTCCCGAACCACTGAGCAACACGGTTCATCAACTCCTTGGTTTTTTCGGACATCTTGCCACTCTGCACTAATTCCTTCACCGCAGCTTTCAGCGCAGAACTCTTCTCCATCAACTTGCCCAGCGCTAGGGATTTTGCATCCCTTAGCAAGCTTTTCATCTTCTCTATGGTATTCGCTATCTTCCCAAATGCCTCTGCTAATTTGCTACCGCTGCTGCCCAGCTTCTCAATGAATTTACTGAGCCCCGTGGGAAAACCATCGGGCTGAATGGCCATGGCTACCACAAAACCTATGATCTCGCCCACCACAAACATGTTGAAACACTGCTGCCGCACTTCGTTCCTCTTCGTCGCATCGCTTATGTAACTTACAAGCGTGTTCACCTTGCTCTCTATCTCTTCCTTTATTCCGTCCAGCACCGCCGTTATCGTGTTCATTACCCCGTTGCTCTTCAGCGCATTGATGAACGATTTTATCCCCTCTATAAACTTACCCGGATCCTTCACTATATCTATAAGCCCGCCAATGCTGTTGCTCCATAGACTCTCACCCAGCGCCCAGCCCAACGCTATTAAAGGCGCCAAATCTGGATATTTGGAGATGAGATTCTTAACCGCATTTATTATGGCTCCTGAAACAAATTTGCTTATCTTGTTCCAGATACTCTTTAGATCCGTGTAAAGATCGTGACTGTAGGAAAAGGTTACCCTGTTTCCATTAACATCTGTCACTATAACCTCTATTTTATTTCCGGCAACATAATCCCAGATATCATCCTTAACACTGGTATTTATCCAGGCACGCGAGGCATATACAAAGAAATTCTTAGTCTCTCTCACCTTGGAGCCAACATAATATTTCACAGTTATCTGAGCAACGCGGGAATTATCCTCCACATACAGATTCTTGATCCACCACCTGTGATTTGATGCGTAAATGTGCGGCACATCCATCTTCGGCTTCTCATCATCTTTTATCGTTGGATAATCATCAAAGCTATCGAGAAGACCATCACCATCGGTATCCACGCTCCGGGGATCGGTATCCATGTTCCACTCCTCAAAATCCGTTAACCCGTCGCCATCAGTATCTTCCTTTCTCGGGTCTGAGCTTACCCACTTACCTTCGCTCCAAACATACCAGCCATGCACCTCCTCATAATCTGTGAGAGCATCTCCATCTGTATCTGCCTTTATTGGTGATGTGCCTAGGCTTTTCTCTTCCCTGTAATCACTTAGCCCGTCTCCATCCGTATCTCCATTTTGGGGATCCGTCTCTTCCCATTCTTCCTTGTCGGTTAACCCATCTCCATCTGTATCCCTCGAATGGGGATCTGAGGTTACGTGCTTCGTATGCTTCTTGCCCTCCGCATCATACCATTCAATATCCCAGCCTGCCTCTTCTGTAGAATCGTAAAGTCCATCTCCATCACTGTCCTGCTCACCACCACCGCCACTATCGGGAATCGGCGGACGATGCGCAATTATTCCACCAGAGCTTATGTTTCCAGTTGCAGGTATATGTATGTCCACCGTATGTGGATGCGTTTTCTCCAGAAATTGCAGAACTCGATATACGTTCTTCTCTAACTCCCAGTTGAACCCAAACTCCTTCTCTCCGTCATTCCACCCTATTAGTATATCTTGTCCGTCCGCAAAGCTCCTGTTTCCCTCTATCGTGCCATTGTAGATGATGCGCCTTCCATGCCCATCCCTGTAGGGTGCCCGAGTCTCTCCACTTCCATTGTCTATTATCTCAAAATGCCTTAGTTTTACACCCTCGTAACACCACGTGAGCCGATACTCCGTTGCACCTCTTATTTTTAGCTTTAGCTGCGGATATAACGGCTTGTATAGCTTGAAATGCTTCTTCTGCCTGAACTCCAGTATGCCTCTTATCTTCAAACCCTTCTCCTTGTGCCTTAGCTTTACCTTTACAATGTGCCACTTCTTCCAATCCTTCTCCTTTATCTTTACTTTAAAGCTTACATTCTTCCATATTTCCCCTTTCTTTATCTCTAACTTCACATATCCCTTCTCTATCAGTACCTTGCCACTCTTCGCATCTTTGATTACAAAACTCCCGTCATCCTTAATATCTAAAATTATGCGCCCATTATTGAACTCCCTGCCCTTGAAATAACCTTTCTTTACTTTTAAATCCTTACCTTGAATAGTTCCCAAGAAAACTCCACTTAACAGTAGAACTACTAGAACCAATACTGCTATTTTTGTTATTAGTCCCACCTTCATTTTTATTACCCACCCAAGTTTTTAGCTTTCATGATTTTTAGGTATTTAAGTGTTTTCTTTCTTATCTTCAAATTAATATTTTAACTCTTCATAAAAGAGAATATATAAGGAAAAGACTATTCCCTCCTCGCACACCATGCTTCTCCTCCAAAATAGGATTCTTAATACCAACAATTAGATTCGCCCCTGCACTCCCGCTAATCAGCTAAATATTGGACAAGTTGATTTTAATTTTTTGAAAATAAAAGAATGCATCCCCGTCCATTTTCTTCGACAAAATCCTTATAAGTCACACTCCCATGTTTCCGTATGCTTGATATTCTCTCAAGGATTACCATAAGACCCGAGCCCAAGGATTATGGATTACCTGCGATTAAGGATGCTCAGCCAGTGCCTCTGAGCGTGGATAATTTTCATGGGGTGGAGCCCCTCTACAATTTGAGTGTAGGCTTTGTGGACGGCGGAAACAACTCCCTCTTTATCGCACCCGGCCAGGCGGTACACATGCTCCGCCTTTACTATTCCATATTTAAGGACGGAAAGAAGCAGGAGTTTGGAAGATACACCTTCATATTAAATTCAAGAATCGATGTTAAGGATGAGTACTTTAATGTTGAAATATTTGATATAGATGGCAGCGGGATATTTCCCAATAGTATGAGGATAGGGATGGAAGAGATAGATGAGAGGGAGAAGATAAAGGGGATAGGTGCGTATCTCCGAAGAATTGGCGAGTGGCTTCTCATGGAGAGAATAGCAAATAAAGCAAATGTACTTGTAAGAGATGGCTCTCTCCAGACAGGGGAGAAGAGAGAATATGAATATGCGAATAGAGTTTTTGAGTCTCTTAATGGAATTCTGGTAGGCTTCTCCAAAACCTGCACTCTTCTTACCACCCGAGGCTATTCACTCACAGCTTCCGTGCATCATCTATCTTTAAAAGAAGGCGTTAAGGCGCCTTGGTACTATCATCCAATTGCCAGAAACATATCCACCATAAAGGGGGACATGTTTATTGTGAAGCTCCATCCCTTCAGCGAGTATGTATTCCGTGTGGAAGTTTATCCTGAGGATGGGGCGGAAGAAGCTCTTGGCGCTCTTGTTCCCTATTCCAATGATCCAACATTTATAGGATATCCCTACGGGCTTATTGATGCCGATGTAAATGCCCGCATAAGGGATGAGGAGGCGAAGATTTATAGAACCATGCTTTACAATTCCGCAGATGCCTTTTCCCGGATGGAGGCAAACTCCATCAATGCCCATGACATAATAAGCGAGGTGAGATGATGGTTGGTCAAATAATTGGAGGAAGCTATGGAGAGATATGGATAAGGCAGAAAAGTGGTGAGCGTATAGAGCTTGGGGATTTGCTTGTGGCTGATGACATACTTCTCCAGGTATTTGATATGGAATACGGTAGCCTTCTTGAGCATGATGACCTGGCCAGGATAAGCGGGATGCAACTGGAAGGCTACGGAACCACGGAAATTCATGAAAAAGATGTCCGTAACTACATTATGGTGAAAGCCAAGCCTCTCTTCAATTTAAAAACTAAGAGCATACCCAAGCATTTGCCATCCTTCTTCCAGGTTCTGCGAAGGGCCTCTCCACAGGATTTCGAGTTTCTGGAAAAGCCCGATAACGCGATATATCTTGGCAAGATAAGAAGTGGCTCCAAGATTCTGGATGTTCCTGTGTACATAAATGGAAGGGAGGTATTGACTCACCATATTTTAATTCCTGCCACCACTGGACGGGGGAAGAGCAACCTGGTGAAGGTTATTCTGTGGAATCTTGTGGGAAAGGGATACGCCGGTGTGCTTGTTCTTGATGCGCATAATGAATATTACTCCTATCGCAGGAGCGGAGAGAATTACGGCTTGAAATATCATCCACAAGCCAAGGGTAATGTAATATACTATTCCGTAACTCCACCTCCCGGAGAAAGAAGTTTACGGATTAACATAAAGAATGTGAGACCCTGGCATCTCAAGGAAATCGTAGAATTTTCGCCTGCGCAGGAAGATGCCCTTTATCTCTTCTATAAAGAATACGAGGAGCACTGGATAGAAGCGATACTTACAAGCGATGCGGAAAGCATAGATATACGGGGAGTAAGACCGGATACTTTGGCATCTCTGCAGCGAAAAATAAAAGTGGCGCTGGAGATAGATGTCAATAAAAAAGGTGAGATATTCGAAAGGGGTCGGGTATTTTCAGTCACAGAGGGAATGAGGACCGTAAAGGATATCTGTGATTTCCTGGAGGAGGGTAAAATAGTTATTCTGGACACCTCCTCACTCTCACAGAATATAGAGTTGCTCATTTCCGGAATGATTATGAATGAGATATTCTCGAGATACAAGGGATACAAGGAGAGTGGGAAGCTGGAAGATAAACCGGTGATATCCGTGGTGATTGAAGAGGCACCTCGAGTTCTCGGAGAGGGGAAAAGCAATATATTTGGCACCATAGCCCGCGAGGGAAGGAAGTTCCATATCGGGATAATTGCCATAACACAGCTTTCTTCAATGATACCAAGAGAGATTTTGGCGAATCTCAACACCAAGATAATACTGGGAAATGAGATGAGCAGCGAGAGAAAGGCCATAATAAGCTCTGCTGCCCAGGATCTCAGCAAGGACGATAAGATGATTGCCTCCCTCGATAAAGGGGAAGCGATAATAAGCAGCATATTCACCAAATTCGCCATACCAATCCACATTGATTCCTTTGAAGAGCTGGTGGATAAAGAGAGAGAGCGGAAAAAAGAGAGAAATAGCCTATTTTTATTTCAATGAGATTATCCCACCAGTGCATAGGAAAAACCGAGTTTTTTCACCATTTTTTCAACTTCTCGCATCTCCGAATAATTAAGTTTGCGATTTATCTCAGGGTAATGTGATGCCCTGTAATAGGGTTGATATTGAAACATCACATTAACCCTTACCTGGGTGCCCAGATTTTCTCTGATCCACCTTAAAACTCGGCGGGTATTCTCTAGATTATTTGGAATTACGAGGTGCCTTATTAGAAGCTCTGCCCCTTGATGCGCAGTCACTATTTTGAAATTTCGCGTTATCACATCCCAATATTGAGGTGCGGTAGAGTATTTACGACCTAATGAGTTGCTGCTCCATTTAAAATCTCCAAGATATATATCCACAATACCATTCAGCAATTCTAAGGCTTCCAAACTCATATACATATTGGAGTTCCAGATCACGGGAATCGGTGTCTCAAGATAAGTTAGCACCTTCAAAATGTATGGTAGATTGGGAGTGGGCTCCCCACCCACAAAATTTACATTTCTGGCACCGTTTAAAAATGCCTCTTCTATAATCCTAGCCATTTTTTGAGGAAATATGAATATCCCAACGCTTCTCTGACTTATATCCCAGTTCTGGCAGAATACACATCGGAAATTGCAGCCTGAGAAAAATACGGTGAAGGAAGGTACAAGCTCGGGCTCTTCCCCGAGATGTATGAAGTAGCTGGCTATCTTGCTATCCTTGACCCTGCAATAGCCCATTTCCTCTTTCCTATTAATTCCGCATTTGAATTCGCAGAGTTCGCATCTTTCCATCATCTTTTCTGCAATGACAGCTTTGAGCTCCAGCAGATTTTTCTTTCCATCGCCCTCTTTCCTTTTTTTCAATCGCACCATAGCTTCTCTATGAATCTTCCACAGTTCCTGCAGTTCCATCTCCTCTCGAAAATCAATTTTGAGCTTCTTTGCCTTAATGAAATTTGGTAGCTCTTTACCCTCAAGGATTCGAAAGTAGCGAGGCAGGGATTTTCTTGCCTTATCAAGCTCGAAATCATAGAGCATTGGATAATAATTTGAGCTGTGGAATATAAACTTTAACCAGCAATGGAGGGAAAGGAAAAATCTTTAATTCCATAATTCCATATCTGGGTCGGTGATAATATGACAGAGAAAACATTACATTTGAAAAAGATGCTTGAAGAGATGAGAGAGCGAGGTGAGACCTGGGAGCTTCTGAGACTTTTTGGGCCATCCACCAATCGTGTAATCGTGGAGGGAAAGGAGGCTGTTATGCTTGCATCCAACAATTATCTTGATCTCGCTAATGACCCCCGCTTAAAGGAGGCAGCAAAGGAAGCTATCGAGAAATACGGCTGGGGTGCAGGTAGCGATTGGAGCATCGCAGGCTACACGGATCTCCAGGAAAAGCTCCATAAGAAGATTGCAGAATTCAAGGAGACAGAAGCCGGATTGGCATTTCAGACAGGTTTTGCAACCAACGCGGGTACTCTTGCAAAAATTGTGGGTAAGGGCGACGTGGTTCTGAGCGATGAGCTGAACCACGGAAGCATAATAGATGGGATACGACTGTCCCGCGCGGATAAGGTGATTTACAAGCATCTGGATATGGGTGACCTTGAGGACAAACTTAGGCAGGTGCACGATAAATACGAGCATATCCTCATCGTAACCGATGGTGTATTCAGCATGGATGGTGACATAGCGCCCATGGATGAGATAGTGAAGCTGGCGGATGAGTACGGAGCTATGACCTATGTGGATGATTCCCACGGAGAAGGGGTCCTTGGAGAAGGGCGCGGCATAGGACATCATTTTGGCGTGCAGAAGAAGATTGATTTTCAGATGGGTACTTTCTCCAAGGCCCTGGGTTCTATGGGCGGTATGCTGGCCGGAGATGAGTATGTAATAGAATACGTGTACAACACTGCAAGAACCTGGCTGCTCAGCGCCGCTTATCCCCCCGCAGTTACCGCGGCGAATATAAAATCCCTGGAAATCGTGATGACGGAAAAGGATAGGGTACAGCGCCTCTGGGATAATCGGAATTATTTCAAGAAAGAGCTCGAATCTCTGGGCTTTGATACCTGGAAGAGCCAGACCCCCATAATACCCGTGATGGTTCGCGATTCCAAGAAGGCGAAGCAGCTGGGACATATGCTCTTCGAAAATGGAGTATTCGCCCTACCTATTGTGTTCCCCATGGTTCCAAGGGGGCTTGAGAGAATAAGAAACCAGGTAAGTGCAGGTCATACCAAGGAGGATTTGGATTACGCCCTGAATGTATATGAGAAGGCGGGCAAGAAGCTGGGATTGATTTAAATAGACTCTATAAACTCTCCCACCCTTTTACCTTCCCTTTTTGCCATTTTTTTAATCATATTCCATATACCACTCCCATACTGAGCCGCCTTTTTCTCTCTCTCAATTATAGGAGGAGGTACATCAAGCAACCGACCTGCTTCCCTCAATATGATTTTTCTTCTTCCCCCAGCAACCCTGAATTGGAGCGGGAGGCTCTGGGCAAATTCGATAATTTCTTTTTTTAAATATGGTGCAACGAGCTCCTTCCTCAATTCTTCCACAATGCGTTTCTCCCGGGGAAAGGTTCTCTCAACTACACGCTTTAGATCCTCCTCCATTAGCTCCGGGGAATCGAGATATTTATGATAACCGCCAAAGAGCTCATCCGCGCCCTGTCCGGTCACAATTATTCTCTCCGAAGAGTTCTTGGCAACAAAATATAGGGGGAGCTCGAAACCTATCTCCAGAGGGGTTATGCTTCCATCTATCTCCTTTAAGAATCTTATACCCTCCAAAATTCCCTTCTCATCCACGTATATGAATTTCAGGGATACTCCCAGTAAAGCTGCGGCTTCCTTTGCGTTCACCATATCCTTGCTATTAGGTAACCCTGCTGTATATGCAGTTATACGCTTATTCCTTAAAACCCATGCCAGTATCCCGCTATCCAACCCTCCTGACAATGCAAGAGCAACCTCTTCTAAATCTTTTACCGCCTCGGATATAAGCCTGGCAAGCTTTTCAGCTTCTCTCTTCATAGGCATCTAAATCTCCGAAGGATATTTCCTCTCGGCATAGCTTCTCCAAAATCTCAGGAAGATGAGAGATGGAAACTCTCTTCTGCTGTGCAGAATCTCTATCTCTTATTGTCACAGTATCATCCTTCATGGAATCGTAATCCACGGTGATGCAGAACGGCACACCTATCTCATCTGCCCGCGCATAGCGTCTTCCAATGGAGCCCGAATCATCGTAATAGCAGCTTATCCCCGCATTTCTAACCGCGGTCTCTATTTTCTTGGCAATCTCTACAAGCTCCTCCTTATTTACTAGGGGAAATATACCTGCCTTTATGGGAGCGATTCTGGGAGATAGTCTGAGAACCTTGTACCCACTCTCCTCCCTCTCATAGTAGGAATGCTCTAGGACCGCGTAAAGAAGACGATCTATTCCAAAGGAAGGTTCTACCACATGGGGCACGAATCTCTCGCCCCCTATACTTTCCTCTTCAGTTACAATCTCATAGGCATCCTGGGGCACCTTTATCTTCTCCCCATCCACTTCGATTTCTATTTCTCCTTCATGGAACTCTATGCTCTCCAATATCTCCGCTATCTTTCTCGCCTTCTCCTTGAAAAGGGGGCCAAGCACATTCATCTTTGCCCTTAATTTTTTTACCCTTATCTTTTTAGGTTCCTTAAATCTACGAAGCGCCGTCAGATCCTTGCCGGAGTATTCCATATGCCTTCGAAGGTCGTAATCGCCACGATACGCGATGCCGATTACCTCAACCCAACCCTGGGATAGATTTATCTCACAGTCCCAGGTATCTTGGGAGTAGTGAGCAAGCTCCTCCTTAAAATGCTGTCTGAACCTTATCCTTGAAAGATCTATTCCCAAAGAGCTTAGGAATTCTACTATCCTTGCCATGAAATAGGCCATGGCTGGATGCAATATCCCAGATTTTGCAGCTTCTTCAACTTCTATCTTTATCTCCTTTCCCTCGCGGGTTAGCAGCGGGAGGGAAATTCCATTTAGCTCCTGCGGAATGGGAAATTCTTCCCGGGGATCAATGAAAAATTCTATCTCCGCCATATTAAATTCCCTGAGTCTCAGAAGTCCCTGGCGAGGCGAAATTTCATTTCGGAATCCCTTGCCTATTTGCCCCACGCCCAAGGGCAGCTTTTCCCTGTTTAAGCGATAGAATATGGGGAAATTTATGAATATCCCCTGTGCGGTCTCAGGTCTTAAGAATGCTTTTTTATCAAGTCCCACTCTCGTGACAAACATTAGATGAAATCTCTCAGGATAACTCAGCTCACCACCACAGTCGGGACACCTCAGCTTGTTCTCCACTATGGCATTCCATAAACCGCGATCATCAAGCTTCTCTGGATTCTCTACATACCCCTTGAGGAGCTCATCTGCGCGGAAGGCATGACCGCATTTTTTGCACTTTACCATATAATCGGTAAACTTGTCCGCATGGCCCGAAGCTACATACATGAGCTCCGGTCCTATATTTGGAGAATCAAGAAGAAGGAAACCCTCCCTTATTACAAAGTGCTCTTTCCAAAGCTGAATAATATTGTCCTTAAGAGCAGTTCCGAGAGGACCATAATCGTAAAAACCACCAAGGCCTCCATATATTTCATATGCTCTCCAATAAAATCCCCGTCTTTTTGCGATTTCCATTATCTTGCTTCTCACGTCATTCATACTCGGCACCCACTAAAGATGCCACCAAATCGCTATCGAAAATCATTGCCATTAGCTCGTCATGGGTATTCCTAACCGGGAGCTGGGAGAAATTGTTTTTCTTCATTATTTTAGCTGCCTCCCAAACTGGAGATTTGGAGAATATTGATACTGGATTGCTTATCATTACCTCGCTCACAGGTATTCCTGGGAGATTTACCTTCTCTTCCATGTAGAAAAGCTTGATTACGTTTCTCAGACCTTCCCAGTTCCAGGAATCCTCATCGTCGCCCAGCCCTAATTCTGACATTGCCACATTCATATCTATCTTGGCCTTAGCAAATAAATCTCTATCAGTGACTATTCCCACAAGCTGGGCATTGTCATCCACTATGGGAAACGCGGAAAGAAGAGTAAGGGTCATTGCCTTGAATACCACAGGCAATGGTGTGCAGGTATGTAGTGGGAAGCAGGGCTTGGATATATACTTCTCAACAGGCTCGGAAATTTTTCTCTCAATAATAACCCCTAGAAAGTCCTGAGGTGTAATTATACCCAGCACCTTTTTGTTTTCGTCCACCACGACTATATGTCTTCTTCCGTATCTCATCATTATCCTCGCGGCATCCTCAATGGAGTCATTCACATTAACTACAGGCACATCTTTTCTCATCAGCAATGCCAGTTGCTCCTCCTCAGGATGTTCAAAAATGTCACGGCGGGAAACTATACCCACCAGGTATCCCTCCTCATTTACCACAGGCATACCAGTTATGTTGTGCTTAACTAGTAATCTTAGAACATCTCTCCTCGTACCCGGAACCTTGGCACATACAGGATTCGGCGTCATTATCTCGCTGACCTTGGTCTTCATCTAACCACCTTACTTCCCTAAAAAACTTCACCTACATAAACTTATTTACCCCATTTTACATGATGGGAACCACCCGCGGGTTCCCAACGAAGGGGAACCGTAGGTGCCCCTTTCTAAACCCCTCCATTCTTTAAACAAGGAGTAAGGTATCTACGCAGCGCCCTGCTAACGCAGGGCTTGTTCGCAACTCGCTTTGCTCGTTTAGCCCTCTGCCGAGGGCAAGCTCGCATCTCAGATGCTCGTTCTCCCCTCTACCCTCCTCCCTTATCTTTAGGGGGTTTAGAAAGGGGGTGAAACCCCCTTCGAGGTTTAGAAAGGGGACGAAGCCCCCTTCTTATCGCAATTTTTATAATATTTACCGAGATTACAAAATTGGTGATGGTATGATAGAGAAATTCAGATGTCAGCTGGTGAAGTGGAAAGACATAGAATTCTGGTCCAAGGATATCGTTAAGAAGGTGGTTTCCAGTGGCTATGAGCCAGAGATTGTTATAGGTCTGGCCAGAGGCGGTTTGGTACCTGCCAGGTTGATATCCGATTATCTGAACATAAAAGATCTCTATGCGGTAAAAACAGAGCACTGGGGGGTAACTGCAACTCCGGATGGCCAGGCCAAGCTCGCCCAGGGTTTGCAGGTGAGCATAGATGGGAAGAGGGTTCTTGTGATCGACGATATCACAGATACTGGTCAGAGCTTGAGGCTCGCAGTGGAACATATAAAGGGACATAATCCCTCGGAGATAAGGAGTGCCACGCTTCTTCATATAACTCACTCTAAATATGTTCCTGATTATTACTCTCAAGAGGTTCCGGAGGATCAGTGGACCTGGTTCATATTTCCCTGGAATGTTTACGAGGACCTCAGGAATCTGATACCTAAGACGCTTTACCGTCCCAAGGGAGTTATGGAAATAAAAAAATCGCTGAAGGAGCAGTTTGAAATAGATGTGAAGCTCCGCCTGATCAGCGAGATTCTGAGAGACCTTGAGAAGAGGGGTACTGTTAAAAAGAGAAACAAAAAATGGGAGTTGATAAAATGAAGTTGCTTCGAGATTCGCTTATAAATGCGCCGGTCATAATGAAAGGGGATTACCCATATTTTATTCATCCCCTAACGGATGGAATACCTGAAATAGATCCTGCGGTGCTGAAAGATGCGGTGAATGAGATAATAAAGAGGATAGATATAGATGGTTTCGATAAGATACTCACAGTGGAGGCCATGGGTCTGCCCATAGGCGTGGCGCTTAGTATGGAGCTCACAAAGCCCATGACTGTGGTGAGGAAGCGCCCCTATGGATTGCCGGGAGAGGTAGAGGTTGTACAGCACACGGGGTACTCCACCAGCAAGCTGTATATAAATTCCATCACTCCCCAGGACAGACTTCTTCTGGTTGATGATGTTCTGAGCACTGGTGGCACAATGGTTGCAGTGGTTGAGGGCATAAAGAAAATAGGTGCAAAGATATCGGACATTGTAGTGGTAGTGAACAAGAACAGAAATCTAGAGGAGGTGGAGAAGAAGATAGGACATAAAATAAAGGCACTGATAAATATAGAGATAGTGGATGGGAAAGTGCGTATCTTGGATTAGAGGGTCTTCTCTAAAATTTCATCAATCTCTTTCTGAAATGTTTTGTAGAAGCTCGAGAGCAGGTCCTTCTTTATCTCAGGTGGGAGAGTAAGTATACCAAGCTCGCCCAAGGCCTTAAGAATTACCGTCGTGGCTTCGGCTTCCATAACCTTGGCATTGACGTACTTAAAAATCCCCTCCCTCAGCTCCTCCTTTATCTTGGGATTATCTTCCATCTTTTGCCTGATATAGTCCTTTATTTCGTCCTTCATTATCTCCTTGATAACTTCAAGGAAGAGATCCTCACTGGGCAGGATATCCTCCGCTTTTTTCATAAGCTCCTGGATATTCTGAATCATAGGGTAACATACACTTCTAATTATAAGTATCTTGCCCTTCATTTTTAAATATCTGCAGTCCATGGGGTTGCGATGAATGGCTGGCTGGTGGCCTTGCTGCTCATAGCGCTATGGAGCATCGGGGTTTACATACTCTACAAGAAGAAGAAAATCGGAGGGAAGCTATCCCTAATGGGTCCTGCCCTTATGTTTAAAACCCAGAAAGGTAAAAAATTTATTGAGAAGGTAGGAAAATCAAGGTTCTGGAAATATTATGGAGACTTTGGAATTGCCCTATCTTTCATCATCATGCTCCTCGTGTTCCTTCTTCTTCTCTGGCAATCCTATATGGTTATGAGCATTCCTGCATCCCAGGCGCCATCACCGGTGGAGGCTCTCGGGATTCCCGGCATAAATCCTGTGATACCTGTGGGCTATGGCATATTCGCCCTGGCCATCGCTATAGTTTTCCACGAATTCTCCCACGGATTTGAGGTTGTTTATCACAAGCTCAAAATTCTATCTCTGGGTGTTCTACTTTTCATTGTTCCCATAGGGGCATTCGTGGAGCCGGATGAGGAGGAGCTTAAAAAAGCCAGGAGAAGGCACAGAATGAGGGTATTTGCAGCGGGACCCACTACCAATATAATCCTTGCAGTCGTGTTCCTCATTATTATGAGTGGTTTGATGGGGGGTGTGACCCCCAGATTTCAGGGTCTGTATGTGGCTTCCAATTTTAAGGAGAATCCCAATTTCCATATGCTACCACCCGGTGCCATAATCTTGGAAGTAAATGGGATGAAAATTGAGAATTACGAGGACCTGAGCAACATCACCGCTATGCCGGGAGAGAAGCTTCATGCTAAAATCTATTACAATGGTATAAAGGATGTGGACATATATTCCGGAATGATCATCGCATCTCTGGCCCGGGGCTATCCCGCAGATGAGGCGGGAATAAAAAAAGGATGGATAATATATTCCATAAATGGTACAATTATACGCAACTATGACGATTTTATATCCGCCCTCAACAGAACCAATAGCGGGGAGAAGGTTGAAATAAGAATGTTTTACCCGCCAAACAAGTGGTATAATACCACGGTAACGCTTGCTGACAAATATCAGTATTATGAAAAATATGCACCCCAGCTCAATAGCGAAGATTATCGCGGCAAAGGATTCTTAGGCGTGACCGCATATTTCCTTGGGGTTTCTCTGGGCGATGTCAATTATTATAGGAATCTGCTTGCAAATCCCTATGGCCATGTTAAAACTCTATACGATTTTTTCCAAGCCACCATGCTCTTGATTTCCTTGCCCTTTGCAAGACTCATGCCTGTACCTCCCTCGCTGCAGATGATATACACCATGCCCTTCCCTGGATTCTGGATTGTAATAAACACACTTTACTGGCTTTTCTGGATAAATCTCATGCTTGGAATGACAAACCTTCTTCCCGCAGTGCCCTTAGATGGAGGGTATTTATTTAAGGACCTCATGGAATACCTGGGCAAAAAGCTTCATCTAAAATCCCCATCCAGGTTCGGGGCACAGATGACCTCACTCTTCAGTCTTCTGGTTCTCTTCCTCATTCTCTGGCAATTTATTGGTCCCAGAATATAAAGAGCCGAGACTCATCTGCACCGAGGTGCCACTCTGGGGAAACAGGGCACGGTATCTAGAATCACTCATTATGAGATCATAAAACGTGACAACAGGCTTTGAGATCTTAAGCTCTCTTTTAAGCTTGGGATCTGCAGATACAAAATTGAAGCACAGGCTACATGGCTGTGGCTCAGACACGAGGAAATAGCACATGCCCCCTCTGTTGTATATGCACTTGGATGCTAGGGAGTACTTCATAATTTAACGAATCTCCCAAGATAGATAAATCTTTTCCTTCACTCAAGATAAGTCAACAGGTTATTCATTCTGCCCAGGGGAACCAGCCCCCTTTTTTCATCTATCCCGTATAGCTCAAAGTTAATAGAATTCTCTCTAAGAATAGGGGATATAAACTCATTTTTAGTTATATCTGTGCCTGCGGCGTATAGGCTTACCGCAGGCAAAACTATGAGCCTGGTGCTATAAAGGAAGCAGGGAAGCTTGTAGGTTGCTGCAACTTCGTCTCTGAGCGTAACGCTGGGATGTTCATGTCCAATAATAAGGATCCTGTCTTCCCTTAATTCCATGGGCCTATGTCCATGGGCAAAGAGAAATTTACCAAGAGAATAGTGTTCTCTAAGAGATATGCCTTTTCTTTTGAGTATGCTCCTGAGAAAATTGTCATGGTTGCCCCTTATCACAATAAGCTCTCTCCCGGATGCGAGGAAATCAACTATTTCCTCAATTTCCCTCCACTCCTGGGGCATGTTTCTGGAGAACTCGTGTTTCAAGTCTCCATCAATTATAAATCTCTTGGGCTCATATTTTTCTACGATACGTTCGAGAAGTTCACGGATATATGGATACTGGAGCTTTGGCAGAAACAGGCCTTTCTGGGCCATCACATCCTCATAGCCGAGATGGAAATCTGCCATCACCGCAGTGTAGTGCTCTTCTATATACAGCATAAAATAGCGAGTCAGCGTGATATCTCTCAGGGTTATCTCTTCCACGTCACTGTATTCGCAGCAACCTATTTCTTTGTTTCTCCAAAAATTGGAGGATCGTTGCTATTACATCTCCACGGTCTTCTCCCATCACCGAATGTCCATAGCCTCGGGCTATATAGAGCTCTTTCTCTCCGGAAAGCGATTCGTATACCTTTCTCTGATGTTCGGGTCTCACAACCCCATCTTCTGAGGGGATTATCACAAGACAAGGTTTTCTAACCTTTCTCGCTTGGGCCACAGTATCCAGAGACATAAGGGGATTGTAAGAGCCTATCCATAGCTTGTTTCCCAGAAAATTCATCTTCTCTGCTTTCTCGGCGATATGTGCATCTCTATAAATGGCTCGATAGTTAACCCGGTAGCTAATGTAAAAATCTTTCCCGGTTATCCTCTCCCAGAGCCTCCCCAGTCCATAAATTATAGGGAGAAGAATTCTTTCTCCTATACCAAGCTCCTCACGTATCGTGGATGGCGGAGCTATGGCAACTCCCGCATCCCCTATATTCCTTGCAAGCGCATAGATAACCGTGGCGGCTCCAAGGCTATGACCCAGAAGAATAAGGGGCTTTTTCAACGCATCTTTCCTTTGGAGATATTCCGTCCAAGTTTTTATATTCTCCACATTCTTGGAAACGCTCTCAAAGCCTCTCTTGCCTCGACTTCGACCATGACCTTCGAGATCCAGAAGCAGTGTGGCATAGCCTCTTTCGTTTATCTTTTCAGGGTAATCAAAAAATTCGGGGTGGGAGGAGAGCAGACCGTGGATCAGTATAACCGTTCCCTTCTCTCCTGGATAGTATTTGGCGTAGAGCCCCTTGACCCAGAGCTCTTTCATGTATGCGTGATGATTTCCTGCTACTTAACCCTGTTGCCCAGGATAATTTTTGCATCTAAAACAACGCAATCCTGTTCCCTGGCAAGCACGGGATTTAAATCCATGCCCTCAATATCAGAGTTCTCTTCCACGAGATGTGACACATTGAGGAGGAGATCCACAAGCTTCTCCTTGTTCACCTTTATGCCACGATAACCCTCAAGAATTCTTCTACCCTTTATATCCTGGAGCATGCTCTCTGCATCTTTCCTGCTTATAGGTAGCACCCGAAACGTAACGTCCTTGAATACCTCGGTAAATATGCCTCCCAGCCCAAACATTATGGCATGACCGAAGGTGGCATCTTTTAAAACGCCTACAATCACTTCCACTCCACCGCTCACCATCTCTTCCACGAGTACCGGTGAGGAGAATTTTTCATGCAGCTTCTTAACAGCGTTCTCCAGCTCTTCCTCATTCCTTATGTTAAGAATAACACCACCCACATCGCTCTTGTGAAGTATATCCTCACGCACTACCTTGGCCACCAGCGGATATTCCAGATTCAGCTCCTTTAATTCTTGAGGCGATGTTATAAGGACTCCCGGTGGCACAGATATGCCATATCTTTTGAGCATATTTTTCGCTTCATACTCATTCATTCTTCTCCCTCCAGATATTCAAGAATTTTTGCTCTCTTATGGAGAACCTTCAACGCCTTAACGCTACGCTCTATACCCGGAAAAACGGGGACCTTGTTTCTTTCAAACTTTCTCATCATTTCCAAAGCAAAATCGCTGCCTATGGTGCCCACAACCAGTGGTTTATCGCCTTCCCTGTGCCATCTTGTAATTATATCAACGAGCTTCTCGCTTATCAACGGTGTCTGGAAAAGCGCATATACCAGTATGGCGTCTACATTCTCATCAGAATTAAGGGCCTCAAGAACTCCATCATAATCATCGTCACTGGCCTGCGCAGTCATATCCACGGGATTCTCCACGGAGGCAAAGGGCACAACCTCTTCCTTTATCCTGCGCTTAGTTTCATCGCTGAGATCTGCCATCTTCATGCCTATGCCATGAACCTCGCTTTCAATGTAATCTGTTGTGACCACACCAACACCACCTGCAGAGGTTACCACCGCGATCCTATTTCCTTTTATAGGTCTTCCATATGCCAGCGCTCTAGCATAGTCCACAAGCTCCACTTCGTTATAGGCCCTTATAACTCCACATTGCTTAAAGGCGCCGTCGGCTACGGCATCACTGCCTCCCAGAGCACCTGTGTGCAAACTCGCTGCTCTACCCCCACGAGCCGTGCGTCCGGCCTTGAGAACGACTATGGGCTTTTTCTTTGAAACTTCCCTTGCAATGCGCATGAACTCCCTGCCATCTGCAAAGCTCTCTATGTAGAGAATTATAACCTTGCTCTTTTCATCATCGCCAAAAAACTGGAGGAGCTCGTTCTCATTCACATCTACACGATTGCCGAGATTTATGAACGCTGAGAAACCCACATCGTACATGCTCACAGAGTCCATGGTCAGTAGACCCAGGGCACCGCTTTGGGTTATGAACGCAATATCTCCATCTCCTGGAAATCTCGAGCGCTCTGGAACAACCAGGGCAGTGTTTACTCCGGTAGATGGTATGTATATCCCCACTGTGTTAGGGCCTATTACCCTTGTCCCATACTTTTTGGCAATTCTCCGCAGCTCTTCCTCCATCTTCTTTCCCTTCTCTCCAGTTTCACCAAATCCACCTGCAATGGGAATAACGAACCTGGATTTTCTGGCGACGGATTCGAATAATGCCACTGTTGTTTCTGCAGGAAGCGTTATAACGGAAAGATCTATCCTTTCTTCAGGGATTTCCTCCACGTTTTTATAAATCTTGAATCCAAGGAGCTTCCCACCCTTGGGATTCACAGGATAAACTTTGCCCTGATAACCATTATTCTTTAGATTCTCCACCACCACATACCCAATTTTCTTTGGATTTGTTGAGGCACCAATCACCGCTACACTTCTTGGATTCAGTAACCTTTCAAACATATTTGGAGAAATGCAGATTTATTTAAAAGGATTTTTATAGATATGCTGTATCATGGTCAGAAAAATTAGAGAAAAGAATAAAAAGGTTTATCCGCACTTGTCCTTGGGTATGGGATGAATCTTTGTTATCTCACCCTTCCTTTTAAGGATTATTCGGGCATCCACAACACTGAGGCCTTTCTCGTACACTATAACCGGATTTGCGTCCACCTCTTTTATATCCTCCCGGAAATCCCATACAAGCTGGGAGAGACGACTTATGGCATCTGCTATGGCCTCGATATCTCTGGGCTTTTCGCCTCTTGCGCCTCTAAGAATTGCGTATCCCTTTATCTCCTTGATCATATCCAGGGCCTCTTCTTTGGAGAAAGGCGCAATTCTGAAGGTCACGTCTTTCAGAATCTCTACGAATATGCCTCCAAGACCAAACATTACCGTGGGTCCGAATTGGATATCGTTGACACTTCCAATTATGGTTTCTGTACCCCATGGCTCCATATGCTGCACATACACTCCAAGAATCTGGGCATGGGGATCGTAACGACTCGCATTCTCTATAATCTCCTTGAAAGCTTCTCTAACCTCTTCATCACTCTTGAGATTTACCTTCACGCCACCGGCATCGCTCTTGTGTATTATCTGTGGAGATACTATTTTGAGAACCACAGGATATTCTACAGCCTTTGCGATTTTAACGGCATCCTCAGGGGTCTTGGCCAGCTTACCTTTCGGCACAGGTAACCCATACGCGGCGAATACCTCCTTTGCTTCAGGCTCCGTAAGGATATCTCTTCCGCAGGCCCTTGCCTTGCCTATTATGGCCTCTACCTTGCTCTTATTAACCGCATAGGGCTTGAACTCATATTTTGCTCTCTCAAGATACCTACCATAGGTTCTCAGCGCTGCTATGGCACGAACAGCTGCATCTGGGCTCTTGTAGTATGGAATTCCATGCTCGATAAGCCATTCTCCGGCCTTTATGCTTCTCTCACCACCCACAAAGCTCACCGCTACGGGCTTCTCCACACCGCTTTCCTTTATGGCTTTGTATATCCCTTCCGCTATATTCTGCGGATCTGTAAATGATGTCTCACAGTAGAGAATCACGAGCCCATCAACCCAGGAATTCTTGAGGGCATCCTTTATGGAGCCTTCGTAATGTGGGCGATCTGCCATTCCTGTTAAATCCACAGGATTCTTCGGGCTGCCAAATTCCGGCATGTGCTTTCTCATGTGAAGCTTGAGGTCGTCGGGGGCGTCTTTAATCGGCACTCCATATTTCTCGGCAGCATCTGTGGCCAGGACTCCAACACCGCCCCCATTGGTTATTATTAGAAGATTATCTCCCCTCATGGGCGGCTGGAGTGATAGAGCCATGGTTTCATCGAATAGCGCATCTAAATTCTCTGCCTTCACTATATGGCCCTGCTTAAAGGCTGCATCGTAAATCTTCGTGCTTCCTGCCAGGCTACCCGTATGAGAAGCAGCCGCAGCCGCGCCTCTCTGAGAAACCCCTGCTTTAAGGGCAACTATGGGCTTCTTGGAATTTCTGGCAGCATCCAGAAACTTTCTGCCATCCTTCACGCCTTCCATATACAGGGATATCACAGCCGTATCCTCATCCTCGTTGAAATACTTAATGAGGTCCCCGAAATCCAAATCCGCCATATTCCCTATGCTTATCATATGCGCAATTCCCACCTTATCTGTCCAGGTTCTTGCATCCATGGCTATTAAAAGTGCACCACTTTGAGATATGAGCGCGGCTTTTCCGGGATACGGGAGATATGGGCCAAATGAGGCATTGGCCTTCAGGGGATTATTCATCACACCAACAACATTGGGGCCCAGAATACGCATCCCGTATTTTCTGGCGATTCTGACAACTTCATCCTCCAGATCCTTCCTACCCACCTCGCTGAATCCAGAGGCTATTATCACTAGACCCTTCACACCCTTCTTTCCGCATTCTTCCGTAACAGCGGGAACATACTTTGCGGGCACCACTATCAGGGCCAGATCTATTTCATCCGGAACCTCGAGAATTGAGTGGTAGCATTTCAACCCCGCTATTTCATCCGCCTTGGGGTTTATTGGATAAATCTTGCCTTGGTAACCAGATTCTATGAGATTCTTAACGCATTGATGACCTATGGCCTTGGGGTCACGGCTGGCTCCGACGATTGCTATGGATTTGGGCTTGAATATCGCATCCAGATTGTCCATTTTTATTACCTCCTTGTGGGGAAATTGCATCATAAGATAATAAATTTCGCATTTCGACTATCAACGATTCAAAGATTAACGTTTGCAAAAGAAAAAGTGAGTTAAGTATAAATACAGCGAGATATTTTCATATATTGGATGGATGAAAAGATAGTGCATCTGAGGCTGGAAGAGCATCCTGAGCTTACGGTGGGTGAATTATACGAGATTATGAAGGAGCTATCCCAAAAGTATCCCGATAGGGAGATATTTTTTGATGGTGATGAGCAGGCCATATGCTCCAGGCCTAAAAAGCCCAGGTAATGGGGGTCAAAACAAGACCAAATATTTCTTTGAAATAGTAGCCCGCGGCTCCTAAGAGGACAAGCACTATGAGGATAAGTATGATCCACATGATGAGCTTTAGAAAGAATTTAGCAATTATTATAACTGCCAGGGCTATTAGAAGTATTACCAGACAGCTTGTTCCCGATGGGTTAGCGCCGCTTATTGTTGCAAGTGTAAATGGGTCCACAGAGCCTTAACGTCTTGCAGGTATTTAATATTAATGCATAGAATATGAGCCAAGATAATCTGCAGCCATCTCAACTGCCTGAGCGGTGCTCTCTGCGTCTCTGGGAACCATAATGAAGAGGAACTCCCCGTAGCTCCGGCGATACTTCTCCACAAGCAGCTCATCCACCTTGGAATCTCCGATATACACACCCAATTCTCCCTTGGTAATACTCCACAATGCCCGTGGATCCGGCTTACGATAATCCTCCCTTGTTACCGCATGGAAAAATCGAAAATTTAGCAGATGCTCCGCAAGACGAAGCTCCAGTCTATCTCTTCCTGTGATGACCCCCAGCTTAAAACCCCGTCGTGAAAGATCTTCGAGGATAGCAGAGGATAATAGAGGTCTCTCATGCTTCCAGAGGCCTGAATATGGAAAAATTCTATGAGAATAGAGCTCCCCCAGATAATAGGTGTTGAAAACTCTCTCAATTTCTATGCGAAGTCCATGAGAAAAATTGTGGCTTATTTCCTCATCCTCGCACCTCCGATATTTTTTGATCATCCATTCCGAGAGCTCAAAATCATCACTGAAACTTCTCCTTTGTCTTAACTCTCTGATATCATCAAGAGATATACTGCTCATAACCCCGTACTTTCTAAGAATGTGTTCCACGGTCATCTTTACAGCCGTATCATAGCTCCTGGATGTGTCTATGAGTACGCCATCCACATCAAAAATTATCCACAATTCCGCGCCTCCTGGAATTCTTTTAGAGCGAGAAGCAGCATATTGTTTTCCTCCCTTCTGCCCACAGTAACCCGAATATGCCCTCTCAGACGACCTTCCAGCCTCTTTACTGCGATGCCTCTGCGCATAAGGAAATCGTAGGCATCAAGCTTTATCAGAAGAAAGTTTGCTTGGCTTGGATAGGCATATCTCCCCATTTTCCTGTATATTCTCTCCCTCTCGGCAATAATGTATCTCACCCTTCTCATCACAAGCTCTTTGTGCTCCAAAAGCTTAGAGGCGACCATCATGCTAAGGGCATTCATACCATAGGGGACTTTGATTCTGTGAAGTGCATCCACTATTTCTTCAGAGGCGAGCATGTATCCTGCCCTGATGGCCGCGAGTCCGAAGGCCTTGGAGAATGTTCTAACTATGATGAGGTTTGGATACTCATGCAGGAGATTTATTAGACTCTTGCCCGCAAATTCCCAGTAGGCCTCATCCAGTATTACCGGCGCGCCGGTATCCAATATTTTCGCAATTTCATCCTCTGGTTGGGTGTTTCCCGTAGGATTATTGGGCGAAGCTATGAACACTGCAGCGGCATTATTTGCCTCCTTTGCCATTTTTTCTCCGTCTATGGTGAAATCCCTGCGAAGGGGTATCTCCCTCATAGGTATTCCATGGAATCTGGCATAGAGTGCGTACATGGAGAATGTAGGCGGAGCTATTATCACATAATTACCCGTGAAAAGCTTCACAAGGTATCCAAGAAGCTCATCACATCCGTTTCCCACCGCCACATTTTTAAAGGATAAACCGTAGGTCTCCGCTATATTCTCGCGGAGGGGACGGGAATGTATGTGGGGATATCTGTTGAATTCAATTTTTTTAATCTCTCTTGCTATTTCTTCCTTTAACTCGTGGGGTAAATCCCACGGGCTTTCATTTTTATCAAGATTGATCCTTGCGGTGCTCTCGTTGCCTCTGTATGCTGGAAATCTCAATACATCATCCCTTATTCTCATCTCTTCTCCTCCTCAACTCGGCCATAACTTCACCAAGGGATACATTGTTGAAAGAGAGCAGTACGAGAAGGTGATAGAGGAGATCCGCAGTTTCTTCAATTATGCGTTCCTTGGAATCTGCTACAAGAACCTCTATTGCCTCCTCGCCAAATTTTTTGTAGATTCTCTCTCTTCCTAAGGAAAAAAGCTTGGAGGTGTATGAGCCCTCCTTTCTCTCAAATTTCCTTTTCTCTATAATCGCTTCCAGTTTCTTAAGGATGGATAGAGAATAATCTATCTCTCCCCTTTGCAAAGGCTCTCCCAGTTTGCGATAAAAACAGGAATAGTTTCCCGTGTGACAGGCAGGTCCATGAGGCTCTACTGTGAGAAGGAGGGTATCGTTGTCGCAGTCTATTCTTATCTCTTTCACCCTCTGAATGTTGCCGCTCACCTCACCCTTCATCCATAGTCTTCCTCTACTTCTGGAATAATAGTGGGCAAGACCGCTGCCAAGGGTTTTTCTCAGGGCCTCTTTATCCATATATGCCAGGGTGAGCACCTTGCCCTGGGTATCCTGGACTACCACAGGTACTACGCCATCCATCTTATTCCAATCAATGGAGTCCAAAAGCCCCGCCTCATCTTTTTCCATATTCATTTTCATTATTTATCACCTCTCCAGCCTCACCGGTACACCTTTTCTCTTCAGATATTTCTTTATCTCGTCTATCCTGTATTCCCCTCGATGAAATATGGACGCCGCCAAAGCCGCTGAAGCACCTGCCTTAAAGGCCTCGTAGAAGTGCCTTGGAGAGCCTGCTCCTCCCGATGCTATAATAGGTATATCCACTCTTTTTACCACTTCCCGGAGCAGTGGAATATCGAAGCCCTCCTTTGTACCATCGGTATCCATGCTGGTAAGAAGTATCTCACCTGCACCAAGTTCCTGCACTCTTCTTGCCCACTGCAGCGCATCGATGCTTCGGGCCATTCTTCCCCCATGAGTGTGTACCTCCCAGTAGCTTCCATTATGCTTGGCATCTATGGCCACCACCAGATTGGCCGTTCCTATTACCCGCGCGATTTCTCTTATAAGCTCTGGATTCTCCACCGCGGCGGTGTTCACAAATACTTTATCAGCACCTCTTTTTATCAGTGCCTTGACCTCTTCCACGCTCCTAATTCCTCCGCCCACGGTAAAAGGGATAGAAAGAACATCAGCCACTCTTTTAACCACGTTTATTAAGATGCTTCTCTTCTCATAGGATGCGGTGATGTCCAGGAATACTATCTCATCTACTCCTTCTTCTTCATATTTCACGGCTAGCTCCACAGGGTCTCCTGCATCTCTCATATTCTGAAAACGCACACCCTTTACGACTCTTCCATCTTTTATATCCAGCGCGGCAATTATCCTGCGGGCAAGCATTCATAGCACCTCCTTCAGGGTCCTCAGATCCAATGCGCCCTCATAGAGGGCCTTGCCTATAATCGCCCCGGAAAAGCCAATTTCGCGGAGCTTGTGAATATCTTCCACAGTGGAGACACCCCCAGCATAGATGAATTCCTCATCCTCCCAGAATTTGGATATTCTACTAATTCCCTCCAGGGTACCATCTTGAGACACGGAAGTATATATGAACCTCCCAACAAGTTCCTTGAGCATCCTGTATGCTACCTTCACGTCCATATCGATTTTTTGCTGCCACCCACAAAGTAGAATTTTTTCGTTTCTAACATCAAGACTCACGGTGATTCCTGGAAAGTCCTTAGTTATCGAGGAAATAAAACTGTGGTTTAAAGCGGCAGTGCTCACTATCACATTATCCACACCTATGCTGTAGGCTTGTTCCACAGATTCGTAGGTTCTGAAGCCGCCACCCACCTGAACCTTTACGCCTGTTTCCTCAATGATTCTCCTTACAATCCCAAGATTTTGAGGGATGCCCATATAAGCGCCGTCTAAATCCACCACATGCAATTTATTGGCAAATTCTGCAAATTTCGCTGCGATCTCTACGGGATCTCCGTAAATCTTTGCGGTGTCTCTCTTTCCCCGACAGAGCCTTACTGCCTTGCCCTTCATTATATCCACCGCGGGATAAATTTCCATTTCATAACCTCCTGAAATTCTTAAGTAGACGCAAGCCCACTTTCCCCGACTTCTCCGGATGAAATTGAACCCCGTAGATGCTATCCATGGCTACAGCGCTGGGAAATCTCGTAGCTATGTTTTCAGTGAGATGCTCCGTTTCAGCAAGTATGTAGTCATCAGGCACCTCCTTCACATAATAGCTGTGCACGAAATAAAAGTAGGAACCATTTTCGATTCCCTGCAGGAGAGGATGCTCCTTCCTGATAAATATCTGGTTCCATCCAATATGGGGGATTCCCTTTTTTCCGAATGCCACAACTTTTCCTGGAAAAACGTTCAGGCCCCTGGCCTCCGGCTGCTCCTCGCTGCCTTTAAAGAGATAATGGAGACCGAGACATATGCCCAGGAAGGGCTTTCCATCGCCTATGAAATCTAGTAAAGAGGGTTTGAGTTCTTTTACCCTCTCCGCGATTTCTCCAAAATTGCCAACTCCTGGAAATATGAGCTTTTCAGTCCTCTCTATCCCATAAGAATCCTTTACTATTATCCCATCTACAGCTCTTCGAACGTTTTCTATGTTGCCTATCCCGAGATCCAGTACTCCTATCATTCAAGCACCCCCTTTGTGCTCATTGTCCCCTCCTTCTCACTGATAGCCTGAGATATGGCAACTCCAAGGGCCTTGAATGCCGCCTCTATTATATGATGGGCATTCACACCGTCAATCTGTTTCACATGCAATGTGGCACGTAGCCCTCTCACCAATCCCCACAGAAACTCCCTGAAAAGCGAAACCTCGAAACCGCTCTCGCTCTCCTCTGGCTGCAGTTCCATATGAAGATAGGTACGTCCGGATATGTCTAAGGCAACGAGAACCAGGGCATCATCCATGGGAACTATGGCTGTTCCGAATCTCCCATAATTAGGCGGTAAATTCTGCCGGAGCTCACTGCCCAGGGTTATACCCACATCTTCCCATAAATGGTGCCTAAGATCATAGCTCACCTTTACATGGGGGACGATGCCCATATAGAAAAACAGGGTGGAGAGCATATGATCCAGAACTCTATCCCCTGTGGATATCGCTCCCTTTTTATTCAGCTCCACCACCACATCCGTTTCTCGGGTCACTCTCCTCATCTCCTCACCTCCAGGCTTCTCTTGTGAAACTCCATGCCCTCGATCTGGGACATCAGCAGCCCCAGCTCCCTTTCGTCAAGGAATTCCTGGCGGCTCACCTCCGCTACACTCATGGGCTTTAAGAAATCCAATACGGTAAGAACTCCACTGAATCTCGCGGCCCCTCCCGTTGGAAGAACATGATTCACACCTAAGAAATAATCGGCTGAGGGTACAGACGTGTAGGGGCCAAGATAAACAGCACCGGCGTTTTCAATCAGCGGGAGAAGCGTTGCCGGATTCTCCACCATGAGCTCCAGATGCTCTGGAGCAATTTCATTAACCTCCTTTACGCATTCTTGCAGGGATGTGCATAGATGCACCTCCACACCTTCCACACGACAAAAAGAGGCAAGCTCACGTGAGGTGGTTAGAAGCCACGCTTTGCTATCATCCCCATGCTCTCTCTGACTTAGCAAATCTGCCAGTACATACTCTGGCGGTGCGCTGGAATCTGCTATCACGGCTATTTCCGAGGGTCCTGCTAGGCCGTCGATCCCTACATCTCCATACACCTGTCTTTTTGCCTCATTTACGAATTTGTTTCCCGGACCGAAGATCTTATCCACCTTAGGTAAGAGGATTCCGTAAGCCATGGCTGCAATGGCATGGGCACCTCCGAGCTTGTAAACATCCCCTATTCCCAGGAGCTCAGCTATGTACAGCACCAGAGGATGCACCTTCCCATTTTTAGGTGGAGTAGCGAGAACTATCTCCTTCACCCCCGCAAGTCTTGCAGGCACAGCGCTCATTATCAGGCTGGAGGGTAGAGGTCTTCCACCGGGCACATATATGCCTATTCTACGAATCGGTTTGAAAATCAAGCCGTAAAGAGAGCCATTTTTAAGGAAGAGAATGTCCCGGGGCAACTGTCTTCGATGGTAATCCTGTACCCGCTGAATTATGCGCTCCACAACTCTTTTTTCTTTGAGGGTAATCTCATTCCTCGCCTTATGGAATTCTTCCTCGCTCACCTTAAGAGGTCCTTCATAGCCATCAAACCTTCTCGCGTATTCTCTCAGGGCTTCTTCTCCTCTCTCTCTAACATCCTGAATTATCTTTCTCACATACTCCCTCAGTTCCATTTATCACCCTCCTTCAGAAAATTTACCAGGGAATTTATCTCCTGGAATTTTATCTTCTGCGCAACTCGATTCACAAGAAGCAGTGCGGACACATCCATTATCTTCTCCACCTCCCAAAGACCATGAACTCTGAGGGTTTGGGCAGTCTCCACTATGTCCACTATGGCATCAGCTATGCCTGTGATTGCGGCAAGCTCCACGCTTCCATGAAGCTCTATGAGCTCCACATCCACACCTCGACTTTGAAAAAATTTTTTGGTAATTCGTGGATACTTTGTGGCAATCCTGAAACCGTCCATGCGTTCCACATCTACCCTATTATCCTTGGGAACTGCTATACTCAATCTGCATTTGCCAAAGGGCAACTCCAAGGGTATGAATACATCGGGCGATAGCTCTTCAACCACGTCACTTCCTGCGATTCCCACATCTATTCCATGCTCCACATACACAGGCACATCAAAGGCCCGTGCCAGCAGCACTTTTCCTTCCCGAGACACCAAAGAGCGACCGGTAGGCAGCTCCAGGGGGATAAATTTTCTCAGTAGATTTACCGAGTCCTTTAAAAGTCTTCCCTTAGGTAGCACAAATCTCATGGGGCCACCTCCACTGGTATGCCCATCTTAACCAGTTTTTTGGCTTGGTAAAACGTCTCGCGGATATCTTCACCACGCATTTTTATTCTTTTAATCTCTCTGTCTTCATAGAGCCTTTTCAGAATTCCCAGATCAAGCATGAATCCCATACCCTTTTTTCCCTGCAGATTATATTCTCCGCCGCCACCGATGGGCTTTCCTATCTCGGGGGAATATATTTCAAAAATCACATCTATGTAGTAGGGCAGGGGCCTTACTGTGCCAAGGTCTATGAACAATCGCTCATCATCCACCGCGTACGCTATTCTATCGAGTTTCTCTATCCCACTTACCTTGCCACGGAAATTGAAGAGGTTCCACAGCTCCAACTTCTTCTCCTTGGAAATAGGTAGCTTCTCGATAATCTGAAAATTTCTATGATGCAGTGCGCTCCATACTTTTTCAGCATATTTCTCGATTCCCTTTATAGCTCTTCTCCACACTTCCATACTACCCATATCGATGTAGAACTCTTTGACTCCCAGAGCCTCCAGGGCTCCAATGGCAATGGATAGAACCTCTGCATGTAGCCAGATATCCTGGGCTCCTATGAGCTCTATACCTGCCTGCCATTGACCCTTGATATCACCATCAAGGACCTCGCCTACGTAATAGACCCTAAGATTTTCAGCTTCGTTCCACTTGAGCATTATTCTTGAGGTGGCGTCGGGAGCTATAAGATATAGCTCTCCATGCTGAAGAAACTTGGTGCCTTTTCTTATCCTGGAATCATACTCCGCCACTGCAGGAAACAGAATTTCTTTGTATCCCCAAAGCTGGAAAAGAGTGCGGAGCCTGTTGGAAATCTCTCCAAGAACCAAGAGATCATAAGATGATGAAATCAATCCCTCACCTCCTCCACGGATAAGAGAGGAGAATAAAGAAAAGCCCTATCGCTCTCCCTTTCAAAACTTGGAGCTGGTGTTAATAATGTTGGCGTTGACCAACCCTGGAAAGCGCATAGATGTCAGAGGTCATTAGCATATCCGCTCCCAATGCACCTCACTATATAATTTTTATGATACAAAATTATTTTTCGTTTTAATAAATGGAACAGCATTCATCAAAATTGAAATATATGGAACATTATTCACCATATAGAATTTTTTCATAATTTTGTCAAAAGTGTTATAAAGGTGAAATCCATGTGCCATTCAGGGTGAGTTGAGTTGGATGTGGTTAGAGCCTATTACGAGGAGTTACTGAAAGAGTTTTACGAAAGTGGCGGTAGTGAGGATGAGCTTTACTGGCTTATGAGCAGTGTGCTACTCAGAAAACCTGAAATTCACGGGGAATACAGGCTCCGGGAAAGATTGGTGGATGAAATCGCCGAGCTTGCCCGGGGAAGAGTTTTGGATGTGGGCTGCGGAATGGGCCTACTCTCCTTTCGCCTTGCACTCAAAGAAAACGTGGAAAAGGTGGTGGGTATAGATAGCGATCCCGAGCTTATTGATTTCTGTATTAAGGTAAGAAATAAGATTTCCAGCAAACCACGTTTTATCAGGGGCAATTTTTTAGATACCAAGTTTCAGGGTACCTTCGACACGGTGATTTTTCTTTATACCCTTCGCCACAACCGATACAACGAGTTTCTTAGAAAAGCGCTGCAATTGTTAGAACCATCCGGAAATATAATTATTGGAGACATCGATATGGACGGGCTCAGGGATAAAATAATAAAGTTTGCGGATAGACGCAGGCTCAAGGTACTTCGTAATATCTCCCTGGGTATGATAGGAGATAGAGACAGGGAGGAAAAGGGCAGGCTATTTCTAATGGTTCTCTCTCGATAATTTTTCATTTTATGCCCGAATATTTGTAAAATAAACGATTATTTTCCAATTTTTCTGGAGAAAATATAAATATCGCCATCTTTATCCATCATAGATTGGAGGTGATTATTCTGGGTGAGAAGCTAACGCTATCAGAATTGAGAAAAAGGCTGGGAAAACTCTCCCTCTATGATATATCAACCTGGGTGAAATCCAGAAATCCAGAGATAAGGCTCGACTTGGGTCAGCCCGATGTGCCTGTAGATGAAAGAATTATCGAAGCTGCGGTGAATTCTCTGCGGAGAGGGGAAACTGGATATACGGCTACAGCTGGAATAAATGAGCTTCGAGAAATCATTGCTGAGAGGGAGGGCGTGGATCCTGATGAGGTTGTGGTGGGTGCCGGTGGAAAAATCATGCTCTCCGCTGCCATAATGAGGGCATCTCTTGTGGGTCTTATCTCTCCGCACTGGACGGCCTATGAGAGAACGGCCAGTAGTTTCGATACGCCCGTAAAATTCTTCAAAACAAGCATAGAAGATGGATGGATCCCGCATCTCCAGGAGCTTGGCGTGGATCTTCTTATACTCAACTACCCGAACAATCCCACGGGAAGGATTATTCCCAAAGAAAGTATAAGGGAAATTCTGGAGCTCGCAGAGGATGAGGATGTAAAGGTGATAAGCGATGAGGTCTATGCAGAAATTTCGTGGAGAGACTTCACACCTCTTAGGGAGATGAGCGAGAATGTGATTACTGTGAAGAGCTTCTCCAAGCTTTTCAGTATGACCGGATTCAGACTGGGATATGCCATCGGTCCCAAGAAGGATATACGGGAGCTTCAGAAGTTTATGGAGGCCACCATAACCTGCGTTCCGATATTTGTGCAGAGAGCAGGAATAAGGGCGATGGAGCTATGGGATGAGATAAGAGCCAGAATTTCAGAGGTCTACAGGAAGAGGGGTGAACTAGCCTATAAAATCCTCTCCAAGAAATTCCAGTTAACTCCTCCCGATGGAGCGTTTTACATATTTGTTGATACCGGTGTTGATAGCACGCTCTTTGTGGATAAAATGGTGGATGAAGGCATCTCTATGTTCCCCGGAGATGTGTTTGGAGGCTATGATACCTTCGTGAGAATATCCTTGGTTAGCGATAGATTGGAATATGCGCTTGGAAAAATGGTGAAAGTCAAAGAAGAGCTGGAAGACTCTTAAATCCTCCAAAGCAACGCGGGGAGGGGGATTCGAACCCCCGCGGGCAACAGCCCAATGGCTTAGCAGGCCATCGCCGTACCACTCGGCCATCCCCGCTCTTGATGCCATATGAAAATTTGGTATATTAATTTAGCCCCCAAACCATCTGAGAGATATTTCCATATAGCATTCATAGGGTTTCTCCCTTAAGCTTCCAAAGTAGTGGAACCAAGAGCCACCGGGGGGATTCGAACCCCCGACCTGCTGATTTCTTGAAGCCCGCGGCTTTGGGGTAAAGCCCTTTTTTAAAGGGCTTTTACAAGTCAGCCGCTCTACCGGGCTAAGCTACGGTGGCAGCGAAGGTGAAATATGCCTTTTTCTTATAAATTTTTCTCCCTTATTATTCATTCTTATCTTTGATTTTCTTGGGCAGATAACTGGAATGACAAATTTTCAGGCTAGGGTAAAAATTCAAGAAAGATTTAAATATTGGCTGGAGATAAATAGGAAACGATGAGCAGGATTATAAAAAGTGAGGTTAAATATATCTCCCTTTATCTTGAGGGCCAGTATATAGACTACCTTATCTCAGAAAGGGTACATCGCATTCTGAGAGAGATTAAAGAATTGGAGAGGGAGCTTTTAGAGGAGATCGAAGAAATGTGATTTTAATGCCGGGGCCGGGGTTCGAACCCGGGACCTTCGGATTTCTCAGGCTTGGAGGTGGAGAATATTTTTTCCCTATGAGTCCGACGCTCCACCAGGCTGAGCCACCCCGGCATCATTCCTGCACTTCAGGAGTAGCCTCCACTTTGGGCTCATTCTCCACATCTGTTTTCTCAACTTCTGGTTCCTCAGCCTCAGAGCTCTCCTCTTCGGAGGGCATCTCCACAATCTTTTCTTCCGGGAAGTGGAGAACCTCGGATTTTCTTATCTCAATCCTCCTAACGGGATATATGGGCTTTAAAAGATGAACAAGATCCTTCTTGGAATCCTCGGTGAGTATGTATTTAACATATTCTGAGAATGTCATCTCCTGCGCTTTTTTGGTAAGAAACTCAGCTATAGCTTTGCGAATCTGGCTCTTGATGGAACTTTTGATTCTCTTATCGGGTACAGCTATGACCTTCACCCTCATTCGGTAACCATCCGAAGTTTGAACATTGAAGATTGAATCTATTCTGCTCCTTCTCCTTCTCACCATGCGACGGATATAATCCGTGGTCATATCGTGCCCTATGAAGCGTGTGTAAGCATTTGTCCCCTGGATTCTGTTTATCTTGAAATAGAGCTTTACGTGCATCTTCTTGAAATTACCCGTTAAATCATAGAGAGTAGCCTCTGCGATTCTTCCTATAACCTTCTCTGGGTCGTTGGAAGGAGTCATCCCCAGCTCCTTAGAGCTGAAGGTCTCCGGGGCTATTATAGTGTACCACACCTTTGCTCGCCATCTATCGCGAATTCTCCTGGCCGCTGCTCTTTCTGCTCTTTTACTTGCCATGTTGACTCACCTTGCGATGGTAAATAGACATTCCTTTAAATAATTTTTGTAGTCTGCGGAGATTTGAAATCCACACAAAGCATCTCAATGTATAAGGAGTCCATATCTAAACTTTGTCTACTTTCCTTGGGAATTTTGTAGCTAACCGATCAAGGAAAAATATTTATACTATGTACTCTATTGTCATACAAATGTCAGACAAAGATCTTGAGTGGGTTGGAGATACGGTATGGAAATTGAGAATGGGTGCTGAGAAATTAAAGAGATATGGGAGAACAAGTGAGAATTTGATGGAATACTCTTCGCTACTCTCCCTTCTGCCCCACAGGGTGATAGAGAAGGAGATGCTGGAATATATAAAAGAGAAGAGTGATACGATCCTGGCATTTATCAACGCTGCAGAGAGGAGCAGCCATCTGGAGGAGCTTATATCTCGGGGTATCCAGACAATTCTTAGAGACGAGATTCCCAAGTTAAGGGATATTATGCGCTTAGAGGATGGAATAGGAGTCAATTCTAGGCATATTTCCGAGGAATCCAGCGGATGAAATCCCTCAGAGTATCTATGGGTTTTGCGAAAAAATTATTACTCCCAATGCTATATACTCAGGGATGTATCGTTTTGGTTTAGCCGGGATTCCCCTATCGTGCAAGGGACGAACCTTAAAGGATGCCATAGAAGATACCCACAGGATGGGTCTTCATGCCATGGAGATACAGTTCCTGCGGGTGAATGTGCAGGAGAGAAATGTGGTGGATGAGATCGGTCTCAAACCCAGGGAGGTCGAGAATTCTCTCATTATAGATGTTCTCCGTCCAGACGAAGAAGGAAATTACCGATACATAGGGATAGATTCTCCCCTGGAAGAGGATGACATAGTTCTGGAGCTTTTCTGGAATCTGGCAACCAGCTACATAGAGCTAAGGTATTTAAAGAATCTTGCCAAGGAGCTTGATGTGCAGCTTACGCTCCACACTCCGTATTATATGGATCTTGTGAGCAATGGTGAGCTCACGGAAAATTCCCTGAATTATATAATCTGGGGCGGAATATTGGCCAATGAGGTGGGTGCCAAATATGTGGTAAATCATATTGGGCTTTATGGGGAGCTGAGCAGAGCTCAGGCCATGAAGAATGTGGTGGAAAATGTCAAATATCTTAAGAAAAGATACAAGGAGCTTAAGCTACAACCCAAGCTGGGTTTCGAAGTTTCTGGCAAGCAGGTGGTTTTTGGTTCGCTGGAAGAAATTTTGCAGCTTTGCAAGAAAGTTAAGGGTGTCCTGCCCATAGTTAATTTTGCCCATATTCATGCGAGAACCAATGGTGGGTTAAAAGAGCAGAAGGATTTTCAGGAGATATTTGATAAAATTGCACCTTTCTGGAAGGATGAGTTCTATGTGCATTTCGCAGGAGTACTCTACGAAAATGGAAATGAAACTATGATTGCACCAATAAAGAAGGGGGATCTTAAGTTCGAGACTCTTGCTCATGTAATTCTTGAGAATGAATACAATATAACGATAATCTCCTCCTCTCCTCTCTTGGAACACGATGCCGCTTATATGCGCACCATAATGGAAAGGATACTCCTTCGAAAGCTTATGAAGAGGAAGTGAGCCCTATGTTCCGTGAGGCTTACAATTACATCCTGGAGAATGCTAAGGTATCTCTTGATGGCATAAATAACCAGGATGTACAAAAAGCCGTTGAGATGATAAAGGAGGCAAAGCAGATTTTTGTATACGGTTCCGGGCGCTCAGGACTCGTGGGCAAATTCTTTGCCATGCGCCTGGTGCAGCTTGGACTGGTTGCCTATTTTATCGGTGAGACCATAACCCCTGTGGTGAATCCAGAGGATCTTGTTGTACTCATCTCCAACACAGGAAGAACTAAATCCACTATCCTGGTAGAGAGCATAGCTAAGAGGATAGGTGCAAAGGTTATGGGCATAACCTCCAATAAAAATTCGCCCCTGGCCAAGCATGCGGATCTCGTGTTTCACATTAAGCCCAAGAATGGAAGAAAGGAGCTGGCACCTTTAGGCACACTCTTTGAAATTTCAGCAGTGATATTCTTGGATTCCCTGATAGCAGAGCTCATGGAGGCCTTAAATCAAAGTGAGGAAGATATGAGGAGGAGACATGCCATATGGGTGTAGAGATAGAGATTGAAGCTAAAATCTATCCCACAGAAAGCGTAGAGAAGATAAAAGAGGCAATACTAAAACTATTCCCCGACGCGCAGCTGGAGATTCTTCCCGGAAAAATAAAGGGTAAAGCCCAAAGTCTTGAGGAATTTGGAAAAATTCTTAAGGAAGAGAGGATAAGAGATGCAGCCAGGAGCGTGTTTCTCTCATCTCTAAAGAGAAAACAGGAGATTTATTTTGAGCTGAATAAGCAGGCAGCCACCAGGGGCAAGGTGAACTTCGCTGTGGGTAATGTTCCCCTGGGAAGCATTAAGGTGACTATTCGGGGTGATGATCTTCTTTCTCTGATTGACCTGATTGCTCCGGATACGCGGAAACATCAATAATTGCTCCACATTTCAAACACCGAAGCTTATTTTTGTCCACGTACTGGAACACATCACCGCCGCATACGGGACAGCGTAGATTTATCCATCCATCAGCACGGGTATTGGAGACCCTCTCGTTCCTTTCCTTTCCGGAAGTTTCCATCCATGGTGGTGGCGGTGGTGGAAGAGACGGAGGACTTTGCACCTTTGGCTTTTTCTTTTCTGGGAAAAAGTGATGATACACCCTTATGGAATAGGAGATGAAAAAAACAAGTCCTGCGATCACAAAGTAGAGGGTAAGTATACCCATTGGAATTGAAATCTCAGGATATATGCCCATGGGTATGCTTATGAAATCGTTGATGAAGTGAAGAGCAATGGATGCAAGAATTCCATATCTCAGGAATAAGTATCCTAGAATTAGACCTGCCACGAATGCAGGCAGTACTTTCCAAGCCCCCCAAGAAGACCAGTGAGCGAGGCCAAACACCGTGGCGGATATAAGAAGATATATAGTTTCCCAGATTCCAATTTTGTACCCCCCACCAAATATTCGAATCAGTGGCAGTTTTTTGCCCAGTGCCACATATGTGAAAAAGAGAGGTAATCCGAGGAACAGAACACGTACAATCAGCTCTTCGTAAACTGCAGCATGGAGCAGTTGAAGCATCTGAAACCATAGGGGTGTTTTCTCTATCCCAATGGAACTGGGATGATAGCCCAAAAGTGTTGCAGCGAAATATACAAGCATGGTGAAGAACATGGATAGGGAAAAAAGCTCCATAAGCTCCTGATAGGGGTTATGTCTATAGGCGAAGGGCCTTTTGAAGAAGTCGCGGAAGTAGGGGATTATGCCTGAATATCCCAGATAGAAGGTGCTGGCAAGAGCTATGATAAATAGAAGGATATACCACATGTAAGCTGCCATACCCTCAAGGAAGAATACCATTATGGGAAAGGGTATGGCCAAGTAAAAAGGTACAATAAAATGCGCGTCGGTATAGAAATTCTGAAGATAGGGCACACTATAGCCCAGGGAGAAGAGAATTATTACCAGGAGGAAGAGAAGTATGAGGGTGCCTATGAAGGATACGATTTCCTTAAGAGCATGGAGAATGGAAGCCATGGAAGGGGGATAAACTGGAGAAATATATCTTTTTCCCCAAAATGTTTCCTTCAAGATAACCGTGAGAAAAAGTATTTAAAATCGGCTCAAATTATCAATAATTGTTCTCAGAAATGAGAACATCTATTACTGCTATCACCTGCGGGCACAGGGCTCCCTTAGGAGATATGAGAAATGATAAAGATGTATCGCAAGGAAAAGGGCGAATTCGGCATCGGCACGCTCATACTGTTCATCGCAATGATTATCGTGGCCGCTGTGGCAGCCACAGTGATTATACAGACAGCCTATGTACTGCAGCAACAGGCAGAGGAGACGGGGAATATAGCCAGACAGGATGTAGCCACAGGATTTAAGATAATCACAATACAGGGGATAAGAGAGGATCTCATGTACCAGGAAACCATTGGAACCGGAGATGGTAGCACAACCACGTTCACTAAAACCTTGGCACACAGACCAATCAACCCTGGCTCCATAACAATCACAAATTCCACGGGAGAGATAGTGCTCAGAGACGATGGAACGGGGAACCTCGTGCTGGTCTCTGGCTCAGGGGTCTCGGGATGGGTTGGTTACGATAACGGCACGGTGGGTCTTACATTCACCACAGCTCCACCCAACGGGGATGAGATAAACATAACCTACGGCTCAGGATACAAGGGAACGATCTCTTATCTGGATATCAAAGTTGGCCTGATGGCAGGTAGCCCACCCATTTCCATAGACAGTGTTCTTGTTGAAATAAGCGATGGTTACACCGATAAAACTCTCACCTACAATGCCTCTGCCACAAGTTTCAGCGATCTCGACGGTTCCCATTTCGGCGTTGAGATAGCCAGGGATATGCCACCCTCTAACTGGGAAAGGGATCATGTGATTACGGCAGGAGACATAATCAGGATATACATAAATACCAGTGCTGTTGGCCTATACCTAGAGCCACAGACCCATGTGATGGTAAAGCTCATACCGAAGCATGGAGTACCCAATCTTGTGGAGTTCACTACCCCGTCCACATATACCACCAAGTACATGGAGCTATGGTGAGCGCCATGCTCCTCCCAGATATAGGTGATGACCTTCCCACACAGGTGCTTGCCACGCGGTGGCTCGGTTATCTCCTGCAATTCGTTGATCACGAGAATCTTCAGAAGCTTCTGGATTACTATGAGAGCATTGGATGGATAGGCAAAGAAGCAAAGAAAAAGCTGATTGCCATGGCCAAAGGGATGAAGAGCAGTGGCTCCAAGAACGAATGGGTTCTACCCCACAGGGTGCATCTCACCTCGTTGCTCTTCATACAGCGGCTCAGCGGAAGGAATCAAGAAGGAGAGCTGGCAGGCCTGAATACCTATATCAAGAGCTACATTGAGTCCCCGGAGGAATTTCTATCCGTTTGAATTTATTTATCGTCTAAAATTTCTATGACATCTAGCCATTTGACCTTTACCTCTTTCCCCAATTTTTCTGCAAGACTGGGCGAGGTTCTTCCTTCATCTCCGTGCATGAGCTCTTTAATGTACGTCCCACTTTGTGCCAAAACCTCTATTATAAATTCGCCATCTTTATGCTCAACCAGCCTTATCTCGTAGACCTCCCTAATTCTTACCTTATCCGCTCTCCGGTGCTTCACCCTTGTCGGGGTTCGCTGTCTTATTTTACCTATCAGAGCTTTAAGAGCGTCTCTAACCTCTTCCTCCGAGGCCTCTACTTCCACGGCGATTCGATACCTCTTCCGGGACTCAGCTTCCTTTATTTTCCTTATCTCTTCCTTCTCTGCAAATCTCAAATCAAATATCTCCACCTTACCGGAAGAGTTCACCCGTTTCGCGATTTCCTCTAAATCTATGCTCCTTACCCGCGGTCTCTTGATTTCTAAGATAAACGGTCTGCCATTGCCTAGCATCCTGGCATCTATATCCTCTCTACCCATTCCATGAAGCATATGCTCCTCCCCCCTAGTTAGCTCCATCACAGGTCGAGCTATTATCTCTTCCACACTCTCCTTATACTTTCCCGAGGGCCATTTCGTCTGGGGAATGCCCCGCACAAGCTTGCGATACCGACCATAAATTAGAAGGGGCTTAACCTCTATCTCTATGGAATCGTATCTCGTATCCACAATTACCGTTATATCAGGAGCTTTTAGATCTACCTCTTTTCCAGTGATTTTGCTCACTCTCTTTCCAACCTCACGGTTAAATTCGCGACTTATGCTTTCGCCACTCCCTCCAAATCTGGCTTGCAACTCTTTCTCCCTCTCAAGAATATCCTCATAAAACTTGCTTCCTATTAAGAATGTGGAAAACTCATAATCTTTAAGCTTCTCCACAACATATCTGGCATATTCATCCAGCCTGTTAAATATACCTCCGCAGAGCTCACAGGTATCCGGGTACAGGGAATTTATATCCTCGTTGTGGTCCATGGCATAGAGAACCCTTATTGCACGTCCTCTCTCATCATTGCTTAATCCATGGCCGCGAAGCCCGAAGATTCTTCCCAGACAATGATCACACAGCTTCAGTTTTGCGGCTTCAAGATCCATAGAATGAGATGTTTTTCAATTATAAAAAACCCTACTTCTTAAGGGAGACCAGATAATTGAGCAGATGAATCTGCTCCCGAGAGAGAGCTATGCCATCCACCTTCTCAAGGGCACCTCTTTTAAGCAGGCTGAGTAACCTTGGATGTCCCTGTGTTATCTGATATATTCTCTTGAAGGAATCTTCCCTCACATCCGGGAACATTAATCTTGCCTCTTCGTAGCTTAGAGGAGATAGAATGAGCTCCATAACCCTGCCCTCCTCCACATCCTCCCTGCTATAGAATCTGTTGTAGTAGGGTGTCTCTGAGAGCATTGACACTATTATCTTGCTCCTTCCCAAATCCTCTTTAACAAGAGAATTGAGAGCATTGACAAAATAATCATCAACCTTGAAATACCCGTCAAAGATTAAGAGAAGCTCCTCGCTTCTCAACACAGAGAGAACGTCCCTCTTTCCGTAGAGGCTCTCAAAAACACTTTTCACGCTCTCCCATTTTCTTCCAGGAAACACATCAAGCCAGATTATTCCGCATCTTGGCCTTACTGCTTTGAGAAACTGCTCTATGAGGGATGTTTTACCCATTCCCCGTGAACCTATTATGGTGGCAAATCTCCCCTCTCTGAACCATTCATTTAGTAGCTGCAATTCCTTTTCTCTGCCCACAAACTCATCCTCCTCAGGTGTGACTTCCCTGAAGATTATCCTCTCCCCGCGACGTATCTCGTCCTCAATTTCATTTCTCTCTATCTTGTGAAGGATCTCCAGGTGACTGAGACCCGTGAGTTTTCTAATTTCCCTTATTTTCATATATTTCTCTTCCACCTTTACTTCGTAATTCTCAATTTTCTCTATTATTTCCTTTGCCTTCCTTACTCCTGAGGGAGTTAGGAAATAAACAGCAACGCGCTTCTTCTTCCCACTTACATGCCCCTTCTGCATGCTCACAAGACCCTCTTCCATTAATCTCTTTATATTGCGAGGGATATGTGTGACGGAGATACCCACAGCATGGGCAATTCCTGCCTGGGTCATCTCCACAGGATACTCGTATCTATCCACATATTTTCGATATGCATATAAATGCACAAGAATCCTTTCAAGAACGGGAAGACGGAGCATTATACTGTGATTAGCTTTCTCTTATTTAAGATTCACCTTTACTTCGCTGAAGCTTAAATATGGGGGGAAGAAATATTTAAGTATGTGATGATATTAGCCACTCAAAGGTGAAGTTCATGGGAAGGATTCACGCTCGCAGAAGAGGAAAGTCCGGTTCGAAGAAGCCTCTGAGGCTGGAAAAACCTGAGTGGGTTGAGATGAGCGAGGAGGAGATAGTAAACAAGGTGCTGGAGCTGGCCAAAGAGGGACATTCCCAGGCCATGATTGGTACCATTCTTAGGGACCAGTACGGGGTGCCGGATGTTAAACTCATCACGGGAAAAAGCATCGGCAAAATTTTGCAGGAAAATAATATGGCACCCCAGATTCCCGAGGATCTCATGTTCCTCATGAAGAGGGCTGTGAATATTCATAACCATCTGTTGAATCACCCCAAGGATCTTGGAAACAAGAGGGGTTTACAGCTTGTGGAAGCCAAGATACGCAGGCTAGTTAAGTATTATAAGAGGGTAGGTAAGCTGCCTCCCGACTGGCACTATAGCCTGAGGGAGGCAGAGCTGCTGGTGAAGTGATGGATTCGCAACTCCAAAAAAGATTGGAGAAGGCGAGAGAATTAATAGAGGAGCAAACGGAGTTTAGAATTCTGACCCATTATGATGCTGATGGCATATGCTCCGCAGGAATAATTGCGAGATATCTGAAAGATAGGGGCAAAAGATTCCACATATCATTTTTCCGCAATGTGGATAGGGAGAAGATACTTGCCATAGTTGAGCAGGAAGAAAATGTTATACTCACAGACATGGGCTCTTCCATGGTTGATGAGCTCACCGGCAATGTGATAGTAATCGATCACCACAAGGTATCTACGGATAATGAAAGTATAGTGCATATAAACCCGCATCTTTTCGGCTATGATGGTGCAAGGGATGCCTGTGCAAGCACCCTTGCATATTTTCTCGTGAATGACCCTATTTTAGCTCCATATGCGCTTGCAGGCATATTTGGAGATAAGCAGTATATTGGTGGATTAACGGGGCTTAATAGAGAGCTTGTAGAGAGGCTATCCCTCAAAATTAGGAGAGATCTTGTTCTCTCTGGTAATGTTCTTAATGCGGTGACCTACTCCACAGAGCCGTTTTTTCCTGGATTGAGTGGAAGGAAGGAGAATGTTGAGAAAATGCTGGAGAAGCTTAAAATCCCGCCTTCCAAAGATGTAGAGAATTTAAGTGAGGAGGAGAAAACAAAATTAGGCTCTTATTTGGCATTGAATCTAATTAAAAATAGCAAAAATCCCCACGCTGCAAGGTACATAGTGGATGTGGATATAAATCTCGGCGGTAGTGTAAGATATCTTACAGAGCTAATAGATTCTGCAGCACGCACAGATAATCAAGGAATCGCCATGAGCTACATCCTTGGGAATAAGAGCTACCTTGAAAGGATGGAAGTGCTTCGTAAGGAATACAAGAGTAAGGTACTGAAAGCCCTTTACAATATCTTGGATAATTTGTTCCAGAAAGGCCGTATAACCTACTTCTTTGTGGAGGATGGATATCTGGCAAGCACCCTTGCTACTATAACCTCTATCTATCTCTTCCCACCAGACAGGGTGATTGTGGCCTTCTATAACGATAAGATGACCCATATTTCGGCTCGGTGCTCTCAGCAGCTGGGCAAGAAGGTGCATCTTGGCGATATTCTTTCAAGCATAGCTTCCAAGTTGGGAGGTTACGGAGGGGGGCATAGTGTGGCTGCAGGTGCAACCATACCTAGGGATAGGGAGCAGGAGTTCCTTGAACTCCTGCAGCAGGAGATAGAAAAAAGTTTATCGTAGGATTGCATCTTTTAAACCATGATACCCAGGAGTCATCCAAGATACCAGTCCCTCATCAAAAGAGAACTGCTAGTTGAAGGTTTTGAGAAGGGTATAGTGGCTCCCGCTGGACTTATTGCCCACGGTCGGGGAGAGACCTTTGACTACCTAATAGGGGAGAGAAGCGAAGATTTTGCGATCCTAGCAGAGAAAGCGGCGGTTGCTAAGATGCTGATGGCAAGAAATCCTGTGATATCCGTGAATGGGAATGTAACCGCACTTGCATCTGCCGATATCGTGGAGCTTGCAAAACTTTTGAACGCAAAAATCGAGGTAAATCTCTTCTATCGCACCGAGGAAAGGGTGAGAAAAATAGTGGAAGAATTTCTGAAATACGGGGTGCGAATTCTTGGAGATAAGCCAGATGCCAGAATTCCAGGTCTTGAGCACAAGAGGGCCCTCTGCACCACTGAAGGTATATACTCTGCGGATGTAGTTTTAGTTCCCTTGGAAGACGGTGATCGTGCTCAGGCACTAAAAAATATGGGTAAATTCGTAATCACAATTGATTTAAACCCCCTTTCAAGAACCGCACGCACGGCTCATATAACCATAGTGGATGAGCTCACCAGAGCCGTTAAAAATATGATAGATTTTGCAAAGGAAATCAATGATAAAGAGGCAGAGAGAATACTCTCACATTATCAAAATAAGGTAATACTTGCGCAGGCACTGCGACATATAAATAAAAGACTGGAAAAGCTGGCTACTGATTTTCAAGCTCTTCAGGCTTGAAGACGTAGCCACAATTGTAGCACATTATGGCGTCCTTGGAGTTGAGAGTTCCACACTGGGGACATTTGATGAACTCTTCGCCGTCAACGATGACCACTTCGAACTCTTCTTCCTTCTTTTCCTCGGGTGCTGCAGCTCCTTCTTCGGGTTTAGCTTCCACCGCTTTGCTCTCTGCAGCTGCAGTCTCTGGTGCCGCGACTTCAGGAAGTGGAACCTTGGCGGATTCGGCAAGGCTCTGAATGGTGGAAATCATCTTCTCCCTCAAATCAGAAAGTGTTGTTTGCATTTTAATTACCTGACTGCTTTTCTCTATAAACTCCTTCTGCTTTGCCGTAATCTCCTCTACAGCTTTTGTGAAATACTCTTGGAACTTTGTTAGTTCCTCTAAATTTGCCTCTATCTTCTCCTTGGCGCTGGCAAGAGCCTCTTCGTATTCCTTGAGAACCTTCTCACTCTGCAGAATAGCATTAATCTTTTCCTCAATTTCCTTGGTTTTCTGCGCATATTCGTTTTTCATCTCTTCCAATTTTTTAGCGTACTCTTCGAGCTCGGAGCTCTTCTTATCTAAGAATTTCTCCTTTTCCTCAATTTTTTTCTGAAGGTCCTGAATCTTTGCCTCCTTCTCGGCAAGCTCCTTTTCCTTCTCCTCAATTTGCTTTGATTTTTCTTTAATCTCCACTTCCAGTTTCTTTATCTTAGCCACATAGGTTTGAACCTGGTCCCAGAGGCTTAACCCTCCCAAATCCTCATTGCTCATAATTATTACCTCCTAATGATGGTATTATCTTTATTAAATATGAAATTTTTGCTTCTATTCTCAATGTTCAATCATTTTCACCTCCTTTTTCTCAAGATCCACTAGGGCTGCATAGCCCATTTTGAGAGGCCCAGGATTCACAAAAATGGTTCTATCTTTAATTTCATAGCCTCTAGCTTCATGAACATGCCCGGAGACCACTAAAACTGGCGAGGCCTTATCAACCGCTCTCCTTATCCCTTTACTGCCTATATGACGATTGCCTACCATATCTAGAATACCAAAGGATGGCTGATGAAGCAAAAATATACAGCCGTGACACTCGCCTAGGAAATGATATGCGAAGTCTTCGGAAAATGTTATGCCCATAGTAAATCCCCGTCCATCAGTGCCACCCAATCCGGCAATTCTGTAGCCATTAAACTCCACGATTTTGCGATGCACATTGATGCCCTTGCTCTCTTCAATAGCCTTTATAACATCGGGAGGATCACAATTACCTGGTACGGCAAATACCTGGACACCCAGGGAATCTATGAATCTCTTGGCAAAATCTCCCGGACCAAAGTTAGTTATATCTCCGGCTATTAAAATGGCATCGAACTCATAGAGGCCCTTGAGCTCTTCCACAAGATACACGCCGTTTTCGGAACCATGAAGATCGGCGATTGCCAGAATCTTCATAGAGGGTGAATGATTCTTTCGCTTAAAAATTCTCTTATCCGCATTTCTGAAATTTTGTCAGGAAAAGGTGGAGAAGAGTTAGGCTAACAAAAAATATAAATTGTATAGAGCTATTGGGAAAAATAAGATGGAGCAGAACCACGGTATAAGAAGGCTTGTGCTGGATGTTATGAAACCGCACCGACCCAGCATAGTGGATGTGGCCATAAAGCTCAGTAGAGTCAAGGGGGTTAGCGGCGTTAACTGCATGCTGGACGAGGTAGATCAAGACACAGAAAGCCTCAAGGTGGTAATAGAAGGTCCCAACATAGATTTTGATGAAGTCTCTGATACCTTGGAGTCCTTAGGCGCAGTTATCCACTCCATTGATGTCGTGGTGGCAGGTAAAAAAATCGTGGAGGATGTGGAAACACCGCAGGATAGATAATCAAAGATTTTTCACCTTTCTCGCTATTTTTCTTATAACTTCATTTTTCGGTTCATCTGTCTCAATTATAATTCTTCCCTTTTCCTTCCACCAGAAACGTGGGTATCTTTTATCCTCCTCCACCTCAAATTCATAACCTAGAGCCTTTGCTGCCTTAACTATGGTATCCAATTTTGCCTCAAAAGCCAGGCTTTTTGGGACTCTACGCCCCTCCCTACGGGAGTAATGAACATTAAAATATGCAGGATAAATAATCACGCTCATTCTACGAGCACTCCGTTGAGCACTCCATGCTGTCCAGGCCTAGAAGTTATTTTCACCTTACCAAGGGTTGTATTAACGATGGCCCCCTTTGTGATAATATTTCTCTGGGCAAAGTGGGGATTCGCGGGATTCTCCACTACCGTGAGAATCTTTGCCTTCTCCGTCTTTCCTGTTTTGGGGTTATATACATTTACCACATCAGCTCTTAAAAGCTTTACCTTATAGTTTCCGCCTCTAACACGAATGATCTTTCTCCTAACAGGAGCTATATGCGTGTATACTGGTTCCCTGCCAAGCTCGTATCTCCTCTTCTTCCTAGCCATTCGTATTCTTCCACCACTAATCTTTCTTAGAGATCTTCCCTGCCATATGGCCATCTTATCACCTTGAAACCGCATATATAGGTGTAATATTTAAACCTTCCCCACGAAGGGGGTTTCACCCCCTCTCTACACCCCCACGTGTTTGGTTGGTTGCAGGAGGGAATGGGAACCCGCTGGTGGTTCCCAGAACTGAAAAATCCAAACTCAGTGAATTCTAAGGTGCAACCGTCAAAATTAAATATAAGAAAGAGTTTTAACATTTTGTGATAAAATGATAAGAAAAGAGCCAAATGCAACAAAGTATGTGGAAAGCTACCTGTGGAAACATCCCATGGTAAGGGACCTCCTGAGAAGAGGACTTCTCAATCATACGGCAGTTGCGCGGGAGATAATAGATGATGCGCAAAGAGAAGGAATAGAGCTTACACTGGGCGCAGTGAAGATGGCCTTGCTGCGTATCAGCGAAGAGATGAAGAGGAAAAAAGAAGAGATAGAGAGAAAATTGCTAAATGTGATAAAGGAAAGCGTTATCCAGGTGCAATCGGACCTCATAATTTTCACGGTGGAGAAGAGAAATATCCTGGGAAAGATGAGGGATCTGAGCAGGCTCATGGAAGATGCACGATTTTTCCAGCTAACCCAGGGTGTGGATATCTTCAATATTTTAGTTGCGAAGGAAATGAGAGGTGAGGTCCTTAAAATTCTGGGCGAAGATAAGATTTTGGATGTAACAGATGAGCAGACCGCCATAATACTAATAAGCCCCGAGGAAAATATAAGAACACCTGGATTTATCCATCTTCTTACTTCCGTTCTCTCTTATCACGGAATAAATATAACCCAGATAATATCCTGCCACAAGGATACCGTCTTTGTGTTTCATCGCAAAGATGCCATTCACGCCTACGAAGTTTTGGAGAACTTCATAATATCCCTTCGGGAATGATTTTACATTTGTAATTGAATTTTAATTTCTTTTTATTCATGTTACAAAATTCATAAATATATTTCCTCACTCCACCGCTTCAGTGAGAACCATGGAGATATTGGATAGCACGCTCAGAGAAGGCGAGCAGAGTCCCGAGGTGAGCTTTACACCAGAGCAGCGATTAGAGCTTGCCATAGCTATAGACGAGTTAGGAGTGGAATTCATCGAAGCAGGGCACCCAGCAGTAAGCGAGGATGTATTTAAGGGTATAAAGAGTGTGGCATCTCAGGGATTGAACGCAAAAATACTGGCGCATTCCCGGGCAAGGAGAGAGGACATAGACCTTGTTTTGCGCACCGATGCATCGTGGATAGGAATATTTTTCTGCGTGTCTAATAGATGTCTATCCAAGAGATTTCACATAACTCTTGAAGAGGCGGTGGCGAGAGTTGTGGATTCTATAGATTATGCAAAATCTCATGGTCTGAAGGTTAGATTCACCCCCGAGGATACTACCAGAACAGAATGGGAGAATCTCGAGAAAGTAATACAAGCTGCAGTGCAGGCTGGGGTGGACAGGATAAGCGTTGCCGACACTACTGGGGTGGCACATCCCTGGAGCTTCTATTCACTGGTTTCAAGACTTCGAGAATTTGGAGTTCCCCTGCATGTGCACTGCCACAACGACATGGGCCTAGCTCTGGCCAACGCCATAATGGGCATCGAAGCAGGTGCCATACTTGTGGATGCCACAGTAAACGGAATCGGTGAGAGAACAGGCATCGTTGATTTAGCGCAAATTACCACCATTGCCAATTACCACTACGGAAAGAACTACAACTTGGAGATGCTGCCACTCCTGAGCAAGAAGCTACAAGAAATCACGGGGTTGAGGATTGAGAAAAACAGGCCCATCGTGGGTGACTTTGCCTTTGTTCACAAGGCAGGTTTGCATGTGGCCGCCGTTATTCGTGACCCCTATTTCTACGAATTTCTACCTCCTGAGTTCTTCGGGAGAAACCGGGAGATATTTGTGGACAAATACGCAGGGAGAGCTTCTCTGGAGCACTATCTTCATCGAGTTGGAATAAGAAATGAGAAGGTGGTAGAAAAACTGCTTAGAAGGATAAAGAGCTCCAATATGGCCTATACCCCCGAGATGATTGTGGAAGAAGCCAAAAGAATAGAAAAGGAGGTGATGTGAAATGCCACTTTGTCCGGTATGTGGTAATGAGCTGAATTTACAAGATGTGGAGAGATACGAGCTTGTAGAGTGCCCAAGATGCGGTGCTGAGCTTGAGGTTGTGGATACGGATCCCATACTCCTCGAAGAGCTTCCACCTGTGGAAGAGGATTGGGGAGAGTAAAAAGGGTGGGAACGAATGAGGATAGGCATCACCTACACCCTCCTTCGCCCGGAAGAAAGGATGCTCAGGGACAGAGCGCGCGAAAAGGGAGAAGTGAAAATGCTGCATGAGAGTGAGCTCGTATTTCCAAAGAAGTATGATGTGGATGTGGTCATAATAAGGAACATGGGACATTATAAGGCGCTATACACCGCGAGGCTCTTTGAGGAAATGGGCATACCTACTGTAAATCCATGGCAAATCATTCACGGGGCAGGTGATAAGCTTCTCACCACATTGAAATTACAGCGCTGCGTGAAGGTTCCACCCTGGCATGTGAGCCTCAGCGAAGAATCCGTCGCTTTAGCTGCGGAAGAGCTTGGATATCCCATCGTGATGAAACCCCTCGCAGGAAGCTGGGGGAGAATGGTCTCCAAGATAAACGATGAGGATGCGCTAAACGCGGTGGTGGAGCACAGGAGATGGATGAGCAATCCCCTTCACAGGATTTACTATATGCAGAGATTTCTAAACAAGCCGGGAAGGGATATAAGGAGCTATGTGATAAACGGAAAATACATCACGGCTATCTATCGCTACTCCTCAAACTGGATTACCAACACCGCGAGGGGTGGAAGAGCTGAAATTTGTGAAGATGAAAGAGTACGGGAGATTTCCATCAAGGCCTGGGAATGCTTCGGCGAAGGGGCCCTTGCCATAGATCTCATGGAGGAGAAAGGAGAAATTTATGTCAACGAGGTAAACCCGGGAATGGAATTCAAGAACACGGTAAGAGTGACAGGTGTGGATATAGCAGAAGAAGTTGTCAGCTACGCTGTGGAGGTGGCTAAAAAGTGATAAAAGCTGCTGTGATTGGTGCCAGTGGATATATTGGAGGCGAATTGCTCAGGCTTCTCTACATGCATCCCGAGGTGGAGCTTGGCACAATAACCTCCAGGATATACGTGGGCAGGAGGGTGGAGGTGGTGCATCCACATCTTAAGGGCCTTGGTCTGAGATTCTCCTCTCCTGGAGAGGTGGATGCCGATGTTATATTCCTCTCAGTGCCCCATGGAGAATCCATGAAAATAGTGGAAGAGTATATAGGAAGCGCCAAGTTGATTGATTTAAGCGCGGATTTCCGGCTTCCCCTGGGGCTTTACAGGAAATACTATGGTGAGCATGAAAAGCCGGAGCTTATAGACTCATTTGTTTACGGACTTCCTGAAGTTTATAGGGAGGAAATAAAAAGAGCAGAGTATGTGGCAAATCCCGGATGTAACGCCACAGCGGTAATTCTTGCACTTTATCCCTTCCGCAATATGATTTCCGAGGCCCTGGCAGACATAAAGGCGGCATCCAGCGCTGCAGGGAGAAGAGAGAGCATAATGGGTATGCATCCCGAGAGAAGTCATGTGGTGAGAATATACAAGACTCATCATCACAGGCACGAAGCTGAGGTTCTCCATATCACGGGAATAAAGTGCCCCTTCACGGTTCATTCCGTGGACATGGTTCGCGGCGTATTTGCCACTGTGTATTTCAGAATCTCCGGAGACGAAAGATCGCTTTTCCGTCGCCTTTTTCAGGAGTATGAAGGGGAGCGTTTCGTGAAGGTTATAAGGGAGAGGGAAGGCCCACTTAAGCAGCCAAATGTAAAGTATGTAATAGGCAGTAACTATGCGCATCTCTGGGCTTCCTACGATGTGGAGAACGAAAGAGCGATGATATTCGCGGCGATAGACAATCTCATAAAGGGTGGTGCAGGACAGGCGGTGCAAAATATGAATCTTATGTTCGGGCTGAGGGAAGAAACAGGGCTTGGATATCTTCCATTGCATCCCATATGAGGTGTGATTATGAGAATAGTAAAGATAGGGGGTGGGGTCATTCCACATCTGGATGCTTTTCGGGAATATCTCAAGGGAGATATCTATATCCATGGTGCATCGGATTATGTGGACGAAATTTGCAGAAGAGCCGGCGTAGAGGTGAAGAGATTTCGAAGTGTTTCAGGAATAGAGTTTCGCTATACCCCTAGGGAAGTGCTTGAATACTATGTAATGGGTGTTATGTGGGCCAATAAGGAACTCGTATCTTATCTTCACAGAATTGGGATAAATGCCATAGGAATAAGCGGTGTGGATCTCGCGTTAATTAAGGCCAAGAGAAAGAGAATTGTGAAAATAGTGGATGGAGGGAAGAAAAGGGTGCTAAGGGACGACCACTCGGGGAAAATAGAAGAAATAGACAAAGGGGTCATAAAGGCCCTTATGGAAATAGGGGTACCCGTAATCGCCTCTCTTGCTTTGGGGGAAGAGTATGTGCCTCTTAACGTTGATGGGGATACCCTGGCCTCTAAGATCGCCGCCGCTTTTCATGCGGATGAACTTCTCTTTCTCTCCGATTCTGCCTTCTTGAAGGAAGGCTCCGTTGTTCCAGAAATACCGGTGGAGAAGGTGGAGGAGTATATTGAGCACTCCAGTGGTGGTATGAGACGCAAGCTGAAGATGGCCGAAGAGGCTATTAGAAGCGGAGTGGGTAGGGTCATTATCCAGGGCCTGAACGGGAGAACGGTGATTCGATGATGGAAATGAGTCTCTATAGAAAGAGATTGAAACTTGTGCGTGGCCACGGAGTCTATGTGTGGGACGATGAAAATCGCAGGTATCTGGATGCCATAGCAGGAGTAGGCGTTGCAGTTCTTGGCCACGCGCATCCCGAGCTTGCGAGAGCTCTGTGTGAGCAAGCCCAAAAATTGCTGGTGGCAGGTCCCATGTTCCATCACGAGGAGAAATTTGCTGCTCTGAAAGAGCTGCATCGGTTTGTAGATTTCGAATATGCCTTCTTTGGCAATTCTGGCACTGAAGCGGTGGAAGCTGCATTGAAATTTGCAAGGTTTTACACCAAGCGCAAGGAGATAATAGCCATGAGCAACGCGTTCCACGGCAGAACCTTCGGTGCTTTGAGCGCAACATGGAAAAAGAAATATCGGGAGGATTACGAGCCGCTCGTTCCTGGATTCAGGCACATTCCCTTCAACGATGTGGAGGCTGCAAAGGAAAGCGTTAGCAAGAACACTGCCGCGGTTATCGTGGAGCCGATTCAGGGGGAGAGCGGTATAATCCCAGCCACCAGAGAGTTTCTCAGAACGCTACGAGATGTCACAGAAGATAAAGGCGCACTTCTTATCCTGGATGAGATCCAAAGCTCACTGCGCACCGGAAAGTTTCTTGCTTCGGAACACTATGGAGTTAAGGGGGACATAATAACTTTAGGAAAGGGTCTCGCTAATGGAGTTCCCATAGGGGTCACACTTGCCAACTTCGATGTCCCCCATGGAAAGCATGGCTCTACCTTTGGAGGTAATCCTCTGGCCTCTCGAGCCATGGCTGAGACCTTGAAAATACTGAGAAGGGAAGGGCTGATAGAAAAGGCAGGGGAGAAGCGCATAGAGGTACGGGGAGAGAAGGTTATAGAAACAAGGGGGATGGGTCTCATGCTAGGTATTCTGATTAGAGAACCGGCAGGCAAATATGTAGAGGCGTTGCAAACTCGCGGACTTCTTGTTAATACAGCAGGTAGCAGGGTTATCCGCCTTCTCCCACCTCTTATAATATCCAAGGAGCAGATGATGTGTATAAAGCAACTGCTGGAGGAGGTGCTCAATGATTAGCTCCGAGGAGAAAGTGGAATTCCTTGTAAAGCTTGTTGAACTGTATAGCCCTACAGGCAAGGAAAGCCCGGTGGCAAGTTATTTACTCGAGAGCTTTGAGAGTTTTGGGATAGAAGCGTATTTAGATTCCGCGGGTAATGTAATAGCGGAGAAGCGGGGCAACGGACCCCGTATACTCCTCGCTGGGCATATGGACACGGTGCCCGGCAGGATACCCGTTAGGATTGAAAATGGTTTTCTCTGGGGTCGTGGAAGTGTTGATGCCAAGGGTCCCCTGGCAACCTTCTTCTTTGCATTTCTTGAATCTCAGGCCAATTTAATTTTTGCAGGGCTTGTGGATGAGGAGGGTGCTTCCCGAGGTGCCAGAAATCTTGACATTCCGCGGCCTGATTTCATAGTAATTGGAGAGCCAAGCAGTGTGGATGGAGTAACCATAGGCTATAAAGGGAGTCTCCTTCTCAAATTGGTGGAGCGTGTGGAGAAGTTTCATGGAAGCGTAGAGCAGGAGGGTGCTGCTGAGAGGCTGATAAACAAATGGATGGAGCTGCGATCCACCTTTGGTGATGGGTGGCATATGCCTATGGGAAGGATTCTTGAGTTTCATGCCTACGAGCGTGATTTTGACTTTTACGGAGAGATGAAGGTGAATATAAGGACTCCTCCCAACTATAAGCCTCCAGAAATCGGGCAAATTTTGGATTTTGTTCCAGCCTATGAGGTATCCCCCCGTAGTCTAATTGTGCGTGCCTTTGCAGGAGCCATAAGAAGACACGGGATGAGGCCCATGCTGAAGAAGAAGAGCGGCACTGCAGATATGAATATCCTGGCCCCGAAATATGGTGTGGATGTAATAGCCTACGGACCTGGCGATTCCAGGCTTGATCACACACCAAGAGAGCATGTAAATCTGGAGGAATATCTCCTGGCCATAGAAGTGCTCAAAGATGCCATTGCTGAGCTGAGGAGAAGAACAATGAAAAATAATTTATAGGGTAACCCTATGGGGAATGCGGTGAGCCGATGGAAAAAGAGAAGCTCAGCGTGGCCAAGGTAGTTAGGGATTTGATAATGTCCAAACCAATGATAAAGGAATGCATGCTTCTGGATGTGATAAACTATAGCGCCACGGCGCGGATTCTCGCCAAAGAGCTGGAAGAGATGGGCTATACAACATCTACAGAAGCAATAAAGATGTCCCTTCTGAGGTTAAGAGAAGAGCTAAAAAAGGAGAGGGGGCTTCTTGAGAAGAGAATACAGAAAATAATTGCAAAGACTGTTATAGAGCTGCAGTCTGATCTTGCGGTAATAACCGTGGAGAAGAGCGCCCTTCTTCGGGATTTCCACAGTTTTTCGGGGATAATGGAGCGGGCCAGATTTTTTCAGCTTACCCAGGGCCTGGAGACCTTCACCGTTGTCATATCCTCGGAGCAGAAGGATGAGATCTTAAGGCTGTGGGAGGGTTACATAGTGGATGTAATTGAGGATCAGACTGCCATCGTGCTTATAAGCCCAAAGGAAATAATAGAAACCCCCGGTGTGGTCACCTTTATAACCTCGGCACTTTCATTCAACGGCATAAATGTTACCCAGGTAATATCCTGTCATCGCGAAACGATATTTGTGGTAAATAGAAAAGATGCACCTTTCGCATATCAGATAATAGAGAAACCCATACTGCAGATGAGGGCAAGGAAATAGTTCTATTTAGAACATTTATTTTTTATTTTGACACATAGGTTACAAAGGGTATAAAAGAGACTTGTTTATTGCGGTCAAAGGTGAGACGAGTTGAAGGTGGTGCTTGCCTATTCAGGAGGTCTTGACACATCGGTTATACTGAAGCTCCTGCAAGAGAGATTAAAGGCGGAGGTTATCACGGTAACCGTAGATGTTGGACAGCAGGATGATTTTGCAGAGATAGAAGAAAAGGCTCTAAAATTTGGGGCTGTAAAGCACTATACCGTGGATGCAAAAAAGGAATTCGTGGAGGAATATGTTTTTCCTGCCATAAAGGCCAATGCTCTGTACGGAGGAGAATATCCCCTGGCCACTGCTCTGGCAAGACCTCTTATGGCAAAAAAGCTGGTGGATATTGCAAAGAAAGAGGGTGCAGATACCATTGCCCATGGCTGCACAGGTAAGGGAAACGACCAAGTAAGGTTCGATATATCCATAAAATCTCTGTATCCTGAAGCTAATGTAGCTGCACCCGTCAGGGAGTGGGGGCTGGATCGGGCATGGGAGATAGACTATGCCCGCAAGCACGGGATACCTGTGAAGGAGGGGATATACAGTGTGGATGAGAACCTCTGGGGCCGCTCGGTGGAGGGTGGTATTCTAGAGGACCCATCCACACCCCCTCCCGAGGAGATATACGCCTGGACCGTATCTCCTGAGAAGGTCTCTCAACCGGAGGATATTGTGATAGATTTTGTGAAGGGCATTCCCGTGGCTCTTGATGGAGAAAAAGTGGATGCTGTGAAGCTCATAGAAGAACTTAATTTCTTGGCGGGGAGACATGGGGTGGGCAGAATAGACCATATTGAGGATAGAGCTGTTGGTATTAAGAGCAGGGAGATATACGAAGCTCCTGCAGCCATTACCCTTATTAGAGCTCACAGGGATCTGGAAAAATTTGTGCTTACGAAATGGGTTCTAGAATTCAAGAGATTGGTAGAAGAAAAATGGGCCTGGTTGATCTACCATGGCCTGTGGTTCGAACCGCTCAAGGCGGGGCTGGATGCTTTCATAGACCATGTGGAAGCGTCCGTTGATGGAAGCGTGAAGGTTCGCCTCTATAAGGGCCATGCCATGGTGGTCGGAAGGGAATCCCCCCATGCCCTCTATGAGCATGAGCTTGCTACCTTCGAGGCCTCAGATTATGATCAGAGCATGGCCGTTGGATACATAAATCTATTTGGCCTGCAGAGCATTCTTGCAAGTAGGAGAGCCCTGGGTGGGAGGTGAGCCCTGTGTATCGCAGGGCTCTTCTTGGCTCTTCCTGTAAGGATATTTTGGATTATACATCCTCGCTTAAGCAGGATAGGGAAATAGCGGGGGAGGTAATAGAGGTTCTAAGGGTGCATGTGGAGAGCCTTATGGAAAATGAGCTCATACCAGGGAAGGCTGGAGAAAGAATTCTAAAGGAGTTGGAAAAAATAAAAAAGAAGCCAGATCCACTATTTCATCTTGATGCCGAGGATATTCACGAAGCCATAGAAATTTATCTTCTAAAGAAACTGGGGCGGGATGCAGAGTATCTGCCCCTGGGGAGAAGCAGGAACGACCATGTAGCTGCCGCTCTTAGACTGAAATGCAAGAAATTGCTCGCTGAGGAGATATCTCTACTTTTCTCCCTCAGAGAAGTGCTTTTAAGCAGGGCGGAAGAATATCTTTATGTTATCATGCCCGCCTTCACCCATCTTCAACCGGCACAGCCAATAACCTTTGCCCACTATCTATGCCATCTCGAAGAGATTTTGCAGGAATATACTGAACTTCTATTGCATCTCTTAAGGATTGTGGATAAATCGCCCTTAGGTGCCGCTGCACTGGGCGGTACAAGAGTGCCTTTGTCCAGGGAAAAAATGGCGGAGAAACTATTTGCCGGGATGCTCAAAAATACTCTCAGTGCTGTAAGCAGCAGGGATTTCCTTTATCTCTCTGGCTCCATAAACGCCTCTCTTTCTGTGGCATTATCGCGGATTGCCGAGGATATGGTGGTGTTTGCAACTCCGCAGTTTGATTACATACTCATACCTTCCGAGCATCTTGCCACCAGTAGCATGATGCCCCAGAAAAAGAATCCAGCAACCATGGAAATAGCCCGTGCCTGGGCAGGGGAGTGTATGGGTCATCTGATATCTCTTTTAGCTATACACAAGGCCTTGTCCACAGGGTACAATCTGGATATGCAACAAGCCAATTCTCATGCTATCTCCATATTTCAGGGTACCATAGCAACGCTCCGCATCTTTATAGATTTCTTTTCCACTTTGCGGGTAAAAGAAGAGAATCTTCTGAGAGATTCGTGCCTATTCCCAATTCTTGTTACGGACCTTGCAGAGCTCATAAGCCTGAAGAAAAATTTACCCTACAGACAGGTTCACAGGAAAGTTGCGGCAATTGTGAAGGAGAATAATACACCCCAGGAGATTTACAACGCCATAGAAAAGGAATTTGGGGTGAAGATAACCCTCAGGGAAGGAATTGAAAAACCTGTTAAGGGTTCTCCTTCGCCAAAGGATGTCACACGGTATATAGAGAATGCGAAAAAACTGCTGGAAAAAGAGCGCAGGGAATTGGGAGGTGGGTGATGGCCTTGACATCTTATCTCGTGCTTGAAGATGGCACAGTGCTTCCGGGCCGCGGGTTCGGTGCTGAGAAGAATGTCTATGGGGAAGTTGTGTTCACCACAGCCATGGTGGGCTATCCAGAATCTATGACAGATCCGTCTTACAGGGGCCAGATCCTCGTGCTTACCTACCCTTTAATTGGCAATTATGGAGTGCCAGATGGTGAGCTGGGTGAATATGGCCTCCCCTTGCACTTCGAGTCTCACAGGATACAGATTCGCGCACTGGTAATATCCAAGCTCATGGGGCCCAGTCACTGGAGCAGTAAGATGAGTTTGGATGAGTGGATGAAGATGGAGGGCGTTCCAGGCATAGAGGGCATAGATACCAGAGCGCTTGTAAAGAAAATCCGGGAGCGGGGGGTAATGATGGGTGCCTTGATTCAAGAGGAGGAAGAGATAGAGATAGCTATAGAGAAGCTTAAAAAAATCAGGTACGATGATATGAGTTTCCTGGATGAGGTCTCTCCCAGATTCATGTGGATTCATCCTGCCAGGAAAAAAGAGAGAAGAATAGTGGTGCTCGACTGCGGTATAAAGTACGGAATATTGAGGGAACTGCTCAAACGCAACTTCGAAGTTCTTAGGATTCCCTGCCGGGAGGATCCTGTTAGAGCAGTGGAAGAGTTTCGCGCCCATGGGGTGCTGTTAAGCAACGGACCCGGAAATCCGGCGATCCTTCGCGACCTCATCGAGAAGGCGGTGCAGCTCATAGAGTACGGGATACCAACCATGGGCATATGCCTCGGTGAGCAGCTCCTGGCCCTTGCCGACGGTGCCGAGATATACAAGCTGAAATACGGACACCGGGGAATAAACAAACCGGTTAAGGATGTGCTTAGCGGTCGCGTTTTTGTTACCACCCAGAATCATGGTTATGCCATAAAGAAGGATAGCCTCAATGAATTTCGGGTATGGATGGTGAACATGGACGATGGAACTGTAGAAGGGATATATCATCCCAGAAAACCCATAATTGCCACACAGTTTCATCCTGAAGGTTCTCCGGGACCCTGGGATTCGCTCTGGGTGTTTGATAAATTCAAGAAGCTTACAGGGGGCGGTGCCCTTTGAGGAAAGCCCTCGTTCTCGGTTCTGGGGCGATTAAGATAGGCGAGGCTGCCGAATTCGATTACAGTGGTAGCCAAGCGTTGAAAGCCCTGAAAGAAGAAGGCATAGAAACGGTTCTTGTGAATCCCAACGTTGCAACCATACAGACGAGCTATGAAATCGCAGACCATGTGTATCTCCTCCCCTTAACTCCAGAGTTCGTGGAGGGAGTGATAAAAAAAGAAAGGCCTGATAGCATACTTCTCGGATTCGGTGGGCAAACCGCTCTATCCCTTGGAGTGGCTCTGCATGAGAAGGGTATCCTGAAAAAGTATGGGGTAAAGGTTCTGGGCACACCTGTGGAAGGGATAAAAAAAGCTCTGGATCGGGGTGCATTTCGCCAAACTATGAAATCTGCCGGGCTTCCTGTGCCGCCCAGTCGAGAAGCAAAGAGTATGGATGAAGCTTTGAAAATAGCGGATGAAATAGGCTATCCCGTCATGGTTCGTGTCAGTTTCAATCTTGGTGGTCGCGGCTCCTTCATCGCTCACACCCGCGAGGAGATGGAAAGAAACATAGTTAGGGCCTTTGCCCACACAGAGATAGGTGAGGTTTTAGTTGAGAAATACTTGCATCACTGGAAAGAGGTGGAATTCGAGGTAGTCAGGGATCGTCGTGGCAATTCCGTCGCAGTAGCGTGCCTGGAGAATGTGGACCCCATGGGAGTTCATACAGGGGAATCCATAGTGGTTGCGCCCTCACAGACGCTCACCAATAGAGAATATCAGATGCTGAGAGACATATCTCTAAAAGTAGCTGAGGCCATCGGGCTCGTTGGAGAGTGTAATGTGCAGCTAGCTTTAAATCCTCGCTCCGAGGAGTTCTATGTCATAGAAACCAACCCCAGAATGAGCAGAAGCAGTGCGCTGGCAAGCAAGGCCACGGGATATCCCCTCGCCTATATTGCCACCAAGCTTGCTCTTGGATATACCCTTGATGAGCTTAAAAACGGTGTGACGGGGGCGACCACAGCAGCCTTTGAACCCTCGCTGGATTATGTGGTGGTAAAAATTCCCCGCTGGGATCTCGAAAAATTTGAAGAAGCATCGCCGCGGATAAATTCTGAGATGAAGAGCATTGGCGAGGTCATGGCCATCGGAAGAAATCTCCACGAAGCATTTCAGAAGGCTATAAGAATGGTGGATATGGGTGATGAACTTATAGGCCGCTACTATCTTGAAGATGAGCCCCTGGAGAGGGTCATGGCTCGTATAAAGAATTACGGGCCCTACATACTTATGCACATTACCAAAGCACTGAGACTTGGTGCATCCGTTTCGGAGCTCAGTAAAATCACGGGAATAGACCCATTTTATATACGCATTCTTGCAGATCTTATGGAACTGGCCGAGAAGCTAAGAGAAAATCCAACCGATGAGCTTGTGCAGGAGGCTAAAAAATATGGGTTTAGCGATGCAACCATATCTCTTCTTACCGGTAAAAAATGGAATCTCCGTAGGAATTCCAGGGCGAAGGTAAAACAGATAGATACCCTGGCGGGCGAGTTCCCCGCAAAAACTAATTATCTATACATGAGCCACGATGCTCTTGAGGATGATATTGAAAGAAGTGAAAAACAAAGCCTCATGGTGTTAGGGGCGGGTGTATTCAGGATAGGTGTGAGTGTAGAGTTTGACTGGGCAGTTGTCAATTTCGCCAATGCTGCCAGAAAACGAGGTTACGAGGTCATAGTGGTTAATTACAATCCTGAGACGGTATCCACGGACTGGGATATTAACGACAGACTATACTTTGAGGAGATAACCCTGGAGAGAGTCCTGGAAATATACAGTGCGGAAAAGCCCCTGGGCATTGCGGCATTTGCCGGCGGGCAGCTTGCCAATTCTCTGGCAAAAAAGCTAGAAAGCGCAGGCATTAATCTTCTCGGTACCCCGGGACATAGGGTGGATATTGCAGAGAATCGTGCCAAGTTTTCACAGCTCCTGGAAGACCTGGGCATAAAACAGCCTCCATGGATAAGCGCATCTTCCCTCTCCGATATTCTCAAGTTTGCGGAGGAGGTTGGATATCCTCTTATGATAAGGCCCAGCTATGTTCTGAGCGGCACAGCCATGAAGATTGCCCGCAGTGAGGAGGATGTGAAAAGGTATCTCAACCTCGCGGCAAAGGTTTCGCCGAAGCATCCTGTAGTGGTCTCTAAGTTCTTGGACGCACGGGAAGCTGAGATTGATGCCGTATCCGACGGTAAAAGGGTTGTGGGTGTGACCTTGGAGCATGTGGAGAAGGCCGGGGTTCACAGCGGCGATGCAACCATGCTTACCCCTTTCGTATATCTTAAGGAGGGGGAAGTCAAGAAGATGCAGGAGATAGCGTTAGAAATATCACATGCTCTTGAAATAAAGGGACCCTTTAATCTTCAATTCCTCCTTAACAGGGAAATACATGTGCTGGAGCTAAATTTGAGAACAAGTCGCTCCATGCCCTTTTCCAGCAAATCTAGAGGCATGAATTTGATGGAGCTTTCTGCCCAGGCGATTCTTGATGGAAAACTCAAGATAGGCAACCCCGAAGAGTATTTGGAGCTTCCATCCAACAGCTTTGCGGTAAAGAGCCCGCAGTTCTCGTGGTCACAGATGCAGAGGGCATACCCCTATCTCGGCCCAGAAATGCGCTCCACAGGTGAGGTTGCATCCTTTGGTAGAGAGTATCCCGAGGCACTCTTAAAAAGTTGGTTGGCTGCTAAACCCAATCGTTTGCCGAAGCATAGGATTCTCCTATATGCCTGGGAAGGAAACAGCGCCATGGAAAAGGCGGCAGAGCTTCTAGAGCAGGCAGGTTATGAAATCCTTACGCTTCCCTGCTCCACGATTTCCAGAGGTGTGGAGTACCCTGAGGATAGGCTCCTCGAGATGATGAAGAGCGGCAAAATTGATGCGTTGATAACCACAGGTTACGCCAAGGATAAGGATTATCGCATCAGAAGATGGGCTGCAGATCTAAATATACCCCTCATACTTGAGGAAAATCTTGCCCGCGAACTTGCTTCTGCATTTTTATGGGCAAAAAATAGGGAATGGGAAATAATGGAGATGAGGGAGTATTACTCAAAAAGGAAGGGCGAGATATAATCCCCATATTTCTCTCTTGCCTCCTGGAGCCTTTTTTCCTCCGCATCCAGCTCCTGGAATAGTTCATCGGGTATGTTGTCCATAGCGCTATAGATTTTCCTTATTCTCTCAATTTTAGCCAGGAGCTCGGGCACTCTAATCATAAACTGCTTCTCATAGTCTTCCTTGGTGTAATCCTTATTAAGGACTTCCTTGAATAATCTTTTGAGGTCCGGGTATTTTGGAAGATAGCCTATGGGCGTCTCTATTGCCTCCACATCTCCGTGAACACGCAGCTCCATCCATTTGAGCCACACCTTTTTATCCAGCTTGGAGTTAAGATACTCACCCTTCTCGTCCTTGAGGAAATAATTCACGGCGAAAATTTTGGGTGGATTGCGCAGCTTCTTTCCGAATTCAAGATAGTTCTTTATATAGACCGCTAGATGCACCGACATAAAATCAAGGATGGACATTATATTGAACTTTCTTATGCCTTCCTTGCCCAGAGTAGCTGCGGTGGTCTCCGACTCTATGGATGCACCCTTCATTATCACCCCATGCTGCCAGTTGAAAGACTCGCATACCGGAGGCCAGGTATCGGAGTCACGGCCCCCGAATATCATGCCGCTCAGCTTAACACCCTTCGGAGCGTCTAAGGCATCTCTGTCAAGGTTGGAGAAGTATGAGAGCCGCACGGTAAATCTTGCATTTTTATGACTAGGCGGAATTTCATTGCCTTCAGCATCCTTCTTTCCACGCCACCATTTTCCGCTGTGGTTCTCTCCACTGTCCGGTATCTCCTCGCCCATTCCGTTCCAGTAGGGCTTACCTTCGTGGATGAGCACATTGGAGAAGATTATCTCATAGGGCTTATGCAAAACTTCCCATATATAGGGATCATCTTCTTTGTTCACTCCCTGAATTATTCCGAATACACCGTATTCTACATTGACCGCGCGGGCCTCGCCATCGATAATCTTGATGAAGGATAGGTCATCCCCCACCAAACGCTCGCCTACAAGCATGCAGGTGGATGTCTTCCCGCACATGCTTGGAAATGCACCCGTAAAGTAGGATACGCGTCCATTGGGCCCGTTGACTCCCATCAGGAACATATGCTCCGAGAGCCATCCCTCTTTTGTTGCCCTGTTTATGGTCAATCGAAACGCGGGTTTCTTAAGGCCTATGGTGTTACCAGCATACTGGGTATTTACCGCGTAGGTTATTTCGTCTTCCAGATCTATCATCACCCTCCTCTTATCTATATTCTTGCTTGTTTTCCTCTCATCAAGCTCTCCAGCAGAATGCACGAATTTCAGGAAATCGATATTTGGAGTATTCGCAAAGACATCGTAGGCCTTGCGATAGAGCAGAAACTCGCTGTGGGCCACATATGCGGAATCTGTAAGCTGAACTGCTGGAATCATAAAGGGCGAGTTTTTAGGACCAAGGGAGAAGAAGAGAACAAAGAGCTCTTTTCCTTTCATTATGCCTTTCAGCAGCTCATGAATTTCCTTCAGACCTTCATCCCTCTTTTTGGTGTTGAGATAGGGTAGCTTCTCACCATGGGGCGTTAGGATATATGTATGCTCCTTATCTCTTGCTTGATCATAATAGTTGTCGAAATGCACGGTATGCCCGGGCATCTTGAGCAATCTTTCCTCTCCATAAACTACGGCTCGATTTCTTATATAGAGCTCATCATCCTCGCTATTCGTGGCAACAAAAACCTTAATGGGCTCGCACAGCTCTATGTATTTTGCGAGGAATTCGTGTAGTTTGGTATTTTTTATCCTTTCAATCTTCTCATACTGCTCTTCATCAAGCACGCTTTTTAAATATTTTAAAGGCTCCATTTAAATCACCTGTGGGTAGGGGAATTGAGGCACACCTTAAAAATATTTCGTAAATTATATGCGATCCTTATGCAACTCGTACCACATGTGATTTATTTCCTCAAATATGATTTCGCATCCCGTTTTTGCGGCGTTGGGTGAGCCGGGTATCGCGAAGATGAGCTTATCACAGCACACTCCTGCCAGGGCACGGGTCATTAAGGCTGCGGTTCCTATCTCCTGATAGCTCTTCATGCGGAATATCTCTCCAAACCCCAAAAGCTCCTTATCTAGGATAGGTGCCACCGAATCTACGGTCACATCTCTTTTACTTATACCCGTTCCCCCATTTAGAATCACTGCGTCGCAATCCTGCAGCAGGAAGAAGAGAGCAGCCAGAATATCAAGCTTGGAGTCCTTTACCACCTTATAGCCGCAAACCTCATGCCCGTGCTTTTTTATCTCCTCCGCTATTATTTTCCCCGATTCATCACTCCTCTCATCTCTTGTGGAGCTTACGGTAATCACGCCTATTCTCAGATGGTAACTATGCTTTTTATGCTCCTGGTGTCCCATTTTTACTCCTCCTTTTTCTTCTCTAAAACTTCTATATCTTTAATCTGCGTCATGGGATACTGTCCCTGCTCATCCTTTTCCAGGTATTTCACCATATCCCAGATGGTGAGGAGAGCTACACTCACCCCTGTGAGAGCTTCCATCTCAACCCCTGTCTTGTAATGCGCCTTTACTTCACATTCCACATCTATGCGATTACCATGCATATGAAACTCAAAATTCACAGCTTCTATAGGTATTGGATGGCAATGGGGAATTATATGAGGAGTTTTCTTGACCGCAAGCATTCCGGCAATTTTTGCTGTCTCGAAAACATCTCCTTTTTTTATCTCCCCTTTTTTTATGGCATCCACTGTTGTGCTTCTTAGAACTATGGTACCTCGGGCCCTGGCAGTGCGAAGCACATCACTCTTCGCGCTTATATCCACCATTCCCATGGGTGAGCATCGCATTATCCGTATTAATTTTTATCTTATCCCACAGGATTTGCAACCCAGCCCAAGAAGAATATGGCCCCTGTTTTGCTATCCTGAATGAGGAAAAAGAATGGGTGATCCACATTGAAATCTACCCTTGGAAGAGGAGAAATAGCTTTCTGTATGGGAATCGCAGTAGCGGCAGCAGCTTCAGTGCCGTTCTCCCTCACAGCAATATAGGCCTTGTGATAGACATTCCCTGCATATATTCCTCCGGATGGGAGAATACCGGTTAAATTCGCAGAAGGGGTAAACACACTCCCTAAACCTAATCTTTCCAGAGGTTTCTTAAGCTTGTAGCTTGTAGAGAGCTCGAATTTCGGTAGTGAAAGATTTGCACATACATACCTCAAACTACTCCTCCAGGCCATAATCTTATCCATACTGAGATTTAGTGCCACATGCTTTGGCAGCACAATTAGCATGGATATATTGGAGTTTCTGTAGGGTAGCTCAAGAATCTGGGCATCATTATCCTCCGTATATCGGAGATTTTGGTACTGATGCATCATATTCACCATAACCTTGCCTTTAGGTGTGTAAAAGGCCCTCACCTCCGTATACTGCTCTCTGAAAAGATATTTCCACACCGCACGGAAATAGATTGCATTGGTTAACACGGCGATAGTGTCTGGAGTTATGCTTCCCTGAGGAAGCAGATTCTTTATCTTCCCCTTGGTGTAATTCTCGACCCAGGAATTGATTATGCTTCTAGCCTTTTCCGCGTATCTAAAATTCAAGTATTGGAAATAAGCGTTATAATAATCTTGCAGAATTTGTACATAGCTCTTATTTATATCCAAACCTTCTTGAGTCCAGAGCGCGTTTGCAATGCTTAGGGTATAATTCTCTTCCTCATCTCCAAATTTCTCAAGAAACCAGTGTATGCTACCTTCCAGTATCGTTTTATTTTCGGGAAGGTACATAACATTTTGCATCTCTTCCGCGGTATTTCCTCTTGCTCCCTCGTAGAGCATTGCCAGGGCAAGCCAGATGCTAAGGGGCGAGATCACCGTGTTATTACTCACGTTGAATATCTGGGATAGGAGGGCGAGACCAAAGTTACCAGATGCGAGAGCCACGTTTCTCAGATTCTCTTCATTTACCCCTTCGTAGCTCCAAGTCAGATTGAGACTTTCCGGCTGCAGATTTATCTGCAAAGTGGAAGAATAAGTTTCCTGAGGGGAAAGAAGCACCTGAAATACGAAGGCACCAAGAATAAGCATAATTATAATTAAGGAGACCACTGCGGATAATTTACCTGGTTTCATGAGATTTTTTATCTAAATCATCCTATTTAACACCTTCGTTAAAAATTGTACCCTTAAGATTTTCCTTTACAAATACTCCTGGCCGGACAATCTGAGCATTTTCCCCTGCGACAGAGCTTTCCCAGCTCTGCAAGCATTGATTCAAATAGAGCATAATCCAGATCCGGAAGATTCTCTCTCCAGAAGGTCTCAATATCTCCAATTCCCAGATTTTTAGCGGCAAGCCTTGCAAGGGGAGTGGGATAGGGTCTGGCCTTATTCCATATCCCTACCATTTCCCGGAGAAATATACCGACGGTTGTATCGCCTATGCCTCTGGCCAGAGATTTAAGAGATACCACGAGATCTTCAAAATCTTTGGCTTCCTCATGAATCCTGTTCAAATCCCTCTCCTCTAAATGCTTTGCCAGCTCTAGAAGTTTATCTGCCGTTTTGAAATCGTACCTCGTGTATCCACCAGAGTCAAGGATTGCAACTAGGGAGTCCCAGCCTTCTTCAAGAATGCGCTGGGGTGAAGTCACGTTATATATTTCGAACATCTTGTAGGTGCGCAATGCTATATCCTTGCTTATTCTCGCTCCGAAAAGGGTTGCCAGAAGAAACCACTTAAAAGCTTCATCAGGCAGCCTAATGTGAAATTTATTGGAATAGCGGGTGCCGTATTCCAGCGCAAGCTCCCGCAAAGATTCCACGATATCCATATTTATTTCATCATCAGGAGGATTATTTAAGGATGTTGGCAAAAATTTCTAAGGTCAAAAATAAATGAAGAAAGAAGGGAAATCCATCACTCGGGTGGTTTTGGCGGTCCAGGGGGCTGCTGTCTTCTCTGCATATCTTCGATCATTTTCTTCTCCTTTTCAGCGCCCTTTCTGAACCATTCTCTGACATTGGGCGTGAACAGGTAGATCAGGACCACTATGCTTATTATTGTTCCAATGGGCACGTTGATAAGACCAACGATGGCAAAGATGAGCGCCCACATCCAGGCTCCCGGAAATCCTTTAAGCAGACCGCCGGCGATTCCAAAGTACAGACCGGTGAGTATAATTGTACCTATCCAGCAGCATACGGTATTCGCCATTAGGTGGTATAGCGGTACATTGTGTGGTATCAGGGACATCATATAGAAGGTGTATATGAAAGCATCCACGATCCACATTATTCCGCCGATCATATAGAGAATTGCCAGAATTCTCACGCCTGCCGGCGGTGCCTCTTCTACTTCCTGTTGAGTCATATATTCTTCCTCCTTCCTATACAAGAGGGATAGAGGTATAAAAGCTTTACTACCCAAAATTGGGGCATGTTGGTCAAGTTTAGAGGATGCAAAAATTAATTTATCACACAAGAATAAGGGGAAACGATGTATTCCCTTGAGAGATACGACTTCGAACTTCCAGAGGAGCTCATCGCGCAGGAGCCCGTTGAGCCGAGAGACCATGCGAGGCTTATGGTTCTTCGTGAAAGCATAGAGCACAGGTTCTTTTATAATTTGCCCGAGTATATGGAGCCCGGAGATGTTTTAATTCTCAACGACACACGGGTCATAAAGGCAAGGCTTCATGGTCGCAAGGAAACAGGAGGCAAGGTGGAGATCCTGATCCTTGAGAAACTTGGTGAGAATTTCTATCGTTGCCTTGTTAAGGGGAAAAAGATAAGGGAGGGTTCCCAGCTGATATTTCAGAATATAAGGGGAAAGGTGGTGAAAAAGGAGGAAGGGGTATGCGATATCGAGTTCACGGGAGATATCATGGAGCTGGCCAGGAAGATAGGAGAAGTGCCACTGCCACCCTACATAAAAAAGAAGTTAGATAACGAGGAGAAATATCAAACGGTGTTCGCCAAGAAAGAGGGTGCAGTAGCGGCTCCCACGGCAGGATTGCATTTCACCCCCGAGCTTCTTGAGAGAATAAGGAGTAAAGGGGTGAAAATTGGATACATCACGCTCCATGTGAGCTATGGCACCTTCAAACCTGTAAAGACAGAGGATATAAGAGAGCACAAAATGGAGGAGGAATATTACATTGTTGGAGAGGATGTAGCTGAGATGATAAACTCGAGAAGAGGGAAGCTCTTTGCTGTGGGTACCACGGTGATGAGAGCTCTGGAGAGTAGCTCGCAGAATGGTGTGGTTTACCCATCTCAGGGATTCACCAATATATATATCTATCCTGGCTATAGATTTCAGGCGGGAGTGGATGCACTTATTACCAATTTCCATGTGCCCCGCTCATCGCTCATTCTCCTTGTAACTGCCTACGGTGGCTACGATAGGATAATGAATGCCTACAGGGTGGCCATAGAGAAAAGATATAGATTCTACAGCTTCGGGGACGCTATGCTCATTTTCAAAATGTAGCTCTATTAACTACAAAAACTTTTTAGGAATAAGGAAGATACGGAGTTTTATGAAAAGGAACATTGTTGTCGAGGAAATCTCCCAGACACCCGTGGAAGATAGAGAAGTTGAAATTGTGGAGAGAAAAGGTATAGGACATCCAGATAGCGTTGCGGATGGCATTGCGGAGAGCATAAGCAGAGCGCTATCACGATATTATCTTGAGCATTACGGTCGAATTCTTCATCATAATACCGATCAAGCGGAAGTTGTAGGTGGCCAGGCAAAGCCCAGATTTGGAGGTGGACGGGTTCTTGAGCCTGTGTACATTCTCCTTTCAGGTAGAGCTACCACAAAGGTGGGCGATGAAAGAGTACCCTATAGAACCATCGCAAGAAAGGCTGCGGTTGATTTTCTCAAAAAACATTATCCTCACCTTGATATTGAGGAGGATGTAATTATAGACTGCAGAATCGGGCAGGGCTCTGTGGACCTTCGCTCTTTATATGATACCCAGAAACTTCTTGCAAATGATACGTCCTTTGGTGTAGGCTATGCGCCCGCCACAGAAACAGAGAAAATAGTGTATGAGACGGAGAGATACATAAACGGCAAACTGAAGGAGCGCTATCCCGAGCTGGGGCAGGATGTCAAGGTAATGGGCTTTAGAAATGGAAATAGAATAAACGTGACAGTGGCTGTAGCCTTTGTTGGAAAGCACACTCCCGATAAGGATCACTACCTGAGCGTGAAGGAGGAGCTCAAGGATGTCCTTGAAGATTTCGCCACGAGATTCACAGAGAGAGAGGTAAATTACTTTATTAATACCGGTGACATTCCAGAGGAGGATGTTTACTATCTCACAGTTACTGGCTTGAGCATGGAGAACGGTGACGATGGCTCTGTTGGCCGCGGTAACAGGGTTAATGGGCTTATAACTCCTTACAGACCCATGAGCATGGAGGCTTCCGCAGGTAAGAACCCGGTGACTCACGTGGGCAAGCTCTACAATATTCTGGCCTTCAAAATTGCGGAGGACATCGCCAAAGAGGCAGGCGGAGATCTGCGCGAGGTGCATGTGCGCATAGTATCTCAGATAGGCAAGCCCATCGATCAGCCCCAGGTGGCAAGCATTCAGGTTATTCCAGCCAACGGAGTGAGGGTAGAAAAGTACAAGAGCGAGTTCTGGAGCATAGCGGATGAGTGGCTTGCAAATATAAGCAAGGTTACAATGATGCTCGTCAATGGAGAAATCAATGTTTTCTGATTATATCATCCTCCACATAACATAGGCGGCATCGCCGTTGGTGTAATAATTCGGGATAAACGAGATGATGTTAAATCCAAAACGTTTGTAGAATTCGATAGCTGTTATATTTGAAGTTCTCACCTCCAGACGTATGGATACGAGGCCCTCAGATTTGCAAATTGCCATAAATTTTCGGAGCAAAGCGCTACCTATACCCCTTCTCCTATGCTCTTTCCTCACCGCAAGCATAAGCACCCGGGCCTCGTTGGAAAGTTTACTGCCTGCGATGAATCCAAGAATTTCGTGAAATTCAGCTACCAAAAAGCCTCGAGGCCATGCCTCGTAGATATCCAAGAATAATTGGGGAAAATATCTTTCCGTGAGCGATTCATTGGCAATCTCAATAACTTGCTGAAGATCTTGAGGCTTGAATTCCCTGATGAGGTACACAAGCATTAATGCGCAGAGAATAATAAAAATTTTTTCGAAAAAACTTCTATATGCTCAGGTGCATGCTCATATATGCTCCTGATATCCTGGAATGTCAATGGTATCCGGGCGTGCGTTCGCAACGGTTTCATGGAGTTCTTGGAAAATTACAAACCAGATATTCTGGCATTGCAGGAACTGAAAGCCAGAGAGGACGAGATACCCATGGAGCTCCGCTACTATCCCGGCTATCACAAGTACTGGAACTCTGCAAAAAAGAAGGGCTACGCAGGAACAGGATTGCTTACGAAGATAGAGCCTCTAAGCGTAAAATTTGGTATTGGCATTGAAAAATTTGATTCTGAGGGAAGGGTTATAACTGCAGAATATGAGAAATTCTACCTGGTGAACGCGTATTTCCCAAATGCTCAGCATGGATTAACCCGCCTTGATTTTAAGCTCGAATTCGATGAGAAAATGCATGCGTATCTCAACGAGTTGCGGAAAAATAAGCCTGTTATTCTCTGTGGTGATTTCAATGTAGCCCATAAGGAGATAGATCTGGCCAACCCCAAGCAGAATGTGAAGAACGCTGGTTTCACTCCGCAAGAAAGGGCGTGGATGGATCGTTTTCTTCAGGATGGGTACGTGGATACGTTTCGCATGTTCACCAAAGAAAGTGGGCATTACACCTGGTGGACATACAGATTCAATGCCCGGGCAAGAAATATCGGATGGCGTGTAGATTATTTTATTGTGAGTGAAGATCTGAGGAATAAGGTGAAGAAAAGCTGGATTCTGAAGGATGTGATGGGTTCAGATCATGCACCCATCGCCTTGGAAATAGAGGTATGGAAGGGATAGGCAATAGAATAATAGAGAAATATGATTCCGAGAGCAACACCTGCCACGAACACTGCAATTATGAAAATCCAACCAATCTGCCAGATAAGGGCAGATATACCCGATGCTGTTGAAAGGGTAAGTATGCTTAAAATAGCCCATTTTTTAGAAAACCATATCTTCCTGGGAACAATCTCACCTGCTCCCTTCTTTCTGGAGAGTCTGATATTTGTAAGGAAAAGTGCTATGATAAAAGCGTAGATGATCCATACTGTAAGCTGGGCGGTAACTTCCGGAAGATATCCAAAACGCATATTGCCTCCCAGAATAATATAAAGGATTAGCAGCATTGCCAAGCAGCACACGAAGCCTTTTTTTCCAGGCAATAGCTCCCTGAGGGTATATCTCTTGCCAATTATGTTTCTCCATACAATAATTAAAAGATAAACGAAAAGGAAGGAGAGGAACAGGGAAATAAAGGATAGAATTGGTTCTTTCAGCTGTGTACCTACTAGGAGTCCGAGCATTATGGAGAGTCCCAAAACCCATTTCCTTGCTCTTTTAGGATCCTCCAGAATGGAAATTAGCCAGGCAGGTAACCCTGCTATGCTCTCCCGTGAGCGTGTTAGGAGAATCTCTCCCAAAACCACAGGTATGAGGAAAGACATAATAGGATGCCAGAAAAGCACCAAAACCGGGAAGGAGAATAGCGATACTCCTCCTATCTTTGGAAAATCTACATCTGGGGGATACCATAGCACCTTGGTAATATAGGCTTCGTACATGCCAAGAAGCATACCTGCTGGGAAAAGAGTTTCAATCCTAGCGTTACCCCACATATACACCAGAGATGATAGCACAATCACATGAAGGGCATAAAGAGGAAATATTATAAACCAGCCTTCTGGAACGAAGAATGCAAGGGGCGATGAACCTGAAAGCACCTCTGCAAAAAACACGGATAGAGAACCAAGGATAAACCAGAAAAATACTCTCACTTTTAAAGGTGCCAATGTTTCCATGGATAACACAATCATTTTTCCCTCATAAAGAATTTTCCTCACTGGGAACCACCAGCGGGTTCCCATCCCCTCCTGCAACCCTGGAGAACCTCCAGCGGGTTTCTAGTACTTCCAGCAACCCTGGGAACCACCAGCGGGTTCCCATTCCCTCCTGCAACCGACAACACTCGTAGGGGGTGTAGAGAGGGAACGTCAGCCCCTTGATGGGGGTTTAGAAAGGGGCGAAGCCCCCTTCTTTAGGAGATTTCCAGTAGTTCTTCCTTCTTCGCGGAGGTTAGCAGCTCAACACCATTCTTCTTTATGAGAACATCATCCTCTATTCTCACACCGCCTACTCCTGGCACATATATACCTGGCTCAACGGTAACAACCATGCCTTCTCTCATAACCACATCAAAATTTCGGGATAGGCCCACATGGTCATGAACTGCCAGTCCGAGCCCGTGACCAAGGGAGTGGGTCATTCTTCCTTTGTATTTTGTGGAATCTATAAGCTCATGGACCTTGGCATCCACCTCTGCACCATGCACGCCATCCTTCAGCATGCTTATTCCCAGCTTCTGTGCCTCTAAAACTATGCTGTAGATCTCTTTCTGCTGCTCTGAGGCCCTTCCAAACACATATGTTCTCGTAATATCCGAGTTGTATTTGTGATACTTAGCTCCGAAATCTAAGAGCACGAAATCTCCCTTCTTGAGTTTTCTTTCTCCTGGAACATAATGAGGCTCTGCAGTATTTTCTCCAAAGGCCACTATGGAAGTGAAAGCCACATCCTCTGCACCTCTTTTCAGCATCTCGTAAACCAGTCTGCCGGCTAGCTCGTATTCCCTCATCCCTTCTTTAAAATGCTCGGGGATCGTGTCTGCAACCTCAGAGGCTATCTTGGCGGCCTCCTTCATCAATTTCAGCTCGTATTCATCCTTAATCATGCGGGCATTCATTATTGCCTTGGAGACATTCACATAGTTTCTATCACCCAAAATCTTCTTTATTTTCTCGAAATCCTCCAGACTCAGGGATGAAAAGTTTAACCCTATGTTATTTGCACTGCCAACCAGTTTTTTGAGAAGCTCTTCCCTCTCTTGGGATGTTCTGAAGATGTATACCTCGTTCTCTCCCTTTTTCGCGCTGGTCTCTTCTAGAAGTGAAGTTATTACCTTTGTTTCATCGGGATGCACCACCGCGTAAGAGCCTTCAAATAGTCCTCCAGATACAAGACCTGTTATATAGTAGAAACTGAGATCCGTTATGGGACCACCTTTGTTGTAAATAATGAGCAAATCCACCTCTTTTTCTATATTTTCAAAAATCTTTTTCTCGTGCATGGTTATGCAATCGCAATGCTCTATTTAATTTTTCCGCGATTTTTCAGCGAGGGAAAGAATGAAATAGAGGTGTGGCATTAAAAGGGTGTGGTTAGGGAGAAAGTCATAAGGCTTCAGGATCGCACGCCGGTAATCTATGGAAGCGATAGATGGGATCTGCTGAGAATGCTGAGAAATAGGGCTAGAGAGATAATGAAGGCACTGCCAGTCAAATCCTATGTGCATGGGTCTGTGGCTCGAGGGGATGTGACAAGAAGAAGCGACATAGACATAGTTATCCTTGAAAATATACCCACATATTTGGTGGAGTCTTACATAGAGTATGAGAATAGAACCATAGTTCAAGCCACCCCCAATGCTGCCATAAAACTTGTTTATCAGGTGGATCCTCAAGTATCTTTAACTCTTCCCCTCACTCCTCTAAGCGAGAGGGAGCTGCAGTTCTACGATTTTGGGGGTAAAAGTGAACTTAAAAGCGAGGAGAGGGTGATGGGAATAAACAAGAAGCTACTTTTCATCGAGCCTTTTCGGGATGGACACTGGGAGTGGAGCGTAATCGGAAGAGAATATGAGTGCGCAAAGCTTCTGGGCATAGATGTGGAAACTATAAGAGAGAGGGTTAGAGTTCTAACGAGAAGAGATAAGATTGGAAGAACTGGTGTGTATTTGAGGGAAGATATCCCACCGGATAAGAGTGCTGAAGAGTATCTTAAACTTCTGGCTGATAGTGATCCCATAGTAAGGAGGGTGGTGAACAGGAAATGAGGTATGATTTCCATGTGCATTATCCCTTGCACGCCGATGAAGGCACCATAGAAATGTACGAGCTCTATGCAAAGATGAAGAATCTGGAGCTTGTGGGTTTTGTAATCCATTATGACCCTAAGATAAGCAAGAAGGAGCTTAAGGATTATGTGGATACCGTTAGCTCTTTTTCTATCAGAACACTCTGCGGTGTGGAGCTATACTATCCCGCCGGTAAAATTCCCGCAGGTTTTGATTTCTATCTTCTGCATTTCTCCAATATACTGGTAGATGCAGATATTCTCAGTAAGTTAGAAGATGTAATAATTGCTCATCCCTTTGCCTATGGGATGAGAATGGACGAATCTGCCATCCCACTCCTCATTCGCAATAACATAGGGGTTGAGTACAACTCTGCCCACTATACCCCCAATCTTAAATCCTTCTATGAAAAACTCAGAAATGAAGGTGTAAATATAACCTTCGGAAGCGATGCCCATTCTCCCTACGAAATCGGGGAAGGATACGATGCCGCCAGACAGTTTATAACCCCCTTTGAAAAATTGAAAGGAGGTATAATTCGCAGACGAGTGCGATAATTATTTTTTCTTCTCAAAATAATGGGAGGCCACGGTTAGAAGAGCATTAACTATTGCCTCGCTATCTCCCCTGCAGTTCATGCCTGCTGCCTTTTTATGCCCTCCATAGGTGCAGGAAAAATCCTCGCTTACCTCTTTGAATATTTCTAAAAGATTTACGTCTCTGGATCTCGCTGTAATTCTCACATTCTCTTTCTTCCGGGAAGCCACAAAGACAATATCGCAGAACTGCAAAAGTGTGGTGGCGCATATGCTTTCATTGGCGCTTATAAATGTGCCGCAGATTATTTTATCGCCTACCGTTCTATACCTCATCCTCTGAAAACCCTTGAGAACGGAGATCTTCTCCCCGAAGGTTATGTGGTCGTCTATGATTTCATTGAGCTCATTCATCTCTATCCCATACTCCTCCATTATTTCGTGGAAAATTTTGAATGTTCTGCGATTGGCATGCCTGAACCACTGGGTATCCATTATTATCGCCCCCAGGAGGAGGTAAGCGGTGATTTTCGAAGGTTTGAATTTTAGGGTATCGTAGAGCATCTCCGCGCATGAGGGATAGGATGGATCCACAAATCTTCTCTTCACATCCATATCATTGCTGGCGTGATGATCATACACTGTAGTTACAGGCATAGATGAGAATTTTCCAAGTTGCTGGAAACTGGCCGTATCCACGGCTATTATCTCTTCAAACTCCCCCTCAGGAGATGTAGTGATTGGAATTTCAAATTTTCTAACCAGAGCACGGGATATGCGGTCCAAACCATCTGAGGCTATAACAGTGTTGCCAAAATACTCTTTGAGATACAGCGCGGAGGCAAGAGCGTCAAGGTCTGCGTTCTGATGCATAAGAATGAGTTTTATGATGATCCTCCTCCGTAGGCCTGGGCAAATGCCTGTTGTATCTCTTCGTACTTCTTCTGAAGAAGTTCCTGCTGCTTTTTAAGCGCTTTTATACGGATTTCCAGTAAATCCTTCTTCTCTTCAAGTTCCTTCTTAACTTCTTCCTTGCCTCTGGCCTTAACCAAAATACTTCCAACGCTCTTGTATATGGGTGTGTTTTCATCGATCTTCGCAAGCTCCTCCAAGCTCTTTTCCACTTCCTTTAGGCTTATCTCCAGCTGGTATCTTTGCGCCACTATGCTCTCCAGTTCCGCCTGTAACCTCTGCGCCTGTTGCAGTTTTTCCTGCAGATAGGGGGTTAGCTTAACTTCCACCATTTTTTACCACCTCGATTATTTCATATCCAAGATTTATCCATCTGAGATATGAGTTCAGTGCAGCTCTCAGGGCATGCAGATCGGAGGCGAGAATTTCTATCTTCACTTCATCCCCCTCTCTCTTTATATTCACTTGGGTGCGGGGAATTTCGCGTCCCGCCTCCACCTTCAAAGCCTCATAAATTTCACCGCTATCTCGAAAGCATAGATAGGCCCGATGCTGCACATTACGGATATTCTTTTGTTATATATTAATTCTCCTTACCCCTGCGAAAATATTGTATAGGTGTCCCTCATTGATATCCCAATATGCTCCAGGAGATAATGGAAATTTATAATCAAATAAAGCCGCAGATAATCAAAAGACTTGAAGAATTCGCGCTTCTCTGGAAAAATGGAAGTGAGGAGGATGTATTTGCAGAGCTCGCCTTCTGTCTTCTCACTCCCCAGTCTCGCGCTACTGTCTGCTGGAAAGCCATAGAGAAACTGCGTGAAAGCGGAATGCTCTTTAAGGGAGGCTACAAGGATATCTTGGATGCCCTGGAGGGGGTGAGGTTCAAATATACCAAAGCGAGAAATATTTTAGAGGCCAGAAAATTTTTTACCCGCCATGGAAGGCTGGAGATAAGAAGAGAACTAGAAAAATTTGAAAATCCCAGGAAGATGCGAGAATTTCTTGTGCGCAATATAAGGGGAATGGGTTATAAAGAAGCCAGTCATTTTCTGAGAAATGTGGGTTTTGGAGATGAATTGGCGATCCTGGACAGACATATTCTCAAGAATCTCAAAAATTTAGGTGTAATAGATGAAATTCCAAAAAGCCTCACTAAAAAAAGATATGCGGAAATCGAGGAGAGAATGCGCACCTTCTGTCAAGATATCGGAATACCCATGGCGCACCTGGATCTTTTGCTCTGGTACAAGGAAACGGGCATGATATTCAAGTGATGGGAAAATAATATATGTGTGCTTTGTTTTATTCTATTCCATGGATCTCCTTTTTCTCGCCATTCTGGGCCTCGTGGCATTTCTTCCATCCCTCATTTATATGGTGGCCATAAGAAACACAGAAAGGTATGAAAGAGAGCCCTGGAGAGCGGTTCTCAAATCCTTTTTTATCGGGGCCACCTTCGGGATAATTCTCGCAGCTATCTTAGAGCTGGTGGCCGTGGACTTTTATGCTACATCTTTCAGATTCCTCCGCGAATATGAGTTTATTGCCAGACATAAGGAGAGCGTGGATGCTCTAGTTCTCGCTGTAATAATAGCACCCTTTGTGGAGGAGGCAACCAAGGCATACGGGATATTTGCATCCCGCAGATATATAGATGAGATAGAAGATGGACTTGTTTACGGTGCATCTTCCGGCTTTGGATTCGCAGCCACAGAAAATCTGCTATATGAGTTTACCGCATTTCTCCACGGAGGCATCATCTCCTGGTTCTCGGTGGCATTGATAAGGAGCATATCCTCGGCGCTTATTCATGGGAGCGCCACCGCCTTAACGGGTCTTGGTTATTCCCTTAAAAAATTTGGAAGAGGTTCAGCGTTGCGGGGATATCTCTCCGCCGTCTTTCTCCATTCATCCTTCAATCTCCTTGCTTCCATTCCCATAATACTAAGGGGATATGAAGAAACGCTCTATCTCGTCCCCCTGTTTCTTGCAATAATTTATGGAATTGCAGCTTTCTCTTACATAAGGAGAAAAATCAGATACTACGATCTACCTCGTCGGAAACGATAAGACAGGCCAGGAAATCATCCAAGGTATGGAGAAGCGAAGAGGCTTTCTCTGAGGAGGCCTCGCAAATTATGCTCCTTCCCTCTCGATGGCATTTTATATACTCATAATTATCGGCCTCCAAGCTTTTCAACAGTCTATCCGCTCTCTCCTCGGTCTCAAACTCCAGAATCAGTCTTGCTCTAATCCTGTGTATATCTCCCTTCCCATCCTTCTGGAATATGTCCATTCTTCACCCTCCGTCTCAAATTCTTTTAGCGAGTTATCTATCATATTGGCATAAAAGAGTATGTAAGCCTCCCGGGTTCTTATACGCTGTGGCACATTGTCTACGATGGGTGAATGATGTGACACAATGGCATGGAGAAGCTGCTCCTTCAAACTCTGGGGGAAATCAACGATCTCCTTTATTCTGCTTTCAACCATCTCATATCCCAGTATGGTGTGACCGAGAAGTTTGGCTGAATCCCTCATCTTGATTGTGGTATCCACCTCGTAGGATTGAGTTTTGCCGATATCATGAAGCAGAGCCGCAGTTATGGCTAGCTCTCTGTTGAGATTGTATATCCGAGACAATTCTCCGCATATTTTTGCAACACGCAGGGTATGCTCTGCTAACCCGCCTAAGTAAGCATAGGCTCCAGAAGCAGCTCCTGGGGAGTTTTTGAAATTATCCAGAAACTCCTCGTCGGAAAATATGGAGTCAAGAAGCTTGCTCAGATATGGGTCCTCTATTTCCTCTACAAGCTTCATAAGTTCGCGCATCACCTCGTCTCTATTCTCGCTTGAAGGCACAAATCTCTCGGAATCATAGTCTTTAACGATTTCTATATCATCATAATCTGCATCTATGGAAATATAAGGTGAATTATCCCTATGATAGGTGCCCTTCACATGCACAACATCCCCCTCTTTTATGCTTTCATAAATCTTCTCGGTGAATCTGTCATCTGTGCCCCAGTACTTAATCAGTAAACTACCGGTCTTATCTCCAGCTTCCAGAACAAAATAGTGCCCAAATTTAGTGCGGTATTCCCGCAGACCAAGTTTTTTTCGTACTGCCAGAAGAATATCAACATTCTCCCCATCTTCCAGCTCGCTCACATATTTCATAGCTTTATTATGGCAAGATGCGAGATATAGTTTTCGCCCATAAGAATAATTATAAAAGGGTGAATAAAAATTTTAAAAATGTGAGCCTGTTTCTTATCTCCACATTCTTCATTCCAAAAATTCCTGGAGTTGCTCCATATCCCAGAATCAGAATCTCTCTGCTGTGATATTTAAGAATCAATGTCTTTTGCATAGAGGAGAGAAGTGCGCCCAATTCCCTGGGATATAGAAGAACATCCTTCAACCCTTTAGTAGGCTGTAGCGCCGATAGCAATCGCTTTCCCTTAGCACGGTCGAGGAGATTCACAACTATTGTATCTTTGGAAAGGGTTAGGGTTCCTTCCTCGAGTTCAATTTTCAAAAAACCCGAAACAATAAGGCTCTGCAATTGAAGAAAGGTGTATAGGGTATCCATAAAAATCCAAGAATGTTTATTCCTTTTTCATGGGAACTATTTTTACCTTAATTGCCCCATCGATGGTTAACTTATCAAAGGTAAGAACTATCTCACTCTCGGTGCCTATGAGTTTCTCCACAATTTTTCCCCAGTCCACATTAAATCCCTTCTTTACCTTTTCGACCTTTTCGGCAAGCATTAAAAGCTTCTCTGCCGTTTCCTTATCTATAACTAAATTCACTTCTCCCTCCTCCTCATCTACCTTCGCTTCTGCCTTAATCTTAGCCATACTTTCACCTCCTTTAAATTTGAGAGCATCTCTCCTATTTAAAGCCTTTCAATAGAGTAAGAAGCTCCTCCAGATTCTCGATCCTGTAATCCCCCTCATCCAGTTTTATACCCACAGTTATGCAACCTGCTTTCTTTCCTGCAATGATGTCATACTCGTAATCCCCCACAACAACACATTCTCCACTATTCACACCGAATTTCTCCAGAAGATATCTTATTGCCTCATCGCTGGGTTTCGGCTCAAAACCATCGTCCCGGGTTATTATGGCATCGAAATATCGGGCATAATCTCCCAGGGCAATCATCGTCGCCCTCTTAGAGTTTCTTGTCAGCACAGCTTTCCTTATCCCATTCTTATCCAAATACTCAAGAATCTGGGGCAAGCTTTTCACAACCTTGGCCTTCTTTGCCCTCCTTATTTCCTCCTTTTCAAGAAGCTGGAGATACCTTTCACCTTTAGCCTTAAGAAATTCGTATAGGTGTCTTGGTTTTTCTTCACTGCCGATCCTGCGAAGTATTCGCTCACGCATCTCCGAAAAAGGGATGGCGTTCTCCACAATGGTTTCATCCAGATCAAATATAACAAGCTTAATTTCCACGCTATGCACATTTGTTCCGCGAATTTAACTTTTTCTCCTTTTTTCTCTTTTTCTATGAAGCCATACCGCAATAAGGATTAATGCGCCGAAGGAGGCGATGTAAATGACAGAGTAGAGCGGCGGAATTCCTTGGATATTCTTTCTTGCGGTGATATACGCTACTCCTTTTCCCTGTGATTCTCAGGAAATAAAATTATGCCTTTTAATCATCAATGTGGATTTGTAACAATATATTTTTAAAATCAAATCGATTTTTTATTTTTAGACCTGAGGTGAGTCTTATGAAGGGAAATTATAACGGAGGATACCTCAACGTGCCCTTGGTGGATTCCCTGAAATTCTCCCTTAGATATCTTAAAAATCCATGGGCCGTGGTGCCCGCTCTCCTGAATAGACCTGTGAAGGTGGATATAAAGGGAAGCAATGATGGGGGCATACTTCTCCAGGGCAAATCGGATTTCTGGAGATTGAGAAATCTCACCCGTGCAGGATGGGAACTTATAGATACAAAAAATGGAATAGTATATGCAAAAAGAGGTGAGATTGTCATTGCAGGGTATCCACACCAACTAAGTGTGCTGTCTGAACCGCTTGAGCGCTACTACAAGGTATTTGAGTATAAAGATAAGCTTGTTCTCGATGTAGGTGGGTTCATTGGCTACTCTGCCACTCTTTTCTGGCGCTGGGGTGCTAAGAAGGTGGTAATTTACGAAGCACAGAGAGAAAACATACCCATAATAAAGAGAAATCTGAGGCTAAATAAAGTTGAGGGTGAAGTTTATAATTTTGCAGTGGCAGATAGAGACGGAGAGATAGAGCTGGCGTATGAAACACTAGGTAGCACATCTTTCGGGTTAAGAGGCGAAGAAAAATATCGTGTGAGATCCATATCTGTCTCCAAGATTCTTTCGATGCATTCCTTTGATATTGCGAAGTTTGACTGTGAGGGATGTGAATACTCACTTCTGAAAGTGCCTTGCCATGTCTTAAGAAAAGTGCCGAAGTATGTTATTGAGTACCACCATGGATTTGAGAGCTTAAGGAACAAGTTTGAGAATTGTGGATTTAAAGTGCAGAAATTATGGACTATTGAGGAAGGGATAGGTGGTTTCAAGGCGGAGGTGAGCGAGTGAAATATTCTATCTGTTCCACAGTTTATAATAATGCTCCTAGGTTAAGAGCGAGTTTGGATTCAATACTTCGATATATCAATCCTAAAGAATTTGAGATCGTGGTAGTAGATAGCAAATCTACCGATGGCACCTTAGAGATTCTTCAGGAGTATGCCCACAAATTTCCGAATTTCAAGATAATAGTGAAAAAGTGTACTCGTGGTAGAGGAAGGCAAATCGCATTTGAGAATTCTTCTGGAGAATATATAATTCCTGTGGATCTCGACACAATATATCTACCCCAATGGTGGGAATTAATAAAAGCCTACGAAAAATGGGAAGGAAGAGGTAAATATGCATTACAAGCCATATATTCTGGTATTTATCCCAGGCATCTTTTGGAAAAAGTGGGTGGATGGAAAGATTTACAGTATGCAGAGGACTTTGACCTATGGTGGAGATTGATAGAAATAGATGCATTCAAATGGTATCCCCTGATAACAGGAGAGAATTGGGAAGAGAAAGAACCAGAAAAAAGGCAAGCGAAGAATATATTCAAGCTCATTTATAGAAAATATTTAAAGGAAAGGGATATATTTCGTGGCAAGCCTCAATACACTTTAAAATTGAGATTGAAAGAAGTGCGTAAGTGGAGCACCACCGTTTCTTACTATGGTTTCTGGATTCCAATTGTTACTTTGGCTAGAGTAAAAAGTATAGTCGAGGGTATAAAAAGAAGAGATGCACAGAAAGATATTGAGAGATGGTTTGAAAATTATATCAACATGAATATAAAAGGAAAAATGGATTATACTTCTACGCCTTTTCCCCAAGTATATATCACAAAATGGGCATTGTATGTGAAGAAATTAGTATTATATGAAAATCAGCTTCGCCCTACTTTCTTTTCTGATAATATAAGCAGGGAGGTGGTATAATGAAAATACTCTTTGTTGGACACAGCATTTGGCATTATAACATAGGCTTAACTTCGGCACTTAATGACATAGTAAATTTGTATGTGGTTAATAATATACGCCTAAATATTCCTATTAGACAAATAATAATACCCCGAATAAGAAATAGTGACATCCTTAGAAGACTGTCTTTAGGCATTCTCTCTCAGCTATTCGATATTATACATGTGAATAACGCCTTCCAAGGAGTTTTCTCTAAAAAATATGACAAATTAATAGTTACAGAGCATGGCTACCCTTTTGTAGGGTATTTTGAAAAGGATAAATTAAAATTTTATAACCAAGAAAAAGAGAATTTAATTTATTTGTATGAAATGGGCGTAAAAATAATAACAATTTCCAAATTCTCTGCCTTAAAACTAAAAGAGGATCTTGATATAAAGGCCTATAGATACATATACCACGCATTGTTAAATACATTCCGAGCAGAAAAATCCAAAGAGTTATCCCCAAAAAATACTCCAATGATTTTGTGGGTTTCCAGACCTTCTAAAGAAAAAGAGCCTTTTGTTTTTTTAAAGGCACTTAAATATTTAAATTCTCACATAAATTTTAACGCTTATATTGTAGGCAATGGTCCTCTCAAAGAAGCCATGCAAAAGTTCGTGATTAGAGAAAATTTACGCCGAAGAGTGTTTTTCATAAAGAATATACCATTTGAAAAAATGCCTCAGTTATATAATTCCGCATCACTCTTTGTTCATACCAATAGTCAAGAACCTTTTGGATTAGCTGTGCTGGAAGCCATGGGGATGGGTTTGCCTGTTATTGTGCCTAATAGTGGCGGTGCCAAAGAAGTTGCAGATAGCGCCGGGATAACCTTTGAACCTGGAAATCATAAAGATCTGGCAGAGAAAATATTGGAGATTCTTACAAATCCTGAAATGTATTACAAATATTCCAAGAAAAGCATTGAAAGATCCAAATTTTTTAGCTGGAAGAAAGCAGCAAAAGAATATTTAGAAGTTTACAAAAAAGTTGGGGGATAACTATGCAGATACTCTTTGTTATGAATAAAAAATCAACCTTCGTGGATAGGGATCTCCAAATGCTATCAAATTATTACGAAGTAGTGCCTCTATCTCCTCCAAGTTCCAAGGATAATTGGCCGGGATATATCTCGAAGACTAAGAGAGCCATGCAAAAATCCTCTGTGGCATTGGGATGGTTTGCTGGCTGGCACACCTTCCCGATGGTTTATTACGCCAAGAAATATAGGAAAGCATCATTAATCATTGTGGGAGGCTATGATGCAGTATCGTTTCCCGAGATAGGATACGGTGCATTTTCTAATATTAAAGAATCCATTCCTGCAAGGTATGTGTTGAAGAATGCAGATATAGTTCTACCGGTGAGTCATTATCTACAAAAAGAAATTATTAAAAATGCAGGAATAAGAGGAGATAAAATATTCCCTGTGCCTACTGGATATGATGCGAATTTCTGGAAACCCAATGGAAAAAAGGAAAATATAGTGCTAACAGTTGCGGGCGCTAAAAATATGAGGCGGGTGAAAATTAAGGGATTAGATACCTTCGTTAAAGCTGCAAAATTAGTGCCCCATGCCCAATTCATTGTGATTGGAGTCGAGGGAGTGGCAAGAGATTATCTCCGGAATATAGCTCCAGAAAATGTGAAGTTAATAGGCTACACACCTAATGAAGAGCTTTTACCCTATTACCAACGAGCAAAGGTTTACGCACAATTATCCATAAGTGAGGGATTACCCAATACTCTCTGCGAGGCGATGCTTAGTGGAGATATACCAGTAGGCACAAATAGAGGTGGGATACCTGAAGCTATGGGAAATATTGGCTTCTATGTGCCATACGGAGATGTTAGAGCCACGGCAGAGGCAATTAAAAAAGCGTTAAACGCTCCAGATGAACTTGGATTAAAAGCCAGAGAGAGAATCGTAAAACTCTTTCCAAAAAAGCGCAGAGAAGAAGCACTTCTGAAAATCATTAATATTGCTCCATTACTCAAGTACTCTCAGCTGCTCAAGAGAGCAGCTCAAGTACCAGGAAATGTGAATGTAAGTATTAATCCAGGATTGTCAAGCTCTGTAGAGATCACAATAGATATGAAGAAAAGACATTTTATCTCTCCGTAAAAGCTCCTCTTGCTATATAGGCACCTTCAGCAGAGGCTTTAGCTCTCTTCCAGTGATCTTGCGATAGAGCCACTCTGCAAAGAACGCAAGCACTACCATTGCAACAAATATCCCTACACCCTGGAGATCCGTAGTTATAACCTCTCTAAACAGTATAGCTACTGCGAAAAATGCCATTATAGCACCCAGCAGAGACAGGGCTCTATTTCCGCCCGTTTTTCTGTACAGCTTGAAATTTGCAAGGTTTACCAGCCCGAATATTATGAGAAATCCAGAGCTGCCAATAGTAGATATACTCGAGAGATCAAATAGATTAGCCACAAACAGAGTGAGAATGGCAGTGATTAACAAACCCTCAATGGGTCTGCGCCACACCTTTTTCTCAAAAGCCTCAGGCAGCTCTCCATCCTTGGCAATCACATAGCTAACCCGGGCAGAGCTGTACAGCGTGGCGTTTATAGCTGAGCCTGTAGAGAGCAGTGCAGCAACGGCGATGAGAATGAAACCTATATTTCCCAGAAACGGCCTGGCTGCTTCTGCAAGTGCGTAATCCCTGGCATTTATCAGCTCTGATAGAGGGAGATTTCCAACAGCCACTATCGCAATAGCAACGTAGAGCAGCACCACAAACCCCACAGAGGCATAGTACGCCTTGGGCAGTGTCTTGGATACGTTATCCACATCTTCCGCTGTGTTGGCAATAAGCTCAAATCCCTCGTAGGCAAGGAAAATTATCATGCCTCCAGCTATCAAGCTCACTGGATTAACCCAAGTATCTGGCGCTAAACGAGCAGGACTAATGGTCCACATTCCAATGATCACAAAGAATAGGAGTATAGAGAGTTTTATTCCCACAATGTATTCTTCAGACTCTCCCACTGCCTTCGACCCGATTATGTTTATGATTGTGAACAGGAGAATGGCAAAGCTTATGAGCACATGTTTCCAAAAATCGTAATTATTCGGAAAGAACGTAGCCCCATAACTTCCAAAGGCATAGGCATAGAGGGATAGCATTATTATATAGCTCATATAAAGAAGGATATTGAGTCCTCCCGTAAACACCCCCGTGCCATAAGCTTGATTTAAAAATTCCACAGTGCCTCCCCTCGTGGGGTATGTCACGCTAAGCTTTGCATAAGAATAGGATGTGAGCAAGGCCACAAACCCTGCAATGGCAAATGCTATGGGCGTAGCACCGTGAGATAACTCAACTGCAAGCCCCAAAACTGCAAATATGCCACCTCCCACCATGCCTCCCACTCCAATGGCAAACACAGACCAGAAACTCAGCTTTTTGCCACTCTTCTTTGCCATCCTTGGGGATATGTACCCCAAGAGTTTAAACATTTTTATCCGTTAAAGGCCAAATTTGCATTTACAATTCACCTAAGTTACAAATTAGAGACCCAGAAGTATTTCCGTATCCGTGACAACAAAGAGTTTGAAGAAATAGAGAGCCCCTAAAGCAGATAGCTGAGCTAACAACTCAACCCTCTGAATATAGGATTTTAGTAGAGAGATTTCATATATTTCAGTGTCCACACCTTTATCTGGTCCAGGATGAACATCCATATAAGCGCATAGACCCAGATTAGCAGTATAAGGTTCCATCCAATCGCGGTGACGAATATTCCAAATCCCGCTATGAGCGTTGCTGCTATCTTTGTAATTACCGCAGACCAAAAAAGCATCCCGCTGGGCCTAGGCTTACTCCACACAAACTTCTCGCTTCTGGTCACAAATATGGTAAGATGTCCTGCTACTGCAAGCTTAAGAAATATGAAGGTTTGGATTGCTGCATAGCCAAGCATAAGAACATCTCTCGCAATGTAGAATAAAAGGAAGGAGCTTATCACCCCACCTATGCCCAGAACGCTTGATAGAAATAGCACTTTATGCATATCCCATTTTACAGGTTTATCATGCACCCTTACATTATCGTAGGCTATGGTTAGGATGGGTACATCGTTGAGCAGAGCAATGAGCACAATCATAAGCGCTGTGATGGGATAAAAGTTGAATACCATGATTGAGAGGGCAATGAAGAATAGAACACGTATGGTTTCGGTAATTCTGTAAACCACATAGCTCTCCATCCTTGCAAATATTTTTCTTGCCTCTCGTATGGCATCGACAATTACCGATAATCCTGGCTGAAGCAACGCCACCGACGCTGCAGCTCTGGCAGCATCTGTAGCTCCAGAGACGGCTATACCACAATTTGCCTTCTTCAATGCAGGTGCATCATTCACACCATCTCCAGTCATGGCCACTAGATGCCCCTTTTTCTGCAGAGAATCCACAATGTCGTATTTATGCTCTGGGAAAACTTCTGCGAAAATATCTGCTTCTTCAACAATATGCGCGATATCTTCCCCTTCTTTTCTTCTCTGATACAGCTCCTCCATGGATACTGTTCTTTTACCTATGCCGAGCATCTCTCCAATATGCCGCGCTATGGACGCATGGTCACCAGTGACCATCTTTATCTTAACTCCCAGCATTTTTATGGCCTTGATAGCACGTGGTGCATCCGGCCGAGGCGGGTCAAATAGAGGTATAAGACCCACAAAGCTCCAATGTCCGTCAAAATTCACAGCTACCCCCAAAGTTCTGTAACCATGTTTTGCATAGCCTTCCACCACTTTCTCTGCCTTTTTTCTCTCCTCTTCTGAGATATTGCACATATCAAGGATTATCTGGGGTGCACCCTTGGATACACGAAAACTTTGCTCCCCCGCAATCTCTGCCTCAGTTCTTTTCTTTACGGGATCGAAAGGCACAAAGCTTATCTGACGATATCTCTTTATTTTCTCTTCCAATCCATATTTTTTCACGGAGTTTAGGATAGCCATATCTATGGGGTCTTTATCCTCTTCCCTGGATGCCAGTGCTCCGTAGAATATTACATCCTCCCGTGAGAACTTTCCAAAGCCTAAGGGTGTTCCAGGCGTAAGCTTGTTCTGGGTAAGCGTGCCTGTTTTGTCGGAACATAATACATCTACACCTGCAAGCTCATCTATCGCGGTTAATTTCCTCACTACTGCCTGCTTTTTTGCCAACTCATAAGCGCCCACGGCCATAGTAACCGACAGCACCGCTGGTAAAGCCGCGGGAATTGCGGCTATTGTGAGAACCAGACTAAATCTCAGAGTTTCTATTATGCTCTCATGCCTATAGAGGGAAATGAAGAAGATAAGAGAAACAAGCACCAAAGCAAGGATTATGAGATAGTTGCCCACCTTTAGTATCATTTTCTGGAAAGTGCTTATGGTATGGGCCTCTTCTACAAGCTTTACTGTCTTACCAAAGTACGTATGAAGACCTGTGGCCACGACCACGCCGGTCATTTCCCCTTTCTTCACTATGGAGCTTGAAAACAGGATATCTCCTTTTCTTTTTGTTACAGGTAGCGATTCGCCGGTGAGGGCAGATTGATCCACTGTAAGAAACTCCCCCTCCACCAGCTTTATATCCGCGGGCACGATATCTCCCATCCTAATGCGCACGATATCCCCTGGCACAAGCTCTCTGCCCGGTATTACCTTCCATCTTCCATTGCGAAGAACCCTTACTCTTACTACCATTTTTTTCTGAAGATATGCTATCACATCTTCCGCCTTTTTCTCCTCCCAGAATCCAACCACTGCATTAAGTATCAGGAGAGAAATTATGATCCAAAAATCCTCCCAGTGCTGGATTAGAGCGGAAAGCACAGCGGCAATCTCAATCATCCAGGGTATTGGACCCCAGAAGTAGGAAAGAAATTTTATAATAGGATTTACCTTCTTTTCTGGAATCTCGTTGGGTCCGTACCGCGCTAATCTTTTCTTTGCCTCCTCTTCTGTGAGACCATGGGCTAGGGATGTGCTCAAATCCTTGAGCGTCTCTTCCACGCTCATGGCCTTGTAATTCTTTTGCGGCATAGGAGACACCTAAATATGGGGTATGCATCCTAAGTTAATATTTTTAACTGTTCAGGGAAAACTTAATTTTGATAAATTCATATCCCCTGGGTATGTCCGTGCCACCTATGGTAAAAGATATTATGAATCTTATAACCCAAGAATTTGCGGTAGTGAGAAAAGAGGCATCTCTTTCCGAGGTTCTTAGGGAAATGCTCAGGGATCCCAAGACCCAGAGCGTGTATGTGGTAAACGAAAAAGATGAGCTTGTGGGAATAATCACACTCGACATAGCTTTACAGTATCTCTATGGCCAATATATACCGCCAGAATATCTACAGTTTGATATATCTCTACTTCAGGGAACGGGTGTGAAGGCTGAGGACATTATGGCACCTCCGGTGTATGTGAAAGAGGATGAGACTCTAAAAGATGCCTTTGTAAAAATGTTCAGATATCATCTCAACGAGCTGCCTGTGGTAGATGAAACCAACCATGTGATTGGAGACCTTCACGCTCTGGAATTGATTGAAATTGGTGTAAAGGAGCAGGGTTATTAACGATGCGGACATATGGCTTATTATGATCCTAATTACAGGCACCTCGGGGCAATTGGGCTCTTATCTCGTGGAGAATATCCCCAACTCAGTAGGTCTGGATATTCGAAGCTCACCCTACACCAAAATTAGGGGGGATATTAGGGGAGACATTGAAGAACTTCTTGAAAATTATGAAATAGACGCCATAATCCACGCGGCAGCCCAAGTGAGTGTTGTTAAAAGCGTTGAAGAGCCAAAGCTGGATGCAGATGTCAATATTATGGGTACTCTTAATCTCTTGGAATATGCCAGGAAACATGATGTAGAGCATTTCATATACATATCCTCCGCAGCCGTTTACGGAGAGCCAAAATATCTTCCCTTGGATGAGAAGCATCCCACCAAGCCAAAGAGTCCCTATGGTTTGAGTAAGCTAACCGGAGAAAGATATTCCCTTCTCTACGGCGAGCTGTATGGGATAAAAGTTGCATCAATCAGGCCATTCAACATATTCTCCCCCCGGCAAGATCCAAATAATCCCTATTCCGGAGTAATATCCATCTTTGTATCCAGGGCCAAAAGAGGTTTACCCCTGATAATATATGGAGATGGCACACAAACAAGGGATTTTGTGAGTGTATATGATGTGGTACAGCTTGTGAAGTTGGTACTTGAGAAAAAAGCTACAGGAGTTTATAATTGCGGCACGGGAAAGGAAACAAGTATAAGAGAACTGGCAGAGTTGATAGGAAAATTAAGTTCTAAAAATGTGGAAATAATTTATCAGAAGCCACGAGAGGGTGATATAAAAAGATCCTACGCAGATATTTCCAGGGCCAAAGTCCTTGGATTTACTCCTCACACTGATTTGAAAAGGGATCTTAAGAATTTCTTCTTCTAAAATATCCTGCTTCCCCTGGCAATTACTCCTTTTACCCTGGCTCCAGGTGCTATGGAGCTATGCGCTCCAATTAAGGTGCCCACATCTATACTAACGTTTATACCTGTGTGAACATTATCTCCCATTATCACCCCGAGCTTGCGACGATGTGTGTCTACCACCTTTCCTTTAATGGGAAGCTTTATGTTCTTCTCATCCAACCTTAGATTCGCAACCTTCGTTCCTGCACCCAGATTGCAGTTCTCTCCGATTATGCTATCTCCTACATAGTTAAAATGTGGAACCTTTGTACCGTTCATTATCACGGATCCTTTAATTTCGCATGCGTTGCCAACATGGCAGTTGTCTCCAATCACTGTGTAGGGACGAATATACGCGTTTGGCCCTATTTTACAGTTCTTTCCAATGAGCACAGGACCTTCGATGTATGTGCCACTCAATACCCGTGTACCTTCTCCAATGCATACCTTGCCACGAAGAATTACATGCTCTTCCACTGTCCCTTTCATCTCGCAGTTCATATTTTCGAGATATGCACGGGTCGCATCAAGCAGATGCCATGGCATCCCTATGTCTACCCACATACCCTGATATCTAACGATCCTAATTCTCTCTTCCTTAGCAAAGAGATTTATAGCATCAGTGAGCTCCAGCTCACCGCGAGGAGAAGGTTTTATCATCCTGAGATAATTGAATATCCTGCGGTCAAATACATAGATGCCTGCGTTAATCCATCCCGAGCTCTCTGGAACTTTCTCTTTTATCTCTTCTAAATAATCCTCTCCAATAAGCAATCCGTAGGGAGATGCATCTTCCCTATAAACCCCAAGAACCCCATTGTTATGGGGGAGCAGCATTTCAATAGCTTTCTTCTCAAAGTAAAGATCTCCGTTTACAAAGATAAATTTATCATCGGGATACTTGGCCGCATAGCCTACGGCATCTCCTGTGCCTTTAAGCTCTTTCTGATAAACATAATCTATCTTTGCACCTCTATACTCATAACCATATTTTTCCACTATCTGTCTGCCTTCATAGCCTATAAGAATAGATATGTTTTCAAGACCCGCATCAATCAAGGCATCAAGAATATGCTCAATTATTGGCTTATTGGCCAGGGGAATGAGAGGTTTAGGCCTAGTATCCGTAAGGGGCCACATTCTAGTACCTTCTCCCGCAGCGAGAATAAAGGCGCGCATATGTTGAGAATTATCTAAAGGTATAAAATCTTACCCTCGAGATTAATAAAATTCATCCCCATCCCTTTCTCTTGTCAGGGAAATCAGGGAAAGAATGAAGGGTACAAGGAGCAGAGGATATAGCACTCGAAGCATATCGCTTGCTGTATAGAGTACCAAGGATGTGAAAGAGCCCATTGGACTATCCCAAATCCGGCCTATTAATGATAGAAGAGGACTTAGAATCACGGCTAAATTCAAGAGCCACCACAGTGCACGGGTTTGACTTTCCATACGGAGCATTTCACCTAGTTCTCGCAGGAGAAAAAGGATACCTATGAAACATAGTGGTAGCATTAGATACTCAAGTATACCCACCTGGTCCCATATCCCGTCCCATATGGTGTAATCCTCGGTAAAGATACCAATCCAGAAAATTATAGACATGATTATATATCCCGCAGCACCCATAGAAACCAAAATAACCTCAGCAGACTCTGATATGCTAAATCTTATAAAGGATTATTGCTAAATAAGTATTTAATTTTTTAGATACTTTAAAGTAAAAAAGAAAGAGATTAAAAAATCAAGAAACGGAGAGCTGGATGGAGTAGCTCTCCCAGATACCTGAGATGCGTAGTATCCGCAGCTCCACGTTATGCACTCCTGCATCAAAGCTTACCACTGGCTTATCGCCTGGCACATATGCACCGTCCACGTACCACATTATGCTGCATATTCCATTGTAATTCTCCAGCAATGGAAGCAGGACATAGTTCACTCCCGCAGAAAGATTACCCTGCAACTTCGCTTCCGCTATATTCACCTCATCCGCTCTCGCTATTCCTATGCCCTTGCCAATCATCTCATGAT
>JALWRZ010000005.1 GCA_026993785.1 DHVE2 group archaeon
TGACTCCTTTTCCGCTTACGGCCATAAAATCCCTGACATCTCCCAATAATATGTTATTTAAAGATGCTTTTTTGACTATAGCCTTTCCAAGCGGATGCTCCGAATTCTTTTCAAGATTCGCTGCAATTCTTAGAACCTCATCCTCATCGCCTTCAAAAGCAATGATATCCGTCACCTCTGGCCTGCCCTCTGTAAGCGTGCCCGTTTTATCGAAGACTACCGTTGTGATCTTCTCAGATATCTCCAAGGCTTCGCCATTCTTTATGAGTATGCCAAGCTCAGCACCCCTCCCTATTCCCACAGTAACAGCTGTAGGGGTAGCAAGACCGAGAGCGCAGGGACATGCAATCACAAGCACGGAGATAAGTGTCGTGAGAGCAAACAGAAGTGTGTTTCCTATTATGAGATACCAAACTCCAAAGGAGAGTATTGCGATTCCAAGAACGGCAGGAATGAAATAGGCAACAGCCGTATCTGCGATCCGCTGCACCTGTGGTTTCGAACCTTGTGCCTCTTCCACCAGTTTTATGATCTGGGCAAGCACAGTTTCCTTTCCTACCTTTGTGGCTCTGAATTTCAGTATGCTATTTGTGTTAACAGTCCCGCCTATGATCTTCTCACCGGATTTTTTCAGCACTGGTACAGGCTCTCCCGTAATCATTGACTCATCCACATAACTCTCACCCTCGACAACCTCGCCGTCCACAGGCATCCTTTCACCGGGTTTTACCAGCACTATATCCCCCAACTCTACATTATCAATAGGCACTTCAATCTCTTTTTCATCTTTTATAATTATGGCCGTCTTCGGTTGCAAGCCCATGAGCTTCTTTATCGCCTCTGAAGTCCTTCCTTTTGCCCGGGCTTCAAGGTATCTGCCCATCATGAGGAATGTAGCTAGCAGTATTGCAGTATCATAAAAAAGAAAGTCTTTAGAAAGAACTATTCCAAATGTCCCTAATATACTTGCCACGAATGCAACACCAATTCCCATAGAATACATAACATCCATACTGAGATTTTTGTTTTTGAGCGCATGGTACCCTGCTGAAAATATAGGATAACTGAGATAGATGAAAACAGGAGTGGATATTATAAGCATAAGATATGATAGTGGTATCGGTATCTCAAGAGAGATGTATGTCAATAACATCATAGGAATACCCACGGCAAAACCTACTATCACCCTGTTGAGCTTACTTTTAAGCTCCTTCTCCCTGCTCTCTTTCTCCGCATCCCCTTCCTCGCCTTCAAGCTCTATATACTGATATCCTGCAGACTCTATTGCATCTTTTATTTCTGGCAAGCCTACCATCTTTGGATTGAAAGCTATATACGCCTTCTCAGCGCCGAGATTCACATTAACATCCAGCACACCATCTAAAGCATTTATGGCATTTTCCACGGTACGTACACAGCTTGCACAGATCATACCACCTATTTTCACAGTAATTTTCTCATTTACAACCCCGTATCCCGCTGACCTGACTGCTTTCTCCAGTATTTTCATATCCGTCTTTTCAGGCACGTATTCCACTATTGCGGTCTCCGTTCCAAGATTCACCTTGGCAATCTTAACTCCCTCCACGGAAGATAGAGACTTCTCAACAGT
>JALWRZ010000006.1 GCA_026993785.1 DHVE2 group archaeon
GGTCCTCGCCATAATAGCTCTGATAATAGCAATAGTCGCAGCTGCTATGAAACCCAAGCAGGGAAAGCGTGAAGAACTGCCCGAATCCGAAGAAACCTCTGAGGAAGAGACTGAATAATTCTCTTTTCCTTTTTCCAATTCTTTTTTTTGCATTCTACGATTTTGATGATGAGTTTTATTGTTTTTTAAAAAAGCGCCGAGGGGGAGATTTGAACTCCCGAGGCCTTGCGGCCAGTGGATCTCGAATCCACCGCCTTGCCGGGCTAGGCTACCTCGGCCTACAGCAGGTAGAATATTTTTCGCTTTTAAAACTTTCCCCGCTAGACACCTCCAGCGGGTTTATAGTACTTCCAGCTCTGGGAACCTCTGGCGGGTTCCCCAAGAAGGGACACCTACGCAGCGCCCTGCCTACGCAGGGCTGGCTCGCATCTTCCGATGCTCGTTTCCCCTCTCTACACCCCTCCCTTCTTTAAACTAAGTATTGAGCACCTACGCAGCGCCCCGCTAAAGCGGGCTGGCTCACAACTCGCATCGCTCCTTGCTCGTTTAGCCCTCCGCAAGAGGGCAAGCTCGCATCTTCCGATGCTCCTTCTCCCCTCTACCCCTCTCACTTTATCTTTATGGGGGTTTAGAAAGGGGGCGTAGCCCCCTTCGAGGTTTAGAAAGGGGGGCACAGCCCCCCTTCGTGGGGGTGTAGAGAGGGGGCTTTGCCCCCTTCGACCCCCTTCTTTTCGAGAAATTGAAATAGGAGAAGATAATTAGGGGTAAGAGAGCGGGGGTTGCCGAGCCAGGTCAAAGGCGGGAGACTCAAGATCTCCTCCCGAAGGGGTTCGAGAGTTCGAATCTCTCCCCCCGCATTTCTATACGCGAAAAATTTTACAGTAGTTCAATAGAATCCATTTTATAAAAGTTTGAGTTTATTGAGTTTATGAGCTTATTTCATCTTGAGGAATATCTGAAAACTGCGACCTCCCTTGAGGATGTGGCAGGAGTGTACTGGTGTGCGAGGGATATGGGCAGTTTTTTCCTGGGTAACCATCATTTTGTGCTTTTCATATATGAAAGTGAGGAACAGGCTAAAATAGTGACGAAGAGATGGGGGAGATGGACGCTGGGCTATCTTACCTTGAAAAACGATGAGGGCTTGGATATATACTACACTACCTTCGGTGTGGCAAGGGATGGCGATGGCAATATAAAGATAGTTTTCAACCCGTCGTTGGACAGTATAGCACTCCGTGAAGTGGCCCAGGAGGATGCAACCTCATATCTTCTTCCGGATAGTGACCTGGAAGCCCACCGTATACCCCTAATTGAAGAGTATGAAGATTATGAGCAGCTGATGAACGAGATGCTCTTAAGGACATATATATTTATGAAGTACTACGATGCAGGATTTAAAGTAAGTTATTCCCTGGTGGATAGAAACTGCGAAGCCTTCGTTAATACTCTACTTAAAGTATGTCGCTATGATGCAAAACTGCGCGAGGAGTTAGGTGAATTTGAGGGAATTGATTGGGGTGAAGAAGGCCTATTACCGGAGAGTCTCTTTTACATGGTTTTCCCTGCAAATACTAAGAAAAAGGAGATACACACACCCTTCTGCCAATGGGCTAGAAAGATATCCAGGGAGCATCGTACCCTTTTTTATTCCCCCCAGGAGGGCCTGAAAGAAGGATACAACGGATGTTACTATTGTATGCGTGAGTTCGATACGGATAGACCTTCTTATACGCTGGAACTCCTCAGCATAAAGTGCAAGAGCACGGAAGATTTCTGGGGGGCCGATGAGATATACATCATGGTGGGTAACTCCATCGTGTGGGGCCCCACAAAAATGAAGGATGGAGATAAGCAGAAACTTAATCTACCACCCATATTCTTTGAGAAGAGCGTTAGAATAAGGCTCTTTGATAGAGATTCTGGCATAACCGTCTTTGGCATGGGAGACAAAGATGATTTACTGGGAGATCATATCATAATAGGAAAGAACGTGGGAAACGGAGAGCAAAGAGAGGCTAGGTTCAACCTGGACGATGCAGATTATATCCTAAAATACAGAGTCGTAACCAACTCTTGAACAATGCGGGTGCCGGGGTTCGAACCCGGGCCAGAGGCTTGGGAAGCCCCCGTCCTACCACTAGACTACACCCGCTACCTTTTTTGGTTATGATAAATAGGGATATTAAATTAACGCCCCGTTGATATTTGCACAGAAAAGCAATTAAATATCTTTTGCAATTCCCAAAGGTGAAGGCAAAGCTATACCTGATGCAGATAATCAGCTATACGGCCATAATGCTTTCCATAAGCTACACTCCAAGAATTGCCGCTCAGCTCGGAGCAACATTCTTTCAGGTAGCTCTGGTTTTTTCACTCTACAACCTGACATATTTTCTATCCTCCATGACCTTTGGTCGCCTAGCTGATATTCACGGGAGAAGGAGATTCATCCTAGTGGGGTTTGTAATAGCTTCAATTTTATTTCTCCTGCAATACTTCTATCGCGATTATTATACCCTACTTTTATTTCGAATTATGGCTGGCTTTGCTGCCGGAATATTTCCCGCGGCGATTGTGTCCATGGCCCATGACCTTCGTTTGAAGATGGGGAAACTCTCCGCATTTGGAGCACTGGGATGGGCTATTGGCTCTTATCTTGCAGGCCTCATCTCCTTATTTTTCCCGCTCAAGGCCACCTACATATTTTCCTCCCTCATTTTTATTCTGGGACTTTTGGTCACTAGGGGTCTTCCAGATACGGGAGTGAGAATTGAAAAAATACCTCTATTCCCCGCAGATGTGTTTCGCAGAAACTGGAGCATTTATGTGCCCTACATCCTTAGACATTCATCGGCCACAATGATCTGGGCATATTGGCCTATATTTATAAAATCCATAGGGGGCAACTCTTTCTGGCAGGCGGCCACCATGGGTATTAATTCCACGGTGCAGTTCTTCCTCATGTATTTTTATACCGATGTGCGCAAATCCACGCATCTTATATTTCTAGGACTGATTCTATCTTCCCTCACCTTCCTCTCCTATGGGTTTGCTGCAAGCATATGGATGATTCTGCCAATCCAGGTAATGCTAGCCGCTTCCTGGTCCTTTCTCTATGTAGGCTCTCTGAGATATCTCACAGACAACAACAGGGAGAAGGCTACAGCCACAGGATTGCTTAACTCCTCCATTGGCATATCTGCATTCCTTGGACCGTTAATTGGTGGTGCCCTTATGCATTTCCTACCTACATTTCGGGCCCTGATGCTCCTCTCTTTCTTTCTTTCCTCTCTGGGAGTAATTCTCTTCTCTTTTGCCAGCAAAAAAAGTGGGAGTTAGAGTACGAATTTTATGGCACCGCCATCTATCTGAATGGTGGTACCGGTTATGTATCCCGCTTTCTCAGATGCGAGAAATGCGGCAAGCTCGGCAACTTCCTCTGGCTCCCCAAATCTGCCGGCAGGAACCTCCCTTATCCACCTCTGCAAAGCCTCCTCATAGCTTATACCTTCTTTGCTGGCTCTTGCCCAGGAGAGCTCCTTGATTCTCTCTGTGTAAATCGGTCCTGGGGCGATGTTATTTATGGTAATTCCGTATTTTGCCCATTGTAGTGCCAGGGTCTTTGATAATCCTACCACGGCGAGTCTCACCGTGTTGGAGAGAATAAGATTATCTATGGGCTGCTTAACACTCATGGATGTGATGTTCACTATCCTTCCGTATTTCTGCTTTTTCATATAAGGTGCAACCAAGCGAATGAAACGCACAACGCTCATGAGTGTAAGATTGATTGCGCTTAGCCAGTCGTTATCATCAAAGTCCTCAAAATAGCCAGCGGGTGGTCCGCCGGTATTGTTCACAAGTATATGCACTGTGCCAAACTCTTCAATGGTCTCCTTTACTACCCTCTCGATATCCTCTTTCTTGGTCACATCACCGGGAATTGCGAGAGCTCTCTTTACCGCAGTTCTATCCCCTTTCTCCACAGCTTTAGATGTTATCTCTCTCATTGCGCTCAGAAGTCTCTCCTCGTTGCGGGAAACCATAACCACCTTTGCACCAAGCTCAATGAACTTGGCGGCGATGGCCTTTCCCATGCCTCTACTGGATCCGCAAACTATTGCCACCTTATCCTTCATACCTATCACCTACCATCTTAAGAAATAGCTTTAGATTATTTTCAAGATGCATCTCCTGGATGAAGGAGAGTGCATCATCCACCTTATCTATCAGGTCCAGATCCTCATGCAAGTCGCTACCCACGGAGATTGGAATTTTAAAATTTTTTATTCTCTCAAAAATGGGGGCAGCCAGGCGATAGTAAAACTCCCCCAGTTTGGTATAATTCAAATTGGTATTTAGCTCAATACCTATTTTATCCGCCTCCAGAACCCTTAGAAAAGCCTCAATATCTGTGCCTCCAAAATTGCGAGATAGGTCATTGTGGGCCAGAATAACCGGGGGAACTATTTTCTTTCTTATATCCAGAAGCATCCATAGAGGATACCCATCCCACAGAGTATCCTGCACATACTCAAAGAGAACAAAGTCAAAATCCTCAAAGGAGGGAAGCGAATCTATATCTGTGCGGGGCGAGAAATCTACCTCTATGCCTGCATAAATCTCGATGTCCCTGTATTTTTTTCGTAGAGCATGTATATCCTCCAAATACATTTTCAAATACTTGGAGGGGATTGAGCTCACCTTTTTGGTGTGAAAATGATCCGTGATTGCTATCTTCTCCATCTTTCTTTTAACAGCTTCCCTCACTATTATTTCAGGAGTGTAAATTCCATCACTCCACGTTGTATGTATGTGGAAATTCATCATCATCGGAGATATTGCTTATGCTTTTAAATATATTGTGATGATCCCCCTTGAAGAGTTATGATTTTATACTTTCAACTCTTATACATCCCTATGCCTCGCAGAGGAGGTGGCGGCGATGAACCGCCACCTGGACATCAGACTAATTCAGGAAACTCTACCTGCGCTTCTTATGGCTCTAGTAGCTGACAGTATAGCGGGCTATTTAATGAGCAGGTATGTGGAAATTTTCCGTCTCATCCCAGGTCTTCTTATGGTTATACCTGCGCTTATTGATATGCGGGGCAATGTTTATGGTGCTTTTATCGCCAGGCTAAGCTCAAAACTGCATCTGGGTGAAATTAAAGATATTCATGATGAGAAGGTTAAGGTGGGAATCTACAGTGCAAAATCCCTGGCCTATTCTGCAGCTATGGTTGTTGGTCTTCTGGCAGGTACCTTTGCATTCATCACCACAGGTAACTGGATATACGTTATTTTCATCCCTGCAATAATCCTCGTGACCAATCTTTTCACCACCTCAATATTGTCGCCTTTGACCGCGTATATTGGGGTGAAGAGTTATCAGCGAGGATGGAACCCGGACAATGTGGGAGTGCCTCTTATCTCCAGTGCAGGAGATTTTGTAAGTGTTCTATTCATTATTCTTGTTGGTTATCTTCTTCTCTCCATTTTTCATTATCCCCTTCTACTGGTTCTTTTGGTAGTATCACTTCTTATATATGTTTTCTCCATCTTTCGCAGGATGTGGAAAAACAATGAAGGAAAGAAAGTTTACCTACAGAGTTTTCCTATTCTTTTGCTCGTGGCTTTTCTGGAGCTTATCACTGGAGGGATGTGGGAAGCAAATAAAATAGGAATAATACTTCTTATTCTTCCACCAACCTTGGAAACCCTAGGGAACATAGGGAGCGTTTATTCTTCAAGGCTATCTTCCTTCATCTATCTCGGATTGGTAAAGCCTACGTTCATCCCCCATGGGAAATATATAAGAAAAGAGCTTCTCTCCATTCTTTCCCTCGCCCTTATAGTTTATTCCCTTATCTCCATATTCGTTATCCTTATCACCTTCGATTGGAGAGCACTGCTTCTTATTTGGCTATCAGCCCTCTTATCTCTTCTGCTTCTTCTGGCAATATCCTATTATCTCACGGTGGGAAGCTTGAAAATGAGGCTTGACCCAGATAATGTGGTAGTTCCTGTAATAACCACTCTCGCGGATATTATCGGAACATTCTCCATAGTCGTTCTCTATTTCCTCATCTTCTAATTTTTCTCCCGCGAAAATTTTCAATGGAGAAAAATAATATGGAAAATTTTTTCTCCTACCATCCCATATCCCAAGGAAGGTGATGCCCTATGAATTTCACAGCATTCCTATTCACCCTGGGCATCGTGCTCATATTCGCAAAAATATTTAGCACGCTCCTGGAGAGAGTTAAATTTCCAGGGGTTCTTGGTGAAATTTTCTTTGGTATGATTCTGGGAAATATTGTTCTCTATGGCTATCTTTTCGGGCCCCACGCGGCTGCATGGCTCAAGGACTGGATTGTTATACGAGGACCCCAAGCCTTTGAAGGCGTGGAGCCCGTGCATTATATGGCAAAACTGGGAATAATAACCCTTCTTTTCATTGCAGGCTTAGATACCGAAATAGAGCAGCTAAAATCAACAGGTAAGGTGGCAACCATATCCACGGTAATGGGAGTCATAGTGCCCCTGATTTTGGGCTGGATTGCTGGTCTTTCTCTCGGCTATGGAATGAGAGAGAGCCTCGCTATGGGGGTTCTCCTGACGGCAACAAGCATAGGGGTGACTGTTAGAACGCTTATGGAGATAAATATGCTTACTTCCGATGTGGGTGCGGCATCTTTAAGTGCCAGTGTTATGGATGATTTTCTGGGCATTGCCCTCATAATATTTGTCACCGGTACCGGAAGCTTTCTTCTCTTCGGAATAAATCTTGTGATTTTTTTCCTCGTTGCCTTAGTGGCGGCGTGGTACTACATGCCCTGGATAGCCAAGTACACCCGAAAATATATAAAGACGGAGAAGGGGCTTCTTGGAGTTATTATTGGCGTTATGCTTCTATTCTCCGCTCTTGCCCAATTTAGCTTCGCTGCTGCCATCGAAGGTGCATATTTTGCGGGTATAACCTTGAGCAGGGTTCCTGAGAAGAGAATGATATCCAACGATGTGAAGGTCATAGGCTATGCACTTCTCATCCCCATATTTTTCGTTTATACAGGTGCACAGCTGGATGTGGGTGTATTTACCAGGCTGGATGCGGTAATTCTTGGCATAGTTATCATAGTCATTGCCATAGTGGGCAAGGTTATAGGTCGTGGCATAGGCGCAAGAATAGGGGGGTTCGACTGGCACAAATCCTTCCAGATGGGAATAGGCTCGATACCCCGCATGGAAGTAGCTCTTGTTTCCCTTACACTGGCCATAACATCAGGTGCTGTGCCGCAAAAAGATGCACAGCTTTTCATCGCAGCTACCATGCTCTTTGTTACTGTGACCACACTTATAACTCCGCCGCTCCTCAAATGGGCATTCAAAAAGGAGATAGAGGAGATGAAAGAAAAGGCTTTCAAATCCTCTTAAATCTTCCAAGATAGGGCTCGTATATCTCTCCCCTCTCCTGGAGGGAGATTAGAATCTCGTCAAGCTTCTCCGGCGAGAATCCTGTTTTTGCCAGAAGATCCTCATACGATGCTCCCTTATTATCCACATTGAGTTCATCGATTAGTCGGAGCACAAGCTCTTCCTCCTCGCCGCTTTCCTCTTCCGTGGCTTCCTCCTCTTCCTCCACCGCAGGAAGCTCGTAACCCAGCATCTTGTATTCAGGTAGTAGGTGCTTGAGCGCGTCTTTTAGCATATCCATGTACTTCTCCACATTTATTTTCTCGTAGTATTTTATTGCCTCCACGACGCCCTCGGAGATTCTTCTGGAAAAACCTAACTCCATAAGCTTTGCGACGGATGGCTCATCCATTTTCAAAGCTTCCTTCATGGCATCTATCCTTATCTTAAGTCGCCTGGCTGTGTCAAAAACCCAGTAATCCCTCAAAACTTCCTTAACCACCTTCACCCGCTCCGGAACCACCGATAAGTACATGGTGTCCTCATCTGGCCTGAAAACATTAACCTTGCCTACGACAGCCAGAAACTGTGGCACCTTCACGGTTTCCATGATCTGTCTTGCCTCTGGATTGAACTTGCCTGCGAGGATGTAGAAGGCACCCGTTTGATCCGCAACTCTAGCTTTCACAATCTCGTCGGTTATTAAACGAACTTCCGTTAGAACTCCAACCACAAACATTCTGCTTATCTTGGCTCCTAGCGGCGTGATAACGTAACTGGGTCTTTTTGGTTCCGTCGCCTTAATATAATGCTTGGAAGAATTGTACTCTGCGGAAAAAACTCTCCATGCAGGTTCCCGGGCCATTTTCACCACCCCAGCTCTTCAAGCATGTTACCAGCCTTCTCGGCGATGTCCTCAATATCCAAGAAGTCGAAGTCCCTCACCAGCAGGGTTAGCCCGTACTTCTCCTTGCTTATGGCATTTCCCCGAACTTTCATGGGCACGGCGATGAGTCTCTCTTCGATCATCTCCCTTATTATGGCTGGGTTGCCTAGGTTATCCTGCACTATTCTTATGGCATCTTCCACCTTTATTCCTAGGATCTTCTCTGTCTGCTCTCTATTGAAGATACACATGGCAGCACCGGTGCCATCGTCTAAGATGGCTTTAATTCTCATATCCGGCACGGGATTGACTTTGCCATGCTCGGGACAGTTGGTGGAGGTTAAAACCCTTCCACATTCAGGACAGCGATAAATAAGGCCACTACCTTTCTTCACATCTATTATAACTCCCTCCACAAGAACATTGTATCCACCTTTGCCTTCCAGGCTCTCCAACGTTACCGGTATCTCCTTAACCTCGAGCTCTATATCCACAGGCTCTATGGTGGCCCGTGGATCAAAAACAAGCTGAGGAATGCCCCTGAAGGTTCTCACATACGCACCGCTTATCTTCAATACCGCATCCTTCTTGACAGACACATCCCAGGCGCTGAAAGGAATCTCACCGGTATCATCACCGATTATTCCTTCATATACCTTACGGGGCACACCGTCCACTATAACCTCCTTTTCCACGACTTCCATAATTTTTCCCACAACCTCCACGAGGCCCATGCGTGGATAAAGCTCCACGATTTTTCTTGGTGAGATACTCAGTTTCACACTCACCGAATCTGGTGGAAGGAGAGAAACACGGGTATTGGTGCCTATTACCAGCTGCGGAGCACCCTGCCACTCCTTGGTGTATGCATTCTTAATCTCCACACAATCTCCCTTTCTCAGCTCCAGTTCCAGTCTCCACGCTGTAAAGGGTATGGTTCCCGTCTCGTCTCCAAGAATTCCATAGTACATCTTCCTCTTCATCCCGTCTATCTCATATTCCCGAGAATTTATACTTATGACCTTTGCCTTTATATCCACCCTTCCCTCTCCAACGTTGAGATCTTTTATCTTCTTTTCATTGCCTGCAAGTTTCGTCGGGTCCCCTCCAAGCTTTGATACTATGCTCCTTTTTGCCTCGGTTATTGGTATCTTGAAATTAACTATCCAGTTTCGAAGCTCCCTGGCAATAACTTCCTTCTCCACCTTGCCTCCCAAGGCCCTATAGATATCCTCCACATGCTTCTCTATCTCATCCATAATATCCTCACCTTCTTTGGGCTTTTCAATTGAAAACAAGTATAAAATAGTATTGGTGAAGAAAAGAGAGTAGGAAGCAGGGGATTATGAGCAAAAAGCACAAAAAGTTAAATATATTTAACTTCTTTACAAACACCAATGGATGTGCTGTGCTTCCATGAAGATGAGAATATCGGGAGGGATATTGAAAAATCTCTTAGGGATTTGGGTTTTCAGGCGGAATGTGTTCTTTTGAAAAATGAAAGTGAAATAAAAAAGATTATTGGGGAAAGAGACCCTGCTGTGGTTCTCCTTCCTAAAAAATGGAAGGAAACCATCGATGGAAATGCCCTCAAAATATTTGTGGGTGAAAGGGGGAAAAATTCCATAATACTCAACGAGGATTGGGATGAGTTCAAGCATAAGTTTATGAAGATTCTTTTGGAGCATCGGAGAGGCAGAATCGAGAAACTACTACAGAGAAGAGAGGTGCGTAAAAATCTTCTATACGGCTATGGTTTTTCATGGGGACGTACCTTCATCGTAGACATAAAGCAGGGAAAGAAGGTGCGGAAAATCCTTCCTAAAATTGCGGGGGAGGATATAAATTTCTTCATCGCTGTAAGGGAAAGACCGGAGGATTTTGCAGAGTTGCCAAACAGTAAGGTTATCTGGGTTACGGATATTGTGGGCAAGGATAGAATTAAGCCCCACAATCTCACCATACTTACAGATAGTATAATTCGATACATAGAGGAGCACAGAAACGCCATTATACTTATGGATTGCGTGGAATATCTGCTTCTTTACAATGATTTTGTTAACATCCTTAGGAATATAGAGCTCATAAATAGCTATGTTATGGAGCATGCGGCTCTTATGATTATCATAATTGATAGTAAAGCTTATACAACCAAAGAGTATTCTTTATTAAGCAGATATGCTATAGAATGGAAGGGAGCGTGATGTGATGATCCCGGAAGAGATTATAAAATTCTTCGAGATGGACGGGGGCCATTCCCTAATAGTGAAGGGTGAACCAGGAAGCGGAAAGACCACCTTTGCCCTAGAAATTCTAAACCAGTTAAGGGACAAGTTCGAGATAAAATACGTGTCAACAAGGGTTGCCGATGATGTTCTCTTTCTGCAGTTTCCTTGGCTCAAGGAGGTAATAGAGAAGAAACCGGAGAAGAAAAAGGAGGTGAAAATAAGCCGTACAGAGCTCAACAGGCTGGAAGGAATCATAGAGGAGGGTTTGCTTGAGGAAAAGATAAAATTTGAAGAAGGAGAAGCAATTCTTGAGGTAGGAGAGATGCTTCCTGAGCTCGAAGAAATCTACGATTTTGTTGAGGCAGCATATCCCAAGAAGGTACTGGTTTGCATAGACTCCATAGACGGGCTGAGCGAGAAATATGGAGTGCCTGCGGAAAAAATACTTTACACGCTGCAGAAAGATCTCGTAGAGAACGGAAGGGCTAACACCGTGTTTGTGTTGGAGAGTTCCGGATTTGAGAATATAGAGTATCTGGGAGATGGAGTGATAAGTCTCCATCACGAGCCCTGGGACAGTTACTGGAAGAGATACATGTACATCCAGAAGCTCAGAGGGGCACCCATTAAGAACTCTAAATACATCTACACCCTTTATAATGGGCATTTCAACGCCATAAGATACGAATCCTTCTCCTTAGACTCTCTTCTCAGCATTGATATTGAGGAGCTTAATGAGCATCTTAAGGATATTCTAAGTCACCGTGTTGTAAATTTCATGGTAGATTCGAGATTCCCCGTTGAACTAATGGGCATATTTTTCTTGTCCATCATAGGCAATGCTAGAGGAATACCTCTCATACTTCCACCCTCGGGATATCCAGGCGACATAATAAAGGCCCATGTCGATAAATTTTTGGAGGGAAAAAGCGTAAAACTTGCAGGATATGGGAGTCAGGGCGGTGATATAGTTCTCGAAGGACGTGATATGCTTATCGAACTTTCCCGGGATATCATCACCTATCATATAGGGAAAGATTCTCTGGTTGTGCTTGGCATCGATACCATGGGAGATCTTTACAATGACCTCAGTGACCTTCCAAGGCTTGTGGAAAATATAAAGAAGGAGCAGAGGGTAATATTATTCACCCCCAAGAACTATGAAAAGATAAGAGGTGGTATAGGGGTTGAGAGAACCGTATTTTTGGAGATGATGGAGAATATACCCATTATAAAGGACCTCCATGGAGTGAACGCTATACTTGGTGATAAAGGCAAGATAAAGCTCATACCCATTATGTGAGGTGATGCACATCCTCAATCAGAACAATATGTGGGATGTACTACACCATATTACGGATCCCTATTCCGTTAGGATACTCAGGGCTACACTTCACAGGCCCTTAGATGCCATAACCTTGAGCAACACCTTAGGAATACCTATAGCCGTATGTTATAGAAGATTGAAGGAACTTGAGAGGCTAGGATTGATAGAAGCAGTTGGAAGAAAGCTTACACAGAAGGGGAAATGGATAACTCTTTACAAGGCGAAGATAAAGAACGCCACTGTAGTTATGAAGGAGGGGAAACTATATCTCCGGCTCTCTTTCCGATACGGGCAGGAGGAGGAGATGGAAATAGAGTGATTCTTCCCTCGTCCAGCCAGATTGCAACGACTCTCAAGCTCAGCCATACCAAGAGAAGTATGAGCAGGCCAAGATATGCGCCATGTATTCCCAGAAAACTCAGGCCCTCGTTCCATCCGTAGGTCTGCGAGGAGAAGGGATAGAGAGGAGTTATAGTGCCTCCTTCGAAGGCTGTATCGGAAATCATATGGGCAAAGGAGTTGAGAAGGAAGATAATAGATCCCCTCATAAGCTTCTTATTATAAAATACATATCCGAAGAAAAAGAAAATAAGGGGGAGCTGCAGCGTGAAGAAGAAATTATGGGTGAGATCCTTATTTATAAGATGAGCGCTATCGATTACAACTTCCATGATAAGGGCAGAAAGGAGAATTATAAGCCACCTCTTTCTTATGCGGGGGAAGACGATAATACCCCCTAATATGCCCAGAAGAACCTGAAACAGGAAGTTCCCGTAGGAGGTGGCAAGAAAGAAATTCCATACATTCATATTTGAATCTTGATGTTTTTATTTAAAACCCTAGTGATGTGAAAATCTCAAAAGATTCTTGGCGATGATTTTCATTTGAGATAATCAGGGTGCAAAATATTTAAAAGGGAGGGCATTTGATAAAATCATGAATGATAATGTTCCACTGGAAAAGATAGTAAAGGTCCTTACAGATGGATACGCCATAAAAATTCTCGTGGCCACAAATAAAGAGAGCAAAAGCGCTATAGAGTTAAGCCAAGAACTGGATGTGCCTATCGCAGCTTGCTATCGCAGACTCCATGCCTTGGAGGAGGTGGGGCTTGTAGAATCTCAGGAGAGAGTTACCCCGAAGGGAAAGAAGATGAGGTATTATTCCTCCAAGGTTAAGAAGGCAAATATAAAGATAGAGGATAATGTGCTTGTGATTGAGCTCCTTTATCTGAATGGAAAGGTGAAGAGATATACAGGTAAGATCATCGCAGGATAAAAATGAATCCCCACGAAATAAGGGTTTCTAAGAAACTTGCGGAGCTTTTGCCTGAGGATGGCATATGGCTCGTGGACGTTAAAGCGAATCATCAGATAAGATTAATTCTTATGTTTTTGAAAGCTTTGGCAGATCTCAAGAGAAAAAGAGGTTTGATTGTCACGCTTGAAAAACCTCATCATTATCTTACTTATCTTCTGGGAATCCACGGGATTACCCAGAGAAATATTACCTATGTGGATGTTGCCCTATCTCCCCGCAAACATTTCAAGTTCCCAGTAAGCATCGAAGATCCCAAAATACGTGTGGGAGGATTTCTTAGACGGGAATCTGTGCATCCTAAGGATTATGAATTTATGGTGATAGATAACATTGGTCATACCAGGATGTATCTCAGTGAAGAGAGTCATAAGAGAATGGCCAGGTATCTGATAAATGAGGGAAAGAAAAACAAGATTTTTACGCTCTTTCCTTTGGACAGGGAAAGATGTCCCAAGATATATGAATTAATAAAGAAGAACGCCAGTAAAGAGATGAAATGGGAGGAGGTGATGAAAATTGCAGATTAGCCGCATACCCTCTGGAATCAAAGGACTAGATCCCCTTATTGAAGGAGGCTTTCCAATTCCATCCATCATATTGGTCTCAGGCTCGGCAGGCTCAGGTAAAACTACCTTTGCGTTTCAATTTCTTATGGAGGGAGCACGGAGGGGAGAGAAGGGACTCTACATCTCCACACTAAGTGAGAGCTGGGAATGGATGATACGCTTCATGAGCTCCTTTGATTTCTTCGAAAGCGAATATATGGAGGACGGCACTGTAGTGTATCTTGACTTGGGCAAGGATCTCGCTGAGATGAATGAGGCAAAGATACTTAAAAAAATAAGGGAAGTTATAGCCTATACCACTCCCCAGCGCATCGTCATAGATCCAATAAATGTGGTTAACAACTATGTGAGCAACTACCGGCAATTTCTATTCGACCTGGTTAGCTTGCTCAAGGAATGGTCCACAGTGACGCTTATAACAGGAGAGGTAAAAGAGGGAGAAAAATACTCTGTGGACGCCGGCTATACTGCCGATGGGATAATAAGTTTGATAATGAGGGATGAGGGCGATGTTATAAAGAGATACGTGCAGATACTGAAGATGAGAGGCACTGCTCACAGCCTTTCCCTGCATCCCCTGGAAATCACCAATGAAGGAATCGAAGTGTTGAGAGCGAGATTCTAATCAAGAGGTTGCCCCGTTATGCGATGATACATATCTATGTAAAGCTTGGAAACTTTTTGAATCATATCTCCTGGTAGTGGAGGTATTGGTGGCTCCTCCTCCCCCTTCTTTCTCGCCTCCATTAGCTTAGCATGATATCCTATTTTTCGGTAATACTGCCTCACAAATTCCTTGCTCAGTTGCACAATCTCTCCCTGTTGGTATTTTTCCTTGTCCCACCATCTATCTTCATCCAGGGTACCGAAGGTGTCCACCACATATATCTCCCTGCCAGCTCCTAGGGCAAATTCCTTCTTTCCATCAACATGAATTAGGCCTCTCTTTTCCACCTCTTCCTTTATGATGGCATCTATTTTGAGAATTATCTCCCGGATATCCTCTATTTCCCGGGTAGTGAGGCCCCCTATCTGCTTTGCCTCATCCCAATCCAGTTTTCTGTCAAATTCCTCGAATTTCGTTGTGATTTCAAAATAGGGCTCTGGCAACTCCTCTCCATACTGCGGCATTCTGCTAAATCCCAACTTCTTGTAGTCCACCTTTCCTTCCCTTATCCTATCATAGAGAGAGCCTGCAAGATAGTAGCGTGTTATGAATTCAAGAGGTATCAAATAATTTTCATCTTGAGTGCTTGGTTTGGGGAGTATTTGGAATCGCTTTACTAACATCTCGGAATCTTCGCAATTCAAAAAGTGATTCTTTATTCCCCTTTCTCCAATTTTCCTGAACCAGAAAGCCGAGCTTTTACAGAGAGTCTCTCCCTTCCGCGGAATCTTCGAGGGGATTATCTTATCGAACACAGAGATATTATCTGTGAATCGGAAAAGCAGTTTCTCGGCATCCACCACATAAACTTCTTTAACCTTTCCCTTCCTAAGCAGCTCCATAATACAATAAAGATGAGGATACATAAAAACCCTTCCCTACGAAGGGGGGCTTTACCCCCCTCTCTACACCCCCACGAAGGGGGTTCCACCCCCTCTCTATACCCCCACGGGTTTTGTTGGTTGCAGGAGGGGATGGGAACCCGCTGGTGGTTCCCAGTGCGGAAGGTTTAAATTTCTCCAGGCATAATAATTCATGTGAGGAAAAGAGAGAAGCTTGTAGAGCAGCTTGCTAAAAGCGGAATATGTGCGATATGCAAGGGCACAAAGATGCTCTGTGGTAAGAGCGAGTGTCCTCTGCTGGTGAGGTACTACTTTCTTTTGAAAACTCGAAGAAAAGTTGGAAGAGAAATGGAGGGTTCCTCTCCTCCAGGTGTGTTTGTTGGAAGATATGGATATCCAAAGGTTTATGTTGGTCCTCTAATCCCCCCGGAGAAGGGAAATACGGAATATATGGATATACCTGAATCCTGGATAGATATGGATATTCGGGAATTTGTAGATATGCGAACCTCTCTGGTGAGGGGCATGAAAAGAGTATCGGTGGATTCTCCAAGGGATCCAGATTATTTTCTTTTGGATCTCCAGGAGCTTAGTATGGCAGAAAGGCATGTGGATGCAGAGGCACAGTTTGAAAAAGTACCGCGGGGAAGGATTGTGGTTGGAAGCGAAGTGCAGCCTTATGGTCCCAGGGCACCTATAAAAAAGCTAATTCACGATAATGTGAAGGTCAACCCTAAGATAGAGAAGGTGTATTATGATGATCTGAAAGCGGAGGATTCAATTCTCAAGCTTTATAAGGAAGGAGTAAGGGTTTCCCTCATTCAGAAGGCATTCAGCATGGGCACCATGGGTGTAGAGCGCAGATTGGTGCCCACCAGATGGAGCATTACAGCGGTGGATGATACCATATCAAGGCATCTTGTATCAAAGATAAAAGAATTTGAACCCGTGGATAACAGTATGGTCTTCACATCCAACAAAATGGGAAATATTTTCACGGTGATTTTTCTTCCCAGGATGTGGAGCTATGAGCTTGTGGAAGCCTGGTATCCTGGTACTCTGTGGAACCCCTATGGAAAGCGTGTTTTCATGGTCTCCAGCCACGAATATTATGAGGGAAGAAAGAGCTACGCTGAGATTGGTGGATGCTACTATGCGGCCAGATTGGCTGTGGGAGAGAAATTGCTGAAGATGAAGAAGCAGGCCGAGGTGATAGTTCTGAGAGAGGCACAGCCTTCCTATCTTATGCCTGTTGGGGTATGGCATGTTAGGGAGAACGTTAGGGCTGCGTTGAAAAATGAGCCAAAGATATTCGAAAGGGAGCAGGACGCCATAAATTATGCCCTCTCCCTTTTCCACATTCCGCGAAAATACTGGTTCCAGGGCTCCACTCTGCTGAGAAGATTTGCGACCCAGAGGAGGCTTGAGGACTTTGAGGTACATTGAGATATATGTGAAGAGCGCGCTTTCTAAATCTGGGCTGGAAAACACGGATTATTCCCTAAACCCCTATCGAGGATGTGAGCATCAGTGCGTGTACTGCTATGCTCCCTATGTTCTTCACATACCTCTTCAAGAGTGGAGAAATGTAGTTTATGTGAAGAGAAACCTTCCCACAGTGATGGACAGGGAACTCAAGAGAAAAAAGGGTTTCATCACGGTGGGTTCGGTCACGGATGCCTATCAACCCGCAGAGAGAAAGTATGAAATAACCAGAAAATCTCTTGAGGTATTGCTCAAGCACAATGCACGAATTTCTATCCTAACAAAATCTTCGCTAATTCTCAGGGACAGGGACATTATCTCCAAATTCAGGGAAGCCCATGTGGGAGTAACTCTCACAACTTTAGATGACGCTTTTAGAAGGAGAATCGAGCCCAATTCTTCCAGTGTAGAGGAGAGATTGCAGGTTCTAGAGGAATTCAAAAATAAAGCGATTCGCTATATCTTCGTGGGACCCATATTCCCAGAGATAACACTGCCGCATCTCAGGGAAATAGTGAAGATGGGAGAAAAATTGGAGGTTGATTATATGATCTTCGATAGGTTCCGATGGAAGCGGGATATGCATCTGCCTCCTTGGCTTCAGAAATATTTACGAGGAGCCGATTATGCAGAAATAAAAAAAGAGGTTCTGAAAATTGCCCGAGAATCCTCAATACCCATCTATTTTGATTGGTAAAATAAAAGCGCGATGCTACTTAGCGCCCTTATTCGATATTCTCCTTTGTCGAGAAATGCGTGTTTTCCTTCATCAAGTTCAATGAGTATATTGCTCTCTATCTCACATTTTCCTCTTATCGCCCTTACCTCGGCAGGATGGGGGAGATGTAGCATAGCTTCTCCATAGCCCTTTTTTATTAATAACTCCACCCCATCATGTAGTCTTTTTTCATAGCCCCACGGTCTGTCCTCCCGGTATTCGTATTCCTTTCTTACCCTTTCCAGGTCTTTAAGGCTATCCACACTATGCCAGAAGGCATCCTCTTCTACATATGCATAGGCCCTTTTAAGATTGGCAAGCAGGGGAAACACGCTATTCTCTAAAGCTCTACTTTCATACTCCTTGAAGAAATAGCTGCGAGCTTCTTTCTTGATATAGTAAAACCCGGCATTGATGTAATAAGGAAGTATCGGTTTTTCACGGAAGCTAGTGATTCTCCCGTTCTTCAGTTCCACTATGCCGAAGGGAGAACGCATATTTGTTACCGCTATTAAAATCAAGGCCTGTGGATTCTCCATGGCCTGTTTTTTCATCTCTCGAAGGTTGAAATCCGCCACTATGTCCCCATTGGAGACGAAAACATCCTCATCCACTTGGCGAAATAGATTGCGCAGTGCATAGAGTGTTCCCATGGGTTTATCTTCCACGAGGTAATGTAGCTTCACGCCTTTCCACTCCTCCCCATATCTCTCTTTAATTTTCTCCCACTTGTAACCTACCAGGAGATATATCTCATTCACACCTGCGTGTATGTAATCCATAATTTGCTTATCAAGGATTGTATAATTCTCCTTTATCCCCACCAGGGGCTTGGGAACATCATCTGTGAGAGGCTTCAATCTTTTTCCGTAGCCCCCAGCCAGGATCGCCGCTATCATAACATCATCTCCGAAGATAACCTGCGATGGTGCTTATCGCATATTTTCCCAGATTTAGAATGTTTTTGAACTGTGAGGTTTCCGCATGGAGATAAAGCATGCACTCCCTTTTGCACCTGTACATGGTTTCTCGAGCCTTCTTTGCCTCTGGGGAAAGAAGGATTTCCTCCAGTGGCTGCTCCAGAAGATTGCCAACCTTCCATCCTATAACGCTGCAGGGATACACTATATCCCCGTTAGCCTCAATCATCACTGAGAAAGATTTGCAGGTGTAGTGATTCACAAGACTATCTATGAACGCCTGACTTGTTACTATGGTGCTGCCAAACTCCTTCTTTAGTTCTACAAGCTCATCATGTATCTCCTTCTTATCGGGAGACATATTAACTGCCCCGGGGAGAGCCACAGCGGGCATGAGAAGAATTCTTGCTCCCGCCTCATATGCTTTCTCCACTTTCCAACGCATAGCCTTGATATCATTCTTCGTTACCACTGTTTGAACAGTGATTTTTATCCTGGGCGTATATTTTTTGAGCTCATCGAATAGGTAAAGATTGTTATGGCCCTCATCTATAGAAACATGAAGAAAATCCAGATACTTTGCAAACTCTTCAAGAGGTAATTTGTGAAGCAATGTTCCGTTGGTGGTCATGAAGAGATAAAAGGATCGGTCATGGGCGTATTTCACTATATCCAGAATGTCCTTTCGCAGGGTGGGTTCTCCCCCCTCCAGACTCAGCACAGTTACTGTGGATTCCGCAAGCCTATCTATTATTTTGAAAACATCCTTTGTAGGCAGATCCGGTGTGCGATCCCGCCAAACATTGCAAAAGGGACATTGCATGTTGCATCGGTGTGTAACCTTGAACGAACCGTAAACGGGACGATCATAATCCAGATAACTCTTTAAGAACCACTTTATGGCCCTGAGATTCCTGTTCATCTCTACCTGCAATGGGATGAATTTATTTAATCCTTTTTCTGGGGGCATTGGTGAGATGTATATCCCAAAGATTTATTACTTGTGAATGCACGGTAGAGTGGAAATAGGGACAGAAAATAAAGATGAGAGAAACCTACTGTAAAAATCAAAAACCATATTGGGTTGTGAGTTTGGAAACTATATGTTCTTATAGGATTAAATTTTAAGATCATATGTAAAAATTTACTGCTAAATATTTATATATGTAAAGTATATGTAGGTTTAATATCCAAGAGGTGAAATCCATGTCAAGGATAAAAATACCATTAGTAACTACTTTATAACTGAAAGATACTGTATAACTGAAAGATACTGTTAAAAAATGTGCAGAACTTCTGAGGTGAATAAAATGAGCAAGAAAATGAAAGGTCTGCTAATCGGAATTGGAGTTGTCATAGTGATACTGATACTCCTTGGTGTATATTTTGCCTCGCAGCCAAAGGTGAAGTGGTGGAAACCCGAGAAGGAGATGGAAAAGCCCGTGTTGAATAGCTATCCCTCAATGATCACAGTCTATAGAAACTATTCCAAAGAAGATTATACCTTAGATCTAAACAAATATATAGGAAACTCCTCTACCACCAAAAATTTTGAGATTGGAATTATTTTAAGATGTGGTGAATATCTATATGATAACAATAGCTACGATGAACTTCGCGGCAATCTCACCGCATACGCCGAGCGCCTGAGCGGAGATTACATACTGCAGAAATTGGTAATCTCGTACAGTTATGGAAGCGAGGAAGAATATGAATACACAGGTATCTCCTATGTTGATACTTATGTATTTAGAGGTGCAAATCTGTGGTATGACAGGAGCCCAAGCACATATCCAAATAGTCACGATACCATGATGTTGGATGAATGGGAATATGGTCACAAATTAGTGGGTGTAAATAAAGATAAGAAAGATGCAGATTTCTACGGTGTGAGTTTTGCCATAGAGATTAAGCTTTTTGATTCTCTTTCTCTTAATCTAACTCATACAATCATCTTCACGGTGACGGCATATTACGGCCATCCATCGTTGCTGGGGTGGACGGATATGCATGAGTTGAAAACTCAGGTGATTTTGAAAATAGTGCCAGGAGGCGAAAAAGAGTGAGGAAAATTATTTTGAGATACAAATTTTTATCTGCATAATACTATTTTTTCTGTATCTTATGCTTAGTTCAGGAAATTTTCTTATTCATCATCTAAAATAAAATGAAAATAAAAATAATAGAAAGCTTTAATTCTATTTCATATTTAAATCATATTTAAAAATGAAAAAAGTATATATGACAATCCCTATACCTCTCTTTAACCTAGGAGGTGTATAAATGATAAAGCCAAAGACTCTCTTGACTGTAGTGCTTCCCGCGCTATTAGTTATTGGTGGTAGCTGGTACTATCTTGCTCACCCTATGCCAAACCTTGAAGTTAAGGAAGAGCACACAGTATACAGGATAGGATATACATATCCGTTTAACAGAGTAGTGGATAATGACAATGTGTCTATGTATTCCCTTACATTAATAAATGGTGGTTCTGGTTTTCTAAATCTTAGTATTGTCCGATATACAATTGAGCATGCGATTGAGCCTTTCAAAGAAGGTATAGCGATAGAATATCACATTGTTGTATGTGCAAATCTACCGGATAACCTTGTACCCAAGGGAATTAAGCTTGAAGCCAAGGGAATCGACGATGCTGCCATAGTATATGACTTTCTATACGCACATAATGAAGGGATAAATGCCACTCCATGGCCTGATGATAAAGTCTTACCTGGCGCATGGAGCCCAAAGGAGGCATTCATAGGCTTCCAACCTCACAGTTCCAGTTTTAAGGCGAGTACCGCCCTTTACCTCGAAATCTATGATGAACATCTCAATGCCACTGATGCCTCGTATACCTTGGAAATAACAGCGGAGCTTCTGGGATTCTCTAAACCTGTAAAGGCAGTTATGGACGTAACCCTTTATAATGGAATGCGGAGGTGATAGGAGTGAGAAAAAAATCAATTTTTGGAGTGTTAATATTTACTCTTTTTTTATTAAGTTTGAGTTATACAGTGCAAGGAGAAGATATATGGTATCAACAGCCAGGACGTACTTATACTTATGATATGTATATAAATGCATCTTCAGCGGGATATAGCAAGGTCTATCAAGATAATTGGATATCTCTTTGTGTGTATGTAAGAAGTGTTGAGGCAAACTCTCATACGCAGGATGTGAAGATTTTTATAAGTGCTGTGGGATACTCTAAACTTTTTAAGTATGGTACACTATATGGTATCCATAGAGTGAAAATAAAAGCAACTCAGAACAATGTTCTCTCGGATGATTTTATTTTAGATTTTTTGAGTGGCCATGAGTCAGGTGTGAATGTAACAAAAGATAAAAATCAAGAGAATGGCGTTTATTCTTTTATGAGGAAATCTACTGAATTTGCGGCTGATAAACTTCTAGGTAAGATTCCTTTTTATTCTTTTGCCAAGTTTATGTATGAGCAATTATCTCCCAAAGAGATAGAAAATAAACAGAGTGTGAAAGGGGATGGTAGCGCATGGGAAACATTCTATATTGATGAGAGCAAATTTGTAATGCATTTAATTGGCGGCGGAGCAGAAGAGGGATATGTTTTATATTATGCCTCTACTGCAATATTATGGGAAATCCCCAATACCCATTTTGGAGAATACACCCTTCACATATCTGTTGAAAATATCATGGGTAAAGAAGATGGATTTTGGTGGCACTCTCTAAAAAGTGGAGCAACTGCAAGCATAGATATCACAATTAAGAACGGTAAGATAAACTACTTCGATGCGCACACGGAAGACCTAAATTCTAGGAGTACTACCACCTTCTACACTAAAGATTACACACCCTCATGGGTCTCAGGAGAGGAGAATTACTATGTATCTCCTGTTTTAAGAGTTACCGCTTCCACCAATAACAATATTCCAGTAAATTATAAAGTTGACTGGGGTGATGGTACTACATCCTCAGAAACCAATATCTCCTCTGGTCAAAGTTATGCATTCGGTCATACCTATCATCCACAAATACCTGTGGGTGATGACAGGACATATACCATTAAAGTTACAGCATCCATCGATAAATATTATGGAGGTTGGAGCGAGACAAGGGAAATAAGTATTACGGTGATAAACAATGGAAAAATGAATGACGATGGAGGTGGAGGCTGCCCGTTCCTCTACACCTACAGCGGTAATAGCTGGCGAGAGGAGAACAATGTGCTGGTATGGGCAGAGAATGCAACCAGGCCATTTTTAGAGACGGGAGATTTCTATCTGTTCAATGCCACAGAGAATAATGAGAGGGTAACGATAGGCATAGGAGAACCGGGAGAGGATGTAGATTACATAGATGCGGTAAAGCTGTACAAGGTTGATGCTCCTGAGGGCTATGAGGTGGCAGAGAGCTATACCGGCATGGTTTACGCGTACAGAGAGGTAGAGAGCGGAATAGCGAAAGATAACCATGGGGAGAATGTTACATCGCTGATTGGCGAGGAGGATGGCAATTACTGGATAGGCGATAAGGGAGATTATGTGGATATCACGCTGAATCTGAGCAGCGAGAATCTACTGGTAATACGGGGAATAGATAATCCTCAAGAAAAGTGGGAACTTAGAGGAACCTATTCCACCATATGGGT
>JALWRZ010000007.1 GCA_026993785.1 DHVE2 group archaeon
CGAATTTCAATGCCATATCTGATGTGAGCATCATGGGCTTGTGTTTTTTGTAGGGGTCGTGGGCATCAGGGATCATCTCCGGAGCATCCTTCGCGACCCATTGATATTTACCTGCCGGGCTTTTTGTTAATTCCCATTCATACTCAAACAGGAATTTGAGGTAGTAGGTGGCAAATCTGGTGGGGGTGAGAGACCATGTGAGTTCGAAACCCGATGTGAACGTATCAGGTCCCTTTCCACTCTTGTAGTTGAAATCCCAGCCCAGCCCCATTTTATGAATTGGCGAAGAGGTGGGATCCGGACCGAGATATTTATCGCTCTCTGCGCCGTGGCATTTTCCGAAAGCATGGCCACCCGCAATAAGAGCAACGGTCTCCTCGTCATTCATACCCATTCTTCTGAAGGCAATTCTAATTTGCTTGGCAGATTCCACTGGATCAGGGTTTCCTCCGGGGCCCTCAGGATTCACATATATGAGACCCATTTCCGTCGCCGCATACGGCCTTTCAAGCTCACCCTCTCTCACGCGCTCGCTTGTGAGCATCTCTTCCTCAGGACCCCAGTCCGGACTCTCGTCCGGCTCATATATGTCCTCCCTGCCCAGGGAGAATCCCAGTATGTTTACGCCCATGTCCTCCAGTGCGACTGTTCCCGCAAGAATGATCAGATCCGCCCAGGAGAGTTTTCTTCCGTATTTCTTCTTTATGGGCCACAGGAGCCGTATTGCTTTGTCGAGCCCTATATTGTCCGGCCAGTTTATCCTCGGTGGAAACCTTATGCTTCCATTCCTAGCGCCGCCACGGCCATCGTAGATCCTGTAACTTCCAGAACTGTGCCATGCCAGACGGAGGAAAAGAGGGCCGTAGTGTCCGAAATCCGCGGGCCACCAGTCCTGCGGGGTTCTCATCAATTCCTTCAGGTCCTTTATAACGGCATCCACATCAAGTTTGCTTACCTCCGCTACATAGTCGTAATCCGGCCCATAAGGATGAAACGCCGGGCAATTCTGCTTCAATATTTTCAAATTCAACCTGTTGGGCCACCGGTCCGTTATCCACCTCTTTCTTGGTTTTGAGTTTTTACCATCCATCATTCTCCTCCTCCCTTTTTATCTCAATATCTCGTAGAACTCCTCGTAGGGCATCTCCGCGAGGTGCGGGGGCATCTCCTGAAACGCCCTGCGGAATATTTCCTCGAGATGAGATTTCTCGTGGACGTCCTTCGACTCCCAGTACGTAAGTATTACGTACTTCGTGGGCTTAATTTCCATGTCCCTCATGTCGCCAGGCAGCCCCGAGCCGATGGCGCTGATGCCATTAACTCGTAGGAGCTGTGAGCCAAGAAACCCGGGGAATTCCTCTGTCTCTCTGCATAGATTCTTGGCCACCTTCTCGAATTCCTTCTCATTACCGGGCCTCACGCGCACGAAGTTCATCGCGCATATCACCCCGGTTCCTTCCCATTCTCTATCCCTCAGCTCATCATTTCCGATTATCCGCGCATCTATGTTCATCTCCCTGAGCTTTCTCTCCGCGATCCTTGCACGGTGCTCGGTTCCGCAGTACACTGCAACTCGAGTATTCTTGCACAGTGATTTCAGGAAGGCCTCGTAGTGCTCTAAATCGAAATGGGGGATATTTATCGCTCCCTTGACGTGCTTCTTCAGGTATTCGTGCCGGCTCCGGACATCCACTATGATCTCATCCATGTTTTCGCACCTCAGAACTTCACGAACATGTCCCGAGGCGCGTTGCAGACGGGACACTTCTCCGGCGGGTCATCGCCCATATACGTGTAGCCGCATACCGGGCATATGTAGATTTCCTTCTCTTTGATATCCTCTCCCTGCGTAGCCTTCTCCTTTGCCTCACCATACATCTTTGCGTGTATCTTCTCAGCCTCCATTGCAAAGTGGAAAGAGTTCTCTGCCCCCTTCTCCTTGAAATACTTCGCAAGCTCCAGATACGCGGGATACATATCTTCCACTTCGAAGGTCTCGCCTCCTATTGCAGTCTCGAGGTTCTCCTCGGTGCTCTTTATGTATCCTAAATTCCTCGCGTGGTTCTTCGCGTGCACGAACTCCGCGTACGCTATGGCGCGAAACAATCTCGCTATATTCTTCTTTCCCTCCTTCTCGGCGACCTCTGCGAATATTGTGTACTTCATATGTGCCATGCTCTCGCCGGCGAACGCCTCTTCCAGACTCTTCTTTACCATTTTTCTCATACTATTCACCTCCCTAAGGACCCACATGCATCATGGGCCAGTATTCATCGTAATTTTCAAAATTCTTCAAATTCTCCAGCTCCTTGGAAAGGATCTGATAATGTCCCATCTCCATATTGGCAAGGACCTGCAGCATAGCCTGAATCTTTTCCTCCTCAAATCTGGACTTCAGGGCTTCATAGAACTCCTTAGCTGCGAACTCCGCACGCATTGCATCCTCTATAATCTCACTGAGCAAGCGATCCTCACTAGGATCTACCTCCGGCAGAGGTACTGGGCTCTTTTCAGGGAGCACAAGCTCCTCATCCGGGAAATTCTGTCTGTAAAGTGATTCTATAAACGCTCTGTGCTTATCCTCCTCTCCTGCAAGGAAAAGAAGGCGTTCCTTCAAAAGAGAGTTCTTCACCCTCTGAGCCAGGGTTTCGTAAACATCCTTGCTCTCCACTTCGCTTTTTATAGCAGCGAGCAGCAGAGTTTTCAAATCGAAATTTTCAAGTTCCATATTTTTTCACCTCCTCTTTCAGGGCTGCGAGCACCTCCTCAACATGCCCGGCAACCTTAACATTCTCCCATGCCCTCACGATCCTTCCTTGGGGATCTATTAGAAAAGTGCTTCTAACCGTGCCAAAATATTCCCGACCGTATCTCTTCTTCTTGCCCCAGGCACCATACTTCTCTATCACCTCATGATTCACATCGCTGAGAAGAAGTATATCAAGTTCCTGCTTCTCTATGAACCGAGCATGACTCTTAGGCGGGTCCTTGCTTATTCCAATTATAACGGCGTTGAGCTTCTCAAATTCCTTCTTCATCCTGGTGAAATCCTTTGCTTCTTTTGTGCATCCGGATGTATTGTCCTTCGGATAAAAATACAGCACGACCCACTTACCCCGGAAATCATGGAGGCAGTGGGCCTCACCCTTGTAATCTGGAAGGCAAAAATCCTCAGCTATCATTTCATCACCCCCAGCTGGCGATGCTTATCCGCGATTTTCTTGGCAAGTTCCCTTATTTTCTTATAATCCTCCCTCTTGGGCAAACCCTTTATTAAAAGAGGCTCAAGGAGCTCGGCACGAAGCGCGCCTATATTGGATTTCAGTATATCCACTGTTCTTCCTCCCCAGCCATAGGAACCCATAATTCCAATTACCTTGGCTTTGGGCTTCAGTGCGTTGACAAGATATGCGGCATAAACGGCGCTGGGATGAGGACCTGCAAGCATGGTTGGCGTGGCAATTATAAGGGTGGTAACATCTACCATATCTATGGCGATCTCCCCAAGATTCGCTTTTATGAGGTCTCTTACCTTTACCTCCACACCCTCCTTGTAAAGATAATCGGTAAGGGCGTCCACCATCTTCTTTGTGCTACCATGCATGGAAACGTAGAGAATCAAGACTTCATTTTTCGTTTCCTCAGAAGTCCATTCCTTATATGCATCTATAATGAATTTGGGGTCTGAGTAAGCAGGTCCATGGCTTGGAGCAATTATTTTGGGATTGAGCTCCTCTATCTTCTTTATGTTTCTCACAATAATCTGACGGAAGGGCATCATGATCTCTGCGTAGTATCTCTTTGCTTCGTGATAAATACGATCATATTGCTCAGCAAAGGTATGACTTGTGGCTGCATGAGATCCAAAGAAGTCGCAGGTGAAGGCAATACCATCCTCCACAAGGAAAGTAGTCATGGTTTCGGGCCAGTGAACCCACGGCGTCATGATGAATTTCAGGGTTCTTCCTCCCAGGTCGAGGATATCGCCTTCTTTTATGACCATAAACTTATCCTCATTTATATGAAGCAGATCCATCTCAAAATCCTTGCATTTGGCATTGGTGACCACCCTGGCCATGGGATATTTTTCCAGAAGTATAGGTGTGCTCCCCGAATGGTCCTGCTCGGCATGATTTGAAACTATGTAATCTATCCTGTCAACCTTCAACTCCTCAAGATTTCTAAGCAACTCCTCCGCCTTCTCAGGCTCAACAGTGTCTATAAGCGCGATTTTCTTTTCTCCCTTGATAAGATAAGAGTTGTAACTGGTTCCCTGGGGAAGGGGTACTATCTCATCAAATAGCACGCGATTCCAGTCGATGGCACCCACGTTGTATACCCCTTCCACTATTTTCCTTATCATGCTCATTCCTCCAGCTTCTCAAAGAGATCCTTTGAAGCTCCGCATACGGGACAAGTCCAATCATCGGGTAGCTTCTCGAAGGGCGTTCCCGGAGGAATTCCACCTTCGGAATCTCCCTGCTCCTCATCATAAATATATCCACAAACCATACATCTCCACTTCATTTTTTCACCTCCACATATGTAGCCGCCCTTTCAGGCGTCTTGCCTTTTATCACACGGTGGTAGTAATCATAGGTCATTGGCTCTCCTTCACCCAATTTGGCAGCATCCACAACCTCTCCAATGAAAAGGGTGTGGGTTCCGGCGTCTATGGAATTCACAACCTTTGCCTCAATGTAACCGATGGAATAATCCTCTACTATGGGCGCTCCAGTCACACCTATCCTGTACTTTGTTTTTTCAAATTTGTTAATATCCCTACCGCTCCTGAACCCAAAGAGTCCTATGAACGGAAAAGTTGCTTCCCTGGAGAGTATGGAGACCGAAAACACACCACTCTCCTTTATATACTCGTGGGTCAGATTCTCTTTGTTTATGCTTATCGCCACTTGAATAGGTTTCCCTGTTATCTGAAACACCGTATTCGCGATTTGCCCGTTATATTTTCCCTGCTTCACAGATGAAACCACATACATTCCGTAGGTAAGGGCATGCATCACGCTTCTTTCCATGAATCAAGGTAATGAGTTCGAAATATATAAGTCTTTCGTCTGATTTTCAAATTTTTTCGTATGAAAAAATTTAATAAGGATGAACTATTACCTTATTATAATGGACGATAAAGATATCAAAATAATTGAAATACTTCAACAAAACGCTCGAATACCCTATACCGATATAGCCAAGGCTCTTGGGGTAACGGAAACAACGGTGAGGAAGAGAATTGCAGAATTGGAAAAGAGAGGGGTCATAAAAAAATACACCATCGAGGTGGATCCCGAGAAGTTAGGATATCGCACAGTGACCATTTTGGGTATGGATGTGGAGCCCAAATATCTCCTGGAAGCGGCTAAAAAACTGGCAGAGATGGAGGAAGTTAAGTGGGTTGCTACCTCCACGGGAGATCATATGATTATGTGCGAAATCTGGGCCAAAAACGGAGAGCATCTCCTTCAGATTCTCACCAACAAGATAGGGAAGCTCAAGGGCGTGAAGGATCTATGCCCAGCGATAATAATGGAAAGAATAAAGTGATTCTTGAGATTCAAGGAGATTCCATCGCCATATTTGTTAGGCGTCTCAATAGATTCTTAGGGAGTGTGAGACTTGAGGAGCAAATTGTAGAGGCCCATATTCATGACCCGGGAAGACTGGAAGAGCTTCTTTTTCCGGGTAATCTTGTTCTCTTAAAGCGATATTCGAGCGCAAAGAGAAAAACTTCCTGGGAAATAATAGCTGCCAGGCTCCATAACACCTGGATTTTCCTCAACTCAAAGTTTCATAGGCCCATTTCAGAAAGAATATTAAAGGACGAGAAAATCAGCCCCTTTGGGAAGGTGGATGATCTAATTCCCGAGGTGAAAGTGGGAAACAGCAGGCTGGATTTCTTGCTTCTTAAAGGGGATGAAAGAATATGGGTGGAGGTTAAGGGCTGCACCCTTGTTCATCGCAGCGAAGCTCTTTTCCCCGATGCGCCTACATCGAGGGGAAGAAGGCATGTTGAGGAGCTTATAAAACTGAGAAAAGGAGGAGACCGGGCCGCATTAATCTTTCTGGTATTTCCCAGGGCATCATGCTTTTCCCCCAATATAGCTACGGATCCCGAATTTGCAGAGCTTTTCTCGGAAGCCATTGATGTGGGTGTAGAAGTTTATCCCCTTCTTCTGGGCTATGATGGTAGCCAAATTTTCTATCAAGCCCCAATTCCAATTTGTGAATCCTGGAGATGATTCGGAGAGGCTGGAGAAAATAATTTATTCAAGGCATCTTTTGTCCCCCTATGTTTCTGCCATTCGAGGAAGGAGAACTGGAGATAAGACCATCCAAGATAATTTGCCTGGGTAAAAATTATGCCAAGCATGCCAAGGAGATGAGAAGCGAGGTTCCAAAGGATCCCATTATTTTTCTAAAGCCCCCCTCTTCTCTCATAGGTCCCGGGGAGAAAATAATACTGCCAAAGATGAGCAAACTGGTTCATCATGAAGTGGAGCTGGCGGTGATAATAGGTAAGAGGGGAAAGAATGTGTCGCAGGAGGATGCCATGCAATATGTGCTTGGCTACACTATTCTTCTTGATATCACAGCAAGGGATCTTCAGAACATAGCGAGAGAAAAGGGGTTGCCATGGACGATTTGCAAGGGATTCGATACCTTTGCACCGGTAGGCCCGAGAGTGGTAGCCGCAGATAAGCTGGACCCCCACAACCTTGAAATCGGATTGAAGGTTAATGGAGAGATCAGGCAAAAAAGCAAGACCTCAGAGATGATTTTCAAGATCCCAAAACTTATAGAGTACATCTCCTCCATAATGACCCTGGAGCCAGGAGATATAATCGCCACGGGCACTCCGGAGGGCGTTGGTAAATTGGAGCATGGAAATGTAGTAGAGGCATGGATCGAAGGAATTGGAGAACTTAGGGTGGAAGTGGAGTAGAGACTAAAAATTATAAGAATGAAATCACATAATCCCGTGGTGATCAATGTGAGGATAAAAATAGGAGATGAGATCAGAGAGCTGCGTGCCGTTTGGTTCGAAGATGGTGTTGTTAAACTAATTGATCAGCGAAAGCTTCCAGGAAAATTTGAAATTTTCGAGGCGAAAAATGCGGAGGAGGTTGCCTACGCCATAAAGGAGATGGTTGTGCGGGGTGCACCTGCTATAGGAATCACAGCAGCCTATGGAATGGCACAGGCGTGGCTTCAAAAGAGGAAGATAAATCAAGTATACGAGACGCTCAGAAACACTCGACCTACGGCTCATGATCTCTTTTATGCCCTAAATCTGATGAAGAAGGGGATAGAAGAGGGTGAAGACGCCGTGTCTCTGGCGGAAAAATATGCAAGCGATATAATTGGAAGGTGCGAAAAGATAGGAGAGCACGGAGAGAAGATAATAAAGGATGGAGCCAGGATACTGACCCACTGCAACGCTGGAGCTCTGGCGGTGGGTGATTGGGGAACAGCAACGGCTCCCATACGCAAAGCACATCGGGAAGGTAAAAGAATATTCGTATGGGTGGATGAAACGAGGCCAAGGTTGCAGGGGGCCAGATTGACTGCCTGGGAGATGGTGCAGGAGGGCATAGAGCATGCGATTATCGCAGATAACGCCGCAGGATTTTTCATGCGAAAGGGGGAGATAGACCTTGTGATCGTGGGAGCCGATAGAATAGCGGCCAACGGGGATGTGGCCAATAAGATAGGTACCTATGAAAAGGCTGTGGTGGCCCACGAGAACGGTATTCCATTTTATGTGGCTGCCCCCATAAGCACCTTCGACTTCTCTCTGAAAAACGGGGATGAGATACCCATTGAGGAACGTAGAGAGGAAGAGGTTCTGTTTTGCAGAGATTGCCGCATAGCGCCGCAGGAGAGCAAGGCGAGAAATCCAGCATTCGATGTTACCCCTGCAAAATACATCACAGGAATAATTACGGAGATGGGAATATTCAAGCCGGAAGAGATAGATAAGCTAAGAGATAGGAGCACCTGATATCTACCAGAACTTTCCATTCATCTCTATGGGTATGGGACACTGCACAATTTTCCTCCACCACAGGCAATCCCCGCAGCTGGGTTGATTTGCCCAGCAATCTGCCCGGGTGTCCTGAACGAAGCTGCAGGCATTAACAAGAGGGCAATCGGTGCAGGAGGGAAAGAGGGCATTCTTAACTGCGAATCTGAACCACGAATACTCCCGGGAGGTCCATATCTCCCTCAGAGTTTTCTCCTTTACATTTCCAAAGGAATGCGCATATACCTTTTTTTGCCGTCCAAGAACATACTCGGGATAGATGTGAAGAAATCGGTAACAGGGGGCCACTTCGCCATCCCACCTTACCACAGCTACTTTATTTTCCACAAAATCGCAGTGCCTTTCTGTTCGAAGTCTAAATTCAGGAACACGAACAAGAAAACCGGAGTAGGAGTTTCGATAGAGTTCGTCCAGATAAGGTTCAACATCCACACTTCCATCATAAACTATCAATTTTGCGTGCTCCTCTGTTATTGGCACAAGATTGGAAAGGAGAAGGGAGTTGATATCATATTTTGCCAGATACTCGGCTATCTTGCCCATAAGCATGTAATTTTCTTTCGTAATAACAATCTCCACTCCTATATGGGGAAGCTCGGTGCCATACATTTTCTTTATTCTCGCCATTTTTTCCAGGCGATGTAGGGTTACCCCTGGCATTATATGTCCGATTTCCGTGGGCTGAATGGGGATGGAATCCAGGGAGATGTAAAGAAGATCAACTCCTAGCTCCACAAGTCTTTCCATTCTCTCCTCTGTAAGGAGAAATCCATTAGTGGATATGCCCACTGCAAATCCAGATGACTTGGTGACCTCAACCATATCCATAAAGCGGGGATGCACCGTGGGTTCACCTATTCCACCAAAATAAATCATTCTCAGCTCTGGAAATTCTTTGGCATCATTGAGTATCTTCTCAAACAATTCGTAAGACATATCTCCTTCCTCATCCTCCCAGTACTGCTTGAAACACATCTCGCATTTCAGATTGCAGCGGTTGGTTATCTCTAGAAAAAGATAACGCATATCTGGATTGCGGGGAATACGAATCTCCACCTCGTCCAGATGGAAGATGTGCATCAACCACCCCCCGCGGGAGGAAATATACTCACAACGTCCTCTTCTTCAATCTCAGTATCCATATCCCTTATATGCAGTATGTTTTTTCCATTCACAAGAATCATGGCCCTATCCCGCAGTTCTTTGGCAAATTTATCCCCATAACGATTTATAAGTAGTTGCATAAGCTCCTTTATATTCTTCACTCCTCTAACGGTTTCCTCTCTTTTTCCGGTTATCTCCCTGAGGGTTGCAAAATATTTTACCAATGCCATGGCATCACAAAAAATAGAAAGGGTTAGAGATATTCATCGAGTTCAAGCTCTTTGAGTTTTTCTTTGGGTATAGTTCCGTCGGCGTTCCATCCACGCAACTCGTAGTACCTGGGCAGCATCTCCTTGAGACGTACCACATGGCCCTTGTTAGGCCCTTCAGGCATGGGCTCCTCAGTTAGCCTCTTGGGCAGTGTATCCTCCTCTCTGGGATTGAGTCCTGCCTTTAGATTGAAAAGGCGCTCGGCGTTCCATATGCGTTCCCCTATCTTCATATAATCCTCAGTAGTTAGATCCCAGCCAAGAGCCGCATTAAGAAGGTCCCGATAATCATCACCCACCAGTCCAAAGGTGGTGAAGAGACAAAGTCCTGCGGCATCTATCACCGCGGTCAAATCCTGGAATGCAATGAGCATCTTCACCTTCTCATCGCTTATGTCATGGGGGTCCATCTTCACTGGATAGCCAAGGATTTCCGGACTTATCATATAAGCTTTTATGTGATCTCCTCCGCGGTTATCTGTGGCGTAGCCAAGTCCGTGTCCTTCTGCGCCTCTTGGGTCGTAAGCCGGTAGCTCCTGCTTCTTCACCCCCATGAAGTATTCCTCGCCCCCGTACATCTTCGCCAATCTGTAGCCTCCCTCAGCTAGCTTGTCACCAAACCCCTGGCGATAGGCAATCTTCTCGATATAGTAATGCAGCACTTCAGTGTTCCCCCAGCGGAATGGCGGGGCATCACCCAGGTCCTCCTGCTTTAGAAGGCCAACATCGTAGAGCTCCATAGCCGTAGCCAAGGTGCCTCCCGTGGAGATGGTGTCCATACCCAGATCATCGATTAGATGATTTGCCTCAATAATGCTCGCCAGGTCATTTATGCCGAGATTGGCACCGAGAGCCCAGGTGCTCTCATATTCTGGACCTTCCGTTTCTTCCAGAACGCCAACACGGTTAACTCTACCGCAGCCTATGGGACATGCGTAGCAGGGCTTGTTTCTCTTTAGATACTTGGCTGCCATGGCCTCGCCGCTCTGTTCCTCCGCATACTCAAACACTCCGCTCCTGAAATTCCTGGTGGGGTATAATCCGTTCTGATTGATGATGTTCACAAGAACCGCGGTGCCGTATTTCGGCAAACCACCTCCTGCCACAGGGTCGTTTTTCAACTTATTGGTTTTTTCTTTTACCACGCTTATGAACTTCTGTCTATCTGCCAGCTCTACTCTGCCTCTGCCCCTTACAATTATGGCCTTTAGATTTTTGCTTCCCATCACGGCGCCTATGCCTCCTCTTCCCGCTGCACGGTGACCGTTGTTCATTATGGCTGCGAATCTAACCAGGTTCTCTCCTGCAGGACCGATGGATGCAACCTGAGCATGCTTATCTCCGAATTCTTCAATGAGTATCTTCTCGGTTTCGCTTACTCTCTTGCCCCAAACATGCGATGCATCTTTTATCTCTATCTCCTCATTTCTTATGGAGATATACACAGGCTTCTCGGCTTTTCCCTCCACAATCAGCATATCCCAGCCGGCTAGCTTAAGCTCAGCTCCGAAGAAACCGCCGGAGTTGGCCATGGCGATATAGCCAGTCAGGGGACTTTTTGTTATTACCATATACCTTCCACCGGTTGGTGCAGCAGTGCCTGTAAGTGGGCCGGTGGTATAAAGAATCTTGTTTTCCGGGCTCAAAGGATCTACCTTTGGATCAATCTCCTTCAGAAGTACATGTATTCCAAAGCCTCTGGTACCGAGCCATTTCTTGGCCATTTTTTCATCGAATTTCTCCACAGATATCTTGCCCGTGCTTAAATTTATTCTTGCTATTTTTCCATGATATCCGTACATCCCATTACCTCCTCGCAGTATGATTTTACCGCATTATTCTATTTAAATTTTTCCAATTTAATATTGTTATGCTTAAAAAAACATAACGAAATTCGGAAAGTTGAGAAGTATTTATGACCAAATTCATCAAAATAATGGAGATTTTTTTAGGTTTTCGTACTTCAGGCCTCCTTTATTATTTCTTCTAGGATTCTGCGATACTCATCTACCTTTTCTTTGAGAGTTTCTTCCTCTTTTGCCTCAGCGTATATCCGATAAATTGGCTCCGTGCCTGAGGGTCGTATTAAGATCCACCAGCCATCGTCCATTATTTTCACCCCATCGAGGGTGTTCATCCTCTCTCCCGAGAGTTTTTTCTTTAGCAAGGAGAGAACTCTTTCCTTCTTCTCCTCGGGACATTTGACACTCAATTTCCTCTGGTAGTAGGAAGGAAGCTCATCTATAAGCTCGCTCATTCTCTTATCCGTTTTTGCAAGTATCTCCAGCATTTTTGCCACGGCCATGCCACCATCTCTGCAGAACTGCATATCCGGAAATATGAGCCCTCCATTCTCTTCTCCACCAAAAATAGCATCGAGCTCTATCATCTTTCGAGCAACTATAGGCGCGCCCACCTTGGTATAGACCACATTTCCTCCCGCAGTTTTGACTACCTCCTCAACTGCCAGTGAAGTGCTTACTGGCGTAACAACGGTACCACCTCCATGCTCCTTTACCACTTCTCTGGCCACCAGCGCAAGGCTCTTATCTCCATGAATAAATCTTCCCCTTTCATCCACAAAAATAGCACGATCAGCATCTCCATCATGGGCAATTCCTAAATCCGCACCGCTGTCTTTAACCAGAGCTACCAAGTCCCCAAGATTTTCTTCTTTCGGCTCGCTGGGATGCCCCGGGAAAGTGCCGTCGGGATGGCAGTTAAGGGATATTACTCTGCATCCCAGCTTTTCGAGAAGATAGGGTGTGGTGAAACTGGCAGCCCCGTTGGCGCAGTCTACAACCACGGTGAAACCTCTTTTTCTTATTTTCTCCGCATCCACCCTTGATATTATCGCATCTAAATACTCCTCTCTTGCTCCTTCAATCCTGCGATATTCCCCCACCTCTTTCCATGTCACGATTCTAAACTTGCCGGAGAAGAAGATTTCCTCTATCTTCTCCTCTTCCTCCCGCGGCAGTTCTGTGCCATCACCAGCAATAGCCTTTACCCCGTTGAACTCTGGGGGGTTGTGACTGGCTGTTATGGCGATTCCAAAATCTCCATGATTCTTGGTGTAGAACTGAATCGCGGGGGTTGGTGCTATGCCGATATCCCACACATTTATGCCTGAGGCAAGAAGTCCAGATACCACAGCGCTTTTAACCATATCCCCGCTTATGCGGGTATCCATTCCCAAAACCACAACACTCTCCTTTTTCAAATAGCTGCCTATGGCAAGTCCTACCTTCGCCAGAAACTCCGGTGTGAATTCTCTTCCTATCTTGCCCCGTATCCCGTTGGTGCCGAAGAGACGCATAGGGGTATATGGAGGCATCGAAAAAAAATATTTCTCTCCTTCATCATCTATCTGCCGTGTCAAAAAGTATATATTCGACAAATCTTTACATTACTAAGAGGTCAAAGGGGTGATTTGGTGATTACATACAAATTGGAGGCGGAAATGGAGCTGATGGAGAGGCATGTAAAGGTTCTCAAGCAGGTAATTTTAAATCAGCCGGTAGGTATAATCAAGCTCTCACAGCTACTCAATATGCCGGAACATAAAATAAGATATTCTCTTCGTCTTCTAGAGCAGGAGGGGGTGGTGGAGGCTTCTCCCGCGGGAGCAAGGGCCAAGCCCGAGGCTAAAAAAGTGCTTCTCAGAATAAAGAAGACTTTGGAAGAGCTTGAAGAGAAATCGGCAGGAATAAGAAAAGAAATTGAGGAAATAGAAAAGATGGAACTATAGCTCCAAGGTCTCCTCTCTCTCCGCCCCGTAAGAAACAATTCTTATCTTTACGCCCACATTTTTCTCTATGAACTCCAGATATCTTTTAAATGCCTCATCTTCAAGGCTATCCCAGCCGTCGAGATATTCGTATATTGGCTCACATTTGTTGAGAAGGGGCGGCGGGTATTCCTTTATCTCATTTCCGCATCGGTATTTGACTGCCACCGGTATCTCCTTCAACCCCTGCAGCACATCCACCTTTGTGAGGGCTACCTCCTCTATTCCATTGAGGAGTGTGGCATATCTCAAAATGGGTAAATCGAGCCAGCCCACTCTCCGAGGTCTTCCAGTCGTTGCTCCATACTCATGCCCCTTTTCTCGTAGCTCCTCGGCCATTTTACCCTTAAGCTCTGTGGGAAAAGGACCTTCGCCTACTCTAGTGGTGTATGCTTTGGAGACTCCCATAACCTTATCCAGCAATTTAGGAGGTAGCCCCAATCCTGAAAATATTCCAAGGGAATTAGTGTTGGAGGAGGTAACAAAGGGATAGGTGCCGAAATCCACATCCAGCATAGCTCCCTGTGCGCCTTCAAAAAGCACGCTTTTTCCAGAGGAGATGGCTTTTTGAAGCCAAATCTCCACATCTTCCACAGAGTTTCTGAATTCCATAGCAAGGGAATGAAGCATTCTGCTCACTCTCTCTATCTCATCATCCCTCACATCCATATTCCAGAATCTGGAAATTAAGCGCAGTTTCTTCTTGAGCTCCTCTCTATTGAAAAGATCTATGATTCTTATACCTATCCTCTTAACTTTAGTCTCGTAGGTGGGGCCTATGCCCCTCTTTGTGGTGCCTATATTCCTTATCTTGTCCTCCAGAGCATCCATCTCTCTATGGAGTGGTGTAACCACATGTGCTCTTGAACTTATTACGATTCTTGGCTCTATACCCTCATCTTTCAGCTCTTCTAACTCTTTCTTCAGAACTTCTAAGTCTATAACCATCCCGTTGCCTAACACCCCTATCTTGCCCCTCAAAACACCGCTGGGCACAAGATGGAGCTTGAATTTCTTTCCATGCCAGACAACAGTATGGCCTGCATTGCTTCCACCACAGTACCTGGCTATGATATCAAAACGCTCCGCAAGATAATCCACAATTTTCCCTTTGCCCTCATCGCCAAATTGCATGCCCATAACCGCAAGATTCATCTCCTCACCAAATCCAAAAGGAAAAGATGTATTATAAATTTTTTATACGAAGGGGGCTCCGCCCCCTCTCTACACCCCCATAAAGAAAAGGGGGGGTGTAGAGAGGGGAGAACCTACGGTTCTCCCTCGTATGGGAACCCGCTGGTGGTTCCCATTGAGGAAAATTGATATATATGGGAATGTGTTTAGGGAGCCTTAGCATATAAAAGCATAGAAGGCGATGAATATGGCGGAGTTCAAGTATATCGTTAGGATTGCGGATACGGATCTTGACGGAAATAGGCCCGTGATATATGCCATACAGGGCATAAAGGGTATAGGTTATAGGGTAGCGGAGGGCATAGTTAAGAGAATGGGGGTGAATCCCCGGGAGAAAATAGGAAACTTGAGTGATGAGGATATTGAAAAGATAAGGAAGGTTATTGAGGAAGATTTAGAAGAGATACTTCCTTCCTGGATGAGAAATCACCGCAAGGATTTCTTCACCGGTGAGGATAATCATATTCTCTCCACAGACTTGGATTTGCAGAAGCAGGATGATATTAATAGGCTCAGGAGAATCAAATGCTACCGCGGTATAAGGCATGAGAAGGGGCTGCCCGTCAGAGGGCAGAGAACTCGCTCCAATGGAAGAAGAGGACTCGCTGTCGGAGTAGTTAGGAGAAAGAGGTGAGCAAATGGGTGACCCCCGTTTTCATAGGAAAACATACGAGACGCCACGACATCCCTGGGAAGCAGAGAGAATAAAGGAAGAGTGGGAGCTGAAGAAGAAATATGGATTGAAAAATAAGAGAGAGATCTGGAAAGCCAAATCGATTCTGCGCAACTTCCGAGGTCAGGCAAGGAATCTGCAGGCAAGGTTAAGGTATGGAGATCCCCAGGCGGAAAAACAACAGAAGCAGCTCTTCACCAAGCTTATAAGGCTTGGAATTCTTGAGGAAAGCAATGCCACACTGGATGCCATTCTCTCACTAACAGTGGAGGATATTCTGAGGAGGAGACTTCAGACTGTGGTTTATCTTAAGGGCCTGGCAAGAACTCCCAGACAGGCCCGGCAGTTCATAGTTCATGGTCACATTGCAATAAATGGGAGGAGAGTTACCATTCCAGGCTATCTTGTGAGGAGAGACGAGGAAAATGCCATAGATTATTATGAGCACTCTCCTCTGGCCAACGAGATGCATCCCATGCGACCGCAGGTTGTAGAGGGAGCCGAGGAAGCTGCCCCACAGGTTGCCCAAGAAGGAGGAGGTGAATGAAAATGGCCCTGAAAGTCAGTGTGGTGCATATTTACTCCTCACATAATGATACCATAATCACGGCTACGGATATAACTGGTGCGGAAACCTTTGCCAAGGCCTCCGGTGGTATGGTTGTCAAGGCTGATAGGGAGGAAGCATCACCTTATGCGGCAATGAAGGCCGCTGAGATGGTGGCCGAGCAGCTCAAGGATAAGGAGATACAGGACATAATTGTGAAGGTTCGTGCCCCTGGTGGCAACAGGAGCTTGAGTCCCGGTCCAGGTGCGCAGGCAGCAATAAGAGCGCTGGCCCGAGCAGGTATGAGGATCCTGCGCATTGAGGATGTTACGCCTATACCCCACGATACCACCAGAAAGCCCGGAGGCAAGAGGGGGAGGAGAGTCTAAATGGAATTAAAGATTCTGGAGCTTGAAGACAGATACATTAGATTTGAAATAAAGGGGATAACCCCGGCTATAGCGAATGCTCTGAGAAGGACTTTGATCAACGATATTCCAAAGCTTGCCATCCACAAGGTGATTTTCCATCACGGACAGATCAGGGATATGGAGGGCCATGTTTACGATTCTTCCACTCCGCTTTTCGATGAGATTATAGCACATCGCCTCGGGCTCATACCCCTGCCCACGGATTTGAATATGAAGTTCCGGGATGAGTGCGATCATCCCCCGGATGAGGGTTGTCCGCTCTGCACGGTGACATATACCCTCAACAAGCATGGTCCTGCTACGGTGTATTCTGGAGATCTGATTCCTGTAGGGGATGAGAAATTCAAGCCTGTGGATCCCCTGATCCCCATAGTGAAGCTGAAGGAAAATCAGGCAATTCTCCTGGAGGCTGAGGCCATTCTTGGCACGGGGAAGCAGCATGCCAAATGGCAGGTTACCAGCGGTGTGGCCTACAAGTACCACAGGGAGATAAAGGTGAAGAAGAAGGAGAGCGAGCTCTGGGAAAAGGTCAAGGAAGCCTGCCCCAAAAATGTGCTGTATGAGGACGATGAGGAGATAGTTTTCACAGATGATACAAACTGCAAGGCCCTGGCTGAGATCCTCTCCTTTGAAAATCCTGAGATTGTGGAGGATGATTCCTGGTTCATATTCCAGTTTGAAACCGATGGAAGTTTAAGTGCGAAGGATACCCTAGGTTACGCGCTCAAAAGGCTCAAGGAAAGGTTCTCGCATCTCAGAGAGAGCGCATCTCTTAGTTAATTTTAGGTAAAGAAAAAAGGATATATTGGGGATGCGCATGGAAGCAGCGAGATGAAAGATTCCATGCTCTCTTTGGATATTTACGCCTGGCTTAAGGAGAACAGGGATAAAATTGAGGGAGGATTTATAAAGAAAATTTATCAGCTCGATGAGAATTCCTTTCTTCTCAAAATCTATAAAGAGGAGACGAGATCCCTTTACATCAACTTGGGGGGCTGGATATATTTCGATGAGAGAGAGACGCCGTTAGAGCCGAGCATGTTCGTGATGTTCCTACGAAAAAGATTTGGAGGCAAGAGAATAGCGCGATTTGAGCAACTAAATTTTGATCGCATAGTTAAGTTTGAGGTAGATGATGGATACACCTTAATTTTTGAGCTATTTTCGGATGGTAATGTTATCGTTGTTAAGGACGGGATAATTGAAAGGGCGTATCGGGAGAGGGAGTGGAGACATCGCACTCTGATGAGAGGAGAGGAATATGTGCCACCACCGCAGCCCCATAATCCACTGGAGGAAGATGTATGCAGAGTGATCCGCGAAAGCTCCAGAGACCTCGTGAGGACCCTTGCCCTGGAATTTAATCTGGGAAAATATGCAGAGGAAGTATGCAAAAGAGCCAATGTGGAGAAGAGCAAGAGAAAATTGAGCAAGGAGGAGTGTGAAAGAGTGAGGAGAGCCATCGTGGAGCTCTTCGTGTTTCAGGGAGGATATATTTACGAGGATTTCTTTTCCCCCTTTCCTCTTAAAGATAGGGAGCCAAAGAAAGTTTTTTCCACGTTCAACGAAGCTCTAAAAGAGTATAATAAAAAAGGGATTGAGAAAGAGAGCCCCGAACTTGCCAAGCTAAGGAGGATGATTGAAGAGCAGAAAAAGCTCGTGGAGGAATTCAGAAAAGAGGAGGAGAGGGCCCGGAGAATTGGAGATCTTATCTACGCTCATTTCACCGATGTCCAGACACTTCTGGACAAGGCGAAGAAGGGCGAAATAGATTACGATAGAAAAAATAAGAAGCTCAGGATATCGCTGGAAGGTAAGGAAATCTCGTTAGATGTGGAGAAGAGTGTGGGAGAGAACGCCTCGGATTATTATGAGAGAGCAAAGAAGATGAGAGAGAAGGTTAAAGGCGCCTTGGAGGCCATAAAGAAAAGTGAGATGAAGATAGAGGAGCTCAAAAAGAGGGAGAAGAGGGAGGAGAGAAAGAAGATTTCTAAAAGACGCAGGTTCTGGTTTGAGAAATACCGCTGGTTCATAACCTCTGAAGGAATAATAGTGATCGCAGGAAGAGATGTTAAAACCAATGAAGAGGTAGTGAAAAAGCACCTTGGGAACAAGGATCTCTATATGCATGCGGATCTGCACGGTGCACCCAGCGTGGTTATTAAATCAGAAGGACGAGAAATCGGAGAGAAAAGCATATGGGAGGCAGCTCAGTTTGCCGTTAGCATGTCCAAGGCTTGGAACGCGGGATTCGGCAATATGGCGGCCTACTGGGTATATCCCTCTCAGGTAAGCAAAATGGGAGAGAGTGGAGAGTATGTGGCTCGTGGGGCATGGGTGGTGCATGGGAAGAGAAACTACGTGCATCATGTTCCCCTTCGTCTTGCCGTGGGCGAAATAGAGTACCAGGGAACCAAGCTTGTGATGTGCGGTGCAGTGGATTCCGTGATCTCCAGAGCTTTGAAATACATAGTTATAGAGCCAGGGGATCTGAGCAAAAATGATTTCGCCAAAAAAATTGCGAGGGCCTTTGGGATAAGTGTAGAAGAGGCCCTAAGAATTTTACCCCCTGGGGGAGTAAGAATAGTTGAAAAAAAAGGTCTCGATATTGATTGAAACGATAAATTTAAATACGAAAATCGTTATTCTACATACGAAAGGTGATAATGATGGGAGCTCCAAAATGCAGTCTTATTGAGAGATGGAAACTGCTTGACAAGACTCTCAGACCGGTAGATGATTTAGATCTCGCGATACTCTGCGCCCTGAGGGAAAATGCGAGAATATCGAATCTCGAGCTAGCCAAAATGCTGGGCATAAGCGAGGCCACTGTTAGGCGGAGAATTAAAATTATGGAAGAGAAGGGCATAATAAGAGGCTATGCTGCTCTAATCAATTGCTATGGGGTGGAGAACAGCGTTAAGGCATTTATCTATCTCAAGGTAGATAGAAAACACATAGATGAGGTGGCAAACAAATTGAAGGAGGAGAACAGGCTTATTACTCTTTACCGAATTCTCGGAGACTATGATCTCCTCTGTGAGTGTTTATTCCTGAGCATGCAGGAGCTTCAGGATTTTGTGGACAATAAACTGGGAATGGAGGGAATAATTTCTTCGGTAACGCATGTGGTGGCAAGTGCCTATAAGCCCTGCGAGTGGGTGGGCATCTAATGTCATGACGATTTTCGTTATTTTATAACGATATTTTTCATTTTAAAACGAAAAACATATATGCTTGTATGAAATTCTCCTAATTGGTGATGATATGTTACCGTTTATAATCGCGACTCTGGATGCATTCGTGATATATCTCGTCTTAACTGCGGGCAGCGGGGAGTTTCTCTACTTCTGGTCACCTGGAGAATTCGTTATGGGTATATTTCTTAGCGTGATTGTAGGAGCAATTTCGCGCAATTATCTTTGCAGATCCCGTAATTATAGAATGCTTAATCCTCTTCGATGGCTAAAATTCATTGTTTATGGCTTTGGGCCGTTCTTTCTAGCCATGGCCAAGGCAAATCTAGACGTGGCTTATCGCGTGATAACCGGAAAGATAAGACCTGGAATTGTGAAGATTGATCCAAAATTGAAAACGGATTTCGGCATAACGTTCCTTGCCAACTCAATAACCCTTACTCCAGGCACTCTGAGCGTGGATGTGGATGAGGAGAACAATTACCTCTACGTGCACTGGATAAACGTGAAGAAGGGGCAGGAAAAGAAAGAATTTGCAGATTGCAAATACGTTTGCGGCAACTTCCCTGAATGGGCTAGGAGGGTTGCCGAATGATAGAGGTATGGTTCCTTGCAGCTTTCATACTCATTATCTGGATTATCCTCTCCACTGTAAGGGCGGTGGCTGGACCAACGCTTCCGGATAGAGTTGTAGCCCTGGATACCATAAACACACTAATGGTGGCTATAATGATTGTGCTGAGTGTAGCCTATAAGCAAATAATCTTTGTGGACGTTGCCATCGTTTATGCACTTCTATCCTTCGTGGCCACATTGTATATCGCGAAGTATCTTGAAGGGGGGATATGAATGTGGACCGATTACCTTATCTGGATCTTCCTGATCATTGGATTGATCTTCAATGGTCTTGGCACCATAGGGCTCCTTCGTTTTCCCGATGTATACACGAGATTGCATGCGGCGACAAAAGCGACAACCTTCGGCTCCATATTCACCTCTCTAGCCGTGGTGACCTATGGGTTCTCGCAGCTATATCTCACTGGCAATTCCGCAAATCTCACGCTATCTCTGCATACCATAGTAGCAATAGCAGCGTTAATTTTGACAAATCCCGTGGGGGCTCATGCCATAGCAAGGGCAGCCCATCGCAGTGGAGTGATGCCCGAGCAGGCTGTAGTGGATAAGCTTGCGGAGGTGAAGAAATGATCTTCGCAGCCCTCTTACAGCTTCTTTTGCTCATAGCGCTCATGGTATCGGCGTATCTGGCTATCAAGTTTAAGGACCTCTTGAACTGTGTGATTGCGCTGGGAATATTTAGCTTTCTACTCTCTCTGGAGTTCTACATTCTTCAGGCTCCAGATGTGGCTATAGCAGAAGCTGGTATAGGTGCCGGATTAACCACAGCCATATTTATCCTGGCCATAAGGAGTACATCTCGATGGGAGGTGGAAGAATGAGAAACGCACTACTTGCCATATCCCTCTTAATAGTTTTTGCATCTCTCCTCTATGTAGCCATCAATCCGGGAGATTTTGGAGCAGCTACCGGGGAACATCTTGTGTTTGGAGAGCCTAAATACTCGGATATGGACGACTACTTCATCCATAACGGACAGAATCAGACGGGTGCGAATAATATCGTTACGAGCATAGTCTTCGATTACAGAGGTTTTGATACTTTAGGTGAGGCAAGTGTGCTATTTACCGCGGTACTTGGCACAGGTGTAGCCCTAAGACTACTCAGGAGGGATAGAAAATGATGAGTAAGATAGTAAGGACTCAGGCAAGTTTTCTCTATACCCTTATACTCATTTTCGGCTTTTACATAGTTGCCCATGGGCATCTCACCCCGGGAGGCGGATTTCAGGGAGGTGCAGTAATAGCCACAGGAATTGCACTTATCGTAGTCGCTTATAAGTTTGAGAATATAAAGGGATGGGTAAAGAAAAGCATGCTCACAACGGCGGAGAGCATTGGGTTGCTGGCTTTCATAATAACAGGTATTTCTGGGATAGGGGTATCCTTCTTCTACAACTGGCTAGCAAACTCGGGACTTCTGTTTGGAAGGGTAGTGCACTATGGGATTAACCCGGGATATATAAACACCGCTGGCACCCTGCCTATTATGAATCTTGCTGTGGGAATAGAGGTGCTGGGCGGTCTGGGCGTGATTATCATGTATTTTCTGCACTATGCCAAGGAGGTGAAATGAATGCTGTTTAACCTTCCCTTCATCACGGTTGTCATTGTGATTGGCTTGGGGCTCTATGCCATGCTTTACAAGAGAAACCTCATAAAGATAGTTATTGGCCTGAGCCTAGTGGAGAGCGGAGTAAATCTCTTCCTAGTCTCCCTAGGCTATCGAAATGGAGGAATAGCACCCATATATACCAGTGCACCGAGCACCCATATGGTTCTTCCTACACCTCAGGCATTAACCCTGACATCCATAGTGATAGGGGTGGCCACTACGGCAATGCTTCTCTCCTTCTGTGTTGTAATTTACCGAAATTATGGAACATTAGATGCGAGAAAGGTAAGGAGGTTGAGAGAATGAGCTGGGAATACTTAGTTAACCATTCCCCCGCGCTGATTATCATAGTGCCGCTTCTGGCAGCTTTTGGAACGCCGCTCATAGGCAGGTTCAGCAGAAAAGCCATGTACATATGGATAATTGCTTCTCTCACACTTACCGAGATAATCGCAATAATAATTCTTCACACAGTGTATATCTCGGGGAAGCCTATGGTTTATGTAATGGGTGCAAACCCCTATAATATGGCGGTGCCTCCAGATTCGGGAGGAATACCCATCAGGATAATATTCACCGTGGATGCATTTAGCAGCTTTATGGCCTTTGTAGCTTCCACCGTGGCTTTAGCAGGTGGGATATATTCCATCTCCTGCGAAGCTCAGCAATCTGCCCAGGAGAAGTATTACGCGCTTCTCCTTCTCATGCTCGTGGGCATGCTGGGCATGGTTCTTACAGGAGACCTTTTCAATTTCTTCGTATTTCTAGAGATTAATTCTCTGGCCTCGGCGGCCCTAGTATCCTATAGGATAGATAAGGGTCTTGCTGTTGAAGCAGCCTTCAAATATGCGATTATAAGCTCCATAGGCGCCTTAGCTTTTCTATTTGGAATAGGCATACTTTACGGGGAATACGACGCACTAAACATGGCCATGATAGCCTCTCGCATGAAATTCACGGACCTGGATAAGATTGTGATGGCCCTATTTACTGTAACCCTTGGAATGAAGGCTGGAGCCATACCTATGCATTACTGGGTCCCTGATGGATACGGCAAGGCTCCTGGAGCCATAAGCGCCATGCTTGTAACCGCTTCTCAGGCATCTTTGTATGGTTTGTTCCGGGTATCCTTCACAGTATTCGGACTAGCGGCCAATACGGCCACATTGGGATGGTTCATAATAATGCTGGGAGTTCTGAGCATGTTTGTGGGTGTCACCATGGCCCTTATTCAACACGATATAAAGAGACTTATGGCGTACCACGCAATATCACAAACGGGCTACATGCTTCTGGGTGTAGGTGTAGGTCTTGCAACCCTTGGCACAGCAGCGTTCAATCAGTATGGACTGGCAGCCATGGAGGGGGGGATATTCCACATAATAAATCATGCCATGTACAAAGGTCTTCTATTCCTCACTGCCGGTGCAGTGATTTATAGAGTGGGCACCTCAGACCTCAATAAAATGGGCGGATTGGCACATACCATGAAATATACCACCATATTCTTTATGATCGGCGCTTTGTCCATCGCAGGAATTCCGCCCTTCAACGGATTCGCGTCTAAGCTACTGATATATGAATCGGTGTATCAGTTTAATCCAGTACTCTCAATTCTTGCAATGATAGTTAGCATCCTTACCCTTGCCTCATTTGTGAAGGTTTTCCATTCCGCCTTCATGGGTCCAAAGATACACGATGTGAAGGAGGTGCCGAAATCTATGCTTATAGGAATGGCTATTCTGACCTTCTTCATAATACTCTTTGGTTTGTTCCCCAACATCGCGCTGAATTACCTCGTTGCCCCCGCAGCCAAGGCCCTGGCTAACCCGCTGGGCTATATTGCCCGGGTGCTCGGAGGTGGTGCGTGATGAACCCGTTGGGTAACTTCACCACCCCCTCCGGGTTTTGGAATCCTATCCTGTGGCTTCTGGTATTCCTTATCCTTCTTCTTCTCGCATATCTCATCTGGAAGAGAGGTGAGGAAAGCTACAAAAGAGGAACAATGCAGACAGACCCGTTCCTTTCAGGCTACGGTCCGGAATCCAAGGAAGCCATACATGTTAGGGCTGGCAACATATACTGGGGATTTACTAGGGCTCTTAAGGGCTATTATTCCTTCCTGAGAAAGATACACACAGGGATAATCAATGACTATGTGGGCTGGTATATTGGAATTCTCGCCCTGATGCTCCTTCTATATCTGCTGTGGGGTGGTTCATGATGAGCGATAAAAAAGCCAGGCCAAACAGAAGCTTTGACAAATCTCTGTGGGTTTTCCATGTAAATACCGGCTCCTGCAACGGTTGCGATATAGAAATTCTTGCCGCTCTTACTCCAAGATACGACGTGGAGCGATTCGGAATAAAGCTCGTTGGTTCTCCCCGCCATGCTGATGCGCTCCTCGTAACGGGTCCGGTATCCAGGGAGATGGTAGATAAACTCAAAAGATTCTACGAGCAGGTGCCGGATCCCAAGGTCGTTATAGTGGTTGGCTCCTGCGGAATAAGCGGTGGTGTGTTTCACGAATCCTATGACTTAGTAGGCCCGGTGGATCGAATAATACCGGTGGACGTGTATGTTCCAGGCTGCCCACCCAGGCCCGAGGCCATAATTGATGGTGTGGTTAAGGCGTGGATGAAACTTGAAAGGCTAAGGGGTGAGAATAAATGAACTCCCAGGATATAATTGAAAAAATTAAGGAGAGATTCGAAGCAGATATAAAACTGCAGCAAAAGGCCCACGGGGTGAAGAAGATAAAGGAAGAGACTATATTTGTGAGGATAAAGAGAGAAGATTTCAGGAAATTCGTAGAATTTCTATTTGATATCGAAAAGTATCCTCATTTTTCTGTGATATCTGCGACAGATTTAGGAGAGGAAATCGAGCTGCTTTACCATTTCTCTGTAGGATATGGGGAATTCAACGGAGAAAAGATGATATCCCTAGGAGTAAAGCTCCCAAAGAAAGACTTAAAAATTGAGAGCATTACCGATTTAATTCCTGGAGCACTGATTTCTGAGAGAGAGATCCACGAGATGGTAGGTGTGGATTTCATAGGTTTGAAGGATACTAGGCACTTCTTCCTACCGGAGAACTGGCCCGAAGGAAAATATCCATGGCGTCGGGATGAGACGTTCCCCAAAGAGATGCTCAATAAGTTATATGAGACGTGGAAGGAGGGTGAGGAGAATGAATGAATCGTACACTATTCCCATAGGACCCCTGCATCCGGCGATTCACGAGCCCATCACACTAAAGCTTGAAGTTTCAGGAGAGAGAATCGTAGGGGTGGATGTTTTCTGCTCCCAAGTTCATCGAGGTATAGAATGGATAGGAATGAATAGAAATAACGCGATTCAAAGCATATACCTTGCTGAGAGAGTGTGCGGAATATGCAACATATGCCATCCTCTTTGTATGGTACAGGCCATAGAGAAGGCTGCAGAAATAGAAGTGCCTGAAAGAGCAGAGTATATACGCACAATCATGGCCGAGTTAGAAAGGATTCATTCCCATCTCCTATGGGCAGGAGTGGCTGCACATGAAATAGGCTTCGACACGGTATTTCATTACACCTGGGCTCTCAGGGAGAACGTGATGGATCTTATAGAATATCTTACCGGAAATCGTGTTACCAAGGCAATAATGATGATAGGTGGTGTTAGAAGAGACATAAAAGAAGAAGGTGCAAAGAAGATAAAGGAAGGTATGAAGTTCTATTTGGAGAATTTCAAAAAAATCGAGGAAATTTATCTCCATGACCCAACAATTAAGATGAGAACCAGGGATGTGGGAATACTTACCAAGGAAGATGCCCTGAAACTCTGTGCAGTGGGTCCAACTGCGAGGGCTTCTGGAGTGCCCAAGGATGTTCGTCAGGATTTTCCCTATGCGGCCTATGGAGATTATGGTGTCAAAGCGATTACCCCAGATGTGTATAATGGCGAAGTGCATGGCGATGTTTTCGATCGTATAATTGTCAGGCTTCTAGAAGTTAAGCAAAGTGTGGATATAATAAACTGGGTTCTGGATAACATGCCCTCGGGTCCCCTTCTGGCAGAAAAAAATCTTGTAAAACTGAAAATAAGGCTTAAGAAGGCTGAGGGTGAAGGAATAGGCAGGGTAGAGGCGCCACGGGGAGAGGATATACACTATGTTCGTCTCAAAGCGGGAGAAGAGCCTTTCCTCTCATGGAAAATAAGAGCACCCACATACAACAATGTGCTGCCCTGGATCCCCATGCTTCTTGGAGGACAGATAGCGGATGTGCCCATAGTTGCAGCGAGTACAGATCCATGTATGTCCTGTCTGAATCGTGTAACTGTCGTGGATACGGATAAAAAGAAGGAGTTTGAGATCACAAAGGAGTATATGCATGAACTGAGCGTTCGTAAAACCAGGAGGTTGATGCGCAATGGTAGATAATTTAATTCATCTGATTGAAATAATCATCGGCACTATTCTTGTGGGTGCATTTGGCATACTCTTCGGACTTCTAACAAAGGGTATAGATAGAAAGTTGGCGGCGCATATGCAGTGGAGGATCGGCCCCCCAATTATACAGCCATTCAGAGATGTGAAAAAACTGTTCTGCAAGGAGAACATAGTCCCGAGAAACGCGGTTACCTGGCTATACAATTCCGCACCGATTATATGCCTCGCATCCACAATTGCCGTTCTTCTCTATATTCCTCTAGGTTCCATTCCTCCCGTGCTGGGTGGATACGGGGATGTGATACTCATCCTCTATCTCCTCACAATTCCATCCCTGGCCATGGTGGCAGGTGGTTTTGCATCCGGTTCACCCTTTGCCACGGTTGGTGCGCAAAGAGAGATGGTACTTATGATGTCCTACGAGTTTCCTCTTGCTACCACAGTGATTGCACTGGGATGGAAAATAAGCACCCTGCATCCCGGGAGCGTGGCCTTTTCACTGAGCACCTTTGCCAGATATCCCGTGTGGAATATAATGGGACCCTTTGGCATAATAGGTGCCGCAATTCTGCTGGTTGTGATGCTTCTCGTCACAACTGGAGAGATAACCAAGGTGCCCTTCGATATAGCAGAGGCCGAAACAGAGATTGCAGAAGGACTCTTTGTGGAGTATTCGGGAAAGAATCTAGGTCTGTTCTATCTCGCAGATGCGGTTAAAACGGTGGTTATGGCATCACTTATCGTAGCGCTCTTTTTCCCGTATAATCTTTCAACATACCTGGCTTCTCATATTTCCCTGCCAACAATCGCCTGGCAAACTGTGGATTTCCTCTTCTATCTCTTCAAAATAGAGATTGTGATATTCTTCGCCATGACCTTCATCCGCGTCTCGGTTGCAAGGTTTAAGGTGGACCAGGTGGTCAGGGTATACTGGGGATATCTCACGCTGGCTGCGTTGATTGCCCTGCTTCTCATAGCCCTGGACGTCCTGTTATGAGGTGATGAAAATGATGATGAATGAGGTCTGGAAACTGCTCTTCAAGAAACCTAAGACAAATAAATTCCCGGCAAAATACGCACCGAAAAATGTTCATCATTTCCTTAGAAGGGTTCAGAGTGGCAAAGCAAAACTTGTGCCTCCTGTGCCCACACCCCCCGATTTTCGAGGAAAGATAAAATATGACATAGATTCCTGCGTTGGCTGCGGATTATGCGCTCAGGTCTGTCCCTCCAAGGCCATAGAGATCGTCAGAGATAAGAAATGGATAATTATGCACTGCAAGGAAGGGGCTACCCTGGCTGCGCCTCTTAAAATAAAGATTTATGTCTCAAGATGCGTGTTCTGCGCCCAGTGTGTGGATATCTGTCCGCGCAAGTGCCTTCAGATGAGTGACGAGTTTCTATTGGCCAATGAGAATAAGCTGGATAAAAGCCTGATAGTTCCGGGTCCTTAACTCTCCTTTTTTTTTAGTAACAACTCAAGGTAAGATTCTCTTATGAATCTGGAAAGTCCTAAAACTCTGGCCATTTGAAGAACCTTATGCCTGGATTTTTCATACTCTCCAATGCATTCAATCTCCACAAAATCTCCGAGCTCAGCCAGGTGATCCAGGGAGACGTGAACATCACCCACCAAATATTTCCTTCTTATCTTGGTGACCTTAGCTACCGGCCTGAATCCAAGTCTGATAAGAAGAGCTTCCATGCGCTCTCCGCTGTCCACCTCTACCTCTATCTCCTCCCTAGATTTTGTATCACTATCGACCTTGGGGCCTTTGTAGGTAAGTATCTTGCCATTTCTTATTCGCAGCGCCTCATCGGTAACTTTGAAATCCCGGGAAGGGTGTGAAAAATAGATATCCACCTCTTCCTCCTCACCCTGAAATATCGCACCAAGCTTTTTGAGACGTTTTTCTATCTCAGCAGGATTATCAATTCTCGCTTTTATCTCTACTTCCATTTTCAAAACGCTCCATAGCCTTCTTTATGGCCTTTTTCGCTTCCTGAGCATTTTGGAACCCGATTATTCTGACCCACTTGTTTTTCTCCAGCTCCTTGTAGTGCTCGAAAAAATGTCGAATCTGCTGAAGTATGCCCTGCGATATATCATCTATGTCCTTCACATCCTCTCCCCTGGGATCCACTTCCGGATGAGGCACTGCTATAATCTTGCGATCCACACCATGCTCATCTTCGGTCACAAGCATACCTACAGGAATCGCACGAACTACAACACCGTGGGGAAAGGAATCATAGGATATTACCAGACAATCTATGGGGTCTCCATCCTCCTCCTGGGTATTGGGTATGAATCCATAGTTAAAGGGATAGAATGAGGCAGTATGAAGAACCCTGTCTACCTTTATTACATTCATCTCGAAGTCATATTCGCATTTAATGTTGCTACCCTTGGGAACTTCTATGAATACATAAACATCTTCGGGTGGGTTCTCTCCAACTTTCATGACGCACCTCATGTATTGCCCCTATTTATCTTTACCTCAGAATATTTCTTCGCATGGTGTTTTCGATATCGTAGGCCTCCTCCACATCTACCTTTCCATCCTTCACGGAAGGATGAGCTATCAAAATTTTTCTCAGGGTATCCTTCATCTTTACTCTTAGCCTCTGGGTTATCTTGCCCTGATATACCAGTGCGAGCTTGAGCCCCTTTTCCTCCTCGATGGCAACCTTCATTCCGTTCCAGTGAAAATCTTGAGTGTGAGCGATAATCTCTTTTTTGAGTTTCTCCCGCTCTTTCTCTCCCAGAGGACGAAGGGAGATAAGGGCTATTATGCCTCCACCACTATGAATAAGCATAAGGTGATAAATCTTCAGTTTCTCCTCTCCCTTCTTGAGGAGTCTCAAAATTATTCTGCGATAATGGCCTTTAAGATAGGAAAGATATGTGAGCCAACCCACATAGATGCCGATATACCATGGCATAATGTAAGTTAGCTCTGCAGAAAACTTTACGCTATTTTCCCAGAACCCCGAGAGAAAAGAGATTATTCCCCAGCTTGAGGAGAAAATGAGTATCACAAGAGCTATAGTAAGAGAAGCCTTTCCTCTGCTTTTATAGTCCTCCATAAGCAGGAATTTATCCTTTAATGATCTTGCCTTGGCGATCATCAGTGCTCGATACACCTTATCCTCCAGAATAAATACTCCCAGGAAAATGAGAAAATAACGAAACGCAAAAATATAATTGCGAAGATAAACATTATTGAAAATTAGGGCTATCATAAAGGCTATCTCGATTACGTAGAGGTAAAAGAAATCTTCCTTTATTTCGCGAATGGTTGCCACAAATGAAAATTTCGTGGTGTTTATAAAAATTAATCGCTTCAAATCTTTTCTCTGATAATCACCGCCGCTCCATTCACACAAGAGAAGATTTTGGCCTATCTACACCTTCGCGAACCTTCACGCACATGCCCTTCTGAAAGTTCAGGCACTCCTCCCTGTTCATCAAGGTTCTTCCAACGGCAACAAGCTCATCTTTTTCATTTACCACCAGCACCTCGTCACCGGGTCTCAGATTTGCATCCATCTCAACTACGAACTTTGCAAACACATTCCTTCCCTGCTTGTTGAACTGCGCGGAATCATCATTCACCACCACCCTAAGCCTGGGAAATTTGAACTTCCTATGCAATCTATATGCCCCTTGGATTCGAAGGGTGAAAAAGCCATCCTCAGCACGGAGTGAGGCAACATGCTCTCCATCCACAATGACATTTCTTATCTTTCCTGTGTTCTTTGATTTTATTATCTTGATATCTCCTGTGAATAAAGCGGCACCAGCACCTTTGCCAAACTGGTAATCCGCGATAGATCTTATTTTCTTTAAATCGAACTCCTCTGGGGCAATTTCCTCAAATTTTTCGGGCAGCTCCAAGCTCTCTTCCCAAGGAAACTCGGATTGCTGCACAGGATAAATGTCTTCAAGCTCAAGGGGAATAAGCCCGAATGGAGTCCTTACTCTAGCACCCTTGGGCAATCTTTCCAGATTCCTGCTCCAGGGTCTTGGCACCGATATTACCGGACCCTGGGATTTAAATCTTCTAAGCCTCTTTTTTAATCGGAGCACAATAGGTCTTTTGAGGCTTTCTCTACCCGTATAAAAGAAACCGCTCTTCTTGCTGATGCCCTCAAATCTCTCGAGCCATTTTCCATATTCCAGAATTTTGCGATAGGCGCGTAGAAGTTGCGGATGTTCCCTGGCTCTGGATTCCACATACTCCCATAGTGCTTCTTCGTGTATTGCCTGCTTTATCCTCCGGATTTCCTCGAGGGAAATGTAGAGATTGTGCTCTGCAAGCACACGCACCCTTTCTTCATCTTCCATTTCCTTTATTTCTTCCAGCTCGTATTTCTCCAGGATAGGGGAGTAATAAGGCGGATATTTCAGCTCCTCCAGTTTTCGGGTTCCGTGGGGAAATAGCAACCTGTTGTCCCGGGCATATTTCACATAGGCAGCGGAATCGAAAAAATCCACGCCTACCAGAACCGCGAGAGGAAAGAACATAGGATGCCCTCCACCAAACAGATGCACGGGCTTCGATGGATTGAGATGCATCTTCGCGTGTATTATGGACTCAACGACCTCTGCATACCTGTAATTTTCCATTAAAGGCACAACACCACCGATGGGATAATAGTCAAAGTCCAGGGCATTCATCTTCCGTGCAGCGTATTCCCTCAGATGTGGATAAATAGAGCCTTGAACAGGGCCGGCAAGAAGCATATCACCCCGATATCTCTTTGCTTCCTTTCCCCTGCGGGCCGTCTCCTCTATAGCTGCTTTTACCTCTTCCTGGGAGAAATCGGGCTCTGTGAATACATCTAAGATTGTGCCTATATCAGCATGAATATCTCTCTGAAATTCCACAATTTCCCTATTTGTGATTTCCACATCCCCATAAACATGGGATTGGAATGTACCGCTATCGGTCATAATTAACCCTGGGAAGTCCAGCATTTTATGAAGTCCCTCTTTCAGGGCTTTTTCCCTCAAATCGTGATTTTTCCAGATAATGTATGCATTGGTTATTATTGCCTCCACACCAAATTTCTCCTTCATCTCCCGGGGAGATATAACTATGAGGTTTGGATTTATAACTGGCATAAGCGCAGGGGTTTCCACGTCTCCAAATCTGCAAATTCTCGCAAGTCCGTCCCTGTCTCTGAGTTCCATCTCCATAGTTCACCAAAAGAGGATTAGGTATTTAAAGAGAAGCCTCCGTCACCCTCTCCTCCATGAACTTTACAAGATGATAGAGGAGAGAATTGCATTTTCCCCGTATAAAAGGCTTTGTTATGTAATCTATCTCCGTCCTCCTTCCCCTTTCAATGTCCTGCAGCATGCTCGATTTATTCTCACGTGTTTTTTCAATTACCTCCAGGGCCAGAGAATATATGTCCGCATGAATGCCTTGCATTGCTAGAGTTTCGGAGCATTCTTCGGCAATGCATCTCACTATTTCTTTGAGATGCGGGGATTTGAGGGAACCATTCTTAACTCTTAAAATAGCAGTTAGAGGATTTATAACCGCGTTTATTGCAGCTTTAATCCATCTGCGCTCCATTATATCATTCACAACTTCGCATTTCAATCCGTTTTCTGAAAAATTCTGAGCGATATCGATCACCCTTTGGCTTAAATGCCCGTCCCTCTCCCCGATGTATGTGTCTCCAAGGCCCGCATGCTTAACTACCCCCGGAGACAAAAGCGTGGCACCGTGGGTCGTAACTCCCGGAATAACATCAAATCCCTGAAGCGATTCCACAATTCCAACCCCATTCTGAAATGTTATTATGGGCTCCCCTCCGTATTCCTTCCTTATTTCGTTGGCAGCTTCCTCCGTTTGATAAGCCTTCACTGTTAGAATTATGAGATCATATCCTCCAGGATAATACTCTTCAGCCTCTAAGTAGAAATGCCCCTGGGTGAATCCCTGAACTTCTAAGCCTTTTTCTCTTATTGCCCTGAGATGCTCGCCCCTGGTTATTAAGAGCACCTCATTTTTATGAGAAAGAATTGCACCCAGCACGCTTCCCAGGGCACCTGCTCCAAATATAGCGATTCTCATTTTACTCACCTATGCAAATACAGCTTTCCTACTTACAACATAATTCCACAGAGCTGCAGCGCCCATTCCGGCGAAATAGGCAAATCTATCCCCTGCGGATATGAGGAGCAGAAATATGAAAACCCCCGTTTGCACGAGAAAACCGCTAAATAGAGCACCATGATAGGCAAAGAATCTTTGAAGCAGAGTGAGCTTGCTCTTTTCCTCCCTGAAAACCCAGATATCATTGGGAAAGAAGGTAACCAGGATACCAGCTTCCACCGATGAGAGATATGGGATTATATATTGGGTGAAGGATGCCTGATTTGGTATCCTATATGTCATAAGGAAAAATACTAGGGTGCTGGTGCCCATTCCCAGCACACCCACTAGGCTGAATTTGATAAATAGTATGATCTCATGCAGTTTTTTATTCATTTTCTATACTCTCGAGAGCTTCACGAATTTCCTCATCCTCGGGATTTCTCTTCAGAGCCTCCCTGAGATATTTCCGGGCTTCCTCCTTCTTTCCCATGAGTAGGTAAGATATTCCCTTGGCGTACCATGCATCAGGGTCATCTGATATCTTTATGCAGCGGTCAAAGGCTTTTATTGCTTCTTTATACCGCTCCAAATAATGCAAAGCGAGACCCTTATTATACCATGCATTGTCATAATCTTCCTCAATCTCTATTGCCTTTTCCGCAGCTTTAAGGGCCTCCTCGTACTTATCCTGGAAAAGGAGCGTTACCGATAGATTATTCCAGGCCTCTGCATCCTCCGGGTTTATCTCCACCAGCTTTCTGTAATATTTCTCTGAGATGGGATATTCCTCCAGGGCGTCGTAGCAGGAGGCGAGGTTGTACCACGCGTCTATGTTTTCTGGATTTATCTCTGTAACCCGCCTGAAATACTTCGCTGCCTCTTTATATTTCTCGTTATCGTAGAGAATCATTCCCTTCAGCAGGAGGAGATCCTCATCCTCACCCTCCTTCAAAAGAGAATCCACTATTTCCAAGGCTTCATCATCTCTTTCCAGGGAGCGGAGAATGTACGCCTTATAGGTCTTGGCCTTCTTATTGTTTTTGTCCTTCTGCAGTATTTCCTCAATCATATCCAGGGCAGGCTGATAAAGCCCCATGGTGAGGTATTTCTGCAGTTCTTCTTCCCAATCTTCGCTCATAAATCTCTGAATACCTGCTTCCATAAAAACCTATTGTCCTTCATATCCAGTAAAAAAGGCAGCATCTATCCTTGTTCCCAGGATTGATATTTTTTTCAAAAAATATATAAACGAGCCTGCGTATATTTTTCATGGCGAGGGCTATGAAGGACATCACAGTGGAAGAGGTAATGTCGCGGAACCCGAAAATAGTATCCGGAGAGCTCACTGTAAAGGAGGGGGCTAAAATACTCAAGGAAAAGGGTATAAGCACCCTGATAGTTGAGGAAGATGGAAAACCTGTTGGAATAGTCACAGATAGAGATTTCGTTACCAAAGTGGTGGCGGAGGGGCTACCTCTCAGCACCAAACTAAGGGACATAATGAGCAGTCCCATAATCATGATTCCCCATAACGAGTATCTGAGCGACGCTGCTCGGATAATGAGTCGCAGAAAAATTAGGAAGCTTCCCGTGGTAAAGGGCGAGAAGATAGTAGGCATACTTTCAGAAAATGACATAGTAAGAATCTCTCCGGACCTCATAGCCCTCGCCCAAGAATATGCGAAACTGCATACAAGCGGGGAAAAAGAGGTAAGGGTTGAGGAATACATCGCTGGAAAATGTGAGGTTTGCGGTCAATATTCACTGCGGCTTACCATGTACAAGGGGATGCTTGTATGCCCTGAATGCCTGGATGCTATGAGGTAAAAATTTATATATAAATAATCTTTTATATTATGTGATTCCTATGCCAGAGGTAAAATTGTCAAAAGAAGAACTTTTAGATGTAAAGAGAGCGCATCAGGAGATAATGTCCTATGCGTCTGTGGGACTCTTCTACAAAAGCGGAGAATTTATAGGCAAATCCATGGCAGCGAAGGTAAAGAAGGAAAAATATTTTGAGGAGCTCTCAAAGATTCTAAAGGAGAAAGGATGGGTGAAAGAAATTGAATTTGGGGATGAGCTAGTGAAGGTCAAGGGCTCCATAGAAGTTCATCCATCCAAGGTGCCCACCTGCGATTTACTCAGGGGAGTCATCCGGGGTATATATGAAACGCGAACTCAGAGCATTGTGAAGGTCGAGGAAATTAAATGCGAGAGTGTTGGCGATGAGTATTGCGTTTTTAAGATTAGGAGGGTGAGATGATATGATGATGGGATATGCTATTGTTAAAAAAGACGGCAGCTTTATTGAGGGAGATCTTCCCGCGAATGTTGACAGGGATAGATTCTGCATAATGTGTGCCGCCAGCTATGGAGCGGCATATACTGCTCAGAAAGAACTGCAGGGGGATGTTCTTCAGCTTGTTATAAAAAGCAACGCTTACCACATTGTCATAATGCCCATAAAGAGAGGAGATCTCCTGGTGGTCATCGGAGATGAGGAGGACGCAGAGAAGATGAAGGAAAAGGTGGATGAGGAAGAATGAAGAATATTATTATTACGGGAGCGTCTCGTGGCATAGGCAGAGCCATTGCCATACGCCTGGCTAGAGAAGGCTACCGTGTCGCAATAAATTATTACAGGAATGACGAAGCTGCGAAAGACGTTCTCCGATTAATAGAGCAGGAAGGTGGCAGCGGGGAATTATACCAGGCCGATGTTTCTCGTTATGAAGAAGTGGAGGCTATGGTGAAAAAATTTTATAGTGCTTATGGAAAAATCTATGGTCTTGTGGCCAATGCAGGGATATACATAAGAAGGAACATAAGAGAAATGAGTATCGAAGATTGGAAAAGGACCATGGATGTAAACTTAAACGGAGCTTTTTACCTTGTGAAGGCATCGCTGCCATATTTAGAGCACCATGCCTCCATTGTTTTCATATCATCCCAACTTGCCTTTCGAGGCTCTCCCAGTAGTGTAGCGTATAGTGCGTCTAAAGCAGGCTTGCTTGGGCTTATGCGCAGCCTTGCAATTCAGCTTGCTCCGGATATAAGGGTGAATGCCATTGCCCCTGGAACTATAGATACAGATATGATTTCAAATTATACTGAGGAGGAGAGGAGGAAAAGGGAGAGGGAAATACCCCTTGGCAGAATAGGCTCTCCTGAAGATATAGCAAACGTTGTATCCTTTCTCCTCTCTGAGGATTCATCCTATATTACCGGTGCGACCATTGATGTAAATGGTGGATTTTATATCCATTAAATCTTTTTATTATTTTTGACCAAAATTTTTGCATCGTGTTAAAAAATGTCAGGAAAAATTTAAATGGAGGATTTTTATCACCCCATCATCACGAAACATTTAAATAGGGCGGTTGAGTAATATAATGTTGCGGCTTGGGAGTGAGTCCAATTGACAATGGCATACATGGAAGATGTGGAAAGCCCGGAGCTCGTAATCACCATTGATGTGCTGGCGAGGGCTATTCAAAACGGATTAAGTAGACCCCGTAGAAAGCTTAGTTTAGAGGAGGCAAAGATGACTGCGGAGCATATTCTCAACTTTTTTGGCTACGGAGATAGGATAATAGACAATATGCTTGAGCCGGAAGATAGGGATACCTTCTATATCCTCGAAGATCTTGGACTGCTTAAAACGGAGAGGGAAGAGACCACACTGTGGGACGGCAGAGAATGGAGAATCCATTACTGGCTTCTGAACAAAGAAAGGATTTTGAGCTTGGCGAACCGATCCCAGGAAACGGAGGAAAGGGAGGAGGAGATAGAGAACATATATAACGAATTGCCCGATGATGTCTGGATGCACAGTTAGGTGATTTTATGCATATCGCAGTTGTCATTTATGATAGATGCCAGTTTAAAAAATGTAACTATGAATGCCGCACCTATTGTCCTCCGGTAAGAATGGGAATTGATACAGTAGTTATCACGGAGAAAGGGTACCCGAGAATTATTGAGGAGCTCTGCGAGGGTTGCGGAATTTGCGTTCACAAATGTCCCTTTGAGGCAATAAAAATTGTAGGTCTACCTGAGGAGCTTCAGGAGGATTTGGTGCATCAATATGGCGAGAATGGATTTCGTCTCTATAGATTACCTGCTATTCAGAAGGATAAGGTCATAGGATTGCTTGGCCCCAACGGAGTAGGTAAGACAACAACCCTAAATATTCTCTCAGGCGCCCTTATCCCAAATCTTGGGAATTATGAGCGAGAGCTTACATGGGATGAGGTGATTGAGCACTTTTCAGGAAGCTCCCTCGCGGATTACTTCTCCAAAATAAGGGATGGAGAATTGAGAACCGCACTCAAGCCCCAGTATGTGGATAAGATTCCCCGAGTGTTTAAGGGCAATGTGAAGGAACTTCTAAAAAAGGTGGATGAGGAGGGCAGGCTTGAAGAAATTTCCACGCTCCTCGGATTGGAGAATTCCTTAAACCGAGATGTGGATAAACTGAGTGGGGGGGAGCTGCAGAGCGTCGCCATAGCCGCCACATTGTTGAAGAATGCGGATGTATATTTCTTTGATGAGCCATCCTCCTATCTGGATATTGCTCAGAGACTGAATATTGCAAGGATAATAAAGGAACTTGCGAGAAAGAGCATAGTTTTTGTGGTGGAGCATGACCTAGCTATCATGGATTTTTTAGCAGATGTGATTCACATTCTCTATGGCAGTGAGGGTGCCTACGGAATAGTTTCCCAGATAAGAGCCACAAGAAACGCCATAAACGCTTATCTTGAAGGCTATCTCCGAGAGGAGAATATAAGGTTCAGGGAATGGAAGATTGAGTTCACGGAGCATCCCCCTAAAAAGAGGGTTGATTTGCCCACCCTGATAAGCTGGCCCTATCTTGAGAAGAGTTACGAGAATTTTAGGCTTGAGGTTCATCCCGGTGAGATAAAGATAGGGGAGGTTATAGGCGTAGTGGGTCCAAACGCCACGGGCAAAACCACCTTTGTGAAACTCCTTGCAGGGGTGCTCAAGCCTGACAAGGGGGAAATCGAAGAAAATGTTAAGGTGAGCTATAAGCCGCAGTACATAAAACCGGAATTTGAGGGAACCGTGGAAGAGCTGTTGATGAGCGTTCTCAAGGAAAGGATGAGTAGCGGGTTCTTCAAGGCTGAGGTCATGCATCCCCTTAATATCAGGCACATAATGCACAAGGAAGTGCAGGATCTCTCAGGAGGGGAGATGCAAAGGTTGGCCATAGCCATAGCCCTCGGCCTTGAGGCTGATCTGTATCTCATAGATGAGCCCTCCGCGTATCTTGATAGCAACCAGAGGATGATAGCAGCCAAGGTTATTCGCCGCGTGATGGAAAACACCGGAAAAAGTGCGCTTGTGGTGGACCACGATGTCTACTTCATAGATATTGTGGCCGATAACATCATGGTGTTTGGCGGTGAGCCATCCCTGCATGGTGTGGGCCGAGGGCCCTACGATATGAGAGAAGGGATGAATCTATTTCTGCGGGATGTTGGCATAACATTCCGTCGTGATAAGGATACAAGAAGACCCCGGATAAATAACCCTGGCAGCTACACGGACAGAGAGCAGAAATCCAGGGGTGAGTACTATTATGCTTGAGCTTCAAAGAAATAACAAAAAGTGCAGAGATAATTTTTTATTTAAGAGCCACATACATAAAAATGATGCTTAGCTTAGTGAGGAAGAGGAGCGGCGACTATGTGCTTTATGATCGCAAGAAGATAGCCAACGCCATAAAGAAGGCCTTCTTGGAGACAAGGGAAGTGGATAATCCAGAGGAGGTGGCTGAAGAGCTGGCAAAAATTGTGGAGGAGAGAATAAAAAAGTACGAGATACCGACGGTAGAGCAGATCCAGGATATTGTGGAAGAGGTTTTGATGGAGAAGAAGTATGTGAATACTGCCCGCGCATATATAGTTTATAGGGAGAAGAGGAAGAAAATAAGAGAGGCAAAACAAATAATGGGCGTTCAGGATGATCTCAAGCTCACCATAAATGCCGTCAAAGTTCTCGAGGCCCGTTATCTCCTTAAGGATGAGAAAGGGAATATAATTGAAACCCCCCGAGAGATGTTCTGGAGAACCGCAAAATATGTTGCCCTTGTGGATGCTCTCTATTTTGAAGATGTGTTTGATATGAGTGGCAAACAGAAGCCACGGAGCATGGAGTTTGCAGGTAAGAGTAATCTGAGCGTTTATGAAATGGAAATGCTGCGAAGAGCCTTCAGAAGATTGAACAGCAAGGGACATATGCGCGTTGACTTCTCCGAATTTATTCGCATTCTCAATGATAGATGGGACCTCATACAATCTGTGGCAAGAGATTTCTATGAGCTTATGGTACGAAGACAGTTCATTCCAAACTCGCCCACATTGATGAACGCGAACACGAAGTTAGGGCAGTTAAGCGCGTGTTTTGTGCTACCTGTGCCTGACAGCATTGAAGGTATATTCGACGCGGTAAAATATGCGGCGATGATACACAAGAGTGGAGGTGGCACAGGATTTTCGTTTTCGCGATTAAGGCCCAAGGGGGATGTAGTGGCGAGCACCATGGGTGTGGCCTCAGGGCCCCTGAGTTTTATGCGGGTATTTGATGTAGCGACAGATGTGATAAAGCAGGGAGGCAAGAGAAGGGGCGCGAATATGGGAGTGCTGAGTGTGCATCATCCCGACATACTTGATTTCATCACGTCGAAAGACTCGGAAAACAAGGTGCTGAGCAATTTCAACATAAGCGTAGCGGTGACAGACGAGTTTATGGAAGCACTGCTCAATGATGATTACTACGAGCTGCGCAATCCGAGAAACGGGGAAGTGGTTCGCAGAATAAAAGCGCGTCAAGTTTGGGATCTGATAGTCACGCAAGCGTGGAAGACAGGAGATCCGGGAGTGATATTCATAGACGAGATAAATAGGAGGCACCCTGCGAGGCATCTGGGAGAGATAGAGAGCACGAATCCTTGTGGAGAGCAACCGCTCCTTCCCTATGAATCCTGCAATCTTGGTAGCATAAATCTATCCCTCTTCGTGGAGAACGGCGAGATTAAATGGGACAAATTGAGACGCGTAGTTCACACTGCCGTCCACTTCCTAGACAATGTGATAGACGCTAACAAATACCCGATACCGCAGATAGAAAGGATGACTTTGCTCACCCGCAAGATAGGTCTCGGTGTCATGGGCTGGGCTGAGATGCTGATAAAATTGGGAATACCGTATGATAGTGAAGAAGCCATAGAGTTAGCGGAGAAGGTGATGCGATTTATAAGCGAAGAATCGCATCGTGCGAGTATGAAGCTGGCAGAGAAGCGCGGTGTATTTCCTGCGTGGGAGGGTAGTGACTGGTGGAAGAAGGGCATAAGGATAAGGAACGCTACCACGACGACGATAGCACCCACAGGCACCATAAGCATCATCGCCGGCACATCTTCCAGTATCGAGCCACTTTTTGCCATTGCCTTCGTTAGGAAGGTTCTGAATGGGGAGGAGCTGTTGGAAATCAACCCACTCTTCGAGGAGGAGATCAGAAGACGCGGTCTGTATTCTGAGGATCTCATGCTTGAGATAGCCAAATCGGGAAGCATCCAGCATTTGGATCTTCCGGAGGATATCAAGAGATTGTTTAGAACGGCGCATGATATAGCGCCCAAATGGCATGTGGCTATGCAGGCAGCGTTCCAGAAGTATGTGGATAACGCTGTGAGCAAGACTGTGAATCTTAGGTATGACGCACCGCCAGATGAAGTAAACGAGGTATTTATGCTCGCCTATCAGCTCAAATGCAAGGGCATCACGGTGTATAGGGATAAGAGCAAGAGGGAGCAGGTGATAGAGAAGGCGGATAAGGCCATCGAGAATCTGCTTAAGAGGAAAGAAAAGGAGATTTTGCAGGTAAAACTTTTCCCTGAAGAATACATCAAAATGGGTTCCACCGAAACATCTTCTTGCAGAGAAGGTGTCTGCGATTAAGGAGGGAGATTATGCATTTAACAAAGGATGAGGAGAGAATTCTGGAGGGGGAATACGGGGAGTCGTTAAGAATGATGATGAGCATTCTTGTGAAAATAGGTGAGATTTACAATGCAGATAGACTCATCCCCATAGCTTCAGCTCAAATTTCCGGTGTTTCTTACAATACCATAGGCGACCATGGCCTGCATTTTCTCCGCTCTCTTCGAGGTGTAAAGGTGAAGGTACCCACAACCTTGAATCCTCTGGCCTTCGATAAGAGATATGTAGATTTGCTTAAAGTAAGTGAGGAAATGTTAGAAAAGCAGGGAAAGATAATAAAGGCCTATGTGAATATGGGAATTAGGCCTACAGCCACCTGCACCCCATATTATTTTGACAACATCCCAAAATTTGGACAGCACATAGCCTGGGCAGAGAGTTCCGCGGTGATTTACGCCAATTCAATCATAGGTGCAAGAACCAACAGGGAGGGGGCAGTTACAGCCCTAGCCGCTGCAATAATAGGTAAAGCTCCCAATTATGGGTTGCATTTAGAGGAAGAGAGAAAGGCCACGCATATTGTAGCTCTTGATTTTGAGCCCAAGGGAGAGGAGTATCCGTTAGTAGGCCTTGCAATAGGAGAAAGGATAAGTGGCATTCCATACCTGAGAATAACGGGCGACGAAGATGATTTCAAGCTTATGGGTGCTGCCATGGCGGCTTCTGGAAGCATTCCCATGTATCATGTGGAAGGCTACACTCCGGAGTATAGGAATGCCCTGAATGATGATGTGGAAAGAATATTCATAGAAAGAGATGAGCTCGATTATTTCAGGGAGGAGATCGATGTAGAATTAATAGCCATAGGTTGTCCCCATGTATCCGCAGTTGAGCTTAGAAGAATTGCGGAATTTGTTAAGAATAAAAAGAAAAAGAAGGATATAGAACTCTGGGTTTTCGCGGCTAAAAGTGTGAGACAGAGATTCTCCGAATGGGTAAGGATAATCGAAGATTTTGGTGCCAAGGTAATGGAAGATACCTGTGTGGTTGTTAGCAACGCGGGAAGATTATATCGGCGGATAGGAACCACCTCTGGTAAGGCTGCGTTCTACCTCAGTAAAGAGAAATTCGGTGGCTGCGAGGTAGTGGTGAAAGATCTCTACACTCTTCTAAGGAGCGTGGTTGAGTGATTATGAGAGGCAGAATTATTGTGGAGGGAGAGGCTGAAGGTTATGTGGTAAAATGCGCGAAGCCTGTGGTGGTTCTAGGAGATATAAATGAGAAAGAGGGAACTGCATGCGGGAAAAAGATCGCAGGCAAGGTTTTTGTGTTTCCTCGAGGTGCAGGGAGCACAGTTGGCTCATATACAATATATGGATTGAGATATTATGGCAAGGCTCCAGTAGCTATGATTCTACAGGAGGCTGAACCTATCGTAGCTGCAGGAGCCATTATAGCCGAGATACCCACTGTGGATAAGATCGATATCTCATTACTCCAGGAAGGGGATTTGGTGAAAATAAAAGGCAATGTGGTGGAAGTTATATCCTCCCATCCACAAAAGTAAGTATTTCGCTGAGTGTCTCTTCTTCTATTTCCTCCACATTGAAGAGGAAAAGTGCAGATTTAGATTTTATTATATTTTTAAGTTCCATAAGAAAATTCTTAAGGCGATCCATCTCGTTTATGAGGAGAAGAAAATCAAAACAATCCATTAAAACTATCTTGATTCCCCTATCTATCATCTTGGTAATCTCTGCCTTAAGTCTATCCAGCTCCTTGGGTTTTATGCTTCTTCCTAAAGGTACATAGGAAATCCAGATTATCTGTGCATTCTTAACATCGTAGATCTTTCTTGCATTTTCTGGATTTTCCTTAGTAATAAGAATCTTCCTCTCATCCTTCAGCTCTGGAGGCAGATTCGCTAAGAGCCTATGGAAATCTCCAAGGAATAGGTATATGTGTCCCTCACGTATCTCCTTAGTTTCTTCCAACTTCACCTTTATAGGTGCACCACATCTGGGGCAGAATATATCTTCCTCGCCAAGCTCTACCCCGCAAAATGGGCAGTAGGTCTTACTTCCTATTTTTTTGGATTTGAAAGCATGGGTGTAAAGATACTCCTTAATGCGCGTTGCAAGGTTCATGGAGAACCCTGGAAGCTCAGCAATTTCGGCTACAGGTGCCTGCATGAGCTCGTATATGCTCCCATATCCCATATGAAATAGGGTTTCTGCCTTATTTTCCGCAATACCAGGTATGCTTTTGAAAGCCTTTATCACCCATTTCTTGAATAGAGGATTGATGGCTATGGTTATATCATGGTCGAGAATGGGCCATATTACTACATAAGCGTATTCTTTGTACTTGAAATCCATATTTCTTATTCTGCATCTACCCCTAATCTCTTCGGAATACACGCGAATCTCACGAATTATCTTCTCATCCCCTGAGATGCTTACATCTATGAGATCATCATAATCCAAATCCAGATCCTTGCGCATGAAATTTATTCTTCTCACGATTTCATTTACGAATCTTAGTCTTTCTGTGGATATGTCCCTCTCCTTAAGCACATAGAGAGGACCATAGGGAGTATCAAGTTTAACATATCCGGCTGGCATCTTCTCCACGTATCGAAGCATATTTGGGGTTATCTTTATTATGAAACCCTCCACACCCAGGCTATATCCTCCCTTGTTCATGGCATCCATAATTTCCTTCACATTTTTCCTGCGGAGTAGAAAAGCTATCTTAGATGCCAAAGCGCGGTATTTCTCGCTTATAGCCTCTAAATTGGGAACTATCTCAATCTCCATCTCCTCCCATCTTTCCGTGGGATTGAAAAGCAGAATATTCTCCATTTTCATTATACCTGATGTGAAATAGCTAACCTCGTCAGCTCTTGGGGAGACAAAAAATATCTTTTTGATTGGCTCTCTCCTAGGTATATTATTTTCCCGCCTGTATCTCCGAATTGCCTTAACGATCTCCCTAACTATGTTTACATTCATCTCTTCCTTTATTTCTCCCAGCTCAAGCTTGATGTTTTTCACACCCAGCCTGGAGAGAATTTCTTGGGAGAAGGAAGGAAGATATGGGTAAAGCATTATAAGCACATCAACAAGCGGCCCTTTAACTATTGGATAAGGTCTTTTCATGGGTATATAAAAATGGGAAAAATCGTTCATAACGAATTTATAGATAAGATCAAAGGCGCTGGCAAAGTTATAGGCGCCAACAAGTTCCATATATCTTCTCTTCACCTTTTCTACCTCATTAATAAGCCATTGATCCAGCGGATCCATCATTTCGCTGCTTCCGTAAATCTCAATATATTTTTTTATATTGATTAATAAATTCTTCAGCTTATCTATCCTTCTCAGATCCTCTTTTTTCACCCCCCCTCTTTTCTTGGAAAGAAGTACCCCTCGGACATCCTCTTTAATTTTCTCCGGAGGTTCATGGCGCAAAATCAAAATGGGATTAAAGAATTCATGTCCCACTTCCTTTGAAAGGGCGGAAAGAAGGTACATAATATTACTTCTTTTCTGATGAATTATTCCAAGAGAAGGAGCAGCTACCTCTTCGGGATATGCTAAGGCATAAAGAAACTCGGATTTTATAAAAAAGGGCATGCTCATTATGTTTCCGCATACAGGACACTCTTTTATCTTATCTCCTATTTCCGTATGACCGCATTGCTGGCAGTAGAGAATGGGGATTCTGTATTCTCCCTCCTCCGAGGAAATAGATATCTTGCCCTTTTTAGCTTCGATAAACGCAATGGGTATATCCACTTCCTCAAGTATACTATCACAGCGGGGACATTGGGGTATCTTGGTTTTCTTCTCCAGAGAATATATGATGGTGTAAGAGGGCATAACCGAGGGAATAGTAAATTCATCTCTATTTTTGGCAGTTATAAAACCCGTAACATAGGGCCCAAGAAGCACATAATTCTGAAGCTTGTACTCTTCATTTAAAAGCTCCTCAGGTCTCCATTTTTTTATTCTTCTCCGAGGCACCTCTAATTTATCAACAAGCACATCCCTCAGTTTTTCGGAGGAGACCCAGATCTCTTCCTCCATATCCACCGCAAGAAGATTCTCATCTTCATTCACAGCAATGCCAAAGGGCTCATCACCATCCTCCAATAGATCTATGAAATAAAGCTTCTTTCCTATTCTTACTTTAATAACATTCATTCTGGTTTTTTCCTCTGTCCATTTTACCTGTGAAGCAAGATAATATCTATCGCATTCTCCGCAGTAGTACCTTCTTCTCTTCTCGATCTTCAGTATGCTATCTCTGTAAAGCCCTTTGAGAATTTCATTAAGTTTGTCACCATGCCCCTCCGCTTTAATCACCTCAGAATCAGGAAGATACTTCCTTATTTCTTCCGAAGAAAGTGTAGTGATTACTCTTATTTTAACATCATCACCAAATATACTCCTAAATTTCCGATAAGCATCGTAGAAAACCAACTCTTCCAGAGTATACGAATTAAGCGAAATTATTGGGTATGTGTAAACCACCTCTTCCATTTTTGCACCGAATGTATATTAAGTTTCATTGATATATACCTATCGCCCAAAAAAATTCAATATTTTGAGAATAAGATATAAATAAACAAGACTCATGCAGCATCCATGGCCCAACAAATAGAAGAAATTCTGAACGATGAGTTCGTAGGGAAAAAAGTGGAGCTGAGGGGATGGATTTATCGGAAGAGAAGAGTTGGAAAATTAATATTCATCGTGCTTCGCGATTCCACAGATATAGTCCAATGTGTGGTGGAGAAAAGAAAGATTCCGGAGGAGACTTTCAAACTGCTTGATAAGGTAGGTGTGGAGAGCTCTCTGGTACTCAAAGGCACCGTTAGAAAGGAGGAGAGAGCACCTACCGGTTACGAAGTGGATGTAGAAGAAATAGCGGTTGTAGGGCCATCTTACAATTTTCCCATCTCCAAGGATAAAAGCGATGAGTTTCTTCTGGATAACAGGCATCTATGGGTTAGAAGCAGGGAAATGAATGCTATTTTGAAAATAAGACACACGGTATTCAAAGCACTCCATGAATTCTTTCGCGATAGAGGGTATTATGAAACCCAAGGTCCAATGTTTGTGACAGGAGCAGTGGAAGGCGGATCCACACTTTTTGAAGTTCCTTATTTTGGTAAGAAGGTGTATCTTACGCAGAGCTCGCAGTTTTATCTTGAAACTCTTATATTTTCTCTTGAGAAAGTTTATACCGTGGCTCCCAGCTTCAGAGCGGAAAAGAGCAGAACAAGAAGGCATTTGACAGAATACTGGCATGCCGAAGCAGAGGCGGCTTGGTACCACAACGATGATATGATGCGTGATGAAGAGGATATGATTGTTCACATAATTCAGAGGGTATTGGAAGAAAGAAAGAAAGAACTCAAATATCTTAACAGGGATATAGAGCTTCTGCAAAATATCGAAAAACCCTTTGAAAGGATGAGATACGAGAAACTCATAAACTTTGCACAGGAGCATGGAGTAAATATAGAGTATGGAGATGACCTGGGTGCTGATGAAGAAACCGCTATAACCAAGCATTTCAATGCGCCTGTGTTCATAACCCATTATCCGCGGGAAATAAAACCCTTCTACCATCGTCCGGATCCAGATAATCCCAATGTGATTTTATGCCATGATCTCCTTGCTCCCGAGGGATATGGAGAAATCATTGGTGGCGGAGAGAGAATTTATAAGCTAGAGGTCCTTCTTCAGAGGATGGAGGAAGAAGGCCTTAATCCAGAGGATTACTATTGGTACGTCGACCTCCGAAAATATGGAAGTGTGCCTCATGCAGGATTTGGCCTAGGCATGGACAGATTTGTCTGGTGGATCGCAGGACTCTCACATATAAAATACGCGATACCCTATCCCAGAACCATCAGAAGAACAAAGCCTTGAAAACAAAAAAATGCGATAAAAAGAGTGAAGAAATTTAGGCAAGTGCACTCTCTTTCTTGGGTACCTCTTCTCCTGCTGCGAATTTCTCAGCGAAGTGGCAAGCCACATAGTGGCCTTCCTTCACTTCTACCAGAGGTGGATCTTTGGTGTCGCAAAGTCCCTTCTGAGCATAGGGGCATCTGGGCCAGAACCTGCATCCGGGAGGTAGATTTATTGGGCTGGGTATCTCTCCCTTTATCTCTACCCTTCCATGCTTGTGATCAGGATCAGGCACCGGCACTGCGGATATAAGCGCTTTGGTGTAAGGATGCAGGGGATTGAATATAACATCATCAGTTTCTCCCATTTCCACGATCTTGCCCAGATACATCACAGCTATTCTATCTGACATATAGCGTGCCACAGCTATATCGTGGGTGATGAAAAGGAAGGGAATGCCATACTTGTCTCTCAGATCCAGCATTAGGTTCATCACGCCTGCCCTTATGGATACGTCCAGCATTGATACAGGCTCATCCGCAACTATAAATTGAGGTCTTAGCACTAAAGCTCTCGCGATAGCAACTCTCTGTCTCTGACCGCCGCTCAGCTCATGGGGAAATCTTTCCAAGTACTCTTCGGCAGGTTTAAGCTCAGCGTCTTCCAATGCTTTTATCACCATTTCCACCTTATCCTCATATGTATCCCCTATACCATGAATCAAGAGAGGCTCCATAACAGTTTTGAGCACCGTAAATCGGGGGTTTAGAGATTCGTAGGGGTCCTGGAAGATCATTTGTACATTTTTTCTGTATTCCTTCAGGTCTTTACCCTTAAGCTTTGCTATGTCCTTTCCGTGGAACAAGATGCTGCCTGCGGTAGGGTCCTCCAGACGGGTAAGCAATCTCCCGGTGGTGGTCTTACCGCATCCCGATTCACCCACGAGGCCCAGAACCTCACCCTTTCTTATATCAAAGGAAATACCGTCCACTGCCTTAACATAGATAGGCTCGCCCCAGAATTTAAACATTCCTACGTGCAACTCAAAGTATTTTTTGAGATCCCTTACCTTTACTACCACATCTCCTCCATTGTTCTCCTCATTCATTTGCCTCACCACCTAGCTCGCCATAAAGCTCCTCTGCAAAGTGACACTTGGAGAAATGACCCGGTGCTACTTCCACCACGGGAGGCTCTTCTTCAAGGCAGATATCCTTTGCATATGGGCAGCGGGGTGCAAATCTGCATCCCTTGGGTGGATTAGCAAGGTCAGGCGGAGACCCAGGAATCGCTTTTAACCTTTTCTTCTCACCTTTGATGCTGGGGAACGCTTTAAGAAGAGCTTCCATATATGGGTGAGCTGTTTCTTTGAAAACCTGGCGGGTGCTTCCTACCTCTACCAGATGGCCTGCGTACATCACGGCCATCTTGTGTGCCATCTCTGCCACAACGCTCACATCGTGGGTGATTATAATCATAGCCACATTATTTTCCTTTTGAAGTCGGGCCATCTCACCTAAGATTTTATCTTGGGTAACCACATCCAACGCCGTTGTGGGCTCATCCGCAATGATTAGGTCAGGGTTGAGGGCAAGGGCCATGGCTATCATAGCTCTCTGTTTCATACCCCCACTGTACTCGTGAGGATAATTATCAATCCTGTCCTTGGGTATTCCCACCAGTTCATATAGTCTTTCTACTCTCTTTCTTGCCTCCTCTTCAGTTACATTCTCATGGGTTAGTATTGCCTCAATAATCTGATCTCCTACCTTAAACACAGGGTTAAAGGCATTCATTGCGCCCTGGAAAATCATGGAGATCCTTTTCCACCGGTATTTCCTCATCTCAGGGTGATACTCCACTATTCTTCTATATCCAGGAAACTTCTTGCTGGGTACTGTGCTCATCTCAACAAAATCCTTTCCATCGAAAATCACCTTGCTTCCTTCCTTGATATACGCATTTGATGCCAAAAGCTGGGTTATACCGTAGCCTGTGGTAGTTTTACCGCATCCCGATTCGCCCACGAGGCCCATGGTCTCTCCTCTGTGAAGTGTGAAGCTTACATCATCAACGGCGTAAACCCAACCAGCTTGAATCTTGTAGTGCACTGAAAGATTTTTTACATCCAACAACACCTTTGCCATTCTACTCACCTCTTCCTCAGACGTGGATTGAGTATCTCATCGAACGCTCTCCCTACTAGATAGAAGCCCAAGGATATCAGCGTGATAGAGAAGCCAGGAGGCAATAACCACCACCACGCGTACATGGTCGCTCCTGCAGTCTGTATGCTGTAAAGCATCTGACCCCATGAGACAGCTCTAGGATCTCCTAGGCCCAGATAGCTAAGCGCTGCCTCTGTAAGGATAGCTCCTGCTACGCCGATGGTCATATAAAGGAAGGCGAAAGGAAGCACATTTGGAAGTATGTGAGATACCATTATCCTCCATCTGCTCGCTCCTGCCACCTTGGCTGCATCCACGAATGGCCTGGCCTTCAGAGATAATGTTTGTGCTCTTATAACCCTGGAGATTCCTGCCCATCCAAAGACACCTAGTACGAGGATTATATTCCATATACTGGGTCCCAAGATGGAGGTGAGAATAAGCACTATCGGAAGGAAGGGTATGGTTAGCATGATATCTGCAAATCTCATCATCACCGTATCAACCCATCCACCTCTGTAGCCAGATATGACACCATAGAGAGAGCCAATCATCACTTGCACAAAAGCTGCGAGGATACCAACAATGAAAGCGACCCTTGCACCATAAACCAGCCATGTCCACAGGTCATGGCCCTTATCATCTGTACCAAGGAAATAGAAGTTTCCACTGGGATATCTGCCTGGGGGCAGAGGAAGCTGACTCTCGCCTTTAAGAAGCACAAGTCCTACTGTTTTAGTATCAGCACAATAGTAGCCACCATATATATCGAAAGATGCTGTTGTAGCGCGATATCGAGAGCCCTGAAGACTGCCAACGAATATAAACTGGCTTAACTTGCTTCCAGGAGGATAGGGGAATACACCTCTCTTGCCTTCAGGAGTGTAATAAGAGAATCTACCTATCTCCACATATCCGGATGAGAGATACTGATGGAGATCCAGAATGAGCAGCTTCATATCGCGAGTTAAGAAGAAGAGTTGGTTGTTCTCCTCCACATAGAGAAGCCGCTTGACATCTGCCGCAGGTATCTTTATGTTTTCAAGCTTGTTTCCTTTTTTATCCACGAAGTGCTCTTGAATAAAGCCTCTGCTCAACGTCCCTCTGAACTTGTAAAGATAGGAATGTCCCGTAGAGGGATCGTATTTGGTCACGTACACGGTCAGATTATCTCCTGCCTTGTATATCTGAGGGGCGGCGTGTATTTCCCCCACCCCGAGAGTCATTGTAAGCCGCTCATCTATTACAGGAATGCCCTTGGAATCTCCCTTGGCTCGAACCACATACAGCTTGGCTATATTCCCATCCTTCACAGGAAGAAGAATAGGATTACTTCCAAGGTCCTGTGCTGAGGGATAAAATCCTGGAGGTGCTGTAAGCGTGAAATTGAATTTCTTCTCCATAAGCTTGGGATATACCTGCACAGGCGGCTGACCTGGAATTGGCACAGGATATATCATCTTCCTATCGAAACCCTTGTAAAGAATAGTATTATTCTCAGTAGGCACGACTATTATATTTCCATCCTTGTTAGGCGAGGAATCATAAAGGTTACCGTTGAAGAATAGAAGTGGAGTGTAGATTATCTTATCACTGTATGTTTTATTCATTATGAGCTTCACGCAATTCTCTATGGGTGGTAGATGTGGATCATTAGAGTAGGTATAGTACTGATAGAAGAGTTGAAGATGATGCTCGTCACCCACCATGATGAATCTCAGGGGATACACCTGCATGGTGTAATTGTAAAGGACAGCACTGGTAAGCTGTGCCTCAGAGGTTACATCCTCTACAAGCCATTTAGGCTCAAAATTCAGATTTATCACCATATATCTGTTGTAGCTAGAATTCTTAAGGTTATAGATGTCATAAATTACCAGATGTTTCTGCGTTGTGAATATTATTTCGCCATCGAAATATGGATTCTGTCCTGGACCATTATAGTGAAGCTGCAGATCCGATGTGGATGGAGATGCATATATTAGATGAGTGATATTCTCATCACTGCCTATTCCTTTTATGGAATCCAATGTGAGAGTGAAATTCAGATTCGTTGTTTCCCACGGTTTCATATTTGCAACGCTTTTGTTCAATGCAGTCCCCACCAGTGCAGGATTTTGTACATAAATTCCCTCTATGGAAGTACCGTGATTAAGAAGGATCCAATCTCCTCCTGTCATAAGGTTGGGAGCATAGAGCTGTGTGTATCCTATAGCCATACCATAGATATTCTGAGATACATCGAATGCATATAAGTATGCTTTAAGCGCATCCTGCGGAGGAGCCTCAAAATCAGGGGTATAGGGGGTTAATATGGGTGCGGCCACCGCCAGAAAAGCAAAGAAAAGTATCAATGCCAGGCCTGCGATTCCAAATTTACTCTGGCTGTAAAGCTTCCACCCGTTTTTAAGACTCCTAACCATGTGCCTTCGAATTTCTTCCCATCTTGATATCTCTGGCATTTTTTCACCTCCTTATTGAAGCCTCACTCTCGGGTCTAGGAACCCATAAAGGATATCTGCAATTATATTCCCGATTATAACCAACAGTGATATGATGTACAGCGATGCCCCTGCCAGGAAGAAGTCCTGGGTAGTAAGGGCTGTAAGATAGGTGTAGCCAACACCATAGTAGGAGAAGATCTGTTCGAGGATAACTGCACCACCTATGGAATAGCTGAATGCAAGCACAAAGGATGTGACTATTGGAAGCATAGCATTCCTTCTTGCATGCTTATTTCTTACAACTTTCTCTGGCAACCCCTTGGCCTTAGCCGTGAGGATATAATCCTCACCCATGGTTTCAAGCATAGAAGTTCTCTGCAAGAGAATTACACCAGCCATTCCTAGCAGGAGAATTACGAGAAGTGGGAGAATAAGGTGCCATCCATAATCCACTATAGGATATATTGGGTTTCCAGGGCAAATTCCAAGCTTAGCACACGTACTCCCAGGTCCTGTCAAGTTGCCACTGGCGTATCCCCCTATTGGTGTCCAGCCTAAGGTATAGGAGAATATCCAGATGAACACCAGGCCTAACCAGAAGGATGGCATGTTATAGAAGAATAAGCTCGTACCTATAGCCACACCCTCAGCTACTCCACCTCTTCTCCAGGCGATATATGTGCCTATAGGTATGCCTATAAGATACACCAGTATGGTGGCTGTACCAAACCAGAGCAATGTTCTCGGTATTCTATCCGCCAGAATTTCCCTGACTGGCTGATTAGTCCTTATAGATATTCCAAAATTGAAAGTGAACATATCCTTGATAAATTCCACATATCTCACATATAGCGGAGTATCTACTACATACATCATAGCGATGTTGAGATCCTGGGGTATCTGGGCATTTTGTTTGGAGAAGTTTAGGAGAACATAGGTATATCTTTTGGGCAGAACTCCTGCAGTTTGAATAGCTCTACCCACCAGGCTGGAATAATCTGCCCATTTGTACTTTGCAGTTGATTCCTCATTTAAGGATATCTCATTTACCGGCACTTTCTTAGCCGAAGAGAATATGTAAATGCTCACACCATATTTGCTTATGTTGAAATTGAAAACCACTGCTCTCGGATGTCGTTGAAAATCTATGAGATGATAGTAATAGGTACACGTAGGATCCGCCCCATCCAGTTGTGAATTAGGTATAAGTTTAAAATCGCTGGCCGTTAAGTAACCATGATGCTCCTCCGCCAATCCGAACTGCACGGCCATTTTAGCAATGTCGCCAGGATTTAAATTTGGATTTGCGTAAAATGGATCCGTGGGATCTCCTGGCATGGCTTCGAACAATGCCCACACTATGCTTGTCACTACAAAGAGGGTGATGACTGCCTGGATAAGTCTTTTTACAACATAAGGTCCCAAGCCTGCCATAATTTATCACCTGCCACTGCCACCTATAACATAATCATACATTTAAACTTTACTGAAATTCAGATGTACATTATCCTTGACAGCATTACGATATTTGCATTATTTCACAAGGAATTTTTGATATTTCAATATTTCGCGCCGAGATAATTTTTTGCATTTTCCTGCATATTTCCTTTAGAAAGGGAAAAAGATAATAAACAGGGATGGGAATTACCCATCATGAAGGAATACTTCACCATGGACGATTTTGAATTTGAGGACAAAACAGTTTTGGTAAGGGTGGATGTGAATTCCCCAATAGATCCGGTGTCTGGAATCATTCTTGATTACTCTCGATTTGAAGCTCATAGACAAACATTGAAAGAGCTTAAAAATTCAAAGGTAGTGGTTCTCGCGCATCAAAGTCGCCCAGGAAAAAGGGATTTTCTGCCGCTTAGACCTCATGCCATGGTGCTTACTAAGATTCTGGGGAGGAGAGTAAGGTTCGTGCCGGATCTTTTCTGCGATTATGCCCTGGAGGCCATTCAGAATATGAAAAGTGGAGAGTACATTATGCTTCAGAATACTCGATTTTACTCTGAGGAATACTGTCTCAAAAATAACCCTGAGAATACCCATATTGTGAAGGAACTTTCCAAGGTTGCCGATTATTTCATTAACGATGCCTTTGCTGCCGCGCATAGAAAACAGGCAACTCTGGTGGGATTTAAAAAGAAAATGCCCATGATTGCAGGGAGACTTATGGAGAGGGAGATAACCATGCTCAACAGATTTTTGAAGCTCCAGAGAAAACCCAAAATTGCTATTCTAGGCGGAGCAAAGGTGGAAGATTCGCTGAAAGTTGCCAAAAGCTTTGCGGAGAGAAATATCGTGGATAAGATACTCACAGGAGGCGTAGTTTCTATTTTCTTTCTTCTGGCAAAGGGGTATAATTTGGGAAAGGGAACTGAGGAATTTGTGAAGAAAAACTATGAGGATTACGAGAAACTGATATCTCTTTCGCAGGAACTTCTTGAAAAATATCCTGAGATCATTGAATTACCGGTGGATGTTGTGGTTAACGCCGAGGGAAAAAGAAAAGGTATGCCCCTGGAGCATTTGCCTTCCCCTTATCCCATATATGACATAGGTCTTGATACTGCTATAATGTACAGAAATATGCTAAAGGACGCAAAGGCAATAATCGTGAATGGCCCAATGGGGGTATTTGAGCTGCCAGAGTTCTCCTTGGGTACTGTGGAGGTGTTCAGAGGGATAGTTAATAACAGCGCCCTAAAAATTGCAGGTGGAGGACACACTATAGCGGCTATTGAGAAGCTCGGAATCGCCAAGTATTTTGATCACATCAGCACAGGAGGTGGTGCGCTGATTACATTCCTCTCCGGGGAGGAAATGCCGGCGATTGAAGCGCTCAAAGAATCCTACAGACACTTCTCACATCTGAAATAACTTTTTCTTTTTAAAGTAGTAAATCATGATAAGGGCTACGGCAAGCATAAGAAGCAGAGAATAATAATATCCGTATTCCCACCTTATCTCTGGCATATTTCTGAAATTCATCCCGTAGATTCCTGTTATCAGGGTGAGGGGCATCATAATCGTTGCTATAATAGTGAGAACATTCATGCTTTTGTTTATCCTTGCTGATAAGGTGTTCTGCATAAGCTGAATAGCCACTGTGGTGGCATCTATAAGATATTCTACTCCGTAGATCATCTCATTAATATCCCGAAGAATCACATCTACCCTGGGAGGAAGTATCTTCTGATCCCGCAAACTCTCTATAACATTCCTTATTTTGAAATAATCCCTGTGCATCTGAAACACTATCTTCTTTATGGCAAGTATTTTTCTCACCAACGAGGAGGAATATTCCGTTATCGCCAGATTTTGCATCTTCTCTATTTTGTTCTCTATTTTATCTATCACCTTATATTCATGCTGCATTATGCTCCATATCACCTCCTCTGGGGAATCTCTTCGTACCAGCGTTCTCTTTATGATTTCCAAAGCCTCCTCTGAGGCCTTAACCCTTATCTCCTCACCTTCCCACTCAACGGCCACCATATACCTTTTCATCTCCTTATCAAAATTGTGAATTGGAAAAATCACGGTATATTTTTCTCCAACTTTTTTTATAATATTTACCTCTTTTATTTCCTCGCTTACAAGTTGAAGCATAATAAAAGAAAGCACGGGGAGATATATAAATCTGTTCCTGTGCAGCGCAGCAAAAATCTAAAAGTTTTTATATGTAGAATTTCATACACTTTCATAGGTGGTTAAGATGAAATCCCTTATCAAGGAGGCTTTGGCTAGAGCGGAGGTTAGAGCTACACAGCTCCCCACCCCGACCCCCACAGGGGATATAGTTATGGAAACCCAAGAGGATAAGGAGCTTGAAGAAGTTCTTAAGGGTTTAAAGACAAATATAAAAATCGTGGGATGTGGAGGAGCTGGAAGCAATACCATCACGAGAATAATGGAAGAAGGGATATATGGCTCGGTAGAGCTTATAGCGGCCAACACCGATGCACAACATCTTCTTATCACCCATGCAAATCGTAAGATTCTTCTTGGCAAGAGAATAACTCGAGGCCTTGGGGCCGGTGCGCTCCCGCAGATTGGTGAGGAGGCCGCCAGAGAGGCTGAGGATAAAATACGGGAAGTTCTTCAAGGTGCGGATATGGTATTTATAACCTGTGGACTAGGCGGCGGAACTGGCACAGGAAGCGCGCCTGTGGTGGCGCAAATTGCCAAGGAGCTAGGTGCACTTACTATTGCGATTTGCACCTTACCTTTCACCGCCGAAGGCAGAGCTAGATATGAAAATGCCATGTGGGGCCTTGAAAAACTTAGGGATGCTGCAGATACAGTAATAACGATACCCAACGATAAGCTGTTAGAGCTTGTGCCCAGATTACCCCTTACTCAGGCTTTCAAGTTTGCGGATGAAGTTCTGATGCGTGCCATAAAGGGTCTTACCGAGATGATAACCAAACCTGGGCTCGTGAACCTTGATTTCAATGACCTTAAGACAGTGATGAAAGGTGGAGGCGTAGCAATGATAGGTTTGGGAGAGAGTGAAGGAGCCGGCGACGAGAGAGCATTGGAGGCTTTGGAAGATGCTATAAATTCACCGCTTCTTGAAGTGGATATCTCCAGCGCTACCGGGGTGCTTGTAAATGTGGTGGGTAGCCCCGATATGACAATCAGCGAGGCGGAGAGGGCTGTGGAGGAGCTTCATAAGAAGGTTGCCAAGAACGCCAGAATTATCTGGGGCTGCGCTATTGACCCAACCTATGACCGTCGCATATCGGTGCTTGTGGTAGCCACAGGGGTAAAAAGCAAGCAAATCCACGGAAAACTTACGGAAGAGGAGCTAAAGGCGCAGTATGGTGTAGATGTTATCCGCTGAAATCATTGAGGAGAGGGAACGATTATTACACGGGATCAAAAATCTTCAAATCGCCTTTTTAATTGAGATTATAGTTGGGATCGTAGCTATTCCATCCTCTCTTTTTAAGCTTTTTACCTTCCTTGGTGGGGGCCATCTACCATTTATAGGAATGCAGTGGAGTGCCTATTTTTTTATAAATTCAATAATCTCCCTTATTGGTGGGATAATAATCTTTTATTTTCTTTACAGGGGGTTTGAAAATATTAAGGAGAGTATTACCACTACATCTATCGGTACCTGGGGAGCGGTTCTAAAGCTTATAGCTCTAATTATCTCCTTTCTTCTCACAATTTTCTTAATATCCTATCTTCCCCGGCTTATGGGCGGAAGCATTCAGATGGAAAATATAATTCAGGTAAGTATAGCCAGCTCTGTAACAGCTATTATAGGATTAGTCGGCGGAATTTTGATTGCCATTGCCCTCTATCACATAGGGGACGAGTATAATGAAAGCTTAGTTACCGTGGGTGGGATCCTCTACATCTTCCTTGCCTGGATTGCCGCCATACTCCTCTTTATAGGTTTAAAGAATGTGGAGAAAAAGGCTCTTAGAGGCAAGCCAGGTATTTTGCCTCCACCGCCGCCACCTTTTTGATTTTATTGATGCCCTTATGATTTCTCCTCTTTAGTGAAAAAGCAGAGATAAGAAAAATTTTTAAATAACACCTCTCTTTTTTCATCCCGGTGATGATTTATGTGGAACGGTCCTCTAAAAAAACTGGATAATTTTCGCTGGGAGATACCAAAGGATTACAAAAGGGGGATGCGCGTACCGGGTATAATATTCGCATCGGGGCATATGATAGAGCAAATAAAGAAAGACAACGCGCCCGAGCAGGTAGCCAATGTGGCTACGCTTCCAGGAATCGTGAAGGCCAGCATGGCCATGCCCGATATACACTGGGGCTATGGCTTTCCCATAGGAGGAGTGGCCGCTTTCAGTGAGGAGGATGGGATAATCTCTCCAGGTGGTGTAGGCTACGATATAAATTGCGGTGTGAGGCTTCTGGTCACCAATTTGGAAGAGAAGGATGTGCGCCCCAAGTTGAAAGAGCTGGTAGATGCCATATTTGTTAATGTTCCCTCGGGCGTTGGAGAGAAGGGCAAACTAAGATTGAGTTTTAGCGAATTAAACGAAGTTCTGGATTTTGGGGCAAAATGGGCGGTGGAACATGGATATGGCTGGCAAGAGGATCTGGAGAGAATAGAGGAGGGGGGAAGCATAAAATATGCGAACCATGAGAAGGTGAGCGAGAAAGCGAAAAGGAGGGGTGCACCACAGCTTGGAACTCTTGGTGCCGGGAACCACTTTCTGGAGGTGCAGAGGGTTGAGAAAATTTTTATCCCGGAGATTGCGAAGAAGTTTGGAATAACCCATGAAGGTCAGATAACCGTGATGATCCACACCGGTTCCCGGGGTCTCGGGCATCAGGTGGCCAGTGATTATATACGCGTGATGGAGCAGGCAGCCAGGAAATATGGGATAAAACTTGTGGATCCGCAGCTTGCCTGTGCTCCCATTAAGAGCAAGGAAGCGGAGGATTACTTTGCAGCCATGAGCGCCGCGGCCAATTTCGGTTTCACCAACAGACAACTCATCACTCATTGGGTTAGAGAATCCTTCGGCAAGGTGTTCGGCGAGGATCCTGAGGATCTGGGAATGCATCTTGTTTATGGGGTTGCACATAATATAGCGAAGTTAGAAGAGCATATAGTGGATGGAAAGAGAATGAGGGTTTATGTGCACAGAAAGGGCGCCACGAGGGCGTTTGCAGCAGGGAGGAGCGAGTTATCCTCGCTATATCGCGATGTTGGGCAGCCGGTTCTAATCCCCGGTGACATGGGCACCGCATCCTACGTTCTTGTGGGCACCCAGAGGGCCATGGAGGAAACCTTCGGCTCCACATGTCATGGTGCAGGTCGAGTGATGAGCCGCCATGCTGCGCTTCGCAGATTTAGAGGCGAGGAGATTAAGAGGCAGCTATGGGAGAAGAAGCGCATCTATGTGAGAAGCGCAAGCAATAGAGTTGCGGCGGAGGAGGCCCCTGACGCTTACAAAGATGTGAACGAAGTTGTTCGTGCTGTAGAAGGTGCAGGAATATCAAGAATAGTGGCCAAGATGGTGCCCTTGGGTGTGGTGAAAGGCTAATTCTCTATCTATCTTTCTCTCAAAATATAGATGAGAACGAGAACGGTAGATAGGGCAAATAGGGATGAGAAAATCAGAGGAGAGAAATCCCCGCAGTAGGAGATTAAAAGCGCAGTGAGTATGGATAGAGGTATTGTGGTGAATCTCCATATGGTAGAAATCGTGGAGAATATTGTGCCTCTATATTCCTGGGGCACCGCGGGTAAAAGCAGGGGACGATAGCCCATATGCCATAGGGGCCAGAGGAAATAGGAAAGGATATAGAACACAATAAATATGGGAAAGAGAGAATCACGTTGCAGGAAAATACTGCTAATATACACCGCCGCAGCTCCTATGCCCAAGGAGAGCATTGCAATATAAGGCAGATTTTTCCATATTCTTCGGGGAAGCATGCTCTTGGTGAAGGAAGACAGAAATTCTATAAAGCTTCCCAGGGCGGATACAAGCACTATGATAATAACTCCTTCTCCAAAATGATTTATGATGAGATTATCCGAAACTATTCCAGACATCATAAATACACTCATTTGAGCCAATATCCCGACCAGAATAAGGGGAAGAAGTGTGGAGGAAATCTTCAATTTCTTTCTCTCCCTGTATACCGGTAAATCTGGTAGAGCAAGATAAACAAAGAGGATATAAACGGGTGATATAGCTGCCATGGCGAGATAGTAGAATCGCATTCCCTGAAGCTGCGGTACCATGAGAAAATATAGAAAAGCGCCCAAATATGTTAGGAGCGCAGTAATCGAGGGTAATAACCAGTGCCACACATAAACATCCTCCAGGGCATCGGAGGGATATATTTCCTTTTCATAAACGCTATAAGCGAAGGTGAAAAGTATCGCTGTAGAGAAAAGGATGCGCCCTATTAAGATAATCGCGGGGGACCAGGCTACACCGTATATAAAATAACTTACTCCCCAGAGAGCCTCCGCGACCATTACAAAATATTTGGCATTGAGATGCCTGTCAGAAAGGTAACCCAATGGAGGAATGAGAAGAGCTGTTAAAAAGGAAGAGACGCTTATTATGGCTCCAACTTCCACCACAGAATAGCCAAGTTTGAATAGATAGGCATTAAATATTACGAAGCCTACTAGGGAGGGAGAAGTAAGAGAGTAGTAGATCATAAGGTTCTTTGCTCCCCGGGGAAGAGAGCTGAACTTCTTGATATTCACCATCCCCTATGGATTTTTAATAATTAAACCTTTTTAGCAAAGATTATGCATCCACGCTCCTACTTTGAATTTTTCTTAAGGAATCTTTTTATAATTCCTGGAGATATCATCAACCATGATAGAAGCTGGCACGCAGGAGAAGGGAGATGCACTGGTAATTATAGAGGAATCAGACAAGAGAGAGGTGTTAGTGGAAAGCAAGATAATGGCCATCTACGGCGAGGCAATACGCAAAACAGTAGAGGAAGTAACTGCCGGCTTGGTAGCAAAAATAACTGTTAAGGACTATGGTGCACTAGATTGGGTCATAAGGGCCCGCCTGGAAGCAGCTATTAGAAAATTCAAAGAGGGGGTGAAGGAATGAAGCTTCGTCGCACCCGCCTATATGTGCCCGGTAACAATCCACACCTCGTGGAGAATGTGGGATTATATAATGCCGATGCAGTTATACTTGACCTGGAAGATTCTGTGCCCATACCTCAAAAATTCGATGCCCGCATTCTTGTGAAATATTCGCTGCAGCATGTAGACTTTGGAAGAAGTGAGAAGTGGGTCCGCATAAACGGGATAACCACATCCTACTGGAAAGACGACCTTAGGGAGGTGCTTCCCTACTGCCAGGTGATAAACCTTCCCAAGGTTGAGAGCTATGAAGACATGGAGATGGTGGATGCTGAGATGAAGGCAATAGAGGAAGAGCTTAAAATATCCCCACGGGAGGTTGTGCCAATAATAGAGACAGTGCGGGGCCTTATGAACGCCCGTGAGATTGCAAAGCATCCTCGGGTCACCGCGCTTGCCTGGGGCGGCGAGGACCTGACCGCTGATTTAGGTATTCCCAGGAAAAAGGCGCTCATTCTTGAGTATGTACGCGCCGAGATAGTTTTTGCGGCTAAGGCCAATGGAAAACAGGCACTGGATACCGTATACAGCAATATAAGGGACGAAGAAGGACTCTTTGAGTATGCTCAGAGAGCCAGATATATGGGCTTCGATGGAATAGGGGTAATACATCCCAATCAAATCGAAATCGTACATAAGGCCTTCAGACCTACGGAGGATGAGATTGAAGACGCCAAGAAGATTATCGAAGCGGCTGAGCTTGCGGAAAAGGAAGGGAAGGGAGTGATCTCTCTCAATGGAAGAATGATAGACCCCCCTGTGGTTGAAAGAGCAAGGAAAATTCTTCAATTTGCGGAGGTGGAATAAATGCCCATAAATGCAGTAGGTCGTGAAGTACCCAGCGAGATAAACGGCCAAAGATTCAAGCCCTTTGCCGGTGATGGAAAAACGCCCCCGGAAGGAAGACGTGCAGGTTCCCTCATAAGAATGGCACCCAAGGGAAGGAGCAAGATCGTGAATTCCCTTGAGGAAGTGATAAAAAAGGTAGGTCTGGAGGATGGAATGACCATCAGTTTCCATCATCATCTGCGCAACGGGGATTTTGTTGTGAATATGGTGATGCGTACCATCGAAAAAATGGGTTTCAAGAACATAAGACTATTTCCAACTGCCCTGTTCCCCGTTCATGAGCCTCTGGTTCCCATGCTAAAGAGCGGTGTAATAAGGAGAATAGAGGGAAGCATGAACGGCCCTGTGGGCGAGGCCACAAGCTACGGCGCGATGCGTGAAACCGCGGTACTTCGCTCCCACAGTGGCCGCGTGAGGGCGGTGGAGAGCGGAGAGGTTCATATAGATGTGGCTTTTATTGCTGCTCCCACCGCAGATCCCTATGGAAATTTAAATGGCGTGGACGGCCCATCTGCCTGCGGCCCCTTGGCATACGCGATGGTAGACGCATATCACGCAGACCATGTGGTGGCAATTACAGATCATCTAGTGCCCTATCCTGCCCATCCCATCAGTATATATCAGCAAAATGTGGATTATGTTGTGCCTGTGGACAAGATAGGAGATCCCAAGGGTATAATGTCGGGAACACTTAGAATCACCACCTCGCCTTCGAGATTGAAAATCGCGAGATACGCACTTGAGGTCATAGACAGAGTCGCCCTTAAACCAGGATTCTCTTTCCAAGCCGGGGCTGGAGGCATCTCTCTTGCAGTAACGAAATTCTTGGGAGATTTAATGCGCAAGCGCGGAATAAAAGCATCATTCATCAATGGCGGTGTAACAAAGTATGTGGTGGACATGCTCCATGAAGGTCTGGTAGATGTGGTTCTTGATGGCCAGGCCTTTGACCTGGATGCTGTGAAATCTCTCAAGGAAGACGCGAATCACATAGAGACTCCTCTTGCAATGTATGGAAACCCCTACTCCTCAGGAGGCATAGTTAATATGCTTGATGCCGGAGTTTTAGGCGCGACCGAAGTGGACATAGATTTCAATGTAAATGTTAATACCCACAGCGATGGTTTGTTGCTCCATGGCATCGGCGGACATCAAGAAGTTGCCGCTGGTTCTGCTCTGACAATAATAACAGTGCCTCTCTATAGATACCGCGTTCCTGTAGTTCGCGAGAGAGTTACCACGGTAACCACTCCCGGCGAGGTTGTGGATGTGGTGGTGACAGAATACGGAATTGCTATAAATCCGAAGAGGGACGATATAATAGAGGCCATGCGCGGCTCAAAGGTTCCCATATGGGATATTCAGGATCTGCAGAAGAAGGCATATCAGATTTGTGGCAAGCCTGAAGAGCCAAAAACCACTGACGATATAATAGCCGCCATTCTCTGGCGCGATGGAACAATCATAGATGTGGTTTACAAGGTAAAGAAATCCTAGTAATTTTTCAGTAACACCTTTATATTAATTTTTCATATTCTTTGCTATGATTCAAAGATTTGGAGTCTCAATAGATGCCACACTTCTTAAAAAATTCGATGAGTATATAGAGAGGAAGGGATATATAACCAGATCCGAGGCTATAAGAGACCTGATAAGGGATGCACTTATTAACGAAAGTTTTGAGATTGAAAACGCCGAGGTTTTTGGCACAATCACAGTTATCTATGACCATGAGGTTCGTGGGATAACCGAAAAAATCACACACCTCCAGCATAGATATGTTAAAGAAATAAGAGCCGCGGTGCATGTGCATGTTGACGAGAAAAACTGCCTTGAAGTTGTTATCGTACATGGAAAGGCAAAAACCATAAAGGAGATTTCTGATAAGCTTATGAGCCTGAGAGGAGTTAAAAACGTGAAGTTTCAGATTACCAGGGTGGAGCCATGAAAGACTATAAGGGGATAAGTGGAGCTCCCTGCCTAACACATGGCTGCTCTAGATGCTGCCATAACACCGAGATGATGCTCACCCGTGAAGATGTTGAGAGGATAGAGTCCCTGGGCTACCGAGATTTCTATTACGAGAGCGACGGGTTCCTTTATCTAAAAAATAAAAATGGAAAATGCGTTTTCTTGGGCGAGGATGGAAAATGCAAAATTTACGAAGCTCGTCCCTACGGTTGCAGATTCTATCCCTATATCTACGATTACAAAAGGGATCAGATACTTCTGGATGATGATTGTCCTTATGCGAATGAATTCTCACTTCAAAAACCACAGGCCCTGAAAAATTTAGTTTTCATGATACTTAAAGAAAGAGAAGAGAGAATAAAAAGAAGAATGAAGAATATTAAGATAGAGCTTTCTTGAATCTTCCCAGGGGATCGGTGAGCAACAGGGATAGCATCCAGAGGAAGAGCGCGAAGAGCACCAGTATCACACTCAAAATCGCTGCGTTGGCCGAGAGATCAAAGAACTCCCCATCTTCTATATAGCCCATCAAATGGTCGGCGAATACCATAATAGCCGTGCCCCAGGAAATCAGCGAAAGAAATTCAAGTTTGTAAAGCGATGAATTCGGTAAGATATACCACAGCACCGTGGAAATAATTGCCAGGAAGGTTATGGCTATGAGCCACATACCAATCACTGCCTTACCGCGGCTCTACTCACAGCCTTCACTTTTAGTGTGTGGAGCTTCAGCAAAACTACCCACGTGAAGGTGACCAGCGCAGCCATAAGAGTTCCATGGGTAGCCATCTCATGCAGCATAACCGCGGTATCGGCGGGATTTTTCATCGCGGTAAGAAATGGGGGCCAGGGGACTACCTCGCCATGCCATATATGCTCCAGAGCAAGAAGTGCTACGCCTCCCCAGAGCATGGTGTTTAGCCATTTGAGCTTCAGCTTCTCAGCTCTCTCTTTACCTATAAGCTTCGCCAGTATCAGCGTAACGGTTCCTTCCATTCCAGGTACCAGGAAGCATGCCATATCATCACCTCATGGGGTAATCTCGTAGCATTATAAAAATATTTTGTGTTAAAAAGTAACACTCATTTTAAAAAAGTGATATTAAGTGAGGAAAGCTATGAATACCCCTGCTGCGATTGCTGAGCCAATCACACCGGCAACATTGGGACCCATAGCATGCATGAGCAGAAAGTTGCGCGGATTCTCTTTGACACCCATTCTCTGCACAACCCTCGCGCTCATGGGCACAGCACTAACTCCCGCGGCACCAATCATTGGATTTATCTTTCCATGGGAAAGGACATAGAAGAGCTTTCCCAAGAGGACTCCTCCGGCGGTAGCAGTGGCGAAGGCAAATACACCAAGAAGCAATATTTCCACGGTTTGAAGAGTTAGGAACCTGTCTGCGGTCATCATATAACCTACACCTAATCCCAGGAAAATGGTTGCTATGTTTATCAGCTCATTCTGCACAGTCTTTGATAATCTCTCCGTGACCCCGCATTCCCTTAGGAGATTTCCAAACATCAGCATTCCCACGAGAGGGAGCGCAGTAGGCACCAAAAGACCTACGACAATAGTTGTAACCACAGGAAAGAGTATTTTCTCCTTCTTGCTAACCTTCCTTAGGGGTTCCATTATAACATTTCTCTCCTTTTTTGTGGTAAGCGCTTTGATTACCGGTGGCTGGATAATCGGCACAAGAGACATGTAGGAATAGGCAGCCACAGCAACGGCTCCCAGGATTTCAGGGGCAAGTTTTGTGGCGGTGTAAATGGTGGTGGGGCCATCTGCGCCTCCAATTATCCCGATAGCTGCAGCCTGATTAACGTTGAATCCAAAGATGAGGGCTGCAAGCATGGCGCAGTATATTCCTATCTGAGCTGCTGCCCCAAGCAGAAAGGTTTTGGGATCCGCTAAAAGAGGTTCAAAATCTGTCATCGCTCCTATTCCTAAGAATATTATAAGAGGTATTGCTTCTGTACTTATGAGATACTTATAAACGAGATAAAGAAAGCCATGGGGCACATCTGTAATCCCGCTCAGGGGAAGATTCACTATTATGGCACTGAATCCTATGGGTACAAGAAGCAGAGGTTCCATCTTATATTTTATCCCCAGAACAACAAATATTCCACCAATTATTATCATCACTATTTCCTTCCAGTTGAGTGCGAATATCCCCATCAGGTTGGTAAAGATATCCCACATGGCCTCTCACCCGATAACCAGGAGAGTATCTCCCCTGTTTACAGAATCTCCGGCATTCACCATTATATCCTTCACCACACCGTCCACGGGTGCAACTATCTCATTTTCCATCTTCATAGCTTCAAGAATGAGTAGCACTTGACCTTTTTTCACTGCATCCCCTGTTTTTACCTTTATATCCAAAATCTTCCCTGGCATAGGTGCACTTACAACCCCTTCACCCTCTGCAACCTCAGACCTCTCGCTCCCTGCGGTTGTCACAGCAGGCTCTTTCACTTTCGCTCGCGGTACCGTTGCGACCTGAGGTGCAGAAGGTGCGTAAGATACCGTACTACCTTCACTTTCAAGCTCCTCGATTTCAACTATGTACTCTTTACCATTCACTATTACCTTAAATTTTCTTCTCATTTCCACCGCCTCATACTCTTCAATCTACCATAATACTTCCAAGGAGATGGTTTAACACTCACAATCCTAAATTTCCTGCCACCCAAATAATAGTTCAGGGCGGCCGTGATAGCAGCTACAACCTCACTATCTACCTTCCTCTTTTCAGGCCTTCTCTCAATCTTTTTCTCCCCTGCTTTTATCTTCTCTGCCACTTCTCTCTTCCTCTCTTTTTTCACACTAGGTTTCAGAAGGCACATCACCACTGCTAAAATACCGAGAACAAGAAATACCACAGAAATACCCACACCGGTAAGAAGGGCACCCTCGCCCAATCCACCCTTTGCTTTTTCCACATGCACGGAACCCAGAGAAACACGCATTACACCGCCATAATCGTAAAGCACTATAAGAAATTCATCCGTGGCGTTGTAATTGCGCATAGAAAAGAACTCTATGGTATGGTCCCCATTACCTAGCGAGCGATGAATCACAGTATCGTTGCCCACAACAACCTTTATTCCCGAGAGAACCGTCTGAGGAGATATCTCTACGGTGAGATTGAACACCACTTTTGTTCCCTTTTCCAGGCTCCCGGTCAAATTGCCAATTGTGGATGCGAGGTAAATAACCCCATTCTCAAGCTCTATATTCATCACTTCGCCTTGCATCCAGTAAGTAGCATTATCCGCCTGGTAACTTACCCTATCCCAGGGGATTTCCGTGGAGGATGCCAATGAGCTCGCAGGAGAGAGAATAAGAGAGAGAAATATTAATACCATAATCCCCTTTTTCATTCCATCACCTACAGAGGGATGTTTCCGTGCTTTTTCATGGGTCTTTCCTCCCGCTTGTTCTGCAGCATCTCAAGAGCCTGGATTATCTTGGGTCTAGTCTCGTGGGGATAGATGACATCATCCACATATAGCCGAGAGGCTGCCACATAGGGATTTGCAAATTTGTCTCTGTATTCTTTTATAAGTTCCTGTCTCCTTCTATCCGGATCTTCCGCTTCCTTTATCTCTTTGCGGAACACGATATTCACCGCACCTTCGGGACCCATGACCGCGATCTCCGCCGTGGGCCATGCATACACAATATCCGCACGAAGATGCTTGGAGCCCATGGCTATATATGAGCCTCCATAAGCCTTGCGAAGAATCACCGTAATCTTTGGCACCGTTGCCTCACTGTACGCATAGAGCAGCTTCGCCCCATGCCTTATTATCCCTCCATGTTCCTGCGCCACACCCGGCAGATAGCCCGGGACATCCATAAATGTGATTATGGGTATGTTGAATGCGTCGCAAAATCTAACAAATCTCGCGGCCTTATCGCTTGCATTGATATCCAAAACTCCCGCAAGCACCTTGGGTTGGTTGGCGACGATGCCCACGCTCCTTCCATTAAGTCTCGCAAACCCTATGACAATATTAGGTGCGTAATATGGTTGTAGCTCGAAGAATGTGTTGCGATCCATTACGCGGGTGATTACGTCCTTCACATCGTAGGATTTCTTGGGGTCCTCAGGTATAACGCTATCCAGGGAATAATCCATCCTATCAGGTGGATCTCCTGTGGGTACCGTTGGCGGGTCCTCCATGTTGTTTTGGGGAAGATAGCTCAGGAGAAGCTTAATAAGGCGTATGGCATCATCCTCATCCCTGGCCAGGAGATGCGCGTTACCGCTCTTTTGATTATGAACAAGTCCTCCACCTAAACTCTCAAAATCCACCTCTTCGCCTGTCACGGCTTTAATGACCTGAGGGCCTGTGATAAACATATAGGATTTTTTATCCACCATAATGACAAAATCCATAATAGCGGGAGAATAGACGGCACCTCCAGCGCAGGGGCCCATTATAACGGCGATCTGGGGAATCACCCCACTGGCTATAGTGTTGCGGAAAAATATTTCTCCATAGCCTTTTAGTGAGTCTACACCCTCCTGGATTCTAGCTCCCCCAGAATCGTTGAGCCCTATAACAGGCGCACCGTTCTCCATAGCGAGATCAAGCACCCTGCAAATCTTTTCGGCGTGCATCTCACCTAGGGAGCCCCCAAGAACCGTGAAATCTTGAGCGTAAACAAACACCAGGCGACCGTTGATGGTGCCATAACCTGTGACAACGCCATCACCGGGGAATCTCTTCTTATCCATTCCAAATTCAGTGGCACGGGATTCCGCAAACATTCCTATCTCCACAAAGCTCCCAGGATCAAGGAGTTTCTCCAACCTTTCTCTTGCAGTCAGCTTTCCCTTCTCATGCTGCTTCTTTATCCGCTCTTCTCCGCCGCCTTCCAGAGCCTTCTTTCTCTTCTCTTCAAGCATCACATATTCCCCCTTTAACGATTGTCGAATTCATCATCGCCCAAGAGTAGGGCAGTCCCCATATAATAACTTTTCGTCATCAGATCACCGTGGGTGCACGATATTCGCCGTATATCTCCTTAAGCGATGCCACTATCTCGCCCAGAGTTGCATAGTTTTTCACACAGCGATAAATGTATGGCACTACATTATTTTTGTTATCCTCCTCCTTCTCGGCGATGCGCTTCAAAGCATCTAGAGCCTCCTCTACCTTCTTTTGATCCCTCTTCCTCTTTATCTCTCTAAGCCTTTTTATCTGTCTCTCTGCGACTTCTTCGCTTACCTTCATAATCTCAATGTTTATCTCTTCCTCCTTATCCACAAATTTGTTAACGCCCACCACCACGCGCTCACCGCTCTCTATCTCCATCTGAATCTTATAGGCGGAGTCTGCGATTTCCTTCTGTATGTAACCCCTCTCTATAGCCTCGCTCATTCCCCCCATTTCCTCAATCCTATCAATGTACCTCATTGCTTCCTCCTCAATCACATCGGTTAGCCACTCCACATAATAGCTTCCACCAAGGGGGTCGATGGTATCTGCCACGCCGCTCTCATACGCGATTATCTGCTGCGTTCTGAGCGCAATCTCCACGCTCTTCTCTGTGGGAAGAGCCAATGCCTCATCGTAGGAATTGGTGTGAAGACTCTGTGTACCACCTAACACCGCTGCTAGGGCCTGAATAGTCACCCTTATTATATTATTCAGGGGCTGCTGTGCGGTAAGCGTTGAGCCCCCTGTTTGGGTATGAAACCTCAGTGTCCAGGAGCGCGGGTTCTTTGCATGGAAGCGTTCCTTCATTATTCTGGCCCACAGTCTTCTCGCCGCTCTAAATTTGGCGATTTCCTCAAAGAAATTGTTATGCGAGGCAAAAAAGAAGGATAGGCGCGGGGCAAATTTATCCACGTCCACACCTCTCCTCGTTATCCATCGCACATACTCTATTCCATCGGCAAGGGTGAATGCTACCTCTTGCACGGCGGTGCTACCCGCCTCCCTTATATGATATCCAGATATACTTATGGGGTTCCATCTGGGAATGTTTTCAGCACAGTAAATTATTGTGTCTGCCACCAGCCTCATGGATGGTTTCGGTGGAAATATATACGTGCCCCTGGCAATGTATTCCTTCAAAATATCGTTCTGTATCGTTCCTCTCAACTCCTCACTCTTTGCACCCTGCTCCTCGCCCACAATCTGATACATGGTTAGAAGAATCGCAGCCGTGGAGTTGATGGTCATGGAGGTGCTTATCTTATTAAGGGGTATCCCATCGAAGAGGATGCGCATATCCTCTATGGTATCTATGGCCACTCCCACCTTTCCAACTTCGCCAAGAGCCATGGGATCATCGGAATCGTAGCCCACCTGAGTTGGTAAATCAAAGGCCACGCTTAACCCCGTTTGTCCTTGCTCCAGCAGATACTTATATCTTTTGTTTGTCTCCTCCGCAGTGCCAAACCCTGCATATTGACGCATGGTCCATAGACGGCCACGATACATTGTGGGGTAAACGCCGCGGGTATAGGGATACTCTCCCGGAAATCCAAGTTTCTCCAGATAATCCCAGTCCTTAAGATGCTCCGGAGTGTACAGCCTCTCTATTTCTCTTTCGAAATCCAGCATGAATTTCTTTCTCTCGGGTTTCTTCTCCAGAAACTTTCTGAGGGTTTCCGATTCCCATCTCTCTCGCTCCTTTATTATTCTCTCCACCTCCATGGCTATCCCTCCACCAGTTCAAGGAGCACCTTTGTGCTCTTGGGATGCACAAACGCAATCTTCTTTCCCCCGGCTCCGATTCTCGGCTCTTTATCTATCAACCTGTATCCCTTCTCTTCCAGCTCTCTCAGCACATCTTCAATATTCTCCACCTTAACTGCGAGGTGATGCAATCCCTCACCTCTCTTCTCCAAAAATTTGGAAATCGGGCTGTCCTCACTTAAAGGCTCCAGAATCTCAATTCTCGAATCACCAAGATGAATTATTCCCACCTTTACTTTCTGATCTTCCACCACCTCGTACTCTATCTCAAATCCTAGGTCTCTCCATACCTTGCACCCTTCTTCAAGGTTCCGGACTGCTATGGCCACATGGTCTATGGCCTTAATCATCCTTCAACACCTCCTTCTTCATTTTCTCAAAAAGTTCTTCAATGGCCGTGTAATAATCCTTCTTGCATTCCGCAACCTCATCCACAACTTTTTCAAAATGGGGATTGTTCTTCAAAAATTTCAGAGCAAGCTCGTCAAGATGATCCATAAACATTGTGGTGAGAAGCCCTTTCACCTTCTCTCTGTAACGGCAACTCTCTTTGCTCAGATGCTCCTTAATCTTTTCCACCAGAGGAACGACGGTGGCTCGATTGTATCCCACAGTTTTAATTATCGGTGGGGTCCATCCATCCCTCTTCTCCACATTATCTTTAAGATACGCCTCCGTGAGTTCAGCGCCATTCAGATCGCTCTTGTTTATCACGTATATATCCGCGGTTTCTAGTATTCCCGCTTTCATCATCTGAATATCGTCGCCCATATTGGGCATGAGAACCAGAACGGTGGTATGACAGATATGGCTCACTTCTACCGCTATTTGACCTGTTCCAACAGTTTCCACAATTATGTAATCCAATCCAGCCAAAGCCATGAGTTTTAGAATGTCCTTCACGCTCCTCGAAACCCCTTCAGGATTCTCTGCACAGCTCAAACTGCGAATGAAAACCCGGGGATTTGTGGCATGTCTCTGCATCCTTATTCTATCTCCCAGAAGAGAGCCTCCCGTGAAGGGAGACCTTGGATCTACGAGAATGACCCCTACCTTATTTCCCTCGGATGTGAGTATAGATAGAACTTGATCTATGAGTGTGCTCTTTCCAACTCCAGGCGGTCCTGTGAAGCATATTATCCTTCCCTTAACTGGACATGCAAATATTTTTTTGATGACCTTCTTTCTGACCCCCTCATCCTCCTCCATTAGAGTTATGAGTTTAGAGAGAGCAATCTCATCCCCATTACGAATCTTTTCAAGAAGAGTATCTATCATCTCCTATCATCTCCTTAACTTTCTCAACTATTTCTTTCAAGGAGCTTCCTGGGCCAAAGACCTCCTTTATGCCCATCTTCTTGAGAATTGGAACATCTGAGGGGGGGATAGTACCACCGCAGAAAACAGGAACATCGAGATTTTTTTCCTTCAGAAGTTCCATAACCCTGCGGAAAAGAGGAATATGTGCACCCGATAGGCAGCTAAGCCCTATAAGCGATACATCCTCCTGGATGGCCGTGGCAACCACCTGCTCGGGACTCTGTCTTATACCCGTATAGATTACTTCGAAACCTGCATTTTTTAATGCCCTGGCGACAACTTTTGCACCTCTATCATGGCCGTCCAGACCTACCTTGGCTATGAGGATTCTTCTTCTCATCAATACGATATCTCGTCTAATAATTTAAGTTTTTCGTTAAAAAAATAACGAGTTATGAAATAAATATTTCGGCATCACCCCTCCAATCCCAGAATTTCGAAAAGATCCACGGCGTTGCTGCCATCCCATATTTTCCTTTCTCCCTTCTTTTCCGCTGTGAGGAGAAGATACCTGTTTTTCTGTTTTAGAGGGATTATGAAATATTCTTCGTAATCCTCTCCGTTGAAAAGCACAAGTTTCACCTTGTTCTCGCTCCTCTTCCCTGTTTCCGGGTCGAGATATTCATATCTAACAAATCTGCCATAATCCACAAGGTTCCTTACCTCGATCTTTCCCTTCTTGGACCTTGTTAGAACCTCTTCAGGGTATTTCATAAAAAATAAAAGGGTTCGAGGCTTAAAAACTTAACTCATGGGGTAATTTGGTGCCTCGCTTATTATATTCACATCATGGGGATGACTTTCTTTCAATCCCGCCGATGTTATCTTTATAAATTTGCCCTTCCGATGCAGCTCTTCTATATTTCTCGCACCTACATATCCCATGCCAGATTTCACACCACCCACAAGTTGGAAAACCACTTCTTCAACACGGCCTTTGTAGGGCACCGCTCCTTCTACACCTTCGGGAACAAGTTTGCCTTGACCAAGCTTCCCATATCTATCGGAAATGCCCTTCTGAAGCGCACCTATGGAACCCATGCCTCTGTAAACCTTGAATTTCCTACCTCCGATTATTATTTCCCTTCCTGGAGATTCCTCTGTGCCCGCCAGAAGAGAGCCAAGCATCACGGCATTTGCCCCTGCGGCCAGAGCCTTTACTATATCACCAGAATATCTTATGCCGCCATCAGCAATCACGGGAACCCCATGATCCTTGGCCACATCCGCCGTCTGGCTTATGGCTTCCAGCTGGGGCACGCCTATACCTGCCACAACTCTTGTGGTACATATGGATCCTGGGCCTATGCCCACACGAAGGGCATCTACATCCAGGGCAATCAAATCTTCAGCCGCTTCTTTAGTTGCAATGTTCCCCGCTATTAAATCCACATCCACGATTTTTCTCATCTTCTTTATGCTCTCCATAACCCTTTCATTGTGTGCATGAGCGGTGTCTATTACTATTACATCCACCTCAGCATCCACCAGCTTCTTCGCTCTCTCAATATCGAAGGGGCCTACCGCTGCACCTACCATAAGACGGCCTTCTCTGTCTCTTAGTGCATTGGGATATTTCTCTCTTTTCAAGATATCCTTGGCAGTTATTAAACCTACAAGCTTTCCGTCCTTTACTATTGGAAGCTTCTCGATCCTATGACTGTGCATTATCTTTACGGCATCTTCCAGGGTTATACCCTCGTCCGCTGTTATTACATCCTTGGTCATAAGCTCAGAGACCTTTATCTTTTCACCTTTGTAGAATCTGATATCGCGATTTGTGAGTATGCCAACGAGCTTTTCTCCATCGACAACAGGTAATCCCGCAATTTTGTTTTCCTTCATTATTTTTTCAGCTTCTTCAATCGTGGTATCAGGAGTAACTACATGCAAATCCCTTATTATCAGGCTCTCCTCCTTCTTCACTCTCCGCACCATGGCCACTTGCTCCCCGATACTTATATTCCTGTGAATTATGCCCAGGGCACCAAGTTCCGCCAGGGCTATAGCCATTCTGTGCTCCGTTACTGTATCCATGGGAGAACTAAGTATAGGAATATTTGCCTTTATATGCCTGGTAATGTAGGAAGAAACATCTACCTCTTTAGGCTCTACAGGGCTTCGAGAAGGAAGAAGAAGCACGTCATCAAATGTCAAACCAGTTTTTGCCTTGCTCAGTTTTTCCTCAAACATAGTTCTGTAATGATTCAAAAATTTAAAACTTTCCCCACTGGGAACCACCAGCGGGTTCCCATCCCCCCTGCAACCCTGGGAACCTCCGACGGGTTCCCATACGAGGGGACACCTACGCAGCGCCCTGCTAAAAAGCAGGGCTTGCTCGCAAATCCGCAGGATTTGCTCATTTCCCCTTTCTAAACCCCTCCCTTTTAACTCGAAATCTCCGGCAGGTTCCCCACGAAGGGGCATCTACGCAGCGCCCCGCTAAAGCGAGGCTGGCTCGCAAATCCGCAGGATTTGCTCGTTTAGCCCTCCTGCGGATGGCAAGCTCGCATCTCAGATGCTCGTTCTTCCCTCTACCCCCTCTCCCTTTTCTTTTGAGGGGGGGTTTAGAAAGGGGGGTTTTGCTCCACTTCGAGGTTTAGAAAGGGGGCGTCAGTCCCCTCCGGGAGGTTTAGAAAGGGGGCTTCGCCCCCTTCGTAGGAAAGGTTTAATGGGAGGAAAGTATATTCCTTTCCGGTGAGTGAAATGAGGATAAGTACCGTGGAGCAGATGCATGAACTCGATAGAAGAGCCATAGAGAAGTATGGAATTGAGGATAAGCTGCTTATGGAAAACGCCGCCCATGCGGTTTATTTCGTGATTCTGAAGCATCTTGGTAATTTGAGAAATAAGAGATTTGTAACATTTGCAGGGCCTGGTAACAATGGGGGCGACGCCATAGCCGTCTCACGAAAATTGGTATCCAACGGAGCGAATCTCATGATTTATCTAATGAGTGATCCGGAGAAGTATAAAGGTGCGGCCCGAATGAACTATGAAATTGCAAGGAACATAGGTATTCCTATGGAGAGGTTCCAGGGTGATAGCGCCATGGTAAGAATGAATGTGGATGCTGCGGATGCCATAATAGATGGGATATTCGGCACCGGCCTTTCAAGGGAGGTAAAGGGTAACTATGCAGAGGCAATTAAGATAATCAACGAAAGTGGCAAAACTGTATTCTCGGTGGATATACCTTCAGGAATTAATGGCAATACAGGCAAGGTTATGGGAATAGCGGTGAGGGCAAGCTATACAATCACCTTTGGATTGCCCAAGCTCGGCAATATTCTTTACCCTGGATTCGAGTATTGCGGTAAGCTATACGTATCCCATATCTCTTTTCCACCGGAGAATTATGACGATCCACAGATTAAACTCTTGATAAATACCCCCGTACCTCTACCCCCAAGGAAGAAGGATGGGCATAAGGGTACATTTGGAGATGTGCTTTTCGTAGCGGGAGCAAAGAAATACTACGGAGCACCTTATTTCGCGGCTCTTTCTTTCTTGAAAGCCGGTGGTGGTTATTCCCGTTTAGCCACGGCAAAATCTGTGGTTCCCTTCATAGGCAGCGAGGGAAGAGAAATAGTATTTCATCCCCTCGAGGAGACAGAAGATGGAAGCATAAGCTATACAGCCAGAGAGGAGATACTTAAAATAGCGGAGGAAACGGATTTTGTGGTTCTTGGTCCCGGCACATCTTTGAATGATAGAACACAAAAACTAATTGTGGATCTTATACCACTCATAACCAAGCCCATACTGATAGATGGTGATGGATTAACGGCCCTCTCGAAGAACCTGGATGTTCTCAAGGAAAGAAAGAATTTTACCATACTCACCCCCCATCCAGGAGAGATGGCACGTCTCATGGGAGTAAGCGTTAAGGAAATCTTGGAAAGTAGGATAGAAGTAGCGAGGGAATTTGCAGTTAACTACGGGGTAATAGTTGTTCTCAAGGGAGCACATACTCAGATTGCTTTCCCCGACGGAAATGTTTATATCAACATGTCTGGAAATTCTGGTATGGCCACGGCAGGCTCGGGAGATGTACTTACCGGAACCATAGCGGCCATGTATACCCTGGGTCTAAAGATTCCCGATGCTGTCAGGATGGGTGTATTTGTGCATGGCTTGGCAGGAGACATCGCCGCAGAGAATAAGGGAGAAGACGGAATAACTGCTAGGGATATAATGGAATCGCTACCTGAGGCTCTACGGAGGATAAGGGAGGAGTTTAAGGAAGTTTGCAAAAAATACGAAATTGAGTGGATATGATGCCCCAAGTAAAAATAGCAGACGCAAAATCCGAGGAACTGGAGAGGGTATCGCATCTCTGGCTCCTTCTGGCAGGGGACGAGGAGGGTTCTGAGGGAAGCATCATACTTAATGAGGAGAACAGAAAGAGGTGGATGAACTTCGCTAAGAAGCTTTTGGAGCAGGGAAGAGGAAGGGTAAAAATAGCGATTGTTGAGGGAAATCCCATAGGTTTCATTTTCTACACATGGAGTTCAAATCCCCTTGAAACCCATAAAAAGTTTGGAAAAATCTATGATCTCTTCGTAATGAAAGAGTACAGGAATCGAGGTGTAGGAACCGCGCTTCTAAAGAGTGCGATAGAGGATCTAAAGACTCATGGAGTTGAAATAATATGCGTAGAAGTTCTAAGCAAGAACATAAACGCCATAAGTTTGTATGAGAAATTCGGATTCAGGGAAAAGATGTTAGAAATGCGCCTCGAGGTGGATTAAAGATGGGTTATTCTTCTATCCAAAAGGCATATAATTCTCGGTCATAAAATAGCCCGCTGTGATAAAATCGCCTCTAGGACAAGAGAACTTTGAGGCCATCCTAAAAAAATACGGTGCGTAGATAATCTAAAATTTTAACACCTCAGTTGTATAAAATTTTCATATAAATTTTCTATTATCTCCGGGAATATTTGGACGAAAAAGTTAAATTAATGAAAATCTTCTACCCTTTTTAGTTAAGAGAAGGTGATGGGATGGCGCTGGAGTTTATTCAGACAAATATCCTTGGACTGGATGAAAAGATTGAGGGCGGAATTCCCAAGGGATATACCATCCTAATTTCCGGTCCGCCTGGAAGCTACAAATCCAGTCTTGCATTCTATATAGTTTACAAGAATCTCCTGCTTAAGGATAAGGGCCATGCCCTCTATATTTCCCTGAATCAGAGTAAGGAGAGCCTTCTTTTTCAGATGGATGAGATGGATATGAAAATTGATGCCTTGCCTGAAGGGATAGTGCTGGATATAATAAACAACGATTTCTTGAAGAAATTGGAAGTTAATGGCACAGAAGAGTTTTTGAATCTCCTCAAAAAATACAAAGAGAAATGGGGTGGTATGGATTTCCTGGTCATCGATACCCTTAATCTTCTCTATCTATTCACAGTATTACAGAAGGAAAACCCAACCTTGGAGATGATTAAGCTTTTCCAAGAAATAAAAGGGATTGGAGCAACCACGTTCCTAATATCCGAGATACCCTTTGGCTCGAATAAAATTTCTCAGTATGAAATTGAGCCCTATCTCTGCGATGGCATCTTCCACCTGAGCATGGAAAGAATCGGGAGAACCCTGGGAAGATATTTAGCCGTGATGAAGCTGCGTGGTCGAAAACATGCAACGGATTATTATCCCATAATAATAGACGACAAGGGATTCAGAATTTTAACACATTAAGAAAATTATTTAAACCACCCTTTCCATAATCTCCCGGTGATTCCATGGGAATGACGCTTACCGAGAAGATTTTAGCGAAGGCATCGGGAAAGAAGGAAGTTCAGCCAGGAGAAATTGTAACAGTGGAGCCTACCTGGGTGATGAGCCACGATAACTCCGCTGCGATCCTTCTAAAATTCAAGAAGACAGGAGTTAAGAGAGTGTGGGATCCAAAGAAGATAGTTATTATCCTGGATCACACAGTACCTGCCCCTACAGCTGACTATGCGAACAATCATAAAAGCATTCGAGAGTTTGTGAGAGAGCAGGGAATCGAGAATTTCTGGGATATAAACACCGGGATATGCCACCAGGTTATGGCGGAGAAGGGCTACGACCTACCTTCCGCTGTGATCGTGGGGGCTGATTCCCATACAACAACACCAGGGGCATTTGGAGCATTTGCTGCCGGAATTGGAAGGAGTGAAGTCGCCGCTATTTGGGCCACAGGCAAGATATGGCTCCGCGTTCCGGAAAGCTATGAAATTATCGTGAATGGCAACTTCCCCAAGGGAGTATTTGCCAAAGATCTGGCGCTTCATATAATAGGCGATGTGACGGCAAGCGGCGCCGTTTACAAGGCAGTGGAGTTCAAGGGTGAGACAATAAAGGATATGAGCATCGCATCTCGAATGGTTCTCACCAATATGAGTGCAGAGATGGGCGCCAAGAACGGAATAATCGAGGCAGATGAGAAGACTGAGGAATATCTGAGGGGACGAGCAAAGGGCCCCTATGAGATAATGCATCCCGATGAGGATGCAGAGTATGAGAGAAGATATGAATACGATGCCTCGGATCTTGTTCCCAAGATAGCATTTCCACATACTGTGGACAATGTTCACGATATAGACAAGGCGGAGGATATTGAGGTGGATCAAGTATTTCTGGGCACTTGTACCAATGGACGCGTGGAAGATCTTGAAATAGCTGCCAGAATACTTAAGGGGAAGAGGGTGAATCCCAGAGTCCGCATGCTTGTATTCCCCGCTTCCTGGGAAGTTTGGAGGGAAGCCGATGAAAGGGGAATTCTGCGTATTCTGGCCGAGGCTGGTGCGGTGATAATGAATCCTGGTTGCGGTCCGTGTCTGGGAGCGCATGCGGGTGTTCTTGCAGATGGGGAGAAATGCCTAAGTACCGCGAATCGCAATTTCAAAGGAAGGATGGGAAACCCCAATGCGGAGATTTATCTGGGCTCACCTGCAACTGCAGCTGCGACTGCACTTAAAGGTCGCATTACAGATCCCAGGGAGGTGCTTTAAAATGGGACGCGTGTGGAAGTATGGGGACGATGTCAACACCGATGTGATTTTCCCGGGCAAATACACCTACAAGATAATGAGCGATGAAGAGATGGCTTCCCATGCGCTGGAGGATTTGGATCCTGAATTTGCCAAGAACGTGAAGCCAGGAGATGTCATCGTCGCTGGCAAAAACTGGGGATATGGGTCATCAAGGGAGCAGGCAGTAAAGTGCCTTAAGGCAGCGGGTATAAAAGCCATAATTGCCGAGAGCTTCGCCAGGATTTATTACAGGAACTGCATAAATCTTGGGCTTCCTGCAATAACCCTCAAGCGTGAGGATATTGAGAGATTTGACAAGGGCGACGAGGTGGAGGTGGACATTGAGAAAGGGATCATAGTGAATAAAACGAAAAACTTTGAAATACATTTCCCGCCCTTCGAGGGCTATGTGATGGACATAATCCGCGCTGGGGGAATAATAGAGTACATAAGGATGCATCAAGGAAAAGAATAAAAAGAAAAGGCGCATACGGAAGCTATGGAATTCCCTCCAATAGAGACATCGGAGTTTCAATATCCGGATACGAGAACTGCTGTGGAGTATATCTATCCTGAGCTAACGGCAGTATGCCCTCAAACAGGTCTACCAGATTACTACATTCTACGCATAGTTTACGAGCCGGATAAGAAGCTCCCCGAGCTCAAATCCCTTAAAATGTATCTCATCGCATATCGTAATTACGGCATCTGGCACGAACACCTTGCCAACAAGATCCTGGAGGATTTCAAGAAAGCGGTGGAGCCAAGATGGGTTTATGTGGAGCTATATGTGAATAACAGAGGTGGAATCTACACTACCGTTCGAAGATTCTGGTCCAGGGAAAAGGGTGATGACATAAAAGAGGCTTTGCTTCGCGGAAAAGCGCATCCCCATATCAAGCTCTGAAAAGTTTTTATTTCTTCATTTTCTTAGTATAATTTATGGGAATTCTTTCCCGTATATGCAAAGAACTTATGAGCACAAATTCAAAAAAGGAGAAGATTAGGATTCTTGAGAGTTATTTATCCAATATGACTCCCGAGGAGAGGGAAGTCCTAATTATTCTCCTCCTATCACGAATTGATGGATATACTCCAAAGGTTGTTATGGACGCAATTGGAGATTTTTCCTCTTTCTATCACGGTGATGTCTATGAAGCCGTGATGGCTTATCTTTCAACTCTCCACTACAGGCAGAGAAGCCTCACAGGAGAATCCTTGGATATTGTAACCATTGTTAATTCTCTGCTCACGGCATCCCGAGACAATAGGAAAATTGCGCTCAAGAGCATAGTTTCCTCCCTAGAACCGGAGGATGCAGCATTTCTCATTTCCTCGCTTCTGGGGGATCTAAGAGTGGGAGTTAAGGAAGGAACCATTCTGGAAGCTTTAGCCCGACTTTGTGGAAGAAGCTATGGAGAAATTAAGGAAATCGCCTCTCTAACTAACCTTCGGGATATGGTGAGATGTAAATTCTCCCAGGTATTGGAGCCTCTTAAGCCCTTCTCTCCCATGCTAGCAGAAAAAGCACTGAGCTTCCAGGAGATAATAGCTCGTGGAAATATATGGGCAGAACCCAAATTGGATGGTGTGAGAATCCTCGTACATAAAAAAGATGGAAAAGTGCGCATCTATTCCAGGAGGGGAAGGGACATAACTCCACAGTTTCCTGAAATAGTGGAATATGCATCTCTTCTAAGTGGAGACTTTATTCTCGACGGAGAGGTCATCGCAAAAGAGAAAGGAAGCGTAGCTCCTTTTCAGAGCATAATGCGTCGCTTCGCAGAAAGGAGAAACGTGTCCATCGACTTTTTCTTCTTCGATATACCATACTATGGAAGGGTTTTGGTTCAAGAGAGCTACGAAAAAAGAAGGGAAATACTCGAATCATTGACAGAAAAATATGTTGAAAGAAAAAAGGTAAGGAGCGAGGATGAGCTGATTCAATATTTCCAAGAAGTAATTGCCAGAGGATTTGAGGGGCTGGTATGCAAAAATCCCCATGGAAGATACAGGATAGGGACAAGGAGCCGCGAATGGATGAAAATTAAAAGAAAATTTGAGGTTGACGCCGTGATCGTCGCTGCTGAATGGGGGCATGGAAGACGGAGAAAATGGCTATCGGATTATCATCTTGCCCTGTGGAAAGATGATGAACTTGTAGAGGTGGGCAAGACCTTCAAAGGCCTAAGCGATGAGGAAATGGAAAATCTGACAAAGGTTCTTCTAAGTCTTAAAATCAAAGATATTCCCGGCGGTATCGCTGTGAAGCCAAAAATAGTGGTGGAAGTGGAATTTGAGGATGTGCAGCTCTCTCCTAAATATGAACGATACGCGCTAAGATTCGCAAGAATAAAAAGAATAAGGGAAGATAAGGATGTGGAGGAAGCAGGAAAAATGGAAGAGATTGAGAGAATATACAAAAAATTACACTCAGAGAGTGGGTACTCCTAATCTTTTGGCTATTTCATTCATCTCTTCGTAGACCTTGCGATATATGGGAACTCCTAACTTCAATCGTGTTTCGTAGGTGAGGAATCCCTTCTCTCCGTGAACCCATATCCTCTTGAATTTAGGATGCTTCTTGGCATTCCTCAATTCATCCACAAATTTCTTCATATTCTTCTTAAACTCCTCTTTATCACCAAAGGCTCCTGGATCTATGGCCATGAAGAAATGTCCTACATCGCTGTGCTTGTCGCTGGTGCCACCCACATGCCTGCTCCATGTAGCTCCGTTAAGAATTCCAGCCAGAATATCCACTACTGCGCTGAGCCCGTAACCTTTATGGCCTCCTGTTATCTCCCTGAGACCGCCCAGCGGCAGGATTGTGCCTCGGGGACTCAGAATTTCATTGGGGTCATAGATGACTTCTCCTGTCTCAGTGCTTATTGCCCACTCTCCCGGCACAGGCTTGTTTTTGCGGCGATACACTTCCACCTTTCCGCTGGGTACAACACTGGTGGCCATGTCCAGCAGGAAGGGATAGTCATTTTCTACGGGTGCACCCACCGCAATGGGGCTTGTGCCCATGAACTTCTCCATGGCTCCTGTGTGGGCCACAAGAGGACGAGAGGTAGTCATGCTTATTCCCACAAGGTCCTCCTTAACAGCCATATATGCGTAGTATCCCGCTATGCCATAATGGTTGCTGTTTCTCACACCTACAATTCCAACGCCAGTATTTTTCGCCTTCTCAATGGCAAGCTTCATGCCTCGATATCCTGCCACCTGACCCAGGGCTTCATCCGCATCTAAAACAGCGAATACCGGAGATTCCTTGACCACCTTAATATTGGGATGGACATTCACCGCGCCTTTCTCTATGCCGTCCACATATCTTTTCAATCTCTGTACTCCGTGGCTCTCTATACCGCGCATATCGGCCATTATTAGGTTATCTGCCACAATTTTTGCATCTTCTTCGGGAACATCTAGGCGCTTAAAGACCTCAACAACGAAATTAAAAAGCTTATCCCTTGGAACCCTTATGTAGTTTTCATCTACCGTTGTTTTCTCGAACATAGGAGAGGTATATTCGAACCCCTATATACGGATTTCTCCATAACCCAAAACTGCTCCGCAAAAATTTTTATAGGGTTGCCCATGGGGAAGCATGGCCAAAATCACCATGAGGCATATCAAGGGAATGCGCTTTATTGCCGAAACCGATACCCATTCAATTGTTCTGGAATCAGATTATTTGAAGGAGCAAAAGGCGCCGGCTCCCATGGAGGCTTTTCTCATGAGTCTGGGTGGATGCACAGGCATGGATGTGGTTGCCATACTTCAAAAAATGAGGGCAGAACCTAGAAAATTCGAGATATATATTGAGGGGGAAAGGGCACAGGAGCACCCTAAAGTTTACACCAAGGTCAAAATAAAATACTACTTTGAAGGCACAGACTACGAAAAGGCAAAGAAGGCTGTAGAACTTTCACAGCACAGATATTGCCCCGTTAGCGCTATGCTCAGAAGAAGTGGAGCTGTAATAGAATACGAGATAGAGGTCAAAAATTAATTCATAAGGACGAGCATGGCTCTGGCAAAGGCCGTTTTGGCATCTCCCTCTGCCAGGAGAAATGCCTTTGCCAGGAGATTTACTAGTTCCTCCTGGTTCTCGTTTATATCGTCTCTTATTCCTATTCCCACGGCTTCTGCCATCATAGTTGATCATTTATCGTCATAGTTTAAATATCCTAAGGCATGAAAATCTCCAAAGATATTCACAGGTGAGAATCACGATAAAAAGCCCCTCAGCCCGCCCGTCTCTCATCACCGCTCAGATAAGGCTGAATTCATCACAGGGGCATACACTGTATGGCTTATTTTCTACTTATTTTTTATCCTGCCATCTTTAACACTTCCTGATTTCCCTGTTTTTAGAGTTTCTTTTTCAGTATTTTATCATCCCAGATAATAATAGCCTCATCTTCACGTGCTCTAACCCTGGGAGAAATCAGCATATATCTCGCCCTGCCTATTCCACCACTTACCCACATTGAATTCAGGTAGTTCTCTCCGCAATACCTGAATAATAACATACTCAAATACCTTTCCAAGGTATATATGAAATCCCTCTCGAATGTTCCTCCAAGCTTCTTGTATTTCTCCGAGTTCTATAAGTGTTCTATTGGGGTGCACAAACCCGAACCAGAATGTGAAATAGTTGTCAGAGAGTTTATGCCTCCTGTTTTTCTTTCCTCCTAGAACGGGTAAATCTTCGCATATAATCCCAATATCTTTCAGATTTTTGAGATATTTACTAAGAGTAGGGGCATCCATCTCCGCGAAACCAGCAATCTCCCAAAACTTTCTTTTTCCAGAAGATATAGCTTCCAGAACGGGGAAGTAGTTCCTGAACTCTCTAAGTTCCATTCGAAGCAGAAATTCTGCCTCGGCATACAACACCCTATCCTTGGAGAGTACATTTCTCTTTATGTTTTCCTCCGGAGTCAGTGCAGGGTCCATTTGAAGAATATAGTATGGAATTCCTTCGGTGACTGCGAAGATCTTCAGAAATTCTCTCCAAGTCTTATGGGGCATGAATTTATGCGCCTCGGTAAAAGAAAGTTTATCTACTCGCATCTGCATAGTTCTACGCCCGTAAAGCGGTGAGGAATAATCCAGTGTTAACCGCTCCATCATAGAAATGGATGAGCCAACGAGAATAAGAAAGGTATTGCACCGGGAGAGATAGAGATCCCAGGCTTTTTGAAACTCAGTCACTACTCCCTTTTCAACAAGATTCGGAAATTCATCTATAATTATTACCATTTTTTCATTTCCCTTCATCTTGCATAACTTTGAAAATACTTCAACCTACGACTTCAGGTTCCCTGTTCACAAATACTTGAATCATGAAGTTAAGAAAAAAAAATTCGTGGAGTATATTTAAATATCCCCAGCCCATAACAGTGCTATGCTCACCTTTGTAGGCTTGGGGCTTTACGATGTAAATGATTTAACACTCAGGGGTAAAAAGGTCATCGAAGATGCAGATACGATTTTCGCAGAGTTTTACACCTCGCATCTAATCGGTATGGAGCCTCAGGAGTTGGAGAAAACGCTGGGAAAGAAAATAATAGTTCTCTCTCGGGAAGAGGTAGAGCAAGGGGATATCATTCTTGAAAGTGCAGAGAAAGGAAATGCTGTTCTTCTGGTGGCAGGAGACCCTATGATTGCCACAACCCATATCGCCCTAAGGATAATGGCAGAAGAGAGAGGAATTGCCACCAGAATTGTGCACAACGCATCCATTGTTACCGCCGCACCAGGGCTTTTGGGGCTACAGCAATACAAATTCGGGCGCACCGTATCTTTGCCTTTTCCTCAAGAGAACTACTTTCCCACAAGCCCCTACGATGCAATTCAGGAGAATTTCTCCCGTGGGCTTCATACCCTCATCCTTCTGGACCTCAATCCCAAGCCTATGGGTGCTAAGCAGGCGATGGAAATACTCCTTAGGATGGAGGAGAAGAAGAAAGGTGGAATTTTCAAAGAGAACACCCTACTGGGGGTTGTGGCAAGAGCGGGAGCGCCTGATTGCTTAGTAAGAGCTGGATATCTCAAAGACCTGCTTCACGAAGATTTTGGTCCCCCACTTCATACCCTCATTCTCCCGGGAAAGCTTCATTTTGCCGAGGCCGAGGCTCTGGTGAAGTTGGCCGGTGCACCTCGAGAAATTTTGGGGTGATAAATAAATAAGGCAAAATAATGGAAAATGGGAGAGGTTACTTCTCCTCATCCACTTCAAATAGATATTTGTTGTGCTCCATAAAATCCTTGGCAATTTTTTCGAAAAATTTACTATGCCCCTTCTTTAATACAAAGAGATACGCTGCTATACCTGTGAGAAGGGCGCTAAAGCTCTCAATGGCTATATCTCCCATGGTATCTGGCAACCCAGAGCGCTGCATCGGTGGCACCGGATGGAATATAACGTCTATTCCGTATTCTATAAGTTCCCATACACCGCCAGCCGCAATGGCAAAGGAAACAGTGAAGAGAAGAATCAGATAAGCATAGGCCTTGGCCGGTTTCTGCATGTAAAGGGGATAAATGAGGAGAAATCCCATCAGCGCTATGAGAATCCCGGAGAGAAAGTGGAGAAGTGTATCCCACTGGGGAAAGAAAAAGAAGGCATCCTTGATCTCGCCGAGATACATTCCCAGAAAGATGAAAACCTCGATAAAGGAGAGTATTTCCGGGGGTAAATCCAATCTTATCTTTCCCAGAACTGCGCGGGGTGTAAGGAGGAGTATGATTGTGATTACGCTCATGAGCACGATGGTCTTGTTCCACCAGATTATGTTCTTCACCAAGGTAACCAGTACTACTGCCAGCATTGCAACGAGCAATAGATATGAGATGTACCTTCTACCTTTTTTAATTTCCATGCAAACACATCCTGCTTTTATCCCATCCATTGGGGATTTATATAGTTTTCGTTGACATCAAATAATATTACGCCTCTAGAGTGAAAAACAGGAAAAGTATTAATATTCTGTGGGGTATGTAAGCAAGGTGATAGTATGAGAACCCAGATTGCTCACAAACCGGCATTTGCAGAACTGAGGGTATATCTTTCTCCCGGAGAAGCGATAACTTCAGAAGCAGGGGCCATGGTTTATATGTCCCCCAATGTAAAGGTTCAAACAACCACGGGAGGAGGACTTTTAAAGGGACTCGCCAGGAAGATGCTTGCAGGTCAAACGGTATTTGTGAATACATACTACACAGAGAGTGGTGAAGGTCTTGTGGTATTCGCACCCACCATCCCTGGAGATATCACAGAAATTGATGTAGAGCAGCCGATCTATGTATCCGATTCAAACTATCTGGCCAGCACAAATCTGGAATTCGGGGTAAAATTCACAGGGTTCAAGGGCGTTTTTACTCCCGGAGGAATGTTCTGGTTCAAGCTCAGTGGAATAGGAAAGCTCTGGATTGCCACCTACGGCGGGGTGGATGTTATAAATCTAAAACCTGGAGAAAGAGTGCTTGTGGATAATATACATCTTGCTGCATTTGACGCATCCATGAACTTCTATCTGCGCAAATTTGGTCGTCTCAAATCTTTCCTGTTCGGAGGGGAATATCTCCTCACTGAATTCGTGGGCCCTGGAAGAGTATTCATACAATCCAGAAATATGCCATCCTTCGCACAGCTGCTTTACAGGTACATGCCCAAAAATAGATAAGGCTCAGAAAGCCAGAACCTTACCCACCGCCCAATTAGTTAGATATCCCACGGTGATACCGACCCATACCAGCATGGAGAAATGGAGATAGATGCTATGCTTATGTGACCCACTCACAATCTTTATGATCATGGCGGATACCAATGCATGTATCACGAGAAGGAGAAGAAATACCACGTTGGCAGTATTCAGGGGGAATTTAGCGGCTAGAAGAGGTATCTTTATGTACTGCTGCAGATTCACAGGATAGTACTTTATCATATTAGCCATCATCTTCATGAGATTGTATGTGGTGTAGAGGGCAAAGGCCATGCCCACCATAAGACCGTAGAGTATACCTGTAAGATTGGCGGCAGATTGGTACCTTTTCTTGCGCAGTCCTATCATCCTTATATAGCCCTCGCTGATTATCTTGGATATCTTTCTAGGATTGCCACCCATATCTAGACCGGTAACAAACATGTCCGTGAACTTGGAGATTAGATTGCTTCCCGTTTCTCCTGCGAAAAATCTCCATGCCTTTTTCTTATCTATCCTAGTGAGGAGTCTTTTGTAAAGCGTATCGATGTACTTTGTTAATTTGCCAAAATCATGCTTCCTTAATCTTTCCATGGCCAGCACATCACTGCCTTTAGCCTCAACATAACTTCCAACGGCCCTAATAAATGCATCATAATTCTCATCGCAGTTTATAAGTTCACTTTCGCCGCTATGAATCAGATAGCCTGGGTAGAAGAGGGGAAGAATGGATATGGCTATAACTAGCTGAAGCGGTAGATGTAAGAAGAAGAGAATAAGAAATAGAACAGCTACAGAAAGATACGCAAAGGGCAGCACCTTGAGAAGTCTTATCTCATGGTGTGAGTGAACATCCTTCCGATTGTGCCATATCTCGTCCTCAGGTAACCGAATTTTAATGGCGTAGAGCATCACAGCTTCTACCACTACAAAGGCCAATAGGGTGAGATAGAGGAATATGGTAGTATCTCCTGTGGTGAACATGGGCAAAATTGCCACAAAAACAGCGAAGAAAAGCATGGAGATGAGCATGGCAACAAAAGTTTCCTTATATACATCGAGCTGAGAGAGTGCCCCCTCGTATTTGATAGCGTAGGTTTCCATAACCACGGTTCTTTCTTTTTCCAGGAATGTTTCGAAATCTTCACCCGCATCGGCACTATGTGCCAAGCGATCAAGGAAATCTGCAAGCTCTACGCTGGGTGTTCTCTTCGCCACAACTCTCACGGCATCTGGAAGGCTCAGGTTCCAGTACTCCATAAGATTGTAAATCTTCTCAATCTCTTCACTAAGTGCACCATACTCTTTCACCTCCGAGAGTATCCTGAATATTTCCTTTCTGGGAAGCTGTGCAGAGGCCAGAACAGACATTCTTATGATGAATAGGTGCATGTACCTTTCTATATCCTTCTTTCTCTTTTCACCCCGCAGAAGAGGGAAAAGAAGGACGATAAGTACTCCAAATGCAGGAATGAGATAAAGAACAATATTGAAGGGAAACTGGGAGAAAAAGGGGAACATCATAGAAAGGTATAATGTCACGATGGATGTGGTGAGAATTATGGGTATGGCGTAGAGTAATATGTATTTCCTCCAGGGAATGTTGAAGGACGCATAGAGTCTGAATATCTTCTCCTTTATCCCCGCCATTTTCATCACACCGTGAAGGGGAGTTTCTCCAGTCCGTACTTCTGGAAATCTACAATTATCTTCACCACATCCCTATATCTGAAGATGTTGTGCTCTATCATCTTCCTTATTATCTTCGCCCTGAGAAATAGGTCATCGTATATCTTGCGAGGGTCAGCATAGCCAAGAAGCGGGGCTATCTTCTCTTCAAGGATATAGGAGTTGTTCAGTCCTCTAAATATATGCTCATCTCTGAGGGGATCCCAGACAAATACTGCCTTGGTCATCACACCTCCTAATTCAGCAGAATAACCCAGAATTTCCTCCACAGATAGCACTCTTCTTAAAGATCTCCCACGCAAATATACAGCCTGCTGGAAAACTCCTATGTTAAGGTTGTCCATAAATGTCACAGGCACGTTTATGGGTGGGGAGCTAAGACGCTGTATCATCCTTTTTATGGATGCTGCGTGGAACGTTGCCATTACCGGGTGACCTGTTTGCATGGCCTGGAAAGCTACATTACCCTCTGCACCTCTTATCTCTCCAACTATTATGTAGTTGGGTCTGCTTCTCAATGCTGCCTTTAGCAGGTCGAACATCTCCACGCGAGATTCTTCAGGTCCAGCTTCTCTGGTGAGCAATCTCTGCCATATCTCGTGGGGCACATGCACCTCGGGAGTATCCTCGGCGGTAAACACCTTGTAATTATACCTTATGAAGGGGATAATGGCGTTGAGCGTGGTAGTTTTACCGCTGGCGGTCTCTCCGGAGATGAATATGCTCTTTCCATACTCTATGGCAAGCCATAGATAAGCAGCTATCTCAGGAGAGAAGGTGCCCCACTTTACAAGCTGTGTAACACTAAGTGGCTCTGCGGCGAATTTTCTTATGGTAAAAGATGCACCCTTTATACTCACATCGTCAGCATATATTATATTAATTCTCGAGCCATCAGGCAGTGCACCGTCCACAATAGGGCGACCTGTGCTCACAGGCCTTCCCATTCTTTCGCTCATGCCACGAAGATATGAATCGAGCTCATCGTAGCTGGTAAACTGAACATTGGTTTCCATGGTCTCAAAGACCTTGTGAATTAGATGTATGGGCTCTATCCCTATGGCATGGATATCTTCAATGTAGGGATCCCTTAAGATTGGTTCTAGAGGCCCACTTTCTATTATATCCCTTTTCAGATAGTACTCTATCTTATCATACTCCTCTTGAGTAACCGGGACTTTTACATTCTTAAACATGGTGAAGAAGCCTTTCTTCTCTCTGAAGGGCACAAATTCTTCAGTGAGCACTACCGAATCTTTGAGTAACCTTTCAATCTGTTTCTCAAACTCCTCCTTAGTTTTATGAGGTGGCTCGTAGCCTGCCTTTATAAATATAAGCTCCCTTATCTTTTCGTATTTTATCCTCTCTTCATCATTGAGCTCCGGCTGCACCACCCTATATTTTCTGTCCCCCCTTCTCCCATAAATGTGAATGAAAATGGGATCTCCTACAGGATATATGAGATTCACCCAGTCAAGATCACGCATATCTCTTGAAAGCTGCTCATAGAACTCTGGTCTCTCATTGAGTTCCTTCTCCACTTTCCTTATATACTCGCCCAGGTGAGGGTTCCTCTGTATTGCCAGATCAAACTTGCTCACTGCCATGGCCATCACCTCACGATACGGCCATTATCTCCAGTATTATTCCTGTTCCGGCCTCCACACGGAAAACTATGGTATTATCAATTCTTCCCTGGGCATTGGCATATCTCCTTATGAATGCTACACGATTTATAATGCTTCCTATCTTGCTTATACTCGTCTCGATATAAACCTGAGAAGCTTCACGAAAGGGTGCAAGGATCTCTTCCTTCATAGCCCCCTTCTCCACAGTTAGTATTATAGTTCTATCAAGGGCAAGCAATCTCTTAAAGAAGGATAGGAGCTGAACTGAGCGTGATTCCACATGCAGGCTGGCCTTTACCAGAGCGGAAAGGGTATCAATTATGATTATATCCGTCTTGAAAAGCTCAGGGGAGGACATAAGGCGACCCATGAAATCACGCCTATCCCGCATGTTTCCTATGATAGGATACACAGGAATGAAGACCAGGCGATTGCGAAGAAGAAAACTGGCAATGGGATAGTTAAGGGAATACATCTGTTTTATGAAATCTCTTACGGTCAGTTCTGTGGAAATTATTGTGACGGTATGTCCGTTCATAAGGAACCCATACGCAAATCTCTGCACCAGGGCACTCTTACCGCTACCGTTCTCTCCCTCTATGAGCACCATGGTGCCCTCGGGGAATCCTCCCGCAAATCTCGAATGCAGCTCATCCCTCTCTATTTTTATGCGATACATCATTTACACCTCGAAGTTGAAGCTTGTGGATAAACCATTCTCAAGGATTATCTTCGCAACATGCTCTCCGGAGCTGAGATCCACATTTATTGTGAGGGTTATCGTGTCTCCAGGCATCCATCTATCGGAGCTAACAGTTACATTATCAACGTCAATCCCATCGATTAACACGGTTATGTGGGATGTGCTTAGCGGCACCTTGCCCGTGTTTTTCAGATAAAGCACCACAGGGTTATTTGAAACCCTCTGAGGATCGTTTATAACCTGGAAATCAGCTGAGAGCTGTTGAGATATCATATCTCCACGGTCCTCTATACCATCTGAGATATCCAGGATAGCCGTGGCCGCGACTCCCACGAAACTTGCGGCGATGACCACCGAGGCAATGAAGAATATTATATGCGTGGCGCTTGTGCTCATACCCATTTTTCCCTCACCTCACAGATAATCATATATGGTGTTCCCATATTCATCCACCAACTTAACCCTATATCCCAGATTCATCGCATGTAGTCCTGTGCCAGATAGATAGATTTTTCCATATACATCGATGTTGTTGCATTCTTCAGGCAGGGCAATTGTTTCAAGGTAGGCATTTCCTCTGTAGACAAGAATCTCACCTTGGTTGTTAAGCACAAAAAAGGTATCCCCGAGATTCCTATCCGCCGCTATTCTACTCGCATTTGTTAGTCGCGAATCACTAAAGCTACTAACATAATTTCCGTCATAGTCATCTTTCTCCACAGTGTTGCCCCTGAGGACATACACGTAGGAGCCCACGGCCACATCCTTTCCATCGGTTATGGCCACGCTTTTAATCTGTGTGCCATTGTAATCGAAGATATAAAAAGAAGTAGACGACACCGCATATAAATGATTGTTGTAGGCAGCAATACCTACGATGGATAATCCGTTGCCAAAGCTCCTCACGTAGTTTCCATTTAAATCATATTCAAGAATTTCTGAGGAGTTGAGCACAAATATGTAGGAGTCCACCGCCACATCCAGGGGAGAATTAACGCCAATGCTCCAGAGCTTATCCCCTTCGAAGGAATACACCTCCAAAGCGTTTGAGATAAGGATGTATATCTTATCTAACTCAGCCGATGCCTTTATCCTTGCTCCTGAATCCATGGCAAATTGAATATCGTGGTTATTACCAATAGAATAAGCAGAGGATATGAAGAATCTCTTCCTCTGTCCAGGATACCAGTAGTTCCCGCTGCTAATAAAGGAGGATATACTCCCATTAATTAGGATGCTGAGCTTGCTCATATCCAGGGTTATGGGTCCCTGATTCCATGCTATAATCTCAATCTGAGAGGAATTGTAAACAATTTTCTCTATCTTGATGATATTCTTGCTACCCTGTATAATTTCTACTCGATCTTCCATGCCTTGGTTCACATTAGCGTAGGAATAAATAAGGCTATTGAGAAGAACTCCGAGCATGAAGAGGGAAGCGGTGAATATTATTCCGAAGGATGCGGTAGTGCTCAGACCCATGTTTTACATCACCTCCACGTATCTGGTCACATAGGGAGATGGTGTTGTTAGCTCCTTCAATGTGGGCACCCCATGTTTAGGTATTATCTTTAGGGTGAAATAGCTCTGAGGTTCTAAATCTAAACCACAGGCGGTGGCATTAAAGAAAAGTCGCACCACGTCCCCGGAGGTTATTGTCCCTTCGCTCCATGTTTGCGGATCCATATCCCTTACTATTGCAGCCCCAAATTCTCCACTACCCCCCTGAGGTTTAGCGCCACCATCGAAGCTCATGGATGAGTTGTACACCAAATCCGATACCGTATTCCCATCGCTGACCTCAATAATTATGCTATCCACACTTATGGGTGGACTTCCAGGAATCAAAGAAATTTTTATATCTATCCAGTCAAGAGTGTTATGATAGGGTTCTCCAGTACCCCAGGAATCGTTGTATCTGTAGCCACCTATGGAGATTATTTTTACCCCCATGGAAACATCCTGAATAGCTGTCTCCCCCGTGCTTTCAGCCTGCTGTTGTAACTGATAGGTGACTTGGATGAGCATAACCGCGGTGACGGCTGAAACGATTATCATGGCGATGAAAATTATGAGCGAGCCGACGCCGAATTCTCCCTGTTCTTTCTTAAATGCCTTTTTCATATTATTCATCACCTCTGATTATCACCTCCCTTGGAGAGGAAGGAGGAGAGCCTGAGAGGCTCTCCCCGAGAGAGGCCCGAGGTGATATATGCTATCACCTGCGGGCATGCAGGGCCTCCCTCGAAAAAGAAATATGAGATTGGCTTTTAAAAATTTTTTCACTGAAATTTATAAATTGTTAAGCATATGAGAGATACAATAATGATTTTCAATTTTGATTTTCAACACGAAATCCTTCTCTGCTTATCCTCACCTTATAGGCTTCAAATCCTGCAGAATTTAGAGCCTTTACCACTTCATCCTGCTCATCGGTAAGCGCAACTATAGAGCCCCCGCCGCCTGCACCCGTAATCTTGGCCCCGTAGGAGTGTTTCCTTGCTATTTCCAGCATCTTTTTAAGCACAGGATGGTTTACTCCGAGAATCGTGAGAAGCTTGTTATTCTTATCCATAAGCTCGCCGATTTTTTCATAATCCTCACTCTCCAAGGGCTCGATGGCGCTGAGGGTAAGTTTTCCAATCTCTTTCACCACATCCCTGGCAAAGGAGTTCCATTGATAGAATCTCCTCACACGGGCTACCATTTCCGCGGTAGAGGCCCTTATGCCTGAGAATCCAACCACCAGCTTAAGCTCCGGCACCTCGATATGATGTATCCTCCATACCACTCCATTCTTCTCTATCTCCCACAGATAATTCTCTCGCAGAGTTTTATCAACGAGAATACCCTTCCCATGGGTTACAGTGCTGGTATCAATGGGACTTGCCCTTCCTTGGGTTATGTATTCCACCTCAAACCCCAATTTAGCTACATCTTCCTCATTAACCGCGCCCTTGGAACTTAAAAGTGCAGCTATCATAGCCACAGTTATGGATGCGGATGACCCCATCCCGGAGGAGGAAGGTATATCGCTCTGTGTTATAATTTCCAGAGGTCCATTATCCCAGCATAGCTTTATGGCGTTTCTTATGTAGCTATGATACTTATCCTGCATTGGATATCCATTTACCGTATACTCGCTGCCAGGATAAACTTCAACGGTGGTGCGCAGATTTAGTGCCACAGCTATTGCAGGCTCGCCATAAACAACAGCATGCTCTCCGAAGAGTATAACTTTGGCAGGCGCCGATGCTTCCACAGGGTATTATCGGGAGGATTATGATAAATCTTTTCCTCAAAGCGATAGATCAAGTTTATGTATCTCTTTTAAAGCATTGGTGATGAGCTTTACCGCATTTTCCAAATCTCCTTTGTCAAGCATTTCCACACTGGAGTGCATATATCTCAGGGGAATGGAAATCACGGTCGTGGCCACGCCTTCTCGGGCCATCTGGATTACATCGGCATCCGTGCCACTCCTGGAAGGATTTGCCTCAAGCTGATACGGGATATCCCCCGCGCTCTCTATGAAATGCTTAACAACCTTGGGATGTCCTGTGGGGCCTATTCCTATGGTGGGTCCTTTGCCAAGCTCCACCGAAAGCTCCTCCTTGCCCATGGAGGGCATCCGGGCGTGGGTGACATCCACAGCAATTCCAATATCCGGATAAACACCAAAGCTGGAAACCATGGCTCCTCGAAGTCCTATCTCCTCCTGTACCGTGGCCACAAAATAAACGGTGGCATCGCTTTCCAAGCTCTCCATAACACGAAGAAGAACATATACACCGCTTCTATCATCGAGCGCCGTGGCTACGACCCTATTTCCAAGTTCATAGTAACTGGGGAGGAATGTGCCTACATCACCTATTCCCACAAGTTTCTCTGCATCCTCCTTGGATTCAACGCCTATATCAACACGCAGCTCTTTTATCTCTTTCTTCTCTTCCTTCTTCTGAAGATGAGGTGGTTTCTCACCTATTACTCCGTAAACATAGCCCTTCTTTCCCCTTATACGCAAAACTCTGGAACGCAAGGTAACGGGATTAATTCCGCCCATGGGGGATATCACCAGAAAACCGTCATCGGTTATTCCCCTCACCATGAATCCTATCTGGTCCATGTGCGCTGCAAGCATAACCTTCACTTCGTTGCCTTTCTTAACACCGATTACATTACCCAGACGATCCACGCGAACCTCGTCAAGATGCTTTTCCATATGCTCCCTCACAATGCTCCGAATTTCATCTTCAAATCCTGGTACTCCAAAAGCTTCCACAAGTTTCTTTAGCAGCTCCATGAATTTGAAAAAGCTACCGCTTATTTAACTCTTTCATTGCCCGGAAGATTACATTTTAATATTCTCAATACATCCCTATTTTATGCGGTGTTTCATAGCAATAGAGATTCCGTTCACCCGAAATATGGAGGAGTTGCAAAAAAGCATCGAGGGAAGGGTTAAGCTGGTGGAGAAGGAGAATATGCACATAACCCTCAAATTTTTGGGAGAGATAAATCAGGATATGGTGAAAAAGATAAAAGATATCGTGGAAGAGTGCAAAACCTCTCCATTCTCTATCTCTCTGCACGGGGTCGGATTCTTTCCCAACGAGCGATATATCCGCGTGATATGGATAGGAATTGAGCCCCCGGACGAAATTATAGCCATTTCCAGATGTATTGATGAGAAGCTTTCAAAGCTTGGATTTGAGAAGGAGAGAAGCTATGTGCCCCATCTTACAGTTGCTCGAGCTAAGGGACCCATAAAGATAAAGAATCTGGAAAAATTCAGAAACATGGAATTTGCAAAGGTGGACGTGGCAGAGATAAAAATTAAAAAGAGCACGTTGACCCAGAGAGGCCCCATTTACGAGGACCTTGAGGTCATTCAGCTGTAATAAATTTTCTCCTCCTCGCTCTCCTCCTCCAGCTCCTCTGCAAGTTCAATCACATCTATTGATGCTATAGCACCTAGGGGAATGAGCCTCAGTTTACCTTTCATCTCACCGTGGTTTTCGTCAAGCTCTATGCATATGGAGGTATCTTCTCCCAGTGCTACAAAGCCACGAAATATACCACTGCTCTTCACCACCATCTCATTGGAGGAGACAGAATATACCACGCACTTGGAGCCGGGAGTCAGTTTCTCCAATTGGCTCACCTCCTTACAAGGGATGATATATGCTCCACCATCATACGGTAATTCTGCATTGCTAAATTAACATTTGCCTCCACAAAGGTCCACGCCTTGGCAAGGTCACCATATCTCAACCTGTATCTCTTGTTCATCCCCTCCTGCTTCTCTTCCAGAATATCTAGGGATTTCAGCTTGTTGAGATGCCTGTAAAGCGTGGGTCTCGTAGTTTTTAGATATGCAAGAAGCTCATCTACGCTCCACCATCTCTCCCCACGCTCCAGAAAACATTCTTTAAAAAGTACATAAGGCACAGATTTGATGGCAGTATCAAAATCCCTTTGAGGGTCTATTCTTGGCAAATACCCTATGGAGCTCAAAAATGTTAGTAGAACCACATCCAGGTTCTTCTCATGCTTCATGGGATTCACAATGTTAATATTTATTTCAAACATAGGCATCTATAACCGTTGAGTTATTTAAAACCTTCCCAATGAAGGGGGTTTCACCCCCTCTCTACACCCCCCTAAAGATAAGGGAGAGGGGTAGAGGGGAGAAGAGCATCATAAGATGCGAGCTTGCCCTCCGCAGGAGGGCTAAACGAGCAAATCCTGCGGATTTGCGAGCCAGCCCTGAAAAGGGCGCTGCGTAGGTTCTCCCTCGTTGGGAACCCGCCGGAGGTTCCGAGTTAAAAGGGAAGGGGGTAAAGGGGGAAATGAGCATTAGAAAATGCGAGCTTGCCCTGCGTTAGCAGGGTGCTGCGTAGATGTCCCCTCGTATAGAAACCCGCCGGAGGTTCCCAGGGTTGCAGGAGGGGATGGGAACCCGCTGGTGGTTCCCATAGATTTTCAAAATTGGAGAATCAGGGGGACGAGAAACATAACTGCTGAGGTAACTATGAAGCCGTGAATGAAGGAGACAAGAACATTCTCTGGCGTTCCGTATTTCTTCACTATTCCCAGTGTGGAGTCCATGGTGCTTGCTCCACCTAAGCTAACCAGGATATTGCTGGGTATTCTACGCACTCCTATGGGATAAGCGAGAACCATTACCATCTCTCTGAGAAGATTCGCAAGGAAACCTATTGTGCCGTAAAGTGGTGAATACTGAGCTATAATAGGGCCAGTAAAAGTATACCAGCCACATCCTGCAGTTACCGCCATGGCCCATTTAAGCGGAATACCCAGAATAAAGGCTCCCAAGATGCCGCCAAGAATTGCACCAACGAGTGTGAGGAGGGGTATAATCAGGGATGCCCTACCTGCTTTTTTGAGATTTTTTATCCCTTCCAGTCCCATATCCAGCCCAACTATGAAAATCAGGAAATAGAGTGCTATCTCATATATTTCCCCCGTGTCCACGGGAAGCAGCTTTCCAGCAAGGAATCCCACAAGTAGAGATATGAGAATTATGTAGATATACTTCAAGCAAGCCACCTCCTGAGAGGGATTGCAAGCAGCAAAGGCATAATTATGGCAAGAAAAGATAAAATAAGGGAAGAAAGAAGAACAAAGGATGCATCTATCCTAACCCTCGCTATTTTCATTCCCATAAAGAAAATAAGCACAGCCATAGTTATGCTAACCAGAACCTCTATTTTCCTTCTAATCTCCTCCTTTTTATTTACTGTTTTCTTTCTTATGAAATAGCCCAGCGCGAAACCAAGGATCAGGGGAATAAAAATGTTCATGCTAAGGTATTTGATATCCCCCTAATAAAATTAATGGGAGGAGAGATTGATTACTCTCCTCTCCTGAACCTTTCTGCGATTTTCTCGTACATCTCCCGCTCTTCCTTACTTAGTGGCTTGACCTTCTTAAGCGCCTCTTCGAAGTGCTTCATTTGAATCTTTGCATCCTTGGGATTCTCCGGATCGCCACCCTTAGTTATATACTCTCTGATGGCAAGCATTGTGGCCTCGTTGCATATTGCCTCGATATCCGCACCTGTATATCCCTCAGTTCTTGCTGCGAGCTCCTCTATTTTGACATCCTCCGCCAATGGTTTTCCTCTTAGATGTATACGGAAGATCTCCTCGCGTGCCTTCTTATCCGGCACGGGCACGTAAATCAGGCGATCAAATCTCCCAGGTCGAAGTAACGCAGGATCCAGTATATCGGGACGATTTGTTGCCGCTATCACTGTAACGTTGTGCAGCTCTTCCAGGCCATCCATCTCCGTGAGGATCTGAGATACCACTCTCTCGGTCACATGACTCCCAAGATCGCGGCCGCGCATGGGTGCCACGGCATCTATTTCATCGATGAATATCACTGCAGGCGCCGCCTGTCTTGCCTTGCGGAACACCTCTCTCACAGCTTTTTCGCTCTCGCCAACCCACTTGCTCAGAAATTCAGGACCTTTCACACTTATGAAGTTTGCCTCGCTCTCCGTAGCCACAGCTTTAGCGAGGAGTGTCTTACCTGTGCCCGGAGGACCGTAAAGCAGTATACCCTTGGGTATCTTAACCTTCATATGGGCAAAGAGTTTGCGATACTTTAGAGGCCACTCTACTACCTCACGAAGCTCCTGCTTCACATTTTCAAGGCCTCCTATATCATCCCAATGCACATTGGGTTTCTCTATGAGCACTTCACGCATGGTAGATGGTTGCATCTCCCTATAAGCGTTCATGAAATCTTCCCATTTCACCACAAGCTTCTCGAGTATTTCTTTGGGAATCTTCTCCATCTCCACGTCTATCTCTGGCATTATGCGGCGCAGTGCACGCATAGCCGCTTCTTTGACCAAGGCGGCTAGATCTGCACCCGCATAACCATGGGTCATATCCGCAAGCTTATCGAGATCAACATCGTCAGCCAGAGGAACTCCACGGGTATGTATCTCCAGTATCTCCTTTCTCGCCTTCCTATCAGGTATTCCTATTTCTATCTCCCTGTCAAATCTTCCCGGTCTGCGCAGCGCAGGGTCAAGTGCATTGGGTCTGTTCGTGGCGCCAATTACCACGACCTTGCCTCTGCTTTCAAGCCCATCCATCAGGGCAAGAAGCTGTGCTACCACGCGGCGTTCCACTTCGCCAGTTACCTCATCTCTCTTGGGTGCTATGCTATCTATCTCATCTATGAATATTATGCTCGGTGCGTTCTCCTGAGCTTCCTTGAATATCTCACGTAGATTTTCTTCACTCTGTCCATAGTACTTGCTCATTATCTCAGGTCCGCTGAGATATATGAAATGCGCATTGGCCTCGTTGGCCACAGCTTTGGCGAGGAGCGTCTTACCTGTTCCTGGAGGCCCGTAAAGAAGCACTCCCTTTGGCGGCTCTATACCCAGGCGCTCAAATAATTCTGGATGTCTTAGAGGCAGCTCTACCATCTCGCGAATCTTGCGAATCTCTTCCTTAAGGCCGCCTATATCCTCATATGTCACCATGGGGATACCCGCAGTTTCCTTTGCAGGCTTCTCACTGAGCTTTATCTCTGTGGATTGAGTTATGAGTGCAACATCCTTAACAGGCTTGACACTGGTGGCCACTAAATCTATAGTGTTGCCCATCACATTTATCGTGATTATATCTCCACGGGTTATGACACGGCCCTCAAGGAGATTCTTCAGATACTCCTCCCCACCCATTATGCGGAGCGGCTGAGTGGGAGCGAATGTGACCTGCGAGGCAGGAGTAGCCACAACCTTCCTTATCTTGACCTTATCATCTATACCCACACCTGCATTTCTGCGAGTGTATCCATCGATCCTTATTATTCCACTACCCTCATCCTCAGGATAGCCACGCATAACCATGGCGGCTGTTTTCTTCTTTCCTTCAATGAGAATTGCATCTCCCGGCATGAGCCCCATCTTTTCGAATATCAGGGGGTCTATGCGTGCAATACCGCGCCCCACATCGCGGGATCGCGCTTCTGCCACCTTCACGATTATACCCTCATTATTCTTTTTCATTTACATCACCTCTCTCAAAAAAGGAGAAAAAGATTTATTCTATCTGGACTCTCTTCTTTTCTCCCTTCTCCTTCTTCATCCTTATAACCAGTATTCCGTTCTCGAACTTTGCCTTCACGTCATCGGTGGATACCTTGGTTGGCAGCGTAACCGTTCTGTAATAGCGCTTCATTATCCTCTCCTTCTTGAAGTAGCCCTTTATCTTGTCCTCTTTCTCTTCGCTGAGCTCTGCCTGTATCTCCACGGTGGTTGGAGATACATTGAGCACTATGTCCTCCTTCTTCACCCCTGGCATCTCTGCCTTTATTATAACTTCATCCTCAGTCTCATATATATCCATCACTGGCATCTTGTAATCCTGAGAGAACTCCTTGCGCATGGCCTCGAATTCCCTTTCCATCTCAGTCATCATGTCGTGCATTTCCTTAAACACCCTGTCTCCCAGTATCATCTTTCATCACCTCCTTTTTAGTAGTTAACTTTTGGTTAACAACCTAATTCTGTTATGCAGAACTTCTATATAAATCTTTCGGTCATGTGTTATGGTTTTGCTCATTGCATATAAGTTTTTATAGAGCAGATATATGCATGCCTGTGAATGAGATTTCTAAAGTTATTGAGATACTTCGTAAAACGGTGCCTCCGCACCCCTACAAATCTAGAGATCCTTTTAGAGTTTTAATTGCTACTGTGATTTCGCAGCGCACTAAGGATGAGGTCACCTACGAGGTAGCTGAGAAACTTTTCCAAAAGTATCCCACGGCAGAGAAACTGAAGGATGCTCCCGTGGAGGAAATTGCCCGGCTTATATATCCTGCAGGATTCTACAGGGAGAAGGCAAAGAAAATAAAGGAAATTGCAAAGTTAATATGGGAGAAATATAAAGGAAAAGTTCCCACAACCCTTGATGAGCTTCTTAAGCTTCCCGGTGTGGGGAGAAAAACTGCCAATATAGTGCTATCCAGATGCTACGGCAAAGATGCCATAGCGGTGGATACTCATGTGCACAGAATCTCCAACAGGCTGGGGTGGGTGTACACTAAAAATCCACTTGAGACAGAGAATGCCCTCATGAAAGTCCTCCCCCGTAAGTACTGGCGGGATATAAACGAGCTTTTGGTTATGTTTGGAAGAACCATATGTAGACCTCAGGCACCCAAATGTGATATATGTCCCGTGAAACAATACTGCAAATATTACCAAGAAAAAGAAAGTGGGGGTGGCAGGTCAGCGTGATATCTGACTCAGGGATGAATAGATGAGGGGAGGATTTACCTCTTATTCTGGTATTCCTTCGCCTTTATCTTTCCATACTGAACCATTATCTCTATCATCATTTTTCATCACCTCCCTTACCTCTAATTCCATTATTTACACCAAGTATATGAATGCTTGTTCAATTTAAGGAAAAAATATTGAACACTTTTCTTTAATTAGGTTATTATTGGAACTCAAAGTTTAAAAATGCGAAAAATTAAAAAGGCGGATACGTATCACCATCCATGGATGAGATGGATGTGCGTATTTTAAAGCTCCTGTGGGATGATGGCAGGATTCCCATTTACAGAATTGCAGAAAAAATAGGGCTATCCAATGCCGCAGTTAACAAGAGAATTGAAGCCATGAAAAAAAGAGGTGAATTGCTTGGGTTTTCTGTACTTCTAAATTCGGATAAAATTCTGGAAAGTGCGGTGATTTCTATCAGAACAAGAAAAAAGAGAAGTGAGGTGTGGAAAGCAGCGGAGAAAATAAAGGGATTAATGCATTTCATTGCCTGCTTAGGTGGAAGATATTATGGAGAATTCTGGTACCGAGATAAATTGGAGCTCGAAGAAAAGGTGGAGTTATTCAAGGAGCTCACCTCTGCGTATAAAATTGATCTGTATTTGCATCGCAAGCTGGATAATGTGAAACTCACATCCTTAGATTGGGAGATAATAAAAGCGCTCAGCAGGGATGGGAGAATGCCTTTCCACCAGCTATCTAAGCTTCTCGGGGTATCCACCAAAACCATCTCCAAAAGATGGAAAAAGCTCCATGAGATGGATGTGTGCAAAGTATATCCCGTGATAAATAGGCCTCTGGCCCAAGAACTGTTCTGGTTTTCCCTATTTATGGAGGTGGATGACCTTTCACTGGAGAGCAAAATAAGAAAGATGGAGAACCTATGGAGAACTTCTCTATTTTCCACACCACCCATGGTTTATGGAGTATTTTATGCCAAGCGGGTGAAGCAGATAGATGAGACCATAGAAAGAATCTGGAACTTCAAAGAGGTAAAGAAAATATACTATGAGATAATCGTGGAGGAGAGATTTTATCCCCAGTACATAGAGTATGTGGAGTACAAGTCCAAGAGCTAAAGAAGGTTAAATATTTTCCTCTCACTATCCTCACTCAGTTTCAATCCAAAGCTCTGCAATGTTTCCCTGGCCAGTTCAATGGATAGCTCAAAGCTGTACTTAAATCCGTAAAATGCTTCCCTTATATCTCTCTGAGAGATCTTGAAAAGCTTGGACTCCAGTTTTATAAGCTCCTCCTTTCGCTCTTCAATCATATGGAAGGCTTTTCTGTAATAACGAAGGAATGATGCGAATTCCTCTGTATTTTCAACGGCTATATTTGAGGCAAGAGTACAGCAAGGATAATCTCCAAAGAGCTCCTCAAATCTCAGCATCTTGTATTTCTTAGAGAGCCTGGTTAAGTAAGGTTCCCAAATGGCTATGGCGTGGACCTCATCCTTTTCCAGCGCCCTTATCATTCTCTCCGGAGAGGAGAAATGCCTCACCACGCCGTGAATTCCTTTCCTTTCCATATATCGGTAAAGATTGTATTCCATGGTAGATAGTTCGCTGCTTCCAAAAATATCCCCCTTCTTTCTGATGATCAGACCTCCACCGTTATAGCCGCATCCAGCATTAATTCTCAGGGTCCGATAGACCAGGGCGAATAATGTCTGTGTTATTAAGGGGGAGCATCCTACATCCAGATACCCTTCAGCTAAATCCTTGGTAAGGTTAAATGCATTATTGTATAGTTTGAGATGAATCTTAACCTTTTTGCAATCTCTATACACTAGGAGAATCGCAGGATACTCTATGGCCTTTAGAATGCCAATTCTAAGATGCCCCTTCTGGGGATAGGGCGAGTTCTCAATGCTCCATAGTCGATACGATTTACCTGCTACCTTCCTGCGAACTACCAGACCTCTATTTAGAAGATCCTTCAACGCCATTGATACCGTGCTTTTGCTGAACCCGTATACCCCACTAAGTTCTCCTTGAAGAATTCCACTCTTTCCCGCTCTCTTTATAACTTCCAGTATTTCCTCTTTCATTCACAATAAAAAAGGAATAAGAGGATTAATAGTTTTGCTCTTCCTGATTTCCGCTCTGCTCATAGGGTTGTTGGTTTTGCTCAGATGGCGGCATTGGAGGTTGTGGCGGTGGGGGAGGTGGCCCATTTCCCGGTGGTGGTGCATTGTAGTAATTGGTCTGGTACTGCTCTTTCTGTTTTTTCATCAGTATCACAAGAGCCACAATGACGCCCACAACGATGATGACTGCAAGAATTATCCAGTAGGGAAATCCTCCGCTTCCACCGGAGCTTGAGCTGCTGGAGCTCCCGCCGGAGGAATAGCTGCTGTAAGTAGCATCGTCTTCGTTGTAGGAAACTGAGGATGCACTTGTGGATTCTATATGTGCTGTATATACTGTGACAGTATAATCGCTCCCTATGTTCTGAAACAGCGCTTTGTCAAGGTAGAAATCTATGCGATTTCCTGAGATTTTATATTCGCTAGGAGATAGAGTAGATGTTCCGCTATCCGTGGTTACATAAACCATTCCCATCTTTGTGCCTTCAATGTTGTACCACATTCCCACAATCTGTATGCCCTCGATATCTATGGCATAGGCATTCAAATAACCATTTTCTGGCTCGGTGTTTATCTTTCCTCTCACCTCAATCCAGAAATCTATAGTGTTTCCATTGTCCTTTGCTCCGAATTTCAGAATATCAAAATCTGCCTTGGAAACATCCGCCGGATCTTTGGCCGTGAATTGCAGAGTGGCTGCAGAAGCTATTCCCGACACAAATAATACAAGTGCCAGGATGGTTAAAGCTTTCCAAATGTCCCTCATGAATTCACCTTTTGTTCCATATCTCTCTTACTATATAAATCCTTCTTACGAAGGGGTTTCACCCCATCTCTACACCCCCACGAAGAGGGCTACGCCCCCTTTCTAAACCCACGAAGGGGGGCAAAGCCCCCCTTTCTAAACCCCCCTCAAAAGAAAAGGGAGAGGGAGTAGGGGGAAGAACGAGCATCTGAGATGCGAGCTTGTCCTCGGTATAGGGCTAAGCCGTAGGTTCTCCCTCGTGGGGAACCGCCGAAGGTTCCGAGTTAAAAGGGAAGGGGGTAGAGGGGGAAATGAGCAAATCCTGCGGATTTGCGAGCCAGCCTCGCTTTAGCGGGGCGCCGCGTAGGTGCCCCTTCGTATGGGAACCCGCTGGTGGTTCATTGCATTGTTTGGTTGCAGGAGGGTATGGGAACCCGCTGGTGGTTCATTGCATTGTTTGGTCGCAGGAGGGGATGGGAACCCGCTGGTGGTTCCCAGAGCTGGAGGTTCCCAGTGCCGGTGGTTCCTGTCTCACTCTACACTTCCAACGGGTTAAGTGACTACCCAAGAAGAAGGCATATCCTCCTTTCCGAGCTCACAATAGCATTGAGAACGTTAAGGTTTTTAGATGGTATAGAAACGCTTCTCTATTTTACTTGCCGAAGTATCTCCTCTGCAAGCCTTCTCCCTATACCGGGAATGCGGATAAGCTCTTCAATTCTTGCCTCTCTAAGTCTTTCTATGGAATTGTAGCCAGCATCGAAGAGCCTTCTGGCTCTAACACGACCGATGCCCCGTATGCTGACTATAGGCAGGAGCTCTTCTCTCACACCATATTTCACGCGCAATCTCAATTTTTCAACTTCCCTGTAGTGCTCATATCTCAGAATCTTACCGATCTCAGCAAAGGCATATAGGAGCCAATCTGCCATTTCCACACGGCTGTGCAGATCTCCAGGACCTATATCGTATCTCCTTACTATTAGATCCTGCGAAACCTCGTTCGCCCAGTCAAGCAATACTGAGGCGGTTTTTAAAGCTGCGAAGAATACCTCGCTATCTATTTCAAATTCATCCAAGGCCAGCTGATGCGAATACGCCAAGGAAAATAGTTCCTCCAACTCGCTTCTCCGCGGAAACAAGGGAAGCATATTAGGTGTGCAGGAAATTGTGTGAAGGACGCAGAATTCATCATAAGGTAGAGGATAGCATTTCTTGAAAATTAGAACTGTATAGGGATCTATATATAAATCGGATGTCCTTTTGCCAAGTGGTGTGGGGAGAATTATCCTTTTTCTTCTTATAAACTCATTTTCCTCCAGAAACTCAAGAATTCTCTCCACTTTCTTGTGAAGATATTCCATGGGCATCTTAAATCCGTAGAATGTTTTCTCGAAGAATGCGTAAATTTCATCCTCCGTGTTTACCATATTGCTTGCGATTAAAGCTAGAACATGGGTGCGAAGTGCACTCTCGTTGGATAACTTAGATTCTATCTCCTCAACCTCACCCCTTATGTACATCTCCATGTATTCTATAGCTCTATTTTCGCTGCGAGCGTAGATTATCCCTTCTCCATATTTATCGTATTTTGGTCTTCCAGCACGACCAAGCATCTGCTTAACTTCCATGACGGGAATGTGAACGCTTGCAAATCCGTTGTAGCGAGTTACATCCCTGACAATCACTGTACGAGAGGGTAGATTTATCCCAGCAGCCAGTGTGGGTGTGGCCACTATCACCTTAAGAAGCCCTCTCTTAAAGGCATCCTCTACCGCCTTTCTTTGAGAGTTGGTCAAGCCAGCATGATGGAAACAAACACCTCTCATAATCATCTTGGCAAGCTTCTCACTGTAAATAGTATATTCCTCCTCCATTATTCCTCTCGCAATTCTCTCCAGCTCTTCTCTTTCTTCCTCCAGCAATTTCTCTATTTTTCTCCCCAGCTTATCCGCCAGAGATTCTGCAGATTTTCTTCTATTAACGAAGATTAAAACCTGACCGCCAGCACGAATGCTTTTCTTCACTAGATTTCCTATGCCCAGTGAATCTCTTTTTATCTCTTTCTCTTCCCCATCGCTGAAAAGAAGGGTATCATCGAAGTACACACCAAGTTTGAGAGGCACAGGTCTGAACTCACTGTAAATGTGTTCACCACCAAGCCATCTTGCAAGCTCCTCTGAGTTTTTTATCGTTGCCGATAACGCGATGATCTGGGCCTCTTCGTTGAGACTTCTAAGCTTTGATATAACCATCTCCAGGGTAGGGCCGCGTTCCTCCTCGCCCAGCAGATGCACCTCATCCACAATTATCACGCCCAGCTCGTAGGCATATTCAAGCTCGTGCCTTAAAATGGAATCCATCTTCTCGCTGGTGGCTATAACCACATCGTAGTGTCTTAAATACCCCGCGGGACTATCGTAATCTCCCATAGCTAAAGCTACCTTCATCCCGAATTTTTCAAATCTTTTCAGCTCTTCATACTTCTCCATAGCAAGGGCACGAAGAGGTACTATATACACACTCTTCAGCCCAAGCGAGAATGCACGAAGAATTGCTATATATGCTATCAGCGTTTTGCCACTCGCAGTGGGAATTGACACCACGAGGTTTCGACCTTCAAAAATTTTCTTTATCGCCGCTTCCTGCGGTGGATAGAGATATCTTATCCCTTCCTCCTCGAATACTCTAAGCCAATCCCTGTTTAGAGGTATCTCACCAATTTTCACGGAGGCTTATGTCACCCCTCTTTTATAAATTTTTCATCAGTGAAAGATACGATAGATCTTCCTCGCCTTTATATCTCCAATTCCTTCCACCTTTTTGAGCTCCACTATATTGGCGCGTGCTATCTTTTCTATGCTCCCAAAATGTTTCAAAAGCTTTCGGGCCAGCTTATCTCCGATATAAGGAAGAGAGGATAAAGCGTAGATCTTCCATTCTTCCTCGCTCATTACCCTCCTTGGCGGAACCCTAGCCCACCTGGGCTCTATCTCCCCTTCATTCTTTCCTTCCTCTTCCCTTTTTATAAGGATTCGAAAGAATTCTTTAAAGGCCTCATCATTCTCAGCGAAGAAAACGGGTATCCCGTATCTATACTGAATTTCCATGAAGGCGCCCATAAGATGGTTCCATCCAAACCCGGATAGGGTGAGGAGATCTTCAAAGGTGCCATGGAGCAGGAGGGCTCTCCTTTTTATGGGCGTATCCATTACCTCGGGGGCAAGCATCCTTCTCATCTGCTCCCATAAACGATTGCTCTTCATGCTATTTATGAAATCTCCGCTGCTTTTCCTCTCAACGAGAACTCCATAGTCTTGAAATATCAGCAGATAATCTCCCACAGGCAAATTCACCATCTCAGGTTCGAAATTTTTTAGGAAGGACAGCATTTTTCTTTCCCGGTAGTCCATATAGAGTTTGGCCACTTTTATGCCATGATATAGAAAAAGATAAAAATTTGCCTATCACAGACCCCAGAACTCATGAGGATTCTTTTTCTTTACCCTGCTGTAGGGGCACGCTTCTATGCAGGTTGAACAATCGGTAGTGTTTTCATACCAGAAATTGTAGCATTTTTCTGGATTAATATACCATTTCTTCACTCCCGGGTTATTTGTTGGACTTTGGACCTTAAAGGAGGGCTCATCGTCAAAGGATATAGCTCCCACTTCGCAGGCAATAGCACATAATTTACATTTTTTGCAGGCATCCAGAATTCCAGAACCCTGAGGATTATCGGGCTCAAGAGGCAAATCGGTAAAGACCTTGCAAAGCTGAACTCTGGAACCAAACTGTGGGGTCACGAGAAGCCCAATTCTCCCGAGCTTCCCCAAACCCGCCTCTATTGCCATGGGAATGCTTAGTCCCGTGTCATTTATAGATTCAATAGCCTTATACCCCAGATATCGGATGAATTGAGCCACATGTATTGCAAGAAAACTTAATTTTGCGTAGCCAATTGCCGTGGAGCAGGCTGTGGTAACTGATGGAGATGAGCCCATTGGCTCGGGATTCATCTCTATGGCCATAACAATCACATACTTGTAATCCTTCACGTCAATTGGATTCCCTTGGCAATCATTGGAGTATATCCACTTCTCGTTTATCCTGGCGATTCCTGTAAGAGAGGCGCCAAAGAATGATGCAACTTTTTTTATAATTTTGCTCATCTCCTTTGGATCCTCGACTTCATAGGGTGGTAGGTTGTCTCCCGAGTGAAAGATGCCCATATTATGAAGCTCATCCCGCGGTATATGCTTGAACATCTCGTATAGTTTCCACGCGGCCATATTTAATGCGTAATCTATTCTCTCGTAGCCCTCCTTATTCTCCTTTAAATACTCTTCCATTCTTTCATAAACTTCCTGTTTGTAATGCTCAAAGGAGGGATCCATATCCGTTCTGCAAAATAGCTGTTTTCTCCAGTCATATCTCCGATATACCTTCTCATCAATTTCAAAAAGGGCATTGCCCACGGAAGACAGATAAAATCCACTTTTATATATATTTTGAGGTTTTTTAACTCACATATTTTCCAATCAAAGATGCACTGAATATCAGAGCTTTTCGATCAAACTCGCATCTTCCGACCCCCGTCCCCCTACCCCTCTCTTTTTATGGGGGTGTAGAGAGGGGGTGAAACCCTCTTCGAGGTTTAGAAAGGGGGGCAGGAACCACCAGCGAGTTCCTTTACCTCCTGCAACCAACAGAACTCGTGGGGGTGTAGAGAGGGGGCGGAGCCCCCTTCGTAGGAAAGGTTTTTAAAAGAGAGGTATATAACAAGGGATAGGTGATAGTTATTGGGCAAAAAAGGAGCCATTTATGAGAGAGAACTAAAAGGGATACTGGGCGGAGAGGTTGCAGTTATTGAAAAATTTGCAAAAACTCTTACCCAAGAGGAATATGAGCATTATAAAAGCTCCATTGCAAGACCCTTTATGGTGATAAGAGCTGCCGGTTCCTTTGGTGTGGATTTAATTGCAATCCGTGATGATTATTCTTTCCCTATAGAAGTGAAATCCTCTGCAAGCAGGAGAATAAGATTTACCCAGAGCAGTGCAAGGGCGCAGGACCAGGCAATAGAGTTTATCAGGGAATGTGAGAAGGCAGGAGTAATAGGACTCTATGCCTTTCGCTTAAAAAATTACAGGAGAGGAGATCCATGGCGGATGTTTGCAGTTCCATTCCTAAATTTAAAGGGAAGAGCTGGTCTCCTTTACAAGATACTTCCAAAGATACCCTATACTTCAAAGGGAAATTTTGTACTTTTGTGGGATGAGGGAATACCCCTCAGTACCCTTCTTTCCTATCTAAATTATGAAAAGAAGAAAGATATAGATGGGGTAAAGGAGTAGAAGAGCAAGGCCCTGTAGTTTTCCTATTCTTTTCCTCATACAGAAAAGAAAGACAAGAAGAGTGTAAAGAGAAAGAAAACCTATGTTGCTCCACAGATCTCTGGTTGGAATATGAAGAGGCATTATGAGAGAGGAGGCTCCCAGAACAATAAGCGTATTGAATATATTACTGCCTATCACATTTCCAACTGCTATTCCGTATTTTTTCTTCAGTGCTGCAGCCACACTGGTTGCAAATTCTGGCAGAGAAGTGCCCACAGCTATGGCTGTAGCCGCAATTACTATTTCGCTGATATTCAGAAGCCTAGCTATGTTTACCGCCGATAATACTATTATTCTTCCGCCCCAGGAAACCCCTGCAGCGCCAAATATGGTAAGAATCCAGGAGAATAGCCAGGAATGCTCTATTTCCACAGATTCCACCGCCTCCACTCTTCCATGAATCTCCCATAGGTAGAGAATGTAAATTAGGATGAACACAAGTCCCATCCACCAGTAAATTGATGGAAAGATGAGGGAGAAAAGAATAAGTAATATGGTGATCAGAAGAAGAACCCCAGCGTCCTTCCTAACGTATTTGGAGAGGGATAAAGGCATTATTATCGCGGCGGTTCCCAAAACGAGACCTATGTTGGCGATGTTACTACCCACCACATTTCCCCATGCGGTGACGGGATGTCCTGCAAAGGCCGCATTCACCGAAACAGCAAGCTCCGGAAGCGATGTGGCCAGAGCCACCAATGTCAGGCCTATGGTATGCTCGCTTATGCCTCTATGTGCTGCTATGCTGGCAGCACCTTCCACAAAGTAATCGCTACCTTTAACCACCAGATATATCCCTAGGATAAAATTCATTGTGAGTACAGTAAGGGAATTTAAAGCTTGAAGCATAAGGATATAAAGCGGAATGGATAGCGCAAGCATCAGCATGTAAAGTAGAGCCTCTTTTCTATTCACAAAAGGGTAATCTTTAGCGCATATATTAAATTTTGATTTGCGGAGACATCATGGAGTGGAATATTGCGTATTTACCAACGCTCCTGGGAAAAATATAAATATTCCGAAACCCATTCTTTAAGAAGATGGAGCCCTCGCTTAGAAAAGTGATTGAAGAAATTAAAGAAATTGAAGGCGTGAAAAAGGTTTCTGTGGTAAGCAGAACAGGCATACCTGTCAACGGCGATACTTATCAGGCGCAGGAGACCTTTGCAGCAATGAGTGCCATAATTTTAGGTGCTGCAGAAACTGCAGCATCCACTCTAGGCACCGTTAAAAAGGTTATAATATCTCTGGATTCGGGGGATATGCTTCTTCTCCTTCCTGCAGGGCGCAGGGGTATTTTGGTCCTCCTAACAGAAAAAGATGTTAGTGGAAAATTGGACTATTTCAGAGAAAAATTGAAGAATTTGATTTAAATCTTTTTGAATCCCCTTTTTATCCATCCACCTACCGTCCTTCTGACATATCGAATAGTTTCAGTTACGCTGCGGGAATTTCCAAAAATCTCTGCTCTTTTTTTCAGAATCTCCTCGATTATGTCATCTTGCTTGTAGGCGTTTACAATAATCCCTGCCTTTCCGACTTCATCGGCAAAGTGGGCATCGCTTCCCGCCGTAAAAGGCCTGTTTAGCTCTACGCATAAATTCTTTGCCTTCTCATTATTTCTCTTCTTACATCGGCCGTTAAAAATTTCTATGGCATCGAAATTGTAGCGTCGTACATTTTCCTCTCCCAGCCCTGACCAGTAACGATAGGGATGCGCAGCCACGACAATGCCCGAGCAATCTTGGATCTTCTCTATAGTTTCCTCAATACTCAAATCCCTGGGAATATTACAATCTATCCCGTAGGCTAGGATATGTCCCTCTCTACTGGAAATCTCTATCCCAAGAATTACCGGAATTATTCGCATCTTCTTTGCTTGTAGAGCTCCCTTTATCTCATTGTGATCGGTAATTGCAATGGCATCCAATCCTTTTCTCTTGGCAATTTTAAGAAGCTCTTTAATCTCCAGGGTACCATCGGGGGAGTAGATAGAATGGATATGCATATCCACCTTCATCTGATTTTTCCACCCCGCTTCACTCTCTTTTCAGGGGAGATGAGTACCTTGCCCACATGCAAAAGCAGCGGCTTTTTGTCAAGGAAAACCACCCCTTGTTTTCCCTTCCACTCCTCGGGGATGGGATACTCTATTCGATATTCAGAAGAACCAATTACCTTGGAATCCTGGATATCCACCACTTCCATCTTAAGCTTCTTGAATTTTTTGAATTTTAACACCGGAGGAGGCTCAGAATATATTCCACTGGCCTGAACTCTAGTTCCTGGCTTAACGTCTCCCTGGGGTGTTAGGATAGCAACGGTGTTTTCATCCTCCCCGGCAAGCAGCATACCCTGAGATTCCACACCCCGGAAATTCGCATGCTCAAGATTGCATACCACCACAATCTTCTTTCCCAAGAGCTCATTCGCAGGATAGTAATTTTTAAGCCCGGCTACCAAGGTTCTACTTTCCTCGCCCAGATCTATTGTGAGGATATACAGTTGGTCGGCGTTGGGATGCTCTTTCACCTCCTTTATTTCCGCGATTCTCAAGTCAAGAAGATTCCATCTATCGAAGCTCTCTTCCTCTCTCACGATCTTGGTATACAGCACCTTAGGCTCTCTAAGCTTCATTCCTTCAGGTAGAGCTGTAAGGCTCTCATCCCAGGTGTGCTGGAATATTGAGTCATCATATCCCAGATATTTCCAGATTTTCTCCGCTGAGAAGGGCAAAAACGGGGCACCAAGAATCGCCAGGGCCTTGACTATGTGCAAGCTAATGTTAAGCGCTGTCTCACATCTCTCACGATCGCTTTTGAGAAGTGCCCACGGAGCCTTTCTATCAAAGTATACGTTCCCGAATCTGGCAAGCTCCATCCATTCTCTGAAAGCCTTCTTTAGCTCAACTTTATCCAGATATTCTTCCATCTTCTCTTTAGTAACTTTTATCTTTTCCAGGGCCTCCTCATCCAGAGCATCCAGAGAATGCCTCTTGGGTACCTCCCCAAAGTGGCGGTAGGTGAATATAAGTGCACGATGCACAAAGTTGCCAAATTTGTCCACAAGCTCCTCGTTGACCTTCTGAACAAAGTCATCCCAGGTGAAATCCGAGTCGCGATGCTCTGGCATGTTCACTGTGCCGTAGAACCTTATCACATCGGGGTCAAACATGCTCAACAACTCAGGCATCCAGACACCGATGCCTCGACTCTTGGAAAACTTCTCTCCCGAGAAGCGAAGATACTCGTTGGCTACAACATTATAGGGCAGATTAAGCTCTCCGTAGCCCATCAGCATTGCAGGCCAGATTATAGTATGAAAGGGAATGTTGTCCTTTCCAAGGAAGTAATAATGTTTCGTGTTTCTATCTATCCAGAAAGCACGCCAGGATTTTCCCGTTATGCGGGACCACTCCACGCTGGCGGATAGATAGCCTATTACAGCGTCGAACCACACATAGATTCTCTTCTTCTCAAATCCGGGTAGGGGAACCTCGACGCCCCACTCTATATCCCTGGTTATAGCCCTGTCCTTTAGGCCACCTTTCACGAAATTGCGTGTGAAATTTATCACATTATCCCGCCAATAAACTTTGTCTGTGAGCCATTCTAAAATCCTCTTCTCCAGCTTGCTCAGTGCAAAGAACACATGCTCGCTTTCCCTGAATTCCGGCGTGGCGCCGCATATGGCGCATTTAGGATCTATTAAATCCTTGGGGTCCAGGGTTCTACCGCAGTTGTCACATTGATCGCCCCGGGCCTTCTCGTATCCGCAATAGGGGCATGTTCCTACAACATACCTGTCAGGAAGGAATCTCTTGCAATTGGGGCAGTAGGGTAGAATCATCTTGTCCCTGTAGAGATATCCCCTTTCCATCAGCCGAAGGAAGAATCGCTTCACGACCTCAGCATGATGAGGATGGGATGTTCTGAAAAACAGGTCAAAGGAGATGCCCATCTTCTCCATTATTTCGCTGTTTATCCTGTGATATCTATCCGCAATCTCCCGGGGACTTTTTCCTTCTTTTTCCGCAGTAATGGTTATGGGAGTGCCATGCTCATCGCTACCCGATACCATTAAAACTTCATTTCCCTTCATTCTCTGATACCTTGCGAATATATCAGCGGGAAGATACGCACCTACAATATGCCCAAGATGGATTGGACCGTTTGCGTAGGGCCAGGCAACTCCAATGAATATGCGCATGGGCAGGCATATCCCGCTTATTATTTAAATTTTTTATGTAGCTTGTCTGGAAAATCTATGGTTCTTAGGGTAGCCGGAGAATAATTCCCACGAACATCATCCATTTTTCATTCTTCCTCACCCTCCACAAATCCAGATAATTCTATATCAATCGTAGCAGGGATCCTTTGACCGTACATTCCCAGGATTGCCTGCACTCTCAATGTGTAATTATTTCCATAATTGTGGTGTGGTATCTCCCAGAGAATTTCCTCCTGCACAGTGAAATTACATTCTGCATCAAATCCTGAATATATGGGTTCTGTGCCCCAACTCCCATAATTGCACTTTGATTCCGGCCAGGCTGTGAGATTTTCCTTTTTGATGCTGCTCAACTGAAAATTTTGAGTGTTATCTGTTACATTCATCCCACCCAGTTCCACTGCACGGAACTCAAAATAATCTATCTTTAAATCATCTTTGAATTGTGTGCTCGCTGCAAGCTCGATGAATATTACTATATGATCTTCATGGTATGGATCGTACCGGGATAGATTGCCCGTATCTACTTTCCATACGCTAACATTGAAGTTTAAAATATTGACACCGTTAATTATTGTTTCCACATATGCAGTTTTGTGGGGATAATACGCGCCGGAAGGATAATATGAAAGATGAAGCGTATCATATCCCTCCTGCACCTTGAGCTCCGGTGGTTGGGATAAATAGAAGTAACTTCCAATAATGAGTAAAATTATAAGAGATGCAGTAACACTCAGTATAGCATATCTCCTCTGCATCATATCACCATGTTTATTTTTACTCTAATATCCATATTCCCCTATAAAATTTTTTGTGGAGTAATCACTAAAATAATATCGCCCTGACCTCTGGAATATATGTGGTGCCAGGCCACCGAGGTCGATGCTCAGAACCCGCGCCAAGGCCCCGCATAGCTCCTCAGCCCCGCTACCCTCCGAGCGCCGAGAGTCCACGGTACCGCTGCTCCCTTCCGGGCCTGGCGGGGTTCCCGTGGCAAAGTGCCTGGAAGCTTTCCTCCGAAAGCTCCAGGCACACCTTCGGCCCCGGAGGACAGAGCCTCAACGGAGCTATGCGGCTTGGCAACGGGCCTGGATACACCTCCCTCGGCTGTCGCCCCCGCATATAGACGGTTTCGGGTCACAGGGGACGCCTAACCCCCCGGCCAAGCCTGGCACCAAGATGCTTAATCCCTTCCCCTATTTTAAGGTTTTTCATAATTATGTGGCGTGTTAGAATTAAAAAATCTCGCATTATTCTGTGTTTACAATGAAATCCTCGCTATAAAGAGTTATCAGATTGTTTACCAAAAGGAAAATATAGGTGGATCCTCATATAACCATTGTTAAACAAACGTCAAACGAGGGAGAGAAATGATTATAGCTGCAAGGGTTTCCGACGAGCTCAAGGTAAAAATCGAGGACCTATGTGAGAAAGAAGGAAAAACGGTATCCGATCTCATTAGAGAGCTGCTTCGAGAATATGTTCGTGAGAAGGAGGAAGAGTGGCAGCGGGTTACGGTTCGCGTGAAGGTACCTCGCAAGATTATGGAGCAGGTGGATCTCTTTGTGGATATGGGATATGCCCTCAACAGGGACCAGGTGATGAGTGAAGCTCTCTCTCTTTGGTTAAGAACGAAGAAGATGGAATATCGCAAGAACTGGAAAGAGGAGCTTATAGATGCCTTAAGCGGCTCAAATATAGTGTGAGGTGGGATAGATGATATGCACAGTATGTGGGAGAAAAGCGAAGTATAATGAGAAGCTGAATATCTACTACTGCGAAATCCATGGTTTCACCACATGGATAGAGGAAGGTATTGTTTCAAAAAGGGAGGGCTTAGAAAATGAGGCTGTACTGGGATGAATACACCTACAAGGAAATTGAAGAGATTTTGTCACGGAATCCTTTGGTTATTCTTCCTGTGGGTAGTGTGGAAGCCCACGGATATCATCTTCCCCTGAACACCGATATGTTGCAACCGCTCTGGCTTGCGGAACGCATTGCTGAGAAGCTGAATGCCCTAATTCTCCCACCTATTCATTATGGATGGACTGAAAGTCTCGCCTCTTTTCCCGGTACAATATCCATAGGCTTCGACACCCTTAAGAATCTCGTGGAGGACATCTTGAGGGAAGTTGTTAAACAGGGGGTACGAAAAATATTAATACTTTCCGGTCACGCTAGCACGCTTCACATGGCGGCTTTGCATCTTGCATCCCAAAATGTTTTAAAAGAGAATAGGGATGTGAAGCTCATGCTCCTCTCGGATTACTATATTGCATATCAATACAGAGGAAAGCTGGTGCCAGAGGATGACTCCCATGCGGGAATCATTGAGACATCGCGCATTATGGCTATACGCCCAGAGCTTGTGAAAGATGAATATCACTATGAAAGAAAAGAAGCCGGGAAATATATGGTGATCAGGGATTATCGAGAAATCGTGCCCTATGCCACCTTCAGTGATCCCCACGGGGCAAATAAAGAGCTGGGAGAGAAGCTCAACTCCCTTATCTTGGAGGAGTTGCTAAAAATAATAAGGGAGAATTATCAGCTTTAGGGTGGTAGCACAGCGATCATTATGCTGAAATCTATGACTGCGTAATCTTCTGGATATCCCGCGGTACCCCACACTTTAATCCTTATATCGTACTGGTGCGTGCCATTAACCTCTATGGTGCCTCTAACTTCCATGGGATTATTAAGATCCAAGGTGACATTGAGGTACTCATCCCAAGTTCCATTGCTGTGCCTGTCCCCAATTACTATGTTCACATGTCCTTCTTGGAAAGCCTGAGCCCTTTGCTCCTCTTCCAAACCAGTTAAATTTAGTAGAATCGCTACTCTGCTTGCATTCTCTATTTTTAGGGAATTGGAGTAGGTTTTCGTGATTGAAAATTCTTCTCCGCTGTTTATATCCCCCAGCTCCACGGTAATATCTTTTACTGTCACATTTGCCTTCTTAATCCCGCCGCTTATGTGCATCAGAGAGCCCTGAAATATGGCATTCCCGACTACAAAGCCACTAAATATGAGTAAGAGAGCTATCACTATAAAGAATTTTCTTGATATAATCTTTTTACTATTATATCGCATATCTGGATGATTTATCTCAAATATATAATCTTTATCCTATGAACTCTTATAGATCCTCTTTTCCTCCTCTGCTTCATTTCCCTCCTTCAATGCCCTAATCCCTAGTAGAAGGCAGGAAATGGAAAGGGTAAATGGTTTCCTTTCTCGTAAGAATTGGCAATAACCATCTCCAAAATTCCTGAGTGTTTCGCGTTCTTCTATGGCCAGGATGAAGTAGAGAGCAAGGAAGGAAAACCATCCTGCCAGGAGAATAGCGTATAAATTGGTGGTTATGAATGAGATACCCACGCCAAAAATTATGGAGCCAAACTGGGCTGGATGGCGCATACATGAATATATTCCCTGCGTCACCAGTTTCTCCGGCTTTTTTATCCCCTTTGTTATGTGGAAATGCCCAAATTTTTTAAGCGTTCTTCCTGCTATTGCGTTAAGAAGAAGACCGTAAGAAAGGAAGAACAGGCCCAGTAGGAAGAATGGGAATCTCAAAATATTGGGGGTTGGATTCGGAACATATATCCCCACGAGTATTATTGTGAGCCACGAAGCAAACCAGAAGGCAAATTTGGGGGCAAAGCCCATATTATGCCTCCCTGAGGTTGTAGAAGGCACGCTGCACCACTTCGTTCATGGCTGGATGTATGTGCAGGGCGCGATACATAGCTCCTGCCTGATCTCTTGTGTACATGAGATTTATTATTTCTTGTATAAGAACGGATGCCTCTGGACCCACTATGTGGGCACCCAGGATGCGATAGGTATCACGATCCAGTATTACTTTAACAAAATAGTCTTTGACCCGCATGGCCTCTCCCATGGCGGTGTCCTGGTACTTATACTCGCCGATCAGTATATCATGCTTCCTTCTGGCCTCCTCTTCCCTCATTCCCACCGTCGCTACTTGAGGATGCGTGAATATGGCATGGGGCACAGCATGGTAATCCACCTGCACGTTTCTCCCGCCAAAGGCGTTGTAAAACACAATCTCGCTTTCGTAATTGGCCACATGCTTGAACATGTGCTTGCCGTTGGTATCTCCGCATGCCCAGATACCTTCCTTGGTGGTGCGCATAAACTCGTCTGTGATAACCCAGCCCTTAGAATCCACCTCCACCCCTGTTTTCTCCACCTGAGTCTCGGGGTTCCATGGTGCTCGTCCTGCAGCGATCATAACCTCATCCGCTTTTATTTCCACAGTTTCCCTCTCTCTATTTTCCGCGACCACAATTTTCTTTCCCATGCTCTTTCGCAGAGCCTTCGCCTTATGGTTTAGATGAAAATGGATAAACCGGGAAAGCTCGCGATACACAAGCTTTCTTATCTCAGGCTCTTCAGTCATTATAATTTCAGGCATCATCTCGATGATATGCACCTCAGAGCCCATCATGGCCATGAAATATCCGAGTTCAAGGGCCACATAGCCACCCCCTATAATAGCTATGCTCTTGGGCACATGCTTTAAGGAGTAGAAAAACTCTCGATTGGTAATATAGCCTACTTCATCCAGGCCCTCAAGGGGAGGGATAAAGGGCTTGGAGCCATTACACAGAAGTATGGTTTCTCCATATATCTCCTTACCGCCCACATCCACCGTATAATCTTCCACAAATCTCCCTGTTAGATTGTAGTAGTCTATTTTTGGATGGCTTTTAAGACTTCTCTCTATCATCCTGCTTTCCTCGTCAACCTCTCTTTGAACCCTGCGGAGAATTGCGTCGGGATCAGGCTTGGCACGGGCATCTATGTAAAACTCCTTTGCCCTTCTTATTATTCTCATAATTTCAGCAGGATAAATCAGCATCTTGGAGGGAATGCACCCCCTCGTGAGGCATATTCCACCGGCTTTTTCATTCTCCACAACTGCAACCTTTAGCTTGGGGCTGTTTAGAAGCGAGGAAACTATGTTCATCGACGAGCCTGTTCCAAAGGCAATGATATCATATTCCTTCATACCCTATGCAACCTCATTGCTCTATATCTAAATTACTCCACAGATTTGTGTATTCTTTCCTTGGAATAAAAAAGCAAAAATATATATCGTTGGAAAGCGATATCCTCCTATGCCCGCTAGCAGAATAAAAGTCGTTGGGGATATAGGAGACCTAATCTCCGTTTTTCATGCCTGCGATACGGAAGTTAAAAAGAAGGTGTTTGTGGAACTCACCAAGAGATGGTGCACCGTTGAGGAAATTGAGCAGTTATATGGCAAGGAGGGAGTGGAGGCGCTGAGATATCTGGAGAAGATAAAGCTTGTGGAAACCCAGTGGGTCACCATGCCCCAGGGAGTGGTAAAGGCCTATCACACCTATTATGATCTCTTCCAGATAAATCTCTCTCTTCCAATAATTGAAGCTGCCGAAGTTATACGCGTCGTCACCATGAGTGATTCCGAGTTCAGGGAGTGGGAGAATAAAATAATAGGGCTTATGGAAGGTAAGAAGAGCATATTCCTCGGGGATCTTGTGGAGAAGCTTGGTATATCCCAAACCATGCTTAGGGGTCTAATTCGAAGAAGCACAAAATTGGACATAAGGGGGATGATGGTTGAGGTGATATGAGGTGTTTTTTGAGCATATATTCTGGGAGGAGGAGTATCTGGGCCTTGTTTCCGGGGTTAGCTTTGTTCTCATGGGCGTCTTTGCGTACTTCGTTTATTATCTCTCTCCATCACCCATGATAGTGGGCTTTATAGCTGCATCTTTATCATTCTCTGGTCTTACCTCTATTCTGCTGCAGATTTACAGGGTAAGAAAGATTAAGCCTGGGATAAGCACTTTCTTAGGAGGCATTTCTATGGGTGTTGCTGTGATTTTCTGGGCACTGGTGAGTGCATTCTCCCGGGGAGAAATGCTGAGAAGAGTTGAGATTGCATCACTCTCTGCGGCTTTGACGGTGCTCTCCTTCTTTGCCTTCGGCTTTCTATTCCTGGCACTATATCCAGCTAGAAAATACCCATTTCAAGAGATGCAAAGAAAGCACGAAGATAGGGTGCCAGAGAAGAAAAAATCCGAGAAAAGCGATATAGATGAGCTCCTTGAGAGACTATGATAGTGGTTCTAAGACTGGGACACCGGCCGGAAAGGGATAAAAGGATAACTACCCATGTTTGCCTGGTAGCTCGAGCCTTCGGCGCAGATGGCATTATCATCGCCGCAGAGGAGGATGAAAAGCTAAGGGAGAGCGTAGAAGACATCGTTGATCGATGGGGTGGACCCTTTTTCATCCGTTTCACCACAAAATGGAGGGACGAATTAAGGAAGTGGAAAGGGAAAATCGTGCATCTGACCATGTACGGGATACCTGTGGATGAAATCATAGAAGAGATTCCCAAAGATGAAGATATCCTCGTGGTGGTGGGTGCTGAAAAAGTTCCCCGAGAAGTATACGAGCTCGCTGACTACAATGTTGCCATAGGAAATCAGCCCCATAGCGAAGTTGCAGCCCTGGCAATTTTCTTAGATCGCTTTTTTGAGGGAAAGGAGCTCCAGAAGGAGTTTAAAAATGCCAGGCTCCGAATTATTCCCCAGCGAAAGGGAAAGAGGCTTGAGAACTTAGGGGAATGACATTATCATTTCGGATAATGATACAGTAGAGTTTATATACTTCTTCGACATATTCTCCATGTCATTGGCTAACATGCATCAAGCCTCAGGTATCACGCTGACCCCACCCACTCCCCTTTTTTTGCAATAAAAAATTTATTAATCCATGATGCTTTTTTGTTTTCTGTGGAAAGAATAAAGACAGGCTGCGATAGCATAGATTCCCTTCTTAATGGAGGATTCGAGAGGGGATGCATAACCGAAATTTATGGGGAAGCTGGGAGCGGCAAGACCAACATATGCCTGCAAACGGCCATAAATCTTGCAAAAGAGGGAAATAAGGTTATATACATCGATACAGAAGGGGTCTCCATGGAAAGATTCTCCCAGCTTGGGGGCAATGAGGAAATCGGAAAGAACATCCTCTTCTATCATGTTTACAAATTCTCGCAGCAGAGGGAAGCCATAGAGAGGGCAGTTAAGCTTGTGGAGCAGAAGGATGATATTCCCCTTATAATCGTGGATTCCCTTACGGAGTTTTATAGGGCGGAATGGGGTGTGGGAGAAGAGACCACAAGCAAGAGGAACAGTCTTGCCTGGCAGCTGAGCTTGCTGAGCAGTGTAGCCAGAAGAAGAAACATAGCGGTAGTTGTGACAAACCAGGTATATATGGATACTTCCACGGGGGAGCTAAAGCCCATAGGGGGGCATACCCTCCATCATAATGCCAAGACCATTCTCTATCTGAGAAAAATAGGAAACGGATATAGGGAAGCGGTGCTTATGAAACATCGCTCCATCAAGGAGGGAAAGGTGGCAAGATTCATAATTAAAGAGGATGGAATATATGGGGTGAGTGAGGATGGGAGTTGATATATCCGACATAATCATCTCCCGAGAGATAAGTTTCTCAGAGTTAAAGGGGAAAATTGTTGCCATAGACGCGTATAACTCTCTCTATCAGTTTCTGAGCATAATAAGACAGCCGGATGGAACTCCGCTGCGTGATTCCCAGGGAAGAGTTACATCGCATCTCTCAGGCCTGCTTTACCGAACAGCTAATTATCTTGCAGAAGGTATAAAGCCTGTGTATGTGTTCGATGGGCGCCCTCCGGATTTGAAGATGCGCACCATTGAGGAGAGAATGAAAATAAGAACAAAGGCAAGGGAGGAATGGGAAAAGGCCCTGGAGAGGGGAGAAATTGAAGAAGCGAGGGTAAAGGCTCAGCAGGCAAGTTATCTCACCAAGGAGATGGTGGAAGATTCCAAAAAACTGCTGGATTATATGGGTATTCCGTGGGTTCAAGCACCCAGCGAAGGAGAGGCACAGGCAGCGTATATGGCCTCCAAAGGAGATGCCTTCGCCTCGGCATCTCAGGATTTTGATTCTCTTCTTTTTGGAGCGCCCCGACTTGTCAGGAATATGGCCATCACCGGTCGCCGCAAGCTTCCCCGGAAGAGGGTGTATGTGGAGGTAAAGCCTGAACTAATCCTGCTGGAGGAGAATCTCCGAAATCTAGGAGTAACAAGGGAGCAGTTGGTGGATATAGGCATACTTGTGGGTACCGATTACAATCCTGGGGTCAAGGGAATTGGCCCCAAAACAGCCCTGAAGCTCATTCAGAAATATGGAACTCTGGAGAAGGTGATTGAAGAGAAGGGTATCACCATCGAGAATTATCAGGAAATTAGGCAGATTTTCCTGAATCCTCCCGTGACTGATGATTATAACCTCAACTGGAAAGAGGCCAACGAGGAAAAACTTCTCGAGTTTCTATGCGAGGAGCATGATTTCTCCAGGGACAGGGTTATGAGTGCAGTGGAAAAAATAAGAAGTTTTAGGAAATACAGAGAGCAGAAGAGCCTAGATGCTTGGTTTTAATGATGTGAGCTCTTTGATGAATATCCAGGAGATCCCGCAAAACGGCCTGTGCGGTTTCCTTTCTTCCTGCCCCAGGTCCTGAAATCATCAGCTGCGGCAAGGTATCCGTATGCACCACTATTCCATTTAGGGCATCCCTTATACGGGCCAGAGGATGGGTGAAAGGAATCTCCATGGGCGTGACCCTTGCACCTTCTCTCGATATTTCCGCCATGAGTTTTATGCATCTTCCTCTCCTTCTTGCCTCCTTTATCTCCTCAGGAGTTATATCCCTTATACCCTTGCGAAGCACGTTCTCTAAGGTTAAATTCATATCGAGGACTGCATTGGCCAGTATGGTAGCCTTGGCAGCGGTATCCAACCCATCTATATCCAGGGATGCATCCTGCTCTGCATATCCCATCTCCTGCGCTTTTCTCAGGGCATCCTGAAAAGATAGCCCCTCTTCCATCTTGCTCAGAATGAAATTGGTGGTGCCATTGAGAATCCCCTCAATTTTTCTTATCTCACAACCCGCAAGCTCTTGACGAAGTAAGGAGATCACAGGAGTGCCGCTAAGCACCGTACCCTCAAATTTAAAGTAGGAAGAACTTCTATGGGCGAGTTCCTGAAGCTCCCTGTAACCACGGAGCACACAACCCTTGTTGGTAGTTATTACATGTATGCCATTTTCCAGCGCTCTTTTGGCATAGCTCAAGGCAGGCTCACCACTCCTGAGATTTGAAGGTATTGCTATCACCACCACATCCACCTCTCTCTCCTGAATGAGCTCCAGAGAATCCATATTGAGTAGATATTCCCGCGGTATTCCTCCCGCATTCAATTTATCCAGAGGTAATCCACTGGGAGAGTAGGCCGAGCCCTTGGCCTTGTCCACTATACCCACTATGGAGTACCTGAACCCGTATTTTCTCTCTAGACATTTCCTCTTATCCAGCAAGAGTTGAAGAAATGCCTGACCTACATTGCCGAAGCCAATAATGCCTATTCTCCATATCATACTCTCACCGCAGTACCTCAAATATCATTTCTTCCGTGGCCTCGATGGCTTCCGGAATTTTGATGATTCTTACCACTATTTCCGGGTCCTTTAATCCATGTCCCGTGGTTATGAGCACCGTGCTTTCCCCTCCAGAGATTTCCCCCTGCTCCCTGAGCTTTAGCAATCCCGCGAGAGATGCCGCAGATGCCGGCTCCACGAATATTCCCTCCTTTGTGGCCAGGAGTTTCTGAGCCATTAGGATCTCCTCATCGCTAACAGTCTCCAAAAAACCTCCGGATTCCTTCACAGCTCTCCAAGCCTTTTTCCAATTGACCGGGTTGCCGATGCGTATTGCCGTCGCAACGGTCTCAGGAGAGGGTTGGGGCGAATAATCGCGCTTCTCTTTCCATGCACTGGCAAGAGGGGCTGCACCTTGAGCCTGTATGCCTATCATACGGGGCAGATGCTCGATGAATCCAGCATCCCTGAGCTCTCGAAAGCCTTTCCATATGGCAGATATGTTTCCTGCGTTGCCCACAGGCAGCACTATATTATCGGGCACATATCCCAAAGCATCATAGATCTCAAAGGCTATGGTCTTCTGTCCCTCCAGACGGAATGGATTTATGGAGTTTATGAGGTATATTCCCATCTCGCTGCTTGCCTTCATCACGAGATTTAACGCGTCATCAAAGTTTCCCTTTATGGGCAGGATTTTTGCACCGTAAATCATGGCCTGCGTGAGCTTGCCCAGCGCTATTTTTCCCTCAGGAATTATTACATAGCTTTCCATGCCCGCCGCCGATGCATAGGCAGCCATAGACGCTGCAGTATTCCCCGTGGATGCGCATATCACCTTTTTCATACCCAGCTCCAGGGCCTTGGATATAGCCACTGTCATTCCCCGATCCTTGAAAGAGCCTGTTGGATTTGCACCTTCGTTTTTAACATACAACTCTCTCATCACCGCCACATGCTCTATCTTTCTCACTCTGTAGAGGGGTGTTCCGCCCTCTTTCAGGCTGATTCTCTTCTTCACTGGAATGAAGGATTGGTATTTCCACAGTGTGATATCTCTTCCATCGAATACATCCTCCACCTTATCTAGATCAATCACCGCTTCCAGCAAACCTCCGCAATCGCAGGTATATCTCACTTCATCCATGGGATACTCCTTACCGCATTCAACACACTTCAGATGCATTTCGCTCTACCTCCTGTTTGTGATACAAAAAAATCGCTTCTTATCTGCATAGATGCAAACTCCTCCTGGGCCACCTTAGCCACGTGTTCAAGGTCTTCGCCCAGAATAAAAAGTGCAGGACCTGAGCCGGAAATGAATATTCCGTAGGCCCCTGCATCCATCACCGCACGCCTGATCCTATCGAACCAGGGATAAAAGACTCGTCTATAGGGAAAGGCAATCCTATCCTCCAGATACCTGGAGGCCCTCCTCAAATCGCCCCTAAGAAGGAAAAAGAGGAGGGAGGATGCAAGCGCGATATTCTTAACAGCGTTCTCCCTTGGAATTCTACGGGGAAGAATTTCCCTTGCTCTTCGGGTGTTTACGACAACCTCGGGAAGTATTATGGCAACCTTAGTGGAGTAATCTATCCTCACAACATCCAGTGGCTCTAAGGAGTTAAGAATGGTAAATCCACCGTAATAGGCAGGCACAATATTATCACCGTGAGGCTCTCCAGAAGCAATGAACTCACCTTTCAGAGCCGCCTTTATAATGAGCTCATCATCCTCAATTCCCAAGAGCTTGGCCATGGCTAAAGCTCCGCCTAAAGCCGATGCACCAGAACTTCCCAGTCCGCCACCGGGGCGTATTCCTTTTTTCACTATCATTCGAAATCCCGTGTATTCTTTAGCCAGTTCCATTACGGCCATGGCGGCTACCGATGCTGCATTTCTTTCGGGTTCAATGGGTACTTTGTATCCCTCCACTTTTACCACGATTTCATCCCTTTCTTGGAGTTCTATAACATCACCGATTTCATTCACCGAGGTTCCAAAGACATCGAATCCCGGGCCGAAATTGGCTATGGTGGCCGGTACAAAGAGCTTAACTGATTTCATGGAGAACCACCTCGTGCATAGACCTCAGGGCATCCTTCAACTCTTCATCTTTCACCAGATAGCTCTGATAATCCCTTTTGCATTCAATGCATTTGTATTCCCGGAACCTTTCTTGGTGGCCGATAATTGAGACACGGTAGTATCCTGGAGAATGCACCCTGTGAACTATTATGGGCACTCTCATTCCCACATTGCCTATGGTGGTGCCCATTCTCCTGTCCTTGGTGCTGCCCAGGAGAATCTTGATTCGTCTCCTTGATGCCTCTATGGCCTTGGGATGCACCCTCTTCATTCCCAGCTTCGCCGCAAGTAGCGCACGATCGTAGGAGAGAAGAGGTATGACCCGTGCATCTTTTATAAACTTGGGGTCTCCTGTGAACACACCTTCGACATCGCTCATTAGAATTATGCTATCCGCATTGAGAAGATGGCCCAGTACTCCTGCAGTGTAGTCGCTTCCATTTCTTCCCAAAGTAGTTCTGTAGCCCAGATAGTTGCCCAAGAATCCGGTAACCACAGGTATTTTTCCGCTTTCCCATATTTTCCTTATGATTTTCATTCTTTCCGCGCTTCTTTTCAAGTCCACCGAGGCATCCCCGAACTTTCCGTCGGTGAATAATAGATGATAGGCATCCACAGGCACCCCGTTGCCCAGATGAGATGCGAAAATCTTCGCCGCAACTCTTTCGCCCACTGATAGCACGTGATCTTGATATGCGGCTCTGCAGGGGAAGGTGTATGCGCGATTCATTGCCCTTGAGAGGTCTCTGAGCTCTTCCTCAATGGAGAGACCATCAAGCCATCTCTCGTGGAGTTTTATGAAATCCTCCAGATAATGTATGCTCCTTTCCTCTGCCATGCTGAGAAGAAGATTTGTAGCCCTGGCAAAGGCAGATACCACAACGAGCACGCGACAATCCTCCCCAAAAATCTGGGTAAATCTCACTGCATCTCTTAAAAAATACCTGACCGAGGTGCCTCCAAATTTAATTACTACTACCCCAGACTGTTTGTGAACCACCACTTGCTTTCATAGGTATCCCATAGGGGATGTCCCATATAAAAATTTTTAGTCTTTTTATGGAAAACTTCCTTTGATTGCTTGCTGAGCCTGTATTTTTCAAAATTTTTCACCTTAGCTCCTTTTTGCAGGGAACATATTTTTATTCCATGGGAGATTTCCTTTCGTATGGAGCTAAGCGAGTTGCAGAGAAAAATAAGGGAAATAAGGAGAAATGCTAAGAGAGAGGAGAAAAAAGGTCTAATAGGGGCCTGGAGGGAGAGGGATCGCCTTAATGGCGAGATAGTGGATGCCTTCGTTGTCATTCTGCGCACCCGGGGATGCCGCTGGGCATATCACTCTGGATGCTCCATGTGTGGCTACTTCAACGACACCAATCCAAAGATGAGCGAGGAGGAGCTACTTAATCAGGTTCGAGAAGCAAAGGAAAAATATAGGGGGGAGAGATTGGTGAAGATATTTACCTCTGGCTCCTTTCTCGACGATTGGGAGGTACCTCCAAAGGTTCAGGAGAGCATATATGAAGAATTTCAAGATGCTGAAAGGCTCATTGTGGAGAGCAGACCGGAATATGTGACGAAAAAAAAGGCGGAGATGCTGCAAAAATACGGAAATATAATGGTGGCCCTGGGGCTGGAGAGCGCCAACGATGAGACCCTGCTCTACAGGATAAACAAGGGATTTCGCGTGGAAGACTATAAGATGGCGGCGGAGCTTCTCAACGAACATGGGATAAAGGTGAAAACCTATGTGCTTCTCAAACCACCGTTTATGACCGAAAGGATGGCCATAGAGGAGGCAATAAGCTCCATAGAATTCGCTTCCCGATATTCAGAGGTTGTATCTCTAAATCCCATGAATATCCAGAATTATACCTTGGTGGAGTACCTTTGGAGAAGGGGAGAGTATCGTGCTCCCTGGCTCTGGAGCGTTGTTGAGGTGCTTAGGAGAACCCATGAGCTTCCGGTAGAGGTGGTATCCTACCCCACCGCTGGAGGCACTAAAAGAGGTGCACATAACTGTGGAAAATGTGATGAAAAAGTGCTTAAGGCCATAGTCAATTTTTCCCTTACCCAGGATATAAAGCATCTGGAGAATCTTCACTGCCCTTGCATGGAAAGATGGAGAAAAATTATAGATGTGGAGGATTATCTCTGGGACTACACCGCCAATCTATGAAATTTTTGCGGCATTAACCACCTCATCATTCTTCTTAAGACGAATTAACCTTACACCCCTTGCATTTCTCCCATGCACCGGTATGTCCTCGAGTCTCAGTCTTATGCTCATTCCCTTCTTGGTGAGAAGAAGAACCTCATCTCTATCCGTGGTAAGAATACTTTTGACCACATGACCTCCACGCACATTGATGCACCTGACTCCGTAGCCGCCCCTTCTTATTCTCCTGTATTCCTTTACACTGGTTCTCTTCCCATAACCAGTATTTAGTATGGAGAACACATACTCTCCCTCGGAGAGAATCGAAGAGGATATGACCTCATCACCATCCCTCAGCTTTATTCCCCGCACACCCCTGGCAGTTCTTCCCATAACGCGGACATCATCCTCGCTGAACCTTATAGCCTGGCCGTATTTGGTGAAGAGGAATATATCTTCATCTCCACCGGTGATCTTGACATCCACCAGCTCGTCCTCAGGGTCGAGAAGCATCGCCCTCTTTCCTGTGCTGCGGGGTGTGGCAAATTCAGAAAGCGGGGTTCTCTTCACCACTCCGTTTTTGGTGACGAAGAAAAGGTATCCCTGGAATTGGGATACCGGTATAATCCTTATTACCTCGGAGCCTATCTTGGGCAGAAGATTGATCACCGCTCGACCTCTGCTTCTCCGGGTACCCTCAGGAATTTCGTAACTCTTAAGCCAGTAGACTCTGCCATTTCGTGTGAAAAAGAGGAGATAATCATGCAATTCTGTTATCACCACATCCTGCGGAAGGTCTCCTTCTCCATAATTTATAATTACGCCCTTACCTCCCCTGCCCTGGGCTCTATACTCATTCATTTTAAGCCTACGAATGTAGCCCTTCTTTGTTAGGATAACCACAACCTTCTCGTTGGGGATCAGATCCTCAATCTCCCTCTTCTCCACTGTGCCTTTTATTATGGTTGTTCGTCTCTTATCCCCATACTTCTTCTTTAGCTCCAAGAGCTCTTCCTTTATCACCTTGTATCTGAGGGATTCGTTCTGCAGAAGCTTCTCCAAATCCCTTATCTCTTTTTCGAGCTTTCGATTCTCCTCCCTGAGGGTCTCCATCTCCAGGGAGGTAAGCTTCTGAAGACGCATCTCCAATATGGCTTTAGCCTGAAGCTCGGAGAAGCCCATATCCATAAGATTCTTTTGCGCATCCTTCACATCCCTGGATGCTTTTATCACCGCGATTACCCTGTCTATCATGCTTAAGGCCTTTACAAGGCCTTCAACTATATGCTTTCTCTCCTTTGCTTTTTTGAGCCTGAATCTGCTCTTTCGAATGAGAACATCCATACGATGCTTGAGAAACTCGTTCATCAGTTCCTTAAGATTCAGAACCCTGGGAACACGATCTACGAGAACAAGATTTATTATCCCATAGGTTACCTCCAGATCCGTGTGCTCCAGCAATTGATTGATAACGATTTCAGGGTTAACATCTTTCTTCACTTTGATGACTATCCTTATTCCTTCCCGGTCGCTCTCGTCCTTCAGATCCACTATACCTCTAATTTTATCTTCTCTTACAAGCGCAGCTATTTTCTTGAGCAGATTGCTCTTGTTTACCTCGTAGGGAATCTCGCGGACTATAATCCGATTCTTCCTTATCTCATATCGGGCTCTTATCTTTATCTTTCCTCGCCCTGTGGTGTATGCTTCCACAAGCCCCTGATAGCCTATCACTTCCCCACCCGTCGGAAAATCGGGACCATGCACAAATTTCATCAGGTCCCTTATCTCAGCATTCGGATGCTCAATGAGATAAACCAAAGCATCTATAACCTCACCAAGATTGTGGGGAGGCATATTGGTGGCCATTCCCACCGCTATACCGCTGCTCCCATTTATAAGAAGATTGGGAATCCTGGAAGGAAGAACCACAGGCTCTTTGAGGGTGCCGTCGAAATTGGGCATCAAATCTACGGTATCCATCTCTATGTCCTTCAGCATTTCCTCTGCAATTAGGGATAATCTTGCCTCTGTGTAGCGCATGGCAGCTGGAGAATCACCATCTATGCTTCCAAAGTTTCCCTGTCCATCAACAAGAGGATAGCGCATGGAGAAATCCTGTGCCATTCTCGCCAGGGTATTGTATATAGCCTGGTCCCCATGGGGATGATACTTACCCATCACCTCTCCCACAATCCTCGCGCTCTTCTTGTAGGGTTTATTGTGAAAAACTCCAAGCTCATACATCCCGTAGAGGATGCGCCGATGCACAGGTTTGAGGCCGTCCCTAACATCGGGTAGAGCGCGGGATACTATAACGCTCATGGCATAATCCATGTAAGAATTTTTCATCTCTTCATCTATAGGAATCTCCCTAATCTTCATCATTGGCACCTCTTGTGAATGATTTGGAATTGTGGCCAATTATATAGCTCTTTCGCACTGCGGGGAAAAATTCAAAAAAGAAAAATAAAAATTACTTAACCAGCTCAATGAACCTGTAAGCCTCCTCGTCCTCATTGAAGCAGTAGTGGATGGTGTTAAACTCCTTCTTGAACTCCTTCACATCTTCCCTGACCTTGGCAGGGTCCTCCTTGTCCATGGCAACCCTCTTAATCAGCTCTGCCACATACTTCATCTCCCCTTCTTTCATTCCAAGTCTGGTCAGCTCCTGCACACCGAGCCTTATTCCACTCGGGTTGCGCGGTTTCTTGGGGTCATCGTAGGGCAGGAGATTGTAATTACAGATGATATTTGCCTTCTCAAGATCCTCAGCCACCCTCCTTCCGCCGCCCTGAGCAACGGTATCCACAAGTATGGTGTGGCTCTTGGTAAATCCATTCTTCTCTCCCAGAACCTTGAAACCGTATTCGTAAAGCTCCTGGGCCAGGGTTTGTGCATTCCTGACTATCTGCTCAGCGTATTTCTTCCCGAACTCGATATGCTCCGCAAGTGTAATTGCCAGTGCGGCCATATGATGCAGATGATGATTGCTTATCACCCCGGGAAATACGCCCCGCTGTATCTTGTTCCAGAACTTTTCACGTTTCTCCTCATCTCCTGGTGGATTTGCCAAGATTATACCACGCTGCGGACCTGGCAGAGTTTTGTGGGTACTTCCAGTCATCACATGGGCACCTTCCCGCAGGGGATCCTGGAACTGCCCACCCGCAATAAGACCCAAGACATGGGCACCATCGTACCATACCTTGGCCCCTGCTTCCTGCAAAGCGTCCTGAAGCTCTTTTATAGGTGCGGGGAAAAGGAACACACTGCGACCAAAGAGTGCAACCTTGGGCTTTACCATCTTTATCAGCTTGGCAGTGAGATCAATATCCAGATTCATCTCCTCCACATCGAAGGGATACTCTATCTTGGTTACACCCCTCATACCCACAGAGCCAAACTTTGCACTGCTTATATGGGCACCACCTTGCAGGGGTGGCCCAGTGATGACATCTCCAGGTTTGGTGAGCGCGAAAAGCACAGCCTGATTTGCATTTGTCCCGCTTATTGGACGAACATCAGCGTAATCCACCCTGAAAAGCTTTTTAGCCAGCTCTGTAGTTATTTCTTCTATCTCATCCACATATATGTTGCCCTGATAGTATCTTTTGCCCGGAAGACCCTCAGCATAGCGATTATGCAAATCAGATATTAGCAACTGCATGGCCATGGGACTTATCAGATTCTCCGAGGCTATCATCGGAAGGGAATCCCTGAACCACTCTGTGTGTTTTTTCACCAGCTCGTTTATTTTGAGAGCGTAATCCAGCGAGCTCATTATTCTCACCATGTGGGGATTTCAAAGATGTATAATAAGTTATTCGATAAATTTTTGAAAAAAATCGTCACGGTCATCGTTATTTATTTATATCAAATATCCCATTGATACCCATGGACTGCGAGGAGAAGCTCAGCGTACTCCTTGCCGAGCTTAGAAAGGCGCTCAGGGAGGACGATGAGAAATTGCGCCAGACCGTGGAGAGAATAGTAAAAAGATATCATCCCAGGAAGAGAAGGAGGGGGGATTTCGAGCTCAAGGCGGGAAATACATACTACATCAACGATAAGTCAGGAAAGATGGGCTACAAGGTCCTGCTTCAGATTCTAAATGCGGGTTTGCCTGCACTTTGTATCACCAGACTTAATCCCGATACGCTGGAGATGCGGGATTACGAGAATCTAACCACCTACTGGCTAAGCAGCATAGGAAGAGGCAATGCACTTTCACCAGGGGACCTTACGAAAATATACTCCGTTATAGCTGAGTTCTTTAAGAAAAATGAGAGGGGTGTGGTTTTGATAGATGGTGCAGAGACCATAATCACCAACAGCGATTTTAGAAAAGCGCTCAATCTTTTTCAGAGAATTAGAGATTTAGTGAGCCAGAAGAAGGGCATATTTCTCCTCCCCATAGACCTTGAAACATTGGGTGATAAGGAAAGAGCCCTCTTTGAGAGAGAGATGATGAACGAAATACCTGTGAGACGGGCTACTTTATAAGCTCTGCACCTTTTGTGATATCTATCCTGCATGGGGTGGGTAGTTTATAAGATGCTTCTTTCAGCGCTCTTTTGGCTCGCTCAACATGCTGTGGATTAACCCGCGCCACCATTATTACCTGGTTCTCCTTCACCCTGGCTGCAGTTCCCACAGGCTTGCCGAACGCCTTGCTCATCCCGGAGGAAATTCTATCTGCGCCTGCGCCCGTTGCCATTTTATGCTCCCTCAACACATGATGAGGATATACCTTAATCCAGAGATAGTAATTAGCACCTCCAATCTTACCCAGATATTTATTGGCTATTATACGCGCAGCTTCAAGGGCTGTGTGCCTTATCTGACAGGCTTCCTCTGCAATTAAACTCAGCTCCACCGGGAAATCGTTTTTAGCATCCACATTACCCATCTCAAAATGCACAATTTTAGGATTGGGCACTCCGCCCATATACTCACGGCGAGTATACGCAGGACCGTCAATGTTGCGATACATCCTTCCGGGCTTCCTTACCATCTATCTCACCTTTAGTCGTGATTAAGGATTTCCTATTTATATCTTTGCATCTTGCCCTATCAGAAGTTATTATCTCCTGTGAGCATTTTTGGAAAAGATTTAAATAGCCATGGACCAACTATCCATCGATGGAGATTAATATGGTAAAGGAAAGAATAAAAAATTACAAAGGTCGGATAATCCTCGATGTTTACGGTTTTGATGGAGATACCGGATTCATGGTTCTATCCTTCACAAAGAACGGTAATCTGGAAGGTGAGCTCACCATAAAGGGCTCCCGGGATGAGCTTAAGGATTTGGCAAGATTTTTGCAGGAAAACATGGATAAGATATTCGAGCATCAGCGAAGACATGCTGAGAAGGCGCTTGAGGAGATACTCACATAAGTTTTTAATCTTCAAATCCATCTCCTTTTATGCTGAAGGAAAAACTTATTGAATGCGGTGCGGTGAAATTTGGAGATTTTATCCTCGCCTCAGGCAAGAGAAGCAATTATTATGTGGACATTAAAAAGGCTAGCACAAAGGTGGATATCCTCAAACTCATGGCGCAGCTTCTAGCTGAAAAAGTCCGGGGGGATATTCTTGCAGGTGTGGAGTTAGGCGCTGTGCCACTAACCGTTGCCACCGCGCTTAGCACGGGGAAGGATTATCTTATAATCAGGAAAGAATCCAAGGGCCATGGTACACGGAAACTTATAGAAGGCGATTATCCTCTGGGAGCAACGGTGGATATAATAGAGGATGTGGTTACTACCGGTGGCTCTGTGCTCAGGGCTGTGAAAATTCTCCGCAACGCGGGATTGAAGGTAAATCGTGTCATATGTGTTGTAGACCGCCAGGAAGGCGGAAAGGAGAACCTTGCCAGGGAGAACGTGGAGCTCATTTCCCTGCTCACCGCCTCGGATCTACTGAGTGAGTAAATTTAAGTTATTTTGGGGAAAAATGTTCTAAATTTTGTAATATTGGATCATTTAGTATATTTTAAAGAAATTAAAGAAAAAATTTTTATATTTGCAACCCCATACATTCACTTGGGAGGCGTGTGGAAATGACTGGTAAATTGAAGAGATACCGGTTGGTCATTGCTATCGGTACAGCGTTTCTACTGGGTCTCCTGGTGGGGTACGGATTCATGGTGGCCATACCCAATGAATCCGCGAGGGCAGAATACATTGCTTGGTTCAAAGCTCTGGGCGATATTTTTGTAAGGTTGGTGAAGATGATCATACCGCTGATAATATTCTTCACCATATCATCAGCGGTAGCCTCCATAAGGAATGCAAAGACCCTAGGGAAAATACTCATATGGATTCTCATAATTTATATAATAACATCGATTATCGGTGCCACCTGGGGCCTCATTGGAGGCACAGTCTTCAAACCGGGAGAAGGGGTGAATCTCACACCACCCAGTGGCTACAAGGGACCGGTTAGGATGACTGGACCGGAGATACTTCTGAGCTTTTTCAAATCGGAGTTCAGCATGCTACTCACTGCCAAGGGAGCCATGACAATGATAATATTTGCCATCCTATTCGGTGCAGCCACCACCCTCCTGGGTGATAGGGGCCAGAGAGTTGCAAATGCACTTAGCCTAGTTTCAGATACCCTCATCAAGGTGGTGAGAATAATAATGTGGTATGCACCAATCGCAATCTTTGGCTACGGTGTCTGGCTCCTTGCAACCTATGGACCAAGGATTCTTGGAGCCTACGGAAAATTCCTTGGGGTAGACTATCTGATGACCTTTATACACTTCTTCCTGGTGTACTCCATCATTGTGCTACTGGGAGGTCTCTCGCCACTCAAATTCTTCAAAGAACAGAGCGAGCCCTTCGTTATTGCCTATTCTACCAGGAGCAGTGCAGTGAATCTGCCGTTTAATATGGCCGCTGCCAAAAGAATGGGTGTGCCCGATGAAGTATTTGGAATCACCGTTCCTATAGGAGCTACTGTGAATATGGATGGCACAGCGCTCTATCAAGTGCTGAGTGCGCTATTTATTGCACAGCTTTTCGGCATACATCTAGGTCCTGGTGCCTATGGTCTCATAGTATTCGCGGCATTGGTTGGTTCAGTGGCAACTGCTGCAATCCCCAGTGGTGGAACCATCATGCTGGCCTTTGTGCTCTCGGTAGTTGGACTACCACTCGAGGGAATTGCAATAATGATGGCAGTAGATCCGATAGCGGATGCTCTTAGAACGGCAGTCAACGCTTCCGGCGATAATGCCTGCAGCGTACTAATCACGAGACTTATCGGACTTAAACTGAGAAAAGGTGTGGAGGTCTCAGAATTATAACTCTTTTTTTATCTTTTTTCCAAATCTTCTCCTCCCGCAAAGGTCATCTGGATTGCGTTGTAAACATCTTCATAGCCATAAAGCATTCTGGCAGATGTGGGAATCAGGGTTCTGAATGCGTCTATATTCTCTAGCGCCTTGAAAAGCTCTATGCTGAGCTCTTTACTCATACTAGGATTCTCTTTAAGTAATGAAAGATAAAGGGCATCCCAGTCACTGCTCCACCTCGCTATGTTTTGCAGCTCCTCATCACTTATTATGTCAACCTTGGAGAGAATATTTATGTAGGGCTTGTAAAATCGGAAATACACGGAAGAGGAGAGCATAAGCAAGGATACATAGCCTGAGGGGCTCTTAGATAGCGCAGGATCAAATAGAAATGCAAGCATGACGTTGCTCTCGCCCAGAAAATCCACTATAAACTTGCTCGCAGCCCTGAAGGCAAATAGCTCAATCTGTCCAGCGGTATCGTAAATCACATAATCTGCTTCGTAGCTATCCACCTCACTTTTTATTTCTTCCACAAAGTTGGCGATTAAATCCGCCGCAACTATTTGAGCTCCATTGGGTCCGAGCCCGTATTCCTTCATAACGGATTCAAGATCAATTATATCGCGAACATCCACATCTGGCACATAGGGTAAAGCATCTGCCCCGGGATCGAGATTTACCGTGATGGCTTCGTATTCGTTCTTCACCATCCACTCCCTAAAGGCTGCGGTGAAAGTGCTTTTGCCGCTGCCCGCAGGACCTACCACGAAAAGATTTGCAATCATACAGCTAGAAAAGACTCAAGGGTTATTTTATTTTTTTCCTCCTCTTCCTCTCCCATTAGAGATTCGATGGCATCCTTCAGCACTAAAACCCTCTGACGAAGATACTCTGGAACCTTGTATTCCTCGGTGAGTCGGATAGCCTTGTCCAGGTATTTCTTCACGCCTCTCTCATACACCGTGAGGGTTAGCTCCCCGCCGCATTTCGGGCATTTACCGCTTAGTGGTATCCTGCGATACTTTGCGTTGCATTTCTTGCATCTGAACTTCTGTGTTCCAAATTTTTTGAGATTACCCATTATATCGGGGATGAAGTGATGCGAGATTATGCGCGTGGCCATATCATGCTCATCCACTGCACGCACCTTCTTGGCCAGTTGGAGCTGGCTCTCCATCTTTTCTTCCATAGAGCCTAGAACTTTGTAGGCGGATTTCACCACGCCAATATTAATATCACTTGTGTCATGGGTGAATTTGAAGCCCTCATACTGCCTCCATGTGCCCAGCCTCTTCTTAACGAAATCCATCAAGTCCTTTACCTCATCGGGTTTCTTGAACTCCAGGGTGGCGTAGTAAAATTCTAAGGGATATCTATCCATAACATCCACGTTAAGGGCTTCCTTGTCTATCTCACTGGGCGTGATTCTCGTGGTCAAAACAAGAGGCGCATCCATTAACCCTCCTCTTGTGGAGGGAAGGAATTTACGGGAGAAGTCCAGCAAACCCTCAAGGAGTAGCATTATGGAGTCTTCATCACCATCGCAGTTACGACGCTTGGCCGCATGGAAAAAGGGGTGGGCGAAGCCCACATGGGCATCGGAGAACCCTATAATGCGGCCCAGTATGCCCGCGGAGGTGTGAGGTGCAAGTCCTATCACAAGATGCCCTATCAAATCTTTCCTGCGGGTGACATTGTAGAAGCGACGCATCTTGTAAAGCCTTTCAAGCATATCGTCCACGTAGTTGGCAACCTTAACGAGGTAATCGCCCGCATGCTTGGGTATTATTATGTCCTGGACCTTGAGCTCGCATAGCTGCTCATCGCTAACCAGCGGGTTTCCGAGATAATCCTTATTGTATCCCAGTTCCCTCGCTTTTTCCACGCTAAGTCCTATCTCTCTCGGTCTGAAATGGGTAATCGCTATATCGCTCATATCAAATCTCACGGTTCCGTCTTTGAACACGAATACATCGTTCTTGGCTCTCAATATCCCCTTCTCCAGCCTTTCGGGTATGTGCTCGGAGGACATCATTTTCTTTACGCCCTTGACATCCCACTCCACCTTAAGCCCCAGATTCTCCTCAGCTTTCTTGAGATAATCTTCAAGGTTGACCTTAATATTAGTTATTCTTCCCGTGAACTCTGTCTTTGAGCCGCATTTGGGACAGTAGGGAAGAAATGTTCTCTCGCCACACTGCGGGCATCTTCTCTCTCCTACCTCCATGACCACATACTTATTCTTAGATGCCTCTGTTATCAATCTTCTGTTCCCACCGCTGTCCCCTATGGGAAATAGAGCGTGTATGGGCGGCCTCATCTTCCGAGGCGCCGCTTTCTCAGGCCTCCCCATCCTCGCCCCTATGCGTATCGGGGATCTTGACATGATTTTTACACCCGCAAGATGTGAAACTAATGCCATAGAATCCCCCTGAACGAAGTCTCGCAACCTCACAATTTTTCCATCTTTCAAATCAAGACCCAGACAGCGGAGAAGGGGATACGCATATCTATCCAGGATGTAATACTCTCTCTCCTGATGCAGAGCTCCAAGCTTAACGAGAAGCTCCTTTATCTCCTTGCTTTTCATTATCTTCAATTTTCCATCTTCCCAGAGGGAATGTTTTTCCACGTAGAGCGAGAGCTTAATTATCTCCTCGGGGGTTAAATCGTGCCAAAAGAGATTATAACGGGGATGCAGAGGTATCCCATACTTTTCCGAGATTTTAAAAGCGGAAAATGCATCCTCTACTTCTCCCGAAAAACCTGCCCTCTCCGCCTCCTGTATCCACCACTCCTCCACATAGGAGGAGGGAACGAGGGGATGGTTGTTCTCCAAGAACTCCCCGTATGGAATGAGGATTTCTCCCACATCCACTATCTCTCTCACTCGCGGGAATATCTCCTGTGCCTCCTCCCAGGTATTAACCTGTACCAGGTCCCCGTTGTCAAGAAGCACTATGGGGCCCTCTATGCTGTCACATGAGGTCATCCCACCCGCTTTTCCGGGTCTCTCAAGCTTAAGCTGCGTACCGATGGCTATGAATTGATTAAGCAGGTACATCGTAGCGGGATTAACGCTTACCGTTGCCAGGCCCCCGGCGCGGCATCTGCCGTAGCGCAATCGGAAGCCGCCTACAGCGGATGGATACGCGAATATGGGGCGCCCGGCGAGTATATCCTTTATGTATTTGTAAGAGGGTTCAAGGTTAAAGCTCTCCTCACTCACCTCCGGGATGAGTTTATTGAGCCATTCCCATCCATCTATCTTTAGGGCATCCACATAGGCCTTGAGTTTCTTCGCCTTCTGTAGAAGCCCCTCGGCAAGAACCAGGCACATGCCACCACGCACCTTGTTTGTCTCCACCCTGGGCAGGTTTCTGTAGCCGCTGACCTCTAAATCCTTCTCGGTACCCTCACCATCTATACACACGGGGCAATTTTTGATAACAAGCTCTATCTCCTCGTTGCTGGGCCTGTACTGGAGATGATGCTTTCTATCATAGAGCTGGATTTCCTCCTTGTATCTCTCAATCTCCTCCTCGGTAGGCTTATATCTATCAATACCTAATTCCCTGCGAACCACATCGGCAATAAGAATGCTCAAAGCCTGAGCTGTCCCTCCCGCACCTCTTATGGGTCCTGCATAGTAAACAGCGCAATACTGCGAGCCATCCTCGTTTCTCTTAATCTTCACATCTGCTATGCCCTCTAGCGGCGCTACAAGAATTCCCTCGGTTAGGATTGCAAGACCTACCCTAACGGCTTTATCCAGGGCCTCCTCCTTCCTCTCGTATCTCTTGGCAACTCTTCTGGCCATGAGAAGGGAGACCATACCTCTATCGTATTCTTTGCTGAGCTCTCTAATCTCATCGGCTATACCCTTAACTCCTGTGAGTTCTTCAACCCTGGCCGCAAGATCCTTGGCTCGGGGGATCTCCACAAAGGGCTCAGGGTCAATATTCATGCTCCTTGCTTCCTGGGCAACGCGATAACACTTATCCGCCTTTCTCTCCAGATGCTCAAAATATTGCTGCATCTCTTTGCTCAGCTCTTCCATCCATTAACCCTAACCATTGCAACTTATAAGATTTTTTGGTTACCAGCTCTGGTAACAGGGGCATTCAAAAAATTTATAGAATAGCACGAGATTGGGGAAGTATGCTTGAGATAACTCTGCCAGAGTATGCGAAGGATACCATTCTCACCTTCATAAGGGACTTTGCAGGGGATAAGCGAGTCATTGTGGGTATGAGTGGTGGTCTGGATTCTTCTACCGTGGCCAAGCTCTGCGTAATGGCGTTAGGGAAAGAGCGAGTTCTGGGAGTGCATATGCCCGAGGAAGCAACTCCCTCCCAGGATACCAGAGATGCGGAGAACCTCGCAAAACAGCTGGGGATCGAGTTTCGTATCATCCCCATAGGTGATTTTGTTAAGAGCCTCGCAGAGGGAGTGGGTATTGAGAAGAGGATGAGTATGGCAAATTTGAAGGCAAGGGTAAGGATGCTCATACTCTATGCCCTGGCAAATGATATAAACGCTCTTGTGGTAGGCACAAGCAACAAGAGTGAGCTTCTCATAGGCTATTTCACCAAGTATGGGGATGGCGCCAGTGATTTTGCACCCCTGGGTGATCTTTACAAGACGCAGGTAAGGTTGCTGGCAAGGGAAATCGATGTACCTCAGGAAATATTGAATAAAGCACCCACCGCCGGATTGCTTCCCGGACAGCTGGATGAAGAAGAGATTGGCGTGAAATACGATCTCCTGGATAAGATTCTTTACGGCATAGAGCTTGGATATTCCAAGGCAGAAATTATAAGGCTTCTGAATATCGATGAAGAAATTGTTAATAGAGTCTACGAGATGCACGAGAATTCCAGGCACAAGAGGGTGTTGCTCTATATTCCCAAAATAGGGGTGCGCACCATCAACACTGACTGGAGGGAGTGATCAAAGAAGGATGCACATTTGCGCGTGGGGTACACCTTGAATTCTTATTATTGCATCCTTATCTATGTAGCCCTCCTTTATGGCCAGAGTCACCACGTGCTTCCCCACAAGATTGGCGATGGTGGCAATCTTCATACTGTTCAGAAAAGTTTTATCGCTCACATAGGACTCATAGTAGAAATCCTTCTTCACCTCTATGTGGAACTCTCCCTCTTCAAATCTCTTACCCAGAAGCTCACGGTCACAGGCGGCAACCATAACCTCGCCCCTTATCCGGTAAATTTTCATGGCTATGGGATGCTCAGACATACTTGTACACTCCGCTTCTAACTTCCCTTATGAGGCCTTCCCGGTGCATCTTCTCCAGCATCCTTAAGGCCTTGAGCCTTTCCACCCCGACCTTCTCGGCCTCTTCCAGAATCTCATCTTCCTCTGCAAAGCCCTTCTCGTTTATGAGTTTTCTGAGGATTATGTCTATCTTCTCCATCACACTCCTCTGTCTTGAGCTTATCCCCGTGTAGAGAATATCCGCGTCTATGATTCCCTCCTCCGTGGATGCCTCCTTGAGGAAGTAGTCCACAATTCTTATAGCTCTCTCGGCATCCTCCTTGGTTACTACCTCGCTCAGCCTGGCTCTGGCAGATGCCTCAGCGAGTCTTATCATGGCTTCCAGCTGGCGGGGTGTGATGGCAACCGCATGGGTTTCCTCATACTGCTTTCTCGTATCTACATACTTCTTCTTCAGCAGCTCAATGGCTTCATCGCTGAGCTTTGGGAAAATATTTCTCTTAGCATAGGCCACATATTTTCTGAAGAACTCGGGATCTATCTTGGGTGAGTACTCCTCCACAAGAATGTTCTCCTCCTCTTCAAGCTGGAGCATCTCTCCCACGAGATGAGCGTTGAGAATATGCTCTGCAAGAGCCCTATCCTTCTCGGGATTTGGCACATCAACTATCTTGAATATTACATCGAATCTTGAGAGAAGCGGGGTGGGTAAATCTATCTGGTCCACCAGGGGCCTGTTGGGATCAAACCTCCCATATTTGGGATTCGCCGCTCCCAGAATTGAGCATCTGGCCATCAGCGTAGCGTATATTCCCGCTTTGGTCACCGCTATGATCTGCTGCTCCATGGCCTGATATATGGAGTCGCGATCCGTAGAGCTCATCTTATCTATCTCGTCTATGGCTGCCAAACCCATATCTGCGAGAACAAGTGCTCCCGCTTCCAGAGTCCATCTCCCGCTTTCATCCCTTACTGCGGTGGCGGTTAATCCTGCGGCAGAAGAGCCTTTGCCTGAGGTGTAGATTCCACGGGGTGCAAGCTGTGCCATATACTGCAACAATTGGGACTTGGCTGTTCCCGGGTCTCCCACAAGAAGGATGTGAATATCGCCCCTGATCCTCGTGCCGTCCTTCATCTTCTTGGGCACGCCACCGAACATTTGAAGAAGAAGCGCTTCCTTCTCTATCTTCATCCCGTAGATGGTGGGGGCGATGGTGTCGCGGAGTCTCTCAATTATGTCTCCCTTGCTTGCCTCTTCCCTTATCTTCTCTTCATCCTCCTCCGTTATTTCAATGCTCTCAAGCTCCTTCTTCTCCTTGTCTATGCTCACCACATCCAGATAGATATCGAATTCTGTGGTCTTCACATTGCCGAACATTCTTCGCTCCTTTGCCCTCAGTATCCCGTTGAGCGCCACTCTATCTCCAGGAACCAGGATCCCCGCAAGGTCATCCTCCAGGTAGGCGGCCAATCGCTGGGGCTGCTCACCTCCCCTGAGATTTTCCGGGTTTTCCTGTATTTCCACCTTTTGCGTGTCCACAAACTCTGAGTGCTCTATGCTCAGCGTGAATCTTATTGTGGGCTTTGTTTTTCCGCAATGTGCGCATTTATGCGGCTCCTGGAGCCTTGTTCCCTCCTGCACAAGGTATGTGATTCCTCCGCAGTCGCTGCACTTAAAAGCGCCCAGCTTGAGCTTTGGCCGAACCTCCGTGGCTTTTCTTATTATCCCCTCTATGCTTATAAACTGCCCAAGGTGTACGCTCCTCAGGTCCCTTATATCCTTTCTCCTATCCCGGGGAAGGTTGCTTATGCGGAGATGTATATGCATCTCCTCCTCGCCTGTATGTTCCCTTATGGCCTCCTCTCCCCTGCTTAAATATATATCCGGATACTTGAGAAAATCCTCTGCAAAATTGGGATTGTATTCCACTAAATCTGCAAAGCTCACAATAAGGCTCTTCTCATCAGGATACTCATCTACTATCCTGGAGAGGGTTAACCCGTATTCTGTTTTGGAGAAAAAATCGAGCCATATGGCCTTTATCTCCTCTTCCGCGTACCTCATTGTTAACCCATGGAGATATGGAATAAAAGATTTTAGTTAGGAGAGGGTTATATAAATTCTCTTGTTCTTCCTGCCCTTGCTCTCATACTTCTCCAGCTTTATTTCTCCTATCTCTGCAAGATGCTTCACATGGGTGCCGCCATCTGCCTGAATATCAAAGCCCACAATTTCCACAACCCTTATCCTCTCGTATTTCTCATATAGTCGCGGATTCACCCTCATCAGCTCGGGTCTCTTGAGAAATTCCTCCCTGGAAATATAGTACCATCTCACAGGTAAATCCCTCTTAATCACACTGTTGCTCTCCTCGATTATTCTCTCTGCCAGCTCCCTGTTCATATTCTCAAAGGAGAGATCCAATCTTGCACGGGCCTCGTAGAGCTGGTTTCCGGTGATGATAACTCCAAATTTCTGATAGGCGACCCCTGAAACAACATGCACAGCGGTGTGAGCTCTCATTATTCTGTGGCGGCGTTCCCAGTCTATTATGCCATGCACCTCCGTGCCTATCTCCGGAAGAGGGCCATCAAGAAGATGTACCACACCCTCTCTCCTCATTTCCACAACCCTGCTCTCCTTTCCATCGAAGATGAGCTTACCGGTATCAGGGGGCTGTCCTCCACCTCCGGGATAAAAAGCGGTGCGGTCAAGAATCACGCCATTATCCACTACATCTACTACCCTTGCATCGAACTCTTTCAGATAGGAATCATCTAGATAAAGAAGCTCAGTGCTCATAAGTGCAGATAAGGATTAGAGAATTTAAATCTTTTCCGGAAAAAAGAAAAAATTAAAGCTGGGAGAGAACCTTCTTCATCACCTCATCCTTTTTCTTTTCCACCTGGCTCAAAATACTATCTGCCTCCTCTCGGGTTTTCTTCACATACTCCTCATCGCTTATTCCTGCGAGATTTATTAGGATATTCAAATAAGCAGCATATGCAGCGGTGTAAGCAGCTAAAGCGGATACGCCTGCATCGCTCAGCGCGTTCTTATTACCCTTCTCTGCGAGAATATCAGCGAGCTCCACAAGCTCCACCGCATTTTTAAGAGTTTTTCTGGGCACATCTATGGCCACCTTCGTGGCTTCCTCTATCTTTTTCGCCCTGAGTTCCTTCTCCTCCGGCGTCTTCTTGGGCAGAGAGAAGGCGCTCATAAGCAAATTGAACGCATCGGTATCTTCATCCACAAGACCCACAAATTTATCCTTGAGAGCCTGTGCCTTTCTGGCAACTTCGAGCATGTCATCCCAGACATCGCTGTACTTCTTCTTCCCATAGGTCAGGTTTGCCACCATGGAGGCAAGGGCTGCAGATAATGCGCCGCTCAGCGCGGCAACGCTGCCACCTCCCGGTGCTGGAGAATCGCGGGAGAGCTCATCCACGAAATCTTTTATCTTCATATCCACAAGCTTCTTCTTTGCCTCCAGCTTCTCTATCTTGTACTCTATGATCTTCTCTGTGGGGTCGAAGGGAGCAACGTCATTTAACCCCAAAGAGAGAATTGCGGTATGCACTATATCTTCCTCGGGCACACCATCGCTCTTTCCCATTTTTCTTAGAAAATGTCTGCCTGTGTCCAGGATCGCTTCTAAAGGCACGAGACCCACGATTTCACTGCCTGTAACACGAAGCCCTATTTTCTGCGCCTCCTCCTCGCAAGTCTCGAATACTTTCCATAGAGGCGTCTCGTGGAAATTTGTGAGATTTATAGATATCTGCGCCCTCTGGTATTCATCTATGTACCAGCCTATGGCCTTCACATATTTCAGCTTCCCCGGTATCTGCTGCCTTGTACCGTCGGGCATCTTCTTGGTATAGCCACGTTCTCTTATCACCTTCGCTATCTTATTTGCAAGTTTCTTATCCTTGGTGTTGAGATTCACATTATACGCGATGAGGAAATCCCTCGCGCCTATCACCGTTGCCCCCGTCTTCGCAATATGCTCGTTCCATTCATCGGGTCCATAATCGGGTTTCCATTTCTCATCCTTCAACTTTTCAGGGAGAGCCTCATATTCCCCGGCTCTTATATCTGCAAGGTTCCTTCGGTAATCCTGTTTGGCAGCGTACTCGTAAAGATACACCGGTATGCCAAGCTCGCGGCCCACTCTTTCTCCCAGCTCCTCTGCAAGCTTGACGCAATCCTCCATGGTAACGCCCCTCACAGGTACGAAGGGGCACACATCCGTGGCACCTATTCGAGGATGCTCTCCATGATGCTTCCTCATATCGATAAGCTCGGCCGCCTTCTTTATGGCCCGGAAAGCCGCCTCCTTCACTGCTTCAGGAGCTCCTACAAATGTAACCACAGTTCTATTGGTTGCCTCTCCAGGGTCAACATCAAGAACATAAACATTCTCAACTTCTTTAATGGCATCAACTATCTGCTCAATGACCTTCATATCCCTTCCTTCGCTAAAGTTTGGAACACACTCTACTATTTTGTCCATGGGATCACCTGGGGGTTATATGAGGAGGGTATATTAAGGATTTTCCCCGGGTATTTCCGTGTTTCTGCCATATCCCAGGCCTATCTGCGACGCTCCTATAGATAAGGCTTCATAGCCCTGGGAGAAAAATAAAATAATCCAGATTCTTAGGGTGCATTGTGATAATCTTAGTAGGCGTGGCCCATGTGATAAATTTAAAGGCGCAGATCGAGAGGATAATAAGAGAAGAGGAACCCGATATAGTTGCGGTGGAGCTTGATTACGGCAGATATGTGGCCCTCAGTTCCAAGATGGAAGGTAAGATGCCTTATTTTTACAGAAAGATGGCCGAGATGCAGAAGAATCTCTCAGAACTGTTTGGGAGTGAGGTGGGTAGCGAGATGCTCACAGCCGTTCAAGTGGCTCAACTTCTGGGAAAAAAGGTGGCATTCATCGATATGGATTCCCAGCAGATTGTGAAGGGAATAAAGAAAAATATGGGATGGTGGGAAAAACTCAGATTCTATTCCTCCATAATATTTGCTCCTTTTCTGGGAAAGAGGATCACAAAAAAAGAAGTGGAAGAGATAATAAAAGATGAGGAGCGATATATTCAAGAGATAAGAAAAAAGTATCCTGGCCTTGCCAAAGCACTTTTCGATGATAGGGAAGCATACATGGCAAGGAATCTCAAGGCTTTGGATTCCCAAGGTAAGGTTCTGGCCTTTGTGGGTGACGGACATCTCAAAGGCCTGAAAAAAAGGCTCCCGGAGGCAAAGGTCATAACCCTCAGGGAGCTTAGAGAAAGTACCTTATCCTTTTCTTACACAGTATCCATCTGAGCTATCTGCAAGTCTTGTCCCAATCCACATGCTCCCCCTTCATCTCCTTATTTTTCACCTCATTAAAATTCTCATACTTCTTTCCTCTGTGACTCCCCGGCTCGCTTATGTAGCCCCTTTTCTTTGCTGCAATCTCAATCCTGTCAATAAAAAAGCGATAGAAGGGCATAACTAAGCTGCCATACCACCGATCTTCAAAATAGTTCTGGAGAATTCTCTTGCCCTGTCTTATACCGTGGGTTAAGCATCTCTTCAGGAGCTCCATATGAAGATCGCTGAGCTCATAGGCCTTAAACCAGTCCTTATCTTTGAGAAGTCCCATGGGAACGAAGAACATGGGCATTATTATGGCCTTGAAATCCCACAGCTCGTCCACAAGCTCCAAGGTGCGTATAATATCCTCCTCTTTCTCCTCCGGCAATCCTGCTATTAAGGTGAGTGCAGGTTGCATGCCCACATCCTGCATTATTCCCGCGCCTTCTATCACAATCTCGGGCCACTCATCGGTGGTGAAGGGCTTTGCTTTTTGCGGCATTATTAGCTTTGCAAGTCTTGGGGAACCCGTTTCCACGCCTATCTCCGCACCCCACCAGGATTGGTTCTCGTCTATTATTATTTCCGCAAGCTTGTCCATCAGCTTGGAATCGCGTTGCCCCTTAACTATGGCCGCCAGGCTGGCATGGGCCCAAATAACCCTCCGGGCATGCTTCTTAAATAATCTGTGTAGCTTGAGAAGCTTTTCTTCATTAGGAATAATGTAGCTTGGCGGCTTGGCTCCATAGAGCAACACATCCTCGCTATGTATTATGGCATCCTTTATCCCATACTTCCTGTTGAGCATAAGCTCCTTCTCGATTTTATCGAAGGGTATGTATCTTAAGGGTCTCAGGGTCACACTGCAAAATTTGCAGCCGCGGGGGCATCCGCGCATCACTTCAACGAGACCATTCACGCTTGGATATTTTATTGTTGGAATCTCATCCAGGGATGGGGATTGGTTGGGCTTTAGATCAATGAACTTTGGCAAGGGCTCACCTTTTATGGCTTTTTCCACAATCTCACCGATTACGCGTTCCCCCTCTCCATCAACCACAGAATCCACACCCCATTCCTTCATCTTATCCTCCCTGTATTTCCAGTGCCACGCCGCAGGGCCTCCCGCTATGATTTTCACACCTCTCCTTTTCATCTCCCTCACGGGTGGGGAGTTCATCAGCCTTGCAAAGGACCGAGCATTGAGGGTTTCCACCTTAAAAAGCGAGGCAAAGGTGCTAGAAGGTGGCCCAAATCCGAAATAATCATGATGTGACAAAAGCAGAACCTTTGCATCCTTAACATGCTTGTGGAGATGGTCAGGATCTATTATGGCGGCATCGAAGCCCTCCTCCAAGAGCTTTGCCTCAATTTTTCTCAGACCATAGGGCGCCTCTCTGGGACGGCCATCTCTGTCTATCACCTTCATCTTGGGTGCAAATAAGAAGAGCCAGAATTTTTCAGGAAAGAGCAGTGGTGGACCTGTAGTTCCAAAGCCCAAGAACTCCTTGTGATGGTGATTGGACATCATCGTTCTATCGGTAGTAAGCACCACTTCTACCATTTCCACACCCTTCTTGGGTAGAGGAGAAAAGGTATAAATATTTCACGGTTTTATTATATAAAAATGCTTCCACTAAAAATAAGGGTCATAAATCTCGGAAAAATAGGGAAGGAGTATCGCACCATGGTTGAGGAGTATGAGAGGAGAATAAGCGCATTGGCTCGGGTGCGTTTCCTTCGTAGTGGCGAAATTCCCCAAGATGCCATCCTACTCGACCCGCAGGGTGAGCAACTTGGAAACGAGGAATTTTATCATCTCATAAAGGATAATGGCACCTTGGGGAGGGAGATAACCTTCGTCGTGGGCCCTCCTGAGGGCTTTGAAGAAGAAACAAAAAAGGGTAAAAAATTGGTATCTCTATCCAAGCTGACCATGAGGCACGAGCTTGCGTATTTAGTGCTCCTGGAGCAGATCTATCGTGTTTTGCTCCGCCTGAAGGGAACAGCCTATGACAAATGATAGTGAGAGAAACCTGATTAAGTTAAAGAAATCAAGCTGATTAGAGGGAAACACCATAACTCTCTCATCCCAGATAATTGCCCTAAAAAATTTTAAATACCAAATCCCATTGAGAGTTGGATGAGAACTCCCAAAATCTGGAAAATCTGTGTCATTGGCGACAAGGGTGTCGGTAAAACCTCGCTCATAAGGAGATTCGTCTATGATACCTTTGAAGATGACCCAGAGGAAACGCTGGAATCCAAGGCTTTTAAGAGAAAGTGCGGAGATACCACCCTTATACTCTGGGATGTGAGCGTCTATGAAGAGAACATACGCACCATATTAGCAGGAGCAAAAGGTATCCTGATTATGGGAGATATAACGAGGAGAGAAACCTACGATACCATGGGCAAGATTGCAGAATTCCTGGATGGACATCGAGCCAAGAAAATTTTCGTGGCAAACAAGAGCGATCTGAAGTACAAAGCCCAGTTCTGGAAAGATGAGATGAAAGAGCTCTCGGAAACCTTTGAGGCGCCGTATTTCCTAACCAGCGCCAAAACAGGTGAGAATGTGACCGAAGTATTTCGCACCTTCCTGGAGATGTGAGATGCAAGCTGTGAAAATATGTGGTTCTCTTGCCGATAAACTCTTTTCCAGGGGTTTTGGTAAAAGGGATAAAAGATGCATTTATCTATCTCCCGAGGAGGCTCTATATCTCGCAGAAAAAGGCACCATAAAAGAGGAGTTTAGCATTTTAATTGAGAAAGCAGCATCCATTGAAAATTTCGATATCCGATATCTTGTTTATCGGGATCTCAGAGACCGTGGGTATGTTCTCACGGTGGTAAATGAGCATTTTGAAGGGAGAAAGAATTATTCAATGAGCTTCTATCCTCTCTCCGATATGGATTTCTTTGAGCCCTCTAAGTTTATGGAAAAAAGGATGCCTTTAATACTTTCCATTGTGGATGGTGACGGCGATATAACCTACTATATGGTGGATCTTTATGAGCCCAAGGGCAATTTCAATCAGCTCCCTGAGAGAAAACTCGCTGCTAAACCCTATGGCAAGAGATACTTCCTTTTTGAGGATATGGAAGATGCAGAGAAGAGCACTTATGGAAAAAATGAAGGTGTTTTTGGACATCTTTCCATATTTGAGGCGCAGTATCTGGGGGAGAAGGGCATAATCGATGTGAAGGAAAGGAGCGGGAATGAGAATGAGTATCTTATTTATCGAGATTTGAGGGAGCGTGGATTAATCGTTAAATCAGGATTTAAGTACGGCACATTGTTCAGGGCTTACGAAAACAGCATGGAGGAGCATTCCAAATATCTCGTACATCTTATTCACGAAAAAGAAGAGCTCCAAAAAATAAGCCGGGCTGTGAGAGTCGCCCATGGAGTGCGAAAAATTTTGCTTCTTGCTTACATAAAAAATGAAAAGGTGCGATATTTCAAATTTTCATGGGTTAAACCTTAGAGAAGGTCTTCAAATTCCTCTATGAGCTCAGGATATCTCTTCTGCACTGCCTCCAGAATCCCGCGCACGGATATCTTCTTTATGTCCTCCTGAGATATAACTTCCATAAGCTTGTTGAGTGTGTCATCACTAAGAGATGCCAATTTTTCCTTTACAAACCAGTTACGTAGATGCTTTCTCTCCCATCTCTTTTTCACCATCTCTTGATACTCCTCAAGGCATTCCTTGCTTGGATTATCAACGCACTTTGCCGCAACTTCGCCAGCGTATTTGCCCGAGATACAGGCGTTAGCGATTCCGCCTCCTGTAATTGGGTCTATCAATCTTGCGGCGTCTCCCACAAGCATTATTCCGTTATCCACTATTCTCTTGGGTAGGGGGCATGTGGATACAGCACCGGTCACGATCTGAATTATGCTTCCCTTCTTTAGATTGGGATGAGCGTCTATGAAAGCATCCAGGTAGCGTTTCACTTCTCCAGGTTCCCTGAGCTTATTCAGGGCTACGCCGATACCTACATTTGCCTCCTTTCTCCCTTTGGGAAAGATCCAGAGATAGCCGCCCGGGGCGCAGGAGCCTATGTAGAAATGGGTGAAGTTTTCCTCTATATCAATATTGGTCATTCTATACTGCACACAAGACACGACATCTCTCTCCCGCAGCACTGTGTTGAGACCCGCCCATCTGGCAACCTGAGATTCGAAACCATCGGCCGCGATCACTATCTTGGCTCTGACCTCTACCTTCTCTCCAAATTTTCTGATTATAGCGCCCCTCACATATCCGTCCTCTTTGATTATTGCAATTGCAGGGCTTTTGAGCCAGATATCCGCGCCCTCCTTCGCTGCCAGAGAGGCAAGATATTTATCAAAATACTCGCGATTGAGCACGAATCCTACTTCGTTGCCCGCCTGCTCGGCGGAGAGTTTTACAACGCTTCTTTCGTCGGGAGAGTATATCTTTGCTCCATCTATTTCCGCGTCTATCCATTTCTCCTGGGGCTCTATCTCCACCTCTTCCATCCAGGCCCGGGATATGCCCTCCGCGCATCTTACCGGTACTCCAATTTCAGGTCTCTTCTCCACCAGAAGAACCTTTAAGCCATGGCGGGCGGCGTATCTCGCCGCCATGGAACCTCCGGGGCCTGCACCGATAACAAGGACATCATATTCATAGCTCTTCATTTTGACCACCAATCAGCTGCTATGGCGCCAAGCGGGCAACCACGGATGCAGAATCCGCATTTTACGCATTTATCCTCATCGATTCTTATTATCGTCTCATCAAGAAAAATACAGTTCACGGGGCACATGCCTACACATGCCCCGCAGTAGTTACATACGGAGGGATCCGCGTGTATCACAATTATCCCTCCACGCCCACCACATTGCCGTGTCTCCTGCGATATTCTTCTAGAGAAATAGAGTATTTCTTCTCCACCATGGTTCTAAATGTGGGCCCTGTATTGTAGGAGCAGAAAGGTATAATCTTTGGATCCGGAGTCACATAGTGGATGACGCATCTCTGAATTCTATGCAAATCGTAATTGTACGCGTCCTGGAAGTGCATTGCCCCTATGAACATGGAATCCCAGTGAAGCTTGCCCAGTGCGTCCTTTGTACCCTGCTCGAAAACTGTGAGTATTTCCCTTAGCTTGAATCCAGAAGGAGCGTACTTTTTATCATAATGCTTCTTGAGTATCTTATATAGTGTGAGTACACTTCCCAGCTTGCTCTTCTTCTCAAATTCCTCGTTGAACACCTTTGGCACAAGCTCCTCTATAAGCCCGGGTATATCTATGAATCTAGAGATCGGGATATTTTTATCCTTATCGTAGTCATGGAATACATAAGTGGCGGCACCGCAGGCAGGATGTGTGGTAAACGCAGGTTCAGGTTTCTTGAATATCTGAGAAGCTATTTCGGCGAATAGAGCTGCTACGGGTATTGGGAAGAAATCGGTTTTCTCTATGAAATCTGTCTGCTCATGAAGATCGCGTATAAGGTCCCCTGTGGTATAGCGCATCTTGAATAGTTCTCCTTGGGGTATCCTGCCAGAAAGGGATACAGGCTGAAAATTAACGGCGCGGATAACATCAAGGTTCTGCAGCCCAAATTCCACAATTTTGCCCACCTCATCGTCGTTCACACCCTTAACCACAGTGGGAACCAGCACTGTGGCAAGGGGCTTGGGTTTAACCTTGCGCAGGTTCTCTATGGCCTTCATCTTCACCGGCAGAAGATTCACGCCTCTGGCCGTTATGTAAGTGCTCTCCTTGAAACCATCAAATTGCAGATAGACGGTGTGCATTCCAGCATCCGCCATTCTCTGTGCGAATGTAGGGTCATTTGCTATTAGAATTCCATTGGTAGCCACCTGAATTTGCGCGAATCCAAGCTCTTTAGCTTTGCGAATTACATCGAAAAATCGGGGATATATGGTGGGTTCACCACCGGCAAACTGAATTGCCGGTGTAGGCACAGGTCTCTCAGACCTCAGGAATTCCATCATCTTTACAACAGTTTCGAAATCAGGCTCGTAAACATAGCCGGCAGCATTGGCATTGGCAAAGCAGATTGGACAACGAAGATTGCAGCGATTCGTAAGATCTAAGTTGGCAAGGGCAGTGAAGGAATAATGCTTATCGAAGAAGCCATTTTCAATCTTCGGATATTCCGGTCCCACTCCGTCCAATATGGTGCCCCATTTTTCCATCCAGTGCCATACCTCGGCATCCCCATAGTAAATATCCTTGAATTCTCCATGTTCAGGGCAGGTTTTTTTGTACCATATCTTACCATCTTCCTCGTAGATAGTGGCGGGAATTACCTTACCGCATACCGGACATATGCTCTTGGTTTCCTGCGGTAATCCTTTCTTTAGCTTTGGAGGTTGTATTACATACATAATATATCCCCAGCACCCTAATGGCTTGCTAATTTTAAAAATTTTGTAGTTTTTAGAACGACAAATTAACTTGAATCACCTTCTTTTTCTTATTAGAGGTGCCGAAAGAACAATGAAAACCGCGATTATTAGTCCCAGTGTGAAGGACAGGATATGATCCATAAGATAATTCACAGCTTTTTCCACACCGCCAACTATGGGCTGGAGCGATGGATAAATGGGAACAGGTAGTGTGATGTATGGATCATAGATAATGCTTCCATTCTCGTTGTGAAAGGAGAAAATGAGGCTAAAATCGGAATCAGCATAATAATAGAAGGTGTCCACTAACTGGTCATTCTCCCAGAGACATTGCACCCCCTTACTGCCATTCCCAAATTTTATCATGCCTAAATGTTTTCCGCTGAACATATGCTCTCGAATTTCCTGAGTTTTTGGTAATTTTTTCCACATCCCAGGTACATTGTTGGAGTACTCATATACCTCTTTGCCTTGATTCCCCTTGAATTTCATTTTCTCCTCCAGATAGAAAAATGAAGCGGGAGAATTAGTGTGAATAAGAACATCGTAGCGCAGCATATTTCTCTCAATTTTAACATCCTTCTTATAATAGGATTTCTCCGCTATGTAGAATCGAAGTGTTATGTTCACCTCGTTACCTCTAAGCCTTCCGTGACCAATCTTTAATTCTTTCCACATTAGAACCTCCGTATAGTTGCCCATAAGTTCGTTACGGGATTTTATTACGCGCATCTCCATATTTTTAAGCGTCTCTTTTGTTGCAGTATGAATAGCCATTCCTGGCATAATGCCTGTGCCTATGTAGAGCCTGGAAAAACTCAGGGTGAAATATGGTGTGCGGTTGATAAGTATGTTAAGGGTAGCATTTTTATTATCGAAAATAAGCTGCACTGTGGGATGCGACTCCTGTGGGGATGAAGCTATAGCTAAGGGTGGAATGAGGAGCATCGAAATCGAAATGAGGACCATAATCTTAGTAAGGCTCACAGAAAAGATTATGGGAAGAGTATTTAAATTAATTTTGGTACATCCTTCGAAAGTTCGAAAATTGTACTACTCTTCGAATCTTGTACCAAAAATGAGTTAAATATCCTGAGAGTTGAGCTTATTGGTGATGAAAAATGATGAGCGTTAAAAAGCTCCTGGGGTTGGTTACGCTTATCCTCCTGATAGCTTCGGCAGTTACGGTAGCTACAGCAACTCAAGCCCTAGGAGCGGAGAAGGAAAAAGTGCACAACTCAACTTACCTCGGTAGCATTAATTACACCGATGGCCAGGCTACGGGCAGATACATAAGTTTCTACATTCATGAGAAAAGCGGAGAAATTGAGAATTATTCTTTGGGAAACACCACAGTGTTCAGCGAGATAGAATATGAGAATGAGACCGTAGGGATGGTCAGAGTTCATGGTTCAGTTCTAACCTATAGAGGTCTGGGCACATCATTCACACCTCCTGGGGGTAAGAAGCATGGAAATCATACTGGAAATCATACTATGAGTTTCCACTGGAGATTTATAGTCGTCCATGATAACCCGGCAGGAGTGCTCCATATAGTCACGTATGGAAGCGATACAATAACCTTTGAACTTGGGGAGAACATATCGGCGAGGGTTGTGAATAACACGGTGTACCTCAATAGCAGCGATGGGGCCCTCAGAGCCAGGCTGATTGTGGCTGGAGAAGATGTGAAGATTAGTCAGGAAGATAACAATACAAAGATCATGGTGAAGACCTCTGAGAATCATGCTACGAGTGTGATATTCATTAACACCCCCTGCATGCTATTGCCCAAGCACATAGAAAAGGAAATCATGAAGGGTATAGAGAAGGGCAAAGTGTGTGCTCATATTTATATATCCCCCAAGGGTACAGACTTTGTGAATTATAGCTACGAGATCCGCGCACAGGTGATGCTGAGAGAGAAGAACAGGATAAAGCTGGAAATCTCATCCAATGAATCGCAGGGCAAAGTCATAGTTCTAGCCATTCAAGATCTTATAACCCTTGATAGGCATCATAGGCTCAATGTAACTTTAGATGGAAAGAGCGTGGAGAATGCAAGCTATGAAGAGGTAATGAACGCATCTGGCAAGGCAAAATATGCCATCCAGGAAGACAATGGAACCCTCTACCTGATACTCTACATACCCCATTTCTCAACACATACCTTGGAAATTCAGAGTGAGTATGTGAATGAGCAGAGCAACGGAAATTCTGAAGAAACATCGGTGGGAACATCTAGCACACTCCCATATGGTTGGATTACAGCAGTCATACTGATAATAGTGGTAATTGTGGGAATTGCAATAGCAATGCATCGCAAATCACGATGACGCCATCCCCCCTTCTTCTTTTATTCTTTTTCAAGCCAGAGGGATGCAAAATTATCTACAAGCGCATCCAGAAAAGATTTTCTGTATTTTATTATGATAAAAGCAACTTCTTGAGGTTTTTTAACCCTATAATAGGTTTCTCTGCCTCGAATATCCCTATCCAGCAAGCCCCTCCTGGTGAGCCTGTTTAGATGATAAGATAGAGTAGAGGGTCGCAAATTTAAATATCTTGCTATCTCGCCGTGACTTTTTTCTCCCTCTTGGAGAAGATATATAACGATTTTTCGAGCAATAGAGTTTCGCAGTAGCCCCATAATCTGTCTCTCTTCCCGAGTCATGGTGGTGTTTGCAAAATATCTAGTGTATTTTCCCTCTTTTTTGGCTACAATTAAACCCCGCTGTATAAGAACGTTGAGATGATAGGACAGCATGCCCACAGGCATATCCAGTCTTCTCTGAAGCTCTCTGAAATGCAGCCCTGGATTGAGAAGTATTTCCTCGTATATCCTTTTTCTGCTGCTTAGCTCGTCCATGGCTCACCCTCGCAGGGATATGACAAAATAGAGTGTTACGAGAATCACTATATCTACGATTAAAAATGTGCCAACTAGATTTATTTCCCTGCCAAGGTATGCAGCCACCTCGTAAATCAATGCCTTCACAAGGAAAAGAAAGAAGATCACGGCGGATAGCAGCGCGGCCTTGATGTGATATCTGCAATATGTTACGATTGCGACTATTAGCAGAATAAGAGATAGAACCAAGATTATGCCACCCAGCACATCGTTAAGGAAGATTACCATATTGCATTAATGGCAGTGCCCTCTTATAATTTTTGCTGTGGGAAAACGCAACACTTATATCCCCGTACAGGATTGTTTAAATTGCATGTATTGGGATGTTCGTCTTCTCACAGCCTCCTATTCGCGGGGAGAGAAGGGAGTCGTGGTGGAGCTTTATGGTAAAACGAGGGAGGGTAAATCCATAGTTATAAGGTACCATGGCTTTCGACCCTATTTTTACTTGGTGGAGCCACCTACCACGCTGCTTGAAAAATTCTCCAAAGATCCAGAGATAATATCTCTTGAGAACGTGAAGCTATGGTATAAGGGACGGGAACGGGACTGTGTAAAGGTCACCATGCATTCACCATGGAAGACTCCCCGTTACAGAAAAGAAGCTCTGGAATTCTGTGATGTTCTTGCCGCCGATATACCCTTTCATCAGAGGTTCATATACGATTTTGATCTCTCCTCCTGCATCAGGGTCTTCGGGGAGAGAATAGAGCACGGTGGCTACTTTGCGGATATCGTGGTAAATGCGCAAAGATTTGAAAATATCGAGGATTTCAAGCCTCGATTGAAAATTCTTAGCTTCGATATAGAGAACTCCATGAAGGATGGAAGACTATTCACCATAGGAATCGCAATTTGGGAGAATGGAGAGATAAGGAAAACGAGCATAGAGGGTGAAGAGGTGCATATGCTCCGAGAGTTCGTAGAACTCGTTAGAAGAGAGGACCCCGATATAATAACAGGATACAACATAGATGGGTATGATCTCGAGCTGCTAAGTGAGAAATACAAGAAGTACAATATGGACTTTGCCATTGGGCGCGATGGTGGCAAGCCCCAGCGCATCGTAGGGCAATTCTGGCGGGTTCATGGGCGGGTGATAGAGGATGCTTGGTGGGCCGTGAAGAAGGAGCTGCGCCTGAAACAAGAGACCTTAGAGGCGGTGTCACAGGAGCTTTTTGGCGAGGGAAAGATGGATGTTGATCGCACCAATATAGATGAAGAGTGGGAGAAAAGGAGGGAAGATGTAATAGAGTACTGCAAAAGAGATGCCGAACTTGCTTTAAAAATTCTACTCAAGATAGGCATAATAAACAAGTATCTGGATCTTGCCACAGTCACGAAATTTCCCTTGGATGATGTAATACACTCAGGTACCTCAACGTGGGTGGATTCTCTTCTTATAAGAGCTGCGGACCGCGAAAATATAGGAGTGCCTCTCCAGGGACAGGAGAGAAAGGCCGGTAAGATTGAAGGTGGATACGTGCACACCATAGAGCCCGGCCTTTATCACTGGGTATGCGTGCTGGATTTCAAAAGCATGTATCCCAGTATCATAATAAAGTATAACATCTGTTTCACCACACTGAGCAAGGACGGTGAGATAGAGAGCCCCACAGGAGTGCGGTTCCTTAAAAGAGAGAGAAGAGAGGGCTTGATTCCCAGGATTCTTGAGGATCTTATGAAAAAGAGGGATGAGTGGAAGAGAAAGATGAAGGAGCTTCCGGATAAGAGGGACTACTATGATGGGCTCCAGCAGGCGGTTAAGATACTCATGAATTCCTTCTATGGAGTTCTTGCCTCTTCCTTCTATCGCTTCACTAATCCAGATATAGGGGCAAGCATAACTGCCTTTGCCCGTGAAACTATAAAGCGGATAATTCAGGAATTGGAAGATGAAGGAATAAAGGTGGTGTATGGAGATACGGATAGTGTTTTCTTCCTTTCCCCTTTCGGTGATTTAGGGAGAACGGTGGAATTTGGGAAAAAGAAAGCACAAGAAATTTCCGAGAGAGAGGAGCTTATACTGGAATTCGAAAAGGTTCTAGAGCCTTTCTTCTCGCATGGTGCCAAGAAAAGATATGTAGGGCGTGTAATCTGGCCTAAGGAGGAGCACGGCGAGATGATTGTGCGTGGCTATGAGATAAGACGCACGGATTCTTTTGACTTGCAGAGCGAAGCTCAGCGTATGGTCTTTGAGAAGATACTAGACGGCGATATCCACGGCGCTATCCAGCTGGCCCGGGAGATCGTGGACAATGTCCGCCGCGGTAAGGTTCCGGTGGAGAAGCTGGTGATATCCCGCACGGTAAAAGATTTTAAATTTTATAAAAATCCAGGCTCCATGGCCAATGTTCAGGCGGCAAAGAAGCTTATGGCCATGGGATATGAGTTCGTACCCGGAATGAAAGTTGCGTGGGTCGTAGTTAATGCACGAGGCTCCAGGCAGGATGTGGAACCCTACATTCCCGGCAGACCTTTTACGAAAAAGCCCGATTATCGATATTACGCCAGGAGAGTCGCCGAAACCCTGGCTCGAATCACTGAAGTGTTTGGTGTGGACGAGGAGAATCTTCTAACAGGAAGCAGACAAGTGGCTCTAAGCACCTTCGAGAAAAGAGAAGGCGGGGAGAAAAAGAAGAGAAAGACACTCTTTGATTACCAATAAAGTTTTATATATCTTCTTCAATGACAAGGATGGTGATCAAGATGGAAATTGGTAGAGCATTTCTGATAAGAGCTCCTGAGGATTCTGAGCTACCCAAGTTTGTAGAAGATTTCGCCCAGAAGAAGAGAATAGAGGCAGGAATTATTAACATTATTGGCACACTTAAGGATACCAAGCTCGGATATTTTAACAGTGAGAAAGGAAAATATGAAGAAATAGAGGTTCATGGTATGAGGGAGCTTCTCTCAGCCATGGGAAATCTCTCCCTTAAAGATAACGTGCCTTTTGCGCATATTCATGCGGTGCTGGGTGACGATAGAGGAAACACCATGGGCGGACATCTCCTCTACGGTAAAGTCTTTGTTGCGGAGATCTTCATTCTTGAGCTTAAGGGCGAGAAACTGGAGAGAAGAAAAGAAGGCTCTCTTTATCTTTGGCCTTCCACACCGATACATTAATTATTCTTTTTTCCATTAACCCCCTATGAAGGCCCTTCTTGTGGTGGACATGATTCACGATTTTGTTGATGGAAAATTCGGGAGCGAGGGAGCTCGAAAAATCGTGCCGCAGATAAAAAAACTTTTGCAGAAGTTTCGGAAAGAGGGTATGGTGATTTATCTTAGAGACTCCCACACCTCCGATGACCCTGAGCTTACCGTGTGGGGCGAGCACGCGATGAAAGATACCTGGGGCTCGGAGATAGTTGAGGAACTAAAACCTGAAGAAAGGGATGTGGTCATTGAGAAAAATACCTATGATGGCTTTCTCTTCACCCCTCTCGAGAAAATATTGAGGGAAAAAGGAGTGAAGAAAGTATATCTATGTGGGGTAGCTACCGATATATGCGTGATGCACACAGCCTTCGGTGCCTTTGCCCGAGGCTTTAAAATCTATGTGTTTGAAGATGCGTGTAGCGGAACCACGGAAGAGAACCATCGATGGGCAATTGAATATATGAAGAAAATTTACGGTGCAAAGATTGTGGAGGTGAAATCCCTATGAGATTCCATATAGCATCTGAGGATGAAATAAAGGAGGGAAAAACTACCGATGTATATTTCCTCCGCACCAGGGAAATACTGGAGCGTTTGAAGATTAAAAAAAGAGTGTGGGCGGAATTCACCGTGGCCAATCCACCCTATGACTGGGTGGTATTTGCAGGACTTGACGAAGTCCTACATCTAATGGAAGGAAAGAAGGTAAATATCTATGCGCTCCCCGAAGGTACTATATTTCCCCGGAGAGATATACATGGATATTCCATCCCCGTGATGGCCATTGAAGGAGATTACAAGGAATTTGCAGTCTACGAAACACCAATCCTTGGTCTGATTTGTCAGGCATCTGGCATCGCCACCAAAGCCGCTCGTATTAGACTGGCTGCCGGAGATTCGCTTGTGCTCTCCTTTGGGGTAAGAAGGATGCATCCAGCTATTTCTCCAATGATTGACAGGGCCACCTATATCGGAGGATGCGATGGGGTTTCAAGCATCCTGGGTGCAGAGCATATTGGAAAGGAACCGAAGGGCACCATGCCCCATGCCCTAATACTTACCCTGGGTGAGGAGGAGGCCTGGAAAAAATTCGATGAATTCGTAGCTCCTGATGTTCCAAGAATTGCGCTAATAGATACCTTTGGTGACGAGAAATTTGAAGCCATTAAGGCAGCAGAGCTGCTTAAAGACCTTGCCGCCATAAGACTGGATACTCCATCCTCCCGAAGGGGAAGCTTTGAGGACATCGTGAGAGAGGTGCGTTGGGAACTGGATTTAAGAGGTTATAAGAACGTGGGAATCTTTGTATCAGGTGGGCTTAATGAGGAGAGTGTCAAGAGACTTAAAGAGGCCGGAGCAACAGGTTTTGGTGTAGGCACCTCCTTGAGTAACGCTAAAACTATCGATTACGCCATGGACATTGTGGAAATTGAAGGAAAGCCTCTGGCCAAGCGTGGAAAGTTCAGTGGCTCAAAGCAGGTGTATAGATGTAAGAACTGTGGCAGCTTCATAGTAACTCCCCGCAACCAGGAGCTGGAAGAATGTCCCGTGTGTGGCAGCGAGGTAGAGCCTCTTCTCCGGCCTTACATGGTGGATGGCAAAATAGTTAAAGAATATCCCTCCGTGGACGAGATAAGAAATTACGTGCTTAAACAGCTGGAGGGCAAAGAATGCTGATACTCACGGGCTTTGAACCCTTTGCCCATTTTAAAGAGAATCCATCCTGGGAAGTGGTCAATGCTTTGCAGAGCGATTATGTGATGGCCATAAAAATGCCTGTGAGCTATGAAAAGGTAAAAAAACTGACCAAGGAAGTCCTTGAAAAATATCAACCTGAGGCAATAATATCCTTTGGCCTTGCAGATGGTAGAGCACAAATATCCATAGAAATGCTGGCTGTGAACATGATGGATTCCACCACCCCAGATAACGATGGTTTCAAACCAAAAAGATTAAAAATTTTCGAGGATGGAAAAGCGACATACATAACAACACTTCCCATTTTTGAAATCTTAGATGAGTGGCACAAAAATTACATACCTTCGTATATTTCATATCATGCAGGCACCTATGTCTGCAACGCACTCTTTTATTCCTTCTTGTATCACGCAGAGAAAATGGGATTGGATATCCCCATTGGCTTTATACACCTTCCAAGCAGCGAAAAGATGGTTATTGGAAAGAAAAACAGACCTTATGTGGAAATAAAAACCATGGAGAAAGCTGCAAAAATTGCAATTGAAATTACTTCCCGCCACCTCTCTTCTCCTTAGCCTTGGGTCTAAGCTGGTGGCTGCCGCATCTTCTGCATCTGGTGGCATTTGGTGGATTTCGAGCATAGCATTTCATGCATATTTTTTTGTTTAGCAGCCTGTCCACGGCCTCTTTGAATGTCATAGTGCGTAGCATGATGAAGCCCTATATAACTCTTTCCCACGGAGGGGGCTCAGCCCCCTCTCTACACCCCAAGAAGGGGGAGCCCCCTTTCTAAACCCCCACGAGTTCTGTTGGTTGCAGGAGGTAAAGGAACTCGCGGGTGGTTCCTGCCCCCTCTCTACGCCCCCCCTAAAGATAAGGGGGAGTGGTAGAGGGGGAAACGAGCATTGGAAGATGCGAGCAAGCCTCGCTTTAGCGGGGCGCGGCGTAGGTGTCCTTAGACACTATTTAAGGAAGGGAGGGTTTAGAAAGGGGAAACGAGCAAATCCTGCGGATTTGCGAGCCAGCCCTGAAAAGGGCGCAGCGTAGGTGCCTCACCGAGGTTTTTCACTTCCTTTCTAAGTTTAAGTTATCATTCAGATTGCTCAAAAAGAAGGAAATAAAAATAAGCAACGAGAGATGGGGATTGCAAAGGCTTTCTGATTAGAAAATCTCTCTTAAAGGCATTACTCCGAGACCGGGTTTATCTAGAACATAGTTGTAGCCGTCTTCGTATCTTAGACCCTCGAAGGGTTGCTCCTTCAGGTCCCAGTATCCATCAAGATCAGCGTAATCTACACCGACCCCAAGGGCGAAATGTGTTCCTGCGGCAATACCAATCTTTGTCTCTATCATACAACCCACCATGATTTTCATACCAGCAGTCTGGGCTATGGACGCCATTTTCAGTGCTTCGTATATCCCGCCGCTTTTCATTAGCTTTATATTTATTGCATCAACCTTACCTATGAGATTTAGAACATCTCTGGAATCATGCACACTCTCATCCGCCATTATAGGAATTGGAGACTTTTCCCGGAGAAGTTTGAGCTCATCTTCGTGTCCAACAGGAAGCGGTTGCTCTGCGAATTCTATCTCGTATCTATCAATGGCATTGAGAACTTTTATGGCTTGAGACAGGGAATATCCCTGATTTCCATCCACCCTAATTCTCGCATCGGTGATCTTTCTTATCTCCCTTATTCTCTCTATGTCCTCTTCAGGATTAAGCCCTATTTTGACTTTCAGAACCTTAGCGCCTTGAGAAAGAAGCTCCTCTGCATGCTTTACACTTCTCTCTACCGAACTTATATCTACGGTAAGCGAGGTCTCTATTCTTCTCTTTTTCCCGCCTAGAAGTTCTCTCACAGGCATGCCTGCTTTCTGCGCCAGGATATCCCATAAAGCGAAATCCACCGCGGCTTTGGCACTGGAGTTATGCCTCAGATTCCTGTTTAGTTCTTCCATAATCTTTCCATACTCTTCAAGCCTGCTTCCCACTACAATAGGTTTGAATCTTTTCAACGCGCCAACAACGGTATCTACTGTGTCACCCACAATCTTGGGCGATGGAGAGGCTTCGCCATAGCCGCAATATTCCTCTGTGCAAATTTTTACAACCACACCTTCATAATTTTCAATAGTGCCCAGGGCAATTTTAAAAGGCTTTTTCAGAGGTATTCTAATAATTTTCCATTCCATGCTTACAATGTCCATGGAAGAAGGGAATGCTTTATTGCTCATATTTTTTTCTCATATTTTTCTGAGAGAATGGTAACTTTTACCCTTTCTCCGTACTCAGAGGTACGATAAACATCCACAAACAAGGGTGCATAGTTTTTAGCAATGGGAGATACATCTTCTATCTCTATATCTCCGCTAAAAATCATAATCTTATTTCCTTCCCCCATCCAAGGTGAATCCAGGGCATCTTCTATGGCCACCCTTATTTTCTCTTTTCCCACACCAATTCCAATACCCACACCCATCTCACCCCTCACCTGTAAGTTCAGGAAATTTTTAATAAGAACTCTCTGAAAATCCAGTACGATGTGTTTCATCACCTCTGCGGGTATTCCCATGGCAACATTTATGGGTACATGGGAATAGTGATTTACAAGTCCGTCATTATCTAAAATAAAATATATATCGTAGTAATTTCCTATTTCCTGAACAGCTTGGAGAGCACGCCTTCTTCTCTCCAAGTTTTCTGAGGAAAATGGAAGGGTGAATATGCCTATCAACTTTGATTTATTTCTTCTAACCTTACCTATTATCTTTGTAAGGCCTGTACCTACGATGCCTCCCAGACCTGCCACAACAAAGAGATAGGGATAAGATAATTTCATCACCCAAGGGAAGGACTGCGCTATTATCTTGGGCGAGACATCCGCGTAGGCATACACAAGTTTTCTATCCACATTAATATCACCGCCCCCATCGTTAAGTCTTATGCTTTTTACACCTGTTTCCCTTGCAATATATCTAGCAAATCTTGACCCTGCACCGCCACATCCAATAACTGCAAGCATCTCCACGATACCAATATAGCTTTTGAATTATTTCATATTTTTCTTCCAAACACCATAAAACCTGTATGGGCAACCTCTATATTATCTGGACGTGTACCGAGCTCGCCCACTACAATATCTCTCTTTATTATCTCACAGACCTCGAGTTCAGTGAAGCGCCCCCTCATTTCTTTGTAGAGTCTCTCAACCTGGTTATATGTGGGAACATAGGCTGCAAAGCATCCGGAAGTGCGTAGTGCCTTCCACGCCATCTCTACAGCGTTCCATGGATCAGGGATATCAATAACAAAGGCATCCACATTGCGCTCTTCCACGTCGCTTCTCACATCTCCAAGCTTAAGAACCCAATGGTTTGAGAATTCATATCTCTCCACGTTCTCTCTGGCGATTTTTGCAAAATCTTCCCTTAGTTCATAGGTGTAAACTCTACCTCCGGGATGCGTATAGTAGAGGAGTGCTGTGGTGAGAGAACCGGAACCTGCGCCTCCTTCCACAACTATATCTCCCGCATGTATCCCGCATCGAGCGATAATATAGGCGGCATCTTTGAGCACTATAATTTGTGCCTTCCTTTTCAAGGTATCCAGATAATCATGTAGCCTGGCCCTTAGAACTTCGTATTCCTCTATTCCCACCCTTATTTTTCCTTCCTTTAAATTCTTTAGGACGGCAAAATCCCCTACTTTATACATGTCTCCCTTTTTAACAGCGCAATATTTCTTCTTTCCTTTTAGCAAAACATACATAGGAGAGGATTGATGAGCATGCTTATAAATCTATTTCTTGGGAAGTTGTATCACAAAGATAGAACCTTGAGGCTCATTATCCTCAACCCATATCTTTCCGTCATTGGCTTCCACAAGATATTTAGTGGTAGCAAGACCCAAGCCCATTCCCATCATCGAAGTACCCCGTTTGAATCTTTCAAATATAGATTCTTTATAAGCATCAGGTATTCCCGGTCCCTCATCTTTTATTTTTATTGCCACGGAATCGTCCTCACTCTCTGTCTCTATCTCCACCTTCCCGTTCTCTGGTGAGTATTTGATTGCATTGTGAAGTACATTAACAAAAGCTTCTACAATGATGGGATCAGCATAGATGCTCTCTCCCCTAAATTTCTTCACAATTTTTATATTCTTTCTCTTAGCATCCATGCTTACAGCATGAATTGCCCTCTCCATCACTTTTCTCACACTGAGTTTTGCCTTCTTCTGAAACTCCTTGGGGTCCTTGATGAGCAGGGAACTCTTGGCGATAAGGTGTTTCATTCCTTCAAGTACTCTCTTCATTTCCTGCAAATGCTGTGGATTGTACTCCTCTTCCAAAAGCTCCATATAGCCACTTAGCATAAAGAGGTAATTCTTTATATCGTGAATTACAAGGTCAGAAAAAGCGAGCATACCTTCAATTCTCTTCTCCTGCAATCGGTTGGTCTTCCGTAAATAGTACTCTTTCATCTTTATATCGGAGATATCCACTCCCAGCACAAGAACTTCACCATTTATCGTTGTTCTTACCATGCGATAGAGACCGTTCTTGAAAATTACATCAAAGGTATCCAGATAGCGAGAAGAGTCCATAATGTACTCAAGAATGGGAGTTGATCCCGAGAGAAGGTTTTTTGCCATCTCATTCATATTAATTACTCTTCCACCCCTAAAGGTTAAAGCAAATATGTTGGCTTTACCAAAAAAATGGTCAAAATATTCCATAGGGCATTTAACATGCAAGGAAATATTTAAATCTTCTCCGTGATTATCAAATTTGATACTGGGAACCACCAGCAGGTTCCCATACGAAGGGGCACCTACGCATCGCCCTGCCTACGCAGGGCTGGCTCGCATCTTCCGATGCTCGTTTCCCCTCTCTACACCCCTCCCTTCATTGAACAAGGTTTGGGAGCAACTACGCTGCGCCCTTTCAGGGCTGACTCGCAATTCTTTACAGAATTGCTCGTTTCTCCCTCCACCACTCTCCCTTATCTTTAGGGGGGTGTAGAGAGGGGGGATTTGCCCCCCTTTGTGGGGGTGTAGAGAGGGGGCTTCGCCCCCTCCGTTCGATAAGTTTATAAATAGCCATTGCATAAACCCCCAAGGGAAAAATGGTCATCCTCACCTCATCACATATCACGCTCAACTCCGTAATCATCTCATCCGTGTGTATGGAAAGAGAGGCAGAGGGATGACTATTTTTCCCAAGTGTAAAAGGAGGTGATTAAGTTGAATACTGATCCTTATGCAGCAAAGTATCTGATAAGAGCAAAAATTGAAACTGATGGAGTAGTTGAAAGGCCGGATGTTGTGGGTGCCATATTTGGCCAAACTGAAGGTTTACTTGGCGACGAGCTGGATTTAAGGGATCTTCAAAAAAGTGGAAGAATTGGAAGAATAGAGGTGGAAATAAGATCAGAGAAGGGCAAATCGGTGGGTGAGATACTTATTCCATCCAGCCTGGATCAGGTTGAGACCGCAATTCTTGCAGCTGCTTTGGAGACCATAGACCGTGTGGGCCCCTGCAAATCAAGGGTGGAGGTAATTTCCATAGAGGATATAAGGGCCGCCAAGAGACAGAAGGTAGTTGACAGGGCAAAGGAACTGCTGCAGATGCTAATCAAACAGGGCAAGCAGGTAAGCGAGGATCTCATAAAGACTGTGAGAGAAGCCGTGGAAATAGAGGAAGTGATAAGCTACGGCGAAGACCATCTTCCCGCAGGTCCAAATGTTCCCAATTCCGATGCCATAATAGTGGTGGAGGGAAGGAGTGATGTGATAAATCTCCTTAATTACGGGATAAAGAATGCCATAGCTGTCAACGGCACAAATATTCCAAAGACGATAATAGAGCTTAGCAAGAAGAAGATAGTCACCGCCTTCTTAGACGGAGACCATGGTGGAGACCTTATACTCAAGGAACTGCTCCAGGTGGCCGATATAGATTTCGTTGCCCGTGCGCCGCCGGGCTACGAGGTTGAAGAGCTAACATATAAGCAGATTGTGAAATCGCTGAGAAACAAGATGCCTGTTGACCAGTACATAGCCATGAACAAAATAGACTTGGGGGAGAAGAAGGACAACACCAAAGTAAAGGAGAAAGCGCAGCCAAAACCGCAGCCCAAGGAGGATAAGGAAAAGAGCCTTGGAGAGATCTTTGCAGAGCTCAATAACAAAAAGGAGGCTGCGCTTATGAAGGACGGAAAAATCGTGGAGAAAATACCACTAAACGAGCTCATAGAGAAGATAAAGAACAGTGATAAAAGTGCTGATACCTTGATAACTGGGGGTATAATATCTCAAAGGCTTGTGGATATAGCCCATGAGAAGGGCATAAAGAAGATAATCGGATACAGGATAGGCAACGTTACCAAAGCGCCGGTGGATATGCAACTCCTAACTAAAGAAATGGTGAAGAAATGATAGACCCGAGAAAAGAGTTCAGTTTGGATGATTTCGAAACCACCGCGGAAATAATTATACCCAAGGACCCACTGGAGAGGGTAATAGGTCAGGATGAGGCAATAAAGATAGCAAAGATGGCAGCGATGCAGAGGAGGAACCTGCTTCTGGTGGGGCCTCCAGGAACTGGTAAGAGTATGATTGCGCAGGCCCTGGCACTGCATCTTCCTCCACCCACAGAAGAAATCAGGGTAGTTCATAATCCCCAGAATCCAGAGAGACCGCTGGTTGAGGTAAAAACCAGAGATGAGGTACAGCGTGAAGAGATGGAACTCCTTTCAGCACAGGGTGTGGAGGTAGACCCGAAGGAAGTGCCATCACATGTGGCAGAGAAGCTTGGCTATCGTTGCCCTAAATGTGGTGCATATTCCACACCTGCAGAGCCTGTATGTCCAAAATGCGGCACTCCAAAGATAGTGCAGAGCAGTATGGGTCCATTTGGAGACATATTCGGGGCCATAGGTGCGGCCTTCGGAATAGCATCTTTTCCGCCTCGAGTGACCACCACGGTAAGAGAAGGGGGAAGAGAGAAGATTGTTGTCTATGAAAGCGCAGGCGAGAAGATAAGAATCCTCGATGAGAAGATGCTGGAGAAGAGAAGAGCCATAGAGAAAAAGAAGCCCTACAAGGTTATTGTGCCTCTTAAAAGGAACCCGTTTGTTATGGCCACGGGAGCCAGTGAAACCGAGCTACTGGGAGATGTGCGCCATGACCCCTATGGAGGACATCCGCAGCTTGGAACACCTCCTTACAAGAGGGTTGTGCCAGGCGCCATTCATGAGGCTCATCAGGGTGTGCTATTCATAGATGAGATAACGCATCTTGGCCCGCTGCAGAGAAACATACTCACTGCTATGCAGGAGAAGAAGTTTCCCATTGCAGGCCGCAATCCCCAGAGCGCAGGGGCCAGTGTTCGCGTTGACGATGTGCCCTGTGATTTCATTTTAGTGGCCGCCTGCAATATCCAGGATCTGCCTAACATACTATCTCCCCTGAGATCTCGAATAATAGGAGAAGGCTATGAAGTGTTAGTTAAGACATCCATGCCTGATACCCCGGAAAACAGGGCCAAGTATGCGCAGTTCGTAGCTCAGGAGATAGCCATGGATGGGAGAATTCCCCATGCTACCAGAGACGCTGTTCTTGCGATAATTGAAGAGGGAAAGAGAAGAGCAAAAAGAATTGATGGGGAGAATGGATTAACTCTCAGGCTTCGAGAGATGGGTGGACTGATTCGCGTAGCAGGTGACCTTGCAGTTATGAACGGGGATAGATTCATAGAGAGGAAACATGTTGTGGAGGCCCTTAGAATTGCGAGGCCCATCGAAGAGCAGATAAGCGAAAGATATGGCTCCTATCAGGCGGGAGTTGCAAAAGATATAACGGCCGCACAGAAAGATATGGTTTACAATTACTGGAACGAGAGCGATTTGAGCGGATATCAGTAAAAATTTATATTTCTCCCCTTATTCCCTGGTGAATGCGAAAAATAAGGCTCTATGTATCCATTCTTATTCTTCCAATTCTAGGTGGCACGGCCGCACGATTGTTGAGAGTAGTTATAGCTTTTTTCCTTAGAGACCTGGGAGCTACGGTGTTTGAAATAACCATTCTGGCATCGGTTTTTATGCTTGCTCGTGGCCTACTTTCTCCAGTATTTGGAAAGCTTGCTGATAAAGGCGTTAGCAGATTACTTATCATTTTAACAGGATTTGCAGGACTTGGAATAGATGCAACCCTTTATCTTCATGCCTCATACCAACTTATGCTTCTTCTTCGAGCATTGGACGGAGTGTTCGGTGCCATGGTATGGCCTACCATGCAAGCCGTGGTTCATTTTGCCTCCCCATCTAAGATTAAGAGCCGGCTGATGAGCAGCTACTACATCATGGGCGGACTCGGAGGTTCCATAGGGTACCTTCTCTATAACACTATCCTTGGAAGTATCAAATACGCGGTAGTTACTGTTGCCCTCTTCTATCTTCTCGGAATGCTTTTCTCTCTACCCTTCAAAAATTTAGAGAAGGGGGAGAAAAGCATCGCCACCAGTGAAAGGGGGAGAAGAACGAGTTTTTATCTATACTCCCTCTCCTTTTTCTACGGTATGTTCTTCTCTCTTGGAAGCGAGGTTCTTCTGTTTTATCTTGCGGAGATCATTTCTCTGGGAAGAGAACTCACCACCATAGTGCTTTCAGCTGGAAGTATTGTAGCACTGGGGGGAACTTTTCTCGTAGGGCACATCTCCGACAGATTCGGTTATCGCGAGGCCATTTGGACTCTTGCCATCGCCTCCTTCTTTGCCTCGCTATTTCTCATGATAAGCAATTCTTATCTTGCAATTCTTGGAACAGTTCTATTCTTTATCTCAGGGAGAGGCTTTCTTCCCATCTCTCGAAGCTTTGCGGCTTCAACCACACAAAAGGTTGGAACATCCATAGGTTTTCTCAATCTCACATCCAATATAGGCTCCGTTGTTTCTCCCCTAATAGGAGGAGCTCTTCTCGATTTCTTTCGTGGCTCGAGATTTCTCTTCTTCAATCTATCTGCCATGCTTTTCATGCTCCTCTCCCTGCTCATACTTCTTAACACATTCCTGCTCTACAAAGAGGGCTAATCTTTATCTAATAAAACAAATTACACCCCGTAAGGTGTAAAAAATGGAGCACGACGAGGTCCGGAAAAAATACGAGTTTCAACGGTCCTTGGAAGAATTGGAAAAGTATGAGGGTAGAGGCACTGAGCTCATCTCAGTGTACATTCCCCCAAAGCGGCCTATTTCCGATGTTATATCCTATCTCCGGGAAGAGTACGGCACATCTGCGAATATAAAGAGCAAAACCACCCGTAAAAATGTTATGAGCGCGATAGAGAGTATAATGTCCAGGCTCAAGTATTTCAGAATGCCACCACCCAACGGGCTCGTTGTTTTTGTAGGTCACGTAATAAAGCGCGGGGACCAGACCGAGATGGTCTCCTATGTACTTGAGCCCCCCGAGCCTGTTCAATCCTTCATCTACAAATGCGACTCAAAATTTTATCTGGAACCTCTTAAAGCAATGCTTGGTGATAAGGATGTGTATGGGCTTTTAGTAATAGATAGAAAGGAGGCGACCATAGGGTTCCTGAGAGGCACGAGAATTGAGGTTGTAAAACATCTTGACAGCATGGTGCCCAGCAAGCATCATCAAGGTGGCCAATCATCCAGAAGATTTGAGAGGCTCATAGAGCTTGCAGTTCACGAATTTTTCAAAAAGGTGGGCGACAAGGCCAATGAGGTTTTTCTGGCCGAGGAGAAACTTAAGGGCATCCTTGTAGGTGGCCCAGGGGGTACCAAAGACTCTTTTCTTAAGGGGGATTATCTGCATCATGAACTAAAGAAGAAGATAATCGAAGTGTTTGATGTTGGATACACCGATGAATACGGGCTCCAGGAACTGGTTAATAAGGCTGCCACTACGCTTCAAAATCTTGAAGTTTTTAAGGAAAGGGAGCTTCTGCAGCGCTTTTTCAGGGAGATAAGGAAACCCGATGGAGGCCTTGCGGTGTACGGTGAGAAGGAGGTAAGGGAGGCACTGGAGCGGGGAGCCGTAGATACTCTGCTAATCTCCGAGAATCTGCGCAGATATCGGGTTACATGGCGATGTCCCCAGTGCGGTAAAGAAATAAAGGAAACGGTGAAAGGTGAGATAAAGGAGAAAATGTGCCCTGAATGCAATGTACCGATGGACATTGTGGAGAAAAAAGATCTCATTGAGGAGTACTATGATATAGCGGAGCAATTTAACACTAAGGTAGAACTCATCTCAGAGGAAAGCGAGGAGGGTAAGATTTTCGCCAATGCCTTCGGTGGTATCGCTGCTATACTTCGCTACAAGCATCAATGACATTACTTTTTAAGGGTCATTACCACTACATCTCTCACCGATCTCATGGTTTCAAAGGGCATAATCAATCTGCCCTGTGCATCCTTTTTGAATCCCCTTATTTCCAGATCCTCCGCAGGAACTATCAGCACATGCTCAATCTTCCCGGTTTCCGTGTCTATCACAAAATTGTCTATGGTTCCAAGGATTACTCCATCATCCGTCATTGCCGTTTTTCCTCTTAATTCCGTTACGAACTTCCTCATCTTACCACCTCACGAGTAATAGCCCAAATCCTCCTTCTTCTTTCTGATACCTTTACTCAATTCATACACAATACTTTCGTAGTATTTTATTGTTTCCTTATCCAGGGAGGGATGTACCACACCTAATGCCTTCTCAAAATGCCTTTGATACACCTTATCGCTTTTCTCGCGGATTGCCATCATCCCCGCTTCCCTGCAGAGATTCTCTAAATCCGCACCGGTATAATACTCTGTTTTCTTGGCAATATCTTCTAGGCTAACATCATCGGCAAGGGGCATATTTTTGGTATGCACCTTGAGAATCTTGACCCGCGCCCTTTCGTCTGGAGGAGGTATATACACGATTCTATCTATTCTTCCCGGTCTCAAAAGCGCGGGGTCCACTATATCGGGACGATTGGTAGCGGCGATGACCACCACACCTTCCATGGTTGTCAGGCCATCCATGGAGGTTAAAAGCTGATTAACGATTCTCTCAGTAACTCCCGAATCTGAGTAATAACCTCTGCGGGGAGCTATGGCATCTATCTCATCCAAGAACACTATGCAGGGCGATGATTGCTTTGCCTTCTTGAATATCTCCCTAATTGCCTTCTCACTCTCCCCAACCCACTTACTCATAACCTCAGGGCCCTTGATACTTATGAAATTTGCCTCACTTTCCGTTGCCACCGCTTTGGCGAGGAGCGTTTTACCCGTGCCTGGGGGACCATAAAGAAGAACTCCCCTGGGAGGTCTTATACCCATCTTCTTGAAAGCTTCAGGATCCTTTAGAGGCATCTCTACCGCTTCCTTCAATATCTCTTTTGCCTCCTCAAGATCCCCAATATCATCCCAGTGCACAGAAGGGATCTCCACGAGCACCTCTCTGAGAACACTCGGCTCAATTTCTTTTAGAGCTTCTTTGAAATCTTCCCTTTTAACCCTCATATTCTCCAGAACCTCTGTGGGTACAGGCTTATCTAAATCTATCTGCGGAAGGTATCTGCGCAGCGCTTTCATAGCAGCCTCCCTTGCAAGAGCGGCCAAATCTGCGCCCACGAATCCATGGGTAAGCTCGGCCAGCTCCTCCAGAAGCTTATCTCGCTCCTCTGGGCTACCCTCGATGGGCATGCCCCTGGTGTGTATCTGTAAAATTTCTTTGCGTCCCTTCTTATCGGGAATGCCTATCTCTATCTCCCTGTCGAATCTTCCGGGTCTACGCAGCGCAGGGTCTATGGCATCTATTCGGTTGGTGGCACCTATTACAATAAGATGTCCTCTCCCACTTAGGCCATCCATAAGGGTTAGAAGCTGTGCAACTACACGCCTCTCTACCTCACCGCTAACCTCTTCCCTCTTAGGCGCTATACTATCTATCTCGTCGATGAATATTATACTGGGTGCATTTTTCTGTGCAGTCTGAAATATCTCCCTCAGTCTTTGTTCACTCTGTCCATAAAACTTACTCATTATCTCAGGCCCGTTAATGGCGTAAAAATTAGCGTTACTCTCATTGGCCACCGCCTTGGCGATGAGTGTCTTACCTGTGCCTGGGGGACCATAAAGGAGCACTCCTTTGGGTGGCTGTATTCCCAGCCTTTCAAAAAGCTCAGGATGCTTTAATGGAAGTTCTATCATCTCCCTTACTTTCTGAAGCTCGTTTTCCAAGCCTCCAATATCTTCGTAGGTCACATGCTCCACTGCAGCCTCAATCTCAGAGGGTGGCTCCTCCCTTACCTCCACAATGGTTTTTGCTCCTATCTGTACAACCTTCTTGGTGGGCACAGTTTTCACTACCTGGAATAATATTCCCATCCTACCCATTAGAGTTATATTGGGCACCACTATCTCATCGCCTTCCACCATGGGTCTCTTGAGAAGCACTCTTTTAATAAAATCCCCAATCCCCTCTCCGAAACGTAGCCTTTGGTTCTTACCAATAATTGGTGCCAAAACTATCTTATCGGCCTCCACAGGCTCGGCTTTTCTTACCACTACCTTATCTCCCACGGTAACCTTGGCATTCCTCCTTATATGACCATCAATTCTTATTATTCCTTTACCCTCATCCTCCTGCTTGGACCTGAAAACCCTGGCTACCGTTGTTCTCTTACCCACAATTTCTATTACATCGCCAACCTCCACACCGAGAAACATACGAGAGGGGGTATCCACTCTGGCTCTACCAAGACCCACATCCATCTGCGGCGCCTCTGCAACCCTGAGTACCAGTTCCTTGGGCATATTTTCCTCAATCTCTGGAAAGTTAATAAACTTTCCCACGAAGGGGGCTCCGCCCCCTTTCTAAACCCCTGGAGGGGGACTTTGCCCCTCCTCTCTACACCCCACAAAAAGGGAAGGGGGTAGAGGGGGAAATGAGCATTAGAAAATGCGAGCAAGCCTGTGTAAGCAGGGCGCAGCGTAGGTTCTCCCTCGTGGGGAACCCGCTGGTGGTTCCTAGGGTTGCTGGAAGTACTAGAAACCCTCCGGTGGTTCCGAGTGTGGATGCTGGAGGGAATGGGAACCCGCAGGAGGTTCCCATAACGCTTAAATATTACCTGCCCATTCGTCCCCTTAGTTCCGGTGATAAAAATGAAGATGCCCAGAAAGGTTAAGATGTACTGTCCTTACTGCAAGCGTCATACGATTCATGTTGTGGAGAAGGTTAAAAAGAGGAAAGCGAGCGAGCTTCGTGCGGGGCAGAGGAGATTCCGTCGTGTTACCGCTGGCTATGGCGGTTTTCCAAGACCGAGATATGAAGGTAGGGAGAAGCCCACCAAGAGGCTGAACTTGAGATTTAGATGCACGGAATGCAATCGAGCTCATACTTCGCCCATGATTCGTGCCAAGAAATTTGAGCTTGTGGAGGTGAAGTAATTGGATAAAAAAGTGGGGAAGAATATTGATAAAGCATTTGTTAAGGTAAAATGCCCCGATTGCGGTAATGAGCAACTAATTTATATAAGAGCCAGCACCGTAGTTAAATGCCATGTGTGTGGTGCCACCCTGGCTGTTCCCACGGGCGGTAAAGCGGATATAAAAGGTGAGATTGTAGAGGTGTATGTGTGAAGAGGGGATATCCAGAAGTGGGGGAGCTTGTAATCGGGACCGTCAAAACCGTGAAACCCTATGGGGCATTCGTTACATTAGATGAGTATGAAAATAAGGAGGGTTTTATTCACATAGGTGAGATAGCTACAGGCTGGATCAAGTACATAAGAGATTATGTGAGAGAGGGGCAGAAGGTCGTTTGCAAGGTTTTGAGAGTGGATCCTGACAGGGGGCATATAGATCTCTCCCTTAAGAGGGTTAACGAGCATCAGAGGAGGGAGAAAATCCAGGAATGGAAAAATGAGAAGAAGGCCCAAAAACTCTTCGAGATTGTTGCCCAGAGGTTAGGTAAAAGCGTGGAGGAGTGCTATGAAGAGTTTGGATACGAGCTTATGGAGAGGTACGGTGGTCTTTATCCAGCTTTTGAGGATGCCGCAATAAACGAAGATGCCCTGGAAGATGAGGGCTTTAAAGGAGAATGGGTGAAGGTCTTCACCCAGGTAGCTCAGGAGAATATAGTTCCGCCCTACGTAAAGATATCTGGCTATCTGGAGCTTACCACATCTGCACCCGATGGTATTGAGAAAATAAAGAAAGTGCTGCAGGAGATAGAAGATGAGGACATAGTGGTCACCTATGTGGGTGCTCCCAGATATCGTGTTATGGTTAAAGCGGAAGATTATAAAACCGCGGAGGAAATGCTTCAGAACGCTGCGAACAAAGCGCTGGAGATGTTTAAAAAGCTTGGGGGAGAAGGAGAATTCCACAGAAGGTTGTAAAAATGCACTCCCTTATAAGAAAATGCCCAAAATGCGGAAGGTACACATTGCGGGAAATATGCCCGATATGTGGCGAAAAAACGTACGAAGTTCTCCCTCCCCGCTTCTCTCCCGAGGATAGATATGGCAAGTATAGGAGAATGCTCAAAAAAGAGGTGAAGAGATGGAGCCCATCATCGTAAAATACTTAGATAGGCCAGAGCTGAATGAACCTGTTTTAATCGAAGGTTTACCAGGTGTAGGCAATGTAGGCAAGATTTCCGCGGAATATCTGAAGGACAAACTTAATGCCATTCCATTCGTTGAAATATATTCTAAGTATTTGCCACCCCAAGTTCTTATTCGAGAGGATGGCACCCTGTATTTGGTAAAGAATGAATTGTATTATTACAAAAATCCTCATGGAAGGGACCTGATAATTCTTGTTGGAGATTATCAGGGGATGAGTGCAGAGGGGCAGTACGAGCTCTCCTACAAAGTTTTAGAAATTGCTAAAGAGTTTGGAACAAAACTCATATTCACCCTTGGAGGTTATGGCACAGGACAGCTTGTTGAGAAGCCCAGAGTTTTCGGGGCTGCCACAGATAAAGAGCTTGTGGAAGAGCTAAAAAAATATGGTGTGTATTTCTCCTCCACTGAGCCTGCGGGAGGTATAGTTGGTGCAGCTGGACTTCTGCTGGGTCTTGGCTCGGTGGTGTTTGATATGAGAGGCGTATGCCTTATGGGCGAAACCTCAGGCTATTTCTCAGACCCAAAGAGCTCCTTTGAGGTTCTCAAAGTAGTGAAAGAATATTTCAATCTTGAGCTTGATCTGGAGGAAATCGAGCTTAGATCCAGAGAGATTACAGAGATAACCACACAGCTAAAGGAGGAGCAAAAAATAGAAGAGAAAAAAGAGGACCTCGGCTACATAGGTTAATTTTTTAAGGCAAACCTTAAATTTTTGAAAATGTTATCCTACCGCAGGTGATTCTGATGATTGATGAAATAGTTGAAGCCATAAAAAAGGCAGAGACCCAGCTTTCTGAGGATACAGTAATTGCATTAAAAAAAGCCTATGAGAGGGAGACGAATCCCATGGCGAGAACGCAGCTTGAGGCCATTCTCAAAAATGTAGAGATTGCCAGAGAGCATTCGCTTCCCATGTGCCAGGACACAGGGCTGCAAACCTTCTTCTTGGATGTTGGCTATGATTTCCCCTTCATGCGGGAGCTGGAAAAAGCAATTACAGAAGCAGTGCGAAGAGCCACTAAAGAGGTGCCCCTGAGACCCAATGCGGTGCATCCCTTCCTGCATAAGAATTCTGGGGATAACACGGGAAGATTCGTTCCCTATATCCACTGGGAGTTGAGGGAAGGGGATGACGCCGTAATTCACGTGATACCCAAAGGCGGTGGCAGCGAGAATATGAGCGGACTTTACATGCTTCCTCCGGGCGTGGGAATAAAAGGGATAAAGAAAAAAGTGATAGAGCACATATTCAAATCGGGCGGAAAACCATGCCCGCCTACCATAATAGGTGTGGGCATTGGCGGCGGTGCTGATCTCGCCTTAACTCTTGCAAAGAAAGCGGCAATACTGAGACCCATAGGCTCCAGGCACGAGGAGGATTTCGTGGCGCAGTTGGAAGATGAACTCTACGAGATGGCAAATAAACTGGGCATAGGTCCTATGGGCCTTGGAGGAGATACCACAGTTCTCGATGTGCATGTGGAATATGCGCACAGACATCCAGCCACGCTTCCCCTGGGCATCGTAACTCAATGCTGGGCCAATCGCAAGAGGAAGGTGCATATAGATGCCAATGGCAATGTGGAGGTGGTCTAAATGGAGTATCATGAGAAGACACCCATTCTCGATGCTCGAAAATACAAGGTGGGGGATGTGATTTACGTAACCGGCGAGGTCGTTTTGGCCAGGGACGAAGCCCATAAAAAGCTGCTGGAAGAAGGGTCGCCCATAGATTTGAAAGGTGCGGTAATTTATCACTGCGGTCCTGTGGTTACCAAGATCAATGGAGAATGGAAGGTGGTGGCTGCAGGTCCCACCACAAGCATACGTATGGAAATCTTTGAGGATAGATTCATTGAGAAATTCCATCCTGCTATAATAGTTGGTAAGGGTGGAATGGGTGAGAGAACCCTTAAAGCGTTGAAGGAGCATGGTGCCGTTTATGCCGCCTATACTGGTGGCTGCGGAGCATTGGCAGCCGAAAGAATCAAGAGTGTAAAGGAAGTACATTTCCTGGAAGAATTGGGAATTCCGGAGGCGGTATGGGTATTCCGGGTGGAAGAATTTGGACCTCTAGTGGTCACCATGGACTCGCACGGCAACAGCATCTACGAAGATATAGATAGCAATGCGAGGAAGAATCTCGATGCCCTTCTGAAAGAGATCGATGAACACTCTTGATTTTTCTATTTTTCTATCATTTATGAGCAGGGAGTGGTAATTTTCTCCTCTTCTGCCGCTCCAAATGATCTCAGCATTTTTATGGCATTGGGAATCGCTCTCTTGAATATGAAGCCCTTTTCCCAAAGGATGTCCTTGAGGAGGAGTTTTGGACGAAGGTAGAAGGAGATGTATGCAAAGCCTAACATTTTCTTAATCTGCTCGGTGGTGAAATGCTTCAACTTCATCACAGGATCTAAGGTGGTAAACTTTCTCCAGTTTAAAGTGAGGAGTAGCTTCTCCTTTAGTGCAATACTCCACAACCTCGTACCTGGATAGGGCGTGGCGATAGTAAACTGCGCATAATTCACGCCTACCTTCTTGGAGAACTTTATAGTTTTTCTTATATCCTCCTTCGTCTCGTGGGGGAAGCCTATTATGAAGGCTCCCAGTGCCCTCAGTTTCGTCTCTCTGGCAATTTTAACTGCCCTGAGAGATTGCTCCGGTGTTATCCTTTTTCCTATGAAATCCAGTGTTTTCTGAGAGCCTGATTCTATTCCAAAATACACGGTGTGGCAGCCTCCTGCCTTCATTGCGGCTGCAACCTCCCTATTGAAAAGGTCCACTCGAGACGATGCAGTCCAAGAGATATCCAGGCCTTCCTTCTTTATTCTTCTGGCAATTCTAATAGCCCTTGGTCTATTGAGAGTATAGGTATCATCCAGGAACTCTATCTCCCTTATTCCATATTCCTCCCTTAATATTTTAAGCTCTTCCAGCACTCGGGAATCGCTGTGACCGCGCCATCTCTTTCCAAACTGCAGGGATGAGGAGCAGAATATGCAATCAAAGGGACATCCCCGGGACGTCATAACGGTTCCAAATTTAATGCTATCTACCACGTATTTCTCCATGGGAAGCAGGTCGTAGGATGGCAGGGGTATGGAATCCACGTCCTTGATAAGGGGTTGCGGAGGATTATTTATAACTTTATCTCCTTTTCTGAAACTCAATCCCTTTATTTTCTTTAGGTCTCTTCCTTTATCCAGTGCATCTACCAGATTTTTGAAGGATATCTCTCCTTCTCCCCGTATAATGTAATCAATGTATGGGCACTCCTTTAATGTTCTCTCAGGCGTGAAGGTGACATGGGGCCCACCCATCACAACTTTTACATCTGGATTGTATCTTTTGGCCATCTTCGCAACTATATATGCATCGGGCACCATGGAAGTGGTCGCTGTTAACCCTATGAGCTCTGGATCATATCTTTTTATTATTTTTTTCACATCCTCATATCCAAGATCTTCCGCTAGGGAATCCACGATTTTAACATTGTGTTCCTCTCTCACCATGGAAGCAAGATACGCTAATCCCAAGGGTGGTCCTGTGGTGCCCACAATGGCCTTTATGGCGCTCGTGGTTGGTGGTGATATGAGAAGAATTTTCATTTTCTCGCCTCACTTAGAAAGTACAGGGTTTATTGAACTGCTTTCTGTATCCATATTCATCTTGGTCATTATCTCCTCCCAATCCTTTTTCATTATTATGCATCCAGGATCGGGGGCGAGAAGATCTCCGTGATACGCGTATGCTCTAGCTCTGCAACCACCACAGACATATCTGAAGGGACAGGTATGGCACGCGTATTCTTTTGCATCCCTATCTCTCAGGGCATTGAGGATGGGGCTATTCTTCCATACATTTACAAATCCATCTTTTATGACATTACCCACCTTCACAGGTATGAAAACACAAGGCTGAATATCTCCATTGTGCTCTATGGAGCAATAAATACGGCCTGCACCACAACCACCTATGAATTCTGTAAGTGCCTTAGCTGCACCTCCAAACTCTGCTGGCAATTCCATCTCTGCAAAATGCGTGGGAGATACCTTTCCGCTCTGCTGGGCTTCTGTCATTGTGAGGGATATCCGTGAATAAGCTGGACAGGTGGAGAATATCTGGAGATCACCCTTCTGCCATTCTTTATACAGGTATTTCAGAAGCTCCTCCCTTTCCTCTGGAGTTAGATCCTCGCTGATTATATCCCTGCCTCTGCCCGTGGGTATGAAATTGAACACTATAAATCGATCAACCTTAAGCTCTCTTGCCAGTTTAATCATCTCTGGTATTGTATCAAGATTCTCATGGGTGGCTGTTGTCGCAATTCCCACGCTAAGCCCTACGGCCTTGGCATTCTTTATTCCTCGTATTGCGGCGTTGAATGCACCCTTAACTCCTCGAAACTCGTCATGCACCTCTGGATTGGGGCCATCCAGACTTATCTCCGCATAACGAATTCCCACCTCCTTGAGCTTCTGGGCAACCTTCTCACTTATTAACGTGCCATTGGTGGCTATGGTTAAATAGAAACCCTTGGTGCTTGCGTATCTTGCAACCTTCCAGAAATCTTTGTTTGTAAGAGGCTCACCCCCTGAGAAGGATATGGCAGCAACTCCAGCTTCGTCAAGCTGATCTACCACGTTGTATTTCTCCTCCAGGGTTAGTTCATCAGGCGCAGGATATGGAGTTGCATTGGCATAGCAATGCTTGCATCTTAAATTGCACTGTTTGGTGAAATCCCACACCACCATAAAGGGCGCAATCAATCTCTGGGGTCTTGTGATTCCATACTCCGCGATACTTCTTACTATTACTGCAAAGGCCTTGCGCATATAAGAATCCTGCAGAAATTTCTTTATGGCTTCAGGAGAAGCCCCAAATTTTTCCGCACCTCTCTCTATAGCCTCACCCACTATCTTCGCATGCATTCTTTCCCGTATTCCCTTGGGTTGTTCTACCCCCGCGTAGATGGCAAAGGATTTTTCAATCTTCTTAACTTCTGTAAGCTCTTTTAGAATATATCTCACAAATTTCTTATCCATCACCTTGTGCAGATAGTCTATTATTTCTCCTTCATTAAAACCTTTATTTTCCGGCATTTTACCATCCCCCTTCAAGCTTGCCGAGATATTTTATTGCCTCCTCCAGATGCCTTTTCAACTCATCCACGGAATTGTCTTTGACATTTTCAAGATCCTCCATTACCTGGGTGAGGAGATTTATGACCTTTCTTCTTTCATTTCTTATTATTTTTATTACATCGATCACCGCTGAATAATGATAGCACTTCTCCCCTTTGCTTCTGGTCACCATCCCATGCCTTATGAGCTTGTTAAGTTCGTTTACCACCGAGGAATAAGCCCTCCCTATTTTCTCTGCTATCTCCTTTGCAGTCATAGAACCTGGAGAAAGAGCAAGCAGAGCATATATGGAAGCCTCCGTATCTCCAAATCCCCAGTGAATCATTACATCTTTGAGCGATTGAAATGCTCTTGTTTCCATTATGTCTCTCATAATTATGATAATTCTCATAATCTATATAAAGGTTGTCCCCAAATTACCATATTTCCATCTTTCATAGCTCAGAGTTACTTCTTTCCGCAGCTCTCTATCTCTTTGATAGCATCTTCGTGGGAAGAAGATTGCCTTGCGTACTCCTTTGCTGTTTCAATCAGCTGTTTCGCAAATTTTTCCTCCAGGAGTTTTTTAACCTTAACGAAAATCTTGTATTTCTTAGCTGCCTCTTGAGCAACCTCAGGTGGCGGAAATTCTATCGCTCCCACAGGACAAAGATTTGCGCATGTCTGGCAGCCCACAAGGCAGTTATAGGGCTTAGCAACGATGGGCTTCCTGCTCACTAAATCATAAGAGTAAACTCCGCGACCGCATATAACGGCGCATAGCCCGCAGCCTATACAGGCAGCAGGATCTACACGGGGATACCACTTTATCTCCTTCCTCGGCACGCCAAACCAGTAATCAAATTTCTTATCGCTCATCTTATCATCACCGTTATGGGTAATGGAAGGGCAGTATTTCAACTTTTTTTGAAATAATAAAATTCATATGTACCAACGAGATATGGAAGAAGAGTGATAAAATGAGAATAGCGATACCGTGCATGGATGATCGAGGTCTCGAGAGCGAGGTGAGTATGCATTTTGGGAGAGCTCCATATTACACCTTCGTGGACATAAAAGATGGCAGGATAAAGAATGTGAAGGTTCTCCCAGTTCCATTCGAAGAGCATGGACCTGGAGATCTACCAAACTTCGTGAAGGAGAACGGCGGCGAGGTTGTGATAGCGTATGGCATGGGGCATCGCGCAATGGAGTTCTTTCAGCAGTTGGGTATAGATGTAGTTACAGGAGCTATGGGGAAGGTTGGTGAAGTGATCGATGCGTTCATCCACCAGGTTCTACAAGTGGATCCCTACTGGAAGGAGAAGATGGAGAGGGAGAAAAAAGAGAAAGAAGGTTGTAAGTGACTCCGCTTAATATGAACTATCTTCCTGATCCACGGCATCAAATCTGTATCTATCGAAGGAACCTGCATAAAGGGTTATGGACACGGCTATTATAAAAAGAGGGATATTTAATAGGAAAACGGCGATGATGGCTCCCATATTTCCTTCCATAAAAAGTTCTGCAACTCTTTTTTCTATATATTCTATGATCAGGAGGATTATAAAATAGGCAAGGAAGAAGCCTATTCCCTCCCATCTCCGAGTTAACTCAATGGATTCAATCATTGCAGATACCGGCGAGACATTGGCCACAGCCATTATTCCCGGGGCGAGAAATATGCGATAAAAAGTGTAAAAGATTAATGCTAGACCTATGACAAGACCAACAAATAATCCGATGAAGGTTAGAAATATGGTAAAAACCAGAAGCAATGCGATTAGAAGAAAGAGAATTATAATATAGAGAAGATATGCGGGATACTTCTTCAAAGCAATAAATGGCGCTTTTTTCAGTGGAGAGGTATGCGCAAAGGATAGCCCTATAGGTGAGAGAAAAATTGCAATTAGTATAAAAAATAGAAAGGTTCTATCCAAGGCCATATGCTCACCTATAAATCCCACCAGAAAGAGACCAAGCCATATGGTGAGAAGATAAGCGATCAGGGCTATTATACCATCCACCGTTTTCAGAACCTTGGCACCATCAAACAGACCTGTGCTCTTGTAGGCAACGTCCTCGTAAAATATACGCTTAAATTTGTTAATCTTTTTAGGAGGGAATGCAGGCTCAGATTCATAATTAGCCCACCCATCATACATAAAAGAACTGTATGGTTTTGGGAATAAATATTTTTCTATATTTAAGTCTAAAAATCTTTTGACATCTAAGAAATTACAAAATATAATCTTATTGCTCTGAGGAGATACCCATTTCTGTGGCGAAAGAATTAAATAGCAGGTGGAGTTGAAGTTTCAAAAAAATTTGAATTAGGTGAGCCAAAAATGTTCCGCAAAATATTGTTTCCGACGGACTTTAGCGAAGGTTCAATGCGGGCGATTCAGAAATTCAATGCCCAGAATACACTGGAGGTGGGTGAGTGTATATTACTTCATGTAATCGATGAGGGTCATCTCGAGGACCTTCTCAACGGCTACTCCTTCCTTTACAAAAATGAGAAGAGAGAGATGGAAGAGGTTATTGCGGAGGCGAAGAAAGAGGCAGAGAAGAAGCTCAAGGAACGTGAAGAAAGATGCAGGGAAATGATGAAAGCCAGAAAGATGAGAACAATGATACGCATTGGAGTGCCCTACGAGGAAATAGTCAAGGTCGCCGATGAGGAGGATGTATCTCTTATTCTCATGCCCTCCCACGGTAAGCTTGGATACTCCCATGAACTTCTAGGCTCCACAACCATAAGGGTTCTGAGAAAAACGAAGAAGCCCGTGCTTATTATAAAAACACATAAGGAGGAATGAAAATGGATTACCTGCGCCTCAAGAATCATCTGGATAAATTTCTGCCCCTCTATGTGACCGTCTCCATGCTTCTTGGCTTCTTCATAGGGATGCGCGTGGATACAGCAAAATACAAGGAAATTTTTCACTGGCTCAATCTCGCTGTGGTAATCTCGATGATATATCCTATGATGATTAATCTGCGACTCGGGGAATTGAAAAATTCCATGAAACAGGGAAAGCAGTTATTAATTGGACTAACAATGGGATTAATTGTAGCGCCAGTTCTAATGTGGCTCCTGATATGGGGTGTGTCTCTTTTCTATCCACTCAATCCTCAGCTTGCACTTGGTCTTATGCTATCCATGGTGGTGCCCTGCTCCTCCATGAGCATTGCATATACAGGACTTTCTAAAGGCAACATAGAACTAGCCACAATCATCGTTGCTTTCAGCTTCATACTTGCAATTATAACCGTACCGGGCTGGCTTGCAATCTATGCGGCATCCTCACATCTCTCTGTTCCCACAATGCTCCTCGTTATAACCATAATCGAGGTGGTCTTTGTACCTATGGCCCTTGGAATTGCAACCAGAGCATATCTTATTAAGAAGCGTGGCACAGAAGGATTCCTGAAATTGAAACCCCTATTTCCGGCCATATCTCTAATAGGAATGTACACCATAGTATTCCTGATTTTCATGGAGAAGGCAAAACTCATAGCAAAGAAGCCCGAAATGGTCGCCATAGCCCTGGTACCTCTTATACTCTACTATCTCATCTCCTTGGGGTTGCTTACGTATCTCAATCGCGTCCTTAAAATACCTTACAGGGACCATATGGCCATAACCTTTCCCTCTGTGGGAAAGAATGAAGGTACGGCCATGGCAATAGCGATGAGTGCAGGGATGGGACTTATGGCAATTCCTCCTGCAGTAACACCCCTTATCCAGATACCGTTCCTGGTGGGATATGTGAAAATGTGGAACCAGATTGCAAATATGTGGAAATGCAAAAGTGTAAAAAAGGAGGAACTTCCATCTCCTTCCTAAGTTATTTCCCTTTTTTTATCTCATAAAGCGGAAGTTGGAGAATTAACGACCGGAATTCTGGAAAATTTATTATGGATGGGGGTGTAAAGATGCTTATGAGCGAAGATGGGAAGAAACTGGAATATAGTATTCAGGCAAGGTGGGATGGAAATGTAGGTGCCTTTATAACTGTCCGAAAATTCAATCTTCGCACAGACACCAACACCGATGGCGGCGATGAAGGTCCTTTACCGGCTGAGATGCTTCTATCCGCGCTTAGTGGGTGCCTTATGATAAACTGGGGCCGATTGATAAGGAAGATGCATTTGAAGGTGGAGAGTCTCAACATCGTGGTGAGTGGATGGAGAAATCTTCACGAACCTCAATTGCAGGAGATAAATTATGTGGTTCGAGTTAAAACATCCGAGCCGAGGGAGAGGATAGAGAAGGTTAAAGCTCTGGCGGAGAAGTATGGCACTGTGTTTAACACCATAGGGAAGGAAAAAATTAAGGGCCGTGTTGAAATGATCTAAAAAGGGATTCAAATGCCAAGAATGGGGGTGGGCGGAATCGTGTTGGTAGAACTCGCGCGGAAAAATATAAGGGAGAGCATTTTGATTTGAGATTTTGCCTTAGGTGGGTATCTGAAAGTTATTTTGCTGATTATACTACTATTCAGATAATTTTCAGTTATAACTTAGAGAAGACAGATACCTGCTTGTTGCCCGAGGCGATAGAGCTGAAGCCGATGGCGGAAGGTCGCGAAAGAGAGGAAATTTTTAGAAAATTGATATTTGCCACTTCATGACAATACAGATTTTTCCCCTTCTTTCTTTTTATTTATCTTTAGTCCTAACTGGATCAATATTAGTTTTTTTCTCTCAGACATCTTAATTATTGCCACAATTATGAAAACGAGTCCAAACCACACATGTAGATGAACAAACATGGTATTCAGGGGATTTGTATTCCTAAGATATGATACAAATAACGGAACAGATGTAATGGCTGCAATTGCAAATGTCAGAACCTGCGTAAATGCTAATATTCGATCAAATCTCTTTATTTTTATTTTAAAGCTTAATTGACTCAGTATTAACTTTTTTCTATCAAGGATTTTAATAAGTGCTACAATTATGAAACTAAGCCCAAACCAGACATGTAGATAAACAATGATGGGATTCATGGGCACATTCATAAGATACGACACAAATAGTGGAGCAGATGTAACAGCAGTAATGGTCAATGTCAGAAACTGCACAAATGCTAATATATGATCAAACCGCATTTTTCACACCTCCTTTATTCTCACTCCATTTCATTATCCATTCTATAATAAGCGCCATAATAATTACGAAAATAACTGTTAGAATAAGTCTTGTTATCATAAACTGTAATCCGAGGAATTGCAATTCTACCATTTCCTGTGGTATTTTTATACATGCCCATGCTGAAAGAAAAAGGATTACATTTGATATTCTCGCACCTTTTTTGAGTAAAGTAGCTGCTATTGGAAATGCAATATATAATGGACCTGTTGGTAAAGCGCCAATGAGTATAGCAAGGAAAATACCTTTTATTCCAGAGGTTTTTCCAAGATATTTTACAACCATATTTTTGGGTACAAAGACTGCAAAGAGACCAAGTAACACCATCACAGCGGGAAGTATCAAAATCATTTCAAGAAAAAAATCCCATGAAGTAGCAATTACTGGCTCTCTTCTATCTGGAAATTCTATTAGGAGAACAACCGTAACGGCCAAAATTATTCCAAGTATAATCAAATCTCGTATAATTCCTTTTTTTGCTTTTCTTTCATCTTTTTGTTTTTCTTGCCTTTTCATAGTATCGTCCCCATTATAAAGGCAATAATAATTGCTATGACAAAGCTTATTCCATTCCGTAGAAGGGCCATCTTTTTTCCTAGTTCTTTTATTTCTAAAGGTAAAGTGACCACTCCAATCATTGTTAATGTGGTGATAAAAGCAGCAACCGCAGTAACCGATGCTCCCCCTTCTAGGAGAGATGCAGCTAGTGGAAATGACAGCAGGGCAGGTATGTGCATTATTGCACCCACCACGCCTACAAGAAGCACACCAACTATCCCTGATTGGTTCCCTATGAATTTGGATATCTCTTCCGGTGGCACAAATCCAAGAAGTAAACCAATAACGATTATGATTATAAACATCATGGGAAGTATTCTGATAAATGACTTACCTGCGATCAAGAGTGATTTTTTTGCTTTCTCTTTATCTTTTAAAAGAGCAATTAAAAAACTAATGATAGCGATCGCATTAATAACAATGACTGTTACATCCATTTAGTTTCCCTCCTCCTCTATTAGATTTATTACAATCCTCTTAATCCTAAGTTTCCATACCTTTTCTGGCGCACCGCCGCCATTCTCTATATACTTTGCAACTTCAATTATTCCTGCATTTTTGAGTTCAGAAAGATGATAATATAACCCTGACTTTGTTAAATTCTCCCCCTTCTTCAATAAATAATCATAAATTTCTTTCGTGCTTTTGCCACCTTCGCCTATATACTTTATGATCTCCCATCGGGTTGAAAAACGAAGTGCCTTAACGAAATTCCGAAGTTTAAGCCATTTTGGAGGAGCGTTTTCTGGTGGTTTGCAACGAGTATCATCGCACATGGTATCACCATAATATTTCAGTAATAAACTGTAATATTGCTGCAGTATATAATACTTTTGTTTTTGAGGAGTTGAATCCCTTGAAAACATAGAAAAAGAAGAGCGATTAAATATGAGGGCTATAAGCAAGGACGTTTAAAGAAGTAGTTTAGAAGTGGAAGAAGGGATCTTTCTATAGCAGAGGACTAAACGAGCAAATCCTGTGGATTTGCGAGCCAGCCCTGCGTAGACATGGAGCGGTGTAGACGTCCCCACGAAGGGGATTTCACCCCCTCTCTACACCCCCATAATGAAAAGGGAAGGGGATAGAGGGGGAAATGAGCATCTGAGATGCGAGCTTGCCCTCGGCAGAGGGCTAAGCCGTAGGTGTCCCCTCGTGGGGGGGCACGCTGGCGTTTCCTATCGTTTTTATTTCTCGTTGAGGTTGCAATGCAGTATTTCAAAAAAAATTGAAATACTTACAAGCCATTACCCCCTTATGCCCTACTTGATAGTTCATGAGGATAAATGTGTGGGATGCCACACATGCGAGATGGTATGCTCGTTGAGTCACGAGGGTGTGATAAATCTCAATTTATCGCGCATCCATGTTGTTGGATATAAAGGAGAGAAATTCCCGATAATGTGTCTTCAGTGCGAGGATGCTCCATGTGAATTGGTATGTCCCATGGAGGCAATATACAAAGAGGGCGATATAAGATATGTGGACGGTGAGAAATGCATAAGATGCAAGATGTGTAGCCTTGTTTGCCCTATTGGTGGTGTGATTTACGATGCCATAAACCACAAAATGCTTCGCTGCGATCTGTGCGGTGGAGATCCACAATGTGCAAAATACTGCCCCATGGATGCAATTGAAGTTGTTGAAGAGGTGCCAGAAAGAAGAAAGAAAGGTGTTAGAGTCCTCTACGGGGAGGAAGATTAAGATGTTTGGCTATGCCGGGAAGATTTTATTCGTGGATCTTACGAATGGTGCGATAAAAAAGGAGGAAACTCAGAAATACGTAGCCGAATTCTTAGGCGGGAGAGGCATAGCAACAAAGATCGCATATGACATGATTCCACCAGAGGTCAATGCGCTAGACCCTGAAAACGCCCTTATTTTCATGACGGGGCCAATGACGGGGGCCGCGCCATCCAGTTCAAGGATTGATGTTGTATCTCTTTCTCCTGTAACAAACATGCTGGGTGGAAGCAGTGCCGGTGGAGACTTTGGCACGTTTCTGAAATTTTCCGGCTATGATGGAATCGTAATTTACGGAAAAAGTAAGGAGAAGGTGTATCTGAAAATTTGTGAAAATGACATTACCTTTGAAGACGCCAGTAAAATATGGAATAAGGACGTGTTTGAAAGTGTAGATTATATGAAGGAAGCGGGCAGAGAGATGGTTGAGGTAGCCACCATTGGTAAGGCAGGAGCGAATCTTGTAAAGACGTCGGGAATTTCATTTTCAAAGAGGAGCCTCGCATCTCGCGGAGGTTTGGGTGCTGTTATGGGCTCGAAAAATCTTAAGGGACTCGTGGTCAGTGGATGCAAAGGTATAAAGGTGAGAAACAAGGATGTTTTGAATAAGACGAATTATGAAATTCTCAGAAAATTGGTTGAAAGCCCCAGTTACGAGAAATACAAGACTTGGCATGCTAAAATCACACCATCCTTACTCAAGGCGAGAAGGCCCTACTTCGGAGATTACGAGGAAGAATACTGGGAAGATGCGGAAGAAGCGGCGAGGAATGCAAAGGATTTCTTCGAAAAGAAAGTTAAAATCAAGAGCAACAGCTGTTTTTCCTGCCCGCTAAGGTGCTGGGCCTGGATTGAATACAATGGTGAGGAAGCACCTATGGTGGCCTGTCAGGGAACATTTTCGGCTATAACCTTCATCCTTAAAATCAAGGAACCTGAGCTGGCATGGAAGATTTACCTGAAAATGCAGAGGGAAGGACTCGACATAATGAGCACGGTAGCAGTGATAGCATACGCTTCCCGACTTGGCAAGGTGAAATTGGGAAGCGAAGAGATTCTCGATTTCATAGATAAAATTGTGAATAGGGTGGGCGAAGGAAATATATTTGCAGAGGGGATAAAGAAAGCCGCAGAATATTATGGCGTACCTGCGGTGTATGTTAAGGGTGGCATGGAGTCCTGGAGCAGCGATATCAGACCATTCCGGGGAATATCCCTTGCCGCTGCTGTAACCGAGAGCGGAAGCATAAGTCGGGCCGTTCATGGTTTTCCAGAATCCTCGTATTACACCAAACCTGAAAAGGCAAAGAAAGTTGCAAAGAAGATTGCTGGCAGGGAAGATGTAGCAGAGCCAACAATATACGAAGAGAAGCATAAACTTGTGGCTCATTTTGAAAACGAGCACATAATAGCGGATTCTCTCGGCATATGCGACACTCCCCTTCTCTCGGTACCAGAAGAACTCTGGCTCAAAGCATTCGCCGCCATAACTGGCCTGAATTATTCCACAGAGGATCTGCATTACTATGCGGAGAAGATAAGAACATTGGAGCGACTGTTCAATGTGAGAAGGGGATTGAACGCGAAAAACGATACTCTTTCAGAGAGATTATTCCAAAGCAGGTTCAGATCCGGCCCATGGAAGGGTGTGGGGATAGATAGAGAGAAATTTGAAGAATTGAAAAAGAAGTATTATGAGTTGCGTGGCTGGGACGAGAACGGAATACCGAAGAAAGAGACACTTAAAAAATATGGTCTAGAGGTGGAATGATGAATGGTTACACGGGCAAGATTCTCTTCGTAGATTTAACGCAGGAAAAGATCGTTGAAAGGGAGACGATGAAGTACATGGAATTTCTGGGGGGAAGAGGGATAGCCACCAAAATAATCTATGCATTCGGAAGGGATACATTAGTTTTTATGACCGGCCCATTAACGGGATTCATTTCATCGGGATCGAGAATGGATGTGGTTTCTTTTCGGAATATGCTTGTAGGAAGCAATGTTGGAGGCGAATTTCCCACATTTTTGAAATTTGCGGGCTACGACGGAATGGTCATAATTGGCAGGAGCGAGAAACCTGCAATTCTACAAATTGATGATGATGGCGTATCCCTTGATTCAGGGGAAGATCTATGGGGTAAAGATGCGTTTGAAACAATAGATCTGCTCACGCATGGTCAGAGAGATATAAAGGTAGCAGTAATAGGGAGAGGGGGAGAGAAGGGTATAAAAACAGCAGGTATAATGTTCTCCCACAGAAATCTGGCCTCTCGGGGTGGTCTGGGAGCAATTATGGGGGGCAAGAATCTCAAGGCAATAGTTGTCCATACTACAAAAGGGCTGGAGCCTTACAACCCTCCGGAACTGATGAAAGTCATAACGGATATTCAGAGAAGCATAACAAAGAGCGGAGAGTTTATGCGCTTCAAAGACTGGCATGTGAATTTTGTGCCCACCGTACTCAAACTGAAGATGCCATATTTCGGAGATTACGAGAGGGTGTGGGAAGATGCGGAAAAAGCAGCGATAAATGCGAGAGAATTTTTCGAGGAGCGCACTTCAAAGAGAGCAAGTTGCTTCTCCTGCCCACTCAGATGCTGGGCAATAGTGAACTACGAGGGAGAATATCCTATAAATTTATGCCAAGGGACATTTCCTGCAATAGTATTCACCCTGAAGGTTAAGGACCCAAAACTCGCTTGGAAGATTTACCTGAAAATGCAGAGGGAAGGACTCGACATAATGAGCACGGTAGCAGTGATAGCATACGCTTCCCGACTTGGCAAGGTGAAATTGGGAAGCGAAGAGATTCTCGATTTCATAGATA
>JALWRZ010000008.1 GCA_026993785.1 DHVE2 group archaeon
CCGAGGCCATTATTGTCATTGCAAGTGTTGTTTAATATTACATTGTTGTTGGAAGACCATCTTAGATAGATGCCAGCCCTATTGTTGTCATTGCAGGTATTGTTTGAGATAATGTTGTTGCTGGAATCCTCTAACCAGATGCCAGCCCTATTGTTGTCATTGCAGGTATTGTTATAAATTGTATTATAGATGGAGGAACTCAGGTAGATGCCCATACCTGCCATATTTTTCAATATTGAATTTTTAATCATTATATTGCTAGAGTTTTCCAAGTAAATTCCGCCCACTGTGTTTTCTATATGTGCTCCATTTATAACTGCATATACATCCGTGGAACTTATATAAATTCCAATAGTCGATTCATCTATAATGTACAAATTATTAATTATGTATGGATTGTTTTTACTGCCATTGCCTGGCCATCCATACTTCTGCGCCTGCTCTGCAAAATCAGTATCATTCTCTATCTGAATTGGTCTTGATACATAATATGCATTATACTCTAATTCATATACTTTTGATGTATCATTCTCTGATACAGCTTTGATTGTTATAAGTGATGAATCTCCTAACTTAGCATTGCTCGGCAATTCTACCCCCATATATACTTTTTCATTTTCTCCAAGAGAGAATGATATTTTAGAGGGGAGAGATACATTCCAGCCATTAGTTGCTTCCGTTGTAACTACCAAAGTATCGGATTTATTTCCCGCATTTCCTATCCATATAGGATACTTAAGGCTATCCTTGTATATATGGGCAATGCCATTTACCAACGGTGCATACACATATGGAAAATATTCACTAGGTGAAAATTGAGCAGAAGAAATAACGGCGGGAGTAGTAGCAGGTACATCTGGAGACTCTGTGGAATTTTGCCATAGATATTTATAGCCGTATGGGTAGTATTCTATCTTAAAAGAATCCACAGTGCTAGAGCCACTATTGCTTGATCCTATCTTCACATAAAATTTATCCTGGTAACTTGAATTTACCCACTCGTTGTAAAACTCCGTGATATCAAGAATCATAAATTTTGGAAAATTATAATTTCCACCATACCAGATTGGACTTCTATACTCATTTGAATCTGGAGAACCTATGGTAATCTTTATGAAGGCATCTCTTGGTCCTGGATTGCTAAAGTGCCAAGTAGCTATGAGTTTGGGATTGTAGGGATGGTTGGATATAGGAACTAGTACATAGGCATAGGGCCACCCTTGAGAGACTTTATCCTCTAATGCTTTGTATGTGAGCCAGTAAAAACCATGATCTCCCCACCATGTACCCCATGAATTCACAACTCTGAACGCTCCAACATCCCCATCATCTGTTATGTTATCATCATATCCCACAATTGTCTGTGCATGGTTTACCCCAGCAGAATTGTATTCTTGTGAAGATATGATATAGTTTCCATCAACAAATCCATTATAATACTGAGAAGCATCTATGCCAAATGTAACAAGATATCCCTCTCGAAGCAACTCTTTTATCGTTGCTATTCCACTATCGTTTCCCAAATAAACAAGGTAATAATCTCCAATTCTATGCTTTGGCGCGTCTCTCCAAGCACTCTCATTTCCCCAAGATACATAATCTGAAGGGTTATAACTCATATTAGCCAATGTTGCATCTCCCACAGATTCAATCAACTGTGCATTACCCGCAAAAGTGCTTCCACCATCATAGCCCCAATTAACCTTATTGTAGGTCCAGGCTGGGCTCATAAGATGTGCAGGAGAGGTGTCGGTCCAGTTGTAAATCATTCTCTGCAAAAATCCATTTTGATAATAGCTTACAGCCCAAGAAGTGCAAGATCCCTGCCATTCTTGATCTCCAACAGGAGGGAAATGCGGATCCAAATCCCATCTCATACTGCTTGGCTCTTTTACTTGCGTATTCAATCCAACTATCATCTTGTGCCCAATCAAATTCTCAAGCTCTTTTTTATCGGGCAATATCAACCCAGTACCGTGCCCGTCTATTATTGGTGTGGCATTATTCTTAAAGTCTATACTAGGATTCATATATGGTAAATATTTTCTAGGAAAATCTTGATATGCCTTTTCATCCTTTATTACACTACTATTTTCATTTAACTCAATCCATCTTTCTCTCAACTGCAACATTTTATTTATATCATTTTGATTGACCTGCCTGAATTTGAAACTTGAAAATGATGTATCAATAGTACCCAATTTCAAAGAGTTTTCATCATTGACCGTTGAGGTGATTTTGTTTGTTCTCTCACCTGTGACGTTCATCATGCTCACGAGTCCACTAAAAATCACTAAAAGAATTAAAGGAAGTACCAATGTTCGGATAAATGTATTTCTCTTCATTCCAACTACCTTCCTAATTAATAAAAAAGATAGGTATCTACCCTATAAATATCTTACGACCAACAATTAAAATTGATAATTCCAAAAACATCTCCATTTCACATCTAGATTGGCTCATTTCCATCTCGTTGTACCTGTCGCTGTACCTGCAATACTCATATGCCACCTGTTGGAGGACATTATGCTCTGGTTAATATGAACCCTATGGATGAGGAATATCGAAAACTCTAAATCTTATATTGTGCTACTATTGGTTGAATTACAATGGGTTATGCTTCCAAAATAAAATGGGATATTCGAAGTCTTTCGGAGGAAATGATATCTCAAATTGCAGAGCTTTTCTATGATGAATGGGACGATGACATAGAGAGGTGGTTAGATGATGTACGATTCTATATCGCTAAAAAGCACTGGAAACTTGCATATTTGAGAGAGGGCAATCAGCTCATAGGAGTATTGATATACAAACATCTTCCACTTAGTAACTCAACAGCCCTCTCTTATTTAATCGTTCATAGAAAATTCAGAAGAAAAGGTATAGGGACACTATTAATGAAAGAAATCGAAAAACGTGCACAATATGCTGGAAATTTAGCTATTTTTTTTGACACTCATGAGCCTATAAGGGAACAAGGAAAATACTTTTTCTTAGAAAAACTGAAGTATCGTATAGTAAATATCCCCATTCTCCTTCCAGATGAACCTCCAGCTACTTATCTTTTTATTAAGTTTTTAAAAGATAAGAAGTATTTGACATCTTTATATTTTGAAACATTACTTAAAGAATACGTAAATGAAAGTTACTCAGATGATGAGTTGAAAAGATACACAGACATCTTCACTCTTATGCTTCATTCTATTAATTCTTCAAATAAAATTCATCTCACGAAGAATTTGTTCTTAAAGAAGTATGTGGATACTAAATATATTACAAACTCCTGCAGGGAACTCTCCTTAGAAGACTTAGAAAAGTTTGTAGAAGATGTTAAAAAGATTATCTAACAACTCTACGGTATAGAGTAACTACAAATAGAGACATAAGAATCATACCCAATATGGCTTCACTAGCTGCAAGATATTGAAATGCTGCACAATGCTTTGGATAATAATCTCCATATCCCAGAGTTGTAAAAGTTACAATGCTAAAATATAGTGCCTCTTTAAATGTTATTGATGTGGATACACTTGAAGTTACTGAATTGAAACCCCAATAAAGCAGTGAGAATATAAAAATTACTATTCCTGAAACCCAAAGAACCTTCATAAAATCGGTAAATAGTCCCCAGGCCAAAATATTGTAGTATTTTATTTTTAGCCACATCCAAATCTTGAGAATTTTTAAGCTCTTTCTTGAGTTCCATGATAGTGAAAACACATCTAATAGCAACTTCTTCTCTTCCTCTCTTATATCCCTCGAGTTAAATCTGAGAAACGCCTCTCCTGCTTTTTTATTCATTTTCCATTTTTTCTTAAGGAACTCATCCTCTTTTCCTCCTCTACCCCTATCTTTGAAGTAGTAACTTAGGTCGTTGTATATTTTCGAAGCATGGGAGAATTCTATAAACGCCTCTCTCCAATTTCTGTTTTTCTCACATTCTTTACCCTTCTTCTCATTTTTGAGGGGAATTAGGTTCTTCGAGTATTCCCACTCCCGAGCATATCTAACTCCTGCATTTATCAATTCCATATCTTTAACATCAGTTCCATGGAAGATACAGTCTTCCATAGTGGCATCTGAAAAATCTGCTCCAGTTAGATCTGTGTACGAAAAATCAGCGCCTTTTAGTGTGGCTTTTGATAAGATCGCATTGTGGAGATTTGCATGAGAAAAATCAGCATTCACAGCGTTTATTTCCCTCATATCCGCATTCTCCAAATTAGCGTATGAAAAATCAGCATTTACGGCTTTGGTGTTTTTAAGATTTGCACCTTTCAAGTTAGTAGATGATAAATCACAATTAGATAGATCATCTGTTTCTAAGTTAGCACCATTGAGTTGTGCCTCACTTAAATCGCTATTTGCTAAGGTACTATTCCTTAAAATAGCATAAGACGCATGCACCTTGCTCATATCTGAGTTTCTTAAATTAGTTTCAATTAAATTAGCCTCAGTTAAATTAGCCTCAATTAGATTTGCCTCCGGAAGATCAGCTTTAAAAAGATTTGCTTTGTGAAGATTTGCTTTTAAAAGTTTAGTGTGAGAGAGATCTGCATTAACAAGGGAGGCTTCTTCCATCTCTGCATAATTTAATGCAGCACCTGTAAGCTTAGCATCATCTAACTTGGCCCGTACCAAATAGGCTTCTTCCAGATCTGCTTCTTCTAAGTCCCAACTTCGAAAATCTTTAAATTCTTTCTTTACATGAAATATGCAGTATTCAGAACCTTCTATAGCCTCATAAGGACACTGTTTTTCAGGGTTGTGATGATACTTATATTGACATCTCATCGACATCACCTCATTTTTAAACTATACTCATAAAAAACTATAAACTTTCCGAATAAATAGGATTATGCTCCTAAGATAAGTAGTTGATGAATGAGCTTCAAGTATCTAAGCTCTTCATAAAACCTCACCTCCTGGGTACAAAATGCCCCCGTTGGGTTGGTCAACAAAGTGATAGTTGCCCCCACTACCTGGGTTCGGGGGCAACCGAAAGCTTTATAGGGGGCAATTGCCCCCGGTTTTTCAAATAAAACCTGTAGAGAACTTAAAAAATTATTTTTATTCAACGCCTTGAATGTTGGGTAAAAAGTGGGGGCACTGGGATTCGAACCCAGGTCCGCGGGTCTCTCCTCGGGTCAGCGCTCCAGTTATTCATCATCCTTCAGCCGACCCGCTTTTCATCATCTTAACTGGAGCCCACCAGGATGCCTGACTACCCCATGCCCCCTTTCAAGACGGATATTTTCATCACAAATATAAATCTTGCTCTTTGGATAGGTAATTCCCATAACCCAGAAAAATATCTGTGAAACTCTCACACGACATGATTTAATAATCTTATAGAGATACGGAAAAGTGAGTGGAGAATGAAGGAGATCTACAGGCCCGTGTTGGTAAGCATCATCGGCAATATACTTCTTTCGCTAGCCAAGCTGATAGTGGGTTTCTTTTACTTGAGCATAGCTCTAGTATCAGATGGGATTCATTCTCTAAGTGATGTTATCACAAGTGTCATTGGACTGACAGGTATTAAAATATCCACTAAGCCCCCTGACGAGGGACACCCCTTCGGACATTCGCGCTTTGAAGCACTAGTGGCATTTATTATAGGTGAGGCACTCATTATAGCAGCCTATGAAATTGGGAGAGACTCAATTTATAGGATTATGGAGGGGCGCAGCATAGTGGTTAACTCTCTTATGCTCTTGGTAACCATCATCTCTATACTTTCAAAGGAGGCTATGTTCCGTTACACTTACCATACAGGCAAAAAATACGGCAATGAGATACTCTTGGCAGATTCCTATCATCATCGTAGCGATGCCTTAAGCAGCCTAGCGGTGCTAGCGGGTTTGGGGGCACAGAAACTTGGGTTCATATATGGGGATTCTATTGCTGGTATTGTTGTGGCTCTATTTCTCACAAAGGTGGCTTTGGAGATAATGCTTAAGAACGTTGGGTATCTAACAGGGCGCGCACCCTCTATGGAAGTCTATGAGAAAATAAGGAGAATGGCGTTGAGTGTATCCCAGGTAATGGGAATACATGATCTTAAGGCTCACTATGTGGGAAATAAACTACATGTTGAGCTTCACATAGAAGTTCCACAGGAATTAACATTGAAGGAGGCACATGACATAAGCGAGGAGGTGAAAAGAAAAGTGGAAGACATAGATTCAGTGGATGCCGCCTTTGTTCATGTGGATATAAAGAACATTACTGAATAGTTCCTCAAAAATCAGCGCTTATTTGCTCTCCTCTGTCTCATAAGGCGGCGCATTCGCTTCTTTCTCCACTTCCATCGCATTTTTCCTCGTTTTTTCCAGTGCCTTGAACTCCGTTTCATTGTGACACCAATCCAGGGTAATTTAAACTGAAATATAAATCTTACCCACTAACAATGAGAGTTTTATCTCATCCGGGGAAATTTTTGCAGGCAAATTTAAAATTTATGAATTTAAAATTTGAAAAATTGAAGAAAAATCTTGAAAAAATTTAAATATTAAATTCCCAATATGTGGGGGAGGTGAAGGTATGATGCACAAATTATCCCCGGAAGTTCTAGATGGTGCGTATAAGCTTCTGAAGGATGTTATGAAGATGGAAAAGGGAGAAAGTGTGGTAATCACTGCCGATAGCGGTGCAGATATGGATGTGGTAGAAGCCACGGCGCAGGCGGCCAAGCTGCTTAAAGCGAAGCCTTTAGTGCTGTGGTATCCCATGCCTCCGCATGTGGGAAAAGCGGCAGACCCATATCTTCCCATGGGGCCCCTGGAGAATGCGTTAAAGCATGGGGACGTATGGATCGAATACAACAAGAGCTGGCTTCTTTACTCCACCCCATGGGACAATGTTATGCGAGAGAAGAGGGTGAGATATATATGTCTAGTGGGAATGGATAAGGATATGATGGTCAGGAACATCACAAGGGTGAATGTCCCAAAGCTTCTGGAGTTCCAGAGGGTTCTGGGGGAAATCACAAGAAAAACGAGAAAGATGCATCTAACCACGCCGGCAGGCACGGATCTTTATTTTGAGAACGATCCATCCAGGCCCATATTTATGGAAGGTGAGGTAAATGGACCTGGTGGGTATATGCTGTTTGGCCAGGTGGATTGGGCACCGGTAGAGGAAAGCATAAATGGCGTTCTTGTTTTCGATGGCTCAGTTTGGCCCCCCGCAGAACTTGGACTCTTGAAGGATCCCATAATAATGGATGTTGAAGAAGGTGTGGTTAAAAATATACGAGGAAAGCAGGAGGCAAGGGTATTTGAAAGCTGGCTCAAAAGTTTCAAGGATCCAAATATGTTCAACATTGCCCACATATCCTATGGTTGCAATCCCGGAGCAAAATTGACAGGAAATATCTTGGAGGATGAGAGGGTCTGGGGCGTCGTTGAATGGGGCCTGGGTAACCAGGCGGAAGATTTTGGAGGGAAATTTGGAGCGGCTAAGAGCCACACAGATGGCATATGCCTCTCTCCCACCTTAGAGGGTGACGGAGAGAAAATAATTGAGAACGGTGAATACGTGCATCCAGATCTTAGAGACCTTGTGGAAGAGGTGAAAAAACTACTTTGAAAATAACGGGCGCGGCGGGATTTGAACCCGCGATCACTGACTTAGAAGGCCAGCGCCCTATCCATGCTAGGCCACGCGCCCTACTCAGGGAGATATTAGGAATACATTTATAAAGAATTCGGTGGAGAAAATGGTGATGAGAGGCTAAAATTTTTATATTTTCTATCAATTCCCGCATCGGTGATAAAAATGGGAAAGTGGAAAGTCACGGTAGATAGGGATGCTTGCATAGGAGATGGAATCTGCGCCAGCCTCTGTCCGGATGTCTTCGAGATGGACGATGAAGGAAAGAGCGTGGTGATTAAGGAAGAAATAGGCGACGACCTCTACGATTGCGTTAAGGAGGCTGTGGATTCCTGCCCTGTCAGCTGCATAAGCATGGAGCAGCTTGAGTAAAGCGATAAATTTATTACCCCCTCATCCTTTCCTTTTTTATGCTTCTTATTATTGAGGAGTACTTTAAAAATTTCCCAGCCAGGAAAAAAGTTGCGGAGCTTTTAGTGACCCTAGGAATTTCGGTGAAGGATTCCAAACTTTATTTAGGGGATGTGGACATTCCAATTAATGCCGTGGCCGAAGCTGCGGGTGTGAACAGGAAAATTGTGTATCACACAATAGATTACATAGAGAAAACCTATGAGCTTAGAAGCATATTTGAGAGGATTAAGCCGCATATGAGCTTAGTGGATGTGGCGCCCATCATGGGATGGGAAGTGCTCGAGATCACATTCAAAAAGGGCAAGTTTGGATGCGCGCTGGAGAAAATTTTTAGAATAATAAGCGAGAGATCCTGCGAGATCAGGCAGATCATTGGTGAGAGGGAGCTCGTGGATCATAGTCGAATTTCCATAATTTTTGAAAAACCTATAAATATGGAGGTTGTGGGAGAGATAAGAGATATAGAGGGCGTGGACTCACTTACTCTGCATACCTCTGAGATGGATAAAAAGAAGATTGTGTGCAGCTTCTGCAAGGTAAAATATTGCCCGCGGAAAGTTTCATTTAAGTAATCCCTGCACTATTATCTCGATAGCCTGTTCCTCGCTTAACCCCCGGGCCATAAGGGTTATGAGCTGCTTTTTATCCACACTTCCTATGGCTGCCTCGTGGGTTACTTTCGCCCTGGGATTTTTTGCAATTACAACAGGCGAAGCCTCTGCATATGCATCATCCATTATTATCTCTGTGCAGTCCACATGGCCCCTAGAATAATTTCCCAGCCCTATGGTCTTCCCGATCACTCTACTCCTCGCCCTATCTTTTAAAGCCATCCGTGTTTTTATTAGCCCTACAGAGTAATCTCCTTCCAGTATTATGCTCTCTCTGGCCCTTATTTCATCGTCCTCCTTTCCGTAAATCTTTGAGATAAGGGTGCTCTTAGCTCTGTTACTCAAATGCACCTCGAAATCTATATTTATTAGACCTGCTCTTCCACTCTTTACTACGAAAGAGGAGGTGTATTCGCCTCCTTCCTCCACATACGCCCTGGTTTTGGGAATCACGATCACACCACCGCTCTTTCCGTGATAATGAGTTTCCTCATACTCTATTTTCGCATCTTTGCCAACAAAGACCTCCGCATCCATTACATGCTCAATCTTCTGGGCATTGGGGAATATGCAGTGGGCCACAAATTTCACATCACTCCCAGCACCTGCAATTATCTTGGTTTTTATTCTCTGCTTTCCTTCCCGGGGCAGCATGCCGAAACACAGGTGCACGGGATATTTTGTCCTAAAACCCTCCTTTATCACGATTTTTGCACTCACGCCGTCTTTTATTCTCCTGGTGGATATCAATATTCCCCGCGTGCTGTTTTTTGCCAGCACCCTATTACCATTGATAACCATAGACGCATAATCCTTAGAGAATAGGGCTCTGGAGTTGCCTCCAGAGGATTCGTAATATTTAACCAGTGACTCAAATTCTTTCTTAATAATCTCATCCAAATTCCTCACCTCTTAAGGGGGCAGGGAGAGTATTTGAAGAGCTTTTTTACCTCATCTCTGGGACCTGAGGCGATCACTTTTCCAGAGCAGAGAATGGTGGCCGTATCTGCGATGTCTATCATGTCTTCGCTGTGGGTTATGAGCAGCACCCCTGTGCCAAGCTCTTTCATCTTTTTTATGACCTCTGAGATAAGCTTGAAGGAGAGCATATCTATGCCACTATCGGGCTCATCAAGAATTGCAAGTTTAGGTTGCATTAATATCACCGCCGCAAGTTCGATTCTCTTTCTCTCACCCCCGCTCAAATTCTCGCCTATCTCGTGGAATAGTATACTTCTGGGCAATCCCACCATTTTGATGACGTTTTCCAGATTACCCATGCTTTTGTTCCTAGCGCTGATCATGAGATAATCCTTTACAAGCAAACCCTCGAATCTTGCAGGCTCCTGAAAGGCTAGCGTGATGCCCAATCTTGCTCGCTCCCACACACTCAGGGAGTCTATATTTTTTCCTTCAAAAAATATGTTTCCCTCGTAAGAATATATGCCCATTATTGCCTGAGCCAGAGTGGTTTTTCCAGAGCCATTTACGCCCAGTAAAAGATGGATTTCAGCTGCGTGCATCTCAAGATTCACGTTCTTCAGGATCTCTCTTCCATCCCGGATCACTGTTAGATTCACGACCTTAAGCATTGAAACGACAATGTGGATTTGATATAAATCATTTATCAGATTTTCCCCTTCCCTTCTTATTTTGGGAGCGCCTAATCTTTGGAAGTGCGTAGAGATCGTTGCTTTTCATATTTCTCTAAAAGATGATTCGTCCTCATAGGAAAAGAGATTCACTGGGTCTGCAAACAAGGAGGCGAGAAATCTTTAATAAATTCTCTTCATCTGGGGTTCCAATACTCTTTGACCGATGATTATAAATCCTTTCATTTCTTCATGAGAAGCATGGTCAACCTGGAAGATCTTCAAAATGAGATTGAGGGGCTGAAACTGGAGATTGAGGCGTTGAGAAAAGAGGTGAAGGAGGTTCAGCCCCACAAGCACTGCCTTAATTGCGGTATCGCCATTCCTCCGGATAAGGATTTCTGCTCTAAAAAATGCGAGGATGAATGGAACAGGGCCGTGAAGAGGAAGAAGCAGATTACGTACATCTGGCTTCTTTTCATAGGAATACTGCTACTGATCCTCTTGATAAGTGGTGGGTTTGGAGGAAAATGAAGAGGGTTGTGGTAGGCGGTACATTCGAGTATCTTCATCGCGGTCATAGGGAACTGCTGAAAAAAGCCTTTGAGATGGGAGACTACGTTTTAATAGGTGTGACCTCTGACGATTTTAAGAGAGAATGCACCAAAAGTTTTAAAGAAAGAAGAAAAGCGGTGGAGAATTTTGTGAGGGGCTTCGGAAAGAAATACGAGATTGTGGAAATTCACGATAAATATGGGCCAACGTTGGAAGAGGATTTCGATATAATTGTGGTTTCTCCGGAAACAAGGAAGACGGCAGAGGAGATAAACAGGCTCAGGGAAGAGAGAGGTATGAAAAGAATGGAGATTTTGGAAATACCCCTTGTAATCGGGGAGGATCTTCTTCCCATCTCATCCTCAAGGATAAGAAGCGGAGAAATAGATACCGAGGGAAAGAGATTGAAGCCGCTTCGTGTAGGCATAGGCTCTACGAACCCATCTAAAATAAAGGCTGTTGAAAGTATATTCAGAAAAATAATTCCCGGTAAGATTATTTTCGAAGCAGTAGAGGTGGATCCGGAAGTACCACCGCAGCCCTTTGAAGAGCAAACTGTGAAAGGCGCCATTAACAGGGCCAAGAAGGCTCTGGGAGATCGGGATTACGGGGTTGGCATAGAAGCGGGGCTTTTCTGGAACGAGGAAGTGGAGGAATACTTTGATAAGGCATTCTGCGTGATCGTGGATAAGTACTCTCGGGTAACCTATGGTTATTCGGGAGGCTTTGTATATCCTCCCAAGATAATAGAGATGGTGAAAAGAGGTATGGAAATCGGCGAAGCCATGGAAATACTCTCAGGAATTAAGGATATAAAGAAAAAGATGGGCGCCATTGGCTATCTCAGCAAGGGACTGATCGATCGCTCTGAGTTCAACGCACAGGCGGTTCTTATGGCTATGATTCCCCGAATCAGCTCCGAGCTCTACTTCTCATAATAATTAGGGCGAGAAAGAGAATCGGTATTGCCAGGAGCTCCAGCTCCGGGATAGGGTTGATTACCGGCACCTCACTTATTCCTGTGGTTCTCTCGATGCCTGTGGAATTTACCAGTGTTATGTAGAAGTAGAGATTTCCCTCCTTCTGAGGTGGGATATACCCAACATATTCTCCGTTTTCATAGCTCATCCAGACGGCGTGGTACTTATCTCCGGTGGTGTTTCTGTAATAGAGGATAGCCTGATATCCCTCGGGAGAGGTGAAAGATACTCTTATAGTGGCATTTGTCACAGCATTGCTAACCTTAACATTTCCTATTTGCGGGAGTGTGTTGTTGCGACTTAACGCATATAGATACCCATTATTGGAGGCTACGAGAAGGAGGGAATCTCCGATGACGGGGGAGGATAGTATGTAATTGGAGGGCTGCGGTGTGAAATTCCACAGCGATGCTCCAGATTCTGAAAAGACGTATACGCTACCTTCCTGTGTATTCGTATATACAATAATCTTTCCGGAGGCGTAAAGCACTCCGCCTTGAATTGCACCATCGACCTTAGTTTTCCATAGCAATTGAGGGGAGCTTCCTCCATCTTCAATAGCGTAGATTTCCCCTTCCTGATTTCCCACGTATATTTTGCCGCGGACTACAGCGGGGGATGATGTACTTTCTCCTATGTTGTAGCTCCATATAAGCTGACCATCTTTGCTAAGCAAGGTTAGATTTCCACCCGTGGTTACAAAGTATATCCTCCCATTGGAGGCGACGATGGAAGAGCGAATTGAGTCCTGGGTGGTATAGTTCCATACGTAGCTTCCATTCTCAGCGATGCATTGGACCCCGAAAGGCGGGTTCCAGGTATAGCTGCTATCCTCTATACCGGCGATGGGTATGTAGAGCTTTCCCCCATAGGATGCAGGAATGCCGAAGTAATTGCTTCCCATAAGCTCCAGTTTCCAGGCTACGCTTCCATTCTGGAGATATAGCGCGTACACATGCCCGGGAGCGCCAAAGCTGAAGGTGGCCGCGAATACCATGGGAACCTTGTTCACAATATCCACTATGGGTGAGGATGTTATATCCTCTCCCAGGTATGTTTCCCAGGCCAGAGTGCCGTTGAGGGCATAAAATGCACGGATATACTGGTCAGATGTGCCTATTATCACATAGGAACCAAAAAGCACAGGTGAGGCAATCCCATATCCTCCCGCAGCCCCCTTGGAGTTATTCCATACCAAAGAACCGTTAAAGTTCAGGGCGTAGAGGGAGGAAGAATCAGCTACGTATATCATTCCATTTCCCACCACCGGCGTGGATGAGAACCCCCAGGGAGAGTTGCCCTTGAATTTCCATATCACATCATCTCCATAAACATCTCCGTATGATACGCCACTGTTATTTTCATTCCCTCTAGGATAAGCCCAAACAGTGTAATGGCCAGGAGTGCTCTTGGGCAGGTTATAGGGATTCCAGCTGGGATCATCCACCGTATAAATCCATGCCACCACATCACCATATTTTAGATGCAGTTGTGAGGCGCCCACCATACTACCTTCCCATATGTAGCTGTCGTTTCTCCATACCAGGAGATGCCAGTAGTATCCAGAGGATGCGTAATCGTTCTTCTCCCATCCAATTTGATTTACCCATGCACCGTAGGTGCTCCAAGAGTAATTGAGCGTTAGAGACAGATTCTGACACGCCAGCTCCGTGGCCTTTATAGCCGTGTCATTATCGGGGGGGAGAACCACCGTTGCGCTTCTCTCTTCTCCATTTCCAAATGAAATTATCACCGTAACCCTGGCCTGAGAAGCTGCCACTTGGGAATTTGCCACAGCAAACACTCCCAGAAAGAGGAGAAATATTAAACCAGCTGCCAGGACTCTCATCCTTTCACCTCAAATATATTTGATTTTTTTCCATAAAACTTTACAAATAGATAAAGTTTTCTCCGCTCTTGGGAATAAATTCCTGTGCCTAAAATTTTATATTCAAAACCTCATTTATCCTTGGTGATGAAAAGGATATCTCCCATCATAATCGTGATCATTCTTATCTCCATCAATTTGGTAGGAGCCATCTATTTTCTAAGAGTTCCTGAAAGGCCTTTGATCGTGTATAATACCGTTGATATGGGATACAACATAACGATTCCCAGAAACTCCACACTTCTTCAGAATTTCTCCTTTGAGAAAAAGGACGCTTATGGTAACTTAATCACTGTGAGGGCCTATGTGTATATTACTCCAAGAATGATACCCAACGATACGTACACGGAGAGATACCTCCTGTTTTTCTTCACCACGGATATCCTATCCAACGGCTCCTATCTTAGATATGGAAAAGAAGGATGTTCCTTTGTCATAAATATCTCTGAACCGAGAACCCCAAAGGAGGAATGGAACCATTTTGATATCCCCGTATATCCAGAAGCTCCTGTGATAAAGGATCATATGGAGATGTATCCGGGATACTTGACAGGCGATCTGAACATTTTTCGAGGCAAATCCTTCGCTCCTGTAAGGAATGCTGTAAATATAACCACTGGAGTGGGCATATATATCCCGTCGCTCCTTATCGATCCCTATCCCAAGCCGGGAATATTCAGCGTGAATTTCAAAGTAACCGCGTATTTTGTCACCCATGGAAAGATAGAGTCCCTGAGCCTGGAAAAGAGGGTGGGGGTTTATGTCTCAGAGGAGTATTTGAAATCCTGAGATGAGAAAGATTTTTAAGTTTTCTGCCCATAGTTGCCCTGGTGAGATAGATGAAGGGATACAATAACAAGATTGCGAGGGTGGACTTAAGCGAGGGGAAAGTGAGACTGGAAGAACTAAGGGAGGATATCATAAGAAAATTTGTAGGTGGTAAAGGATTTGGCTATTATTTCATCTACAATGATGTTCCTCCAGGAACCCGAGCACTAAGCAAATATAATGAGCTAATATTCGCGCCAGGTGCTTTTAGCGGATTGGTTCCTGGCAGCAGCAAGGTGGCGGTGGTATCGGTGTCTCCACAAACGGGGCTCATTAATGATAGCTATGCAGGAGACAGATTTGGCCCATGGCTAAAGCGTGCGGGTTTGGACGCATTAATTGTGCGGGGAAGAAGTGATAAGCCCATATATCTCCTTGTGGAGAAGAATAGAGTGAGAATTGAGGATGCCTCAAAGCTCTGGGGCAAGGGCGCCTACGAGACCTTCGATGCCCTGTGGAAAGAGTATGGGGAGGCATCCATCGCGGCCATAGGTCCTGCAGGTGAGAAGCTTGTGAGATTCGCAAACATACTCTTCGATAAGGAGCGGGCAGCCGGGCGTGGGGGGTTGGGCGCAGTTATGGGAAGCAAGAATCTTAAAGCCGTGGTGGTTCTTAAATCTCAGCCATCCATGGAGTTGCATGATGGGGAGAAACTGGAGGAGATGAAAAAGAGGTACTATGAGGAATATAAGAGAGCGGAGAATCTTAAAGAGCTTCGAAATTATGGAACTACCAATGGTCTAATTACCTCAGCATTCAGCGGCATGGCTCCCGCATACAATTTTCAGAAGCCTTATATTGAGAAGGAACTTGCCTCTAAGCTTGCAGGTGAGGAGATAAAGAAGTACGAGGTGGAGCCGGAAGATTATATCCATGGCAGCTCCTGCCCTGTAAAGTGCGCGAGGTATGTGAAGGTAAAATACAAAGGTGAGGAGTTCTTTGTCAAACCTGAATATGAGAGCATAGCCATGCTCGGCACTGCTACCGGAGTATTCGATTTTCCCGCGGTGGCTCATTTCATCCATCTCACCAACGATTTGGGCATGGATAGCATCGCCGCTGGAAATGTCATAGCCTGGCTATTCGAGCTTGTGCATCGCGGCCTTCTTTCTGCGGATGAAATAGGTATGGAGCTCGGTGGGTTTGGAGATGCAGAAGGCGAGGAAAAGCTTTTGAGAATGATGGCAGAGAGAAAAGGCATAGGAGCAGTTCTGGCTGAAGGGGTGAAAAGAGCCGCCGAGATTCTCGGAAGGGGAGAAGAATTTGCGGTGCATGTCAAATGTCTGGAATCCCCTGCCTGGGACCCCAGGGGAAGGAGAACCTATGCGCTCAGCTACGCAACTGCGGATATAGGTGCATCACATCTTCGTGGCTGGCCACATCCCCACTCTTTGCCCAATGATGGAGCTGCGAGAGAGCTTGTGCCTTCACTCATAGAGAGCAGGGATAAGGATGCGCTCTTCGATTCCCTGGGTATTTGCAAGTTCCTCCCCTACAGCTTTGAAGATTTGGAAGAATTTTACAGCGTGATAGTTGGCGAGAGCGGAGCTACCTTAAAAAATCTTGGATGGAGAATTGAAACCCTAGCGAGGATTTACAATGTGCTTGGGGGCATGAACCCTCCCGAGGACGATGTTATACCTCCGCGCTGGTGGGAGAAAGAGAGTGAGGGTCCCGCGAAGGGCAATGCTGCTTTCATAAACTATGACGATTTTCTTGAAGCACGAAAAACTTTTTACAGGCTTCGTGGCTGGGACGAGGAGTTGGGAGTACCCCTTCCAGAGACCCTCGAAATATTGGATATACCTGAATATCGCAGCTCTGCAGAGAGAGCCCTGGAGATTGTGAGAAGAAGAGTTTAAATAAGAGGAAAAGGTAAATGCATTGGGGGATTGAGCATGGCCAAAAAGGAGAGGAAAAGCATAAATGAGCTCCTGTCCTTGAAGGGAAAAAGGGCCCTGATAACAGGAGCAGCTGCAGGAATAGGGAGAGCCATAGCTTACAGAGTTGCGGAGGCGGGAGCGGATCTTGAGCTTGTGGATATAAATCTCCGGGAAATGAAGAAGATCGCCGCGGAGCTTCGTGACTTTGATGTTAAGGTAAACGTTCACAAGGTTGATCTTTCTAAAAGGGAGGAGATCCTAGCTCTCTGGGAAGAGCTGGGCGATGGAGTGGATATACTCATAAACAATGCGGGCATATACCTTTTCAAAGATTTTACCGATGTTGATGAAGAATTTTTCGAGAAGATTCTCAAGGTGAACTTCAAATCCGTGTTCTGGATGTGCCAGGAGATGATAAGGCGCCGGGGGAAGAAAGGGGGAGCGATACTCAACGTTGCATCCATCGAGGCAGTGCTTCCCTTTGCCAAAGGTCTGATTCATTACGATGTGAGCAAGATGGGGGTAATAGCCCTAACAAGGGCCCTGGCCAGGGAATACGGCAAGATGGGGTTCAGGGTCAATGCCATAGTGCCGGGAGGAATCAAAACTCCTGGAGTGAAGAAGCTTGAGCGCGAAGCTGCGATGAAGCTCAACGTGGATCTTATAAAGACTGCCATAAACTTTAGAAACAGGCTTCCCTTAGGAAGATTTGGCGATCCTGATGAGGTTGCGCGCATGGTGGTGGTTCTTGTCTCCGAGCTTGCATCCTATATGACCGGAGCAATGATAGCCATAGATGGGGGGTTCCTCTCTTCCTGAAAAATTTTTATGCTTTAGGATGTCATGGCTTAGGGATGATAGAGGCGGTGATAGTTCATATAATCCGCGACGGCAAGATTCTGCTTAACTACAAAAAGAGGGGGCATGGGCAAGGTAAGTGGAACGGATTTGGAGGCAAGCTAAGTGCCGGAGAAACCCCTGAAGAATGTGCACGCCGTGAAACCTGGGAGGAGGGGCGCGTAGCTCTTAAAGCTCTTGAGAAGATAGGAGTGATAAAATTTTATGATGTGTACGGAGAAGACTGGCTCGTGCATGTCTTTCTTGGAGATATAGAAGGCGAGCCCAGAGAGAGCGAAGAATCCTATCCCCGATGGTTCTATCTGCAGGATATACCCTACGATGAGATGTGGGAAGATGACAGATACTGGCTCCCTCTGGTTATCAATAGAGTTAGATTCGAAGCAGAGTTCAAATTTTCAGGAGAGAAGCTGCTGGAGTTTCAAATACATGGATGGAAAAGCTAAATTTCTGCACCTGCCTCTCGAATCAATCGCCTCATATGAATGGTGGAAGAATCAAGAACGGGTATGGATACATCACCCTCTTTAATTATGAGGGGTAGCTCCGTGCATCCGAGAATCACACCATCGACCTGTGATGTGTAATTCTCCATGAGCCCCACGAGATATTCTTTGCTTCTGAAATTATGAAACGTGAGCTCTTCCCTTATAATCCTATCCACCTCATCTCTCTCCCCAGCTTGAGGCGTAATTGCATTAACTCCATGCGGCCGGAGTCCTTCACGGTAGAAATCCTCCTCCATGGTGGTTTTTGTGCCCAGAAGAAGGAGCTTTTTTAATCCTCTTTTTCTCGCCTCTTCACCCACAGCATCTATTATGCTCACCATCTTTGCATCTATCTTTTCCGCTATTCTGGGAAATACTTTATGCGGAGTGTTGGCAGCTATCCCGATTACTCTAGCACCCGCATTCTTCAGAGCTATGGCAGCGTTGAGAAGAATCTCAGCTCGGGTGTCCCAATCAGCATCCTGAAACTCCTTAAAGTTCACACTGTATATGATAAGCTCTGGATAATAGTTTCTGGGAAACAAGCTGTGGGAGATCTCTATGAATTTCTCATAATAGTAGAGCGTGGATTCGGGACTGAGGCCTCCTATAATGCCAATTCTCTCCATGCGTGTAAATTCTTAGCCTTGTAATTAAATTTTTCCAAAAGGTTTTTATCTTCCATTCCTTTAATCTGCGAGAATGAATGAAGGAAACAGGGAGCTTGTGAAGGATTCGATGAAGGATTTGCTCATCTCCATAATAATCGTTGCCGTGATATTTCTATCCCTCTATGCCTATACCCAGAACTGGCCTCCAATAGTGATTGTTGAATCTGGAAGCATGCAGCATGGTGAAAGCTCTCACATTGGCATAATAGACACGGGAGACATTGTGCTCGTGAAGAAGATCTATTCCGAGGAGGATGTGGTTACCTACGTGGAGGGTCGCATGAGCGGCTACGAGAGATATGGAGACTACGGGGATGTTATAATCTACAATTATCAAGGTAAATCCATAATACACAGGGCCATCGTTTATCTTAAATGGAGCGGCTCTCACTGGGAGCTTCGGGGCTGGAACTCTAAGGATTTTGGTATTTATGTGAAGCTTAAATCATACGAGATTGAGAATGGAGGTGTCGCTGCTAACATCACTCTTGAAATTACAAAATGTGGAAAGAAGTTAGATATTCAAGCTTCTAAGCTATCCGTATTAGGGGTGGGTGTGCCGCAGGATGTTCTAAATAGCATATCCATATCCAGCAGTGAGAATAAAATAAAGGAAGGAACCTTCATATATCTCAATGGAGTAAAGATAAGATACCTGCCCCAAATTCAGCTCAGCTTCTACGATTCATACACTCAGGCCAAGAGATCCGTGCCGTTACTTGCTTTGCAACAAAACGAGATAAAGCTCACTTTCTCGCCGTCCTGGCTACACGTGAGCCCGCAAAGCATAGTGATTGACGATGCTGGCTATGCCCACAAAGATATAGTGATCGACCTGAACAATTTGAATCATAACGTAGTTGGGGATGCAGGATTCATTACTATGGGCGATAACAATCTCGCAATTTATGGGTCCAAGGCCTATGATCAGAATAGCGAAAATTTCATACCCATATGCCCCAAGCTTGTAAGCTACAATATGATTAAGGGCGTAGCCAGGGGTGAGATTCCCTGGTTTGGAGCCATAAAGCTTTATGTTACGCATACCAACACCAATGAGATACCCGCTAATACCAAAACGTATCTGATCCTCTCCATCCTGGGTATATTCGCTTTAACCTTCATAGGAGACTATATAAGCGCGCATAGAAAGGAGATATGGAGCAAAATTAAGAGCTGGCGAAGAAGATCAGAAGAATAGCTTCTTCTGGGCAGTAACCTTCACATTTTTAAGTCCCTCGATAATCTCGTCTTCGAAGAGTATGTTTTTCACCTCGATGGTGGGCAGTGCCAGCTCCACCACCTTGGTTCTTCCGTATCTGCCGAAGGATTTGACCTTGGCATTTATAAGTCCCAGCATATCCATCTCAGAGATGAGGTCCGATATCCTTCTCTGCGTGAGAGGCGTTAACCCAGCTCTCCGGGATAGATTCTTGTAAATATCATAGATTTCCCCGGTAGTTAGCTGCGTTCTTCCCACCTCGTCGTTGAGAGCAACGGTAAGCAGGATAAGCTTAGAATGAAGGGGCAGGGTTTTTATAGCCTCTCTCACACAGTCCATCTCTATCTTGTTCTTTGCCAGATACACATGCCTATCTTCCACCTTCGTAGCCCCTTCCCTCTCTGCCATCTCTACAGCGATGCGAAGCAGCTCTATGGCACGACGTGCATCACCGTGCTCCTGCGCTGCAATGGCGGCACAGGTGCTTATCACTTCACGATCTACAACGCCGTCCTTCACAGCTATCTTCACCCTCTCCTCCAGTATATCCTCAAGCTGATAGGCATTGTAGGGTGAGAATATGAGCTTCTCCTGTGTGAGCCTGCTCCTGACCCTGGGATCTAGGAGATCTGTGAACTTTAGCTCGTTGGATATGCCTATAACGCTGAGCCTGGAGTTCTTCATCTCGGTATCTAGGAGAAGGAGCTGATAGAGTATATCGTCGCCGCTCTTGGCCACAAGCTTGTCAACTTCGTCAAGAACTACAATGACGATTCCACCCCAGCTATCTATCCTCTCCTTTACTGTGCTGAAAACCTTGTCCAGGGGCCAGCCTGTGAACGGTATCTTCTCGTCCCATTCCTCGATAAAATAGTTTCCCAAATTCTGGAGCACGGAATATGGTGTATCCACAGTTTCACAGTTGATGTATATATACTCCACGTTCTTCTTTCCATATACTTCTTGCGCTCTCCTAAGCTCGCGCCCCACAAATCTCACAACTGCTGTTTTTCCAGTGCCTGTCTTACCGTAGATGAGAATATTGGATGGCTTCTCACCCCTCAGCGCAGTTACGAGAATCTCTGCAAGCCTGTCAATCTCCTCCTCCCTGTGAGGCAAATAATCTGGAAGATAATCGGGATACAAGGCCTCTCTATTCCCCTTAAACAGTGTTTCTCGCCGCAGATGCCTCTCAAATATGTTCTCTGCCCTCATGGTTCCACCCGAAGCAAGGGTAGATATGTATTGGAAGTAGAAAAAGATTTTTTTATCAACACGATTACCAAAACCCTTATATTTCGATTAACCCCCCATCGTTTCCTGTGGAGCTATCCTTCATTAAAGCTTTGAGAGCCTCAAGCTTATCCAGGGGAATCTCAAACTCGATTCTCATATTTTCTCCTGAATGCAGCTCCAATATTCTTCCAAAACGACGAATGAACTCAAGAACGTCTTTTCTTATAGGGGATACACGTAGCGAGTATCTTCTTATTCCTGCCTCCCTCTTTATTCTCTCTATTAAAGTGTCGAGCCCCACCCCTTCTTTGGCAGATATTAGCACAGGCTCAGCAATGCTCTCTGCGATCTTTATCTTCTCCTGCAACTCTTCTGCCATATCAATCTTGTTTATCACAGGCACAATCTTCCCCTTCACCTTAGAGCCCAGAATATCAAGAGAGAGGTTCATCTTTCTTTCAAAGAGCTCCACGGGATCGCTTCCGTCAAGAAGGAGAAGCACTATATCAGCGTTGTATATCTCTTCCAGTGTAGGCTCAAAGGCATTGATGAGCCAGGGTGGCATATCTTCCACGAATCCCACAGTGTCCGTAACGAGGATTCTCTCCTTCCCTATCCTGGATGTTCTTGTGCTCAGGGTAGAGAACATTCTTTCCTCGATTATCACATCCCTGCCGCTCAGAGCTTTGAGAAGCGTGCTCTTGCCGCTATTGGTGTATCCAGCTATGCCCACCAGTATATAGCCCGCATCTTTTCTCATCTTTCTCCTCTCTTCCCTGTGAACCTTGAGCTTCTCTATGCTTCTCCTTATCCTGCTCATCTTCCTTCTTATCATCTCATAGTAATCGGCAACTTGGTATTCTCCGCCGCCCATCCAGCCTGGATGCTCACCGCGCCTAACCTGATGCACCAGCTCCTTCAAGTGCGGTATCTCATACTGCAACCTTGCGTATTCTACCTGCAGCATAGCCTCCTTGCTCTTGGCGCGATCTGCAAATATGTCTATGATCAATCTTATTTTATCATCCACGGGCACGTTTAGCTCCTTCTCTAAGTTATACCACTGCGAAGACTTGAGCACCCCGTCAATTATCACACGCTCAGCTTTTAAATCCTCTACTCTCCGCCTCAGCTCTTCAAGCTTGCCCTTCGTAATATAGTATCTCGCGTTTCTCTTCTCTCCTATTTGCAGCGAGGAGATTATCTTATAGCCGAGAGACTCTACAAGCTTGAGAAACTCTTCACTTTTGTAGGCTACAATGACCTCAGACATTCTTCCAGCTCCCCCAGCAGGTATATGGAGCCTGTGGCTATAATCACCTCTCCTTTTTCAAGAGCTTGGCGCAGTGCAGCACAGGAACTCTTTATTGCCTTTACCTCCCTGAAATACTCCCTAGCCCTTCTCTCCAAGATATCCAGCGATGTTTTTCGCTTCTCATAATCTATCTCCGTCACAATTATTCTATCTGTCACTTCCCGAATCTTTGAGAATATCCCATGCAGATCCTTATCCGATAGCGCGGAGAAGAGGAATAAAGGGTGCTCTATATTCAAGCTTTTCACAGTATCTACAAGAACCCTCATGGCTGAGGGGTTATGCGCCGAGTCAAAGATCAGAAGCGGGTTCTCTCTCTTTATCTCGAATCTGCCGCGCCATCGGGCTGTGCGCAGCCCTTCCACAATATCTTCTTTCCCTATAGTATAATTCTCGCTTAGAATCTCCGCGATTCTTATGGCTACAAGGGCGTTGGTTATCTGGTGCCTGCCAACAAGGGGAAGTTCAATCTCGTATTCGCGCAAAGGTGTGGCTGCTTTGAATTGCATGCTGTGAAGCTCCATGCTGAGATCTGAGACAGAGCATTCCTCATGCACGTTATGATACGCAGCATTCTTCGATTCTGCAATCTTTCTTATTACTTCAAGAGCCTCCTTCTTTTGCTCCCCCACCACCACGGGCACGTTGGGCTTGATTATTCCTGCCTTCTCTCGGGCAATATCAGCGATGGTGTTTCCCAGTATATTTGTATGCTCCAGATCCACGGTTACGATTCCCGAGATCTCAGGCGTGATTATATTCGTAGCATCCAGTCTGCCACCTAATCCTACTTCCACCACGGCAAAATCCACATTTCTCTCGCTAAAGTATTTGAATGCAAGCATGGTGGTCACTTCGAAGAATGTAGGGTTTCTGTTTTGTGCGGCAAGAGCTTCAATCTCTTCTCTCCAATCTCTTATAAATTGAATAGCGTAATCAAGCTCAATCTCTCTATCATCCACAATAATTCTCTCCGTGTACCTGGATATGTGGGGTGAGGTGTAGAGCCCCGTGCTGTATCTTCTTTTCAATATAGAATAGAGAAACGCGCAAACTGAGCCCTTGCCATTTGTGCCTGTGATATGCACACTCTTAAAATCGTTCTGGGGATTGCCAAGCTTTGCAGCAAGCTCCCTCATAATGCTCAGATCCATCTTCATTCCAAATCTTCGAAGATTGTAAATATACTCTATCTCTGGAGGTTCCACGGGTGTGGCTAAAGAACTCGCTTATTTAAACTCTTTGTAAACTATTTCGCAAATATGTCTTCGAAGAAATAAAATAGTGGCAAGTGTTTCCCTGCAGCATGGGCTCTATGCGCTACAGGAACCTCGTGCTCCCAGGACTTTTCTGGGCCTCTTCCGCGTACAATATGGCGGTTGTGAGCTTCACAACCCTTGCCATAAAAAATGCGCTCAATCTTGAGAACAATCCTTCCGGTAACTTTCTTGTGGGGCTGCTCACTTCCATCACGCTCATAGGCTGGTTCTTTGGCTCTCTCATATTTGGCTACCTTTCAGACAAGCTGGGAAGAAGAAAAATTGTGATTATTGGACTCCCGCTTCAAGTTCTCGCCACCGCTGCCATGTTCCTCGCAGATACCTACCTCGCTTTTCTCCTGCTTCGATTCTTTGCAGGCGTAGGGTTTGGCATGATCCTTCCCACACTCAGCGCGTTAGTAAGCGAGAAAGCTCCTGAGAAGGTTAGGGGCAGAATGGTCGTGCTCTTAGATTCTTTCTGGACCTACGGCTGGATTCTATCGTCTCTGGCTTCCATATTCTTAGCCACGCCCTCCTGGTGGAGATACTACTATCTCTCATCCCTGCTCTGGCTTCTTCTGCTGCTATTCAGCATGCACATCCCCGAATCGGCGCCAGCCAAGAGAGAGCGGGTTCCCGTGGCCATGGTTCTAAAGTACCGGCACACCTACGTGCTCTGGGGCATATGGTTCATAATGGCTATGAGCTATTACGGCATATTCTCCTGGCTGCCAGAGATAGTTAAAGAGAGCTATCCCATCATTGCATCTCGAGTTTTCGTGTTCATCACCTATCTCTTCCAGATTCCTGGCTATTTCTTGGCAGCGTACCTGATCGAGAAGATTGGACGCAGATACGTTCTCTTTATATTCATACTTCTCACCTCCGTGGCAGCGTTCCTGTTCAGAAGCGGAATAGTGGTGCTCGGCGCCATAATGCTCTCTTTCTTCGATCTCGGTGCCTGGGGCGCGCTTTACGCGGTCACTCCCGAGCTCTATCCCTCCAAGGTGAAGGGCACAGGCTCGGGCGCTGCAAACTCTGTGGGCCGTGTTGGCGGACTAATAGGACCTCTAATAAAAGGCGCGTTCAGCAACACTGCTCTATTTGGCATATTTACATTCTCCCTGTTCTTGGGCTCTCTGCTATCCTTGCTGCTCCCCTCACAGCGGGAGAAATAAAAATATAGAGGTTCGATATGTGCATGTGAACGCAATTGAAGTCCGCAACGTATGGCGCATATTTAAAAGCAGGGACGGTATTGTTGAAGCTCTCAAAGATGTTAATCTGGAGGTTCGAAAAGGAGAGCTATTTGGATTGCTTGGCCCCAACGGTGCCGGCAAGACCACACTCATCCGTATTCTCACCACGCTTCTTCTTCCCACCCGGGGAGAGGCGTATGTTCTCGGCTACAATACCGCTAAAGAGGAGGATAAGATAAGGCCCCTAATCAACATGGTATCTGGAGGTGAGTATTCTGGCTACGGACTTCTCACAGTGAAAGAGAATCTATGGATGTTCTCACAATTTTACGGCATTCCCAGCAGGGTAGCAAAGGGCAGGATCCTTGAGCTTGCAAAGGAGCTTAAATTTGAAGATATACTGAACAAGAAGGTTCGCAATCTATCCACAGGGCAACGGCAGAAGATGAATATTGCCAGGGCATTTTTAACGGATCCAAAGGTGATATTTCTCGATGAGCCTACATTAGGCTTGGATGTGGAGGTTGCCAGAGAAATAAGGAGTTTTGTGAAGAGATGGATAACGGAGAAAGAAGATAGAACTGTGGTGCTCACAACCCACTATATGCACGAGGCTGAACAGCTTTGCGATAGGATAGCCATAATCAACGAGGGAAAAATAATCGCGCTTGATACTGCAGAGAATCTTAAAAAGCGCGTATCTTCAGAGTTCTCTCTTTTGCTGAGAATAGCCCCCAAGATCGATGTTTCTTGGATTAAGAATATTGAAGGAGTGCTCAACTTCATATCCCGCGTTGAGGATGATGGATTGAGGCTCAGAATAATCATGGAGAGGGAAGAGAGCATAGGCGATATAGTAGACGGATTTATCAGGAGGGGCGGAAAGATAACTTATCTGAGCAAGGAAGAGCCGACCCTGGAGGACGTGTTTCTCAAGCTCACCGGGAGGGGTTTAGAATGATGAGCTTTTTAAGAGCGGTAAAGGGTCGTGCATATCCTCGCGTGATTGGGGCACTGAGAGAGCCATCCTGGATGTTCTGGGAGATATTTCTTCCACTTCTTTCCATCTCCGCTTATGTGTTTGTTTATCGTGCACTGCATGCGCCTCCAGAGTTTGAAGGCTTTGTTATACTTGGCGGTATAATGACTGCCTACTGGCTCAATGTGCTGTGGGGCATGGCATCCCAGTTTTACTGGGAGAAAGAGACGGGAAATTTGCAGCATTACATAATGGCTCCGGCTCCCTTGGAGAGCATCTTGGCAGGCATGGCTCTTGGAGGAATGTTTAATACCACCACTAGAGCAGTAAGCATCTTGCTTTTAGGTACCTGGCTCTTTCATGTGCATATGGTCATCACAGATCCTCTTCTCCTCGCTCTAATATTTCTAATATGCCTTGCTGCCATGTACGCTATGGGGATGATGTTCTCCTCTCTCTTCCTTCTGTGGGGCAGGGAGGCATGGGTTCTCAATAGCCTGTTTGAAGAGCCCATATATTTCCTATCGGGCCAAAACTTTCCAATCAAGGCTCTTGGCAGCTATGTGGCTCTAGCCGCATCCATAATACCCCTTACCTTAGGACTCGATGCTATGAGACAGCTGATATTTCCATCTTCGCTGCCCTACGCGCTTATGAATCCGTATATTGAGCTGCTTATACTCTCACTGCTCACCATCGTGTATCTCATTCTTGCACGCATATTTTTGAAGAAGATGGAGCTGCTGGGCAAGACGAAGGGTACAATACTTACGAGGTGGCTTTGATGAGAGAGCATATAAGAACCATAAAGACCGCCATGTGGTTAGATTATCAGATTACTGCTAACTGGACCAGGCCCATCACATTTTTTACATACAATATAGCCAAGCCTGTAGGCGCATCGCTTCTTCTATTAGCCATGTATTACGTGGTTACAGGCAGAATTATGGGTACCATGGCTCTTTCTTTCATCTATGTAGGCAACGCTTTCTACATGATTCTGGGCCAGGTGATGATGGATCTTGGCTGGCTAGTGCACGAAGATAGAGAGCATTATCAGACTTTGAAATATATAATGATCTCACCCTCATCTTACTACTCTTATCTTATGGGCAGAGCCGCCACAAGGTTCCTTCTCAGCGTTTTTCCCGTCATATTTCTACTTCTTTTAGGGCTGCTGATCCCCATTCCCTACAGATTCAATTATCCACTTTTAATATTCACTACCCTATTTGGCTGGATATTTATGGTCTCTGCAGGATTGCTTCTCAACACCATAACACTCTTAACTGCAAGATACGGAGGCTCTATAGGTGAGGCATTTGCCGGACTGTTCTATCTTCTATCTGGAGTTATATTTCCTCTTTCTGTGCTGCCAGAATATCTGACAAAATTTGCATTGTTTCTTCCCTCCACCTACTGGTTCTCTTTAGTTAGAAGAAGCGTGCTGGGAGTAGAAACCGATCCCTTTCTGTCTCAGCTCTCGCTTAACCTATGCATAGGTCTATTCTTCCTCACTACCCTGTGTTTTCTTGTGCTATCTCTCGCTTTCTATTTCTCTATGGATTATCTTGCAAGGAGAAAAGGAGTGCTGGAGATGATTACCACCTATTAATTCTAATCTCGAAAATTTTTTATCTCCAAATTTATTTGAGAGAATTGGGGTTCGGTAAGGGAGAGCTCTCTGAACGATGAGGAGAGCTTGACGACCCGAACCCATATCCTTATGTTCCCTCTTTCCACTCTTCCAGATATCTCTTCTGCTCTTCTGTGAGCTCGTCTATATCTATGCCCATGCTTCTGAGCTTGAGTCTCGCAACCTCATAATCTATCTCGTCTGGCACCGCGTAAACTTTAGGCTCAAGATTATGATGGTTCTTCGCAATATGCTCCGCAGTCAGCGCTTGAATTGAGAAGCTCATATCCATTATCTCTGCAGGATGACCCTGGCCAGCAACGAGGTTTATGAGCCTGCCATCTCCAAGAAGATACAGCTTCTTATCTCCAATTTTATACTCTTCTACAAATCTGCGAACCTCTCTCTTTTCCTCGCTGAGCCTTTCTAATGCTTCTTTCGATACCTCGTTGTCAAAGTGGCCGGCATTGGCAAATATGCAGCCATCTTTCGCTACGAGAAAATGCTCGTCACGCACCACATCCTTCATACCTGTCGCTGTGACTACGAAATCTGCCTGCTTGACCGCGTCGATCATGCGCATAACGCGAAACCCGTCCATGCGCGCCTCTATCGCCTTAACAGGATCGATCTCGGTAACTATGACATCGGCGCCCATCCCGCGCATACGCATAGCTATGCCGCGGCCGCACCAGCCATAGCCTGCTACCACCACGGTCTTGCCTGCAATGGTGAGATTTGTGGCGCTCATTATCCCGTCCAGGGTGCTTTGCCCGGTGCCGTAGCGATTATCAAAAAGATGCTTCATGCGTGCATCGTTCACGTCAAACATGGGGAACCGGAGTATTCCGCGCCTCTGCATGTTCTTCAATCTTATCACTCCCGTGGTGGTCTCTTCGTTGCCTCCTAAAACCTCGATATCTTTAAACTCTGTATGCAGAAGCGTGGTAAGGTCTCCACCATCATCGATTATTATATCTGGATTTAGCTCAAGAACTCGATAGAGATTATCATAATACTCTTCCTTGCTCTCTCCCTTCTTCGCGTAAACTTCCATGCCTAGATCGCGCAGCGCGGCTACCACATCATCATCGGTGCTGAGAGGATTGCACGAGGCTAGGCGCACCTTAGCACCGCTTTCCCGCAGCGTCAATGCGAGAACTCCTGTCTTGGCTTCCACATGCAGCGCCATGCCGATTCGCAGCCCTTTAAACGTCTTCTCCTCCGAGAATCTCTCCGCTATGATTTTCAGCACGGGCATATGCTCTCTGGCCCACTCAAGCTTGAGCTTTCCATCCTTTAAAGATGCCATGGATGGATATCTCCTCGCTGTATTAAAAGGATGCGCGAGGAGATGGGATAAGAATTGCCCCACCTTTGAAGCTTACTAAAAATTGAGTCTCATATTAAGCCATCTTTACCATCGCATACTATTACCCCGGTGGCTGGTGTTTTATAGATAATTGCTACTGCTCCATTTCCTGGAGAACTTTGTTTTCCTCCTCGTAGTAGTGCCTCATCACTATCTCCCTGAAATCCTCCACGGCTTCATGCCACTTCTTTGTCTCCCGTCTCCACTTTTTAGACCATGTTCTAAACTTCTTCCGCTCCTCATCTGACAGCGGGGCAGGATTTAGTATGCCCCTCTCTATCTGGGCTCCTATATCTATTATCTCCTTTTTATACTCGTCAATCTGCTCTGCAACTCTCGTTAGTTCCACATAATACATATCAGAAACGTCTCCTGTGTCCAAATAATCCACTATATCCGCCCAAATGTCTCTTGCGGTGATTATGTAGCTCAACAGCGTCTCAATCATCAGTTCTGCCTCAAACTCATCCACCTCAACACTCCATGTCCTTTCAAGGCTGTTCTTTAGCTCAACCTCCCTTTTTATGTAGCGAAAGAAATCACTCACAACACCCTTGTTCTTCAGAATTTTCAGTGTCTCTCTGAGTGTGGCCTCATGCCTCTCCATGGCGTCTATCAAAGCCCGGTAAAACTCCGGCTCATCGTCGTAAATGCTCCTGTATTCTTCTCTCACCTTCAACAGCACTCCGAAGTTCAGTACTACTGCCAGGTTCTTCAGAACCGATTTTGTAATAACTATGTGATTCTCCCCTGGAAGCTTCACAAAGAACATCTCCTCATCCCCCTCTATCTCCTCGTCTCCCAGCCAGAACATTCTTTCAACATCTCTTCTCTCTGAGGCAACAGCGTCGTAATCCTCTGAAGGCACAACTTTCATCACAACATCCATGAGCATACTCTCTGCCTTTTGAAGCTTCTCCTTCTCCACGGCATCAGCGTTGTTGAAGGGTATTTCGCTAAATGCCATCAAGATGGTATCCGCATTTTTAAGGAGTGTACTCCAGGGCTTCTTTTCCCTGTTACTCCACTTCTCACATGCCCCACTTGCCCAGCTCTTTACCGTGGTATGACTCAACTCGGACTCGGGATATTCCACCAGTAACATAAGCCCTGACTCAAAGTATTCAGATTGCAGTTCCTCCATGATGGCGGGAACTACCTTGAATCCTTTACAGTGGAGCATCTCTCCCAGGATTTTTTCAAAATGGTTTATGATTTCTGTGGCTCTTCGGAGCATTTTGTTAATAGCATCCGCCTTTACCTTCCCATCCATATACTTTCTTATCGCCTCTGCCATAATTCCAAGGTGTGCAACCCATCCATCCTTTGCATATCCCAGCAGGTCTATTATATTTGAGCGAAGCCCCACCACCTGTTTATCCTCCACATTCTTCATTATTTCGTATGTTCTTCTGTTGTATATGCCCAGAAAGCTGTATATAACCCAGCTCCAAATCATGTCTAGCAGCTCCCTTCCCGTTATCTTGATATTCCTCCCTTCGCAGTCAAAGGAGACAAACTTCTCCCTGGAAAATGCATCTTCCAACTCCCTTACCTTTGATATGAAATTCGCATGGCACGGATCAAACTTACCTCGCTTTATGCCCATCATGTCTACCTTCTTCAAAAGCTCCGCAACCCTCTTTCCTTTCTCTGTAAGGGCAATGAGATATTGCTTCCTGCCCCGGTCCATGCGCTCCTTCATGCGTATTAGCCCGTCAGCCTCTAGAACTTTCAGAATTTTCTCCCTCGTGTAGGGGTTCTTTACCTCATCTGAAAGCTCACTAAACATCATTCCCGTTGGATTCTCTGCAAGTCGCAGCAGCACTCCATATGCATATCTTTCGTTTAGGGATTTTAGATACATACAAAATATCACATGATACACAACTATTTAAATATTATGTTTCGACATATCTGTAGGAGATTAAATTATTTTGGAATACTACAACTATTATGGATAGCAAAAATCTTTTATAGTTGAACACATTAACGACACATATATGTGTTTAAGAGGTGTGATATATGAAAAGAATACAGGTCACCTTTACTGATGAGCAATGGAATCTAATTAAAAAATTAAAGGGAGAAATGGGAATTACAGATTCTGAGGTAGTTAGAAACATAGTTATGGCGTGGTTGGTGGAAAAATCTTTTATTTCCACCACATTAAAATCTAAATTATTAAAAGAGGTAGATAATTATGAGAGAAGCAAATAGTTTAAAGAATTTAAGATTTCCCCAAGATTTTATAAATAACGTTATTGTAGGTGATGCTTTAGAGCTAATAAAATATATTCCAGATGAGAGTATTGACATAGTGATTACCGATCCACCTTATGGGCTTCAGAAAGGACGATTTGAAGGTGATAACAGTTTAGATACATACTACGGAATATTACCAGAGCTTTATAGAGTTCTTAAAAAAGATAGTTGGTTTATCACTTTCTTTAGTACTAAATTTTTGCCCTATGCTTTTATAAATAATCCTTTTACATATTTCTGGCAAATAATATTTTATTCACCAAGAGCAAGAGTTAAATCTCCTATAGGAACAACCAAGTATATGTCTATTTTAATATTTAAAAAGGGGAATCCCAAGATTGAACACCCTGATAAAGATCTATTTGAGCATATACGCGGAACAAAGATGATAGAACCTGATGAAGGATTCATAGCTCATCCGTCACCTAAGCCCAAGCACTTAATAATAAAAATTTTGAGAATGTTTACCCATGAAGAAGCTCTGGTTTTAGATCCATTTGTAGGTAGTGGTAGTATAGTTGTAGCTTGTAAGTTATTACGTAGATTTTTCATAGGGTTTGAAATAAATAAAAAATATGTTGAAATAGCAAAAAAAAGATTAATAAATATCAGTGGGATTGAGGAGTGGCAATAATGAACGAGAAAAAATATATATTAGGGCAATATTTCACACGTGAAGAAATCGTTAGAAAGGTTATTGATTTAATTTTAGAGTTTAAGAAGTATGACAAAAATATTAGAATACTTGAACCCTCATTTGGAACTGGTAACTTTATAAAAGTTTTAAGAGAAAAAGGATTTAAAAATATAGAAGGGTGCGAAATAGACCCTGCGTTTACGAATACGCCCCAAGATTTCTTTCTTTATCCATTAGATAAAAAATTTGACTTGATTGTAGGTAACCCACCTTTCACAAAGTACAATGTTAAAGAGAGTTATTTTTATCCTAAAAAGTATTTTTTAAGCCCATTACATCCTGGAAACTATTTACCTAGAGATTTATTAAAAAGAAATAAAATTCGTATGGAAAATGCATTTATATTAAAATCCCTTAAACATTTAAAAGATGAAAATTCTGCGATTGGATTTGTTTTACCTATATCTTTCTTTATAGAAGGAAAAAATCTGGAAACTAAGAAAATGATTATAAAAAAACTTAGAACCATCATAGTCTATCAAAATGATAAAAAATGGGTAGATGAACCAATTCCCTGTGGATTTGGGATATTTACTAATATTGAGGAGTATCGAGATAAAGTAATTCTTATATATGAGAATGAAGAAAAAATGAAAGTTGTTTTAAATATCTCCAAAATATTAACCGATGAACTCATACCTAAGTCATACCTATATAAGAAGCATAACAATTTAGATGGTGAGTCGCTTTCTAAATTTTTATCTGATAGACCTGTTAAATATAAAAAATCATATATTAAAAATAATATATCAGGATCAAATATACTAGAAAGGACTAAAATACCTGATGAGGAGAATGTAAAAGATTATTACCTGGCGGTGGTTAGAGTAGGTAATGCTAGTGTTGGAAGAGCAGGACTGATAAATATTAAGAAAGATATTTTGAATGATATGTTTTATGTATTTGCATTTAAAGAAGAGTATAATAATAATAAAGAGATTAAAGAAAAAATCTGTAAAATTTTAAATGAAAATCAAAACTATTTTAAAAATATAACATTTAGAGTAGGAAGTAAATCAATTAAAAAAAGAGATATTCTAAACTTTAAAATAAACTTAAAATAGTATTAAATATATTATCCTAAATATATTATCATAACCTATCATCCCAAATCCTTCTCTATTTGCTTAATGATTCTGAGAATATCTCTATTATGTTTTTTAGATAGAATTCCAAAAGTTTTAATTATCTCAATAACATCTCTACTTGTCGGATACCATTTAACAACCTCTTTTTTCATTGCTTTTCTACCAACTATAGAATTTGTTAAGCTGGTGGAGATAACATTTTTAACAGGAATAAAAACATACAGCATAGGCTGATATCCAACAGCTTTTTGTTTATGTTTAAGTTCTGCCTCTAAGAAGCATCCATTATCTAAGTTTTTATGAATTATTGGCACTTCTCTATACATAACTTCAAATTCGCCTAGAAATTTCTCTACAGTTTTTCTTTTAAAAATTTTAAATCCTTCCTCAAACAAGATGGGGACATTATTTATATAATCTATCAACTCAGTTAATTGATTCTTATTAATTAGCCTATGAGCATATGCTATCATTAACATTTTTCCTGCCTCAATTAATCCTCTACCCTCTTTATAATAAGATATTTGCCATTCTAATACATCTCCCTCCTCTATTTTATATTTTCTTACTGCTACTGGCTCATCGTTTCTTTTTACTCTAATGTGGCTTGTAGGCAAAGTTATAGGAAGTACGCAGACTATTTTTCCATCTTCCCATTTAACATCCGATTCCACCATATGAATCGCCTCATGGGTTTATGGAATGACTTCATGGAATAAAATTATTTAAGCATGTAGTCCAAATCAATGCAGCTACAACAATATAGAGCAAATTTAATATTGAGCATTCTATTCCTCTTTAACACAGAATATTAGAAGGCATCACAAAAGAATGGATATACCAAAATGCTAAATTAGCTTTCATCCTCCAGAAGAAGGCCTGAAAAATCTATATCCTTTACTACGCCTCCATACCAATATTTATCCGCGCTAATCTTCACTCGTGCTTCCGTAAGCTGGATTGACATAGGGAACCTCTTCTCGCGCCTCTATTTATATGTTTTTACGAACTGTCACCCTCCTATTTCAGCAGCCTCGCCGACATAGATTCTACGATAGATTCTTACATTCGCGATTTTATTTGTCCGTACATGCGGGAATGATGCCGATCCAATCATATGGAGACTTTACTACAGAAATAAGAATTCATAAAGTAGCCCGTTATATCCGGGAGGACATGTAAGATCATACCTGGGCCAGCATATTATGTAGCTCCATTAGGTCTCCAAACATCACATCTGTATTGCCTATCCTTCGCTCCCCCTTCTCTCCCAGGTAGGTAACGACTACCGCGATTTCAGGTGAGTATTTCTCTATGAAGGCTCTCAAACCGCGCTCCACTTTTTCTGGAGAGGCATGGAGCTTTACCTCTATAGGTATTATCTTCCCATTTTTTTCAACCACGAAGTCCACTTCCGCCTTTGCCTTGGTTCTCCAGTATTTGGGAACAAAACCTGTCTTAACAAGTTCGGAGAAAACATAGTTTTCAAATAATTCCCCGCTCAAGTTCACAGGATATACCCCAGCTACAGAGTTCCTCAATCCTGAATCTAGGAAATAAACCTTGGGCTGCTTGCTTATCTCCTTCGTCCTGTTGGTGAAAAACGGAGGAACTTCCAAAACGATTTGGCTTTTAACCATAGCGTCAAGGTACTTTCTCACAGTTTGATAAGACACACCAATGATATTGGAAGCATTTGTATAGGAGAACAATGCTCCGCTGTTAATTGCAATATACCTTGAGAATCTTTCAATGGCACCTATGTCATCTATGGAGAACGTCCTCGTAACATCCTTCATAATCATGGTTTCGTGGAGATTCTTCAGATACTCCTTTTTCATCTCCACGCTATCTTCAAGCACAACCCGAGGGAATCCCCCGTAGAGGGCATGTTCCCATATTGCCCTTCTAATTATCTCATCGTCCACTACGCGATAGCCCTTTGCCCTTATGAATTCGTGGATGTTGAAGGGATAGAGCCGCAGGATTCCAACACGTCCAACGAGATAGGAAAGGATATCCTTGCTCAGTAGAATTTCTGAAGAGGAGGTCACCCAGATTCTATGGCCTGTATCTGCGAGATATTTGAGTTTAGAACCTGCGTCTTTGCAGTACTGAATCTCATCCAGAACTGTGAGATCGTATCCCTCCATGTACTGCACCATGAATTTCTTGATGTCTTCGTCAAACAATCTCCTAGCATCTGGATCATCGAAGAGAACATACGAAGCATTATATCTCTTCATTAACTGCTTAAGCATGGTGGTCTTACCCGCCTGCCGTGGTCCTACAAGCGCAACCACAGGATACCGCTCCGCAATTTTCAGAAATTTGTCTTCTATGATTCTGTGAACATACATGGTGGTGATATTGAGCTCATGGTATATCAACCTTACTAAAATTGAACTGCAGTTTAATTTTAGTCGGGTTAAAATTAATGTGTAGTTGAAAAATAGCAATGCCAAAGTCATCATAAATCTCGAAATATCTCATATGAATGATGAAAACCTGAGAAATGCAGGGGGAGGGATTCGAACCCTCGAACCCCTACGGGACGGGACCCTAAATCCCGCACCTTTGACCTGGCTCGGTAACCCCTGCTCCTTATCCGCATTGCCTTGTGAATTATAATCTTTTTGCTGGTCATAACTCCATCACTCTGGGCACTCGGAAAAACTGATCGGATCGTGGTTTTTACTCCAGGTTTTTCAACTTTTTCGAGTTTCAAAGGTTTCGAAGGTATATTTTCCGAAACTACATGAAAGAATCATGCAACTTCATCATACTCCTTCACCTAATTAGATGCTTCACTTTGAAGGCCATTATGACCCTTGAATCCCCGATTATCATCCCTGTTTAGCATCAATTTAGGGGAATTAACATCCCTTAACTACCCTCCTGAGGGCTCCTATGTGCTCTATATATACCTCTATTATTTAGAGAGGTTTTACTGCTTATACTCCCTAAAGTTTCGAAATAAATGCGTCGAAACCATCGAAACTTTCGAAACCTCTTGCAAGGAAAAATAGAGTAGCACACATTTTCCACAGAGTATCGAACAACAGATGCAAATGTCGAAACTTTTCGAAACTTTTTCAAAAATTTAAAATAGAAATATAAGGTTGCACGGGTTTTCACCATATTTTTCGAAACTAGTTCCAAACCTTAATACTCATTTGCATGAACTTCTTAACAAACTCCTCCGAAACTTTTAAATACTTGTAAAGCATGTAAATTAATATGGATGATAAAGATATCAAAAATACCAAACAAAATAAAGATTCCAAAGAAGACAGCATTCAGAGGCTGTATTATCTTGCAGAGAGGATGATTTTCAGACAATCGCCAGTATACAAAGAGAAGAACAGAACAGGATACTTCTACTTCATAAACGATAAGGGAATCTCAGAAGTTGTGAAAGTTGAGGATATCTCAAGGCAGGAGTTCGATAGGCTGAGAGATGCAATCGCTGCAGAGATACAACACATACACGGCAGGATTTACTCCCCAAAGGATGAGAAGAATAGAAGAAGAAAAGAAGATAAGGAAGTTACGGAGGAAATACATAAGATGGAAGGAGGGCTAAGTGCCCCACGTATGGCAGAGGTGAAAAAACAGTATGATAAGGCGTTCGCAGCACAAGTGATGCAGATAGCGAAGAGGCAGGAGTGGCTAACGGAGATCATCGAAGAGCTTGGTATATCAACGCTATTTATGATTCTGCAAATTGCGAAGATAGCTCCAGCACGATGGTACGAAGAGATAGAGAAATACAAAGAAGATCCAAAAGCTTTCTTAAAATTCGCAGATCAGTACCTGGTAGCACTGTTCGAAGCTAAGGAGGATGCGGAGAAATACATTGAACTGAGAGAGAAATATGCCTACTGTATTGCTAAAGAGGTATACTATGAGCATGAGATTATCGATTACAAAAAATTGGTTCAAGAGTTATATACAGAACTTAATGCTGCAATTTCTTTATTATCTAAAAGCGGGTTACAGAGATTTTTACTTTGGTTAGCCTTAAGAAATATGAACTAAGTAAATGTCATAAACGAGAAGGATCTAAAATAAAGAAAATCAAGAGGATATAAAAGAATAATATTTAGTTACTATAATATAATTTATTTTAGTTTAATAAGTGAAATTATCATACTAATAGCACCTAAAGCTACAGATATCAACCCTAATCTTATGGAGTATTTAACAAAGATATTGGGATGCTGTGAAGAAGCTACCCACAATTTATCCCACATATTTGCCTTTTTTATTTTCAGATTCACCGTCTCTCCGGTAGAGACTCCTAACAAAGTTCTATAATTGTAGTTCATTACAATGCTTTTAGTATCTTTTTCTTTATCTAAGTCGCTTTTTGTATGTTCCCTTTCATTGTAAATATTTACAAAATTTTCGTCAATAACCCTCTTCTCAACTACAATTTTTTTCTTATTATCTGGCCTTATAATCTTTATTACTCTCCATTTTTTATTTTCAATGCCGTTTAGTGGAGATATCCAAACCCAACCTTCTTTGCTTTCCTCATGAAGTGCTGCATAAACTTTGAATTTTCCCTCATACATCTCTCCTATTTTCATCACCTCCTTCTGGAATTATTAATATCATTAGAATTACCCCACCATCGTTACCAAATGGTATTGGGAACGCCTTTATTTTTATTGGGTCATTGGATAGTTCTTTGTTCGCTAAATCAACAATAGCCGTAATAATATCACTCTTTAGGTTGTAAATGGGTTGTATTTTTCCATGGTCACCAACTCCATAAAGTATTGCTAATCTCTGTGGTTCGTCTCCTTGGGTATACCTTTGTATAAGGGGTATTAATGATTTATTCACGAATTTATTTGGTGAGAGAATATTCTTACTGTCAGCAGATTTGAAATCTATTAGCTTTTCCGTAGTCATCAATCCGCTGTGCTTAAAATGATAATTTATTTCAGGAATTATGCAATCGGAAATCATGTATTCAAATAATGCTCCAAAATGCTTGTTTCTTATGTTTTCTTTCCAAATTTCCGAAAGTATTAACTGTAGTATACTTCTCTCTTTTTTACTTGATGAGTCTCTATAGAACTCCAGTATAGCTTTTGACAATTCATTCACTTTTCGTGGTACTTCGATAATATTATACACTTCTAGTCCACCTATTTTAAAAGGTTCATCTGAACTATCTTCTCCTGCGTGCCATATAGACATGGGTTTATCCTCAAATATAGAACTCACAAATTTATATATGAATTCATTTTTCATTTTCACCACAGGATATGCTGTAGTGAAAAAGCAAATAGTATATGTTGAGTGCTCCTTCTTCTCTAATACTTTCTCTCCTTCTGGCGTTATTTCATATATCTTTCCCTCATCTTCAATGTACTTATATCTTTTTTCAGCCCCATATGCAAACAGAGAGTGAGGATTTATAATCCTTTTAAACAACTCTCTGTATCTCGTTAGTTTCTCCCGTTGGGTGACATAGAAATCATAAAACTCTATAAAAGACATTTTTCTTCTAATAACATCCACATGCTTAATCCAACCTTCGTCTCTACCTAGTCTTATTCGTCCACTTTTAGATATGTATCCATTTTTTGCCATATCTATTATATTCTCAGGATCTAATGGTAATTGTATAGGATAATCGAAATTGTCTAGTTTAATGACCAATACAACATCTCCTAAAGACTCCCATGAAATATACGATGGGTCAATTTGCCAGAATTCAGCATGGCCCTTACTCCATTTCCTGCTATATTCATAGGCCTCAAATACAAATTTTGTGCCATCCTTTTTTATTATGGCAGCTCTCAGAATGTTCTTAGGATGTATTATTAACTTTGCTGGAAATATTTCTCCTTTATATTCTGCTATAGATGGGTCTTTTTTAGAATGTATAATAAGAAGCAACCCTTTCGCTAGAACTAACCCTACAATGAGTCTTTCCCTCTCTTTAGAACGGGAATATAATGAGGCTCTAAAGGCATCCAACAGATATGTTGCAGAGTCATCATCCTTATTGGGGTATCCCTCAAGCAGTTTCATAATCCATTTTTTAACATATTTTTGCTTGGGATGTACTTCGTCAAAGTCTATTTTTTCACCCAGAATCTTTCTTTCTAAGTCCCTTATGACATCATTTAATGTTGTGACTGTCTCATCCATAGGTGCATTTTTATCTTCTATTCCCTCTTCAAATTCATGAAATCTAACTTCATCCTCCTCATCTGAATCGGGTTTTCTTGCAGCCATCTCCCAATAATATACCTTATCTCCCATGGTTAAACACCTCCTCCAGTATGCTTTCTTTCATCTCCTCCAGCTGGCTTATCTGGTTCTGGACTTTCTCCTTTAGCATCCTAATTTTCTCATAGACGGAATCAAGATAATGTGCAATCTCCTTTTGTTTTTCCAAGTCGGGTTTGCCGTTGCGGAAGGGAAGTGGAATTTTAGAATAATATAGGTCATTGTCTAAAACTGCAGGATATGAAGTTCCTCGCATTTTAGAAGAAATGTACTCAACAAAAGGTTTTCGTATAACATTAAAGAAAATCCATTTTGATATTGTGTATTCTGGATTTGGCCTTAGAACACAAAATCCAGTAGAACCAACCTGATTATCAAGCTCTTTGGGAACAATCGCTATGTTTTTAAGATAGGGACGAGTTGTCGCAAAAACAACATCTCCCTCCCTTATCTCTTTTCTGGCTCTAGACGGAGCATTTTTCCATTTGATTCTCTTATATGAAGCCACTTTAAATTTGCTGTTATCAATCCCCGCAATATCAAGATATAAGAATTCACTCTCAGGATTTTTCTTAGAGGGATTTATCTTTTTTATGGGCAATGTTATTTTCTTTAGTTTAACTTCCTTCCACTCCTCCCCCGCCTTCGGCCTGAACGCCTGCTCCAGTGCGCTTTCCCAGAGCTCATTCAGATGCTCAAGCTCTCTCTTCTTCCTCTCAATTATGCCATCAATGCGGGAGAAGTTTGCCTCTATGTACTCCACAATTTTCCGCTGCGTCTCCAAGTCAGGTTTGCCGTTGCGGAAGGGAACAAAAATCCTTGAGTTTATCACAAACTCCTTGGGAACCCTCCTATGTCCAACCGTACCAGTAAAATGGGCTTTAGCCTCCTCACGAAATTGCTTTCTTCGTATGTAATAGAAGATGTACTCAGAAGATATGTTTTCTTTTGGTCTCAATACATGAAACTCCGTGGAACCGAAACCAATCCCGTTTCTAAGTCCTCTAGCAACAGCCGCCTTGCCATTTTCCATACACGGAGTTATTTTGGCAAACAACACATCTCCATCTCTAAAGTATGTGTATCCTTTGTAGACTTCTTTAATGGGTCTTATTCTCATATCCACAATTTCTCCTTTTTCATCATCAACAAACTCCATAGGTACAAAAGATACTTTCACATTCTTTTCAAGCAAATCTTTTACTTCAGATTTTTTCGGGTTAATAAAGCAAATCTTTCCTAATTTTTCCTCTTTCCACTCAATCTCCACATCTTCCCACGGTTTCTTCTCCTCTTTTATGAAATCGTCAAGCTTCATTTGAGCAACCCTCGCAGCTCTTCAAGGAGATTCATAACTTCCTTCTCCTCTTTCATAACATCTTCCAGAATCTCCCTCGGTGGCCTGTACTCTTTCTTCTTCAACTTGCTCGGATTTCTGGGCGTGAGCTCATAGGTATCATTGTCAATATCTTCAATGCTCACTATCCACGAATTCTCGCCAACTTCCCTCTTCTTCCATTTCTCAAGGCAGTCTTTCCAGTCCTCATCCTTCATAGGTCTAGTCTTTGTAAAATTCTTCATCCCCTCTGGCGGCTGAATCTCGTAGTACCATATCTCCTCCGTGGGGCCAGTTCTGTCAAAGAATAGGAGATTTGTCTTAACAGAAGTCTTTCCAGTGGCGGTGAACACGCCCTTGGGGAGAGAGATTATCGTATGCACATTGTAATTTTGCAGCAGTTCTTTTCTCACTCTCACAAATGGCCCTGTGGTGTTGGAAAGCACACCCTCTGGCACAACTATGCCCACTCTTCCACCATGCTTTACTTTTCTCATCACATACTGCAACGCCATTAACTCTGTATCAGAGCTTTTAATGGGGAAATTTGCTTTGTATCTCTTATCAAATTTGCCTCCAAACGGCGGATTAGTGAGAATGATATGGAATCTATCCTTCTCCTGAATCTTCATAATATCCTCTGCGAAGGTATCTACCTTGTGAATATGCTTTGTGGGAACACCGTGAAGTATGACATTCATAATCCCTAGAAGGTAAGGAATATCCTTCTTCTCCTGTGCGTGGAACATGTCTTTGAGAATCTCGGATTCCTTCGTGGTGAATACCTTCTTACTCTTCAGAATGTGATTATAGCTCTCAACAAGGAAACCTGCAGAGCCCATAAAAGGGTCGAGAATCCTCTCCCCGATTTTAGGATTGACAATATTCACCATCAGCCTAATCACTGGCCTAGGGGTGTAATATTCCCCCGCATACTTGCCCATCTCTCCAATCTCTGGAAGCAATTCCTCGTATAGTGTAGATATCACATAGATATCTTCTCTCTTCTTTAACTCCAAGGCATCAAGCAGTTTGGCAACATCCTTTAGAATATACCCATCGTGCAAGTAATTCTGAATCTCCTTTCCACGAAATATGGTGGCTACGAGCTCACTTTCCTCATCGCCATCCAGATTTCTCAGGAAGGGAAACAGCTTGTTATTTATGAAATCTATAACCTCTTCATCTCTCATATCTTTGTAAACCCAATCCTTCCAGCGATATGGTGAAGGTATCTTTCTTTTGTATACTTCTCCCCTCAACTTGGCTTTTATCTCCCTTTCATCTTCTAGCTCATCGTAGAGCTTTAGAAACAGCATCCAAGAGAGCTGCACTATGTAATTTACAGAAGCAATTTCATTTCTTAAGATATCGCATGCTTGCTTGAACTTTGATTTCAACATAGCCCTATCCATCAATTAATCCCTCCTCCGATATTGTAGAGGCCCTCAGAAAGCTCTTGCAACGCCTCTTGTAATTTATCAATGCCACCAAATGCGTTTATTATCTCTTGGAGCCTCCCTATCCTCTTCATATCTGGGGTGTCCAGTGCCTCTGGAGTTATCTCGTCAATTCCACCAACCCTGTATTTCTCAATAAGATTCAAAAGTACCTCTTTGGCCACCTCATTAAATGAGTTTATTATCTCCTGCTTCTTCATCATTAACATCTGGGCTCTATCATCCCTACTCAATATAGGAGCATCAAATGCTATGTGTGCAAGGATATCAAATGTGTCTGCATCTGGCCTATCTAGGAGTCTTGCTATTAACTCAGGGTTCACACTCTTTAATTTTAGCTCCTTTAAGAATCTCTCCCTACTCTCCCTATTAATCCAGATCTTCCTCAAATCATCAAGGGTGAGTACCTTTGCTTTTACATTCTCCCTTGCATATTCTATATACTTCGCTTTATTCAGCTTCTTCCCTTCAACTTCTATATATATCTCCTCCTCAATGTAAACATTTATTCCCTCTACAACTACTTTTCCTTCCTTTGGTTTCTTCTTTTTGAGTTCAATCACTACAGATATCTTATCGTCAGAAGGTGTGGTTTCCACAGTAACCGTTCTCGGCTTGTAATTCTTAGCCTCAACCTTTACCTTAACTGGTGTTCGTGGAAGTTTGCTTACTCTAAATTCACCATTATCATCTGTCTTAGCGGGAACTATTGAATTTACACCTATTTGAACGGTAATTCTGGCATTTGGAATGCCCCTTCCATTTTCCTCATCCACAACTTTTCCACGAACAAAGTAATCATAGGGCCCTTCAGGGAGTGCTGGAGGCTCCACTTCAGGAGGCAAATCCCATGGGTCAAGAAGTCTAGTGGCATCTACAAAATCAATTATTCTGAAATAGAATTTATCCGCATCTTCACTTACTCTACTTCCTCTACCCATAATCTGTTTAAAAAGAACTTTGGATGCAATGGGTTTCATAAAGACAATATTTTTAACAGGAGGGATATCTACGCCAGTACTCAATAAATCTACGGTGACCGCAATAACTGGTGTTTGAGATTCTGCATCTGCCATCTTATCTATGAGCTCCTTAACATTTGGCTCTTCGTCAACTATTCTCACAACATAATCGTCGGCATCAATGCCCGTGCTCATAACCTCAGGAGCAAGCTCATTCTGAAGAATCTTAACAACCTCTAATGCGTGTTCTTTAGTCACACAAAACACTATAGTCTTTTCCATTGGTCCGTAAGTCCTTAATATTTCGGCAAGTTTCTTTGTCATAGTCTCTGTCCTATCAGGAAGAATGATCTTCTTTTCAAACTCACCTACTGTGTAAAATTCTTTAGGTTTTACATCCTCTGGCACTTTAATTATGGCGCCCTCGCTAGCCACTTCTCCTAATATAATCCCTCCTTTCTTATCAACATTCATATAAATTTTGTGAATTTTGTATGGTGCTAGGAATCCATCTTCAATACCCTGTCCCAAGCTATAAACATATACCGGCTCTCCAAAATAAGCATAGGTATCTATGTTATCATCTCTCTTCGGTGTTGCAGTCATGCCAAAGTGTACCGCTCCAGAGAAATAATCCAATATCTCTTTCCAGTAACCATATCCAGAACGATGACACTCGTCAATAATAATTATATCAAAGAAATCGGGTGGATAGTTTCTATAGAGTCTTTTTCCATCTTTCTCTGAATAAAGCGTCTGGTATGTGGCAAAATAAATATCCCTTGTTGTGGGGGTCTTTCCTTCTATAATCATATCTCTCTTATTTCCAAAGGGCTCAAAGCGGTTATATGCTTGGTCTCTTAGCATTGTTCTATCTGCAATGTAAAGTACCCTCCTTATCTTCTTCGTATGGTAAAGTTTCCACACGACCCAGAAGGCAACTTCTGTTTTACCTGTACCTGTAGCCATTGTTAGCAATATCCTCTTTTTACCATCAAGAAACGCCTCAATTACTCGCTTCACTGCCGCAATCTGATAGTACCTTGGTTTTCTTCCCATGACAACTTTAAAGGGATGAACTAAGGGATTATTCTCCTTATCTAATGGCACCACTCTCCCAAATTTCCAGATAGAGTACCTTTCCCATAGCTCTTGTGGTGATGGAAATCTCTCCAGCGTTGTTTGTCTCTTCGTTATAAAATCATACTCCTCTATTTTATGACCGTTGGTAGAATAGGCAAATGGAACATTCAACATCTGAGCATATCTTTTAGCCTGCTGCAATCCCGCAGCATGATGATGACTCTCATCTTTTGCCTCTACAACGGCTATTGGAAAATTATTCTCCAGGAAAAGTATATAATCTGGCTTTAAGGCACCTTTTCTATTCCCATAATCATCAATTATTTTCCCTTGTGTAATGGGTAACTCTCTACCTATTTTATTCTCTCTCCATCCAGCTTCATATAACTTTGGATTTATGAGTTTCGCACGGGTATCCGCTTCATTCAACATAGCCTCACCTTAACCAAGTAGTGGAATTTAATATAATTATGATATTTAAAATGTTTTCCGAAATGAGATCCCATTTAAAAATCAAGTTAGATGGGGTTTTTATTCCTTACCTCAAGTCCATCCAGAAATCCTTGAACTTTCTAGGTTATGTCTCCTTTTTCCCCTTATCTGGATATAAATTTATTAGAGAAGAAAAAAGGACTTGATAGATAACCCTGAAAAATATTAATAAGAGAGAACTCGCTATCTCTCTTATGAGATGGAGCCTAAGATGCCGGAGCTGCGGTAGAGAGTATAGAGATTTCAGGCTAAGATGCGATTGTGGTGGGATTTTGGATGTGCATACTACGCTTGAAAGAGACCTGGCCTCGCTTATCGATTCACGATATACGGATATTCGCCGTTATCTAAACCTGCTCCCCATTGATGAGCATGAGCTTCCCAGGCTCACACTTCCCATCACGCCCCTGGTGCATCGAAGCTATCGCGAGCGTGATCTATTTTTCAAGCTCGACTATCTCATGCCCTCAGGCTCGTTCAAGGACCGTGGCACATATGTCACGGTGTCCAGGCTCAAAGCTGAAGGAATAGATGAGGTGGTTATAGACTCTTCGGGCAATGCTGCCATAAGCTTTGCACTGTTTGGAAGGAGCGAGAATCTCAAGGTCCATCTTTTCATACCTCATTATACCAGCGAGGGAAAGAAGAGGCTCCTACGCACCTTAGAGGCAGAGATACACGAGATACAGGGAACCAGGATGGATACCCACAAGGCTGCGGAAGAATATGGTCACGGAGTATATGCATCGCACTGGCTAAACCCCTACTTTATAGAGGGCACAAAACTCATAGCCTATGAGAGCTATGAAGTAGCTGGCGATATGGATTATGCCATAGTTCCCGTGGGCAGCGGAGGCATTTTCCTCGGAATCTATAAAGGCTTTAAAGAGCTTAATAAGCTGACAGATGCCAAGCTCCCAAGAATGATAGCGGTACAGGCTAAGGGCTATGAGGCTCTATGCAAAAAGAGCACAGAGAAGGCAACGCTTCCCGAGGGCATATTCATACCCGAGCCGCCGAGAAAGGAGGAGCTATTAGATGCGATTCACGAAACTCATGGGGCATGCATCTCTGTAGGTGACCCTGAGGTAAGAGATGCGCTGCACAAGCTCATCTCCATGGGCTTCCTTGTAGAACCCACCTCTGCGACGGTTCTGGCAGCATTAGATAAGCTTATCGATGAAGAAAAGATAGAAAAAGGAGCGAGAGTGCTGCTCCCGCTCACAGGCTCGGGACTGAAGAATGCATAAATTATCCAAAGAGGTTCAAAAAATTTTAAGAAGAAAGAAACAATCTCCATAAACTCAGATGACACTTTCCTTGGCACATGGATTCACCTCGGGACAGGGAAGCATCTACATAACTGTAGCTCTGATTATGCTGTTAGGCCTCATTTTTGGGTACCTGTTCAAGAAGGTTCGCCTCACCGAGGTTCTTGCATATCTATTTGCCGGGCTCCTCGTCTCGATCATGGGCTTTAAAGCCACATCTTCATTTTTCAACATTACCACGGGAGTGACCCTGGCGCTGGTTGGCTATATAGTCGGGCTCAGCTTCTCTTACACGTTCCTTAAGAGGATGGGCAAGAAGGTTCTGATCATCCTTGTTGTCGAAGTGCTTGTAACCTCATTCGTCGTGCTTCTTTTCATCTACGCCTTCACGGGAGACCTTGCACTTGCAGTGCTGCTCGCATCGCTCGCACCTGCAACTGCGCCTGCAGGCACCATCGCCGTGTTTCGCTCTCTATCTTCGCACGGCATACTCACCGATGTGGCCACTGCTGTGGTGGGCCTGGACGATGCTGCCGGCATAATCATGTACGTAGTGGGCATAATCTGGACCAAGAGCCTGCTGGGATACCAGGTAACCATAGAAGCTTCAGTATTGCACGCGCTGTGGGAGATATTTGGCGCGTTTATTTTAGGAGGCAGCCTGGGCCTTGGATTAAGCTATGTGGGCAAGCGCATAAACTTAACAAGGGACCAGGAGCTGGTTGTGGGCGTGGCCGTAGCGCTGCTTGGCTGGGGCCTAGCTTACGTGATAGGCGTGTCCAACATTCTCACAACCATGGCTGTAGGCATGACCACCATAAACCTTCACAGAGAGCTGGGGCTGAGCAGCTATAGAGCTATTGATACGATTATGACCCCCGTATACATACTCTTCTTTGGAGCTATAGGCATGGAGATAAATTTCAGTCTCCTAGCGGCTACCTGGGCTGTTGCCATAGTTTATTGCATTGGTAGAACTGTTGGAAAGATAACAGGCTGCAGTTTGGGCTCATGGATGGCTAGGGCAGAAGAGAAGCTCAAAAAATATTTGGGCGTTGCCCTTTTGAATCAAGCAGGTGTGGCCGTGGGATTGGCAGCGCATGCAGCTCAAGAGCTTGGAGGTACTTATCTCGGAGCATTAGTGATAACGCAGATTGCAGTTACCACGGCAATATTTCAGATAGTATCTCCATTAGGAACCCAGTACGCCGTTAAGAAAGCGGGAGAGGCCTACGCGTGATTTAAAGAATATCGATGCACAATATCCGGAGGAAAAGCATGCTCCTCTATCCCCTCTATTATCTTTCGCATCGTGCTGCGAGCATCCCTATAGAGCTTCTCATTGATCAAACCTTTCTTAAACGCAGCATCGAGCTCTTCCTCGTCAAGAACCTTGAATCTTCCGTCGGGAAAGATGAATATATCGATAAAAAGATCGAGCATCTCAATCTTTGTTCCCTCTCTCTTTGTATACGCAAGTACATCTACATAGATCCCGAGATATCTTCCCTGCAAATCGTAGATTTTGAGTATATCGTATTTCTTACCGGGAAAGGCAAAATAGAGCATGGGATATCCATTCTTCAGGACCACATCATCTATGCGAAGCTCTCTGCTCATTCCTTCAAGCTTAGAGCGGGCAACGATGACATCTTTCAAATCTGCAATTACTTCATCGTCCCTCTCAATATCTCTGCCCGATATTCTTCGATAAACAAGATGCACCTTCATATTCCCCGCAAACATATTTCCGCGATATTAAAATCTTTTTGAGAGATATAGCGAGAAATCTTGCAAACTGTTAAACATCAAATCTGGCGTGCCGCTTATCGGAAGTGTGGCACCGTAGCCGCGTCTTCTTATCCATACGGCTGTTATGCCGTAGCTTTTTGCAGGTCTTATATCGTGGTATATGCTCTGAGCCACGTGGATCCATCGAGATTTGGGAACCTTGAATATGCTGTGTGCAAGCTCAAAAATTTTCAAAGAAGGCTTATAAGCACCTGCCATCTCTGCCGTTATGATAAAATCGAAATCTACGCCCAAATTCTTCACAGTTTTCTCTATAAGTGCGTTATCAATATTGGATATAATTGCGATCTTGCCCTTCTCTTTAATCTTAAGCAATGCGTCTCGCGAATCTGGAAACGGGGGCCAGGAGGGTAGAGAGGATACGAGCACATTCTTCTCATCTTTACTTAGCTCCACCCCAAAGCTCCTGGCCAGCTTAACTGCTACTTCTCTCAAAATCTCGCGGTAGGGTCTATAGCTGTTCTCAAGCTCCGCCTCTATTTTAGCGTAGCGGCTCAAAAGCTCCTCGCTGCTCACTTCCATGCCCCTCCTCTTCAGCAGCTTCTCAAATGCGACCGTGATGCCCTCTTCCCAGTCAATTATGGTGCCGTAGCAGTCAAAGCTTATTATTCGATCCATGGCTCGAGGATTCTAAACAAAGCATATAATAATTTAGGCGAGCAGCCTGCGCTTCTCTTTGTAGAGGATATGAAACATGGCCACTCCAAACATGGCAATAAAGCCCATGGAGAGTATCCCCAGCCCGTAAGAATGCGTTGCTCCATAAATGGCGCCTATCAGCACGGGCCCTATTACGCCCATCCCGTTGCCCACCCCGTTCATAAGCCCGGTGGCAGAGCCCACCATCTCTCTGGGAACACGAGCCTGGAGAAGTGCAAAGAACACCGGGGTCATCATGTCGGCAGTGAAGAAGATGAGAAAGAATAGAAGATCTGCAACGAGCCAGGAGCTGGTGTTTATAAGCGCGAGAATGATGATGAATAAGGTGCTGAGAGAGAAGCTTGCCACCACCACGCTTTTTCTTCTTCCCGTCACATCGCTTATCCAGGAAGCTACAAATAATCCCAAAAGCCCGCCAAGATAGGGCAAGGTGGGTGCGTAGGACATCTGCTTTGCAGGCACGCCCACAGCATCCATCAGATATGTGGGAAGCCACATTGCCAGCCCCCACCAGATTATGGCTCCTGCACTGTAGCCGGTAAGCACGCCCACAAAGTTTCTGCTGGTGAGCAGCGTGCGAAATAGTGAAGAGGTCTTTAGAGCTCTCTCTTCCTTATCGCCTCTAAGGGGAGTTTTTATGTACATTGCTACGAAGGGTGCAAGAACAAATCCTAATAGTCCTGCAAAGTAAAATGCAAAGTTCCAGGACACGCTTATAATCAGGGGAGTGAGAAGAAGGGGGGTGAGCACATTTCCCACCGTTGCGCTGCTTAGAAACACAGAGCTTGCCCTGGCACTTTCACGCTCTGAGAACCAGTATGCCGTCACCTTATTCGCTGAAGGAAATAGAACTCCCTGAGTCAGTCCTAACAGAAATCGAGAGAGTAGAAGCACAGAGTAAAGATAGCCCAGAGCTCCTGCAAGAAACAGGGTTAGGGACCATGAAATCATGGATATCAATAGCACGTTTCGAGCGCCCCATTTATCTATGAACGGGCTCAAAAATATGTTGGATATGCCGTAGCCTACAAGGAATATGCCCAGAAGCACGCCACCAAGGTTTCCAAGCTGCGAGGTATCCCATCCGTAATCTATGGCGATGAACTTAAGAGCTACGGATATGCTCATCCTGGCAATATAGCCCACTACGGCTGTGAAGAATAGCGTGGTGAGAATTATCAGCTTCATCCTTGCTGAACTGCGGGATATGCTCATACTCTACTACCTCTCAATCTTGTGAAAGATCTTATCATCTTTTGCAATTTTGAAATCTCACACATAAAATTTTGAGCATTGTTTGCCCTGATATTGCCAGGCATATCCTGCATGCTTGACAATATGAATAATGTTCTCTTAAATTTTTGCCTCATATTTGCTGTATATCTTTCAAATTTTGGCACGAGGCAAACTCTCATATAGTAGAGTTACGGTACAATATCGATGATGAGCATTGAGAGCTTGCCTGAGCGGGGAATCTACGCACTTCTTTTAAGGTATGAAGGCGGAGATATAGAGATCGGAGCTCTAGGCAAGCTCCATTTTCCTCCAGGGTACTATGTTTACATAGGCTCTTCCCAGAACAATCTTAGAAAGAGGATTGAGAGGCATATGCGTCGAGAGAAGAAGCTTAGATGGCACATAGACTATTTTGTGAAGAATGCGAAAATCGTGGATATAGTGGCTGCAGAGCTGTCCAAGCTGTGGGAAGAGAGAATCGCGCTGGAGCTGCAACAGAGATACGAGTTTATAAAAAATTTCGGAGCTGGAGATTCTTCGGCTCGCTCGCATCTTTTCTATTCCCCTTCTTTAGAGATCTGGGAGTTTGTAAAGTTGCTGTTGAGAAAGCTTAAATAATCTCAGGAAATTTTGCATCCATGTTTCTCCTCTATTTCGGACACGTGAACTTCGATACCATTCTCCGCGTCTCTAGGCTCCCGGGAAAGGGTGAGAGCACTGAAGTTCTCAACATATTTGAGAGAATTGGCGGCACCGCGTACAATGCGTATATGGGCCTCAGAGCTTTAGGTGTGCCTGTGCACCTATTCACCGTGGTAGGTGAGGATTTTAGCGACAAGCTTGAGGGCTGGGTTATTAAGGGCTCTCGTACTCCCAGATGCTGGATAGTTAGCGATGGAAAGGAGCAGAGCGCCTTTATGTATCAGGGACTGTGGAAAAATGAGGAAGAGCTGCATATAGATTTCGATGCTCTCGGTGAATACGAGTATCTTCATTTCTCCACGGGCAACCCCAAATTCTATCTTAAAGTTGCAAGAGAGGGAAAAAGAAAAGGCGCGAAAATTGCATTTGACCCGTCCCAGGAGATTCATTACGTATATGATAGACGCATGTTTCGAGAGCTTTTAGATCTTGCAGATCTCTTTTTCTGCAATGAGAGAGAATATGAGAAGGCGGAGGAATACGCTTCAGACATACTTTACTCTAAGATAATTGTGAGAACGGAGGGAGATAGAGGCGCTTCTCTTTACCTTCCAGAGGAAGGATGGAAACATTTCCCCGCAAATAAGGTGGATGTTGTGGATACTACCGGCGCCGGAGATTCTTTCAGAGCGGGGTTCTACGCAGCCCTCTATCATGGTTATTCGATTGAAGATGCAGTAAAATGCGGTAACAGCATAGCTGCGAAGGTTGTAAGCTCCACGGATACCTATTACACGGGTCCCTGGGATGGCTCATGCTAATCTCTCAGGGCATATATCACGGCGAGAGCAGTGAAGACACTTGCCCACCCTCTTGTGATTTCTGTGCACCTCCCCAGTTTCCAGTGTTTTTCTCATCTCCTCCACCTTTTTAAGAAGCAACGCTTTGAGATCTTCATCGTAGTCTATGCGATACACCACATCTCCGTACTTTAATAGTCCGTAGGGCGGTGTACCGTAATTTTCCTCGGTGAGAAGCATGTACGCAGTTAGCTGCATTATGTGGGAGAATAGAGGACCTCGGGGCACGCGCCCGGTCTTGAGCTCTATAGGTATGTAATCTTTGCCCGCCTTTATTAGCAGGTCTGGCCTGCCCCAGATCTTGTACTTCTCGCTCTTTAAAAGCGGAGCCTCTTTCAAATCGTCAATATAGATAATCTCTCCGTCGGGAAGCATGAGCTCTTTTTTAAGCGAGTTGTACCTTATCTCGCCTCTAAGTGCAAGAAACAGAAAATAGGAGGCGAAGATGAGCCAGAGAAGTGAGGAAATCTCTAAAAGATAGCCCAGAATATAGTTGGGCGGCAAAACGAAGGTGACGGCGAGAACGGAGAACACGGTGGCGGCTACGGCAAGAATGATCATGATTCTTTTTATCTTTCCCGTGCCCCAGGTGAGCGTGCCGCGCTCAGAGCGCCAGAGTAGATAAAGGGCTACGATGATCCAGAATATGGAGAGTGAGATGAATATCTTGCCAAGCAGCACGATGGTGTAGAAAAATGCTATGCCCAAAATTGCCACAACGGTGGCAGCGAGAGAATAGTACATTATCATGCTCTCAAAGGTCTTAATCTTCTTCTTCTCCTCTCTCAGCTCCTCCGCCTTCTCTCCAATCTCCCGATGCTTTCTAACCCCCTCTACATCCATATCTTTCTCTTCCCTGCTGAGCCACCAGCTGAGTGGACAGTAAGAATACTTCTCAATATCTCCTGCAGATATGTAATCCACCTGCAAAAATAAGAGTGCTCAATATTTTAAATTTTTGTTGAGATTTCCTGAGTTCGTTACTTTCTCCAGAATAAAGAGGAGCGAATCAAATACCCATTAAGAAGTGGAACAGTAGAAGCGAGAAAAATATGCTAAGGAGGAGAGTCACGGGAGCCACAAGCTTGGCTCTGCCTACCCCGAGCCTCGTCATCTCAGTGAGCCTGTGCAGCTGACCTCTCGTTGCCATATGCAGCATCACATGCTTTGTGGAAGCTTCTACACTCACACTCTCCATATTCTGCAGAGCGTCCTTCACCGCAGCCTCTATCTCATCGAGCAAAGGCTCCCAGGGATCTCGCTCACCCACAGGATTCAGATCAAGGAAATTGTAATTTACAATATGGTTATCGGTGGAGAAAATCTCCGCCTCATCAACGATGCCAATAACTCTCTCTCTGGTTCTATCTCTAAGCCCCTTCTTTACATTGTTTCCGTCCAGGAGAATATACGCAATTTTCTTATCCTTATACTTGAAAACTGCAACCCTTATACCTCCAGGCCCTATACTCTTACCCTCCACTTTGCGCATCGCGCATCCCATTATAATGGGCGCATCAGCCTCCATGCCACGCAACTCTCTCTTTATGTTATTTATATGATGAGCATGCAGCGTGAGGGGCAGCGCGTTCACATCAAAGTTGTTATGCGCATCCACAACCATAACCTCTTCCATAGAGCTATTGAGCTTTCTGCGCAGGCTCATCCCGGCAGAAAAATCCACATCGTCAAAAAGCTCTCCTGTGGGAATGAGGAAGAGCAAAGCATATTTTCCAAATATCTGGGCCGCGATATCTATGTTCTCTACCCTAAACCTGTGAAAATCGCTCATTTTATCGTATTTTCCTCCGCCATCGTAGTTTTTCACGATCTCAGCAATCTTCTTCACATCCTCCTCAGTGGCAATATTGTCATCGTGGGTAGTGGTAGTATGAAACACCATGAGATTCGATAACCCCGTATGCTTCTCAAGCTTGTTAGGGATATTGCTTCCTCCTACATCACCGAAGGGGCCAGGATGGATATAGGGAAACACAAATAAGCATTTGAGAGAGCGATCTTTGCGATGAAAGCCTAGCAAGGTTACTGGCACCTCTCTGGGCCTGTATATGCTTTTAAAGAATCCGTTGAGCTGATTAACCTCGTCACCGTCCTGGCGACCCAGATAGTTGATGAAGGAAGAGAGGAACCACAGCGGATCCTCTCCAAACTCTCTGATAAAATGAATAATAGAGAAATGAAGCGCGAATTCTGCCAGTGCAAGATAAACTAAGGTGGATAGAAGATAGGGCACAAAGTATGCGGGAAAGAAAAAGAGAGAGATGAGGATGTAGATTATATTGTAGAGGCTTCCAATCCAGGGTGCCAAGAGCTTTCTATTATGAAAAAATACCCTATAGACGATGTGTCTCAGGTACACGAGGGACGCGAATCCGAGAAAGAAAGAGAAGAAGAAGGAAAAGAATATGCGAAATATAACAAAGAGAAGCAGCGCAAAGGCGAAGGCGAGAATATTGAGGTACGAGATCCTCTTGATTGGAAAATACACTCGTGAGATGCGAACAAAAAAGTAATCTAAGAAGGTTATGACCACATAGGGAAGCGCAAAGAGGAGGAGCGCCTTTATAAAATCGAGGGAGGTGATGTAGGAGAAGAGTATGATTAGAAGTATTGAGGTTATGAAAGTGAATGTGAAAGACGGAACCTTCTTGGGCAGATACCTGCGAAGGTCAATCACATACTTTTCTTCCGCCTGTGCCATTTATCCCCCAATAGGTTACTTTTATTTACCTTTATCCCTCACTAAAAATTAAAAAGCTATGGGGCATATACCATGGGCAATGAAAGAGTATATTCTGGCGCTGGATGAGGGCACGACCTCGGCCCGTGCCATAGTTTTTGATAAAAATAGCGAGATAAGGGGGATGGGGCAGTACGAGTTTCCCCAGTACTATCCGCATCCGGGCTGGGTGGAGCAGAACCCTGAGGAGATATGGAACTCGCAGATTAAAGCTATCAAAGATGCCCTTGAAACAGGGAAAATCGAGCCCAAAAATATAGTGGCCATAGGAATAGCAAATCAGCGAGAGACTGTAGTTGCATGGAACAAGGATGGGAAGCCTGTGCATAATGCCATAGTCTGGCAATGCAGAAGAACCGCAAAGATGAGCGAGCAGCTTCGCAGAGAGTATGGTGATCTAATAAAGGAGAAGACGGGACTTGTGGTAGATGCCTATTTTTCTGCAACTAAGCTCAGATGGCTTCTTGAGCATGTGCCAGGGCTAAGGGAGAAGGCAAATAAGGGCGAGGTCATGTTTGGCACCATAGACTCTTTCTTGATTTACAGGCTTACGGGAGAGCATGTGACGGATTATTCTAACGCATCGCGCACCATGCTTTTCAATATCAGAACCCTGCGCTGGGATGATGAGCTTTTGGAGCTTTTCAACGTCCCCGAGGATGCGCTTCCAGAAGTTCGAGATTCCAGTGAGATTTACGGGTACACAAAGAGAGAGCTTTTGGGAAAAGATATACCGGTAAGCGGCGTCGCAGGAGACCAGCAAGCCGCATTGTTTGGACAGGCTGCTTTTCACCGGGGCATGGTTAAGGTCACCTACGGCACAGGAAACTTCATCCTTGCCAATACAGGAAAGGAGGTATCCCTCGCTGAGAATCTTCTTACCACGATAGCCTGGAAACTCAAGGACGAGGTCAGCTATGCTTTGGAAGGAAGCATATTCGTCACGGGCGCTGCAGTCAAATGGCTTAGGGATGCGATCAGGATAATCAAAGATGCCGGAGATACTGAATATCTTGCGGAGAAGCTGGATGGCAACGAAGGCGTCTATTTCGTTCCCGCCTTTGTGGGACTGGGTGCGCCCTACTGGGACCCCTATGCCCGGGGCCTGATTATTGGCATAACTGCAGCCACGGGAAGAGAGCATATAGCAAGGGCAGCCTTAGAGTCTATAGCCTATCTTACCCGGGACGTGGTGGATGAGATAGAGAGATACGCACCTGTTAAAGAGCTGCGCGTGGATGGAGGAGCTACGAGAAACAAATTTCTCATGCAGTTTCAGGCGGATATTTTGGGAAAGAGGATACTGAGGCCCAGGGTAAGGGAGACCACAGCCTTGGGTGCCGCCTATCTTGCAGGATTAGCCGTGGATTACTGGCAGAGCCTGGAAGAGATAGAAAAGCTTTGGCGCATCGATACTATTTTTGAGCCCAAGATGGATGCGAGAAAGAGAGAAAGGCTCTATAATGCATGGAAACTCGCGGTTCATCGCGCCATGGGCTGGGCAAAGGTTGTTGAAGGAGGTGAATCTTAAATGCGTTACAGAGTAGCGATCATTGGAGCGGGTATTGTGGGCACGAGCATAGCAAGGGTGCTCAGTAGATACGAGAATCTTGATATCCATGTTATTGAGAAAAATCCCGATGTGGGATGGGGCGTGAGCAAGGCCAATACAGGACTGATCCACGGAGGCTACGATGATGACCCTGATAAGTATCCTCTGAGAGCAAAGCTATGCATAAGGGGCAACGAGATTTGGCATCGCTGGGTCAAGGAGCTTGAGATACCGCATGTTTGGAACGGTGCCCTGGTAGTTGCGCTTAGAGATGAGGATATAAAGGAGCTAGAAGTTCTGCGTAGAAGGGGTGAGAGAAACGGAGTCGAGGGGCTTAGAATAATCTCGAGAAAAGAGCTGCTTGATATGGAACCCTTGCTCACCCCGGACGCCAAGGCTGCGCTTTTTGTCCCCAATGCGGGACAGCTCTCTCCGGTTCCTGCAGTCATTGCTCTTGCAGAAAACTCTGTGAGCAATGGAGTGAAGTTTCATCTAGCCACAGAGGTTCGGAAAATTGGGGTGAAAAATGGAGCGGTAAGATGGCTTGAGACAAATCGTGGAAGAATAGATGCGGATATTATAATCAACGCATCGGGATTGTACGCTGATAGCATATCGAGAATGCTGGGCATCGGTTATTTCACTATAACTCCGCGAAAGGGAGAGTATCTGATATTTGATGAAGGAATTCCCGCACCCTCAAGGATACTTTTCCCCACACCCACTCCCAAATCCAAGGGGGTGGTGGTAACTAAGGAAATTGGCGGACATCTTATGATAGGACCCAATGCCCAAGATCTTGACCGCAAGGATAAGGAGAATTTTGCAACTACCCTTGAAGGTCTTAAAGAGGTGCGAGATAAGGCTAAAAAGCTCTGGCCCAGGATCCCGGAAAATGGAGTTATAAGGAGCTTTGCAGGATTGAGGCCTGAACCCACAGGTGGAGATTTTATAATAAGAAGCGAGGAGCTCTGGGGGTTCTTGAACGTGGCAGGAATACGCTCTCCAGGATTGACAAGCGCACCTGCCATCGCTTACCATGTTCGTGATCTGCTTATCCATGAATTGGACGTTAAGCTTGTGGAGAAGAAGAAATGGAACCCTTATAGAAAAGATATCCTGAGGATTTCGAGGATGAGCAAAAATCAGGCAAGCTCCCTTATAGGAAAAAGGCCCCAGTATGGGAGAATAGTGTGCAGATGCAATCTCGTAACTGAGGGAGAGGTGATGGAGGCCATAGAGAGAATGCGCTACATAGGCGTGCCTCAGCCGAGCATAGACTCTGTAAAATTCAGAACCAAAGCTACTGGAGGCACCTGTCAAGGCAGCTTCTGCAGACCCAAAATAGCTTGGCTCTTGGCTCGAGAGTATGAGGTACCCCTATGGAAGGTTACCCTCAAGGGCGAGGGCAGCGAGCTTGGAATAGGCGATATAAAGGTGCTTCTGCGGGGTGATGGAAAATGAGCAGCGAAGATTACCATGTGGCGGTGATAGGTGGTGGCCCTGCAGGAATGGCTGCTGCTTACAGGGCCTGGGAGTTTGGAGCGAAGGTGATCCTTCTGGACGAGAACTCATACCTTGGGGGAATCTTGCCCCAGTGTATACATCCAGGGTTTGGAATACATTACTTTAAGGAAGAGCTCACCGGTGGAGAATTTGCCCACAGACTTCAAAAAAGGATTGAGGATAGCGATGTGGAGGTTCTATTCTCTGCTAGAGTTATGAAGATGAAGAATGGAAAAAAGAAGAGGCTCGTGGTCATATCCCCCAAGGGCATTGAGGAGATAAGCGCATCCACCGTTATATATGCTGCAGGTGCCAGAGAGAGGCATGTCTTCGAGCTGGGGATCACTGGAGATAGGGTTGCTGGCATCTACACGGCAGGAGAGGCACAGGCACTCATGGACCTATATGGAATAATGCCAGGCAAGGAGATTCTCATAGTGGGTTCTGGAGATGTAGGGCTCATAATGGCACGAAGATTTGCTTTAGAGGGAGCACAAGTTAAGGGTGTAGTTGAGCTGATGCCCTATCCTGGAGGTCTTGCAAGGAACCTGGTTATTCTGCAGGATTTCAATATACCCCTCTACCTCTCTCACAAGGTTGTGGAGATAAGAGGAAAGGGCAGAGTGGAGCGTGTAAAGGTAGTAAAGCTAGATTCCTCAGGTCAGGAGATTCCGGGAAGCGAGTTATGGATCCACGCTGATACCGTCATCATATCGGCGGGATTGATACCCAATATCAAGCTCCTGAAGAATTTGGGCGTTAGAATCGATGCTGCTACAGGAGGTCCGGAGATTAACGAGCTATGGGAAACTTCCCTTCAAGGAATCTTTGCTGCCGGAAACTCTGTGATAATAAACGATCTTGTGGACTACGCGGTAGAACAGGGAGAACGCGCTGCAGAGGGTGCTTGGCATCGTATCTTGGAGAATAGAGATGGGAGATGGAAAAAAGTTAGGAGAGGGAACAATATTAGATTCGTTGTGCCCCATTATATAAGCGGAGAAAGGGATGTGGTTCTATATCTTCGGGTCTCTGCGCCCATGGAAAACGCTACCCTCATGATCCCAGAGCTTGAGAAAGCATTACATTTCTCGGTGCTCAAACCTGCAGAGATGGTGAGAATATCCATCAAGAAGGAAGAATTGGAAGATGCGAAGGGTATAACCGTGGAGGTGAAACCTTGATTTACAGGTTCACCTGTATAATCTGCCCCCTGGGCTGCTCCATAGAGGTGGAGATGGAAGGAGGAAAAATTAAGGAAATTCGGGGTCACACCTGTCCCCGGGGAGAAGAATGGGTGCTTGAAGAGCTCAGGGCACCTAAGAGAATTGTTATGACCGTGTTACCTGTGGAGAACTCATATTTGCCTGTGGTAAGCGTTAAAACATCGCAACCTGTGCCCAGGGAGAAAATACCCGCGCTTATGAGATATCTCTCCAATATTAAGCTCAGAGCCCCAATCACCATGGGCCAGGTGGTGGCGGAGTTCGAAGGCATAGAGATTGTAGCTACTCGCAACGCATAAAGAAGAAAATTTCAAAAAAATTTAATTAACCCTACATATATTAAGATGCAATGTACGCCTTCGTATTCACCGTGCTTCTCCTCTCTCTGGCAATAATTGTGGGAAACAGGTTTGAGAGAGAGAAGCAGCCTGCGGTGGTGGGGAACATTATTGGCGGGATGCTTGTGGGTCCCGTGCTTATCCTAATACTTACCCTATTTCTTCCCTATACTCAGTCCCTCATCTCCTTTCTTTCTGTAGAATATGCTGATCAGTATATGGATGTACTTATAGATTTCAGTGTTGTAATTCTTATGTTTGGTGCTGGGCTGGAGGTAGATATAAGGGCCCTGCGCCATGCTGGCAAGACTGCAATTCTCGTGGCACTTCTTGGCGTATTCTTCCCCTTTCTTTTTGGATTTTTGATTGGCGAGAATTTTGGGCTCAGTTTCCTTGGCTCTCTGTATCTCGGCGCTGCATTATCCATAACGGCGGTAGCATTGAGCGTGACAACGCTCATGCAGCTGGGTGCATTGAGGAAAGATTATGGCATTGCCATTGTAGGAGCTGCGGTAGTGGACGATATAATAGGCACGTTCATACTAACCGTGCTACTGGGAATGGAAAAATATGGAACTATACCTCCAATAAACGAGCTAATTTACACCATACTCATAGCCTTTGGATTTGTGGCTGCCGGCATATATCTTGGCCCATTTCTCGCCAGGTACCTATTCAGAAGGGTATCAATGTTCACCTCTGAGGAGAGATTGGGCATAAGTCTCATTTTCATATTCGTATTTGCCATACTTGCAGATGTGGCAGGATTACATGCCATGATCGGCGCTTTTATAGCTGGGATGGCCGTGAGAGAGGTGCTCACCAGATACGAGATGGAAGTAATCTCTAAATGGTCCTTCGGATTCTTTGGTCCCCTTTTCTTTGCCTGGGTAGGTTTTTCCATAACATTCTCCGGTGAGGTACTTTCCATATTTCTGCCTCTTATAATCGCAGGCGCATTCGCTGGTAAAATAGTAGGGGGTTTCATAGGGGCAAAGCTTGCAGGACTCGGCGCAAAAAGCTCCTTCATTGTTGGACTTGGAATGAATGCAAGAGCTGCCGTGGAGCTTGTGGTTGCCCAAGTTGCGCTGGAGGGAAACATAATTACAAGAGATGTTTTCTCCGCGGTGGTTATCATGGCAGTGATCTCCGCACTCTCCACGCCGCTCATGCTCCGCTATTTTGTTAAAAAGTATGGGTAGATGAGTATCAATAAAGCTTAAATACGGATTTTCTGTTATAGTGCTTTGGGTGATGGCAAATGAGAAAAAGGATTCTTGTTATCTTGGTTCTAGGGCTCCTAATCTTCTCCAGCTTAGCAGCCATGGCCGCGACGTCTTCAGGGGCCCTACCAAAGATGAATAAAAAGGTTCAGGAGTTTCCAAAGATACTGCAGGTGGGAAAAAACCTTTATTTCATTGAGGGAAAGAGAGTCAAGGTTCTTGCAAGGAATGTGGTGGCTGAGAAGCATCTGAGTTTTAAAGGTGGTATCTATCTAATCTACTCCATAGAGAAATGCAGGGAGCTATCCACATATTTTCTGAAATACGAGGGAGTATGGAGCGAGCCAGTTTATGTGGGTGGAGAATATGCGGATCTTGCAGTAAGCAACCAAGGAATTTTTGTATCTTCTTCCATAGAGCACCACCCTTGGATTTACTTCAATCTTGGCAAAGGATGGAATAGGCAGAAGCTGGACGATGGATGGAGCACTGTTACGGCGGTATACGGAGGAAAGCAGGTAATTGTGGCATGGAGAGGCGAGCATGAGCTAAAAGTTGCTCTTCTAAAGAATGGAAAATTCACAGAGCCCATAGTGGTGGACAAAGAGATGGCAGTGATAAGGGAGATAGGAATAATGAATCACCACATTGCAGTTCGTGAAGAGGGCTTGAATTTCTGGTATATTCTGCGTTATACAACCCAGGATTTCATCAACTGGAATCTTGTGAAAATTAAGAAAGAAGCGAAAAATAACGAGGCGGAGAATCAAAAAATAGGGGTGCCCAAGCAGCATAAGGCCAAGTGGACATTTATGGTATATCTCAACGGTGATAACTCTCTCTCGGGAGCGTCTGATGGTGATATGGCAGAGATGATGAGTGGTTACAACAACGCCTCTATAGACGATGTGAATCTCATCGCTCTCTGGGACAAGGCGGGCTATGGAGATTCAAAGCTTGTAAGGGTGTATCACAATGGATATGAAGATATATCATCTCTTGCCTCATGGATGAGCAGCGAGGTGGATATGGGCAATGCGACCACACTGGTAAACTTTGTGACCTGGGTCGTTGAGAATTATCCTGCCGAGCACTACTTCCTGGATTTATGGGATCATGGAGGTCATTATTACGGAGCCATGTGGGACGATACCTCGGGGACGCATCTATCGCTGCAAGCGCTAAGAGATGCGGCATTGCACATAAAGCAAAATATTGGAAGGGATATAGATATCTGGGGCTACGATGCCTGTCTTATGAATGCCGGCGCTGACAACTATCAGGTGAAGGAAGCGGCAAAAATAATTGTGGCTTCCGAGCACACTGAGGGTGGGGATGGCTGGGATTATGCAGCTCTTCTCTCCAATCTGACTAATAATCCCAATCAAACGGCGGAGCAATTTGCCTATAATTTTGTGGTGCATGTGGATGATGAGTGGCACCATTACTCGGTGATGACCATGGCAGCCCTGAATGTATCTGCCTGGGACTATAATTTTATGCAGGCTTACAACTATCTTGCCCAAGCGATAAGGCATGTGGCGGGAAGCGAGAATGCTGCGATAAAGAATGCATTCAACTCTGCAGCTAAAGCAGACCCGGATTACTGGGTTACAGGCGTCGATTTAGGTGACTTTGCAAAACAGTTACTGAATTATGTGAATGACAGTAATGTAAGATACTGGGCAGAAAGGTTGCTGGAGAATGTGAGCGGTAACGCGAGTAAAGGCATTCCTGCGGTGGTGATAAACTATTATGACTCGGATACCAATGGAAGGAAGATTGTTATGGCGGAAACCGATTCTCTCCTGCTTGTGCAGATTTTCTCTGATGCCATGATATTCCGAGAGACCCAGTGGGATGAAATGATCAATCAGGTTTACAACCTCTCCACGGATGATGAGAATCAGGAACCGCAGGTAACCATTACCTCGCCTTCAGATAATGAGGTGATTGAGCATTTAGGAACCTTGGAAATTAATGGTAGCGCGAGTGATCCAGACGGTTCGGTAGTGAGGGTGGAAGTTAAGCTGGACAAGGGAGACTGGATGGTTGCCAATGGAACGACGCTGTGGAGTTACGGGATAAATCTCTCATCTCTCTATCCCGGAGTTCATCATGTATTCGTTAGAAGCTTCGATGGAGACCTTTATTCCAGATATGCATCCATAAGCTTCAAGCTTAATGCAACCCCCGATTTGAAGGTAAGTAGCGTAACCTTAGATTCCAACGCCGTTAATGAGACCTCGGGAGGAAAGGTCAACATCACCGCTGAAATTGAGAATATTGGAAATTTCAAAGCCAGTAATGTTAAAGTGGCCTTCTACTACGATGTGATGGATGATGGCCATCTCATCTCTCTGGTAAATGCTGGTGACATAGAAAAGGGCGAAAAAGTTTCCGTTGTAGCCACTTGGAAACCTGTGAACGTGCTTCCAGGCAACCATAAAATAGTGGTGTATGTGGATCCTGAGAATTCCATTGCGGAGTCCAATGAGGAGAACAATATGAAAGTATCATCACCACTGCTTGTTATGGGATACGCCCTCCAGATAATGTGCATGGAGAATGAGTCTTATATACAGCCTCTAGAAAATACCTCTTACAGGATAGACATCTTGAATCTTGGAACCTTCTACGATACCTTTACCCTTGAGATTTCAAAGAGTGACGGTTGGAGCGCTCAGCTATCGGCAGAGAGCATAACTCTTGCACCTGGAGAGAATGGAAGCGTGTATCTGCAGGTCGGATCTCCTTCTACGGCTAAGCCAGGAGATTACAGGATAATTGGCGTGTTAGCTATCTCACATGGCAACAGCACAAAGAGGGGTGAGATACTTACAACCACGCATATTCGCTCTCCCTATCTCCTCGTGGACGATGACGGTGGCGGACCTTGGGAAATTTATTTCGAGCAGGCACTGGATGCCAATGAATACCAGTACGATGTATGGGATGTATTTTCCAAGGGTTCACCCTCATATAAGGATCTTCTGCCCTATCAGCTTGTAATATGGAACATCGCCGATCAGTGGAGCGATACCCTGAGCCCTGATGATGAGAGGAATCTGGAAATTTACCTCGATTCCGGAGGCTCACTTTATCTCAGTTCCCAGGATTATCTCTACGAGCTGACTTGGGGATACAACGGAGAGATCCAGGAGGAATTTGTCAACGATTATCTTGGAGTGATTGGGGTGGTCAACGATGTGGGCTATACTTCTGTGGTTGGTGTAGAATCCAACCCCATTTCCGGAGAGTTTGGAGAGATTCAGCTTTCATATCCCTACTACAACTACGCTGATGAGATAAATATCTCTGGAGATGCCTCTCCTCTATTCCAAAATCCAGATGACGGTGCTATTGTCGGTGTGAATTACAAGGACAATAATTTCAGGACGGTGTTCACGCCCTTTGCATTTGAAGCTGTGGAGAATACTAACGCGACCATAGGAGCGAAGCTTATGTACAACATAGTTGCCTGGTTAACAGGGGGAATGGAGAAAGCTCCGGCGTCTCCAAGAAATCCAAAGGCCGATGCATCGGGAGGCCCCGTGCATCTAACCTGGGATAAGCCTCTTAATTCGCAGGTTACTAAATATAGGGTTTACAAGATGGTTCAGGGCAATTTCGTGCTGCTCGGCGAGACGCAGGGTAAGGAGTTTGTGGATATCAATATTGAGGAGAACACCACCTACCAATACTATGTAACTGCGGTGAATTCCTATGGTGAATCAAGACCAAGCAGGATTGTGGAGGCAACCACACCTCTAGATACCGTTGCGCCAAAGATCACGTCCTACGGACCTGCGGATGTGGTGATAAATGATCGCAGTCCAACGCTGCAGATAAGCTATCACGATACAATATACAGTGGCTTTTCGGAGATAAGTGTGAAGA
>JALWRZ010000009.1 GCA_026993785.1 DHVE2 group archaeon
ACGGTATTGTCACGCTCTCCTGGAAAGCACCGCAAGATGATGGCGGTACCAAGATCCTGTCCTACAACATATATCGCGATGGCCAGAAAATCGCTACCGTGGATGCAGCTTCTCTGACATACAGAGATGAGGGAGTTGATGTAAAGAGCCAGCACACCTACTATGTCACGGCTGTCAATGCTGTTGGTGAGAGTGAGAAGAGCAATGAAGCAAGCGTAGCGTGGAGCGTGCCTTCAGAGCCACAGAATGTTAAAGTAAAAACAACCACTGGTGGCGCACTTCTGCAGTGGGAGAGCCCCGCAGATAACGGCGGCTCCTCAGTGAAAAAATACGAAATTTTTGTGCTGGAGAACGGAAAATGGAAGAGAGTAGGCGAGACAGATTCAACGAAATATGTTCTTAAACTCGCACCCACCTTGACAGGAGGAACGGCAAAGGTAAAGATCGTCCCGGTGAACGGCGTTGGCGAAGGTAAAGAGACCGTGGTAGAGGTAACGGTACCTGTGAACCTGGCACTCTGGGGTGCCATAATCGGCGTGATAGCAGTGATAATAATCGCAGCCATTGTACTTGTGAAAAGAAAGAAATAACCTCTTCTTATCTCTTTTTTAATCCCAGAACTGCCTGTTTCTGGCGTATTTAAGCTCTTCTTTGAGCACCCTCCTAACAAGCTCATCCTCATCTTTGTATGGTATTTCAAGTATCCTGGCAGCGGTGGTTAAGCCTATCCCACGACCTGCAAGCACCAGAGCCGCTGCTTTCCTATGTCTTCTGAGAAGATGAGATATACCCATTATTCTATCCAGCTCTCTTCTCTCCTCAGGAGTGAATTTCTTCTTCTTAACTAGTTTTATGAGTTCTTCTTCGTAGGGCTTTAAAAGGGCAACCCTCACACTCCCGCAAAATGGACATACTGGCTTTTCAAAATCCTTCACCTTTATCCTCATATGTCCACCACAGCTGAGACACACGAGAAGCATATCCTCCTCCAACAATCGGCGATGAATTGCGTCTATCACAGGCTTGGTGGCCAGAATAGGAGAGGAGAGATCCCCATGCTCTTCCAAAAGAACCCGGGAGGCATCGCTCATCTCCCGAATTACTATTTTTCTCTTCCCCTTCCTTATCTCCTCAAGAATTTTGGTGGCTACCGGGATATCCATATAGTCGAAAAGCAGCTTGTTCACCGCCTCTTCATATAGCACTGTATTTCTGTATGCATCCACTATTTTCTCAACTCTCAGCTTTTTGAGATCGGCATCTTTTCTTATAACACCCATCTTCTTTGCCACATGCAGAAAAATGTAGCTAAATAGCCTGGAGTTGCGTGCCACAATTTTTATAAGTCCTTCAAGATTCGTAATTCTCTCAAGAAGCTCCTTCACATAATTAACATTGATATGGGGATTGAAGAACGCTATGTGGTATGGGGATATGGAAAATTCAACGCTCTCTCCTATTCTTTGAGATAAGATAGAGGATAGAATCAATGCAAGTGTGTAGTTAGCTCGAGTACCGCCACGTATTCCAAGAAAAACTATGTCGCGGCTTTTCTCTATCACTATTTTATCTTCGCCCCAGTCCATGTTCCAGCTTTTAACCGTAGCTTTGGCAGCTTCATTGAGAAATTTGAAATCCGGAGCGGTGGATGCAACCTCATAGGGAACAGGAATCTCTTCCCCTATCCAGGAGGGAGGGAGTGCTATATCCCTTATGTACTCTACAAGCACCTTATCTTCCTTTATATCAACAATTCTCCACGCAGAGCCCTTTATGACAAAACTCTCCCCAAGATTAAGTGTGGATACAAAGCTCTCATCAAGAATACCTATGAAATCACCCTGAAGAGTCACAACCTTGTAGCTTTTCTCGTCGGGAATCATGGAGATATTGCTGTAAAAGTATCGCAGCCCGCCTCGAGTTTTACCAAAAAAAGCACCATCGAACCATATTTTCCCTATATCTCTCAGGAAATATAGGAGCTCCTGAAACTTCTCGTAGCTGAGATTTCTAAAGGGATAAGCGCTCCTCACTATCTCATAGGCTTCTCGGGCATCGCTTACCTCTCCAGAATTGGCCATGGCCACAATCTGATTGGCCAGAACGATCATGGGGTTCTCCCTCATTCGCACATGCTCTACGATACCTCTATGGAGAAGAGTAAGTATAGATGCAGCTTCCCATAGCTCTACGGGAGTATGCGCGAATATTATCCCCTTGGAAACCTCATCTATCCTGTGCCCTGCCCTGCCTACTCGCTGAAGGAGCTTGGTTACCTGCCTGGGGGAATTGTACTGTATAACGAGATCCACAAGACCCACATCTATGCCAAGCTCTAATGAAGAGGTGCATATCAATGCTTTTAATTTCCCCTCTTTAAATTCATTTTCCGCACGAATTCTCACATCACGACTTAAAGAGCCATGGTGCACTTCAATAGGTGGCGTGGAAAAAAGGAGATTATAGCGCATTCCTATATCCTCTGCCGTGCATCTTGTGTTAGTAAAAACTAAAGTGGCGCGATGTTTCATTATCTCATTCCACATCTCCATAAGTGTTGAAGCGTATTCCACATCGCTTCCCATAATCTCCGCTTCCCTTTCAAATCTCCTCTCCGGTGCGCGAATATCGATATGCACCTTCTTGAAAAGTTTGAGTTCAACAATTTCCACGGCTCCTTTGGGTGATAGAAACTTCGCCACCTCCTCGGGATTGCCCACGGTCGCCGACAACCCAACAATCTGGTATGTTGTGAATCTCCTTAACCTCTCTAGTGCCACTGATAGCTGTGCGCCTCTCTCATCTCCGGCAAGCTCGTGAACCTCATCTATCACCACGAACTTAACATTCTTGAGGCTCTCTCTCAATCTTTTGCCCAGGAACATTATCTGAAATGTTTCTGGCGTAGTTATGAGCACATGGGGCGGGTGCAGGGATAGCCTTCTTCTCTCATTCTGCGGGGTATCTCCATGTCTCACCGCAACCTCTATACCCAACTTCTTTCCGAAATCCTTGAGCCTTTTGAGCAGATCCCTGTTAAGGGCACGGAGAGGTGTGATGTAGATGCACGCTATTCTCCCATGCTTCTCTCTCATTATCCTGTGAAATATGGGGAGCATCGCCGCTTCTGTTTTACCGCTTCCCGTGGGGGAAACAAGAAGCACATTCTTCCCTTCTAAAATGAGTGGAATTACCTTTTTCTGGGGCTCGGTGGGCTCGAATATGCCCTTCTCATCCAGAACCTTGAGAATCGCAGGGTCTAAGGCCTCAAACACCTCAATTCCTATGAAAGCTCATATAAAAATTTATTCACCCCCAGAGGAAAAATATAAAACCCAAAGGAATATGTCCTTTCATGGAGCTAAGAGAGGCGCAAAGGATCATCGACGAATTTTATGGCGAAAGGGACAGGGAGCGAAGCGTGTGGAAGAACCTGGTCTGGCTAGGTGAGGAGGTGGGCGAACTATTTAAGGCTGTGAGGGAAAACGAGGGAATTGAGGAAGAGATTGCCGATGTCTTTGCCTGGCTATTATCGGTGGCGAATGTTCTTGGTATCGATATAGAAGAGGCTTTTCGCAATAAATATCTCAGGCCTGAAGGTCCTCCAATGTGAGGTGCCTCAAATCCACAATATCGTCCACAAAGGTGGTGGCCTGGCTGAATTCCACATCCTCCAGCTCCTTATCCAGCATGAATATTATGCCAACTAAGCCATACAGCCTTATCTCGTTGGTAATCGTTCTCAGGAATTTTATGAACGCCTGATAGGAGTTGTATGCTAAAAATGTGCTAACAGATTCGATATAAACAAAATTGCGCTCTCCATTGAGCACCCTTAATCCGTGTTTTATGGCTCCCTCCAGAAGAACAAGCTGCGGGCTGTCAAGGTATATCACGTTGTCTCTCTCCTCCACAGGCTTTATGGATGCGGTTATGCAATCGATGAAGAAGATACGCGAAGGATCTCCACCCAGCTTCTTTATTTTTCGCTCTACAGTTGTGTGAGGCACATTAAGCGCAATGTAGAGCCCTGAGGTATCCTCCCTCTTCAATAGCTTAGCCACTATGGCATAGCCCAACAAGCTTCTGAGCTCTGGCTTGGTCAGCACCAGCACTATCTTCGATTCTTCGATTATTTCCTCCACTACCTCTTCAAGATTCACCTTCATAGGATTATTCCCTCGTCCCTGATGTGGAATGGCATCCAGTAGGTAGGATGATTATACCCATATCTCTTCACTATTCTCAGGGCCCTCATATGCATATTTCTGTTCTCCATGTGGTCCATCACTATTGTTGCCTCACTGAAGTTGCGCATCTCCCCCAATTTCTCGCGAGCTTCATCCATTTCCTCGATAAGCAAAGTGGCTATCTTCTTCTCATGGAAGAAGCGTATCCATGTAGCGCCCAGATACCTGAACATGGGCTGGTCTCCTATAATTTTTTCGATTGTGGTAAGGCTGTCTATAACCATGCGATCTATCTTCTTTTTGAGGTTTAGATTCTCATCAAAGAAGTCAGGCATTATCATGGGGAAGATCTGAAGCATTTTCTTCTGTGTGAATGGAATGAGGTCCCTGGGGCTCAGATACATATCGTACCACTTTATCTTATCCACAACATCGCTCAAAAATTTCATCTTGCCATAGTAAACTACAGTAGCCTCTGCGGGTATGGTTGTGGAAATATACACGCATGTCTCACCATGTCGGGCTCCCTCTGCCAGCCACTGAACCGCGAGAATGGTCTTGCCTATTCCCGATGGTCCCACTATCAGGGACATACCGTCTCTGGGAAAACCACCGCCTAAGGCATCATCCAGCTTTTTAATTCCGGTAGGTGCTACCTTAGAAAGCATAGATGTAAGTGGTAGAAAGAGAATATAAATTTTTTCATCTGATTATCAGAGTTGATAGAACATAAGAGTTAAATATTCCCCCGAGAATTGTGAAACGTGGCTGTTCTCTACAATGAAAAACTGGATGAGCTCGAGAAAATGTGCTTAAAAGATCCAGCTAAGCATCCATTTACCCTGTGGGATTTAAGAAAAGAGAGGAAAAACACAGATTTCTATATCCTATTGGAGAGAAGTAAAATTGAGGGGTATATGCTAATCTACCGCGGCGCCATGATACCCAGCGTGATTCTTCACGGAAGCAGAGATGCTATTTCCGAACTCTTGGATTATTTTCATGAGGACAAGGCCATAATTCACATGCCCTATGTGTATCACGACCTTTGGAAAGGGAGAAACAGCATCTACAAGATATATGTGATGACCGCTAACCCCCGCTTCTATTTTCTGGATCCAGAGGTGAAGGAAATAAAGGACGCTGCTCTCCTTTCCAGGCTTTTTCAGAACCCAGAGTATCTGGTCAAGAAGGCAAAAACATATGGAATAATAAGGGATGGTTTTGTTGTCAGCTCCGCTTCCGCGTTAGTGTTTCTCCCAGAAATATGGGTTCTCGGAGCGGTGATAACAAAGAAGGAATACCGCAATCGGGGTCTTGCAACCCGTGTCGTTGGACATTTTATGAGCCTGGCTTCCAAGCATACCCAAAAGGTAGTTCTCTGGGTAAGAAGTGATAATGAGATTGCCATAAATCTATACAAAAAATACGGCTTTGAGAAAATAGGGGAGGACGCCTGGATAAATGTGGGTGTGAATGTGCTGCCTTAGTAATAATTTATACCTATGAGAATATTGATGGTGAAGTGGAAATATACTCATTTTGGGGTGGATAATATTATCCAAATTCACACAAAATTCAAAAATATTTAACCGAATAGGGAGTAAATATATTAAAAATTTTTAAATTCTAAATAAGTAAAAAATATTATATACAAAAAAGTTATATCTCATCATTGCCCATCTGTGGGTGGTGAGGGAAAATGGCATATGAAGCACCAAGCCTGAAAAAAGCATCGGGAGGACCGGCACCTGCATCGCCTACTGGCGTAGCTGTATGCTGCATTTGTAACGCGGAATGATTATCTCGGGGGATTCCCTCTTGAATAGCAAGAAATACAAAGCAGGACAGGGAGTTACCAAGAGCACTGATGCCGGTATAATCCATCTTTCTCCCTATTTTTTGAATAGCAGGTGGTAGTATGCGGGGAATAGAAGTAGACTGGCATCTCACCTATCGATGTAATCTAAACTGTGTTCACTGCAGCGTAGTAAATTACCGCGATCCCGAATATCTCAAAGGGGAATACTTTCCTTCAGGGATGCGCAGAGAGTTGGGTTACAAGGAACTACATAAATTCGTGGAAATACTCTCCAACTCTACGGATTACAATATAACTCTCCACTTCTCACCCAATGTGGGGGAATCCACGCTCCATAAAGATTTTGTGAAGGTATGGAACGAGGTGGCAGAGCTTAAAAATGTTGAACTTTCTCTGACATCCAATGGAGTGCTTCTCCAAAAACATCTGAATGAGATGAATCTGGAGCCTTTAAAAAATATGATTATAAGCGTGGATGGTGGCAACGAAGAAGCTCACGCTGCCATGAGGGGCCAAAATACCTTTGGGAGAACCCTGGAAACACTGCGGGAGCTTGATTCTCGAAAATCAGGAGACAGGGATTTTTATCTTCAGATAAACACTGTGATCACACGCCTGAATATTGATTCTCTTTCCCAGCTACCAGTAATACTGGAAAATTTTGAGACATCAAACATAATTCTAAACCTTTTAAAGCTCTATACCGATGGCGGAAACGCGAGGAAAAATAAAGATAGGCTAGGGGTTTCCTGGCAGGAAATAAGAAATCAGGTAGGAGATATAATTTCCACCCTTAATCGAGTGAATGAAAGGAGAGAGAGAAGTAATAAGACTCCGATTAAATTAAGACTGGAACTATTTACTTTAAAAGAACAACTCCTATTGCTAAAACCATATTCCCATAAGCTCCACTATTCCGACATCCTTTTTGAGCTCTCTCCTGGATGGGGAAAGAGCTGCGGCGCCTATAATCTTAAGAGAATTTTTGTAGATCCCTATGGCTATCTTTTTCCCCTGCTTCAATTTTGCTGATCCCGCAATGCGCCGGGAATTTTTAAAATATGCAGGTCGCATAACACCTCCCAATTTTGTGGATGAAAAATATGAAGATTTGGGAGCTATTCTATCGCATGCCTTTTTCCAAGAAGCACGAGGGTGGCTCGGGGAGATATATGGAAAGCTTTACTGCAATTCCTGTCCTCTAAAATCATCTTGCACGGTATGTCCCGCGTATGCCTATTTCTGGGGTGTTCCAAATGTGTGCAAAGAGAGTTAGGATAAGGGAATATTTCATGCTCACGCAGGATCGGTATCTTGTTGATTTCACCCGGGGTGAAGTGTACGAGCTTAATACCATAGGCTATGAGATTTTAAAATTCATATCTCAAGGAAAAGAGCTTGAAGAAATAGTCGAGCAAATAGTAGAAAGCTACAAAGTACCTCGGGAAACTGTCGAAAAGGATGTCCAGAAATTTTTAGAAATGCTGGAGAAGGAGGATATCGTGGAGGTAATCACCGATGCCTCAGAAGATATTTCTGGGAATTGATATAGGCTCAGCGCACTTGAAAGTCGTAGCTCTCTGCCCTAATCCCAGCGAGGAGATATATCCCGTGGGCATAATAGCGTCCAAGCTTCAGAAAGCCTCAAGATTAAGGGACATAATTTTTCCCCTTGTTAGGAAAATAATATCTGAAAAAAGCAAAGATGTGGAGGTTTATGCTAATATAGTAACATCCATTGACGTTGCATACCCAGAGGAGGATTATCTCTCTATTCTAAAAAAGCTCACGCAGGAATGCAATGCGAAAATATACTTGCTTTCAGATAACCTCGTGCCAGTGCAACTTGAGAAAACAGAGAACTGGTTTTTCCTATCCTCCATTAATTCTCTCAGATATATAGCCCAAAAATATTTAGAGAACGGTGTTCTGGTTCACATGAATTCCTCTTCAACCCTCTTTATACCTGTGAAAAAAGGTATTGCTGTTTCTCTGGAACCGCACTATTCCTCAGGAATAGGCATGTGGACTGGTGCCCTTTATCGCCATGTTTTCAACATTACTGGAAACGGTGTTTATGTATTTGGAAGAAAAATATATGTTTCTCCTGTTGCTGGTTCCCTCATAGATATCTTATTCCAAATTATGCCTGAAAAGGCAGAAAAGATGCTAGAGCTTTATAATTCACCTATGAGAATAGATGAACTTCGTAGAGACTCAGGAAAAAGAATCATGCATATACTAGGAATTTTTCCCCAAAGAGAATACAGGAATTTCAGATACGGGGGCTTATTTAACAAGGAGAACCAGGTGAGGGTGGCCAGCTATCACATCTATGCCAATTTCCTCCAGGCGTTGGTTGAAAACCTTCTGAAGATTCTATCGGATGTGGATATTGACGTGGAAAATATGGAAGTGGCCATAAGCGGCATTGGAGAACCCATTTTAGAAGATGCATTTCATCTTTTCCGAGGAAAAATGATAAAACTCAGTGAGAAGTTATCACCCAAGAAATCGGTTATGCTTGAAGCCTACGGCGCTGCATTATCTCTGCAGGAATATGTGGGGGAGAAAGCAAAATGAAGATTCACCAACAGATATGGATCATCACAAAAACAATCTTCAAGGCGTGGATAAGATATCCCGAAAACGCCGTGGGCACGGTTATATACCTTGGTGTTGTGGGATTATTTGCCTATGTACTCATGCTAAGCGGATTGCTTTTGGAAAACGCAATCCCTTATTACATTGCTGGATTGACAATCTACGGAATAATAGGACAGACCAATGCTGTATACCTAAATTTCAGTCTGTGGAGAGAGGAGCTCCTGGCAAGACCAATTAAACCGGATATCTTTCTCCTGGGAGTTTATATGGGTAGTTTGCTCACCAACGCACTCCCCATGCTTATTTTATTTGGAGGTATGCTACCATTCTATTGGAGCACTCTTCATATTTTTCCAACCCTCCTATTTCTTTCCCTTCTGCTGGGAATACTGAGCTCCATTGGAATCAGCTACTTTTTCGCTTCCCTGGGCTTGAGATTTCGACCAGAAGGTTTTGTGGTAACCACTCTCACGTTCCTCTTTTCATTCTTCTGCGGCATACTTATCCCTATTTATATCATTCCTAAGCCCTTAGTTTACATTTCATATGCCATACCCTATACATGGGCCATAGAATTATTCAGACACTCGCTTCTTTCCACCCAAACTCTCCTACCCCAGTCCACAGAGTTAGTGATCCTTCTGGGCTCCACGCTGCTTTACCTGGTCTTCGGAAAGCTCCTTTTGATGCGCACATTTAAAGTCATAAGGATTAAAAAGGTGATTATAAAATGATAAAATTCCAGGATGTGTATATCTCCTATGGAGATGCTACGGTAATAAGAGGACTCACCTTTGAAGTAAAGAGAGGCGAGATATTTGGAATAATAGGCCCTAATGGTGCTGGTAAGACTACCATTCTTCGTGCCCTCACGGGAATAATTATACCAGATAGGGGAAAAATAACCATTAATGGCAGGGATGTATCCCTTCTTAAACCCCACGAGAGAAAGATAGCTTTTCTTTTTGAAACTGCCCGTGGCGGAAGCTTTCTACGCTTAACCCCAGAGGAAGATCTTGAATTCTATGCCGCTCTTTACAATGTGAACGTATCCCGAGAGAAAATTGAGGAGACTCTAAAACTCGTTGGTCTCTATCAAGAGAGAAAAAAGAGGCTTTATAAATTCAGTAGAGGCATGTGGCAAAAACTCTATCTTGCCCGAGTAATTTTGCCCGATTTTCCGGTGATAGTTCTGGATGAGCCTTGGCTTGGTCTCGATGTAATATCTCAGCGAGAAACAGTGGAGATATTAAAAAAATTCAAAGAAATGGGCAAAACCATAGTGCTGACTGCCCACGAGATGCCTCTTCTGGAAAGATCCTGCTCACGGGTAATGCTCATAAAAAATGGAAGGAAGGTGATGGTGGGTGAGCCATCTCAACTTTTTAAGAGAATTGGCTGGAAATATAAAATAAAGATAAAAGGAGAAAAGAGGGAAAGTATAATATATGTTAAAGACTTGAGAGATGCAATTACAAGGATTAAAGAAAACGAAATTTACGAGGCAGAGATAGAGCCAGTATCTCTGGAGGACCTATATCTAAAATTAATGGGTGGGAAAGGTGAGGAACATGATTGATGTGGAGAAGGTCACAAAATATTACGAGATAGGAAAGATTCACGCACTTAGGAATCTCACACTGAGATTTGAGGAAGGAAAATTCTATGTGATTGCTGGCTCCTCTGGGAGCGGAAAAACAACGCTCATAAATCTTATGGCGGGTATTGATTTACCCACAAAGGGATGCGTTAGCGTGGATGGGAAAAATCTTACCAAGATGAAGGAGAAGGAGCGCCGCAGATTCAGACTTGAAAACATGGGGATAGTTTTCCAGTTCTTCTATCTTGTTCCCTATCTAACGGGGAAGGAGAATGTGATGCTGCCCATGAGATACTCAAAGAAGGTAAAAAACCCAGAAGAGAGGGCGATGCAGTTATTAAAGCTTGTGAACGGAGAGCATCTGGCAGACAAGAGACCTGTGCATATGAGTGGAGGAGAGATGCAGAGAGTTGCAATTGCCCGCGCCCTTGCCAATGAGCCTAAATATCTTTTAGCGGACGAGCCCACTGCCAATCTGGACTGGAAGAACAAAGAAAGAATATGGGATATCCTTAAAAGAATAAACAAAAGAGGGACTACGGTGATAGTGGCAACCCATGAGCGAGAATTTTTCAAAATGGGGGATGAGCTGATATACCTCAAGGACGGGATGCTGCATGCTCCTGAAAACGCTGATTAGAAAATTGAAGTCGGAGAAAAAGGTGTTTGTCGTCCTCATAATATTTATACTCATAGGCACCGGGTTTAATTTCTCCATAAGCGTGATAGGAAGCATGTTGAAGAATTTCAACTCTTTTCTCTCCCAGGGAGATACGGTTGTGGTGGCAAGGAACGCAACTCTTGAAAACATATCTCGCTATGGAGAAGTGGTGGATTACCAGTACTATGATCCCGCGATTATGAAGTACGGAGGAAAGGAGATAAGGGTCTTCAACGGATACGGGGAGTTCAAGACCCTTGGAATAAAATCTCCCGGAAGAGGTAAAGCCATAGTTCTTGGAATGGATATTCCTATCGGCGCCCTTATAACTATAAACGGAAAAAATTACACTGTTGCTGCCTCTTATTTTTATATCACCTCGTCTCCCATGGTTCTCACTCAGCATAGGGGAAAAACGCTCTTCGTTTTTATGAAATGCAAAGATTCCACTGCCCTTTCCCAATATTTAAGGGAAAATGCACAAATCTTACAGTTCAATACCTGGGAAGGCGAGAATGGGCCGGGATATCAGAATATAAAGCAAGCGGAGAATTTCGTTCTCGCCCTTTTCTCTATAGTGATTCTCTCCACCCTTTTAATAATTCTTCTCCTTGGAATCACTCATGTTATCGGAGAGCTTCGTGCCACGGGCATTCTCAAGGCCATAGGTATGCCTGACTCTTTCATCACCTCGCTTTTCATGGGCAACTATCTTCTCCTATCCCTCATTGGCTATCTGGCCGGGATTTTATTTGGAATATTTTTAGGCATGCAACTCAGCGAGAATCTGGTCTCTCTACCCTTTAAGCTGAACGCTTCATTTCTTATGCTATACAACTCCTTCATTTTCCTCGCTATTGTGATTTTCGCTCTTCTACCCCATCTCTATGTTAGGCGGGTGGATATAATCACTGCCTTGCGGGGTGGCTTCTCCCGCATCTCTTCCCTTAAATATTTTATTCTCTTTTTCATAATATTCTTCGCAATTTTGGCCCCCTTCACCGTGGCACAGGAATTCTCAACGCAGAAGATTGAAGTACCCTTTGATCTCTATGTTTATGGAGATGTGGGAAATTTGAGCATTGGGGAAAAGGCGGGATATCTTTATGGCGTGAAGTTCAAAAACACCTATACAGACATATATTTTATGGACTACAACAGCAGCTTCGCATCCACGGTGATGAAAGGTAAATGGTTCTCCAGAAGCGGTGAGGCAGTCATAGGTTATGGATTGGCAGAGAGATATAATCTGCATGTGGGAGATAAAATAAGGATTCGCATGCTAGGAAAATGGGATAACTACACCCTCGTGGGCATATCTAATTCCCCATTGAATAATTATGAAGCAGTTTATCTTCCCAAGGTCAAATATATCCCCGATTCTGTCGCATTTATTAAAACCTCTGAACCTGGGAAACTCGAAAAACAACTGGAATCTGAGGGTTTCGTGGTTGAAACTGAGGAGGATATAGCAAGAGAATTTCGCAATGAAGTTTCTATGCTTAACACCCTTCTTTCCAGTCTATTTATCTCACTTCTCATAGTTTCAGTGCTCTCCCTATTCACAATGCTGTATCTGGACATAAAGAAGAATGAGAAGGTATATGCGACCTTGAAGGCTATGGGCATTCCCAACTCCCATGTTTACAGGGAATTTTTCCCCTTGATCGCTCTCTCTTCCATTACAGGTCTTCTCCTCTCCACGCCTCTGGCAATCTTAACTGGCACAAAAATCTTCGGGATGATTTTACCATCTCACTGGAGTAGCTCTGTCATACTATACGTCATACTGTTTGGTATGGGCATACTTGGCATGTTTCTTATTTTCGCAGCAATTTTACTTGGAAGAATAATGAATAAAATGGATGTCATATCATCGCTCAGAACGTGAATCCCCGCTTTATGGTAATTTTCTTCGAAACATTTAAATACTACTATGTCATATATTTGTCTGACATCTATATGACGGAGGTGTGATAAATATGGTTAAAATTCCCAAGCCCTCGAAGGAAGTGGAGAGATGGCTAAAAAATCATACGGTAGAGGATCTTGAAGCTGCACTGTGGGAGCTGAAGGGTAAGGAAGCCGAGATGCTCGCAGAAATCTTAAGCATGATATACGAGATAAACGACGACATTGTAGGTGTGGAGATACCGGAAATAAAGGCTCTAGCCTGATTTCTCTCTTTCTTTTATTCATAGAAGAAAAATTATTCCCCTCCACTCAAAGCTCAGCAGCACCAAAGAGAGGATAAACATACCGAATCCCAGGGCAAAGAGAAATAGACTCTCTTTCCAGGAAATATTCATAATTTTATCCTCGTCTTCCAACGCCTCATCATCTACCTCTAAGGAAAATACCCTTTTTCTGCGAAATCTCAGGAGGTTAATTGTAGGGCTCATGGAGAGAGCACCTACGAGCATTATTCCAATACCGAAGAGGAGAAGTATGTAGGGTGTGATGATCAAAGCCACTATAATTAAGAGAGTATAGGTCACCAATTTCTTTATCATTCTTATTTTTCTCTGCCTGCGAAGCATCTCCTCTTCTTCCATAAACCCTCATTCACCCTTGGAATTTAACTCTTTCCCAAAAAAATTCAGCAGAGCATGGTGGAAAGAAAACAATTAAAAAGCATGCTACATTCCCCAATCATAATGAACATAAGACAGCCCATAGTAAGTGTCCTCGGACATGTGGACCACGGAAAAACCACCCTGTTAGATAGGATTAGGGGCACCTCTGTGGCTCAAAGGGAAGCAGGGAAAATTACCCAGCATATAGGGGCAACTGAGGTACCCATAGATGCCATATACCGCATATGCGGAAATCTCATAAAAAGAACCTTCAAGGTTCCCGGACTTCTTTTTATCGATACTCCCGGTCATGAAGCTTTCACCACACTTCGAGCCAGGGGAGGAAGTCTCGCGGATCTTGCTGTTCTTGTTATAGATATCAACGAAGGTATAATGCCCCAGACCGTGGAGTCCATAAATATATTGAGAAGATACCGCACTCCTTTTGTTATAGCTGCCAATAAAATAGACCTGATCTTCGGATGGAAAAACTGTGAAAATGAGCCGTTCATTCTGGCGATACAAAAACAGAAGGAAAAGGTGCAGGCGGCTGTTGATGAGAAAATTTACAGCATAGTGGAGAAACTTTACGAAATGGGGTTCTCTGCAGAGCGTTATGATCGCATATCCGATTTTACCCAGAACGTCGCAATCATACCTATGAGTGCAAAACTTGGGGTAGGTATAGCGGATCTCCTGCTTGTACTCGTAGGTTTGGCTCAGAAGTTCCTGGAAAAGCATCTCCAGACGGAGGAAGGCCCAGGAGAAGGTACAGTGCTTGAGGTGAAGGAAGAGCGAGGGCTCGGTAAAACAATAGATGTAATTGTGTACTCTGGAACCTTCAGAAAAGGAGATGTTATAGTGGTTGGAAGCACATCCCATGAGCCCATAGTAACGAGGATAAAGGCCATCCTGAAACCAAAGCCCCTGGACGAAATGAGGGACCCCCGGGATAGATTTCTCAGCGTTGATGAAGTGCATGCAGCTGCAGGCATAAAAATCGCAGCTCCGAATCTTGAGAACGCACTGGCAGGGTCCCCGGTCATTGTGGCAGGCAAGAATCTGCAAGAGGCTATTGAAAGGGTGAAAAGAGAGACTGGAATAAATATTGAGCTTCAGGATGAGGGCGTAATAATCAAGGCCGATGCACTTGGTTCCTTAGAGGCTCTTGCATACGAGCTCAAGCAGGAAGGTATACCCATAAAAAAAGCGGACATAGGAGACATTTCCAAGAGAGATATTGTGGATTCCCAAACCATAGCCAATCCACTTTATCGCATTATTCTCGGCTTTAATGTAAGAATTCTGCCAGAGGCGCAAAAGGAGGCGCATAAGGTAAAGATATTCACAAATAACGTTATTTATAAGATTATTGAGGATTACAAGGAATGGGTCGAGCAGAAGAAGTTAGAGATGGAAAAAGAGAAGCGTATGGAGATAACATTCCCGGGTAAGTTCAAGATCCTGCCCGAATATATATTTCGATTAAGCAAGCCCGCCATTGTGGGTGTTCGCGTACTGGGAGGCAGAATAAGGGTGGGGCAGAGAATACTTCGTGAGGATGGAAGGGTCGTGGGAAGAATAAAGAGCATAAGAAAAGAGGATACCAATGTGGTTGAGGCCATAGCCGGTGAGGAGGTTGCCATAGCCATAGAGGATGTAACCATTGGACGACAGCTCAAGGCTGGTGAGACTTACTACATAGACATTCCCGAATCCGATGGGAGGAAACTCTTCAAGATGAATCTCAGCTATGATGATCGGGAAATCCTAGAAGAGGTTGCAAGGATAAAGAGAAAGGATAAGCCTTTCTGGGGGTTGTAAATTTAAATATTTCCTGGTTTTAATCCCAGAACATGGAAGATGTGGAAGTAAGAGCCCACACCGCGCTGCATGTTTTGAAAGGCGCAGTTGTGAAGGTCTTGGGAGCCAAATGGACTGCAAGTGTGTATGTGAGCGGAAACCATGGTAGACTTACTGTAAAATATCACAGAAAGCCAACGGAGGAGGAGATGAAAGAAATTGAGAGACTTGCCAATGAAAAAATAAAAGAAGATGTGCCTATTGAAATTTATACCCTGCCCAGAGAAGAGGCAGAAAAGAGATTTGGCGAGGATATGTATGATTTGTTCCCCATACCCGAGGAGGTGAGAACCCTCAGTGTTGTGGTCATCCCGGACTGGAATATCAATGCGTGTAATAAAAAACACACAAAAACTACTGGTCAGATTGGAAAAATAAAAATTGCCAAATTCCGATTTCGCAAAGCCAAGGAGCTTCTGGAAATCAGCTTCGACGTGCTCTAATGAGAACCTCCAACTCTGGGAACCACCAGCGGGTTCCCAACGAGGGAGAACCTACGGTTCTCCCCTCTACCCCTCTCCCTTATCTTTATGGGGGGTGTAGAGAGGGGGCGTCAGCCCCCTTCTTATCGAAAGTTATAAATAAAGGAATTTAATTGGATGCCTTGTAATGAAGAAGGCAATAACGGGACTTCCGGATGAGCTGTTTGCTTGGGAAGAAATTTCCAAGGAACAGCAAGTGATAAAGATATACACGGATAAGCGAAGATATGGCAAGACAGTGACAATAATAGAGGGCTTTGATCCCAAGGATGTAGACCTGAAGGACATGGCCAAATCTCTAAAGAGGAAGGTAGCCACAGGTGGCACAGTGAAGGATGGACGCATTGAGCTACAGGGAGATCAGCGGGAGAAGGCGAAAAAGTTTTTAGAAAGTCTGGGCTACACTGTGGAGATTCTAGAATGAGGGGAGAATGAAGTATGAGGATATTCTGAATCTTATAGATGAGCTTAGCTCAGAAGCCGAGAGATGTAATCAACGCAGGATGGTTGTGATAGCTGGTAATAGGCTTGAGGGTATAGATCTACTGGGAGAAATAGTGAAAAGGGTCAGGTATCCCCAAAAAATTATTTTTACATGGCAGCGGGATTTTGAGATAAACGCCGAGATTGAAGAGTTGAAGAACTCGGAAAAGTATCTTGGCACCACATACGATTTTCTGGCCATTGATTTGCATCATTCTTTCATCCCCAATGACCTGGGTAAGCTGGTTAACATAGTGCGTGGAGGTGGTCTTATAGTTCTTCTTACCCCAGAGTTTGAAGCATGGAAAAAAAGTACGAATTTCTTCCATCAGGTGATTTTAACTCCACCCTATACCCTGGAAGATATCAAAGGAAATTTTGTTCGATGGTTCATAAAAAAAATTTGGGAACATAAGGGAATAACAATAATAGAGAATGGAGAGATAAAAAAGAGAGGACTTGTGGATTGCACGGTGGAAGAGAGAGCACTGGAGTTGCCATCAAAGCCGAGATTTCCCAAAAAGCTCTATGAACTGGCAAAGACTCAAGACCAGATAAGGGTGCTTCAGCTGGCAGAATACCTGGGCAATAGAGGGGTGCTAGTTATCACCGCCGACCGAGGGAGGGGAAAGAGCAGTGTTTTAGGCATGATCGCAGGAGCATATGCTGGGAGATTTAGGAGAATAGGTGTGACGGCGCCAGATATAAACAATCTCAATGAATTCTTCAAATTTCTGGAAAAAGCCTTGCAACTTAAAGGTAAAAAATTTGAGAGAAAGAGAGAAGAGCTACGGGGTAGAAACTTTAGGGTAGAGTTTCAGGAAGCCACAAAACTTCAGCCAAAGAAGTACGATTTACTGATTGTAGATGAGGCGGCAGGAATACCTGTCCCTCTTCTTCTTTCTTTTCTTAAGGCTCGTAGGGTCATATATTCCACCACCACCCACGGCTACGAGGGCACTGGAAGATCCTTCTCCGTAAGGTTCCTAGGTGAGCTTAAGAATCGAGCAAAGAATTTTATGTGTGTGGAGATGACAGAGCCCATAAGATATAGCAGAGATGATCCAATCGAAGCCTGGATATTCGATACCCTTCTCCTGGATGCAGAGCCATATCCCATAGAGGATTTCACACTGGAGAAGCTTGAATATAGACGATACGAGATTGAAGAGCTTCTGAATCAGGAGGGGAAGCTCAGAGAATATTACGGTATATTCGTGCTTGCACATTATCGCAACAACCCCAATGATTTTGGGATATTGTGTGACGCCCCTAATCATGAGATAAGAACCCTTGAATACAATTCCCACGTGGTTTGTTCCGTGCAGCTTGCCAGGGAGGGAAATATTGAGGATTACTGTGAGGAGTTGTATTTTGGGGCAACGCCTCCCGGCAACATAGTTCCGGATGTGATAATAAAGCATTACAGAAATAGGAATTTTGGGAAATATCGGGGCTATAGAATTGTTAGGATTGCCACACATCCCAGTTTAATGGACAGAGGCATAGGCTCTAAGATGTTAGAAAAATTGAAAGAGGAAGATGTTGACTGGCTTGGCTCATCCTTTGGTGCCACTGCAAAGCTCCTAAATTTCTGGCTTAAAAATGGATTTTATCCCATACACATATCTCCAAAGCTTAATGAATCCACGGGTGAATACTCCGTGGTCGTGCTCCATCCGAAAAATGAGGAGATAAGAGAAGAATTCTTAGAAATAAGGAGAAGATTTGGAAAGAAATTCATTCACAGCCTTGGAGAGATACATAGAAATTTGGATATGGAAATAGCAAGGCTTCTTCTTCAGGATTTACCAAGAGAGGAGAGCTTAGAGCTGGACGATGTGGATTGGAAAAGGTTAATAGCCTATTGCTGGGGTCCCGGTAATTACGAGGTCACGGTAGATGTCATTTACAAAATCGCATCCACATATTTTTTTATGAAAAATAGACCGCGTCTTAATAAAGAGCAGGAGAAGATACTCATTGGAAAGGTTCTTCAGCACCGTCCATGGGACGAAGTGGGCAAGGAACTCGGGAAGGGGGGCACCTATGTGGTGATAGAGCTTAGGGAAATCATGAGAAGGTTTTTGAAGGGGGTGTTTGAAGATGAGGTACTTGAATTTCAGCGCCGATTTCATGGAGAAGATAAGAAAAGGTGAGAAGAGAGCTACCCTGAGACTTGGTATTAAGGATTATAAACCCGGGGAGAAGGTAATAATAAGATGTGGCGACAAAGAGCTTGGTATCGCCGAAATCTACGAGGTAAATATAAAGAAATTCAAGGATCTGGACGAGATGGATGTCCTTATGGATGGCTATCTCTCCAAGGAGGATCTTAAAAGAGATCTGGAAAGGTTTTATGGAAAGATATCTGAGGAGGATGTCTTTACCCAGATAATTTTTGAGTTATGTGAAATATAGCAACGAGGATTCTTCCTTCTCTCCTTCCATTAGTGCCTTTCTAAGATTTTTCAAGCTTGCATTGAATTGTCCGAAGATTCTTCTTCCTCTTCCGATTTCCAGTTCCAGCTTTTTGAGTATTTTCTCCGCAGTGCTCAATCGCCGCAAATTTAAGCTATGGTTAAAAGCGTTTACCAAAGAGAAGAAATTTCCAAGCCAGATTTGGACGATGGTGTAATTTTTCACAACATCTGCAATATACTTGTATTCCATGGAGGATGGCGGGGTGCTGCCATACATCTCAACAATCCAGCTCATTGCCTTGGTATCCATGTCAAATCCCTTAAGATATGCGGTATAACCCTCTACCCTCTTGCTCACGGAGGCAAATCTCTTAAGAAGATGAAGGAATCTTCTGCTTGCTTTCTTTTTTTGTAACTCCATTTTAAGTAGAGCTTTCTGATCATCCATAAGATATGCAATATCCATTGGGGTGAAACCGTATTCTCCAATATCTATCTCTTCCCCCATGGGTTTTATATAGAGATGTTATAAAATATAAAACTTCCCCCATGAGTCTGGGAATTGAAACACTCCAAATTCTCTAGGAATGAGGGGATTTAATAGAAAACTTTATATAGTAGCGCATATAATACAAAATCATCATTTTCATTTCTCTCTAAAAATAGTTGGTGAGGAGGTGATGCATGATGAAGATTTGGCTGGTGGGTATGCACGGTATAGTGGCATCCACAGCCATCACGGGAGCTAAGGCCATTGAAAGGGGATTGGTGGATAAAACAGGCCTGGTTTCCGAGCTCGAACCTTTCAAGGATATAGAAAGATATGTGCCTTTCTCCTTTGAGTTCGGGGGCCATGAAATAAGATTATTGGATGGAACAGCCTACGATGCCGCGCTCTATCACTGGAAAGAGCTTCATCATTTCAACGGTGAAATTTTAGACGGCGTGAAAGAGGATCTTGAGAAAATTAAGGCACAGAAGGGCACTGCGCTTAACTGTGGAAGTGGTATTGAAGAGTTTGGGGAAATAAGCACCCTAGAGCAGGATGGATTAACTCTAAGAGAGATAGTTGAAAGGATACTCGATGATCTTAGAAAGTTCAAGGATGATAACACCGTAGTAATAAACGTTGCATCCACAGAGCCTGTTGCAAAATATAGCGAGGAATACCATGGCTCCCTTGAAGGATTTGAGAGGATGATAGATGAGAATCGCAGAGAATATGTGACCGCAAGCATGCTCTATGCCTATGCAGCCCTAAAGCTTGGAATTCCTTATGGCAATTTCACTCCCAGTGCAGGTTCCTCAATTCCCGCTTTAAAGGAGCTCTCCCTCAAGAACAATGTGCCCCATGCAGGCAACGATGGTAAGACCGGAGAAACTTTGGTGAAGACTACCCTGGCGCCAATGTTCTCCTATCGCAATCTACGAATCCTCGGATGGATGAGCTACAATATTCTCGGAGACTACGATGGTATGGTTCTCAATCATCAGGATAATAAGGAGAGCAAGGTTATCTCCAAGGATTCAACACTTGAGAAAGTTCTGGGATACTCACCTTACACAATCACAGACATAAAATTCTTCCCCAGCCTCTACGATAACAAGATAGCCTTCGATTTCATCCACTTCCAGGGATTCCTGGGCAGAAAGATGAAGATGCACTTTATCTGGGATGGGATAGACGCGATACTCGCCGCACCCCTTGTCCTGGACATTGCCCGCTTCCTGCTCTTTGCCAAGAAGAAGGGAATCAAGGGCGTAGTTAAGGAGATGGCCTTCTTCTTCAAGAGCCCCATGGAGACCGACGTTATAAATACTCACAGACAGTACGAGCAACTGATTTCATGGTTCCAGCAGAACCTGTGAAACCTATGAAGGCAGTAATTCTCGCCGCAGGACAGGCAAAGAGATTCGGTAAATTCAAACCTCTCGTCCCTCTTTTTGGATTGCCTTTAATAGAGCACACCATACTCGGACTGCGAAGGATGGGAATAAAGGAGATAGGGATAGTTTACAATCGCAAAGAATTGAAAGAGTATCTCTCCAAGAAGTATCCGAATCTGGTGTTCATTCATAACCCTCATCCTGAAAGGGAAAACGGCTACAGTCTCCTTCTGGCCAGAGAATTCGCCACAGAGCCCTTTATCCTGGCGATGGCGGACCATTATTTCTCCACAACCTTCTTTGAAAGAAGAAAGTTGAGGGATAATACCATCTTTGTGAGTACTCAATGCGTTGACCCCGAAGAGGCCACCAAGGTCAAGGTGCGGGATGGATATGTGGAAAACATAGGGAAAGAAATCGATGAGTACGATTACTTCGACACCGGGATGTTCTTCTGCACTCCGGATATATTCGAGCATGCCTCCCAAATACAGAAGGATGTTCTCAGACTCTCGGATATAATGAAACTTCTTGCATCACAGGGGAAATTGAAATACTTAGTGGTAGAGGATTTCTGGATAGATATAGACACTCCTGAATCTTTGAAATTTGCAGAGCAGAAGATAGAAGAGAGTATAATGAAGGGAGAAGATGGCTACATTGCCAGGGCAATCAACAGAAAAATATCAATGAGAATAACAAGGGCTATTGCAAAATACTCCTGGAGTACCCCAAACGCATTGACCACAGTATCCCTTTGCATGGGGCTCTTCTCAGCGCTTCTATTTTTTCTCCATTTGCCTCTTTTGGGTGGTATTTTTACTCAACTCACCTCCATAATAGATGGCTGCGACGGCGAAATGGCGAGATTGAAAAGAATGAGTTCCAAATTTGGTGCGAGTTTTGATGCTCTCTCTGACAGGTATGTAGATATCCTCATCGTTCTGGGATTGCTTTATAACATCTCCATTAACTGGATATCCATCCTCCTTTTCTTCTTTGCAGTCACAGGAGTTATCCTTTTCAGTTACACCTGGCATCTTACGGAGATAAGGGTAAGATTCGGAGGCCGTGATGTTCGTCTCTTTCTCATTTTCCTTCTCACTCTTCCTCTGCCTCTGCTGGGTTACTCAATTCCAGCGCTTCTTATGAGTTTAGGGGTTATTACCCATGGAGGTGCCTTGTTTTCCCTTGCAAAGCTTCGACTCAGGGCACAATAACACTCTGAAAAATTCCGGGATACCTGGCTATGAGCTTTCTTATTTTATGCTTTGGGATCCAAAATCTATCGTTGCGCTCATAAATCTCATATCCCATATCCCGAAGCAGTCGAGCGTCGCGGGAATCCATTAAATAGCCCTCGTATGATCCTGAGGGGATGAAAAAGGTAATGGGAATAAAAATTGAAGATAAGGGAAGAGATGTAACACGGGCTATATCTTCAAGCATCTCCCTTTCTATTTTGATTTTCCTGTTTCCTTCTTCAATCACTGGATTCTCAAGCAACTTTTTGAGAGAGACGCGCTTTTTTATTATCCCTCTGTTTATTCCAAGGATTTCTTCTCGAAGTATATTCTCGATTACCATCCTCTCTCCTGAAGCCTCTCGCTGAGTTGCGATATCTCCTGACCATACATGCCCTTGAGACCTTTGGATACCTCAGCTACGGTCTCGGGCTCATCATAGTGCATAACGGCCTCCACTATTGCCTTGGCCATCTCCTCAGGGTTGGGAGATTTGAATATACCGCTTCCAACAAAGACTCCATCGGCGCCAAGCTGCATCATAAGCGCCGCATCCGCGGGGGTAGCCACGCCTCCCGCTGCAAAGTTCACCACAGGCAGGCGCTGCAGTCTTTTTATCTCCTGCAATTCCTTATAAAGGCCCTCTATTATCTCGTTAAGCGTATAATGACCGAATACGGGTTCATCACCGCCCACCACTGGCTCAAAGCCATTTAGCTCCTTTACACGAAGAAGGAGCTTGGCATAGGACTGCGCATAGTTTTTAGCAAGCTCATGGATCTTTTCATCGTCCATATACTTAAGCTCTTCAATTGCGCGATTCACAAGGCGGATATGGCGAACAGCTTCAATGACATTTCCCGTACCAGCTTCGCCCTTGGTGCGGATCATCGCAGCACCTTCCCATATACGCCGAACTGCCTCCCCGAGATTGCGGCATCCGCAAACAAAGGGCACTGTGAATTCCCTCTTATCTATGTGGAAAAAGGGATCCGCAGGAGTGAGAACCTCGCTTTCGTCAATCATATCCACTCCCAGAGCTTCCAGCGCGCGAGCCTCTTCAATGTGGCCAATGCGAACCTTGGCCATAACAGGGATGCTCACAGCATCCATAATCTCCTGGATTTTGAGTGGGTCCGCCATTCTGGCCACTCCGCCTGCGGCTCTTATATCTGCAGGAACCCTCTCCAAAGCCATAACGGCCACGGCGCCTGCATCCTCGGCTATCTGAGCCTGCTCAGCGTTAGTAACATCCATAATAACGCCACCCTTCTGCATCTTGGCAAACCCTCTCTTTATAAGCTCACTACCGTATCTAACATTTTCAAGATCAAGATGGAACGGCATCTTCAATCACCTCATAGCCTCCATGCTTCACTTCTTTATTTATCTTTCGTCAGAAAAATAGAACCATATTTATCCCACTTTACAGAAATCCAAGAAGCACAGTAACGAGGAGTAGAGTAGCAAGAACAAGAGCAACACGAAGCATGAATTTTCGGGCCATCTCTTTTTCGTAGTATCTCCGGGGTCCTATCTTCAGCAGAGGAAATGCCATAAGCGCACCAGTCATCAAACCCAGAACATTTTCTATGGTTAGAAGAAAGGGAGCAAAGAAATTGGAGGGGTTAAGATTGAGCATTATACCCGCGACAACAGCAGGAGGCAATAATGCAGCTGCTATGGCAATGCCCCCTATACTCTCCGGCACACCCTTGGAAAGGGCAAGCACAGCGGCAAAGCCCAGTAGTATTGCGATAAGAAGATACACAGGACTATTTGTCAATCTCAAAAGTATTTCTGGTGTAAGGCTCAAGGGCAAAAATTTTGAAAGTGTTAAGGTGAGAATGTAAGAAAGAATTATTACCACTGAAAGATAGAGCGCAAGATTTCCTATGCTTTTCAAACCATCTCTTGGACGACCCACAGCGATATTTATGGCAAAGGCATAGATAGGCCCTAAAAGCGGTGAAAGAAGCATGGCGCCTATGATTACAGCGATATTGTTGAGAAAGAGACCTACGAGGGCTATAACACCCGCTATGCTTGTGAGAAGGAGATACAGGGGATCCAGCTTTGTGTATTTCAGGGTGCTGCTTATGAGCTTTTCCACAGGAGATTTTTCTGCCGTTTTTGCTCTTTTCTCCGCGCGTTGAAGAGAGGAGGATATAACAAAATCCGGTGAGGATACGGCGATGAGATTTTCTTTTTTCCTCAGATCTATGGATGCCTGAATATTCTTCAGTACTTCATCCAGCTTTTCTGTAGGCACAAATATTTCATATTTCACCGTGCCTTTGCTTACAGGGTGTTGATAGTAAATCAAATCTTTTAGAGCCTCAGCTATCTTATGGGCTTCATCCGTATCCGCTATTACGGTGATTTTTTTCATGATCTCATATCCATAGGAGCCGGAGAATTTAATTTTTTGGAGTATTTCTTTTTTGTTGTTGTAAATTTGTTGTTGTAAAGCATGAAAAATATTTCGTCAAAAATTAAAAAGTGAATTCCTGGCCTGTGAGATTGTGCGTGAGCTTGTATTGCTCTCTATACAACTCTCCCACACAGCTCATTCACTACACCCTATTCATATCTCCCTTCAGGGATATATCACCTCATATTCTGCACCTATTTCCTTCATCGCCTTCTTGAATCTCTCGAACTGGTCATGGTATACAAAATCGTGCTCCATTCTTCTCCTATCATATCTCTTTGAATAGAGAACTTTCCCATTTTTTAGATAAATCTCTACTCTCTTATTCCTTAGATTGATTACTACCTTTCTTATCTCTTCCTTCGGTATCTCCTTCTTCACCTTCTTATTTCCAACTATAATTTTTAGACCTTGGTTGGATATAATTATATACCTCAAGATATTGAGTAAATGATACCCTACTATTAATGCGAAAATTGATAAGAACAAAGCTGATGACAAAGGGGATAGTAGAAGCTTAGAGAAAGTATAGTTTCCTCCAATTACCAAATACACCATTACCAAAACTACAACAATTACAGCTATAAATGTGGCAAAGATTCCTACCAGAATATAAACTCTCATTTTTTCCATATACTTTTTCTCACTTCGATAAAAAACTTCGGAAAAAATAGGTTTTTCAGTACTTATCCTGCTCATTGTGTCATCCTCCCATAACTTCTCCTATGGCCTTCCCAAGTAATATCGAACTGTAAACGGTGGATATCCCTGTGATTATCTCTTCTATGTAAGACAGTGCGCCTCCAATAAATGTGTCTATGAAATCATCTTTGACTACTGCTAATGCAAAGGACATCCCCGATAGAACCGTACAAAATAAACCCACTCCCAACTTACTCCATTCATTTATGATAGATAACCTTCCCATAGATAACTCAGTATCCACCAAAAATGCTATTAACCAATAGCTAGAGCAAAAGTATCCATCCAGGTAAGCTCGGGGAATTTAAGATAGAAGGGCAATCCGCTTACCAATGCGTGGTTTATTGCATAATTGATTCCCATCTGAATGAAATTCACTATATCCATAAATATTCCTGAATTCCAGATTGGATTGCTCTCGGGTATGAAGAATATAATTATAGAGGATATACCGCCAAGCGCTGCCTCTGTTAGCCCTGCCATCACTGTATATCTGATCAGCCTACCTGCAATCGCCTTAATCAGCGGATCAACTATAATCTCGGCACCACCACTCACCATCTTAATCAGAACATTGAGCGTGGTCGCTATGCTCGTGATTCCTATAGAGAGTGCCATCACCAGTGCCCACATACGCGGTGAAAAGAATGCCGTAATAAACTTTATCGCCAAACTTTTCTTCTCTTCATTATCCATATCGTTGGTACCCTGTGCTTTCGCTCCCATGCTATGTCTCCTTGCCGATAATTGAATCAGATCAATAAATTGGCTTAAATATACCATAAAGTTATTGCTCCACTCCTTCATCATATCTTCTATCGGCTTTAAAAATTTCTGCACTGCCTGCGTAACCATGCGATGTATACAATCTATGAACGCATCCACTACCTTCTTCACCACCCCCACCGCTTTCTTCACAGCCTTAGCCCCAGTATGCAAGAGATCCATGAAGAACCTGGCTGCCACCTCTCCTGCGTGAATGAGGAAATTCCCCACTGCAATCAGGCCACGATATACAAAGCTACCAACCGTGATTACTGCGTTGATCGTCCACTCCGCCATTCCCTTGAACCAGTCCTCTATCCAGCTCACCAGATCTCCGGGCTTGTCTCCTGTCTCAGAGTTCTTGAGCCCTATGAAAGGAACGGCGCGAAGGATCTCTTCAGGAAGATTGGCCAGCTCGGGAGTTATGGCTGCGTAATGCCCGAATTCCTGGCCTGTGAGATTGTGCGTGAGCTTGTAGAGCAGGGTTTGTAGAACTTCAGAATCCTTCACCTCGAAGAAGAACATGCCCACAAGATGCACTGGCATATCCGCATCGCCGATCACGCCCATCTTCGCTACCTTCTTATCACTGCCCTGCAACTCAGATACATCTCCTCGCTCTATATCCCTATACAGCGCAGAGTTCACGAACATGGCATCCGGTACAATAAGAACATTGAGCCCTTTATCTATGAGCACATAGGGCCTGTGCCACGCATCCTTGCCGTAGATTGCAGCATCGCTGTTGTTGATGTACAGCAGATAGTATTTACCTTCGTACAGATAATGCGTGCCATCGGCACTGCTGCCATTGTACACCGCCACCACATGAACACGGGGTACACTCACCACCGAGAATCTCGTGGCTATGTAATAGCTTTTTAAATCGTGGATAATGTGCCCCATATCTACGGTGCCTGCATCTTCTAGCTCCACGCTGCTGTTGGGAGCTATGCTAAAGCTGCGCCATAGCTCCTCCACACTGTCGTTTGTCTGCTGGTCAGAGACGAGCGTGTGATAGTACGCCACCGCGGCCACATTTATCTCCGTGCTTATGTCATCGGGCACGTCCACCCAGTAACTGTAGTTTCGCAGCTCATTCTCGCTGCGGGCCGTGTAATACGCAGCTCCTCCATTACCGTCTCTCCACGTCCACCGCGCATACAGCCCGACAAATTTCTCATGCGCATCACCCTCTATATTGTAGCGCACAAGCTGCATATGCAGCACGAGATTGTGCAGCGGCTCTGCGTCACGCGAATCTATGCAGCCGTCTCCATCACTGTCGCTGCTTAACGGATTCGTGTGGAACCCAAACCTGTTCGCATAGATGCGCCTCGACTTATAATCCCAGCTCCAGCCTCTTATTTCCAACGCATCGCTTAACCCATCACCATCACTATCTCTGCTAAGCGGCGAGGTTGCGTAACCTCCACGCCCCATAACTTCGTAGCCATCACTTAAACCATCACCATCGCTGTCCCAGCTACGCGGATCTGTGCGCTCTACCACCATGACCTTCACACTCTCTATCCAGCCACGACCACGGGCATCGAGCCTTATGTGCCAGCCCCGTAACCCATCAACTCTGCGAGAGACTGCACCTAAACCCACGCTCAAGAATTCTGAGGAGTTCGTGGACCCGTGACCCACATTGTAATCGTTGACGTAGACCCAGAGCTCTATGGTGCTGTTAGCTCCGCGTAGCCCTGCCACAAGCTTTGCATCTTTATAACTGCCACAGTATTCATCCTCTAACACCCAGAAACTCAGACTACGGGTACCGTTCACATATGTCCTGTGCCTGTACTCGTAAACCTTGGTGTAATACTCCTCACTGTCACTTAACCCATCACCATCCGTATCCGCCTTCGTCGCAGCCGTGGTGCCGTTCACAAACTCATCATAATCGCTCAGACCATCTCCATCGCTATCTACACTGCCTGGATCTGTGCCGGATAATAACCACTCTTCTAAATCATCGAGCCCGTCTCCATCACTATCACTTCGGTTGCTATCGCTTCTTACAACCCTGTACTGAACATCACCACTCATATCAAACCATACCATGTCCCAGCCACTGCGCTCTACCACATCCGGCACAGCATCACCATCTCCATCTTCATATTCACTTACCACATTACCTATCCACGGACCTCTTAGCTCTACAACCCTGCCACGCCCCTCTTTCACTATCTTCGCAGCTATCTCACCATGTATCGTAGCAAGCTGAACTTTCGCTCCATGCAATACTAGCTTGAAACTACCTACCCCTTCTTTTTCATATTCTACCATGCTTACCTTACTATAGGTTGCAGTACCATCATCATACGCATGCGTGCCATCATCACTCATTACCCGAAGCACGCCTCCCGCAAATCTGTAATGCCATACAACACGCCAGGATTCTTCACGCACAAATCGCAGCAATAAATACGAGTATAACAACCCTCCCTTCTCGTATCTGTCCCTCTGCCAGTATCCTATTGCTCCTCTCATTTCAGCGCTCCGCAACTCGTATTTTAGCAGATGCCACCCCGCACCGTCGTTGGAATCCATCCGCATAGCATGGCTCAAATTCTTCCAAACTCCTTCATTTACGTAGATCTCTATACTGCCACTCATCAGCAACTCTTTATGACTGCGAACCTCTAAACTGCCATCTTCCTTAAGCTCCACTACCGTGTACACGTTATCAAATACCCGGCCGCAGAATACTCCCCAGCTCCGCGGCTCCCTTAGCTCCTCCTCTTTTACAAAATTTCCAAAAACTCCTCCCATCATCATTATTATACCTATTATTGCCCCTACCTTTATGTACCCTCTTATCTCTCTACTCTTCATCCCTTTCCCACCTTTATTTTTTTCTTTGTTTCTCCTTATTTTTTGTCTTTATTTATAGTTTTCTATTGAGCCCTTTATTTATAAAGTTTTAAATTGTAACATAAATATTTAGCAGAGTTTTCGGGAAAATGTGCCGCGGATTACCGTTCTCCCTGGATGTTATAGGAAATTTTATCGCTATGATGTTTATTTTTAAAGATAAACCACACCTCAAACTCACAACTATCATTACTTGCCTCACCAAAAGCTAAAGAGTGAAAGGGATTAGAGCAATTAATACAGATGCTCTCATCATGTTAATTCATTGCGTCAATAAAGAATCGCATTCTCTCTTCTCACCATTAGCTTGTTGAGCACGAGGGTTACCAGTAGCGCGGAGATAGAAAGAAATCCACGGCGCTTTAGGGGTTGAGGTCCTCATAAGCTCTCTTTTTCTCTTATGGTTATTCTATCAATGAAATTGTAGACATATGGCCCTGCAGTTTCCCCACCATCTATGGTAATTATCGAGCCTGTTATGTATTTTGCCTCATCGGATGCGAGAAATGCAAATAGCGAGGCAACTTCTTCCGGTTTCGCATGACGATTTGCGGGAATCAGAGAATTTACCTTATTCAACATCTCAGGGGTATATTCCGCTTTCTGCATTGGTGTGAGAACATACCCGGGACATACAGCGTTAACGCGAAGCCAGGGGGCAAACTCCAGGGCTAATGTTTTGGCTAATAGTATTACTCCGGCCTTGGATGCATTGTAATTGGCGTAGAAAGGATGTCCATCGAGACCATTGGTGGATGCCGTGAATAGCACCACCCCGTATCTTTGTCTCTCCATTCGTTTTATGGCTTCTTTTGCCGTGAGAAAAGCACCATCCAGGTTCACATTGATAACTCTGCGCCATTCCTCATAGCTCATTTCCAAGAAAGAGCGACGGATGCTTATTCCAGCATTTGCAATGAGTATATCCACTCCGCCCATAGCAGCGTCTATTTTCTCGAAGGCGTTACGCACTTCATCGGGATTACCCACATCGGCCTTTACCCCGAGCATATTTGGATACCGGGAAATCACACTTTTCAGGGCATCTTCGTTAATATCTATTATGGCTACTCTGGAACCCTCCTCTAGAAATCTCTTTGCGGTGGCAAGACCTATACCGCTTGCACCACCAGTAACTACAACCCTTTTTCCTTCCAGACTTTTATAAATGCCCATGGGGATACCTCCAAGGGAAATAAAAGAATAGGAGGATTTAATGGTTTGGAAAAACGCTTCGGAGAAAATAATATATTTCTGAAGCGGGATAGAGTTTAAGGAGGTAAGGATGAGACTGCTATCAACACTGGGATGGACCGCGCGTGTTGTTGTGGAGGCAGCAAAGATAATTGAGCCTGATGAGAACATAGTCTTCTATGGTTACGTGGATGAAATTGAAGAGATAAGGGTGAAAAACGCGCTGGAAGAGGTGAAAAACTCCCTGGGTAATGTAAAGGAAGTCAGGGTGGATCCCATGAATTTTCAGGATTGCCTATCAAAGATTAGTAACTATATGGATGATGAATCCGTGGCAAACATAACCGGTGGAACGAAGATAATGGCTTTCTCTCTAGCTCTCAGGGCAGCTCTCATGGATATCCCGATCATATATGTGGTCACGCGAAACGGTAAAAGCTTTATAAAAAGGGTACCGGTGAAGCTCTCTGCAAGCCGGCGCAATTTTTTTCGCATAAATGGCGAGTCCACAGCGATGCAGATTCTACGTTTAATTCTGGAAAAGCCCGATGGAAGGATTAAAATGAAAGAACTGCAAATCAGATTAGGGAAAAAGTATTCCACACTCTCGGATGCAAAGCGCAAGCTCATCCTTGCGAATCTCGTAAAAGAAAAGAAAATTGGTCGGGAAAAAATATTGATTGCCAACGATGTAGCCTATCTCTTCGGAGGTGATCTTCTATGAGATTTTTCATCTCCAGCCTTACAATTTACACGTACCCAGATGCAGATTCGCGGGAGAAACTTAATAGAGAGGAGGTGCAGAAGTTCATGGAAGGTATGAAATTTGCAGGAGAATTTGACAGAGGAGTACTGTTTTCAGATTACAGCCAAGAAGAGATTGAGACGCTGGCGAAATCCCTGAGTGCTGAGGAGAAGAAATTATTTTTATCCCTCCTTCACAGGATCGCGAGTTTCAAGTGGATTAAGCTTGATTTGACTGAGTATGAGGAATCCTATGAAAAAATGAAAAATGTAATTGAGGATATTATTAGCTCTCATATTACTCTAGAAGACCTCTCCATAAAATTAAATCTGAGCTGCGGGCATAAAATAGGCTCCCTTGCCCTTTATCTAGCAACCATGCAAGTGATACATTTGAAGGAGTACTATCCTCATCTAAGCGCGAGAAAGAATACAAAGCTATTCGTGGATGCATACCATGCGGAGAAGGGTGTTATTGAGAAGCTGCCAGTTATGAATTTTGATGGTGAGATGAAGAAAGAATGGGACTCTCTGCTTTCATACCTTACAGTTCCGCAGACACTTCAAGCTTTCAAAAAGAGCGTGGGAGATGTGGGAGATAAGATTCTTATGTATTTCAAAAAGCATGGATATATAGAGATGAGGGGCGAGAGGATTTATCTTACAAAAAGAGGGAGAACGCTCGCTAGATTACTGAAAAAAATAAAAAGAGATTAATCAGTGAGATATGCCTCTTCTCCTATCTCCGCCTCATCGAGACCTTTCCTTTCCTCTTCAAGGGGTACACGCACTGGAGTTATTCTATCTATGAGCCAGAGAGCACCGTATGTGAAAAGGAATGTATATACAACGGTGATACTTACAGCAGCCAATTCTACAAGGAAGAAATGGGGGTTGCCATAGAAAAGACCGTTAGCGCCTCCAGCATTCACTGCAAGGGTGGAAAAGAGACCAAGAAGAACGACACCGGTAAATCCACCTACTCCGTGGACACCCCAAACATCCAGGGCATCATCCCAGCCCTTCTTATTCTTGTACCATACAGCTGCATAGGCTACGATAGATGATATTATTCCCGTAAGCATTGCTACCTGCGTGGTTACATACCCAGCCATAGGGGTTATGGTAGCAAGACCTGCAACGGCGCCTGTTAGCATCCCCAGTATCTTTGGTTTTCCCTCAAATATAACTGCGAGGATGAGCCATGTTATGGCAGCAAAGGACGCCGCTATGTCGGTGTTGAGGAATGCAATGGTAGTTATACTGTTCACCGCAAACTCGCTTCCCGCGTTAAATCCGTACCAGCCAAACCAGAGAAGCGCAGTGCCGAGGGCAACAAGTGGTATGCTATGTGGTCCCTTATGTATAACCCTTCTTCTTCCTATGTAAAATACCGAGGCAAGGGCTGCGAATCCCGCAGATGCGTGAACCACAATTCCACCAGCAAAATCGTTCACTCCCCACTGCGCGAAGAGGCCACCACCCCATACGAGATGTACGAGGGGGAAATAAACGAACACCAGCCACAGAGTGAGGAAGATCATCCATGCTCTAAATCTGACGCGATCTGCAAAGGCTCCTGTAATAAGTGCAGGTGTGATTATTGCAAACATCATTTGATATGCAACGAAAACCCACATAGGCACACCTGGGTTTATGGGAGATGGAGTATTCATTGTTATACCCTGCAAAAACAAATATTTGGGGCCACCCACAATTCCGGCAACATCAGGACCGAAAGCCATGGTGAATCCAAAGAGAACCCAAAGAACCGTGGTCCATCCGAGAGATACAAAACTCTCGGCCATTATTGTCAAAACATTCTTTCTTCCCACGAGACCTCCATAGAAGAATGCAAGACCGGGGGTCATCAGCATCACTAAGCTCGTGGCAACGAGCATAAATCCTGTATCTCCTGGATTGAAGGCCATATTATCACCTGTGAAAAGGGGAATGATTGCCAGGTAATTAAGTATTTCGATTTTTTTTGAAAATTTTTTTAAAAATTTAAGCTCTCCCCATTTCTCAGAATCAACGCATTATCGAAGTTATGCGAGAACCAAGTTGGATTAGCGGTATGCACTGGGATAATTATCTCTGGATCGATGGCAGCAATAAACTCATAGATTTCTTCCCCACTGGCGTGGCCTGAAGCGTGGTAACCTTCTTCAAATTGCGGTTTTCCATCAGCATCTATGAAGAAACCCACGCTTCTGATTCCATATTTCTTCAGCCAGTTGCTGAGAGTTTTGAAATCAAGCTCCGCATCCTCTGATAGTGCCTCCGTGGAAGAATAAAGGTAGGTGCCCCCATAGCTCTTTATGTCCATCAGATTGGGCATGTCATATAGGGAGAAGGCAAGGATATATTCCCCTGGAGATTCTCTTATCTCCCCTGGAGATACATATCTATCTTCCCATAGTTCATCTTGCATCAATTTTTTCTGCCACCACCCCACACTATCTTTAGGTTTATCATACACCCATATATCCGATAGCTCAATTATCGTTCCAGTCGATAAAAGACCTTTTATGGCATAGGCATCCTTCTCCGTCACCACAAGCTTCCTTCCATTTTCTCGAGCTATTTTTGCAAAAATGTTCAATCTTTCAAAGTTTCTAGCCGAGAAATCCGCAACCACAAGCTTCCTCTCTTCACCTACAGCCGCAGAGCAGTTTTCCAACACTTCCATTTCTGTTGTGTGGCGATGCTTCTTCTCCGAAACTCGTGTTCCCTCAATTATCAATATATTGCTGCCCCTCGCTCTTCTCACAAACTCTTTGGTTTTCTCTGCACGTTCTCCATGCACCCTGAAATCCCCGGTATATGCCACCCTAACAGATTCATGCTCAAAATCCATATTTACAATGTATCCCACTGCACCGTATATGGAATGGCCCACAGGATGCGCATTTACCCTGAAGGGAAGAGATGCAAGTTTTCCAAATTCCATGTTCTCTCTGAGATATTCCTCCCGCCTCTGATTGCTCTGTAGATATAGGAATTCCTTCTCCTCCTTACTTAGGCTTTCCGTGGGTATAATCTTTCGGATACGCAGATATTTTCTTATTTTTTCTTCATTGCTTCGTATATTATTTCCCATGCTTTTCAAAACAGGGACAGAGCTTGTAACCTCTTCTCTAATAGCCGCGTATATTATGGAGGATGCGTTATCCGCTTTCCCCGCATCCTGATAAGCCTTTATTATGGCAAGAGTTTCCGGTGAGGCCACTATGGGGATATGGAAACTCAGATAACCCATCATCCCGTAATGATCCATGTGGGCATGCGTTATAAGAACAGCATTCACCGGTATTTTTTCCAGATGCGGAATATGAAGATCCGAGGGATAGAGATCTTCCCGATAGGCATCTATGGGCGGCAGAAGACCCATTTCCAGAGGATCATTGAGGCCCCTGATGGCCCTCATTCCCAAGAATTCCTTGAAATATTTACCATAGGTAGCAAAATTGAGCCCGAAATCCAGGAAAATTCCATGATTTTCGTGGCCGAGATAAATTTTAGTGCCCCCGATGCCCTCGGCCCCATCATAAATTTTCAAATGCATGGATGAAAATTCTCGATGGGCTATTTTAAGGTTTTCACATAGTGCAGGATGTAGAGAAATATAACCTTTTTATAGGGCGGGGTCTTCATCTCAACCTATGATCAAATTGCCCTTGGGTGCTGTCACCAACAAGCCCGTGGTGGAAGGCTGCAGATTATGCGCCTTAGGTGCCAAAATGGTGCTATTTGTCACGGGACTATGCGATGCTGGATGTTTTTACTGTCCTTTGAGCCGTGAAAAGATGAACAAAGATGTGATTTACGCCGATGAAATGCCGGTAAAGCGAGATGAGGATATTCTTCTGGAAGCAAGGTTAATAGATGCCCTTGGCACCGGCATTACGGGCGGAGACCCCATGAAGAAGGTGGAGAGAACAGCGCGTTATATAACCCTCCTCAAGGATAATTTTGGAAAGGAGCATCACATTCATCTTTACACCGCAAGTGGGGGGAGAGAGGATATAGAGATGCTCGCATCCGCAGGGCTCGATGAAATAAGGTTCCATCCCCCACCTGCACTGTGGGACAAGATGCAGGGTAGCATATATGAGAGAAGGCTGCGCTGGGCCCTGGAGACGGGGATGGATGTTGGTATAGAAGTCCCTGTGCTTCCCGATATGGAGAAGGAGCTCGTAGCTTTGGTGCAATTTGCTGACGATATGGGCGTATTTGTGAATCTCAACGAGCTGGAGTTCTCGGAAACCAATTACGAGGAGCTCAATGCCAGGGGCTATGAGCCGAAGAATGATATATCCTCCGCCGTTAAGGGTAGCGAGGAGCTTGCTTACAAGATCGTGGGCATGGACTGGGATATCGCGGTTCATTACTGCTCCGCCGCGTTCAAGGATGGAGTACAGATGAAAAACAGGTTAATGAGGCGAGCAAAGAACGTTAAGAGGGATTACGAGGAGCTCACTGAAGATGCGACGCTCATTCTTGGGGTGATAAAGGGGGAGAATCTAAGAGAAATCTATGAATATCTTCGCAGAGAATACGAGATTCCCGAGAATCTAATCTTCATTAACTGGGAGAGAAACAGGGTGGAGATATCCCCCTATATACTGGAAGATATAGCTTCTGAGCTTCCCTGGAGATGTTATGAGGTGGAGGAGTATCCCACCTGGGACAGGCTGCAGGTTGAGAGAATTGAATTAAATTAGAGAAAGGGTTATAACCAACCTCCCTATCTTCTATTCCGTGAATCCGTATATAAGGCTCATTCGTCCTGTTAACTGCATTATGTCATCTTTGGCGGTTGTGCTTGTGGGTGTAATCATTCAGGGGTATGAGATAGGGAATTACTGGCTTGCAACTCTTCTGGGCAGCGCGGTTGTATTTCTCGTTACGGCAGGTGGCAATGCTCTGAATGATTATTTTGACCGCGAGGTTGATTTAATAAATCATCCCGAGCGCCCAATTCCTTCGGGAGAGATTACCCCTCGAAAAGCTATATTTTTCGGCACGCTACTCTTTCTTCTGGGTATAATAATCTCTGGATTAATAAATCTCCTCACCTTTATCATCGCAGTTCTTGCTACAGCCCTCCTCCTTCTGTACGAGAGAAACCTTAAGAAGCTTGGATTTGTTGGGAATGTTACCGTAAGCGCTCTGGTGGGCCTGCTTTTCATATTTGGTGGCGCCATCTACGGCAAAATTCCCCTGGTTTCTGTTTTTGCAATGATGGCCTTTTCCTCCAATCTCGGACGTGAGATAGTTAAAGATATAGAGGACATGGGCGGAGATGTTGATAGAAAAACCCTGCCTATGAAAATAGGAAAGAAAAATGCGGGTATCACTGCCACCATCTTTTTCCTTATTGCTGTAGCATTGAGCCCTCTTCCCTATCTTTTTGGATATTTTGATATGTATTATCTTCTTGCTGTGACCATCTCGGACATAATATTCATATACTCATCCATAATTCATTTTAAAGATCCGCATAGGGGACAGAAGAGCGCCAAGGCTGCCATGGCTTTGGGATTGCTGGCCTATCTGGTAGGTGCCCTTGCATAAGGAGGTAAAAAAATGAAGGTGATGGAATATATAGAGAGAAAATTGCAGGAAAAAAAGATGCACATGACCCTGATTGACCCTGCAGAACAGAGCCCTAAGGAATCGGCTAATATAGCCTATGAGGCCTATCTGGCAGGAACCGATGCCATCATGATTGGAGGCTCTACAGGTCTCACAAGAGAGCTGGTAGATGACACCATTCTCGCCATAAAGAATAAAACAAATTTGCCGGTAATAATATTTCCCAGCAGTGCGGAGGTCATATCCAGATATGCAGATGCCATATATTTTATGAGCCTCCTCAATTCCAACAGCGTGGAGTATCTGGTAAGACAGCAGGTTAAGGGTGCCCCATACATCAAGATGCTGGGTCTTGAACCGATATCCATGGGCTATTTAATCGTAGAACCAGGAATGACCGTTGGGCGTGTGGGCAAAGCTGAGCTCATAAGAAGAGATGATTTGAAGACTGCAGTGGCCTATGCCCTTGCCGCCCAGTATTTTGGTATGAAGCTTGTTTATCTTGAAGCTGGAAGCGGCGCTCCCGAACCTGTGCCCGTAGAGATGATAAACGCTGTTAAGAAGGAGATAGATATACCCCTAATTGTGGGTGGCGGAATAAGAACTGCAGAGCAGGCCAGGAGCATTACGGAGGCTGGCGCGGATATAATAGTCACTGGAACCATAGTGGAAGAGGTGAAGGATGTTAAGGAGGCTTTAGGCAAAATAATAAAGGCTATCTCCCCCTAGCTTTGAGTTTTTCTATAATCTTCTTTCCCTTCTTAATTGTGCCAGTGGTAATATAGGTCTTAACCCCATGGGAGTTCAGGAACTCAATAACCTTCTCCTTATACCAGTGCCTGCATCTTATAAGCGCGTAGCTTTCATCAAAATAGGCAATTTTAGCCGCGGGATCTATCTTTCTTATCTGAGATATCAGCCTTCTCAGCTGCGGAGTGTTTCTCGCAATAATGTATCTTCTCCTACCAACTCTGTCCTTTACGACCACAGGGTGATATGGAATACACCCTATATAAATTTGCAATCTCATTTATTTTCCAAGGCAATAGAGTCGATATATATTGCCAATTACTATTCTTCTGTGACCTCGGAGCATATGAGCTAGGGCCTTTCTGGCAACTTTTTGAAGAGATAGCATTAGCTTTCTTAGCTTTCCAACAGGCCAGTTGGCCACGCGCCAGAAATCCGTGTCAGTGGGCCCCAGGAGTAAATAAGAGAGATGAATACCAGGAGGTGCTTCCTGGATGAGAGAGCGTGTGAGATGCTCCACATAGGCCTTTGTGGCAGCATAGACGGCAGCTCTTGCCAGAGGTTTGCAGGCTGCAACAGATGCCACATTCATTATATATCCTTCCTTCATTTTCTCCATGGCTTTTTTGGTGAGATAGGTAAGAGCCTTCACGTTGAGGTCTATCATCTCAAGAAGCCTATCTTCATCCTGAGTAACGAACTCTCCATAGAGTCCAAATCCAGCATTGTTTATCACCACTTTGGGCTTTCTCTTCTCTATTATCTTCCCCACTTCCTTAAAATCCCTGCTGAGATCTATGGCATAGCCTTCCGCCTCAAGTTCCTTGGCAGCCCTTAAAACTCTCTCTTCGTTCTTTGCAATGAGTATCACATGATATCCCCTCCTCCTGAGCTCCTTGGCGAGATAATAACCAACACCGCGACTACCTCCTGTTACCAGGGCAAGCATGCTGGAGAATTGTTTTAAATATATCTAAGCATTTTCCCACAATATGGATATCAGACTCGATGAGCTCGACGAGAGAACAAGATTCGAGGTAAAGCTTCAGATTGCACTCTACAACACCGCATTGAAGGTTATGGATGAGAAAAGAAAGGAGGAGTTCGAATTCTACATGCAAGAGAGAGTTGAGAAGATAAAAAATATTCTCGATGCCCATGGCGCGGTTAGAATATTTGAAAACGGGAAACTCATTTTCGAGGGATGAGCCATGATCATCTTCGATAACCATCTTCACCTGCAATGGAGAGGTGAGAATGTTCTTGCCGTTAAGAGATTTGAAAAATTAGGGGGTACCCATATAAACCTAACAAATGTGCCCAATTATGGGTATCCTATGGATGAGAGCTACTATAAAAAAATCTATGAAGATACGCTTAAACTCGCGGATCTTGTGAGAAGGGGAACAACCGTGAAGGTTCTCGTTACTATCGGCCCTTATCCCGTAGATCTTGTTGAACTTGTAAGGCGTGGGTGGAAAATTGAAGATGCGAAATCTCTCATGCTCAAAGGTATGGAGCTCGCAGCTCGCTATGTGGAGGAGGGAAAAGCCCATGCCATAGGTGAGATAGGCAGACCGCATTTTCCGGTATCACAAGAGATATGGGATGCCAGCAATGATATTCTTGTGGAAGGTATGAAGATGGCCAGAGAGATAGATGCTCCCGTAGTGCTCCATACCGAGAGCGCCACGGAAAACACATTTAGAGAGCTTGCGCTTCTGGCCAATAAAGCCGGGATATCCAAGGATAAGGTGGTAAAGCACTTCTCCCCGCCCTTCGTGGATTCCAGGAACCATGGCGTATTTCCTTCTATCATAGCTTCACGAAAGAACGTGAGGATCGCATTGGAACAGGGCACAAGATTTCTTCTCGAGACCGATTTTATGGACGAGCCCTCGCGACCCAATGCGGTGCTTCCCATAGAATCTGTTCCCAAGAGAGCAAAATGGATAGTTCAGGAATATGGCGAAGAAACCTGGTGCAGGATAATGGAGAATATGAAAAAAATTTACGGGGTGGAGGAATAACATCACCTTTTTATAGAGGTTCCAACTATCCCCCCTATGGACGAAGAGTACTGCAATATGCTGGAAGAGTATGTAAATGAGCTTGTTGTGGCTCTCATAGTGGATATGATGAAGCATGGCATATTCGAAGACAAAAGCGATGATATTAAAGTTACGAAAAGATTTGTAGAAGAAGCCAAAGAGATTCTCGATAGAATTGACTCGGGAGATAAATATGATAGAATCACCAGGGCCGTTTATGCTACCCTTGCCTCCTACTATCCAGAGGAGATGTACGAGGAAGAAATGGTGGCCCGAGCTAACATCCTGCTCAATTATGTGGGAAACATACTGGAAGAGCACCTAAGCGGTGAAAAACTTTAAAATAAAAGTTCCTATTATGCGGATAAAGGTGATGACGGATGGCTACATTCAAAGTGGTGATTAATGATACGCAGACCGGCAAGTCCTACCAGAAGGAGATTAGCGGCACCAAGGCCAACTCTCTGATAGGTAAGAGAATAGGCGAGGAAATTGACGGGGTATTCGTGGACCTTCCAGGCTACAAGCTTGTTATTACCGGTGGCACCGATAAGGATGGCTTTCCCATGAGAAAGAACCTCCAGGGTCCTCGCCGCAAGAAGCTTTTGCTCAAGGGCGGCATAGGTTTTCATCCCACGCGCAAGGGAATGAGAAAGAAAAAGATGGTGCGCGGCAATACCATTTCCGCGGATATCGTGCAGATAAATATGAAGATTGTACAGTATGGGCCAAAGCCTATAGAAGAGGCCATAAAGGAAGGTGAAGTATGAGCATGCCCAGACAGCCCGAAGTTAATATCGGTATGGTTGGGCATGTGGACCACGGTAAGACCACTTTAACCAAGGCTATAACGGGAAAATGGACGGATACCCATAGTGAGGAGATGAGGAGGGGCATAACAATCAAGCTGGGCTATGCCGATGCCGCGTTTTATAAATGTAAGGATGTAGAGGAACCCATGTGTTATGTGTCGAACCCTTCTAAATGTCCCGATGGCGCAGATTTGCTGCGTGTGGTATCCTTTGTGGATGCTCCCGGTCACGAAACTTTGATGGCCACCATGCTGAGTGGCGCGGCTATTATGAATGGCGCTTTGCTCGTGATCGCTGCAAATCAAAAATGCCCACAACCTCAAACCAAGGAGCATCTTATGGCCCTGGATATTGTGGGTGTAAAGAATATTGTGATTGTGCAGAACAAGATAGACCTTGTGGATGATGCCAGGGCCAGGGAAAACTATCAGGAGATTCTTGAATTCGTAAAAGGCACCTCCGCCGAGGGCGCGCCCATAATCCCCGTAAGTGCCCATCACGACGCAAATATAGATGTGTTGATAGAGGCCATCGAAAAATATATTCCCACGCCAAAGTTTGACCCATCAAAGCCCCCGCGCCTATACATCGCCAGAAGCTTCGATGTGAATAAGCCCGGCACAAGGCCCAAGGACCTTGTGGGCGGGATCATAGGCGGCTCTCTTATCCAGGGGAAGTTCAGGGTTGGAGATGAGATAGAGATTTTGCCAGGTTTCTATGTTCCGGAGGGAAACAAAATTGGATGGGAGCCCATATATACCACAATATCCTCTTTAATGGCAGGGGGCAGGTACTGGGATGAGATAAGGCCCGGAGGGCTTGTGGGCATAGGCACCAAACTGGATCCTGCCATAACGAAGAACGATGGCCTTATTGGCAGGATGGCAGGCAAGCCAGGAACCCTTCCTCCAGTGCTTGAAGAACTTACTTTAGATACGCATCTTCTTGAAAGGGTTGTAGGCTCAAGAGAAGAGAGAGAAGTGGAAAAGATAAGGAGCCGCGAAGTTCTCATGCTCAATGTGGGCACCCTTGCAACCATAGGGATGGTAATGAGCGCCAGGGATAATGTGGTGGATATACGGCTCAAATATCCTGTGGTGGCAGAAAAGGGGCAGCGTGTAGCCATAGGAAGAAAAATAATGAATCGCTGGCGCCTTATTGGATATGGAATAATTCTCTAATTATAGAGTTTCAAGCTTCATCTGATGGCTTTCTCTATTCACAAATCCCTTGAGATTATAGGCTTCCACTATAAGCTCCCAGAGAATCTGCAAATACTCATCATCATAACTCTTCGTTGGCTGATATGCAGAATTGTTCTTGGGTATATTCATTCCCTCCTGTAGAAGCTGAAGCAGGGCTTTTTTCCTCTCCTCACCATACACCTTTTCCTTGTGATATGGCACACCCACACCGCATTTTTCAAGCTCCCTCATAAAAATGGGTCTTTTGAATAGCTTATAGAGGGTGTAAAGCGCGATATCCGATGCGTCCTCCTCACTTATGCTTTTTGCCTTCTCTCCCACTATTTCATAGATGCTCTTCTTTCTGTTTGGGGGAACGCTGAATACCTTGGCAGGCTTGATTATTCTCTCCCGTAGTATGCCGAGATCTGCAAGAGCCTGGAGATAACCTGTGAGTATCAATCTATGCTTCTTTATCCCTCTTTTCTCAAGCTCCTTGGATAAGTCATTGATGGATCTTCCCTCCTTACCCAGCAGTTCGATTATTATATCCTTTAAAGACCTCTCCACTATCTCTTTCCCCATGAAAATCCGAAAGAGTAATTCACAACACTCTATAAATATGTTTTCATGCGTCTATTGTCGTATATCTGCAATCTCTCTTTTCATTTTTCGTCATCTTGCAATTCTTTTTTTAAAGGCATTCGTAAAGGATAAATAAGTGGTTATGATAATTCATTCCCATGGAGGAAAGAATCAGGGAGATAATTCTAAAACACTCAGATAGGGATGCAAAGCTTCTTGGAATTCTCCATGACATCCAGGATGAGTTTGGCTATATACCCAGAGAGGCCATAGATATCGTAGCTGAATGGTTAAGCATCTCTCCCGGTGAGGTTTATGATACCGCAAGCTTCTACTCCTTCTTCCGGTTCAAGAAGGCGAAGCATGTGATCAGGGTGTGCAACGGGATAGTCTGCAATCTGAAGGGCTCAGAAGAGATAATAAGGGCAATAAAAGAGAGATATGGGATAAAGGAGGGAGGAGTAAGTGAAGATGGTCTATTTGCACTTGAAATTGTGGAATGCATAGGCCGCTGTGATGGCCCTCCTGCGATGCTTGTTGATGATGATTCCTACGGGAATCTCACTCCCCAGCGAGCTTTGGAAATTCTAAGGGGGTATGAGGAATGATGCTCCTGCGAGATGCCAAAACATTGGACGCGTATGTTTCCTCGGGAGGGTTCTCTTCGCTTAAGAAGGCGCTGAGGATGAAGCAGAGCGAGGTGATAAAAGAGATTTCAGTTTCAGGACTTGTGGGAAGGGGTGGCGCCGAGTTTCCCACGGGTTTAAAGATGAAATTTGTAGCCCAGAATCTAAGCACACCGAAATATGTGATTGCCAACGCCGATGAAGGAGAGCCGGGCACATTTAAAGACCGTGTTCTTATGGAAAGAAATCCATATCAGATTCTTGAGGGAATGATTATAGCTGCCTATGCTGTGGGTGCCCGTAAGGGATTCTTCTATATAAGGCACGAATACAGGAAGATAGCCAGAGAAATAGAAAAGGAGATAGATGAGCTCTATAGCGAGGGATATCTGGGCTCGAATATCCTTGGCTCCAAATTTTCCTTCGATATAGAGCTGGTAATCGGTGCGGGCTCCTATGTGTGCGGTGAGGAAACAGCTCTCATGGAAAGTATCGAGGGGAAAAGAGGATTCCCGCGGATAAAACCGCCCTATCCTGCCCAGCGGGGACTGTGGGGCAAACCCACGCTCATAAACAACGTGGAGACCCTTGCAAATCTTCCCCTCATAATAGAGCTTGGAAGTAAAAGATACACGGAATTGGGAACGCATCTATGTCCAGGTCCTAAGCTTTTCAGCGTGAGCGGCTTTGTGAAGAACCCCGGGGTTTATGAGGAGATTCTTGGTAAAATAACGGTAAGGGAGCTCATTGAGAGAGCAGGTGGTGCAGAGGGAAACCTTAAAGCTATTATGATTGGGGGTGGAGCTGCGGGATACATAGTGGACAAATCCTTTTTAAGTATGCCCCTTTGCTATCATCATGCCCGGGAAAGAGGCATATTCCTTGGGACTGGTGATATAATAGTGCTCAATGATGAGGTAAATCTTTGGAAGGTGCTGCTTCAAATAGCGAAATTCTTCGAGCATGAATCCTGCGGCCAGTGCTTCCCATGCCGCTATGGCACCAAGAGAATGAGAGAGCTTATAGAGAAAATACTCCGGGGTGAGGGTAAGAGAAGGGATATAGAAAGATTGGATGCGATTGCCAATGCTCTGAAAATTGCTTCCCTATGTCCCCTTGGCAGTAGCGCGGCATTGGCCTATGAATCTGCCATGGAATATCACAGGGATGAGCTTATGGAGGTGATTTCATGATTACAATTACCATCAATGGAAAGAGTATAGCCGCAAATCCAGGAGAGACTATACTTCAGGCTGCCCGAAGAAACGGTGTGGAAATTCCTGCACTATGTCTTATGATGGAAGATCGCCCCATAGGTTCCTGCGGACTTTGTGTGGTGAAAATTCTGCGAGAAGATAGAACCTCTTATGTAAGGGCTTGCACAACAAAGGTGGAGGATGGAATGCTCATAGAGACGCATCCACCGGAGATAGAGGAGGCAAGAAAAACAATCCTAGAGCTATTGGCAGAGGAGCATGAGGTGGGTGGTGAGCTCCAAGCGCTTCTGGATAGATATGGTATAAATGTGGAGAGGAGAGAGGTAATAAGAGAGGAGTGGCCAGAGAACCCCTTCATATTTTTCAATCCCAAGGCATGCATATCCTGTTTCAGATGTGTTCAGACCTGCGGAGAGATTAAGGAGAACCATGTTCTTGTTCGTCGTGGGAGAGGTGCAAGAATAGAAATAGTTGCAGGTGTCAATGACTCTCTTAAGGATGCTGGCTGCGCCTTCTGCGGTGCCTGCATAGACGCATGCCCAACTGGAGCGCTCATTGAAAAAACTGCTATTAGGGCAAAAGGTCCCTTAAAAAAGGTTACCACCATATGCCCCTATTGCGGAGTGGGCTGTGCCATAGATTATTTTGTCCAAGGCAATCGTATAGTATATGCAAGGGGAAATCCCGAGGGTGTTAATCGTGGCGATGATTGTCTTAAGGGACGCTTTGGCTGGGAGTTTGTTCATAGCGAAGAGAGATTGAAGAGACCGCTAATTAAGAGAGACGGAAAATTTGTGGAAGTTTCCTGGGATGAGGCCCTAGATTATGTGGCCCAGAGGCTAAGAGAAATCAGAGAAAAATACGGTGCCGATAGCATCGCTGGTCTATCATCTGCAAAATGCACAAATGAAGAGAACTATCTCTTCCAGAAATTCATGCGCACGGTTATCGGAACCAACAATGTGGATCATTGCGCCAGATTATGTCATGCCTCCACGGTGGTAGGTCTCTTCAAAGTCTTCGGAAGTGGAGCCATGACCAACAGCATCGAGGATCTGATGACCTCAGAGGTATTCTTTGTGATAGGCTCCAATACCACCCATGCTCATCCGGTGATAGGAACCCTGATAAAGAGAGCTGTGAAAAGAGGTGCAAAGCTTATAGTGGCAGATCCCCGCAATATAGAACTTGCGAGATATGCAACCATTCATCTTCGCCACAGACCGGGCACTGATGTAGCTCTAATAAACGGAATGATGCATGTCATTGTGAAGTACAGGCTCGCTGATTATAAATTTGTAGAGGAACGCACAGAGGGTTTTGAGAAACTTAAAGAGGTAGTTGAAAAATATACTCCTGAAAGGGTAGAGAGGATAACCGGCGTGCCGAGGGATGACATAATAAGAGCAGCCATACTCTATGCGACCCATAGATCCGCCATAATTTACGCCATGGGTATAACCCAGCACACAAGTGGTACAGCCAATGTTGCATCTCTCGCAAATCTCGCCCTTCTCACGGGAAATGTGGGAAAAGAGGGGTCAGGAGTCAATCCCCTCAGGGGTCAAAACAATGTACAGGGCGCCGGTGATATGGGTGCGCTGCCCAATCTTCTTCCCGGTTATGTAAGATTGGATGCCCCGTATGCAGATGAGATAGAGAGAATCTGGGGCACGAAAATACCGAGAGAGCCAGGACTTACTGTTGTGGAGATGATGCATGCCGCCTTAAAAGGCAAGATAAAGGCCATGTACATTATGGGTGAGAATCCTGCGGTTAGTGATCCTGACCGGAGCAGGGTTATAGAATCCCTCAAGAATCTGGAATTCCTGGTTGTTCAGGACCTTTTCCTGAGTGAGACTGCACAGCTTGCTGATGTGGTGTTGCCTGCAGCTTCTTCTCTGGAAAAGGAAGGCACATTTACCAACACGGAGAGACGAGTGCAACTTCTACGCAGGGTTATAGAGCCTGTAGGAGAGGCAAAACCCGATTGGTGGATAATAACCCAGCTTGCCAACAGGATGGGTGCTTCATGGAGCTATGGGTCTCCCAAGGATATCTTTGAAGAGATAAGAAAGGTTGTGCCTCAATACAGGGGAATAACCTACAAGAGGATAGAGAAATTGGGTATTCAGTGGCCATGTACCGACGAGGAGCATCCGGGCACACCCATTCTCCATGTAGATAGATTTCCCACTCCCACAGGACTGGCAAGATTTGCGCCTTATGAATACAAGCCCCCTGCGGAGGAGTCTGATGAGGAGTATCCCTACATTCTCACCACGGGTAGAACCTATGAGCATTTCCATACGGGAACCTTAACAAGGAAAATGGAAGGTTTCAACGAGCTGATGCCGGAGGCATTTGTGGAGATATCCTCAGATGACGCAGAGAAGCTCGGGATTAAAAATGGAGATTGCGTTGTGGTTGAATCCCGGAGAGGAGCAATAAGAGTGAAGGCGAAGATCTCCAAAATAAAGAAAGGTGTGGTCTTCATACCCTTCCACTTTGCCGAGAGCGCAGCCAACACCTTAACCCTAGATGCCCTTGACCCAGAGGCAAAGATTCCAGAGCTCAAAGTAGCTGCCGTGAGATTGAAACGCTGTTAATCTTTAACAATTTTTCCCTCGGATGCCACAAGCCTTCCATTCACAATGGTATGTTCCACATTGAGACCGTTGAGAGCGTAAACAATATTGGAAACTATTGTGTCTTTGCGCAGAGGTAAGCCGTTGGGTCTTGGATTCACGACGATTATATCGGCAAGCTTTCCCTCCTCTATGGATCCAGCATTAAGACCTATAGCTTTTGCAGCGTTGATGGTTGCGAAATCAAGAATCATCTGAGCAGTTGTAACGCTGGGATCCCACCTTTCGTTCTTGTGAAGTATAGCGGCTATTTTCATAACCTCGAACATGTCGAGATTATTATTGCTCACCGTGCTATCGGTACCTAGGGTAATCGTGACATCATTTTGAAGCATCTCAACTAAAGGCATGGAGCCCCCATTACCAAGCTTCATGTTGCTTGTGGGATTATGGGATGCCTTAACCCCATGGCTCGCCAGTATTTTTACCTCATGAAGTGTGAGCCACACCAAATGCACGCCCAGCAGCTTTTCATTCAGAAAATCTATTTTTTCGAGCCATTCCACGGGTCTCATACCATACTTCTTTCTGTGATCATAAACTTCCCTGCGGGTCTCGGCAATGTGCATGGTAATGATGGTTCTATATCTCTCCGCAATATCCTTTGCCTTGAGCAGCGTTTCCTCGCTGCAGGAATAAACAGCATGAGGCGCAATTAGAGGTACTATAAGCTCCTCGCCGCGGTACTCCCTTATGAAATTCTCTGCGTTCTGAAGAGGGCTACCTTCCTGAGTTGTTAGCTCTTCATCCACCACGGCCCAGCCTAGGTAGGCTCTTATTCCCAGCTCCTTGGAGGCTTTGGCAACGGCATCCTCGTAATAATACATATCCACAAAGCTCGTAGTGCCTGTGAGGAGCATCTCCTCTATACCCAATTTCGCACCCTGGTATATCTCCTCCCTTCCTCTATTTTCCTCCAGCTTCCACATCCTCTGAAGAAAATCATCCAGGGGAACATCATCTGCAAGTCCCCGGAGATCACTCATACCCACATGGGTATGGGCGTTTATCAATCCCGGCATAACTATCTTATCTTTTGCATTAAGCACGAAATCAGCTTCAGTGCGAATTTTTCCTATCTCCACAATTCTTCCATCCTCTATAAACACATCTCCCCGGAGAATCTCGCGCTTGGAGTTTTGAGTCACTATCCAGCCATCCTTTATTAAAACACTCATTTCAGCACCTCATCATGAAAATTGGTTTTTCCTATATTTCGTTTGTGATTCTCCCTTCCATCTTTCACATCCCAAGTATTATATCGGAGAAAACTATTAGCTTTAAAGGTGACCCGAATAATATTCCTAGGTACTGGTGGGGGACGATTTGCCACCATATATCAGATACGCGCCACTGGAGGGGTATATATTGAAGATACTTTGAGAATCCATATAGATCCTGGACCAGGTGCCTTGGTGCAGATGCATCGCTTTAATGTAAATCCTACAAAGACTGATATTATTGCGGTTTCCCATGCACATACGGATCATTATACAGATGTGGAAGTACTCATAGAAGGGATCACAAATGGCGGCACCAAGAAGAAGGGTGTGCTCTTAGCCTCAAAAAGCGTTATTGAGGGCTATGATATCTATGATCCTGTGATATCCAAATATCATATGGGACTCGTGGATAAAGTTATGGCAATGCAACCGGGGGATGAATACAGGGAGAAAGGGTTGCGAATAAAGGCCACGAAATCCTTTCACAACGATCCAACTACAGTTGGATTCAAGATCTGGAGCAGTAACGGGATTATATCATATGTGGCCGACACAGATTACGATAGGAGTCTCATACTCCAGCATCGGGGGGCTAGGGTGTTGATTCTTCCTGTCACGAGACCCCTGGGTGCCAAGATACCCTATCACCTGAGCACCGATGACGCTGCCAAAATAATAAAAGCGGTAAAACCAGAGATTGCAATCATAACGCATTTTGGGCTCAAGATGATAGATGAAGACCCGGATTTTCAGGCTGACTGGATATGGAAAGAAACAGGTATAAGAACCATCGCCGCGGACGATGGAATGATAGTGGAAGTGGATAAGGAAATCGAAGTTACTTAGCCCTCACTCTTCTCAATTTCCCGCCGCAAACAGGGCAGGATGGATAATATTTGCTATAGTATCTGCCACAGGACTCGCATCTCCATTTCCATTTTCTCTTCTCCGTTATACCGCTCTGATGCACCCCAACCCATTTAACACCGAGATGCGAGGCCACATTCTGAATGGCGTAATCATCCGTTAAAATCGTTGCATTCTCCTGCAGAGCCAAAGCAATCACCTCTACATCCACAGGAGAGAGAACCTCCAGATCCCCTGTTCTTTTAGCAATCTCCTTCACTCTCTCCACATATTTTGGCTCCGGAGCCAATATCCTTGCCAGGGGAATCTGGCATCCCTTCTTCTTAAGCTCCTTATCCACCCCTGGAGTAATTAATATCTCCCAGTCTGAAGGTGCTATGAAACCCTCGACCACCACCGAGGAATCCAGAACATATTTCATACGTTCTCTCCTCTCTGGCGGGAGAAATATAGATCCTCTTCCTTTAACTCTTGGAGAAGCTCGTTTAGTTTCCATTGAAGGGATGTTGGAGTAGTTGTGGCAAAAATTATGTGAAAGGGCACGATTTCTCTCAAACCCCTCATAACTTCCGAGATTCTCTCGCGAGGGACATCATGCATTATAACAAACCTATCTTCCCCCAATCTACGCGCTCCTCTGGAGCTCTCGCTCTTTATTATATCCTCCAGAACCCTGTCTTTATCTCCCTCCCTCAACACCATTATCTTTTCTCTGATTCTTTTCTTTATTACCCTTATCTCTTCTTCAGTGAAGCCTACAAGCAGGAGCAATCAATCACCCCCACAGATCTCAGATGCGTATTTCCTACCCAGGGATGTGACCTCGTATATAATATAATTTCCCATTTTCTCTCCGGAAATCAAATTTGCGTTCTTCATAACCGAAAGATGATAGGAGAGCTTGGAGTAGGAGAGATTTACGATTTCCCTTATAAGGCAGACACAGGACCTCTGCTTTGCCAGAAAACACAGAATTCTGAGTCTTGTGGGATCTCCCAGCGCCGAAAAAATCTTTGCATAGCTTTCAATTCTCTCTTTCCCTGGAATCGCAGCGATTAATTTTTCCAGGCCACCTTTTTCCTCGATTTCCTTCTCTATTTTCTCGGGGATGCGGGATGGCATATGTTGAGTATGGATATAGTGGTATAAATTATTACCTCCTCAAAGCTTTATTGCTATTTCAAATCCTTCGTTTACAGCGGAGTATATATTGCGTACTCCCTTGGCATCTCCAATGATATAATTTGGTATTCCCTCGATTCTGAAGGGTACATAGGGTTTGCTTCCAAACGCGGCAACCAGGGCATCCGCTTCTATGAGATGCTGCTCTCCATCTTGCTCCACTATGAGCTCTCCTCGACCAAGATCAACGATCCTCGTGTTAGTCAATATTTTCACACCTTTCCCTTCCAGCTCTTTGAGGAGATATTTACGGGAGAGAGTCTCCATGCCCATGGCAACTTCGGGAAGCATCTCTACGATTGCAACTTCATTGTCCTCCGCCAAGAGGTTAGCGGTCTCGCATCCCACCAAACCACCGCCACCAACAACTATTCTCTTGTTCTCAAACCTCACCTCTCCCCTGAGAACCTCGTCAAAGAGATACACGAAGTTGCGCAGCGGGGGGCATGGAAGCAAAGGTTTGGAGCCCGTGGCGAGAATCACTGCGTGGGGTTCTAAATCGAGAACATCACCCTTCAGAGCCTTCTTTTTATGCATCTCAATATCATATTTCTCCAACTCCTGGCTATAATAATCTATGAGCCATTGTATCTTCTCCTTTTCCGGAGGAAGCTTCGCGAGGTTAAGTGTGCCCCCGAATTCATCATAGAAAAGATGGACCTCATGACCGCGCATTGCTGCAATTCTCGCAGCTTCAAGTCCTGCGGGACCTCCTCCAACTATAGCTATTCTCTTTCTCTCCGCAGCCCTTTTTATCTCGATCTCTCTGCCAACCTGGGGATTGATGCCGCATCTGATTTGCGTGTCCTCATCATGCCGGGCTTTTATGCATTCGCTGCATCCTATGCATTTCCTTATCTCTCCTATTCTCCCCTCTCTAACCTTTATGAGCCAATCGGGATCAGCAATGAGTGTACGACCCAGGGCAATCATATCTGCCTTGCTGCGAAGTATCTCAGCAGCAATATCAGGTTCGCGAATCATACCCACAGCAGCTACCGGAATTTTTAGAGGTCGGACTTTCTCGGCAAGATAAGCTCTCCATCCCTGAGGGAATGGCATGGGCTCCAGGCGCAGCTCTTTAGGACCGAGACCTATATCTGCCTGAATCATATCGTAATCATCCTGGAGGGCATTGGCGATCCTTTTACCTTCCTCTAAGGTTATTCCGCCTTCCCGGAAATCATCAACGGCAAGGCGTATGGTAACTGGAAAATTCCAGCCACATCTTCTGGCTATCTCCTTCCTGATTTCCACAGCAAATTTGATACCGGGACCCCAAGAATCGCTGCGATGATTAGTAAGTTGCGATAAGAATTGGTTCACCAGCAATCCATGGGCACCCTGAATCTCCACCATATCAAAGCCAGCCTTGCATGCTATTTCTCCTGCCCTACCATAGGATTCGATGATTTTCCAAATCTTCTCCTCGCTGAGAAAATCCACGCCCTTCTTCTTCCACCCCTCGTGGGTGAGCTCCACAGAAGTTCGAGAATCATATTTCTTGAGACAGTTGACGAATTTTTTCCAATCATCGTAAAATTCCCAGGAATCTATCCTTGGCTCATAGGCCCCATGCTTACCCTCGGGATATGATATGCAGGAGTTCTCCGCGATGAGGAGACCCACACCTCCCTTAGCTCGTCTTTCATAGTGCCTTAAAAATAGAGATGTGAGATGCCCATCATCCCTTGCAAAATTTGTGGAAAGTGGCGGAAAGATGGCTCGATTGGGAATTTCAATTTTTCGAATCTCTATAGGCTCAAAGATCTCGTGCATGCTTTTCGGTATGCCTAAGCAGTATTTCAAATTATCTTTGAATATTGCGAAATTTAATATAAGCCAATTTCATCAACAGGTGGTGATTTAAATGATGCCATGGTATGCCTATGCCGTCTTCACCATGCTTGCCTTCGGAGCAACCAATTTTCTCCTAAAGTATGTTGGCGAGAAGGGAATGAATAGTATATTTGCGACAGGTATACTTTGGGGTGCGGTTGGCATCGCATCCATAGTGTATTTTGCATACGCCTACCTATCCGGGGAATGGCACAGGAATATCACACAGATTTCAGAAAAATGGCTTATTGCGCTGCCTCTCGCTGCTGGATTTTCCCTGGCCGTGGGGATGTACACCATAAAAAAGGCAGTCACTCTTGGTCCTGCAGGACCAGCGGTAGCAATCGTTGCGGCCAATGCCATAATCGTCGCAATTCTCGCCTGGATACTGCTAGGCGAGACCCTATCTCCCATAAAAATGCTCGGTATGGCACTGATCCTCATTGGCACCTTTGTGGTGGCTCTCTTCTGATTCATAATTTCAAGAAAAATCAAAATACCGTGAGTGCATGAGGTATATGTGAATGTAATAGAGGTAGAAGGTCTTACAAAATATTACGGAAATTTTTTGGCCGTGGATCACATAGATTTTGAGGTAAAGAAGGGCGAGATCTTTGGATTCCTGGGTCCCAATGGGGCAGGAAAAACTACGACGATAAGAATGCTCACTGGAATACTGAGACCCAGCGAGGGGAAAATAAGGATATTTGATATGAATCTGCGGGAGAAGATGCTTGATATCAAGGAAAGAATGGGTATCGTGCCAGAGATGGCCAATCCCTACATAGATCTCACAGCTTTGCAGAATCTCATGCTTGTGGGTCGTCTTTACGGGATGAAGAAGGGGGAGATAAAGGAGAGATGCGTTGAGCTGCTTCGTCTCTTTGGCCTATATGAAAAGAAGGATAAAAAGGTGCGTTCCTTTTCCAAGGGATTAAAGCAAAGATTAAGTTTAGCCATGGCATTGCTTCCCGATCCCGTATTACTGTTTCTCGACGAGCCTACTTCAGGCCTCGATGTGATGTCTGCCAGGCTTATAAAGAGAGTGATAAGGGAGGAGAATCGGAAGGGAAAGACCATTTTTATGAGCACCCACAATATGGCAGATGCCAATGAGTTGTGCAGCAGAATTGCGATAATAAATCACGGCAGGTTGGTTGCCATAGATACTCCTGAAAAATTGAAAAAGATAGGAGAGAGACATACGGTGATAGAACTATCCCTGGAGCCATTCAAGTTTGATGCGGAGAGAATAACCAGCGCCGATAGAATTGAATTGCTTGGAGATAAGGTAAAGATCTATACCCGAGATGCGGATAGTGTGATTAAAGAAATTGTAGATTACGCAAAGAAGGAGGATCTGAAAATATTATCCCTCACCACAGAAAAGCCCTCCTTGGAAGATGTCTTCGTATATCTCGTGGGTGATAAAAGTGAGTAGCCTAGCATCGCAGATAGGAAGGTCATTTGCTATAGCTAAGAAGGACATGCTCATCTTCTATCTCAAAGGTCCCGTGGTAATTATGGGGCTTCTCTTCCCCCTCTTCCTATTCATAGCCTTTTTGATAGGAAGGGATCTTAGTCACGAGTATCTTTTTGTGGCACTGATAGCCATGACTGCCTTCTTCACCTCCACCGCCGTGGGACCAACCATCATACCCTGGGAGGCAAGAAGCAAAACATTTGAGAGATTAATATCCACACCAATATCCATAACGACAGTACTTCTTGGAGATATGCAGGCCTCCTTCTGCTTCGGGTTGATAATCACCTTTGCCATATCTCTTTCATCCATTTTTCTTCATATATCCCTAAATCTGCTCATCTTCATTCCTGCTGCTCTTCTCTCGCTTCTCACCTTCTCTGCAATGACCATCCTGATGTCTTCATATCCCCCGACAGATGTGCCTGCGGATGTGATGATGCTCTCTTCGCTGGTGAAATTCACGCTGCTTTTCGTAAGTGGAATTTTTGTACCTCTTGATAAATTGCCAGGATATGCAAGGGCAATAACCTACATCTCGCCCCTTACCTATTTGGTTGATGCTCTGCGCTACTCTACAGGACTCAATGGCTTCATCCCACTATGGATTGATTTTCTGGCACTGTTTATCTTCGGAATATTATTCTTTGCCCTTGGAGTAATGGTGCATAAGAGGGTGCTAGAAGAAAGGTTTATGTGAGAGTTCGTGACCCTACGCTCCTTTTTGAGGGCACAATTTTAATTATTTTGACGAATGTTCGTTGCCCCTTCACTTCCCATAATTTTCGGGTTTAATTTACTTCCTTGCAAAAAAAGAAGTTAAGAATATTCGGTTTTAAGACCTTTCCATATCTCTCTTATGAAGTTCTTCAGATCGCTTATCGATCTCACCTCTAATCTCGCTTTCGCTCTCACAAGGTACTCAACAATCCCAGGATAGTTTATGGCATACCTGCCAACAAGCTGTGCCCCGTATATCCTATCTCCCTTTACAAATATCTTTGCAATGTTTGAACCATGCCAGAATTCCTTTTTATTGCCTTCAAATATACCTATTGAAGCGAATACTTTATCAAATATAGTGATGATGTTCATATTTATTGAACCACGATACCTTTTCTCTTTACCAATCATATTGAATCCCGCGACTCTACCCTGTTCTCTTGCCAGAGGCCAGATTGCAAAAATTCCGTATCTTCCTGATATGGCATCCTTGGTCTCTACACAATCACCGCCTGCATAAACATCCTTTACGGTGGTTTCCATTCTCTCATTAGTCAAAATGCCCCTATTTTCTCCCAGTTTAACTCGATTATCAAGAAAACTCAAATCTGGCTTAACGCCAAGCGCAGCTATCACCAAATCTCCATAGACAACCCCACATGGAGCTCGAATTCCCTCTACAGGCTCGCCTATGAGTTGAATATCTCTCTCAAACAGAACCTTTACACCATTGAGGATCATCACATCCCTTATTATGTCAGATATGTCCTCATCAAATAATCTCCTGAGAATTCTTGAGCGACAAATTATTAATGGGTCCACTCCAATTTTTTTAAGTGCTATTGCAGTCTCGACTGCTACAGGACCTGCACCTATTATTATCACCCTTCCTCGGGTCTTTCTTATCTTCTCCGCATCCTCTAAGGTTCTCACACCGATCACACCTTCTCTTTGATACTCAGGATAAATCTTCGGTTTTGCACCTGTGGAAATAAGAAGCTTATCGTATTCAATGACCTCTCCGTTATCAAGAATAACCTTCTTCTTTTCTGTATCTATTTTGACTGCTTCTCTTCCCATAACATAATCAATGCTGTTTCTTCGCACAAAGCTCCAGTCCCATATGAAGAGATTATCCCTCCTCAATGTTCCCTCAATGTAGTAAGGAAGCACAGCAGGAGAATACGGCAGAGTTTTTTCTCTTGTGATGATTATTATCTCATCCTCGGTATTCGCTCTTATCGTTTCTGCGGCCGATGTTCCTGCTCCACCTGCACCAATTATAACATGCCTCATTCATATCACCTCAAATCGTATTTCTTCAAAATTTCATCCATGGGAATGCCATTTTCATTCCAACCTCTCAACTCGTAATACTTCTTCTTAATTCTTTCTAACTTCTCTCTGTCCAGCCTAACCTCCCCCTTAAAGAGCCTTGGCGAAATTTCGTCCTTTATACCTGCATATTCAATGTTTACAATTCTCTCCAGCGTTCTTATTTTCTCCGCATAATGTATAAGATCTGAAGGTTTGATTCTATTACCTGTGATTGCATAATATGCCCTGCACCAGAGTTCCAATGGCGTTGTGAGAAGTGCTATAACACATACCCCCAGGGAATCGGCTATTATGTGCATATTTTCCCACATAACGGTGAATTTCACCTTTGCATCACTATAATCCCATGGATACGCCGCATTCTTTTCGCCCACAAACATTTCCGCCATTTTCTCTGCCTGCTCCTTCTTGATATAATAATAGAACTCTGGAAATCCGTAAAGCGCACGATTAACACCGCCAGAATCTGCTACTGTAGAGATCAATGCAGAACCTACAAATGGCCTGATATCGCTGCTCCAGGACTCCATGCCACCCTTAACATATACCGCAGGTACACCATAATATTCTGCGGCTTTCTTTATCCCCTCTGCAAATATATTTCCTTCGCCCACCCTATTCACAATTTTATCTATGAAATCGAGAATCTCTTCGCTT
>JALWRZ010000010.1 GCA_026993785.1 DHVE2 group archaeon
ATTCGATGAGCATGTGAGTTTTTACAAATATTTGGACGGCCTTGAGCACGATGAAGATTTAATAAAAGCATTTGGAAGTAAAGCAGCGTTGAAAAAATATATTGAGGATGCAAAGAAGGGGTATAGGTTAGTTGGAGATGAAGCAAAGAAGAGCGATTTTGAGAACACTTTAAAGAGTGCCCTTAGTGCGGTAAAGAAAGGACTTGTGGAGAAGAACACTAAGAAGAATATCATAAACATAATAAAGGGAGAGGGCTATAAGCCAGAGAAAGTATATCTCTACGCAATACTTCCTAGGAAAGCGCTTGTAGGGAACCAAGAAGCGATTGATATGCTTAGAAATGTATGGACGAAAATACTTGAAAAATATCCACTAAAGAACGGATTCGGCAGGGTAGTAAAAATAGATAAAAATACACTTAAAGAACTTGTGGATGCTTTGGCAAGAGGGGACAAGAGCAAAGCAGAAGAGATAATACGCAATCTTAAAGATTCCAAGGGCAGATTTGAATTCGGACATGGGAAAGGCATATTTAGGGTATCGGATATACATGGCACAACGCCAGCGGAGGTGTATGAGGAGTTGAGAGGCACAGGAGATGCAAGCGGTCGGGTGATAATCGAACTGCGCACGGAGAGTGAAGTTAGCATTATGGATCCTCTCGAGCATTATAATGAGGTGTCGTCTAAGTGGCATTATCCCTACACAGGAACAGGCTTCATAGCGAGCAAGGATGGAGAGATACTGCCGGAGTACTACTTATTCTCGCATCTTACAGACAGTGAAGGGAACTCTTTAGAGATAGTGGGGATAAAGCTAATCGACACAAATGGAAAGGTGTATGCTGTGGGCTGGTGATATGGTATGGGTGTGTGGAAATACAAGGGAGATTACTTCTATGGACCGGCATACAAGGAGAAATACGAGAAGAGGGATTTGAATATAGGACTTTACACAATGATAAAAGAGAAGGCACTTAAATATGGGTTTGAGATGCTAACAACTGTATCAAGGGATCCGGAGGGCGAGGAATTACCAGAGGGGTGGTATAAAAGTGTACCATTGAAATGCATAGAAGACCTAGAGACACCGAAAAAATACCCGGGGAAATACTACTGGGTGTGGTACAATGGTGCATTTTTCGAGGTGGTGGGAGAGACGGAGAAATATTTGTATGTGAACATTGAGGAATCCGAATTCAAGCAAGCGGACGCGCTGGGGATAGAGTGGGAAAAGATAAAGGGGGATTACAGGAAGGATCCAGAGATAGGGACGTGGTGGCTTAAGAAAAATGAGGTGAAGATGCCTGACGAGTTTGGTAAGGGGAAATATGTGTACCTAAAAATATATCCGCCGTTTTACAGAGACATATGTGAGGTTATAGAGCGTGATGGAGATTATATACGGGTGAGGTGCAGAAAAATATACGCGGTTGATGAGAATCAAAGGGACAAACTTTATGATGAGTTTCAGGAATATATAAGAAAGGGCACGTTTCCGTGGGAAGCAGAAGGGATGGCGATAAAAGAGATAGCAAAAGAAATTAATTCGAGCATGTGGAAGGAGGGAAAATATGACCTGTACATCGAGGCAACATTCAATTTAAATGTGCTAAGAAAATACAGGGCAATGGTGCGAGATAAGTACTTTGGTACACACTATCTGGATTTCTATTTATATGGAGAAGAAGATGTGCCGTATAGGTTATAAGAGGTATGATGAAGTGCTATCTCAAATTGAAACGGGAACAGGCTTCATAGCGAGCAAAGATGGAGAGATATTGCCGGAGTACTATATAAAAGCGTTTGTAGATGACGATGAGGTATACCAACATACGGGCATATTGGGCATCAAGTTAATAAAGCGTGATGGAACAGTGATTAGTTTAGGATGGTGAGCAACTATGGCGATATTAAAGGTGCGTAGGGAATATCTATATGGGTATGTTTGGGAAGATGAAATCGGAGTAGGGAGCCGTATTTATGAAAGAGTGAAGAGGTTGAAAGAGAAAGGGTTCAAATGCAGGAAGAGAGAGTCTGAGAAAGACCCAGAAGGAAATCCTATAATAGATTGCCATTTGGTTTTGCCGTTGGAAGAGCAGGAGGACCCTGAGCTGCCGAAAAAATACCCGGGGAAATACTACTGGGTGTGGTACAATGGTGCATTTTTCGAGGTGGTGGGAGAGACGGAGAAATACATACTGGTAGAAGTTGGAGAGTGGAGGTATGATCAGGCGGACGCTTTGGGTATAGAGAGGAAGAAGGTGGAGTCGCAAAGGTTTGAGAGTCAGGATGTACCGTACTGGTGGTTCAGGAAGAGCGATGTGAAGATGCCTGAGGAGTTTGGTAAGGGGAAATACATATACATGAATCTGAGTTGGTGCTACAGACCAGGAGTGTACGAGGTGGTAAGAAGAAGAGGAAATTACATAAGGGTAAGAGGTAGGATGGTGAATTACAGGAGGAAGATAGATGAGCTCTATCAGGAAATAAAAGAATATATAGAAAAGGGGCTATTTCCGATGGGGAGGACGTATGAATTCATGGAGGATGTTAGGAAAGAGATGTACAGAGTGATAAACGAAGAGGCAGAGCCGGATATGTGGAGGCCGAGCGAAGATGAACTATTTTACGAGGTGACGTTTGATCTGGAAAAGCTAAGAAAATACAGAGCAGAGATAGGTATATATGAGCCTCCCGGCCCTGATTTCTATCTATATGGCGAGGAAGAGGTACCCTACAGGTTATGAGAGGTGGGTAAGACATGGGATTGTTTTGGAAGAAAAAGAAAGAGCCACCGCTGAGTGTAGAAGCGATAAACAAGCTACTAATTACCCTGGGGCATTTGAAGATAGTAAGCGAAGAGGATGAATTGGCAAGGAAATTTTTCAAGGTGATGGGTAATCCTAAGAGGGGGAACAAAGAAATTTTGGAGCTTTGGAAAGAGATAATGAAGAGAGGCGAGCGTGTGTACAGAGTGACGGATGTGGGCAGGGATATTCGTAGCTTTGCGGATTCGATAGGATACGACAACGAGGGGAGGGAGATAAAAGGAAAGGGCATATACGTAATGATGGGCGTGCCTGCGGAGGATGATGTGTACGCCGAATATGGAGAAGGACCGGAAGAATTGACGGGCAAGGCGCCGAAATACCCGTATGCTGGCAACGGGTTCACAGTAACAGGTGATGGCTCGCTCATACCTGAGCTGTACCTGAAGAAATCATATATCCCCCTACTGATTCTGGTGCATAAGATAAATGAAAAGGGGAAGATGGAAGGAGAGTATCTGAGGATATTTGCAAAGATGAGATAAGACGAAGGCTACGCGCACTCCAAACTAGGGGATGTGGATGGATTCGGTAAGCTAATGGAAGATTTTAAGAGCAAGTTTAAGTCAGATAAGTGGAAAGTTTTATCTTCCGAAGATATTTTAATAAGGACACAATCCTATGAAGCTGAGATGCGAGCGGCGATGTTAGCGGAGGATAAAGGCTGGAGGATAGTCAAATTAGCACCGGAATCCCCATTGGGCGGTGGAGATATAGATGAGATACTGGAGATCAATGGTAAGTTATGGTATGGAGAAGTGAAAAGCGACATACCTGGGGGAAATCTTAATAAATGGTTGATGACGAAAAATAAGAGGAAAAACACGTTGTATAAGTTGATGAATACTTACAAGAGAGTGTCGGATTCCAATTGGGAGTATGAGGGAATAAAAAGGCTAAAAATATATCTGCCGGATCGGTATGCAGAATACCGGAGTGAGATATTGAACAGGATAAAGGAGTACAAAGGAGAGTTGGAAATGAAAGACTGGAATATAGAGTTAGTATTCTTTGGAGGAATGTGAGTATGGCTGGGAGAGGATATCTAGGAATGATCTTCGTATTCAACGATGAGAATGAGTTGGATAGAGCAATCTACAATGCTGCCGAAGCAGGAATTAAGCTTGGATTGGAATGGATTGATGAGGCGTTGTGTTTGAGAGTGAGGGGGGACGGAGAAAGTTATGATGTGGAAGAATATAGCAAAAAAGATATTGAGTGGCTTAGCGGATACAGTGGCGCAGACTGGCTTATTAATGTGAAGCCTGTTAAAAAATATGCAATTGATAGTGAAAAACTAAGGGAGTTGATAAAGGAAGTAAAAGATGATGGAATCGTACTCTATAGTGCACCATTTCCACCCAAGAAGTATTTAAATAAGCATGGTGTAAAATATAGCAGAGAAAAACCGTGGTTAATGACGCATCAAGAGGGGGGAAGCAGTATAGTGATTTACAAAGATACTGATATAAAACCGCTGCTAATTTTGGATTTCTGGAGTGTGTCTAGATACATAGAGGATTCAGACCCGCCGCTTAGTAATGCAGTAAAAGATTTCCTTGTTGACCTAATGAGGGACATAGTTAGGGCTACGGAGCCGGAGTACGCGTACTTTGATGAGAATGAGTATGTGCCATTAGAGAAGGATCCAGTGTGTGGAGATATGGATGGTTTAATGGGAAGGACGAGGTATCCAGAGATGGATGTGATTTATGTATTGGTGAGCAATCTTTTAGCGATAAAAAAGAGTTATTTAGAGAAGTGGATAGGAAAAGAAGGTATAGAAGAAATAAAGAGAGGCCAGAATATTTGCAGAGATGGAAAGATGAAGATGGAGGATCTTGGTAAATGGTACATGATGTATTGTGATGAAGTGACACATCTATATTATTTCCATTACGAGGATAGAAAGAGGACTAAGGAAGATAGGAAGGTGCTTGAGTTAATGAGGGAGTGTAGAAGGGAAAAGGGTGTTGGGATATATGGGATATGCGGAGATAACGAAAGAGGATATACATTGAAGGTATCATCACTGAAGAGATATAGTGATGAAGAGATTGAGGAATTTATAAAGGATATGGCGCACAAGAAAGGTTTGAAGATAAACAAGGTAATAATCTATCATTATTGAATTTTAAAAAATTGAAAGGACAGAGGCATCGCAGGGAAGCCTGACAAGGAGAGGAAATTAATAGATGCGGAAGAGCAGGCGATAAGGGAAGTAGGGCTCACGGGAGAGAAGGCAAAGATATTCCACGAGGTTCTACGCCGCGGATTGGTGAGCGAGGCGGACAAGACGGACGCGGAGTTCCTGAAGAAGGTTGCAAGGTATATTAAATACAGCGAGGATAATCCCCTGGATGCTGGAGAGAAGACTGTAGTAAGATTTATGAAAGCGAAAGATGTGACTACTCAAATAAACGGTGAAGCCATTGAGGATTTCGCTGTATTGCTTCAGAAAGACTGGGAGCACATAAAGATTAGACACATCGGAAGCAATGCCGAGGGAACACCATTTAGATATGCTGATGGAAGATATCTTTCCGATGAAGAAGTAAAAGATCTAATAGAATACGGACTAAAGAAAGGATATGTAGATACAGTACATAACAATGATCCAACCAAATACATAGTAATAGCATGCAAATTACAAGGTTATTGGGGTGGCAGAGGCATACGTATAATAGTGAGCAAGGAATATGGAAATATAATAACTGCATATTTGACTACAGCGGTTTAGAGGAGGTGAATTAAGATGAACGATATAATTGATATTTCGGAAGAAAGCATCGAAGAATTTCAGAAAACCTCAGCGAAAACAGATGATTGGATGTTACATTATTTTACACTATACATTTATCTTCCCACAGGTGAGGTTATAAGAAGTGAAGCGCAAATTTTCATGGATATTGCAAACTTAATTAACGCTATTGATTCTCTTCTTTTATTTAAAAAAGGAGCGGTTCTTTTTGACAGTGGCGGTAAATATTCAATAGGGTTTGATGTGGTGGATGATTTTTATGTTAATCTCTGGGTTGAAAATGGAGAAAGAAAGTCATTTAAAATTGAGAGCAAAATCTTATTAAGAAATATGCGTGACCTTTTGATTAAAATTAGAGATATATGCAACATGGTGGAAAAACCTTCAGAGAAATTATTGGAAAATTTGCGATTGATAAATATTTATTTGCACATAATAAATTTAAGGATAGAAGATTATCGGAATCAACTTGTATGAATTATGAAAGAAAAAGAGGTTAATTATTGGGTTGTGATAAGTGAAGATAAATATCCTGGATGGGTTATCACAGCATATCCTAAATCAAAACCACCCTGAAGATGGGAGGTGCTAAAATGAGGAACAAATGGATACCTGCAGAAATAATCCAGATAAAGCCATATACGATGGAAGACGAAAAAATAGTAGATCAAATAGTGGTAGTAAAGCTCACAGATGGAAATGTGTTGAGGCTATTTGATGCACAGTGCAAAGTGGATTACGATGCTGTAAACAAGCATGTTCTCTTGTCTATTGAGCTCTTAATTTATAAGATAAAAAAAGAGGTGAAGGGTTGCTCTTTTAGTATTAAACAGGTTAAAGGATGGTTAGCAGATATTTGCGGCAAATATCTTGAGTTATCTGGAAGTTACAGTATTGAAACTCCTTATGGGTTGATAACAACTTACCAAAAATACAAAGAGTATATCGGAAAAGAAATAGTTGCATATGGGCGCTTGGATGTGAGTGATGTAAAGATTCAATCAGCGGATGGGACATAATATATGAATCTCAGGGCAAAAATATTTATGTTGTAGTGAGTGAAAATAATAAAGGTATAATAACATCATATCCATATAGTGGAGGGTGATAACAAATGAGGCACAGAGTATTTATTAAAGACTATGGTTTTAACGAATATACGGCTGCGGAAGGCTGGGGGAAATCGTTGTAAATGGAATCGATTTAAGGGTATTTATTAGTGGTATGAAGTTGCCACATATTCTCTATAAAAATGATTATCGTGGAAAAGAGATAGATGTTGAGCTTGCGATTTTAGAGCATGATGTAATGATAGTTGGTATAAGAAAGAAAATGATACTTTATTTAAGTGAAAAGGATGCTTTGGTACCACATTATTTATTTATAGGAGAAGTTGTAGAGAAAAAAGATGAGAATGAATGCGGTAAGGTTATTTTCGACTGTGGAGTTTTGTTAGATGCATGTATGGATAAGGGATACTCATTTAAGGAACTGAAGAAGGGAGATTATATACTTGTTATTGGAAGACTTGACATGCTCAGGGTGGATGATTTAAAATAAAATAAAGAAGTTAAGTTATGCTATCTTATGGAGTTTGGATGGAAACACCTATGGGAACACCATAAAGAAAATTTCAGAGATTATTATGAAAATTTATTAGGGAGAAAGGTCTCAGATGATGAGTTGAAGAGCTTGATACTCGAGGACATAGAGAAGACTTTGAGGTATGGGAAGAAGATAGGCGAGGATACAGACACCATTAAAATAGAGTATGATGGAATAGTAGTAAAGATCTCAAAGAAATATCCTGGTAGTGTTCAGACAGCGCATCCACTTACTTGATAGGAGGTGGTCTATTGGTTGTTCATAAAGCAAAAGTGTTAAAGATCGACCCTGTATATGGAGAAGGACACAAAATAATAGAGGAATGGGCTGTATTTGAGTTAGATGATATAAAAATCGAGGCTTTTTTGGGGATATCTGTTCTCTATCCTTCGGACGTAGGCAAAGAATACGATGTCGACTTCAAGCTCATGGCCTACGACTTATATCGGATAAACATAGAGGAGAAGATGCTGAAACAGATAAGCACGTTTCCGATGGATCCCATATATATTGTGATGGGTCAGGTATTGGAGCATGACCCTGATAAAGGCAGGACGGTTGTGGATTGTGGCATTTTGTTGGAATGTGATACCAGTGGCAAGTTACTTGAGTTTTGGAGAAATAAAATAAAAATTGGAGATTGGGTTTATTTGATGGGAAAGATGTTCGGTGAGATAGTGAAAGATGGTGATAAAATTGATATTCAGGCGAAAAGTGAATAAGGAGAAAAATAAGAAAAATGAGACCATGGTAAAGATGAAGCGAGTCAAGGGAGAATCGCATGGCACACATTTTGAAGCGATAGGAAATCTGGAGAAATTGCAGGAGTACGTTCTCAAAAATACAGGTTTGGAAAACGTAGTTAAGTTTACTGAGAAGCCGTTTGCCAATATGGGTAAGCAGTTCATAGCGACACATCTATTGGAATTGAGTGATAAACTGGGGATTCTTGTTATCACTGTGATGATAAAAGATAAGCCTGAGCTGGCAACCGCGTATCCGATTTACTGGAGCGGCGAAAGTAAGAGCGTGAATATAAATAAGATATACGAGTGGCCGATACGGATAGAGGCGAATATAGAAGCTAATATTGGAGATACTACAGTATCTTACTTTGCTGCAGATTTCTTCATTAACAGGGAGAAATATCTTGCTGGGGAAATAAAGGATGTAAGGATTTGGGTTATTGGATACACAGCGCGTGTAAATCCATATGAGGGTGTGAAGATAAAAGTGGACGATGTGAGTTCATTTAAAGAATTGAGTATGGAAAACGCAGAGATATTGCTTCCATATAAGAAAAGCGGTGTTTTGGATGAATACATTATAAGTGGAAGAATAGAAAAATTGGATAGGATAGAGGCTTTGGGTACGAATCTGGCAATTTTCGAACTCAGTAATATACCGATGGGAAAAATAGATGTTGTTATTCGAGAAGAGAGAGTGAAAGGACCGCTTAAAGAGGGAGAGATTGTGGAGGTTGTTGGGTGGATGGAAGGCATGAGTTTCGAGCCAAGATGGAAAACACTAAGGTAGCATATTTATGTTATTTGATTAAGAGGGAAATAATAGAGGACATCTGAAAAACTATGTATGGTTTATGTATTTCACCGGAATATCAGAAGATACTCCAGATAGCCATGGAGTGGTGATAGCAGTGAAAAAAAGAGCTAAATAGCTGATAGGCATAACCGAATTATGATTCCATCACAGAGGGTAAGAGATATGCAACCCTCCAGCACCTTGGCTCTAGTGGAGATGGCTGCAAAGCTACGTCGGGAGGGGCACGAAGTTATCTCCCTTGCCGTAGGTGAACCAGATTTTACCACTCCATCGACGGTAATAGAGGCTGCATATGAAGCTATGAAAGGGGGAAAGACCCATTATACGCCTCCCCGGGGCATCCCAGAGCTTAGGGAGAAGATAGCCGAAAAATACAGGAAAGAGAATGGGGTTAAGATATCCGCAGAGAATGTAATAGTGACCCCTGCCAAGATGGGTATTTTCATAGCCGTGGTATCCTTTGTTGAGCCAGGAGACGAGGTTCTTATACCTGATCCGGGATGGGTATCATATCCTGAAATGGTCCATTTTGCAGGAGGAAAGCCCGTTGGATATTCCTTAGATGAAAACTTGGGATTCAGGGTAAATATTGAAGATCTACAGGAGAAAGTAAGTGGAAAAACTAAAGTAATAATAATAAACTCGCCGTCCAATCCCACCGGCGGTGTATTCACTTGGGATGACCTGAAGGCCATAAGGGATCTGGTTCTTGATCACAATCTACTGCTCATAAGCGATGAAATCTATGAGAAGATAATATACGAGGGTGAGCATATCTCCCCGGGAATATTTGAAGAGCTTCTTCCCCATACCATTATAGTTAATGGTTTTTCCAAAAGCCACGCCATGACTGGATGGAGAATAGGATATATGATCGCTTCTCAGGAGCATTTATCCCAGATGGTGAAGGTGCAGCAGCATACAATCTCCTGCGCACCAAGCATGGCTCAGTATGGGGCTCTAAGAGCACTTGAAGATAAGGATAGCGTGCAAAAGATGGTGGAGGAATTCAGAGGGAGGAGAGATTTTGTTTACTCAAAGCTCGCGGAAATACCTGGTTTGAGCGTTCAAAAACCAAGGGCCACATTTTACATGTTTCCTCGTTACCAATTCCAAATATCCTCTAAGGAACTGGCAGAAAGACTACTTAGGGAAAAATATGTGGCAGTTACTCCGGGTTCTGCCTTTGGAAATAACGGAGAAGGGCATTTCCGCATATCCTTTGCGACTTCCATGGAGAACTTAAAGGCGGGACTTGAAAGACTCACAGATTTTCTCGCCCATCTTTGAGTTCCTGAGTCTTTTGCTCCTTTTTCTTCTCTTTTGCTTTTCTCTTTCTTAGCCATTTTCTCTTTTCTTCTACACGTTTCTCCGAGATTCTAACAAACATAAGGAGTACTAGAACCACTAAGAAAATAAGAATGAGAACAAAATGGCCTAGGGGCATCCCAAGAATGCTAAAGAATGTCCAAGAGGGATTCCTATCCACATTAATAAGCAGTACTCTTTCCTCCTCTCCGCCCTTGTAACGCAGGACAAAGTGAATCTCATAAATCCCTGTTTGAATATCATCGGGAATTCTTATTTTAACTGTCCCATCCATTTCCTTCCCCAAAAATATAACATGAGGATTCCTATAGAATTGGTCTCCGAAGCCATACAGCAACCTTCCCTCCTCCACAGGAGCGCTGAGAGAGTAGCGAATTTCCAGAATCTGGCCCGGAGTATAAACATGGGTCACATAGGACGATTTGGTGAGCAGCTGTATTCTCAAACTCACTTCCTTATAGAGAAATATCACACTGCTAGAAACCTCCTGGAACCGGTGCGAGATGGCATAGACAACCACCTTATAGCTGGAGGGAGGATTCTCGGGGACATGGATCTTAAGCTTCCTCTCTTTGGTAACCTTAGTTAGGAGAGTCACATAGCCCGATGCAGTTTTTCTCATCACATTGTAAAGGAAGGTTGCGTTTTTTATCACATAGCTTTTAAAGTCTACAAGTGCATAGAAATCAGAGTTGGCCGTATAATTATGCTTATCGAAATAAACTCGAAGCACTGCTTTTTTTACCATAAAAGCAGAGTCCAGAGAATAGATGCGCTGTGTGGAATTGTATATTTCGCAGTGCACCCTTATGACGCCGGAATAATCATCGGGAATGCGGTAGGTTATTCCGCTGCTATTACCCCAGCTATACGTGAGGATGGAACCATCCTTATCCATCACCTCAAAGTGATAATAAAGGGCTCCGTTTCGCTGAGATACACTATTTACCGATAGATTGAGATATCCCCCAGATAGGAGAAGATCGTTTTGAAGCGAAAAGTAGAAATTCATGGACGTTGGAGGGGAGTAGGAGACGTTCATAATCTTTCCTGCCACACTGGTGAAAATTTTAACAGAGCTCGCGTTGGAGGGTATCTCCAGGTTATATTCTCCCACCCCATACATATCCAAACTCAGGGGATTGGAGAAGTTTTTCACTTCTTTCCTACCATACCAGAGGGAGATGTAATCCACTGGGAGATAGGGAACGGGAATGGTTATGTAAACTCCATTTATCATATAATCTACATTATCATCAATTATAACGCGTAAATAATTTCCAGAAAGAGGCATGGCATTAAGCCTAAAGTAGAATGAGGTGTGATTCACCACAAAAAACTCTGTGGATGTAGCTATTGTAGAGTTATCAAATTTATATTGGATAGAGAAAAGATACCTATTGGTATCCAAAGAATACAGTTGAGGCAGTATTGCAATTACTCCCGATGGCAATGTAAAATTTCCACCACAGATGACGGTGTTGTTATAAAAAAACCGCAGTTCCCAGTGTCCTGCACCTCCATACACCGGCATTCCATTTTGTGCATACACAAAGTAATTTATCTGTATCTCCTCGTTGTTTAAATATGCACTCTTTGTAGGGTAAGCCACAATACTGAGTTTCGAATTCTGCGTGGAGGATGAGTATGCTGCAGGAATCAGGAGGAGCGATGTAAGGATAAGTAGCATGGCCACAGCTTTAAGTTTCAAGCCCATTACTAAGGTATTAACCCACTCCATATTTTAATTTTTCCTAGAGCAGAAATTGAGTATAAAAAAGAAAGGAAGGTTTTATCCCATCTGGATAGCCTGCTCTCGTAGCTCGCCTCTCTTGAACCTGTAGGGGTCGTAGAAATCTAATGGAAGTGAAGTATGACCCTTGGTGATGAGCTCTGCCATACCCTCTGCCACGGCAGGAGCGAGCATGAACCCATGCCCGGAAAAGCCGGCAGCAAGGTAATAGCCTTCGATTTCCTCTATCTTTCCTATCACAGCATTGTGATCCGGCGTTTCCGCATAGTAGCCGCCCCACTGCCTTATTATGGACATGTACTTTAGCGCAGGTATGATCTTCGTGAAGTTTTTACTCACTTCTCTCAGGAACTCATATGTAGGGGTAAGATCCCAGGTAGGTCCGTATTTGAGGGCTATGCCGCCAATCAATCCGCCATTTGCCTTCTGCGTGAGATACGCACCCCCATATTTGAAGGATACAACCATGGGCTTTATCTCACCAAGCTTGAAGGGTTCCGTGACTATGCCCTGATGTTTATAAGGCTCAATAGGAAAATCCAGTCCCAGCTTTTGATTGAGTATCTTCGCCCAAGCATTGGCCGCGTTTAGCACAATATCGGCCTTTACCTCACCCTTGGAAGTCTTAACTCCTGTGATCCGAGAATCTTTTACCATGATCTCCTGAACCTCCGTGTACTCGTTGATTTCCACATCCATCCTCTTGAGGGCACGAGATAATCCATACACAGCAAGGAAAGGATTGGCTTTGCCATCCGTGTGGTTCCAAGATGCAGCTATTACCTCGGAAATATCCAATCCCGGCACTATTTCCCTCGCCTCTTCTGGGGATATTATCCGTGAGGGTATCCCATAGGAATTCTGTAGCTGCACGTTCTTTTTAAAGTTCTCCACCTCCTTTTCAGAGTACAGAAGAAAGAGATAGCCTGTCTGGGCAAACTTGAATTTCGGAAACTCCATATCCTCTCCCAGTGTTTTCCATTTCTCCACACTTCTTTTCATCATTTGGATATTGGCAGGGTCGCCAAACTGCTGCCTTATGCCTGTACCGCATCTGAATGTGGAGCCTGAGCCGATGTATCTTTTCTCATACACGGCTATGCTCTCTTCTCCCCTTTTTGCCAGCTCGAATGCAGTCATCAGACCTATTATTCCTCCACCTATAATAGCAATGTCTACCTTACTCTTCATCTTCATCACCTACCAGCGCACCCATGGGAACGGGTCTCACAGGTATCCTTGTTGCGGGTATCTCAATCTCCTCCACTTTCTTACCCGTTTTGCGGGCAATAATGGAAGCAACTAGGGGTATGCATGTTCTGCCTTGACAGGGGCCCATACCTATATGCGTAATTCTCTTTATCATCTCAATATCCGTAATGCCCTGGTCTATGAGGTCCTCAATTTCCTTTTGAGTTACATCGTTGCACCTGCAGATTATAATTTTCTCCCTGGGATTCTCGCTCATTCTATCGCCTCCTTAACCTTTATGGAGCGGGCTTCCCATGCCAGCTCTAAGGGCATCTCCACCGTTATAACCGGGGTGTCTCCCACGCTCTTCTCTCTGGGAATCACTAGCACTACTTTTCCTTCTCCAATCTCCTCGCCTTTTCTATTGAGGAGAATTACCTCATCCCCCCTCTTGGGCAGGGGTAGTAGCTCATGGGGCATGGTTACCCTGGCTTTATTGTCCCGATAATGTATCATGAAGAATGCGAGCCCTGGACATATTTGAACACATAGAGAGCAGCCGATGCATTTTTCATAATTCACCACCGGTATATCGTTGGGATTATCCATCTTTATTGCATCCACAGGGCATATTTCCTTGCAGGGTGTGCAGGGAATGCGCTGTGGGCATTCGGGAACAGCCACGGGATGTTTTCCTCTCAGTCTCTTCTCTGATGGAAGCGGCGTAACTTCTTTCAATTCCTCAAGGGTGAGGTATTCTCTTTGAAGATATTCTTCACTCATTTTATCATCACCTTCTTCAGACCTTCCAGAATATGCTTTCCGAACGGTCCACTCCGGAACTCATCTAAATCACGCTGTGCCTGTAGTATTTCCTCGTAGGTATCAGGCTTGGCCTTGCCAACAAATAGTGCAGCAGATAAACCTGCGATTTTTCCCTCAAGCATGGCAGTGGTCGCCTCCTCTATTCCAGAAGAATCTCCTGCCACAAATAAGCCGCGAACGGTGGTTTCCATTCTCTCATCATGACGGACCACATATCCACCAAGCTCGCGGGCATAGGTGATCTGAGCACCGGCCTGATGCAGAAGCTCTATACTCGGCCTGAGTCCTACAGCCAAGGCAATGACATCCACATCTAATCTTTTTTCTGTCCCGGGAATAGGTCTCCATTTCTCGTCAATCTGCGCAATCACCGCGTGCTCCACCTTTCCATTACCTTCGGCCCTAAGGATCGTGTGCCTTGTTAGAATGGGCACTCCAAGTCTTCTTATTTTGGCAGCGTGAACAAAATAGGCCCCTACTTTTGGCATTGCTTCAACCACAGCCACCACATTGACCTTGGCCTGTAGAAGCTGATACGCGAGAATTACTCCTACATTTCCGGCGCCTACAATAAGCACTCTTTTCCCAGGCTCTATTCCATACGTGTTCATAAGAGTCTGTATGGCTCCAGCACCGTACACACCTGGCAAATCATTATTCTCGAATGGGATCATCTTCTCCATGGCCCCCGTGGCAACTATTACTGCTTTTCCATAGAATTCCATAAGCTTCTTGTTCTTCTTTATGGCGGCCACCATCCTCTTTTCGCCCACCTGGAATATTCCTATGGCAGAGGTTTCCAGATGAATCTCCACTCCCTTCTCTTTAGCTTCCTTTTCCAGAATTTCTGCTATTTTTATTCCTCTCACTCCTGCAAACTGGTCCCGCTTGCCAAAGAACTTGTGGGTTTGCTTCACAAGCTGCCCACCAAGTAAGGGATTCTCGTCCATGAGTATTACCTTGGCGCCCTTCTCGGCAGCTTTTATGCCTGCCATTAATCCCGCAGGACCACCGCCCACGATGATTATATCTGCCTCCCTTTTTTCTGCCTCTTTCCAGCTCGGTGGTTTGTAATCCTTGGGCAGTGGCTGACTTCCGTGCTGCCTTTCTATACGCAGCCCATCCTCCACTAATGTAATGCAAGTCCTTGTATTCGGAATTCCATTAACTACCATCAGGCAGGAGGAGCACTTTCCTATGGCGCAGAACAATCCGCGGGGTCTGTTCTTCTCATGGGTATAGTTGAGAATCCTTATTCCGGCAGCGTGCAAAGCCTCAGCAATAGGTTCACCTTCGTATGCTTCAATGGGCTCTCCCTCAAAATAGATTGTGACCTTTCTCCCTCTTTTTTTGCTAAAGTCTAAAATTGGATGCTCCTGAATCCTCATCTGATCACCTTTGTTGCGAGAATCGCATTTTTTTATTTAATTTTTGCCGTAACAAATCAATCAATCTTCCAGGGAATTTACTACAAAAATTTTATCCCTTATGTAAAAATTTTTGCAAAAAAGAGGGGGATAGGGTTAATAAACAACCTGAATTAGGCAAACCTTAAAATTTTTGATCATCTTTTGTATATTTTTCCCTGAGGGTGCAGAAGGCGCATATATCTCGGCTGGTGGGCTCACCGCATATCTTGCATTCCCTGAGCTTCACTCTCTCCTCAGGGAAAAAGGATGACATATCCCATACGCTCCTAATCATCTGATATCTGAAATCCTTTTTTTTCTTCTCAATCTCATAGAATATTTCCTTCCATCCGGAGAACTTGGCCAGAGGGCATTTTTCCTCGCTGTAAACGATATTCTTTATCCTTGCGTATATCTCTATTTCTCTATCTCCTACCAGGTAAAATGGGCGAATTTTTGGAAGAAGCTTTGGATGCTCTGCGGGTAGATATGGAACAAGCTTTCTGTTCCAAGAATAGTTCTTTCCCAGCATATTTTTTGTGAAGAACTCAAGAAAGTCATCCATATTATGGCCAGTCGCTAGTATTTGAGCTCCATTCTCTCTGGGAACTTTATTCATAAGATATCTTTTTACCGTACCACATGCGGAGCATGGCTTCTTTCTTATATCTCCTATGGAAAAACCGTATTCCTTTCTCAAATTGGTAATCACGAGCTCTATGCCCAAATTAGTTGTGTAGTCCCTTATCATCTTCTCCATTCTATTTGAATAATCGCCTATTCCAAGATTTATGTGGTAAGCCGTTACCTCATATTCCCTTTCCCATAGGTAGTGGAGAAGGGCCATGCTGTCCTTACCACCGCTCAGTGCCACCCATATACCCTGCTTGGGCATATATCTCTTCACAATTTTGTCAACTCGACGAGAAAATAATCTGAGGAAGCAGTCATTACAGAGATTCATACCGAAGGCGTATATGCTTGCTTCTTTGCCACAGATTTTACATTTCATATTATCATGGGGGAGGTGGTGGCGGCGCTGTAGGTGGCGGCTGCTGATACATCGTGCTTCTCTGCAGCTCGTCCAACTCCACATATACTATTATCAGCAAGATACCCACGATTACGCCGAATATTATTCCCAAGATAGCCCATATGAGTATCCTGTCCCTCAGCTCGGGATACCTGCGATTGTTAACGAGAGCGGTGAATTCGTCCATTCTCATATATAGGAGAAGATTTATCACTGCAGCTGCCACAGAGTAGATAGCCGCCAAAATGCTGAATGTAAACCCATACCATGCCGCAGCGATGAGCAACAGAATCCCTATAATCAGAGCAAGAATTTTGGAGATATGAAGAAGATCCAGAACAGTTCTTACCTTGGAAGATTCACCTATTGCCGGTGGAGGCACTGTATTTTCCATAATAAAGCTAATTCTATGGGGCTATTTAATAATTTTGTTTTTACAACTCATTTTATGAGATTCATTTCCTTTAACTTCATCCTTCTCTCATTTATCATTTCTCTGTAATTCTCCACTTTTTCTCCGCCATCTCCTTCCATGCCTTTTTTCACCTCGTAAATTTTGAAAAGATATCTGGCGTAAAACAGCGGTCGGATGAGAGAGGATTTCTCATTCTCACCCATTTCTTCATGGTATCGTGACTCCTTAAGATATTCATCAAATAATCTTATAAAGATGTCTATGAGCCTCTCTAAATCCTCGCTTTTTATCTTTTCAAGAACCTTTAACAGCTTCGTATACTCCTCTTTTTCTTTATCAATCTCATAATTTTCAGTCTCCACTTTATCATAAAGCGTAAGCGCCTTGTATATTCTTGAAGCTTTGAAATCACCCAGTGTTCTGCTGATTAATGTGTTAATTATGTAAAGCCTCTTTTTGTAGGGATCTCTGGAAAACATAAGATGATAAGTTCTCCTCCATATATCAATTTTTCCCAGATTAAGGGCTCAGTACCTTCCAGAGACCTCCCTAATTTCTTTGGCGTATATTCTAACGATATCCCTGGCCCTAGCTCCGCCTCTCGTGATGAATCTTTCCTTCACTTTTATCTTGTGTATTGCCGCATGGTGGCCATTCACCTCTATTATATCCCCAATATAAAATTCTTCATCGGGGTGGGAGATTATCTCATAGGGCACAGTTTTACTTCCTCGATTTACGGAAATTTTAACTATCACACGATCAAATCTTTTTGCCCAGAGGGTATCTATATCTTTAACCTTCGCTTTCTTAACCCTTTTCCCTCCACTATCTATGGCAGTTATCTGGGAATTTATATTATTCACCAGTATTTCCTCCCCTACACTAAGAATATCTTCCTCAAGTTTGACTATTTTACGAACTTCACTTTTATCCCTCCAGCTCCAGACGACCTTGAGCTCCTTCATCTTCTCCTCCTCTACATATTTTTTGTACACATACCCACAATTTTTGCACTTTAAAGTATACTCTACTCCATTTTTCATACTCTTCATAGAGAGCACTTCATGCTCGCTTTCCTGGTTGCAGTTTGGACACACAAGCTTCATATCTCCTTTAATGGCATCTACTTTCTAAATTTTTTCCCTCCAATGAGTCAGGATAGCATAAACTATAAATATTTTCAACAAGTATGCCAAAATATGACAGGGGAAAAAGATAATAAAAAATATGGATTGATGGAAGTAGTGAAAGTCTCTGAAACAAAGAATGGCCAGTTCAGGATTACTCTGAAAAAGAGGATTGCACAGGAGTTAAACATAAAAGGCACAGACTATCTAGTGTTCCTGAAAAACGATAAGGGCGAGCTTGTAGTAAAGAAGCTGAAGCTTAAGGATATGAGCCTGGAAGAGTAAATTCTCATTTATTTAAATTTTTATTTCATTTTTTTAAACAACGTTTTTATAATTGCTTGATGCATCGCCTTCTGTGCTGAGAAAGTATTTGGAAGAATATGGCCTATCTTCGGAGCTTACGCAAAAAATAGCAAAAGAATTTAGAACAGTAAATTCTTTTCTCCACGAAGATGATAAGAAGTTATCTGAAAAGTTTGGAATAAGCCAGGATGAAATAAGCAAAATGAAGGAATATATTAAGGATAGGCATGCCCGAAAGGAGCTTGTTAATGATTTCCTGGCCAGATGGGGCAGGGCATCGTCTCAGGAGGATCTAAAGAGGGCCTATGAAGAGTATGAAAAGCTTACTCAGCTGTATCCAAATTCCCCCGCCATATGGGGGATTAAGGGAGAGCTTCTTGAAAAAATGAATAGAAGGGAGGATGCGCGGAAAGCGTATAAGAAGGCGTATCAACTTCATATTAAAAGGGGTGAGCTGCCACCACCCGAGCTTGAAAGAAAAATTAAGGAGATGGATAAAAAGAAAGCGCTGCCTCCTGCGATTCCCAATGGTCTGGATAGGATGAACATTGGAATGATAAATGGATTTAAAAATGGACTTATAAATGGCAGTGGACTTGTAAATGGTGTCCGTAGCCCTCCTCCTTCTGGAAGAGAGAGAAAAGGTCCCTGGCGTTTCATGATTTCCCTCATAATAATTCTCCTCGTTATATTTGCACCTTTGATGGCCACATTTTTGCTGGAGAAGAGATATGTGTATCGGGTAGATGGGAACTTTGAGGAGTGGAGCATCGGCATTCCCTATTACAGTCTAAAGAAAGCAAGCAGGAATATCAATATTGAGTATGCAAAATTCCATCCTGCGGACAATGGAATCTATTTCTACATAAAAATGGAGGGCAGAGCATTTGAGAATGTCACCGGTCTATATATTTTCCTTGATACGGATGGTTCCAAAGCCACGGGATATAGGGTGAGCGATTTAGGTGCTGATTACATGGTAGAGCTCTTTGGATGGAACAACACACTGAAAGGTAAGTCTCTTTATTTCTTCAATTCCACAGACCAAAATGATTTCTCTGGCTTTCATTATCTGAGCTCAGTTCCTGCGGTATTAAAGGGAAATAATATTGAAGGCTTTATGAAAGTTCCCTCTGCTCATTTCTCCGCATTAGTAGTTTCATACAATTATGCATTCTCCGAGGACATTGCACCCTGCGTATTTTATGGAAAGAAAAATTTCATAGTGGAAGAGCAGGGCTATGGAGGTATAATCTCCCTTTTCAGAGAATCTCCTCTCCTCAAAATGAATTTCTTTGGTGAAAAAATACACGTTTCTCGAATAACCTTTGAACTATATGGCACCGCTAATTTCTCAAATCAGAAATATCTTCTATATCTTGATAATGGTAACGGAATTCTCGATTCTCAAGACTCCTTAATCTCCTCAAATTATCAGCTCTTAGCCCATACACTGGTATTCTCGAACCTTAATCTGAGCGGTTCTAATTTCACGCTGTTTCTCAGTATTCTTCCAAAGAATTCTGTGGGAAAAACTGTGGGTGCAAAGATTGAGGCTCTTGAGAGTAATATGCCCTATTACCTTGATTCATCTATAATCCAAGCCACCTACATAGGCAAAGTTCCTGCCTCACCCCGTATAGATGGAAGCTTCCTGGATTGGAAGAATGTGAAAAGAGATGCTGCTAGAGATGTAATATCTTCCGGCAAGATAAAGGTCCTCAACTCCAACATCGATCTTCTCAATTATTCTGCCTACAATGCATCCTCTCTCCTTATATATCTCCAGGTGCGTGGCAGATTGCTTGGAGGTACCGATATACCAAAGGTAGAGATACCTTCCCTGCCTGATAGCGATAGAGATACCGTGCCCGACAAATTCGATCTCTATCCCCATGATTTCAATAACGATGGCATACCGGATAATGAGAGCTATGTGATTGTTAACGGCATGAAATATCCCGATGTGGATGGAGATGGCATTCCAGATTATCCCTATGGCAATGATATGTGGCTCAATACCACCATACCTTCCAATTTCCCGAAGCCATATGCAGGAAGACATGTTTCAGTTTACATAGGCCCTGTGCCCCACAGGAAGGTCTATGGAATGGATACCATCTCCATCTTCATTGATTCCGATGGCAACAAGAGCACTGGATTTTCGCTGCCACAGTATCCCTTCGGCGCAGAGTATAAGATAGAGTTGGTGGGCAGAGATGGCAGAATCTTTGAATCTTCTCTCTATACCTTCCAGAACGGTAGCTGGGTATTTCTCAGAACACTATCTCCGAAGGATTACGCCCTAGGTTATCATGCTATAGAACTTGCCTCCCATCTACCCGGCAAGAATATACTTATTGCACTTTCTGACTGGATGGGGAACAGGGATGTTAGTGATGAGTCATTTTCTGTGTCATCACCCGTAACCATTTCCACAAGATTCAATCTCACTGCTTTTCTCAGCAATTCTCGAAGATTTGATGAGAAATCATATAACGTGAAGACAATAAATCCCGAGTATTTGGGCAGATACTCGAATTTAAAGTCTCTCTTTGGAGAGGATGTGCAGGTTTCAACATTAGGGAATTCCAATAAGAGAAATGAGGTTCGTCCATCCATTGTTAGGACAGATGACGGTACGTTATGGGTTGTTTGGAGCTTTGAGAGAAAAAATGGAAAACACGATATTGCTATAGCTAAATCAACCGATGATGGAGCAACTTGGGATGCGTGGAAGCTCTACAATAACAGGAATTATGATACCTCCAATCCTGTAATAGTAAAAGATAGTAGTGATGATCTCTATGTGTTCTTCGAGAATCATACTTCAGGAGCAACTTTCCAGATCTTCAAGTATTCCTCGGCTGCACAAACTTGGACACTCTATGGTTATACCAATTCCTCCTGGTGGAGTAGCGTGTACAATTTATCCGCGGCAGCCTATTCCAATTACCTATTTTTAGCTTTTGAATATCACAACAGCAGCTCCAATTCCACCATAGGCTATATGGTCACTTTTGATGCTGGAAATAGCTGGAGCGGAGCCATATTCACTACTCATTACTGGACAGGTCACCCAGCGGTAACGATTTCATCAGGTTCGGAGCCTAGAGTATTCATTGCTTTCGACTATCAATGGACACTTTTAATATTGAAATTCTGGCAAGTGGGCGTGGTATACGCCAATATTACCGATCTTGCATGGAACACCGCAGATCCCTACCAGGGATTCTGGTTGATGAGATATCCAAGTATTTACGCAACGGGAGATACCATATACATGGCTGCTGACTATCAGCTTCGCTATATTTATGTGGCCGTCTCCACAGATAACGGCAATACCTGGAATGTTGTCGGCTCTCCAGATCTTTCTCAATCATCATCGGGCTCATCCCTTTATCCATGGATTCTTGCGGATGGAGAAAACGTTTATATTTTCTATCTAAATGCCACCACAGGATACGTATGCATGGTATCTTCCAGCGATGGTGGTAGCAGCTGGAACCAAGCAATTCTGGTTAGTGACTCAGGTACCGGCGTTAATATATACAGAACACTGTCTGCCATATATTCGGGAGGGAAGCTCTATGTGGTATGGACAGACTCCCGCAATGGCCAAAACGATATATACTTCGATAAAGTTCCAGAATTCGGAAATTTTGTATTCGTAATTATGCCCCTACTATTAATTTCTCTTATAATATCAAGGCGCAGAAAAAGAAAATAATCAAATCAAGGTATTAATAAAAATAGAGGAGAGGAGAGTTACTCCCTCTTCATCTCGATCTCGATAGAAGATACATTGGTTTCTCCCTTCTCACCCTGAAGGGTCTCTGTTCCTATCTTTATCTCTCCGTATTTCAGGCTGGGCACAAAGCGGTTGCGCACGATCTCGGCGACATCTACGGCCTTACTTATGGCCTTTCCTCTCGCCTTCAAAATCACGCTATTCACGCCGCTGTTAAACTGTGTAACCACAGCCAGTACATAGTTCATTGTTGGCTTCTTTCCCACGAACACAACGTTTTCCTCTGCCATTTTTCATCGCCTCCTATTTTGTGGGTATTTGAGGAATATGATTTTTATATTTATATTTTTCCTGTAGATGCATTGTTTTTTACGCATTAACCCTGCTCATCGGAAGCTCTGTTGGCTCGTAATCTATCATCTCACCCTTCAGATAGCTGTCATAGCCATTAAGATCAAGCAGTCCATGGCCGCTGAGATTAAAGAGAATAACCTTCTTCTCGCCCTTCTTCTTCGCATCCAGAGCAAGGTCTATAACTCCCTTTACTGCGTGTGCACTCTCTGGCGCGGGTACAATTCCCTCGTTCTTGGCAAAGAGTATGGCAGCTTCAAATACCTCCCTCTGGTGATAGGCAACAGGTGTAACGATTGCATGATTTACAAGAACACTCAATGTTGGTGCAAGTCCATGATAGCGGAGACCGCCAGCATGAATAGGCGGCACATAATATCTATGGCCCAGGGTATGCATCTTTATCTTAGGGGTCAATCTCCCGCTATCCCCGTAATCGTAGGTATACACCCCTCTTGTCATACTGGGCGCAGCTCTTGATTCTACAGCGTATATCTCATAATCTTTCTTTCCCTGGAGCATATTCCGTATAAAAGGATATGTCAAACCTGCAAAGTTGCTTCCGCCACCCACACATCCTACCAGCACATCCACATCTTCTCCAATTTTCTCCATCTGGATTCTTGCCTCTTCGCCTATGACGCTCTGATGCATCAGCACATGGTTGAGAACGCTTCCCAAGGAGTAACGGGCCTTCTCATCTCGTAGAACATCCTCGATGGCCTCGCTTATGGCTATACCCAAGCTGCCCGGATGCTGGGGATCTTCCTTGAGGAATTTTCTACCCACCTCGGTTCTATTGCTGGGAGACGGATACACCTCTGCGCCATACACTTTCATAAGAATCTTTCTGTATGGTTTCTGTATATAGCTTGCCCTTGCCATATACACCCTAATTTTGAGTCCGAGGAGAGAGCCTGCAACGGATAATGCGGTGCCCCACTGTCCTGCGCCCGTCTCGGTTATTAGGGTCTCTATTCCTTCCTTCTTGGCAAAATATGCTTGGGCAACAGCGGTGTTTATCTTATGGCTTCCTGTTATTGTCTCTCCCTCATATTTGAAGTATATGCGCGCAGGCGTATTTAGGGCCTTCTCCAGATTTGTAGCTCGATAGATGGGTGTGGGTCTCCCTATCTTGAGATATATCTCTCTGATTTCCTCCGGAATATCTATGTATCTCTCGAGGCTCATCTCCTGCTCCACAAGCTTCGCGGCGAAAATTCTTTTCAGCTTCTCCGGGGCTATGGGTTTATCGGTCTCCGGATCCAAAGGTGGTGGCAGTGGCTCCGGCAGATCGGGCAGTATACTGTACCATCTTTTAGGCAGTTCATCCACATCCAAAATCGATTTCATATTTTCACCTCCAAAAACTTCGTCAAGCGCCCTGCCATGGGGGTTTTACGAAGAATGCCAAACACACTCACTCCTGTAATCTGGGCGCATAAAAATGCCATAAAAAGGAGATATAAAATAATTTGGCTAGTTTTACCTGGCCAGAATCACTTCTTACCATGTTTTTCCTTCCACTCTGCCCAGAAATAGAGGAAGGTAGGGAGAATGAAGACGGAGAGTATGAAGCTGTAAAGTATGGAAAGCGCTGAGATCTCTCCAAACTGGCGAATCGGTGGCATGGAGGACAAACTTAGGGTTCCAAATCCTGCCATGGTTGTGGTGGCAGCTCCGAATATGGATGTGCCTGTGTGTCTCACCGTCTTTCTCAGAGCGGCTACTATATTCTTTTCTTTACCCCAGTCCTCTAGGAATCTGTGGGTGATGTGTATGGCGTATGTGATGCCCAGCCCTATGGTCAGAGAGGTTATTGTTACCGTTACCACATTGAAATCCATGCCTAGCGCGTACATGGTCCCAAGAATCCAGAGCAGAGCGATTAACACGGGAAGGGTTGTTATTGCTCCCAGTACAAGGCTTCTCTTCTCCCAGAAGAATATTATGGTGAGCACTATGAAGGAGGATACCAGGGTGATTATGAGCGAGTTCCATTCGCTGCCCTGCAGGAGATCCATTATATGGTATGTAAGCAGGTCGCTGCCGGTAGGGGTTGCTTTTAATCCCGCGGATTTTAGAGGCGCTATATCCTCCTTGAGCTCTTTCCACAAAATGTGATACTCCTTATCGGTATCAGCATAGCTTCTAACTACAATGAGCATCATATCAAACTTTCCTTGGGAGTTCTTGTGCAGTATGCTCTTGCCATCGTCAGTGTGATCGTATAGCCACTCATATATTCCCACAATGTTTTTATCTGGCAGTCCATCTCCGTTGGTATCGTTCTCCATCACCATCTTTGCGAAGGTGCTGTTCTTCTCACTCATCTCCCTTATGAGCGTGTATACGCTTTTTGACTGCGAATAATCTATGTAACTGTCATCTTCCAGATTATTCATCGTTTCTTTAGTTGCCTCAAGGGCAGAAGCTGTGGCAACATCGCCTTCCACAAGTATATAATTGTCGTTGAGCCCTGAGGAGTTGAAGTTATCCATCATAAACTCTATTGTATGAGAAATTTCCAGATTGCTTGGCAGGAAGTCTTTGATATCGAAGGTTGTTCCTAGATTCATACCCCCATAGGCAGCTACCAGGCTAACTACCAGCACTATAGCCAGAACAACATGTCTGTGCTTCTCTGCACCCACAGCACCCATGGCCATGGCTTTGTTGAGAAGTATCACGCCAGAACCCTCTCTTTCCTTTTCCTTCCTTATCTTTAGTTTTCCCTTCTTTTCTCTTCTGCAATCAATAAGTATCTTCACCGCGGGAATGAACGTGGTGAATATTACAAAGGCTCCAAATATGCCCACGGCGTTCATCACCCCGAAGTTGGCCACAGGGGGTATAGGCGAGGAGAGGTTGGATAAGAAGGCAATTATCGTGGTTATTGTGGCGAGAACAAGTCCCATTCCCAAATGTGTAATCATCTCCTCCATGGCTTTTCTAACCTTTCTTCCCTTGCGCAGTTCTTCTCTGTAGCGCAGAATGGTGTGAATCGCGTAATCGATGCCAAGACCTACCAGAAGCACCGCTACGGTTGTTACTATCTGGTTGAAATCGTAGCCTGCCATCACACCAAATCCGTAGGCCCATAGGATGGCCATTCCCAGACCAATCAGACCCAACAGGGTATCTACAACGCTTCTGAACGTGATAGCGAGAATTATTATGACGAGAAGCACCGCTACCGGAAGAAGAATATGTGTGGTCTCATCGGCAGTTTTTTCCGTAGCTTTGGAAATAAGCGCGGAGCCCATCACCATAATCTCGCTTTTAGTTTTCACAGAATGCGCCACTCTCTGCACTTCTTCCTCAAGCTTCTCCATCCTGTCTCCATGCTCCACTGTGGATTCTCCTGGCAGATAAGTTCCATTGAGAATCACTATCATCATGGCAGCCTTGGCATGGGTGCCTGTGAAGTCCTTGGAAAACATGGATTTGAGCTGCGATGAGAATATGTTCATTGTTGTTGTAAACCCGCCCATTCGGGGGAGGTAAGAGTGGAAATACTCGAGGCCCTGGGAGGCATTTGCCATAAGCTCGCTCATATTGCTATAGAATTGCATGGAGAGCATCACAGATTCATTTCCTGTGGTGTTATACACAAATGCCATATTGTCCAGGAGATTTTGCAGAGTTGATTTCACTCCGTTTATTTCTCCCAGGGTGTTGTTAACTACCGGTATGGTGGAATTCACAGTATCCAGAAACTCGCTTGGGTCGTAGCTTTCTATCTTCCCTATTATTCCCGTGATATCCTCATCGCTCATATTGTTGAGCATGCTTATTTCTTCATCCACAGTTGGATTGAAGTTGGGCATATCCATAGAGAATTCAGGCATACTCATGTTGAACTCCATCTGAGTGCCTAACTGCATAAGACGCATCTCTGTGAGGAACATATCCTCGATTTTCTCCTTATAAGCCACGCTTACCGATGATTCAAAGGCATGCTGCAGTGCTTGGAATATTTCCAGATTTGGCGATGGAGCATTACCTTCCTGGGGAGGAGAGCTCATCATCCCCATCTCTATATTGAAAATATTCACGGCGAAAAACGCGGTTTGAGGCGCATGGAGCATCACATAGTCAAGATTATTTAGCGTCTCGATGAACCAGTTCAAATACGCAGAATTTTTCATCTCCACCATAGCTTCCTTTATTTTCTCCTTCTGCTCCCTCATTTCCTGTACCTGCTGGGAGATTACGCTTTTCATCATATCTATCTGCGCAATCGTGTATATTGTTGGCTGATTATTTATCTTGTTCTTTAAATCTGTGAGGCTATTATTGAGCATAACTGCACCTTCGTAATTCTGGAAGAATCCCTGGCACAGCATCTTGGTGACATTTCCCTGATAGACGAGGTCGTATCCAATCTGTGGATGCTGCATCCATGTCTCCAAGGTATCCTGGAATATGCTCCAGAGCTGTTTCTCCTCCCCGCCGGTATATGGGATAAGGAGAGAGATGGCATCATCGAGCATTTGGGCATCCTCAACCGTCGCGGTTCCATTCTCATACTTATCCAAGAAGGTGGCAAGAGTGTGGTTTACCTGCTCGTAGTAGGGAAGCACCATCTTCATCTTCTCTATTTCCTCGCTCATTCCATTTATCATTCCGCTCAGTATGGCAATCGCTGTATCGTTGTTTCCGCTTAAGATGGCATTTTCTGTTGAATTGAGAGCATCTATCATCTCCTCACTTTCGTTGATGGCAGAGGAAAGCGAGCGATAGGAGTTCTCCATGGCCCGAGATGAGAAATTGGATACACTCACCACGAAATATCTAAGACTTATCTCCTTCTCAGCGATGCTCATATTTGATTTCATATCTTCGCTAAATCTATTCATAAGGGCGGTGAGGTTCTTATCCATGCTCATATTGCCGCCCGAGCTTTCATTTAGGGGCGGAGGATTTAGAAGAGAGAGAACCTTAGCTTTTATTTCAAAATCATTAGTGCTGATAAGGCTGCCTGTAACATTTTCCATTATGCTTTTCATCTCCGGAGGCGTCTCACCGCCACCGCCGCTCTTGGGCATGAAGAGGAGAAGAACCACCACCTTACCATCTCCCCTTATAGGTGGGGCATTCTCGTATATATCTTTATAATCTACAAGAATGGCATTCATCTCATTAAGCAAACTCTCCATAGGGGTGAGATTCATTTTCTGCAGCGTGGAGCTTACATTTTTAAGATTCTTTTCCATATCATCCTGGAAAGAGAGCGTGATATTTCCCAGAATAATTATATCCGCAGGGGACATCACACTATTTTCCGGCGAGTCAGGTGTGTTCAAATTCTTCACTATTTTCTCATTTTCCAGCAAAGCTTTCTTAACTTCCAGCATATCCTGCAACGTATCTTTAGATACCGCGTTATTGCTAACAAATACAACCTCCATTATATCTGTGGAGCCAAATTCATCGTTTATCTTGGTGAGCGCCTGAACCATCTCATCCTCTGGAAGAAAGGTCCTGAGATCTGCGCTCATCTTCATCTGAGAAGCATAATATCCGAAGATCGCAGTGATTATGAGAATCACTATGAGCACCGCCACCGGTCTTTTACTCACAATTCTGCCCAAGGCTCGCATATCCATGGCCATCACCTAAAGGTGCATAGCCTTAAGATATTTAAATTTTTGGAAAATTTCAAAGATGAAATTACAAAAAAGTTTAATTTTACCTCAATATGTTTGCTTTATTTGAAAAGTTTAAATATAAGCAATCCATAACCTACTTGATGCTAAGGTTGACATCCCAGGAAAAAAAGCTGCTTCACGGACTTGTGGCGCATCCGGAGCTATCTTTAAAGGAGCTGGCAGAGCTACTCGATATAAATTACTGGAGCGCATATAAAATGAAGGATAAGTTCAGGAAGAGGGACATCATAAAGGAAGTCCTGATTCCCAATTACAAGGCTCTGGGCTTCGAGCTTTTTGTGGCCGGGTATGGAAGCATAACCCAGGACAAGGTGAAGGAGATAAACAAAGTGGAAAGCATGATCCGAAAGAGAAGCGGGATAAGAAAATCGGGTATATTTCTCACCTATGCTGAATCATACCGTGGATTTACCTTGGGCGTGGTGAGAAACTATACCCAGCTTGTGAAAAATATACTTTATGCGGATAGAATCGCAGGAATAAGGGAAATCATGCTTAGAGAAAGGCCCAAGGTAGTTCTTATGCCCTTTGAGATAACCCGCATGCCCATATTCTTTGAGTATGCACCCCTCCTCGCCCATGAGTTTTCGATTCTCGCAAAGCAGGAAATAAGCAAAAAAAGAGAGCCGGAGAGAGAGATCACGGCTGAAGAGCTTAAGGTCCTGGCCGAGATGGTCAAAGCTCCAGCGTCCAGTGTGAAGGACATTGCTCAACGAGTTAAAATGAACCGGCTCAAGGTGGCAAAAATAAGGGAAAGACTGTTCCAGGAAGGGTGGTGCACAAGAAAAATTATTCCAAATATGAAACTTTTTGGCTACGAGGTTCTGGTATTTGCCCACTGGGAATCCAATCCGGAAAAACTGGAAAAGATAGAGAGAGAAAATAAAGTTCGCGAGTTGAACGTGAATCTATCCAATGTGGTTTTCCTAGCCTACAATCCTCTTGAGGGCATAGTCATTGCCCTCTTCAAATCACTGCGGGAAAGCAGGGAGATCGTGTCTCTATTCTCCACTTTTGCTGAGAGGGAGCAGGTGCTTGTGAGAGAGCCTGAGATACTGTTTCTCTCCATGGAGGAAGGAGTGGAGCTGAGGAGCCATGACCACTACGCTGCTCTATCCTCAATTCTTTAAGCTTGCCAGCTTTTCCACCATAAGCACTTCGAAGGCTGTGCCATAGGGCAGTGCATCCTCATCCACGTCAAATCTTGGATTGTGGTGCGGGTAAACTATCCCCTTCTCCTCATTTCTTGTGCCGAGATATGCAAATAGTGCAGGTATGAGTCTGGCGTATTCTGAGAAATCTTCAGCGCCCATGGTTTTCTTCTGTTCCACGACCTCCGTTATCTGGGATGCCACCTCTCTGCCTATCTTTGCAAGCTCTTCATCATTTACCGTGGCATAGTTCATCCTCTCGTAGATAACCTCACCCTCGCAGCCGCATCCTCGAGCGTAATTTTCCGTGAGCTCTCTTATCCTCTTCTCTATTAAAGAGCGTAGCTCTTCCGAGAAGGTTCTAACAGTTCCCTCCAGCTCCACAAGCTCCGGGATGATATTGAACGCGGTTCCTCCGCATATTCTGCCCACTGTGACTACGGCACTTTCTAGAGGTGGCACGTTTCTGCTCACTATGGTTTGTAGCGCCTCGATTAGGGAAGCGGAGCAGGTTATTGGGTCCCTTGTTTGATGCGGTGCAGCACCGTGTCCACCCTTGCCTCTAATGAATATCTTGAATCTATCCGCACTGGCCATCACGGGACCCGGAGAAATGGCTATTACCTTGGAAGGCAGCTCTGCCCATACATGCATCCCTATTATCCTATCCACGTTCTCCAGAGCGCCTTCCTCTATCATTCTCCGAGCTCCGTTAAATCCCTCCTCTGCCGGCTGGAAAATGAAGCGTATATTGGCATAAACCTTTCTCTGAGACAGAATCTTGGCTGCTACAAGGAGCATGGCGGTATGGGCATCGTGGCCGCAGGCATGCATTTTCCCCGGTATTCTGGATTTGTAGGGAACATCGTTCTCTTCATTTATTGGCAGGGCATCCATATCGGCGCGTAGGGCTACGGTGAAATCGCTGCCGTTATCTATATCTCCAACTACCCCAGTTTTCGCGAGCCTCCTAGTTTTTATCCCGACATCCTTGAGATACTCTTCCACCCTTTTGGATGTCCTTTCCTCCTCAAATCCCAGCTCGGGATACATATGAAACTCTCTTCTAAGCTTCACTATCTCATCCTTATACTTCAAAAACTCCTTCATGGAGTATCATCTCGCATCTCCTATTTACTCTTTGCGATGTGAATTATGTATTCTTTCGCATATTTTCCAAAATCCCATCTGCCACCGCCCAGCCTTATTATCTCTGCAACTTTATCAATATTCTCTATCTTGAGGGCTGCGATATGAGTTATCCCGCGAAGCTGCTGCGTTGGATATATGGACGCAGTGGGCCCCACCAACGCGATGAGCTTTGCTCTTCTTGCCAGCGAGAGTACGTATCCCAAAGTATCATTTATCAGTGTTGTTCCCGTGACTATGAGCGCATCCGCCTGCGGAATAACCCTGGGCGCAAATATATCCGCGAGGGCATCTCTCCTAAACCTTGGATTTCTCTCTAAAACGGTTACATCGTAGCTTCTCTCCCTCAATCTCGATGCCACAGGGCCCATGTTTCCCACCATGACTATCTTCGCGTTTCCCCTGCAAAGAGCTGCGAGCTCATTCACCATGTTCCCGTAGCTTATGTCAAAATTTACGTATTTCCCGCAGTGCCACAGAAGATACTGGGAAACGGCATTGAGGATTGCAACTCCCAGCGATTTCTCGAATATGTTGGTGGAAGAGAGCATGGAACCAACTTCTGAGAAGCGGGGCTTTCTTGAGAATCCCCTAGAAATATCCTCCAGTGGCAGATAGGAGGTGCCTATGGCTTTTCCTCTCTCTCCTGAGACTATGGCATAGGAGTACTTTGCTCCTATCATATAATCTTCAAGCTCAAGCTCCTCGCCAACTTTAGCGCTTATTTCCTGCCACAGCTCTTCCGCAAGCATTATGTATGCAAAATTATAGCAACTAATTTAATTTTTTGGAGTGAGGAAAAATCTTATGTGCATCCTTTGCATTATTCTCCACATGCAGACAGGCTTTGACATCATGGAGTACGATTCTTCTCTCAGAAGACTATGGGGAAAGAGAATCGCTGCCGATTTCATCGATTTTGTTATAACATTCATAATAGCTTTCGCATTCACATTCTTCTTCCCCATGAACCCTATATTCCTGCTCTTTGTGGCTCAGGGAATAGTGTGGTACCTTTACTCTGTTATCTTTGATCTTGCCTGGGGCAAGACCCCCGGAAAGTTCATATTCGGCATAAAAGCGGTGGCATTTATCGGGGATCTCACACCGCTCCAGGCGTTTGTAAGAAATCTAACAAAGCTCAACTGGATAATTTATATAAGTGATATCATTGCAGGATTGAGCACGGAAGGAGATCCAAGACAGAGATTTAGCGAGAGGGTGGTGAACAGCCTCGTTATCGCAGAGATTCGCGAGGAGAAAAAAATAAAATCTTTCAAGATAGAAGAAAAGGAAGAGCTGGAGCTCCCTTAATCGCTCATTATTTCTCTAAGTATTCGCTCCTTCATTTTGAGCAGCTCTACCCTCTTTCTTTCTAATCTCTGAAGCTCTTCCTCGATTTTTCTCAGAGTCTCACCGAAATCTTCGTTTATCTTCTTCTCCTTATCTTCCTCGTCGCTCTCTATGGTATATCTGCGAATCTGGAATACTCCTGGCGCGAAATCTATGACTATGCTGAATCCCCTGTTAAGCTCATACAGTTTCCTGGGAGGCCCCATATCGCTGCGCTCCACCCCCGCTTTCCTTATTATATTGAATTTCTCCAGAATCTCAAGATGCTTCAGTATGGCCTGCTGCGATACTCTGAGCTCCTTGGCTAACTGAAGCGCGTACTGCTTTCCCTCTGCCAGTCTCTTGAGTATCTCCCTCCTCGTCTGGTTCTCGATGGCAGTCAGTATTGCATCTATCTCGTCCATTTTCCCCTTTACTCAATCTTTATCTTCTTGCCCTTCTTCTTTCTCGGCTCGGCCCTCTCAAACACTATATCCAGGATGCCGTTCTTGTATGTCGCCTTCACACTCTCCGGCTTTACCTTGCACGGGAGCTGTATTTCCTTGTAGTATTTTCTATCTGGCGTGTCCACCTTGAGCGTGAGTATATCCTCCTCCTCGTTGAGATCCAAGTCTATGTCCTCCTTGTTTACTCCGGGAAGCTCCACGGTTATGCTCACTGTCTTATCCCCCTCCATCACATCCACCAGGGGCTCCCTGTACTCTTCCATCTCTTCCTCCTTAATACCAAATCTTCGGGGCACATTGCCAAACTGCTGGATCTGCGGCTTGCCATCTGGGCCTATCTTCATGCTAAACCCGTAAACATAGGGACCCTTAATCTCGCCGCTCTGGAACTCTCTCATTATCCTGTTCATCCACTCCTCCATGCGGCGGAACTCCTTTTCTATGTCGAATGTGAAGAAATCGTCAAAGAAATCTCTCTTCCAATCATCCTCATCATCCTCCTCTCTCCTTCTCTTCTTCCATACCATCTTTATCACCTCCAGTTATTAACCTTTGGTTAACTACTAACTGTTATTAAGTTCTCATATTTAAAGTTTTCCCCGCAGGGAAGCTAGTGTAGGGAGAAAAGAGCGTAGAAAATGCCCAGGGTGATGAGGAGATAGAGAAGGGAATATTTGTGGAAGCTTATCCATATTCTCCTCTTTTTTGCCAGTCTCAGGGCTATTATGTTGGCAAGGGAAGCTATAACTACCCCATTTCCACCGACATTAACTCCGTAGCCCATCACAAGCCAGTTGCTGCTGAAATTTGAGAGCATAACAGTGGCGGGAACGTTGCTTACAAGCTGAGATAGGAAGGCGGAGAACAGAAACAGATTTTTTGGCGTATTCAAATTAATTGAGCTTATTCCTTCATGCACCGCAGGTATCTTAGAGATTAGGCTGAAATCTATGAAGATGACGATGAATAGGAGGATGAGAAGCCAGTCAGCATGCCACAGGGTTTTTCTGTGCAGGAAAAGATAGAGCAGTATGATTATGGGCACCGCAAAATAGACAAGATTCAGCTCAAGTGCGGCAAGATAAAGAAGAAGTGCCGCCAGGGAGATGTAAAACAGACTGCATTTCTTCTCCTTCTGCATTATTTTTTTCGGCAGCTCTATATCTCTTCTGGAGAAAAAGAGGTACACGAAGAGGAGGAGAACAAGGAGAAGGATTGAGGCGAGGGGCACCATTTTCACCATGAATGCGAGGAATGATATTCCCCAGCTATGCCATAGAAATATGTTCTGGGGATTTCCTATGGGGGTTAACGCTGAGCCTGCATTTACTGCAAGAGCTTCGAATATTATCAGCTTGGAGGCATCCCTGTTCAGTATTTCCTGGAGGCTCAGGGTTATGGGAACCACTATAAACAGGGCTACATCGTTGGTGAGGAACGTGGCAAGAACCGCGGAGATCAGAACCATGAAAAGTGCCATGCTGCGCTCGTCCCTAAATTTTCGAAGCATCCTCATGGAGAAGATGTAGAAATATCCACTCTCCTTCAGCGCCGTGGTGATTATCAAGAGCCCAGTAAGCGTGGCAATGGTTTTCCAGTCCACAAACTGAGGATATTCTCTTATCTTCTCGGGATATATAAGGGAGAGGAGAATAAGGAGGATGAGAAATATCACGAGGAGTAATTCATTCTTCACGAACTGGATGAGCGATGAGGATTGGGCACCCTTTACAGGCATGCAGTAGAGCATGCCAGCAATCGATAAATACCTTCTCAAAAATCTTTATATCGTTATGTTCCATGGGGTATATCGTGCTTGATAGATTTGGCAGACCTGTGAATAGTATTCGCGTATCTGTGACTGAAAGATGCAATCTCAACTGCTTTTACTGTCACCGGGAGGGAGAATGGCACAAACATCGCAGCGAGATGACTCCTGAAGAGATAAGAAAAATTTTGGAGATTGCCAGAAGCCTGGATATAAGAAAGGTAAAGTTCACAGGAGGAGAGCCACTGATTCGTGAAGATATGCCGGAAATAATAGCCCTTGCAGCGCCCCTTATGGACAGGGATGTTTCCCTCACAACCAATGGCACCATGCTTTCAAAGTATGCGGAGGAGTTGAAAAAGAACGGGCTCAGGAGAGTGAATATAAGCCTCGATACCGTAGATCGGGAGAAATACACGAGAATTACAGGTAAGGATGAGCTGAAGAATGTGATAGATGGCATATACGCCGCCAGAGATGCTGGTCTTTATCCCATTAAGCTCAACATGGTCCTGCTTCGGGGCATAAACGATGGGGATATTGAGGACATGATTCGCTTCTCTGCAGAGAGCGGCACGATACTGCAGATAATAGAGCTTGAGGCTCCCGTGGAAAAGGAGCAGACAGAATTTTTTCAAAAATACCATGTGAATCCTATATTCATAGAGGAGCATCTGGAGAAAATTGCGGAGGAGATCAGATACAACGAATTGCATCGCAGAAAGAGATTCATCTTCAATATCGATGGCAAGAAGGCTGAGGTGGAGATAGTCAGGCCCATGCACAACAGCATATTCTGCAAATACTGCACGAGGATACGATTGACAAGTGACGGGAAACTCAAGCCCTGCCTTCTCAGAAACGATAACCTGGTGGATATCCTCACCCCCATCAGAAACGGCGCGGATGATGCAACCCTCCGCTCCCTGTTTATAGAAGCTATAATGAGAAGGGAACCCTACTGGAAGTGAAAATTTAAATATTGCTTCTTATTACACCAAAATGAGCCGCCGTAGCTTAGTTGGCTGGAGCGGCCGGCTGTTAACCGGCAGGTCGCAGGTTCGAATCCTGCCGGCGGCGCTAGTACTGGATCGCTGGTCGGAAGGATTCGCATCCTCCCGCACTACCTCATATCCTTTATTTTCCTCATTCCCCATATTCATCACCTCTTCTTTTATTTAAATTATTTAAATACTTGACACCATGGGATCCTGCCAGAGGGTATCTTTCCTAGATGGAGAAAAAGAGATGTAGATTTTCACCGCAGCTCTATCCTTATCTTTCCCTTATAATCTTCGTTTTTGAGAGAGAACGAGACTATGCCAGAGAACGAAGAAAGGTCGATTATATTCTTTCCAGGAGAGATGCTGAACTTATCCTGTGTGGCGGGATTGAGAGGCAAAGATAGATCATACTCGTACACGCTCAGCTCGTTGTCCAGCGAAGAATAGATCAGCATTCTCGGCTCTCGGTATCCATCGAGAGGTATGCCTCCAAATGCCCCGTATCCAGTTTCGTTCTTTGCCAGAGAGGGAAGCATGGCAGGCAGCGATATGCTCACCGGCGGCGGAGCTCTCTGAATAGCATCCTCATTAATCACAGAGAATCCGCGATACCCTGTATCGTAGGGTGTGGCATCTTCAGCGCCCACATTGGGAGCGGTGTTGGTGGCGAGCAGTATCTTATCTCCCATCTTCTCCATGCTCGTTATTCTTGCTCCAAACGCACCCACAATTTTAACCATAGGTGGTGCAATATAGAGCAAGAGTGTGGGAGATGCAATAGTGTTGGAAAATATGGATTTTATTTTATCTGCAGCTCCCCTAACCCTATAAACAGCGTCATGATGCGCGTTATAGGCTATGAGCATACCTCCGTTGAGATAGAGAACGTTGGTGCGCATGGGTGCCTGAAAATTGAAGAAATCCAGGAGCCTTACATACTTGAACTCCTCATCGTTGATAGGATTTCCCACTAGAATGCCACCTCTGGCAAACACAAATATTCGATTATAGGCTGCACCCACATCTCCCGTAGAGGGCATAAACACCTTCTCTCCGTCCAGAGCCTCGATATTGCCCACATTATAATCTTGCCATTTCTCCTCTATAAGATCCAGAGTGAGGATCTTCTCAAGTCCCACGGTAAAATTGGCCCCTGAGGCGAAAAATACAGAATCGTGGAGTATCTCTCCCTTTAGCGTTGGCTCTTCTCTAAGCCTCTCAGATTTTCCAGAGTTTCTGTCTATGGAATATATGCCCAGATTCTCATCTCCGTCCTCTCTGGCAATAAGAAGCCTCTCATTATAGGGATCGTAGATTATATCGCTGACCTCTCCTGCCCACTTTGTGAGATGATGTATAGAGTCTTTCCATAGAAGCTTGATAGAATCATCCTCAATATTGTAGCTGTGAAGATGTGAGTATTTGTTAGCGAAGCTGATGCTTCTCTTCTCATAAAGTGCCGGAGCATGGATCCATCCTCCAAAGTAGAGATATTCATCCACGCACTCTACCGCATTGTAGGTATCTCCTCCAGATACGGGCGCTGGGCCCACAAGCTCAAAATTGTATCTCTTCTCTCCCGATTCTCTTACAAAATGCGCCTCTCCCTCAAAGGCAAGGGTGAAGTAGAGCAGCCCTCTGTAATATTTCAATCCAAATATGCCTCCGCTGCCCCACTCTGGACCGTATCGAGGAGGATAGGTATGCAAATATCCTAGCAGTTGCTCTACGCTCATAATCTCTCACCCCAACAATATATTTGCCCTAATATTAACCTTTTTCCAGATACGCCGGTATCTCCATCCAGCTTTCTTCTCTATCCTCCTCATCCATCTTTTTATCAGCTCCTCTTCAGCATCAAATGCAGCCTTCGTATCATCCATATTCAGCACTCTTGCTTGCACCTCATCTCTATCTTTGATATACTCTCCAATATATTTCCCATAATTCATCACGAATACTCTGTGGAACAGCTCGGTTCTCCACCACCATATCTTATCATCGTATTTATCGGTGGCTCCCTGCGACACACTGTACGGCTTATCAAAGAAGAAGGGCTTGAAAATCGCAAGACATGGATTGGATTCGGCAGTGAAGAAATTCGCATCTCTGTTTAGCAAAGAGATTTGAGATGATGCAGTCTGGGAAGGTCTTGTCACGCCTCCATAGTGCATGCACACATCCTTCATACTTCCATGTAGAGGATCGTAGCTGCCACTATTATGACTTCTCAAAATCTGCATAATGTACTCTAAATCTATCTCACCCTCTCTTCGGGCAAGAGCCTCGTAAGTGTATCTTCTTCTCTCTCTACCATGCGCAAAATAAGTGTAGAAACTGTCTGAAAACTCTCTCGAGAAACTGAAACTTGATTTTTTAGACATCCTCTCCACAGAATCAGACGCCAAGTCCCACTCATCCTCTATGGTTAGAGCATTCGAAATCGTGTAGAATTTATCAATTTTCTTAGAGACCCAGTGCTTCCCTGCAGTTTCAAGAACATAACTCTCTCGAGGATCTGCAATTATGAAAGAGTTGTGATACAGAAACCTGTGCTCATGGCTTCCGCTGCCACCCTGGCCGTATTTCTCTATGAGCTCGACTATAAAATTCAAAGCATCCTTAGCATCTCTGCATCTCTCTAAAGCCAGGCGTATCATATCCATGCCAAGAATGCCCTTCTCCTCCTTTTTCTGATTTGTAAAAACTGCCGTGTTTCCTATAGCTAATGAATGCTCGTTAACACCCATCTCCGCGCCCCAGATCCACCAGGGCCTGGAGATGATTATTCCGTAGGTTCTCTCTACCTGCGGAAACTCCACATAGGTAAGCTTAACCATATTATCTTCATGCTTCATTGGCGGTACATACTCCACAACCTGTGCTTCGTTAGGATCCCTGTCACTGTTCTTTGCAAATATCATATCCCCGTTCTTCGTAACTCTGGGCGTGGCAACCAAAACATCGCACATGATTGAAGATAGTAGCACCGCCCAACTTATACTTTTTCCCGCTTACAAGTTTTTTTATACTCTATTTCCTATATTCTCTCATGCTGAAATTTCCCGAACACTTTATTTTTGGAACTGCGACAGCGGCACATCAGATAGAGGGTGATAATAAGAGCAACGATTGGTGGCACTATGAGCAGATGGGAAAGCTGCCCTACAAATCTGGAAAGGCCTGCAATCACTGGGAGCTTTACAGGGACGATATAGAGCTCATGGCCTCGCTTGGCTATCCTGCTTATCGTTTTTCTATTGAGTGGGCACGCCTCTATCCCCAGGAAGGAAAGAGAGATGATGGTGCCATAGAGAGATACAATGAGATACTGAAGCTCCTTAATTCAAAGGGCATAACTCCCCTCATCACACTGCATCATTTTACCCTGCCCCTGTGGTTTCTCAGCAGGGGAGGCTTTGAAAGGGAGGAGAATCTCAAGCATTGGGAAAGATATGTGGAGACGGTAAGAGACGAGATTAAGGGAGGAAAATATATAGCCACATTCAACGAGCCCATGGTGTATGTTATGGCAGGATACATTGAGGGACAGTGGCCTCCATTTAAGAAAAGCGTGCGTCTGGCGAGCAGGGTGGAGGCAAATATAATCAGGGCTCATAACATAGCCTATGAGATATTGAAGGATAAGTTCAAGGTGGGAATAGTGAAAAATATACCCATATTTCTATCCTCGTCTTCTCAGCAAAAAGATTTAAAAGCTGCAAAGAAGGTCGATGATATTTTCAATTTCAATTTTCTGAACGGTATCTGGAGCGGAAAGCTCAAGGCCATATATGGAAGCTACAGCGTGCCTGAAGGCGATGCAGATTTTCTGGGTGTGAACTATTATACCGCGTACACAGTTAGGCACACATCGAACCCTCTAAAGCTATTTCTTCAGGTAGAGCTTGCAGATATGAGCTCTAGAAAGACGGATATGGGCTGGAGCGTTTATCCTGAGGGCATATACAAGGCAATTGAGAAGGTATCGAGATACGAGAGACCGATATTCATTACGGAGAACGGAATTGCGACGAGAGATGATGAATGGCGCATCGAGTTTATAGTAAAGCATCTTCAGCATGTGCATAGGGCAATAAAGGACGGCTACGATGTTCGAGGCTATTTTTACTGGTCCTTCATGGACAATTTTGAGTGGGATAAGGGCTTTGCTCCGAGATTCGGGCTTGTGGAGATAGATTACGATACATTTGAGAGAAGGCCCAGAAAAAGCGCTTATATCTACGGGGAGATAAGCAAAAATAGAGAAATTGGTGAGGACATTTTGGAAAAATATGGAATAGGGCTATGACCCAGAGAGCTTTCTCATTATCTCCTTTGCTCTTTTTCTGAGCAACTCGCTTATTCTATCCCTATCTTCTGGATAAGTCCATCTAAGCCAGATCCACACAAGGGCACAGGGTATCCAGAACAGTGAGCCTATAATCATGGTATACTCGTAGGCTGCAGGCTTAGCGTATCCAATATCCTTGAGGAATTCAATTAAGAATCCTCCAAAGAGAGGCCCTATAGCCTTGCCCACGTTATCAAGAATATTGAATAATCCAAACACTGTAGCTCTATCTTCTGGAGGATTTACCTGGGATATTATTGCCCTGACATTGGGATCTGCGTAGGTAACAAATTGAATGAGCAAGAATGAGTATAGCGCAAGGAACGCCCAGTCAAGAATGCTCAAATGGCTTGGCAGAGGATAGAGAATGATTGCAATTGTGACGATCATCCCAATAAATATGGCCAGGCCCGTGAGCACAGCCCTTCCTCCTCTTTGTTTTCTCTCAAAATAGTCCCCTACAATTCCTCCTATCAGAGTGCCTATCACAGTAGAGAGCCCCACAAGGAGCAACACAAATGTTGCGGTGGTTTTATCCATGCCTCTTGTAACCATGAAGAACGAGATGAGCCAGTACATAAGCACGCCCCAGGGAACTGTGCCTATCACACCCTGGGTGAATATGAGGATATTTGTTTTCGTTTTTAGGGATCTCTTAATAGCTTCCATGCTTATCCTGTATTCATACTCGTATCCTTTCTCAAGAACTTCTTTCAGCTCTCTTTCTCCCGAGCCACGCTTTGGTTCCTCTGCAACTATGTAGAAAAGAGGTGCAAAGATGAAGTTTGGCACTGAGGCGATGATGAAGGGCAATCTCCAACCTGCTGTGAGACCTGCAACGATCATCCCAAAGAGCGTGCCGAACCCAAAGGCAGTATCAATATATGCATAGCCTCTTCCTCTCCTCTCTCTCTGAAACATATCGGCTATGAGCGAGTATCCGATGGGTATTATGGAGCCTATGCCAATGCCTGTGAATAGACGAAGTGCGAGGAGTTGCCAGTAATTCTGTACATAGGCAGTAAGGAAGCATGGAATCTCTCCTAGCAAAACTCCTATGACAAGCAATCTCTTCCTCTTTCCCACATCTGCAAGAAAGCCCCAGATTACGGTAATGAGAGCGCTGGTTGTCACGAAGATGGTGGATACGAGCCCCATTTGAGCTTCTCCAATTCCAAACTCGGCCATTATTTGCTGATAATTTGGAGGCAAGAGGTTCTGGTCGGCCATTAAAAATGTGGCCATGAGTACCAGAAGAACTATTGAAGCAATCTTCCTGTATTTATTCATCTTTCTCCCTCCATTCTTCATATATGGCCTTAAAGGCATCAAGCCTTCTCTCTGACAAGGGTTCCCAACCTCTCGCATCGCTGTTTTCAGCAAGATAAGCTCTATCCCCTTTCATATCCCGAGCTAAGAGATTTAATCTTCTGTTATCCTCATCCTCATACCATATGCGTAAAGATTTGTCGGGAGCCCATGAAGATGTTTTCAGATAAAATTCTCTTCCACTGCTGGGTAACTTTGAAGGCAGAACTATTTTTAGAGAATTTTTCCTCACAAAAGAAATCAAAGAATCTATATTCATTATCTTGCCGCCAAAGGGCATATATCCGAAAAATTCAAGATCAGTGCCGTACAGCATAACATTTTTTGTTCTTCTTAACAATCTTGCCGCTCTCTTTTCATTCATTAAGGGAAATCTACCAAGCCCGAGCATGAGAGTTATGTTCACCGGCTGCCAAACCGGTATTCCTGTTATTTCTTTCACGCCCAGCAACTTAACCGTGCCCGGAAATACATATTTTAAAGATTTTTTCAATTTGGGCAATCCCAGAAAATAGTTGAAGTAAGGATTTATGCCATAAGAAGCCTTTACTAGCCTATCATACTCCACAACGGTGTTTTTTATGGCAGTGTTCATATTACCAGAGAGCAGCAAAGCTTCTCCATCTACAAATATCTTCTCATATTGAAAATCTCTGAGAATTGCAGGGAGAATGGGATCATAGGCAAGCTCTGGAGGCCAGAATAGCTTTGGAGAATAATTGAATACCTCCTCTTTAATTTCCAAATCTTTCTCAATCTGCTTTTCAACGCGATTCAACTCCAAGAGGGGGAGAATTGCATGGGTATAAGAAGTTCCTGTTAACTCTATAAGTCCGCTTGATATTCCTTCCTCTATCTCCTTTATTAACCCTCTCGGCAAAAGGGGTATGGAGAATCCGGTGATGTTTAAAGCAAAGGGAATTTCATTGCTCACAAGTTTATTTATGGTGGGTATATACGATTTCTCAATAACTTTTCCAATTTCACTTTTTGGAATTTCCGCATACTGGAGATTCCCGTGAAATATCAATCCATACATCTTCTCACGCCTTCCGAAGGCCTAACTATGTAATATTTTGCATTATGTATAAACTTTTTTCTATATTCCTTCAATATTTCCTCGCCACAGTTCCTCGGATTTCGGAGAAATAAAGCAATCGCGGAGCCTCCAAATCCAGCGCCTGTCAATCTTGCTCCAATAGCTCCGCATTTTATAGCAAGGCTTACAAAAAAATCAAGCTCTTGGCAGCTCACCTCAAAATTACTCGCTAAATCTTTATGGGCATCAGTAATGATCTTGCCCAGCTTCTCTAAATCTCCCTCTTTCAGAGCATCTCTTGCCTCAATTACCCTGCGATTCTCCCTTAAAACATATCCAAGCCTCTTTCTCTCCATTGAATTTAATTTTTCAAGCTCTTTCTCATCCACATATTTTGAGCTTCTCTTCCCTAATTTTTTAAGCGCGTTTTCAATAGTTTTTCTTCTATCCTTATAGGCAGAAGTTGCCAAGGATCTTCTAACTCCAGTATCGAATATTAGAATCTGCAGCTCTGGAGGAATCGGTACATACTCGTATCTTAAATTCTCCGTGTCTATAAATATCCCGTGTTTCTCTTTACCCAGGACTATCGCCATCTGGTCCATTATGCCACAGGGCATGCCCACAAATTCGTTTTCTGCCTCTTGAGCTATAATTGCCATCTCTATCCTCTTCAGATTGAGATCGTAGCTCGAGTTTAAAAATTCCAAGATAGCAAGCTCCAGACTGGCAGAAGAACTCAATCCCGAGCCTATCGGCAGGTTTCCGTATATTCTTCCATGCATCCCGCCAACCCGATAACCCTTTCTTTGAAGAATGTAATATATTCCCTTCACATAGTCGAGCCAGCTATTCTCCCTCTCAAGCACATCAACCTTAAATCTTCCTCCATCTCTCAGGCTCTCCGAATAGAGAATGACCTCCTCGCTCTTCACTGCCTCAAGATAAGTGTGAAGATCTATTGCCATGGGCATAACATAGCCCAGAGAATAATCTGTGTGCTCTCCTATCAAATTCACCCTGCCGGGAGAGCATATTTTAAGATATTTTGTGGCATCCCAATCTTTCACAGTAAAAGCATGCTATTCGAATTACAAAAAATTTCCGATAGATACTGCACAAAATTTTTATACCATGCACCTCATTTTTCTTCGTGATTCTTCCGTGCAGTGAGGAAAGCGTGGAGAAAATAGCCGAGTATGCGAGGCATGAACCTGTGGTCATTCCCACAGATACCCTCTACGGGCTATGCATGAGCGTAGATGGTGATATTTCCAAGGTTTACAGGCTCAAGAAAAGAGATTTGAGCAAGCCCATTCCCATAGGAGTCAGAGACATAGAGATGATGAGGAGCATAGTGCATCTGAATTCTCTTGCTGAGAAGCTGGTCCGTAGCTTCATGCCTGGAGCTCTGACCATCGTGCTCTGGGCAAAGAAGAGAATCTTCGGGTGGGATAAGATCGCAGTAAGAATTCCTAACCATGATATTCCCCTGGCCCTCATGGAGAGAATCGGGCCCATAACATTAACCAGTGCAAATATAAGCGGAGAGAAGCCTCCGGTTACCATTGATGACACCATGCGTCTCAATGTGAAATATCGCATAGATTGCGGCAGGCTCGGTGGCAAAGCTTCCACGGTTATAGATTTGACTGAGGGGATTAAGTTAATAAGGGAAGGTGCCATACCTTACTCTCGAATCCTTGAGACGCTGGAGGAATAGGAATGAGCTTAAAAAAGTATCTGGAAGCGGGCAAGATTGGAAAGGAAGCCAGGGAACTGGGAAAGGAGCTGATTAGGGAAGGTGTTTCTTATTACGAGGTGGCGGAGAAAATTGAGAGATACATAAGGGACGCCGGTGCAAAGCCCGCATTTCCTGTAAATTTATCCGCTAACTACGAGGCGGCCCACTACTCTCCCGTGAAGGGCGATAACAGATATTTTAGGAGGGGAGACCTAATCAAGCTGGATCTGGGTGCCCATGTGGATGGTTACATCTCTGATACCGCGGTAACGGTGGAGGTGGGCACAAATAAGTGGGAGAGCCTTATAGAGGCTTCCGCAGAGGCGCTGAACAACGCAATAAAGAGCATAAGGCCCGGCATAACCACGAGAGAGATAGGCAAAGTGGTGGAAGAGACATTGGGCTTTTATGGATACAACCCGATTCGCAACCTCACGGGCCACGGGCTTGGAAGATACGATCTTCATCACGGACTCGTGATCCCCAACTATGATGACGGAAGCAAGGATAAGATTCTGCCAGGTATGGCCTTTGCCATCGAGCCCTTTGCCACCAACGGCAAGGGATATGTGCATGAGGGCAAGGGAGGCAACATCTACATCTTTCGAAAATGGAACAATCTTAAGGGGGCATACGCGCAGATGTTTGAAGAGTTCAAAACCTTACCCTTTGCTGCCCGCTGGTGCACCAAATATGAAAATTATGAATCGCTTCTTAAAAAAGGTGCGTTTCTAGGCATACTTTACCATTTTCCCATACTTCATGAAAGAAAGAAATTCATGGTGGCTCAGACCGAGCACACCATACTGCTCACGGAAGATAGCGTGATTGTGACCACAAGGTAAAATCAGGAGACTATGGAGATAAGATTCTCTATCTCGTTTGTGCTCTCCATAATTCCCGCGCTTCTTCTGGGCATGTAGGGGGTGTGCACTCCTGTGAGTATCGTGGTGATCTTGAGCTTCTTGGTGTATGAGCTATCTATTCTCGCTCCTATTTTAACCTCCGCATCTTCTCTTATCCCTGAGGTTATGCCCTCGGCAATCCTGTATACTGTTTGAAGCGACATATCCTTGCCTCCGGTTATGTGAATCAAAGCTCCGCTGGCACCGCGATAATCTATGTCCATGAGGGGATTGTTGAGGGTATCCATCACAGCGTCCTGTGGTGTGTAATAATTTCCCTCCCCATACAGGATCGTGGAAGTTCCACCGTTTCTCATTATCGCCTGTAGGTCGGAGAAATCTATGTTCATCATGGATGGCAGAGTAACAGTCTCCGCCAGATTTTTTATCACATCTCCAATCAGGTAATCCATGATGGCAAATGCCTTGAGAATTGGCAGCTTGGGCGCCAGCTCAATGAGTCTATTATTATCAAGAACTATAAGGGTGTTGGAGTTCTCTCTGAACTTTTCAAGCGAGGCCTCGGCTATGCTCCATCTTTTCTTCCCCTCCGCCTTGAAGGGCATGGTCACCATGGATACCACGAGAGCCCCCGTCTCTTTGGCTATCTCGTTTATAACTGGTCCTGCACCGCTTCCAGTGCCTCCACCAAGCCCTGCGAGGGTGAAAATCAAATCTGCACCATCAAGAATGTTATAGATTTCCCTCGCTGCAAGCTGTGCCACCTGCTCACCTATCTCGGGATTACCTCCTGTCCCGTGGCCGTTGGTAACCTTCTCTCCCAGCAGCACCTTCTTGTGTGCGTTCACGATGGAGAAATGCGTTTTATCCGTATTGATGGCGATGAGCTCTGCATTTATCCTCTGCTTGCTCAGCCTCGTTATACTATTGCAGCCTCCGCCACCTATACCTACCACCTTTATTCTTATACCGCTTTCCACCTTCCTCTCATAATCGAGAGATAAGGCATCCTTAACAAGATATTCCAATCCCATGACCATCACCTGACTATTGTCTGACAAATTAATGATATATGTCCGACATATATAAATCTTTCGCAGAAAATTACCTATGGGCATGAAAGAACTCTATGGCCTCGCCCAAAAGCTCTCTGGCCTCATCTATCCTGGAGAAAGGTCTCTCCCGGACTATCCTTGCAGCTTTTTTCTCGCCGATCCCCGGCAGGGAGCGAAGCACGGAGAAGGGTGTGGTGTTGATATCCAGAGGATATTCCGCTGCCGTCACACTTCGCTCTCCATAATCGAAGACCTTAACATCCACAAACCTGCCTATCTTCGCTTTATAGGGGAGAACTACGATTAGGGGATAGCTGCCTATCTGCCTTCCAAAGGTATAGTTGCCCTTATTCAGCTCGAGATATACATTCCTCAGAACCGTGCCCTTAGGCACGATTTTCTCAAGCATTTTTCTATCTATCTCCTTTCTCACCCTTTCCCGGAATTTCCAGCATTCGTGCCTGTATTTAAGGGTAAACCTACCCCTTATGGAGGCTACCTGCCTTATGTTTATTCTCCTTAGCAGATAGCCTCGATTCATAACTTTCTTGAGAAACTTGAAATTTAGGTGATAGGTTTCCTTTCTCTCGCCCCTGAGCCCGCAGATGAAGTTCAGTCCAGGAAGAAGTTTTGGCATGCCGTTCTCTCCCCGCCCCCCACCAATTTCATTCACGATTCTTATGGCCTCCATAACATCTTCAGGCGTGGCATTGAGATTGTTTTTCTTAATAACCTCGGGATCCGCAGATTCCATTCCGAAGGCAACCACATTGCCGGGGGTGGTGTACCTCACTATTATCTCAGTTATCTTCTCTGCCTTTTCGGGATACGTAGCTATAACTGCGGGATTGGCGTTATCCACATGCAGCACCCTATGCGGCACGGAGCTTAACCCCTTAAACAGATTTGCGAGGGCATCGACATTGGGCTCCACCACCTCCTTTATTCCAACTCCATGAGCCTTGTAGGAGTATATACAGCTCTGCCCTCCTATGCGGAAATTGCGAACTCCCAGCTCGCTGAGAATTCTCACCTCTTCTATTATGTCCTTCTCCTCCCGAAATATGGGCTTTCCATATAGTGGCTCGATGCAGAAGGAGCATCCCCCGGAGATGTAGCGGGGACAGCCCCGGAAGGTTTCAATCTCTACAATCAGGTAATCGGGAAAATTTGGGTGCTGACGCACCACTTCCGCGCCCAATTTAAGCCAGCGATTCCATTCCTCTAAGGTATGAAATCTATCGCCCTGATAATTTTCCGTGAGTATATCATAAAGAAGCGCGTCCACATCCTTCCTCGCAGAATAATCGGCATTGAGCTTCATCAATCCGAACCTGGCGATGCCGCCACCCACTACCTTGATGCCCCTGAAAGAATCAAGGATCTCACTTATCTCCCTGGCAGAAGCAGGATACGTGCTCAGATATCTTCCGGGAACCACCGCACCGCCTATCAAAACGAGAATATCACCCCTTATCCTTCTTCCTCTTCTCCACTCATCGATGGTCATATATTCATAGGGGATTTCAAGCTCCCTGCAAACACCGGCAACTTCCCGAACGTAGGGAGAGATGTAGGGAGGCACACCCAGTATCGTGGGCTCGTCCACATAGCCATCAAGGATAGTGATCATCCTACCTATCAATGCACACATCCTTTAAAACCTTACTCCGGGAATTCGTCAGACGAAAAGTGAAATTTTTTGCAAAACATTTAAATATTTTCCATCATATATCTGACATATGGCTGACAGAGAATGGGGCAGTTATCTTCAAAAGGAAATTATGGAGTATCGAAGATATCTGGAGGGGGAGAGGAGGAGCGAGAATACCATAGCTGAGTACATCTATTTTGTGGAGGATATGTTTCGTCATATTAAGAAGAGGGCCGAGGATATAACGATTCAGGATCTTAAAAGATACAAGCTATACCTTTCCACCAGGAAAAGATACTCCAAGAATTCGTTGTATCTTGCGATTCAGGCCATAAGGGCATATTTCAAATATAAGGGGCTGAACACCGCGAAGGAGCTAAGTGCTCCTAGAAGACCCAAGCAGATGCCCAAGTATCTCACAGAGGATGAGGTGAGGAAGCTTCTATCTGCCACCAGAGACAATCCCAGAGATTACGCCATTCTCTCATTCCTGGCATATTCTGGGCTAAGGGTGAGCGAGCTCTGCAATCTCAAGCTGGAGGATGTGGATTTTCAGGAGCGTGTTGTGAGGGTAAGGAGCGGTAAAGGGGATAAGGATCGCATAGTGGTGATAAGCCCTCGCGCTGTGGAGGCTCTCCAGGAGTATATTAATACACGGGATGATTCACTTGAATATCTTTTTGCATCAAGAAAGAGTGAAAGAATATCTCGGGTTCATGTGTTCCGCATCGTTAGAAAATACGCCAAGAAAGCAGGGATAAAGAAGGACGTGACCCCCCATGTTCTTCGGCATACCCTTGCCACAACGCTCCTTAAAAGAGGTGTGGATATAAGGTACATCCAGCAGTTTCTGGGACATAGCAGCGTTGCCACAACGCAGATTTACACTCATGTTAACGATGAGATGCTCAAATCCGTCTACGATAAGGTCTTGCAGGAATACTGAGATACTTTAAAATCGAAGGCTTCTTTTTAAGAATCTTAAAAACTGTGTGGGATGGGTAATCTATATCCCCATACTCATTTATTATCCTCAGTATTTCTTCATCTTTCAAATCTCTTACAATTCTATTGAAATCTTCATCCTTAAGCTTACGATAGAGCTTGTGCAGAGCATACGCACGCTTGAGCTCCTTTCCTATTCTCGCATGCCAGCATCTCTCATATCCGAATAGCGTGGAGTCTGTGAAATTCCCTATCTCTAAGGCTCGTATTGCGGTTTCCACCGCGCATGTTGCCGAGATCAAGCCAGGATAAACACCACCGCCGCTGGTTGCCTTGACCTGGGAGGCCGCGTCTCCCACGATAACAGTGCCCTTGGCATAGGTTCTCTTCACACTACCTATCGGTATGCCGCCCCCCTGTATGCTCAGGGGCTTTAGCTTAAATTTTTTCATTAAGCTGCGCAGATAGTGCCATGGTGCAACGTAGGACGCTAAGCCCACCTTGGCAAGATCATCGAAGAGCGGAATTATCCAGGCAAAGAATCCGGGTGCCACTTCATTTCCGAGGAATATCTCTACCCTCTCAATATCATCGCTCTCGTATCTGGCAATGGCCTGAATAGCACCTATTATTCGAGGTATCTTTACTTCCATACTTTTCCTAACAACGCTGTTTATGCCATCTGCACCTATTATAATGCGGGCTCTGTATTCTCCCGTAGAGCTGTAAACCCGGGGATATTCCACCCCTTTGACCCTGGTCTTGAGATGCAGCTCTGCACCCCTGTTTACCGCTCTCCTTGCCAGTTCTCTATCAAATTCTACCCGGTCAACCACAAAGCCCCGGATTCTCTCGTTGCCTATCTCAAGAACTTCGCCATTGGGTGCATGAATCCTCGCCCTCTTTGCAGGATGCAACACACCTATCTTGCCAACTATATCAAATATATGAGTTGAGAACAGACCGCTGCAGTGACAGGGATTTCCTATCTCGCTGTGCTCCTCAAGAATAGCCACATTATAGCCCTCAGATGACAATCTCTCCCCTATATACAGCCCTACCGGTCCTGCACCTACTATCATGGCATCGTAAATCACAGAGTGGATAAAGGATTATTCCATAAAATATATTTGGGCAGGTTTATGAATTATCAAGACTCTCGATTATATCCACGCTGTGGCTTGCACCTATTCTTGAAGCTCCAGCCTCTATCATCTTAATTGCCTGAGATGCGTTTCTTATTCCTCCTGCAGCTTTTATCTTCAGCTCTGGGAAATTTTTGTGAATGAGAGCTACGTCCTCCACCCTTGCACCTTCCTTTCCAAAACCTGTGGAAGTCTTGACAAAATCAGCACCGCTTCTCTTCACGATTTCACAGGCTTTTAATATCTCTTCCCGAGAGAGATAACAGGTTTCTATGATAACCTTAACCTTCACATTCTGGGGACGCGCTATATTCACTATCTCTCTTATCTCCTTCTCCACAAGCTCATAATCACCATCTTTAAATGCACCGATGTTCATAACCATATCAAGCTCATCCACGCCATTATTTATCGCCATTATAGCCTCCTGCAGCTTCACCTCCGGGAATGTGGCTCCCAGGGGAAAGCCTATCACGGCGGCAATCTTAATATCCTCTCCCTCCAGAAACTTTTTTGCATCTTTAACCCTGTGCGGGTTAACACAAACCGCATAAAATCCATATTTTTTTGCCTCATTGCAGAGCTTGCGTATGTCCTCCCTGGTGGCAAAGGGTTTTAGATTTGTGTGCTCTATATATTTTGCCAGCGTGCTCCTGTCCATAGAGATATATCCCCTAATCCCTACATTAATTTTTTGAAGCCCAATCTTTTTATCTTTTGGAATCATTATTATGCTGTGACGTCTCGAATAAAAATTCTTCCTCCCTCTGTGGTGGAGAAAATAGCTGCGGGGGAGGTAGTTGAGAGACCTGCAAGCGTGGTTAAGGAGCTGTTGGAGAACAGCATAGATGCAGGCGCTAAAAAGATAAGCATTCATGTGAAGGGAGGAGGCATAAGGGAGATAAGGATAAGCGATGACGGTTGTGGGATGAGCAGGGAAGAAGTGCTTCTCGCAGTTAAAAGGCATGCCACCAGCAAGATAAGCGATGCGGAGGATTTGGACAGGATAACCACCCTTGGCTTCAGAGGTGAGGCATTGCCCAGCATAGCTGCAGTTTCAAGGATGGAGATAATAACTCGAAGGAAGGAGGATATCGTTGGAACAAAGGTCGTATTAGAAGGGGGCGAGATAAAGAAGGTGGAAGATATAGGCGCTCCAGTGGGTACCTCCGTAGTTGTTCGCGATCTCTTCTACAATACCCCTGCCAGGAGAAAGTTTCTGAAGGGAGAGAAGAGGGAGTTCTATTACATAGCAAGCCTGGTGGAAAAATACGCGCTTCTTTACGCGCAGATTCACATCAAGCTTATAAATGAAGGAAGGACAGTAATCGATGTTCCACCCTCTGATTTGAGAACCCGGGTAATGAAACTGTGGGGCGCAGATATAGCTAGGGATATGGTTGAAATAGATGGAGGAAAAGAAATAAAACTCCATGGCCTTGTATCTAAACCATTCCGCACCAGGAAGGACAGAAGCAGAATGATAATATTCGTAAATGGGAGATATGTAAAAAACAAGGTGCTCGAAGATGCGGTTCTTGAGGGCTACGGCACACTGCTTTTCCGTGATAGCTATCCTTATGTAGTTCTCATGCTACAGATATCCCCTGAGGAAATAGATGTTAATGTGCATCCGGCCAAGCTATATGTGAAGTTCAAAGATGAAAACAGAGTTCGACAGGAGATCTCTAAGCTCATATGGGAATCACTAACTGCCAGAGAGAATATACCTTCAACGGTTAAAATGGGCAGTGAGGAAAGAGCACCACTGGTGAAAGAGGAGATGAAGCTTACCCAGGAGAGGATTGTGGAATTCGAAGTTGAAGGCTCAACGCATCCTAGAAGAATTGAAGATTACCTTCCCAAAATGAGAACCCTGCCCATGGAAGTGCTGGGACAGGTAGCCGACACTTACATAATTCTCAAGTCTCCCGAAGGCTTGGTTATCGTAGATCAGCATGCCGCACATGAAAGAATAAGATACGAGAGATTTCTTCGAGATGTTAAAGAAGGAAAGAGCCAGCAGCTTCTTGAACCTATAGTGCTCAATCTGAATTTCTCAGATTATCAGAGAGCCTTAGAGATAAAGGATGAACTTAGGAGATATGGCTTCATTATAGAGGATTTTGGAAACAACGCAGTTATCGTGAGAGCCATCCCACCGCTTCTTACAAAGAAGGATGCCGAGGAGGCAATTCGTGAAGTCGTATCTCTGGGACCCCGTGCTTTGCAAGAAAGAAGGGACGAAATCATAAAGCTCATCTCCTGTAAGGGTGCTATTAAGGCCAATCAAAAGCTCTCAACATTTGAAATGGAAGAGCTTATCAATCAGCTTTTAAGATGCGAGAATCCCTATACCTGCCCCCACGGGAGACCCACGATGATTAAACTTAAAGTAGAAGACCTCGAAAAAATGTTTAAGAGAAAAGAATGATCAGCGATGCAGAAGCTTGAGTATTATAGCCTTCTGTGCGTGCAAACGATTTTCGGCCTCGTCGAATACTACGCTGTTGCGCGAATCTATAACTCCATCGGTGACCTCGTATCCCCGATGGGCAGGTAGGCAGTGCATGAAAATGTAATCATCCTTGGCATGCTTTACCAGCTCCTCATTCACCTGGTATGGCTTGAAAACCTTCATGCGTATTTCCTTTTCTGCCTCGTCACCCATGCTCACCCATACATCTGTGTAAATCACATCTGCATCCTTTACAGCTTCCACCGGGTCATGGGTGACCACAAGCTTCGACCCCTTCTCAGCGGCAATTTTCTTCGCAGCTTCAAGCAGCTCCTTGTTGGGCTCATAGCCCTCGGGACAGGCAATGTAGAAATCCATGCCCACAATGGCCGCACCGAGCATAAGGGAGTTGGCCACGTTGTTTCCATCGCCCACATATGCGAGCTTTAGCCCCTTGAAGCGCCCCTTCTTCTCCTTTATTGTCATTAGATCAGCCACTATCTGGCATGGATGCTCCACGTCATCCAGCGCGTTTATCACAGGCACGGTTGCATTCTTTGCCAGCTCCAGCATCATCTCGTGCTTGTACGCCCTATAGATGATAATGTCCACATACCTTGAGAGAACTTTCGCTGTATCTGCTATGGTCTCTCCCCTTCCAAGCTGCATATCTCTTGGGCTGAGATATAGAGCATGTCCACCAAGTTGTGTCATTGCTACTTCAAAGCTGACCCTTGTTCTTGTGGAAGGTTTCTCGAATATCATACCCATGCTTTTGTTCTTCAAAGGCTCAAAAACTTCGCCGAGCTTCACCTTCTTCTTAAGCTCAATGGCAAGATCTATGATCTCCTCCAGTTCATCCTTTATGTCCAGAATTGATATGAGATCCTTCTTCATCCAATCACCTCTGTGCTCCATAACTCCAGGGAATATTTAAATTTAAGCCCCCTTGATGCATCCTTTCTTCTGAATCATTGACAATCTCCGTAAAGAAATTGAAATGATAATGCGTACTGCTCCCAGATGCCCTTTGGCTCGCTTCCCGTCGCAGAGTTCTGTATTTTCTGATAGGAAATAGTTTGGAGTATGTCCGCAGGCAGATTGGCTGTCTCGGGGGTTATGACCGCATAGTGGGCGAATTGCTCGTTGGTCAGGTTGTGGCAGAGGAGAGAGAATAACTGTGAGACCTGCGTGGCGTTGGTGTAGAAGAAGAACAGGCCCGCAAGATGCGCACTACTGGAATTCGTAGTTATTGCGCCTAAACTCGCATATGCGGGACCTGTGCCCTGAATGCACCAATTTAAAGGGTCAGAGCAAAACTCCATTTTAAATTCCCACTCACATTACCTATCCCTTTAAATTTTAGAGAACCCTCGTTTTGATATCTTTGTACGCTTTTCCTCTTATCTTTACCTCTAAAACTGTTATTTCCTTGTTTTCATCATTCACCCGATAAACTATCCGGTAGTTGCCTATTCTTATGCGATAGACATCTTTGAAGCCCGGATTTTCTTTAAATCATGATCCCTAAAAGGATACGGTGTTGTGGAAAGCTTTATTAAAAGCTCTATTACCTTTGATCGTATATCTTGTGGAAGCGATCTTATCTCCCTCTCCGCCTTGCGATGAATTTTAACTTTGTACATTCGTCTCACGGAGAAAGTCCTCCAAACTCACTGTTTCCCCCGCCTCTGCTTCCCTAATCCTTTTTTCTATCTCGTTCCTCTCTTCTTCTGAGATCTCTTCTTCCCCAATAAGCATTGTCTCTAGCCTCTCTAGCATCTTCTTTATTTCTCGCACCTCGATTTCAAGTCTTTCTAGCAATTCAGCACTCTCCCCTGTCGCCATATCTATTACTATCACCTCCTTCTATTTGAAGATTTCTTCTCTGAGGTAAGTTGAATTCCTCGAAGAATATGGAAAAAGGAGATAAAAAGAGGAGCGATTAAATATAGAGGTTATAAGCGAGGAGTTTAAAGAGGAGAAGCTTTGAAGCGGAAGAGAAAGAGTGGGAGAATATGAAAATCACCCTCGACTTTTTTGAACGAGTGAAATAAAGATTCAACCACATTTATTTTTCTTCAGGGGTGCAACTTACTCGCATTCCGGGAAATTTCAGTGATATAAGCAACATTGTGCAAAAATTTTAAATATTAAATCGCTATTGTGTAAAATGATGTATGGCAAGTATGGTAGAAAGGGAAGATGGCAAAGAGGCCCTGGCTGGCAAGGTGGCAGTAGAGGAAGATGGCAGTCCTGGGAAGGCAGAGGATACTATGGCTATCCATCCTACACCCCCTGGGAGCAGGGATGGGGAATGGGATATAGAAGAGGTCCTGTGGGATATGGAAGGACATTCCTCGGAAGATTGCTTGCCCCTCTCCTAAATTGCTGGAGATACAGAACCTATGGATATTCTCGAGGATACGGACGTGGAAGATGGTAAGGTGATTCCATGAGGGGCTATGGTGGAAGATATGGAATGCGAGGCTACTATCCTGCTTGGGGAAGCCTTGGAGTAATAGTAGATATCTTACTCTTGCTGGCAATGGCCTATGTGCTTATACATCTATTCCTGTTGGCATGGGCCTATGTGCTTGCCCTGGTAATCCTCTGGATAATCAGATGGATATGGAGAGGGCCTGTGAGATGGCCTGTTAGAAGAATATGGTGGTAAAAAGGAGGTGATGAAAAATGTTTGGATATGGATATTACTACCCCTACTGGGGTCCCGGATTCGGCTGGGGCCGAGGTAGAGGCTGGGGTCGCGGCTGGGGTCGCGGCAGAGGCTGGGGTGCAACTCTAGGTTACTGCCCATGGACAGGTCTGCCTAGAGGATGGAGATGGATGTATCCCTACGGATACTATGGCTACTATGGATATCCCTACAGTACATACCAGAGCTATGGATATCCAAGATATCCCGCATACGCGCCCTTCGCTGCCTACGGTAATCCCTATCCTTATACCGCGGCTCCGTTAGATGAAAAGAGTGCTTTAGAGAGTGAGGCCAAGGTACTGGAAGAGAGGCTAAAGGATATTGAGAGAAGATTGAAGGAGCTGAAAGGGTGAAAAAGATGAAAGTGGTGATAACAGCGGATACACCCAGTGAAAATTCTCCTGTATCGCCTATCTTTGGCAGATGCGCCTATTATGCAGTATATGACACCGAGACCGATAAGCTTGAGTTCGTTCCGAATCCTGCGGCTATGTATCCAAGAGGTGCCGGTGTTCAGGCGGCACAGTATGTTGCCTCTCTGGGTGCCAGAATGGTCATTACTGCAGGAATTGCAGGGCCCAATTCATCCATGGTGCTTGCCCAGGCAGGCATTGCAGTAATTTCCAATTTTGCAGGCACCATAAGGGATGCAGTGGAAGAGATAAAGAGAGGAAGAATAAAGCTAGAGGAAGCAATGCCTCCAGCTCCAGCGATGCCAGGATATCCAGGATATCTGGCCTATGGATCTCCCGCACAATCCTTGAGTCGCGAGGAAGAGATAAAGATGCTGGAAGAAGAGAAGAGCTACATAGAGGAGAGGCTGAAGGAGATAAAGAAAAGATTGAAAGAACTGGAAAAATAAACCTCTTTATTATTTTCATTTTTAATAATCACTGCATAAGACTTAAATAAAGATGGTAGATTTTTAAGCGATGAGAATTAGAACAGGCATACCTGGCTTTGATGAACTTATTCAGGGGGGGTTAGTGCCCAATCGTGTTTATATCGTGGCGGGACCTCCTGGCTCGGGAAAAAGCACCTTTGGAGTTCAGTTTCTCGTTCAGGGAGCTAAGGAGGGGGAGCGTGGTCTCTATGTCTCACTTACCGAAGATCCTCAAAATATCATAGAAGATATGAGCACACTTAATTTAGGGCTTAGAAGATACGCACTTACCGGGATGATATTATTTGTGGATATGGGGCCTCTGAGCATCCAGCATTTTAACGCGCTTAAGGATTCGAGAAGCATGGGCACAACCTATGCGAGAGAGGTATTCAAAAAGATAAGTGCAATAGTAAAGACGAGAAATATAAAGAGATTGGTGATAGACTCTGTGCTTACCCTGAAATTCGGAAGCGGGGACGAGGAGGAGCAGAATAGGGAAATTGCCAGATTCTTTCGCAGTCTGAAGGATTTGAAGGTCACTACTCTTATACTCTCCGAGATGACAGACCTGACGAATTACAGTCCGGAGCATTATCTCTCCCATGGGGTGATTTTTCTGCACAACTTCCTGAATGGGCATACCATGGTTCGCGCAATACAGATAATAAAGATGAGGAGCACCAGGCATGATTGTGATATGTATAAGATGGAGATTACCTCCGAGGGGATTAGGGTTTACCCCACGAAGGTGTGATGAAAATGGTAATAAAGTGTCCCCTCTGTGGCTCGGAAGATGTTACGAAGCTCAAAACTGGGAGCTATAGATGCAACTCTTGTGGAATAGTCTTCTATCCATCGGAAGAAGTGATAATAGATATGAGAGATTTAATCGAAGCGGATCAGCTCACGGAGGAGGAAATAAATCTTCTGGGAGAAAAAATGAAGGACACGGCGGAAAGTGTAACATCTCAGATTTTTGAAGAAAAAGTTGAGAACGTGTTCAGCGGTGTAAGGAGCATAGAAGAAATATTGTCTAAGTATGATGAGAATGAGCATGTTTATGGCATTTTCATAGACTTCCAAGGAGACGTAGGTGGCACCCTATTTATGATACTCACAGAGAAGGATGTACCGCGCGTCAAAGAACTCTACGGGGAGGAAGATATGATCCTTTCGCTCTACAAATTTGGCCAGCAGATAGCAGAGATCTTCAAGAAGAATTTGAACGGAAATATTGATGTCCAGGAGATAGATGTGGCCTTTGACAGCGTGCCTTCAATGATGAATTATCTCCTCTCAGAGGTTGGAAAAGTAAAGGAAAACATCTTTCTCAATGTGAGACTTGTCCACAATAAAACTGCCAGGGGCGAAATTCTATTTGTACCTCAAAAAGAAAGCGTAAAATCTTTAAAAACGCTTCTGAGGGGTAAGGTTTTCTAATTCTCTGCGTAGTCTCTTATCGTATATCTTTATCCAGGTATCTCCCCTCATTTCTTTCATCATAATAGTGCATATCAATTCCATAATTTAAATAAAGCGGCGTGAAAATCTCAGGATGTAATCAGAATTGATTTCTTCTTCTGAGAAAACGAGGGAGATTCATGAAAGCAGGACGTATATGGGCTCTCCAAGAAATAATAATACGGGAGATGGGTGTTCTCCGCGCTTCTTCTGTAAACGCTCTTCTTTCTCTCGGAACCCGTAAGACGGGGATCTCCTCTCCTGCCTGGAGTATGCTGCGCTTTCTCTCGCCATCAGCTTTGCCCTTTAGATAGATATCCAATAGTCTCTTTTTAATTCCCAGCTTTTCGGCCTCTTCCTCTAGCCTGCGAAGCTCTTTTTTAACCCAGCCTACGGATTCATAGTGACGATAGTAGCCCACTTCGAATCCTAAGGCGTAGGCTCTTCGAAGCAGCGTCTTTGCCTCCTCAATCTTTTTCTTATCGAACATGGTCACGCCTCAATATATCTGCACATACCTATTTAACATTATTGACGGTATGTTTATTACCTTGTATATTGGCACACCCATGCCTGGAATTATCTTCATGGTAAGCTTTGTCTGTGGTGTTAAGGTTAATCCAACTTTGCGGGCATTTATGTACATGAGCACTACTGCACCTTCATCTAGGATATAGCTCTGTGTAAACTCTCCCGTTGGATCATTGAGAGCCTCCATTCCATAGTGGGTTGCATCGGCTGCCTGCACACCAAATCCGCTGGAATTTAATTTAAGCGAGACATCGATCTTTCCATCGGTAAGCTCCACAATAACTGTATTGAAATCCACAGGTTTCGAACCCGGACCGAGAGAGAGCTTTATTTGCAATATCTGTATCGAGTTCTGCGGCGCTACTATTTCTCCATGATTGGATGCGTTGTCTACGGCCACCACTGCGTAATAATAGGTCTGATAGGGCATGTAAGAATAATCATCGAAATACGTGGTGTTCACGAATGCATAGGGCTTGCGATTGAACACCTCAGGGGTGGTTAGCTTGAGATAGTCAGTATCACGATATATATAATAGCCCTTGATCCCGCTTTCTTTATCCTCCACGGGTTTCCATTCAAGATGTATGCAGTACTGGCCTGTTTCACCCCTTAAACCCTCTATATTTGGCGGGGATGCATTGTCAACGGTGCTAACATCTATGTGATCAGTCGTAGCTGTGTAAAGCTGATAGTTGCCAGCCTTATCGTAGCCAACGATCGCATAGTACCATGTTCCTGTGGATGGTGGATAATCCATGTATGCTCTTACATCAGCGGATACCACAGCAATTAGTGTGCTATCATTTACATTACTTGAAGTTATCTGGCTCTGAGATCTATAAATCTTCTGGTAATCCAGTCCACTGCCGCTATCACTGGCGGTCCAGGAAATAAGCACCCCATAACCGGCCTGGCGTATGGAATCAATGTTACCGCTTGGCGCGGTAGTATCCTTTGTTCCAGATGTAATGGTGACCGTTTGATTCACAGCACTATAAAGTTCCTCATTGCCTGCCATATCGTAGCCGATGATGGCATATCCATAGGTGTTACCGGAAGATACGTTGTAGTCCAAGTATTCTCTATTCTTCCCAAATCCGGAGGTTAGGACAGCTACTAGGGAGCCCATGGTCTTTATGAAATTTATATCCTGAAGCACATACTGCAGGGTTGTAGGATCCCCGGAAATGCGATATATCTCCTCCCTTGCCAGGCCACTGCCCGTATCGATGGCAGAGTTCCATACAATCTTAACGCACAGTGGATCTGTGTTATTAACACTTACATTTAAAATCACACCTCCCGTTGGTGGCTCACTATCCACACGTATGGGCGCTTTAACCCCTATAACAGAGGGATCCTCTCCGTTGATGTCCCTGTCGCCCAGAATATTGAGTATTCTGAGGGAGCTGGTGATCTGCGTTGTTGCATCCGATGCCACCTTCTCGCCCTGCTCTCTAAGAGTTACTCCAACATATATTATCAGCGATGAGGCTATGGCCGCAACTATTATTATGGCGATGAAGAGTATGAGGGTGGCAATACCGATATCACCCTCCTCTTTATGATAGAGCTTTTTCATAATTTCACCACCCAACATTTCTTATTTAAATAATTACATATGATTATCAGTCGATAAAATCACTTGAGAAATATTTTTGGAGAGGATCGGGAAACAATCTCTTACTCTAGGGGAAAAGGGGATTCATCTATAATTTCTCCCTCCAGATGGGAGCTGTGGATATTCTTTATCTCCACACGGTAAAATTTGCCTATTTCCGCCTTTTTAAGAACTACAGGCACGTAATTTATGGTTCTTCCAAGAAAGAAACCTCTCTTACCCCTGGATGGAACTACCACATTGACCTCCTTTCCTATCAATTGCTCCATTCTCCACCTCATATTTTCCATATGCAGCTCTGTAATTTGCCGGGACCATTCCTTTACCTTGTTTGTAGGAGGTCTTTTCCATTTAATCGCTGGAGTTTTTGGGCGGGGCGAGAATCTGGTTATGTTGAGAATATCCGGTTTTACTCTCTCTACCAGCCTCAGGGTATTTTCGAAGCTCTCATCACTCTCTCCCGGAAAACCGACGATCACATCGGTGGATATGGTCATATGTGGAAATGCATCCCTAAAATTATTCACTATTTTTTCAAAATCTTCTACCTTATAGCCCCTGTTCATCCTTTGTAATATTTCATTATCGCCGCTCTGCACAGGCAGATGCAGGAATTTATAAACTTTCGGAGAGCGGTATGCTTGAATAAGCTGTGGAAGTATGGTAAGAGTTTCCCTGGGTTCCATCATGCCAATTCTAACCAGGAACTCCCCGGGAAGTGCTACGATATTGTTTATGAGCTCAGGAAGCTCCGTATCTATATCTTTTCCGTAGGCGGCGGTATCCTGTGCACTTATTCTTACCTCCACTGCCCCTTTTTTCAGGGCCTTCTGCACCATCTTTACTACCCATTCTGGAGCACGACTCTTAATCCGTCCTCTGGCTATGCGTGTTATGCAATAGGTGCAAGAACCAAGGCACCCATTTGCTATGGGTATGGTCGCTACTGAATCCCAAAGGAACAACTGCTCCATGGGTGAGTCGGGAATCCCCAAGAGCTCCTGCGCTTTTTCAAGTTCCCAGGTTCGAAGAGCTATCATGTCCTTTTCAAGGAGCTCCCTCCTTGCCGATGGAAGACATCCGTATACCAAGATTTTTTTCCCATATTTCTTGAGCTCGCGAATTCTTCTCAGCATTCTGTTTTCCGTGTGCTCTATCACCACGCAGGTTCCTATAACTATCATATCTGCATCTTCAGGCTTGGCTACTATTTCTCCAATTGCCTGTGCCAGCATATGGGTTTCCGCTATATTTTGCGAGCAGCCGTAAGCTTCCACATAGATTTTCACCATCGAGCATTGGGATGTGAAATAAAAAGATTTACCCGCGAAAAAACAAAATAGAGAAATGCTATGGGGGTGTAGGTGATGAAATGCACGAATGGGCTCTTGCCGATGGCATCCTTCATACGGCGCTAGAATTCGCATCCAAGCATGGTGGGAAGAAGATAAAAAGGATAAGGGTGGTACTAGGCGAGCTTCAGGATGTGGAGGAAGAGATAGTCAAATTTGCGCTGGAAGAGATGAAAAGAGGTACAGCTGCCGACGATGCGGTGATAGAATTCAAGGAAGAAGAGGCCATTTTTCGCTGTAGAAATTGCGGATATGAGTGGAAATTGAAGGACGTATCCCATAAACTGGATAAGGACATTCGGGAGGACATTCATTTTGTTCCTGAAGTGGTTCATGCGTTTCTTGAGTGCCCCAACTGTGGAAGCAGAGATTTTGAAGTTGTTCAGGGAAGGGGTGTTTATATCGAAGAAATCGAAATAGAATGATATGTTTTAAACATTAACCTTTTAAAATTTTTGCGTTTTCATCTTTTAGGATTAAATTTTTTAAATATGCTTTGGATAGAAAATTTTATAGTTTATGGATACATGTAAGAGGTATAATAGGTGATAAAGATGGGTATAAAACTTCAGGATCTTATACTCTCCCTTTCCAGGGATGTAAATGAGGCATATCGGAGACTTAAAAAAGAGAAGGTAGGTGTAAAAGTGCCTCAGGTGGAGGTAACCATAAATCTGGAGGTTGAGCTGGAGGGGAGGGAAGAGAAGGAAGAGAGAATATCCACCTCTGAGCATAAGGCACTTGTGGGTGCGAAAATAAGAAAGCTTGTGATCGATGAGCGAGCGTTTAGAGAAAGAGGCCTCGTCTTCAGAAGTTTAAAAACTACGCCAAACACAAAAGATTTTGCCAATTTCACTATAAAAATAGCATTTATGCCTTCTGAGGAGGATGAGTAATTCACGCGCCAGAAAATGGTGGGGTGAAAAAATGGCAAACCAAGCAGCAACCATAAAAGATCTGATTCTTGCCGCTGCCCAGGGTGCAGCGGCGGGAGTCACGGAAATAAGAGAACTCGACATACCAGTGGCCCTCAAGGAATTTGAAATCGAAGTGAACTACTCCTGCACAACGGAATTTGACTTTCAGGCAAGCGTGGAAGCGAAAATGAAGTTCTGGATAGTGAAAGCTAAGTTCAGCGCCTCAACGTCCTACAAGGTGACCACAACCTACGGCCTAAAAATTCGTTTCCTGTTTGTGGGCAAGGAAGAGAGCGAGAGCACTAGTAGCAGTGCAGGCACTTCTTCATAATTTATGGGTGGATATCCACCCTTCCTATTTTTCCCTGAGAAATATTAAAAATCTCAAAGCCATACCCCCCTATGGAAGGGAAGGTTGACCCGAGAATTAAGGCCATAGAAGAAAGAATTAGGAATGTAAAGAGAATAATCCCGGTGGTGAGCGGCAAAGGAGGTGTTGGCAAATCTCTTGTTTCAACCTGTTTGGCTCTTGCGCTGAAGGATATGGGGTATAAGGTGGGGCTCCTTGACCTTGATTTTCATGGAGCCAGTGATCACATAATTCTCAAGGCCCCTTGCTCTATGCCCGAGGAAGATAAGGGCGTTGTTCCTCCCGAGGTTCAGGGTGTGAAATTTATGAGCATTGTGTTCTACTCCGAAGATAAGCCTACACCTTTAAGGGGGAGAGAAATAAGCGATGCCCTAATAGAGATACTTGCAATCACAAGATGGAACTCCCTGGATTTTCTTGTGATAGATATGCCCCCGGGGATGGGTGAGCAATTTTTGGATATATTAAGATTCCTGAAGCGTGGAGAGTTTCTGGTGGTAGGCACGCCATCAGTTCTTGCTATGAATGTGGTGAGAAAACTTATTCATCTCCTGAAAGAAGGAAATTACAGAGTTTTGGGATTACTAGAGAATATGGTTCTCAACAAAAGCATGCTTGGATCTCTAGCCAAAGAATATGGAGTGAGATATCTTGGATCCATTCCATATTTTCCCGGGCTCGAGGATGAGCTGATGAATATAAAGAAAAGCTCTTTCTATGAAGAAATTAAAAAGATGGCTAAGCGACTCTTGGAAAAATAGAAGGACTTTTCACCACAAATAATATCTAATGCTTTTCAATAGCCTACTGATGCGGGTGTATTTCCCGGGCAACAGGTTTCCCTCGTTATCCGTTACAGGCAGTTTCTGTGCCCTGAGATGCAAGCATTGCATGGGGTACTACCTTCAGCATATGATTCCGGTAGAAACTCCCGAAAAATTGATGAAATTTGTAAAAGAGAACGCGCCCAAGATTAACGGTTTTCTGCTAAGCGGTGGCTGTCTGCCCGATGGAAAGGTTCCTCTTAAGAACCATGTCACCGCAGTAAAGAAAATCAGGGAGAGCACAAAGCTTCTCATCAATGTGCATACGGGGCTCATAGACCAAGAGGACATTAAATATCTTCAAGAAATGAATCCGCATCATATCTCCATAGACATCATCGGTTCTACGGATACCATTAGAAGGGTGATAGGTATATCCCGTACCAAAGAAGATTATTTCCACACGCTGGAGCTCTTGGATTCCTCTGACCTAGCATATTCACCCCATATAATTATAGGCTTAGATTTTGGAGAGATAAAGGGGGAGTGGGAGGCCATAGACCGTATCTCAAGGCTCAAAAATTTCTCCAATCTGGTTCTCATAGTGCTTATTCCAACTAGAGGTACACCCATGGAAAATGTGAAAATTCGTGAGGAAGATGTGATGGAAGTGATGCGCTACGCTGCTAAAAAAATTTCTCCAGAAAAGCTGGTGCTTGGATGTATGAGACCCCGAAAGATGCTGAAGATAGAGAAGCTTGCAGTAGATATGAGATTTAAGGGTATAGTGCTTCCATCCTTGAAAACCATGAAATATGCGAGGGAGAAGGGTATAAAAATAGAGAGCAAGGAAACATGCTGTGTCTTCTAAAAATATAAATAGATGAACAGATATTAAAGGCCAAGGTGATGGTAATGGAGGACAAGGATGTTATAATGAACCAGTACTATGAGGAGGGATACATTGTTACCGCCCTGATTGGGGTGAAGGTGGACACCAAGAGCATTGAAAATTTCGCCAAGGCGGTGTGGGATCTCAACACCGTTGAGGACATATTTCTTGTTACAGGAGAATATGATATAATCCTCAAGGTCAAGTTCCCATCTTATGGGGAGCTTAAAGATTTTGTGATAAACAAACTCTCCAAAATTGAAGGGGTTATAAAAACAGAGACCATGATGGTGATAAATATCTACAAGGAGAGAGGAATAAAATTTGAGTGAGGTGATAAAAATGTCCAATAAGGATGCGCTGTATAAGGAGATAGTGGAGATGATGGAAGAGCTGTCGGAGGATACCTCTCTGCCCAGAAATATAAGGAGAGGCATCGCCAATGCCAAAGATATTCTTACCAATGAGAAGAATGCGCTGGATGTAAGAGTTGCCAGTGCCATATTTGCACTGGATGAGATTGCTAATGATCCTAACATCCCTGTGCATGGGAGAACCATGGTGTATATGATTATGGGAAAGCTTGAAACTCTCTCCAAGGAAATTTCCTCCTAAGATGGTGTGAATGGATTGGAACTCTTTCCTACACATATTCGTGCCTCTCTTTGCAGTCATAGATCCCTTCGCGGCACTTCCCCTTTACATATCCCTTACTTCCGGATTTAGTAAGAGACAGAAGAATAGGGTAATACGGGAATCCTTCATTACTTCCCTCTCCCTCCTCATTTTCTTCGCTTTTCTCGGGATATATATCTTAGATTTCATGGGGATATCCATTGCAGCCCTCATGATTGCCGGTGGCCTTCTTATGCTTGTTGTAAGCTTTGAGATGGTGAAGGAGGGAGACAAACCCCGCAGCACGGAGAAAAAGAAGGTCATACATGAAGAGGTAGGTGATGTGGGTATTGTTCCCCTGGGCACCCCCATGCTAGCTGGACCCGGAGCGATATCTCTTGTAATAATACTGATGGGGAAATACAGTTCAGAGGTGCCCATGATCATCCTTTCCATATTCCTTGTTCTCATAATTACAGCACTGGTCTTCTGGGGTGCAGGCTATATAATGAAAGTCATAGGTGAGAAGGGTTCCAGGGCTCTTACAAGGGTTATGGGTCTCCTCGTAACTGCGTTTGCCGTGCAGTATATTCTGGATGGCATCTCCCTCTATTTTGGATTATAAGGGGGGTGATGCATTTGTTTGATAAAAGAGTGGAAAAATTAAGGAGGTATATGGAGGAAAAAAGGATCGCAGCGGTTGTTCTCACAAATCCCGAAAATCAGTACTACTTCACAAATTTTCTAACCGTGAGTTATTCCAGACCCATAATCACATTTATTACCCAGGACTCTATAGCGATGATTATCCCCTCCTTAGAGAGGGAGCATGCGAAAATGGATGCCCATATAGACGCTCTCTACACCTATGGTGAAGTCCCCGGGAGTTCTGAAGAACCATACAGCATACTGAAAAGGCTTCTATCCCCTATTGAAGGTGGAGTTGGTGTAGAGAGAAAATTCATGCCCCTCAGCGTGGCAGAGATTTTAGATGGAAAAGAAATAAGAGATGTGGGAGCCAGAATAGAAGAGATGCGAATGATAAAGGATGAGATGGAGCTAAGATTAATACGCTCTGCTGCATATCTCGTGGACTTTGGGGTAAAAAGCAGTCTCCAGGCTGCAGGAGAAGGCGTCGCAGAGATAGAGATAGACGATGCGGGTAATCGGGAGATTTTAAAAAAAGCCTCCACTGAGTTTCCAGGATATATGGTTTCTCTGTTCTCCATGTCCCCCTCCGGGAAGGTGAGAACTCCCATGCCGCACGTGTTCTCTACGGGGCGAAGGATAATAAGAGGTGATGTGGTTATTCACAGCAGACAGGTGGCACTGAATGGATATCGCGCAGAGTGTGAGAGGACATTTTTCATATCCCCGATTAAAAAAGAGTATTGCGATGCCTTCCAGGCTATGGTGGAAGCTCAAAGGGAAGCCATGAGAAGAATAAAAGATGGCGTGAGGGCTGGTGAGGTGGATATGGCTGCACGAGAAGTAATAGAGGAATATGGCTACGGAAAATATTTTCCCCACAGAACCGGGCATGGAATTGGGATAGGAGTACACGAGCCCCCTTATCTGAGATTCGATTCCCAGACAATTCTTCGCAAAGGTATGGTAGTTACCGTGGAGCCTGGAATATACATTCCTGGCTTAGGAGGCTTTCGTCATTCCGATACTATAATTGTGGATGAGAGCGGCGGGGAGTTACTGACACATTTCCCCCGGGACATGGATTCGCTGATTATCTAAAAATGCGGGGGCTGGGATTTGAACCCAGGAACCCCTACGGGACTGGCCCCTCAAGCCAGCGCCTTTGGCCAAGCTCGACAACCCCCGCTCGCTTAGTGGATTATAGAGAACTTATTAATTTATCTTTCGCTTCAGCCAATCCTCACTCTTCATTGTCCAAAGTCGCAGAATAGGGCTTTATGTCTATAACAGGGGTATCTTCATATGCATCCAAATATCTAACGAATATCTTTGAATTTTCAAGCTTCAGTATTCTCCTTCGATACAGTGCAATGGGATTTGGCCTAACAGGAGAGCGAGTTGCAAAAATACCGCGAAGAGGATATCCCGGCTCGCCGTGGGAATGCACCTTCATTATTTTTCTCTTCTTTTCATCATCGCTTCTATGGAACCAGAGGATGAGCCAGATAAGCTGTCCTTCCCTGAGACCATCCAGAGCATCCCGATATTCCGGAAAGATTTCAATCTCTGTGCTGCTTTTTTTGTTATGCACCTTGCCCACAGGCACTAACCTATATTCCATAACACTCCAAAGATAATTAAATATATTACACTTTGTTCCTCTGTCATATGGAGCCGAGAGAAATGGCCAAGAAATTGGGCTACAGAGTTAAGTATATTCCCCATGAGAGGATTAAAGATTACATTGCCTGCTACAGAGTCATCTATGAAGGCAAAGAAATCTATCCTCCTGCTGCTCTACGATTGGGGATACCTTTAAATGAGATATGGATAAGCAATGCCTTTAAAAAATATGAGAAATACATACTTTTCCACGAGATCAGGGAAATTGTTCACCGTGCTGAGGGCTATGATGTGGATGAGGCACATCTTCTCGCTCTTAAAGACGAAAAAATGGAGTTTGGGAATGACGATGAATGGAAGAAAATGAAAATGGAGATAAATATATGCCCAGTAGAGGAGTTACTCGCAACTCCTGGCATAGGCAAAAAACTGGCGATGGAGATCATTGAAAATAGACCTTATGAAAGTATAGAAGAGCTTAGAAAAGTAAGGGGAATAGGGAAGAAGAGATTCTCAGCTCTTCGAGCAAAGTTCTGGTGCGTGAGAGATGGGAATTAAATGGATATCACCATACCCGCGTGGAGCTTGTGAAAATTCTTATTGAGTTGCATCCTGAATTCGCATTCTGCCTGCAATCCTGTGCAGTGCCCCGTGTATATTTTCTCCACACCCAGATCTTTAAGAGCTGTGACGGTCTTTAGGATTCTCTCATCGCTAGCGCTAACGAGATGGAAGCCTCCAATCACCGCGTGTATCCGGGAGATTCCACTTATTTCTATGGCCCTTTTCACCATGCTCACTATTCCCGGGTGAGAGCAGCCTCCAAATATTACTAGGCCTTTTTGTGTATTTATTCCCAATCCAATCTCGTCTTCCATATAATCCTCGACTTTCTCGCCATTATTTATCATTACAACCCTCGTTGCACCCCTTTCCCATTCTACCCTTTCTTCCTCCTTTATCTCGCCCAGCGTGAATATGCCTGGGACTATGTAAATTGGTTCGCGACTAAGAACCCACATCCCGCCGTATTTTTCTGCCTCTTCCCTCATATTTATTGGAGGACCTATGTACCTGAAATAGGGGTCTACGGAGTAACTCATCTTGAAAATATCCGGATGTGCAAATATGGGAACGCTCTTTTTCATCTCTTTAAGTAAGCCCAGAAGCCCACCTGTATGGTCATAGTGATTATGGGAAAGCACTATGTAGTCCACCACGCTAATCTCCTTCTTGAGCAATTGGAGATTGTGGAGAATGGGATCTGCATGATTTGCGGTATCGAATAGTATATATTTCCTATCTTCACCAATCTTTGCCTCTATCAGAAAGGACACCCCATGCTGGGCCCAGAAAAAGCTATTGTATCCTGAAAAATCTTCCGCTAAAGTATATATCTTGAGGGAATCAACTTTTTCTTCAATCATTAGGCTCACCTCAAGATAGGCATCATCTTGCACTTATTTATTCTTTTCCTTGACAAAAAACATCACGTACTCATGCTTGAAAATATAGTAACCATCTTTAAGGGCTCGATATCTCCAAAGTGCTCTTTGTCCCCTCTTCCCTCTATTTTCCTCTATATTTTTAACCACGATACTTTTTAGCTTGAATCCAAGCTCCATTATCACCCGCATGGTGTAGAAACCCAAGGGTATCCATTCTCCCTCAGAGTATTTGTCACCAATCACAAGAACCAGATAGCGATTTTTATCCAGATGCTTTGAGGATAATTCCACCACTCTCTTAAAACCTTCTAAAAATTCATTAAGTGTGGTAGCATTGGAGAGATCTCCCTTCTTATTCGAGAATTTAATTATATCCCAGTATGGCGGGTGCAGAATAACAAGCTGAAATTTCCCTAGTCCTTGATATGTAGATTTTGCAGCTGCATCTCCCACAATGAGTTTTGTCGTTACCTTATATGGATTCTCCTCATTCTTTACAAGTTGAAGGGCTTTTTTGGCAATTTCTTCATTTATCTCTATTCCCACGGCATTTCTACCCAATCTTCTGGCTTCAATGAGCGTTGTTCCAAGACCGGCAAAGGAGTCAAGTACCCATTCTCCACGTCTTGTGAAGCGTAGCATGGCTTGACGGGGTATCTGAGGCACAAAGTTTCCATGGTATTCGGGGGTGTGCATCCCGCTGTTATCTCTAGATGGAATTATCCATAGGGAGTCGGTCCATATTTCCTCATACTCTTTCCATCGCCTTAAATCTATATCGTTTATCTTCACAGTTAAGGTATGCAAAGCGAGATTTAAAAGTTTTTAATACGAAGGGGGCTGACGCCCCCTTTCTAAACCCCCTAAAGATAAGGGAGGAGGGTAGAGGGGAGAACGAGCATCTGAGATGCGAGCGAGCCCTGCGTCAGCGGGGCGTTGCGTAGGTGTCCCCTCGTATGGGAACCCACCGAAGGTTAAAATTTAAAAGGGAGGGGTGTAGAGAGGGGAACCGTAGGTGCCCCTTCGTGGGGAACCCGCTGGTGGTTCATCGCATTGTTTGGTTGCAGGAGGGAAAGGGAACCTGGTGGTGGTTCCCATAGCTAGAGGTTCCTAGGCTTCTCATTGAACAAAAAAACTTAGCTCCTCCACGGAAGAAATGTGGGAAGAAAGAAGGGTATGAAGCTTATCCCATAATCGAAGATCGCAGTGTACCCCCACATCTCTAAGCAGATGTCGCAATTTTTCGGTAAGCTCTTCACCTTTTCTATCCCAATCTAAAAGAAGGATCACCTCTGAGTAATGGGTCGCTATTTCATCCGCAAAATCCACAAGGTTCATTCCTTGATTGAGAAGAATAATTTCTCCTTCAAAACCAAGCTCTCGTAGAACATCCCTATCTCTCCGGCCTTCCACAATTATTGGGCGTTCAATATTTCTTTCCTTTCCCTCTTCCAAGATGCTTTGCAGCCTATCATAGGTATCTTGAAAGTATTTTCCTGAGCTCATCCTCCTTGCCTCCTACTATGAGAATGCTCTTCAGGGTGCTCTTTTCACCACCTACGATCCTTACCTTTTCTGGAGGTATATTAAGCAGGGTGGCAAAGAATCTCACGAGTTCTCTGTTCACCTTGAACTTTTCGGGCTTTTCCTTCATATCCACCATAAGTCTCATCCTCCAGGGGTCATAGCCCTTTATTCTTTCCTTTTTTGCGTTGGGCGTGACTGCGATTTCAATGATTACACCTTCCTTGGTGGCTCTAAGCATCCCTACCACCTACCACAATTATTCTCTCGCTTCTATCATCATCAAATTCACTGAAATCATAGTCTCCATAAACTTCCATTATCTTCAGACCTGCCTGGGAGAACTCCTCTTTTATATCCTCAAGGCCAAGGGGATAGAGATATAGGGTGGCTACCTTTCTGCGAAGATTCTCGCCTTCTACAATATCGTAGAAGTATAGGAGTTTCCAGCGCTCTCTCTCGCGAATTGGAACGAAGAAGCGGGAATATACCTTACCGTCGATGAATTTTGTATCTCCATGATGCACTATACCCTCCACCATCTCAAAGGGGTTAAAAACATCCACTATTATTTTGCCCTGAGGCAGGAGATGGTCCCTGGCATTTTTTAGAATTTTGATTCTATCCTCTTTGGGAAACATGGTAAGGGAATTGAGTCCGATGATTATCAAACAGAAGTGGGTGTTGAGATTAAAATCGTGGACATCACCCTTTATAAGTTTTGCCTTCTTTCCCTTCAAATTCTCTCTGGCTTTCTGAAGCATCTTTTCGTTGGAATCGATTCCCCAAAGTTCCTTGGCATTATCGAGATAATAGAGTATACGGCCCGTGCCACACATTAACTCAAGAACCCTCTTGCAATTCTTTGAATACTTTTTATAGAGGAGGATATCATCTTGAAAATCAAAATAAAATAGATCGTAAAATTCTGCCTCCACATCGTAGAATTCCATATTACCCCAGCTTGTATCCTATCTTTCTGAGAAACTCCTTTCTCTCCTTTCTCTTCTCCTCATTTTCAACGCCTAGTGGAGGATAGCCGTCCACCACGCCTATTATTGCACGACCCTGCTCCGTTTTTGCAACAACGACTTCCAGAGGATTGGCACTGGCAACCATTATGTGGGTGATCTCTTGGACATTTTTAAGGGCGTTGAGTACATTTATTGGATATGCATTCCTGAGCATTATTATAAAGGAATGTCCGGCACCTATTTTTTGGGCATTTTTGATGGCATAGCTCACCAGCTCATCATCGGTTCCCTCGTATCTTACCAGGCGATCTGCAGATGCCTCGCAGAATGCAAAACCAAATTTTATTTCCGGCATGCTTGTAACTAATGCTTCGTAGATATCCTCTGCACTCTTTATGAAATGAGTATACCCTATTATTACATTGATATCTTCCGAGGGTTTCTCTATCTTGACAACCTCCAGTTCTACGCTCATAGTTGCATTATTGATTACCCGATAATTAATTTTTCTCAGTGAAAGTTTTAAATATTTCGTTAGGTATTGCCTAACCATGCTCACTGTCCAGGAATCTCGCTATCTTCTAGAGATATACGAAAGCTATATGGAAGGCGTATCCAGCGTGGGTCCCCAGTATCTGGCTCTTAGGATGAATGTGAAGAGACCTTCTGCCTATGAGGTTCTGCAGAAATTATTAAGAAAGGGTATGCTAAAGAAGAAGCACGGAAAATATATGTTAACCTCGGAAGGCATGAATTGTGCGCGCCGAATAATAAGAAGCCACAGGATCATCGAGACCATGCTTTACCGTGCGGGCATAGAGCTTGATAAAGCTTGCGAATATGCAACGAGGATACAGAATGAATTTGAAGAAGATGCGGTGGAAAAGATCTGCAAGTATCTGGGAAATCCTAAAACTTGTCCACATGGCAAGCCAATCCCGGAGGTGGAGGGGTGAGCAAATATATTGAAGTGAAAAACCTCTCTGTGCGGTATAATGGCACTCCGACGCTCAAAAATATAAATTTCAGAATAGAGCATCCCTCTTTTCTTGTGATAATGGGCCCAAACGGTGCCGGCAAAACAACACTTTTGAAGGCAATAATGGGACTCGTCCCCTATGAGGGAGATATAAGAATTCTTGGGAAGGCACCTAAAGAAGCCAGAAATTTTATGGGGTATATGCCGCAGAGAGATAGAATCAATACCAATGTCCCGCTACGGGTAAGGGACGTGGTGCTTATGCCGCTTCTCTCGCGAAGAAAGTTTGGAATCTCGCGAGAAGAAGTGGAGCAAGCTAAAAGAGCGCTGCGTTTTGTAGGGCTGGAAAAACTATGGAATCGGAATTTTCTCTCTTTAAGCGGTGGGCAACAGCAGCGTGTATTTCTTGCTAGAACTCTGGCCATGGATCCCCAGGTAATTGTGCTTGATGAGCCTTTCTCGGCCACTGATGTGGCAACGAAGATGAAAGTTGTCTCTCTTCTCCACAGGCTCAAAAGCACAAAAACAATAATTCTTGTAACTCATGATATAAATCCTCTTGTAGAATGCACAGATAAGGTGCTTCTCTTAAATCGCGAGATGATTGCGTTTGGCAGAACTATCGAGGTTATAACGGAGGAGAATATGGAACTCCTATACGGTGCAAGGGTGCCTGTGATAAGACAGAGGGATGTATGCTATCTGGTAGGAAGTGATACCCATGTTCACCATTAATATCTGGGTTCTCAGGGGGATAATTGCGGTTTTTCTCATAGCCATAGTGGCTGCGACGGTGGGTAGCTTCTCCGTATTTCAAAGAAGCACATTCTTTGTAAGTGGCATCGCCCATGGCTCCCTGGCCGGTGCTGCCCTTGGAATATATCTCACTCTCTATCTCTTCCCCGTAAATCCTTTTTTTACCGCGATACTCTTCTCCATATTCTTCGCGGTTGCCATCGGAATTGCATCACATCGCAAAGAAGACGTTGATGTGGCAATTGGCATAATGTTCTCCTTCTCCATGAGCCTTGCAATTCTTTTCCTCGCCATGATAAAAGAATACGCCTCGGTGGCATGGGGACTTATCATAGGAGATCTGCTGCTTCTTTCTTCAGAAGATATTATATGGATGCTTACCACAGTGCTGCTCATTCTCCTTTTCTTTCTCCTTTTCCGCCGCAGACTGCTCTTTTCCATATTTGATCCCGATGGGGCAGAGAGCATGGGAATTAACCCCTATATTTACGAGACGCTGCTTTTCATCCTCATTGCCTTGGGAGTCGTAGTCCTTCTAAAAGGTGTTGGCGCAATATTAGTTTACGCTCTTCTAATAGTGCCTGCGGCTGCCGCCAAGAGATTTACGGCCACCCTTGAAGGTACATTGGTTCTCTCTTTTTTCATCTCTTTGATTGCAGGTCTTGGGGGAATACTCCTATCCATATTCACAAGTGTGGCTCCTAGTGCATATGCAGGACTCATAGCTACCTTCATATATTTCCTATCTCTTCTTAAAAAATGAGGGCAAAAAAGTTTTAAATATTGAAAGATAATACACACCCGCTGGGGCCGTAGCTTAGCATGGTTGGAGCACCCGGCTGATAGAGCCCCTTTGGAAAAGGTGCTTCACCCCCAAAGGGTGCTTCAGACACCGGGAGGTCGCCGGTTCAAATCCGGTCGGCCCCACTCATTTTTTATGCTTAAGGAACCAATCTGCGATTTCCCGCAACCTTGTTTCCCTGTGCTTTGGCTTGCCACTTCTTGAGAGATCATGAGTCTCCTTGGGAAAGAGAATCATTTTGACATCCTTTTTAAGCATCTTAAGGGCGTAGAATAACTGATATGCCTGTTCCACAGGGCATCGGTAATCCTCCTCGCTGTGAATTATAAGTAGAGGCGTTTTTACATTTTTGGCGTATTTAAGGGGAGATTTTTCCCAGTAATGAAGTGTGGCTTCCCACAGGTCCTTGCCCGAGCCTATCTGGTCGGTGTTGAACCAGGAGCCTATATCGCTGGTGCCCCAGAAGGATAGCTGGTTGCTTATGCTGCGTTGCGTGACCGCAGCTCTGAATCTGGATGTATGTCCCACTATCCAGTTAGTCATGAATCCCCCATAGGATCCTCCAGTTACGAAAAGATTCTCCTTATCCACTGGGTATCTTTTGAGCACGTAATCCACCGCTTCCATCAGGTCCAAATATTCCCTCTCTCCATATTTGCCCTGAATGCTGACTGCAAAATCCTCCGAGTATCCTGCGCTACCCCGTGGATTAGTAAAAATCACAGCAAACCCTAGGGAATTTAGATAATGGAATTCGAACATGAAGGCATAGCCATACGCAGTTTTTGGTCCTCCATGAATCTCCAAAATTGCGGGATATTTTTTTCCTTCTCCAGGCAAGAACCACCCATCGATAGAAACACCGTCTGAGGCCTTGAAAGAAAAGCTCTCCGGCTCCTTCAATCCTCTATTTCTCAGGAATCTATTGAAATTGGTAATTTTCCTTTCCCTATTATTCTTTAAAAGGAAAAGCTCCGGTGGATGTGTGGCATCCTGGGCAGTGAAAACAAGAACTCCATTTGAATAATCAAAGGATTCTATGCTCCTATTACCCCCTAAATACTTGCGGCATTGGCCTGCAGAATATAGATAAAGAGGCGCAGTTCCTCCTTCAGTTACAACAAAGAGAAGCTCTTGAGGAGAGAGCCACACCACATTATTTCCAGAGCCAAATCTTACATCGGAGTTGAGGGCATTACCGAAAGAAAGGTCCAAATTGCACCCTAGCTCATAATCGCCACCCTCGATATCCATGAAATAGAGCTTTGTATGCTCTAGAAGACTTCTCTCTCTGAATTTTAGAAATACTGCAACTCTCTTTTTATCGGGAGATATACTTAGTGTCCATATGTTAGCCCCTCTCTTTGAAATCTTTACTCCTTTTCCCTCTCGGAGCACATAAAGGTTGTTCATATAAGGCCTAGTTTCATCCTCGGAGGTTGCATAGACTATCAGGCCATCACGAACATCGTAGGCAACAACATCGAAATCACCCTCTGTGAGTTTCTCCACTTTACCACCTTTAATAGGAACCCTGTGCAAATGAACTCTACTGTTATAAATGAACCCTTTGCCATTGAAATAGAAGGGAATACGTGTAATTCTCTTCACATCATCCTTTTCCTTATTAACGACGGGAGCCAGGAAATAGGCATAATTTCCATCCACCTTGAGATCGAAGAGCTTTTCCATAATGGCTATTCTCTTGGACTCGCCACCCTTGAGAGAGATTCTTCTAAGCTCCGTCTTTTTGTCCTTTGAAGAGGAATATATCAAATATTTCTCATCCTGAGAAAACCTGGGCATGCTATCCTTCTCCCCTGAGGTGAATTCCATTAATTTTCCATCCCACAGATAGATCTTTGAGAAGTACGTATCTTTCTTCCTGTCCATCCTTGCCACAGTGAATGCAAGAAGCTTTCCGGAGGGAGAAATTCTTGCATCACTCACAAGCCTTAATTTATAGAGATCATCCAGTGTTAGTTTTTTCATACTGATTGTATTTCAATGCAAAAGATAAACTTTTCGCTAAGAAGGGGGCTCCGCCCCCTTTCTAAACCCCCTAAAGATAAGGGAGAGGGGTAGAGGGGAGAACGAGCATCTGAGATGCGAGCGAGCCCTGCGTCAGCGGGGCGTTGCGTAGGTTCTCCCTCGTAGGGAACCCGCTGGTGGTTCCCATTGGGAAAGGTTTTTATGTGTTTTTACATTCACTCCCTTGTAGGATGCTGGAAGCTGGGGCCGTAGGGTAGCTTGGCATCCTACCACCCTGGGGCGGTGGCGACCCGAGTTCAAATCTCGGCGGCCCCACTAAAAAGTTTCTCGGTCCCAACCAAATTTGAACAAACCATTTTTACTCACCTCCTGATTTTTCTTCTACAGAACGGGATTTTACATCATATCCCCCAAATAGATCATCCTTCTCATAAATCTGAGAAAGGGTAATTGAAGCGAGTAAAGACTTAAGATATACCTGAGTGGTAGACAAAGATGCATGCCCTAAATACTGTCGGATTGCTTCCAGGTCCACGCCTTTCCGGTATAGATCAACTGCTCTCCAATGCCTACAAGCATGTACATGCAAAGGTACGCCTAATGCCTTACCTATCTGCCAGAAAATAGCTCCTATCGTTTTAATATGAATACGGCCCTGTGGAGTGGTGAAAAGCGCATATTTGTCCGATGCAATACGGTAATATCGAATATATTCCTGGGTTAATCTCCAAACTTCCTTGGGCATGGGGATGCGTCTGGAGACATTCATCTTAGAATCACGGATGCTTATCCAGTTCTCAGAAACATCAGAGATGTTAAGATTTGCAATTTCTCTACGCCTTAACGCCAAAAATGCATAGCGTATTATTAGCTGATTTCTCTTGGTGATTGCTGGATCTGCCCATCTGAAATTCAATATCTTTTTCATATCCTCATCGGAGGGAATGTATATCTCTTTCACACTCCGTGTGTGCCAGGTTTTCAATTTTATATCTCTGCCCAGAAAACGCATATAAACGTTTATCGCCTTGATATCATGATTAAGAGCTACTTTGCCCCGATGCATCTCCTGATTCATGATCCATTTGGTAAGCTCCAGAGATGTCGCAGTTTCTAAATCTATCTCTTGGAATATTCTCCTCAATCTGCGATCGTAATCATCTATTGTCGCTCTTCTATAGCGTTCATTGAACATCCACATCAGAAATTCTTCACGATGATAACTCACTCCCATCCCTCCAGTTCTGCTTTTAGCTCTTCAAGATACCTCAACCCAGCTTCAGTGATGCGATAGATCCAGATTACCCTCCCATGTGAACTTGGAACTCCTGTCTTTGTTGGGCTTACCGGCTCTAAGTAACCTTTACGCCTTAGAGCTCCAAGTACTGCACCCAGCACTTTTCTATTCTTTCCTGGAGGCACAAAATTACGCAAATCATCAGAGGTTATGTCCCCATTCTCTGCCGCAAGCTTCAAGGCTACAACTTGAAGATACTCATAGACCGGCCTGCCTTCATAGTAGCGAGGCAAAACAAAGGTGGCAAAGGGGTCAGTGTAATCGTCCAGCCTGAGCTGGGCTTTTAGCGTCATATGATTATTCCACCCCCATACTCGTCCTCACCGTCTTTTATCTTCTCAATCTCTTCGATTATCTCATCCAGAATGTCCAGGTTCTCAAGCTTCTCTTCATCAAAAAGCGCCCACTTCTCTAACTGCAGAATCGTGAGCCTTACTATCGCCTCGATCTCTTCATATTCAAGATACATCAAATCTGGACGGTGCGGGGCTTCTTCTACAAAAATCGTGTCTATGATCTCCTGGATCAGCGGCTCCGGGAAAATCTGGGTAGGGAGATTTCGCTCGGACATAATCAAAGCACCTCCTCAGAAACTTCAATGAGTTCTTCTCCTCTCTCTCCAAATAAATCCCTTGCGAGCTCCTTCAGCTTCTCAACCCTCTCTTTTCTTCTTTTGTTGTCATACGAGTTTGCCGCAAGCAAGAAATACATAGCCCACATCATTATTATCAAAGTACCGTAGAAAAAAAGTGTGCCCACGATATCCCTCACAAATGCAGACACTGCGACGGTTATTATCGAGATTATTGAGAGAACCATCAGAAGTATTTTTATTCCATTGCTCTTCATTGCATACTCCCACAGAGTTTGGTCAGGCATTGGATTCCACCCCCCGGTGCTGCTCATAAAAGTTTAAAAGATAATTCACCGCTTGCCCTAATGTGTCGAGCTCTTCTCTGTGCATCACTTTCTTTAGACGCTTCCAATCCTCCATACTTATTCTTACTTGCATAGCCTTCTTCACCTCCTTTTTTGTCGATGTTGTAGATAACATCATGCATTCCTCCTTAATAAATCTGTCGATGATGTCATTACTAATGACAAAAACTTAATGTCTTCAATGTCCATGTTATCTACTATGCCGGGTGTAAGAGGCAAGCCCAAATCAGAATATCCGCAAATACGTGTTTCTAAGGAAACGTATGAGAAATTAAGGAAGTTGAAGTTCAAGTTAGAATGTGAAACTTTTGATGAACTGATACGGAAACTCATTGAAATCTCTGAGTCGCAGGAGGAGTGAACCATGTCACCAAGAACAAAGGGAGGGCCAAAAGAGGGAAAAGAATATGTCCAGATACGCCTCCATCGGGATGTGTACGAAAAACTTGCGGATCTGAGATTTGAGTTTAAAGTCCTGACATTCAATGATGTTGTGAAAAAACTCATTGAGGAATACGAGAAGTCCCGGGAGAAGTGAGTGGCCATGTCCCCGCAAGTTAGGCCCCAATTCTGGGAGAATTTGATGATTTTCTTTATAGTTTTTATACTTGCTCTTTTGGGATTTTGGGAAATTTTGCATGGAACATATTGGTATTGGGAGCCTGAGGTTACTATCGGATGGTCTATTATATTGGCTTTGATCGTGGCTTCAACCTTCTTTGCAGGACTACATATCCATTTCCATCGGAAATGAATCATCTTGATTCCCTCCTTATTCTCCAATCCAATGCATAGAAAATCAATCCCAAAGTGGCAACGCCCAAAAACAACTCTGCATTATGCACATCTCCGTAAACCAAGAATGTGCCAGCTCCAATCATGCTCAGCTTGTATACTACATCTCCTACTCTCCACCAGTCACGCATTGGAATCTACCCCCTCTTTTGTTATCTCTTTTAGCTTTTCACGTACAGCTTCTCTTATGAACTCTGATAAACTGCTGTACCTTCCAGAAGCCACTATTTTCTCAACATCTTTCAAAAGAGATTCTGGTAAAGACACCGTCCGCCAACCTTTTACCACGCTACCACTCTCCATTTAAACCACCTTACGCCATGTATAACGCAATGGATGTATTTAATTGTTACGCCATGAATGGCGTAATAAAGATTATACCTTATGGCTCTGTTACGCCATCCATGCCTCCTCAAAAATATCGCACTATCTCTCTGCCTTCTGACCTTATAGAAGAGATTGAAAATTTTATCAAAGAGCATCCCGAACTTGGCTATTCCTCTTATTCTGAATTTGTTCGGGAGGCTGTGCGCCAGTATCTCTTTAAACTCAAAGGTCTCTGAATGCCACTCACGCATCCGTGGCCACCTCCTGCGGGGATTCCATAGACTGCGCCGGGCTTGTGATTGCGGTGTGTTCTTCTAAAAGTTCGGCTATCACATCATTGAGGCTTTTCTTCCTTTCTACAAGTTTTATGTGCATAAGTTTGGCCCAAACCGCTTCCTCAACCCTTATTGTTTTTTCCTCCATGTTCTCACCTCAATATGTATAAACTTTTATACATCTATACATTAATACATCATCCTATAAATACTTTTGGATGCATGTCTTAACGATGTTGGACTATGACGAAATTGAAAATCCGTACGAGGTAGAGAACCTTGCAGACGCTATCTCTCACCACATCCGATACATGGTGATGGTTATCCTACGGAAGCACAAAGCCATGACCATTGGGGACTTGATGAGAGAATTAGAGAAAAAATTCGGAGTAAGAATGACTCACGGCAATATCAGGGCACACCTAATGAAAATGGTGATTCCGGGTATCATTGAAATAACGAAGATGGATGGAAAGGATGCAGTAATTCTTAAGAAAGATATCAAAATATTCGTGAAGGAGGTGGAAGGAAATGAAAGATAATCTGGTAAGATTCTCCTTCCTGCTTTCCGGGGGAGAGCAAATAACCCGTGTTATGGAATTTAAGGGTATAGATGAGGCCGATTTTCTGAATATTCGAAGATATGATGATAGATACGTGATAGAAATAGGCCCTCACACCATAGACCTCCCGGCAAAGCTAATGAAGGATCTCGTAGAGAATATTTTGCTCACTTATCCTGAGGATGAGGATCTCAAAGATATTATAGCCTCTCTTGCTCAAGATAAGCCATGGCTCTTTGAGAATTTGCCAGGGTAAAGGTTAAATAACACTAAAAACATGCAAACCCTGGAGGATGTAAAAATGGATAAACCAAAGTATTGTCCTTATTGCGGGCATGAAATCCAGCCTGACTGGAAGATATGCCCTTATTGTGGACATCAACTGGAAGTTAAGAAAACCACTATTCAAAGCAAGATTATATATTACTACATCATATCTTTGATATTAGGTGCTATATTTGTTATTCTGGCCATACTCCTGGCAATCTGGAGCTTTAAGGCTTCTTCCAACACAGTTATTCAATATTTCTCATCGCATCCTGATATGGGAGAGAGAATGCTGTATAAGTATAGTAAAGTCGCATTGAACTTATGGAATCTTTCCGTTGTGGGGGGCTTGGTATTTGCTCTTATAGGATTGATAACTGCTGTAGTGGCAGCATTCAAAAAGAAGCATATCCTAACAAGTGCAGGATTTTATATTACTGCCCTCGCATTATTCGGCATATCTCTAAGTTCTACCTTTTGGATGATGATGATGACCTATAACTCATTGTATAATGAATCCAAGAATATCACCTCTAACTATCAGACACTCACTAACACATTAATTGGCTATCAAAACTTTCTCTGGATCCTCTTCATTGTGGGTGGTATTCTTATATTCGTAACCTTCTTAACCCACAGTAAAGAGACTGGACAAACCAGCGAGGAAAAAGCATCACAGGAGGGATGATGCCGTGAAACATTTATGGTTATATGTAAGTGTCATAATAGTTGTTGCATTATTGATCTCAGTTTTTGTGTTTGTTAGTCTTCACAACAGTGAAAACAAGCAAAATATTAAGTTAATAGATTATAAGGTGGTAAATGATTATACTGCAGTTTATGGACATCATTGGAACACTACTACTTTAAGATTGAAATTCAACATGCCTCCCTCCGCCATAACAAATGAATATAATGTGTATGTTTATGATTCCCAAAAGAAAATGGTAGGAAAAGATATTGTCTATGGTGAGGGTGGAGGCTATCTGGATATCTATTTCCATGTGCCAATAAATTTTGTTGGAACTTATTATGTGGGCTTAGGTGGAGCATTCGATCCAAATCTTGGATACTACCCTTTCTCGAAACTAGATACTGTTTTTAAAATAAATTTCACACAACCTTCTCTTGACATAACAGGTTGGTCGGTAAACTATAAAAAAGAGAGTAACAACGCAATGCTCGTTTCTATTAAGTTTTCTTTCAGAGTAAAGGGTGAGACCCCTTTCTATTATAGATATATTTTCTGGGAAATTGGTGACAAATCAAATGGTGCTATAGTGGGAGAAAAACCCGTTAAGGAGGTAGATCCGAATAAATTGGTAACCACCATTATTTATATTTATCAACCTTTTGCTTATGGCTCATATAAAGCAAAAATAACCCTAAGTGGATGCGATTTAGACCTTTCTGACACGATAAATATCAATCTGCAAAGGAGTTGATGTTATGGAAGAGGATGAGGATATCGAGGTAATAGAACTAAAATCAAATAACAAGAGGGTGAAGAGAGAAAAAACAGAGATTGAAATCCTAGAGGTTTATCGCTGGGCAAGTGTGGTGTTAATGGTTTTCATCACCTTAATAGGATTTGCCCTCATATATCTGGGATATACACGTTTGTACTCTGTTTTAACATCAAGTATTGGAAGGTTTACTGCTTTAAAAGGCCTAGGTGCGGCGTATGGAATTATTTTATTCTTTGAGATTGTATTTATTCTTGTGGGAATAAGATTTGTTTGGAGGTTTTACAAAAGTGGAAATGGTGAAATGGGCGCTGCTATGGCATTCACTTCTCTTGCGCTTTTACATATCTTCAACTTATCTTATGGCCTGATAATCCTACTCTTCTATGAGTCGATGAATATCAAAACTCCCAAGAACTTTATTCACGATCTTACTTTTTGGAATGGGTTATCTATTGGTTTTATTATACTCATAGTACTTGCTATTGGAGTTTTAGGCGCTGGACATGCAAGAAGGCAGAGAATAAAATCATCACGCTGACCAGCACCTCCACCCCCTTTTATTTTTATTCGCCACACTTTTAAAATTCCTCTGAGCGATTTTTTCAAGCAGGGGTATAGAAAATATCCTCTTGGCCAAAATCGGCGGCGATAGGTATGCGTATGGAACATGTGCTGGGCTTGGTCTCCCATACTCTAATACAGGAGTGAGATTCTATCTCGAACCTTAATTATTTTCAATTGTTTTTATTAAATTATTTAAATCCCGAGGAGGAAAATTATATATATCCGATCCCAACTATCTCTTACTATGAAAGAATACAAAAGAAGAATTGTGAATGGCAAAGGTGCAGCTTATATCAATATCCCCAAAAAATTGATGGAATCTATGGGGTGGGAGATAGGAGATTCCGTGTATCTGTTTCCCAACTCTTCTGGAATATTTCTGTCTACTCCAAAGGTCTATACTCTAGGATATGAAGGGTTATCTCTGAAAAAATTTAAAGAGATACTCAAGAAGTATAGGATACAACAAGTTATTGATGTGCGAAATACTCCTTGGAGTGCAAATCCCGTGTTTAGAAGTGGGTACCTGGATAAAGTGCTAGAAGAAGCGGGTATTTTCTATTATAATATACCTAGGGTTGGTGCTCCCAAATCGTTGAGAAATATAATAACTAGTGATGGATATGAGGCCTTTTTTGAAAAATATAGAAGATATTTAAGAAATCAGAGAAAAGCTTTCAAATTATTAATGAAGCTGATAAACAATGGTAGAACTTTACTCTTATGTTATGAGAAAGATTGGAATATATGCCATAGAAAAATAATTGCTGAAGAATTGGAAAAACGAGGTTATGAGGTGGTACATATTGAGCACTGATTGGATCTCTGCAGATGTTTATTTGTTTATAAAAACATATCCTGTGTTAAGTAGAACTTATAAGGTCCTTATATGTACAGCTGCAATATGGGAAAAAAATGATGGTAGCTATCAGCTTATTAGAATGTATCCCGTACCTTTTGATTTTTATAAATCTCACTATGAGGGTCTTAAAAAATTTACTAAGATAAGAGTTGAAATTAAAAAATCAAATGAAAAATTGAAAAGAAGTGATAGTTACAAGGTGAGATTTGAACGATTTAGAATATTGGATGATTCTCTTGCATACAAAGGGAGACAATTGACAGATGATATTTGGAGAGCTCGAAATTCCATTGTGAAAGAGGTTATGTATGATTCTGTGGAGCAATTAGAAGAGCTTAAAGAGAAAGAAAAAATTTCACTTGGTGTTATTAAGCCGAGAGAAATCTATGATTTCACAATGACTCCAAAAGAATTGGTTGGGAATAAATGGGAAAGAGAACTATTAAATGATACGCAGAAAACATTAGATTTCTTCAACACCGGGAAATCATATGGAGAAATTAGACCTATTGAACATATTCCATATAGGTTTGGATATCAGTTTAAATGTGATAATTATAGGTGCAAAGGACATAATATGATGTGTGAGGATTGGGAATTGCTGCAATTATGGAGGGGAATTAGGGACTATTATCATAACAAAAAAGGTATAGATTTGACTCATGAGGAGATCTTTGAAAAAGTAAAGCAAAAATATCTTGATGAATTCACAAATAAGTATCACGCCTATTTTGTAATGGGTACGGAAAGCAGATGGAACAAATGGATAATTATTGGCGTGTACTATACGCCAATTCCCATTTAAGGGCAGATGCATCTAATATCTATATATACATATTACATAGAGGGTGAAAACTTTTCGCTTTGCCCTCCAGGAAGGATGAAAGTTAGATTTTCAGAAATTAAGTATAGAACAGGATTTTCAACATCAAAATGGTTTCAAAAGGAACCTTTTGAAGAAATAAGGTGCGAAAAAGGAGCGAAATTTTTTTGTCAGACACCGGCACGGTAACAGATTGTTTTTACTGTGCTATACTTGATTCCTGTCTTCTCTGAAATCTCTTTGAGGGTATAACCCTTTTTCCTCAGGTTTAGAATCTGTTCTTTTAGTTGATCAGATATTTTAGGGGGTCTCCCTATGCGCTTCCCAGCTTTCCTGGCCTTTTCCATTCCTAACTTAGTGCGCTCTGAATTACTCTCTCGCTCATACTGTGCAAAGGAGACCAGTATATGAGCAAGAAGCCGACCTGATGGTGTACTCATGTCCAGTCCTTCAGTCACCGATGCAATTTTAGGCCCTATCTTCTCCACAATCTTAGTGAAATCATTAACGCTTCTTGTGATCCTGTCGAGCCTCCAGGTTATGAGCATGTCAGCTCCCCCCTCCTCAATTAAATTCAAAGCTTTATTAAGCTCTTTTCTCCTCTGTAAGCTCCCAGTTTTGGCGGTTTTTGGCTCTTTATACTCCAGAACCACGTTCCATCCTTTGGCCTTTGCGTAGGCCCTGCATGCCTCAAGCTGAGCCTCTATGCTGTAGCCCTTTCGCTTCTGCTCTTCCGTCGAGACCCGGGCATAGATTATTGCTCTCATATTACGGGAAGCCATGCAACTCCATCCATGCTTGTATAGCTATCCACAAGAAAAATCCTATGCCTATGAGATGCAGCAGTATTATTAACATACCGCCCTTATTCATGAGGCATACCCCCTTTTCTTCTTTATTGCTCTTTTGTATAGTGAATAATTCACCACCATCAGGAAGGCCAATACTCCAGCTCCAATTATCCCCCAGGTATATCTCTTCTGTGGGGTATCCATAGTTAGAGCCGAAGCTATGTATTGTCCTAATCCTACTGCTTCTACCACGATAATAGTTCCAAAAATGCTTATTATAGTGGCTACTTTTCCTTTCCATTTCATAAATCTATCACCTCCTTTCTATTTATTTTTTTCGCCATTTTCCTCCAGACCTGTGTGCTTCCTCCATTTCTTTATCTTGAGCTGTATGCTCCTCTTCGTCAGCTTTATGCCCTCACGCTCTAAGATCCTCTGTATTTCCGATGCTGTTAATCCTTTTTCACTGAGCTCTCCGCAACGCTGCACAATATACCGCTCACGCTCACTTTTGATCATCATCAGTGCAGTATTCTTCTTGGCCTTGCGATGCGCCTCTAACAACCACACCGGGGGGTTCGTTTCGTGCAAAAATATCTTGACTCCCTTGCCCTGCACAGGCGCTATAACAAGATTCTCGTTGATGTTTAGGGATGCGGTAATTTTCAAAAGCTCACCCCATGCTTTCGGGAGATTCATCATTGCATTGCTGATGAGCTCTGGAGAAAGCCACTTGAACATTTTTATATCTGCTGTCTCTCTGAGTACCCCCTCCAGAGAGGAGAGACGTATAACGTTGTAGATTACCCAGGTGCGTAAGTGCCTGGAGCGGAAGGCTTGAAGATTCGCTTCAAGATTCGATGTGGATAAGGCCCTCTTCGAGATGAGAGATTCTCCTATCTCATTATAAACTACAATCTTGTCCTTGCCATCCTTTGGAGGAAGACTGTAATCTTTCTTGATTATTATTCTCTCATCTAAATCTGGCCTCTCTTTTATTATCTGCTCTCCCAGCCCATCCACATCTCCGTAGATGTATAGCTTTGCATTCTCTTTCCTTTCCAGGAAATCAAGCGCTATGGTCCAGGACGTTATTGTCTTCCCGGCATGGCGATTTCCGATTATCGCCATAAGCTGCGGATATGCCATAAATACTTTCATCAGCTCGTCCCTGGAGCGTGGGATTATCACCAAATGTTTGTCACTTATAACTCTGTACTTATAGCCAAATCTATGCCTGAACAGTGCCCCAAATACCACCGCCTTGCGCCTGTCCAGATCTCCACGCCTGTAACCCTCCTCTATCATCAAGATCGCAGCTCTAAGCTTTGGATCTAAATCTGAAGGGAGTAAGCGGGCCTCTCTGAGGTAAAAATCATATTCTCGCAGTTTCTGAGAAACATATGTGTAGCTCATACTTTCTCACCCTCCATCTGCCTCAAATCCCCTTCTTTGAACACATTAACAAGCTGAGCATACGGATCCACTGGTCTCAGATCCTCCAGGATTGTTTTCTTGGCCTTGTTCTTAATTTTGCCCAGGTATTTTTTGAATGTGCTGATGTTCTTCAAATCCTCGTCCTGTGGGATTTCAACTTCAAAAAATTCGGCAAGTTCTCTAAGGTCGTCTATGTCCCCATCAGGTATGTAAAACTCACTGGAGGGTAATGATGCGAGCTTCTTTATTGCTAGATTTACAACTAAGATGTAATTTTCTAAGAGGGCCGCATGCCACTGCTGATATACGCTCCCCTTACTCTTCTCCACTTCCACCATTTCCCAACACCCTCTTTCCTATTACTGCCAGAATCAGGGCTATAATCACAACGCCTAGATACCAAGTCCAAGAACGGCCGGCCGCCGGGTAGCGGTGTGCTTGCTGATAATCGTATTCAACGGGATAACCCTGGAACTGGAACGCCTGGAGGTTTATGCTCATTCCGTTGCGCCAACCGTATTGATCCACTACATCAACGATCAATATTCCTGTGCGCCAATTTGGCGAGACATTTATTGTGAGATTCGTTACATTGTTGTACACGCTCACTAAGCTTTGCTGTGAGCCGTCCCAGAGATATATTTCTAATCTGAATGTTGTATTGGGATCTATCTGGCCGGTGCTATTGAGAACTTTGCTTTTGAAATGGATCTTAGAGCCATCGTTGCTGAAATAACATTCATAGGGCAATGGGGCCGGGACCACGCCGAAATCCTCACTGATGATCTTTGATTTTATACCCTTGTACTCTGCCCACGTGACTATGGCGTAGTGGCCCTGTTGCATGGCCGGGAGATAGATTGTTTGCTGCACTCCTGTGCGAATTGGAAAAATCTGATCATAGCTGTAATTTACATTTATGCCTTGAATTTTCACGTGAATCTGGAGGGTAGCATATACGGGCTTGTTACTCTGGAATGGAATGGCAAGAACCTGGATGGGAGCGCTGACGTTCATAATGTACATCGGGCTTATGTTGGCTCTGAAAACCACGAAATTTGATCCATTAGATGCTTGAGTTTGCGGTGAAAAACCCAGGGTTACAGCGAAAAAAAGGGTAAGGAAAAGGGCGAATTTCCGGGTCATGTGGATTTCTCACCCCCGCCGTGCCTTGCCTGCTCTATTTTGATCAGCTCCTCAAGCGTTAGTGAGGTTTCTTTGCGCTCCTTCTCTGCCCTGTACTTCTTCAGCTCTTCAATTAGTGATTCTGCCACCCGTTTCCACATCAATGATGTATTCACTTCTAACTTTGTAGTCTGGTAAACTATAAGCGTACCTTGTGGAGTCCGGGAGACTGGGGCCTGAGTTCTCCATCTCAGACCCTTGCGCTTCACTATCTTTCTATGCATAACAAGAGTGTAGCCCCCAAAAGTCCTGAAATAGCGAAGATCTCCTTCCTCCCAGGTCTTGCGATAGAAATAACTGTCCTCGACCCAAGGAATCTCCACTACCGGCATGAATAGCCAGCCGAGCCACGCCACCACAAACACGAAGGGAATGAACCACCACATCTGGAAAATTACTGGGGTATGGAGGAACTGCAGGACCAGGAGCCAGAATTCAAACCAGAGGGCTGAGATCTGCTCTGGCCAGAGAAGGGCTACTCCTAAAGTTGCAATGAAAAGAGCCACAACGAAAAGATAGTACCAGTACGAGGTTTTGATGTATTTATTTTCCTTCTCTTTTGGCTTGGGCTTGAAATACTGTGAAATCTTGCGCACTGCTTACCACCCCCAAATGAAAGTTTTGATATATAATGTAATCCCCAGCAACGCTATGAGAAAAGCGATTAGTGCTATACGCTTGCCACGTCCTTTTTTATCTCCCCAAAACTTTGTTTTTGCTTCTTTTGGCAACACTGGAGTGTATTTTACCTTCGCTGCGAGCTCGTCTAATTTCTCTGCTATCTCTTTCACTTCTTCGAATGTGAGGGTTTTAGTGTGCGCTCCGGGGAAATAGCTCCAAATCTTCTTTACATATTCGATTCTCTCTTTCTCGATGTTTTCTTTTTTCTTTTTGAGTTCTTCGGTCTTGGCCAGGATCTCTGGTAATTTCTCCTCCAGAATCCTGGCTATCTTCTCGTCTAAATTTTTTTCGTCCTGGTCCTCAGCTGCAACCGAAGATTTTTTAGTTTCTTCTTCCACAGATATCACCTCCTCAGGAATTCATCTAAAAATGCGTTCAGTTCAGCTTTCAAGTCTTCAAAAAATCTTTGAAAGGATTTGTAGGTAGGGAGATAGCGGAACGTGGAAAATCTCCGCACCTCCTTGCCTTTCTGGACTTTTACTGAGATTTTTATCTCTTCTCCCTTCACGGCTAATCACCCTCGTCATGATTTCTGTAAAGGTCCTCATACTTCTCTTTCTCCGGCTTCATAACTCCATCCCCTTGTATGCCTCTGTATAAATATCTGCAATTTCTTCGAACTCTCGCTTCTCTTTCCTACTCAGATTCTTTTTCTTTCTCGCCGCTTTCGCTCTGTTCGCCGCTAACACCGTCGCCTGCTTTATGATTCTCTTCTCTTTGCGAGTCCTGGCCCTCCTGAACAGCTCTTTTAGCTTTCTCGCTGCGGATCTGGCCTTGCTTGGGCTCTCTAAATTTACGATTTCTGCAAGCTTTTTGTGTCGGGCTGGCTTGTAGAACATACTCTTTTTCTTCCTACCCATTCTATCACCTCCTACTTCCTCCGCTCAGGAGGAGTAAAAGAAATATTCCACCACCAAGCAAGAAGTACAGCTTATATTTCTGCCAGAGGTCCTGCAGCTCTGGAGGAATAACCCAGCTGCCACCGGCCCACGGATCCCAATTTGCGGGCTTGTCCGTGCTGATCAGGTACGCATAGATAAAATTGTCATCTCCGACGTAATAGCCGCCCCACATCACTTTTACTGCGCCTGTCTTGTTGCGGAATGCAACTACTTTGAGAGGCACCGGTGCGTTATCTACCTTGTAGTAATACTTATCATGCAGGTTGTAAGCATAGTTCATATCATTGCTGTACTCTGCGATTATGTGATTCGTCGCATCATCGAATACATAGAGAATATTGTTATTCCCAACAACGTATGTTCTGTTGAGAAAATGTTTCACTGCGTTGAACTGCTGAGTATCGTTGAAAAAGAGATAGTAGACATTCGTGCTTAAATCTGCTGTGAGTACTTCATAAATTGCACCGTGATTACCATGTGAATCTGTGCCGTGCCCCACCAGATACGCATATCCGTTATCAAAATCCATGTTCACAATGTGCATCCCGTAAACTGTATCTTCGTATGATTTCACAAAGTTCAGCTGTGAATCGTAAACATTGATTTTTGTACCTCCCAGATTGATATAATAGCTGCTATTGTAATATGCAAGATCCGTAATTCTCTCAGTAAAATTCAGTTTCTGTATGAATGCCCCTGTTGAGAAATCAACGATATAAACATAGCTTTCTGGAGTTGAGAGATCAGATTCACTGTAACCTGTGATTGCAACCACAAGCTCTTTGCCAAACGCTACAAACATAGAGTTAATAGCTGTGCTATAGTATTTTCCGTATAGCTCTTTGCTCAGTGTAATCTCTTTGATTATCCCAAACTGTGAATTTGTTTGCCATACAGTGAAATTGAAAATGTCAAAGTCTACATCTGTGGGTATCGGGCAGGTAATCACGGGAACATTACCACCGCCTCCACTACTGCTGTTATAAATATGCCTCTTGACCTGGTACCCGGCGATGTAGAAGCTCCCGTTATCGTATGCAAAATCCACACCAATGTAATTCAAGCCGATGTCAAACTTACGCTGAAATTCTGCTGTGCTGATGTTGTAGGCATAGATTGATGTGTCAAAGAGAATATAGACTGAATTGTTAACTGTGATTACTTCGCTAAATCTGCCCTCGTCCGTGTGGATTATTGCATATGTGTTCTGCGAGGGTGTTATCGCTGCGGATGCTGGTACAATTAAAAGAAAAGAGAAAAGAAGGAGGGGCATCAGCTTTATATTCGTAATATCACCCCCGGCAAATGTGGCATAAGGCTATCTATCTTTGAGTGTAAATAATCGAAACTGATGAAAGACAAAGCTATCAGGGCAAGGCCGATAATGCGCATTAATGGATTTCTTGTAAATAGCGTGAAGACAATACCTATTGCGAATATCACTAGATGCACTGTATCATCCCAGGGCATCTGGAGCCAGGAGGGAAGTATCGTATATCCCCCGCCGTTTGCTTTGTCTACATAATACTGTACCCTTGTGATGTTGAGATTTCCCTCATCATCTTCTGCAAAGATATTTAGATTGATGTTGCCATAGTAGTTCAACTGCTGTGCATAATCCACCGTCCCTGGGTTTACAGTTTCGAATGGTTTGAAATACGCAACAATAAGATCCGTCGTTGGATCGGGCATCTGTATCTTGTTGTTGCCGAACCAGGCCACTACCCAGATCCTGATCTTTGTCGAGTTGTTATCTTTTACTTTGATATAGAAATGCACCGTCATTCCTTGTACAAAAGTTCCTTGTCTCTCTACACTTATCGATGGCGGATTGGCATTGGGTTTATTGTTATAAACTGTCCAGGAGTAAGAGTATAGCATAGCATTGCCCCAATAGGAGGTAATGATCCATACATATACTCCGTTGCTATCATTTGCAGTAAAGTTGTAGCGCAAGGGATTTGGCGGTGGATTGCTTGGCGAGAAATTTCCAAAGTCCTTAACGATATGCGCATTGGGGTGGCTTTTTGTATTGACCTGCCCGTACTCTACATATATAGGTGGAGATTTATCTGCATACCATAATGTGACATGCCAGATCCCTTCACCTACAGAGAGAGTGATGGAAGTATATGGTTGCTCATCGGCATTCCAGTTAGCTGCATCGTGAATATCATTCACGGTTGCCTCTCCTGTGACAAAAATGCCCCAGATCTTTGCCACCGTTTTGTAGCCTTCATTTGATACGAAGATCTGAACATCTATCTCGAATATGCCAGGATGAAAATCTGATGATGATGTTAGAAATGATGCGTTTGCATAGTACCCAGTTTCCTTTGTGCCATTTGTTGTTAGATACCCACTGAGAAAACTTGCAGATACATTCATCATATGTACATTGTGATTCTCATCGTTCCAGGAATCTGCCCACTCTTTCTTTTGTAAAATCGTGAAATGTGCATTCTGGTCTATGTCTACTTGACCGGCATAAACATGCGCATAGGCAAGAAAGAAACTTACCGCTACACGCTGATTGCTATAGCCTCCCCAGATAGATGCAAAGAACTTGTATGGCTCTTTAATTATGCCACTTTCATACGCATCGTTGTTAATGAAGCCTACCCAATCTTCCCTGATTTCCGTTCCTGGAACATATTTTCTTAGTGGATCATAAACTTCATAGTGTCCTGGGGTTGGCCCTGTATCTCCGCCACCATCGATCATAGCCTTCGCTGGCGAAGAAAAAAAGAGAGGGGTGGAGGACAGCAGCATGAGGATGATGATGAGTATGGAGATGATGCGCTTCATCTCTTGAACACCCCCTTCTTCTTGCGCTTGGTGCTCTTTTTGGGAACCCTCACCAGGATAATGTCCTCATCTTCATCCTCTTCATCTCTTGTTTTGTGACGTTCATGCAGCATTAGAGCAGCTCCGATGAGAATGAGAAATATCGCCGCTGCATTGGCGGCAATGTCTCCGTAGAGCCAGTTGCCCTTGAAGATCTTCTCGACCCAGATGTACATCCAAAAATCAGTACCAAAGGGTAATATGTACACTCCGAAAAAGAAGATTAGCGCTCCCGCAAGCGCTACAATTGCTCCCACTTTAGACGCTTTAGACATAGAAAACACCCCCGTTCTCCAGATAGCGTGCCATGCCTCTCAACATTCTTGCATATGCGCCCGCAACGTCGACATGGAAGCTCTGCAGTGCGAAGGTTGCGAGTACGATGATTATGATCCAGCCCCAGAATGGAATCGCTGCGAGAAATGGAACAAAGCGGGCAACGAGTAATTTCATTATCACTGCCACGACGACGGCGATGAAAAAGGAAATAGCTATGAAAATGGTGAGGGTGATGAAGTCAAAAGGCATCTTACCACCTCCCTGGAACAGCTGCGAGATTGAGATGTGCGGATCGATTACGTAGTACGCTGCAACTGCCAGCAATGCGAAGAATATGAACGCCTTTCCGTTGCGGGCAAAGAGCGAGATTACTGCGAGAGCTGCGAAGATGAGCGTGAAGAAGTGCTTCTGCACAAACTCGCCTGCCTGCGAGATGAAGTTCTGTATGCTGTCCCAGATTCCGCCGCTGTTGGGATTGCCTGAGCCGCCTCCGCTGCCTGTATCATTGCTGGGATCGCTTACCTGAAGTGTTTTTGCTGTGAGGTTGTAGTTCACATCTTGTAGCAACGCCACGCCGAAATAATCGATGTCGAGAGTGTAAGTCTGCGCAGGCGTCATAGCAATACCAACAATAAAATAGAAACTGCTTTGGGTAGTAAGTGATGACTGATTATTATAAGAATTTATTTCTGTTGAGTAATCGCTATAGTTGTTATATAGTATATTTTGTTTGAGAGTCATCTGGTCTATATACCAACGTCCTACTGTAACTGCTGAGGCATTCACACTGTTTCCTAAGAAATAGAGAACTGAGTAACGTTGTGACGGGGAGAATATTGCATCTGTTGGTTGTGTTGATGAGTCATATGTTGTTGTGGTACTAAGTCCAAAACGCCCATATGGATATGGATCAGTGTCTTGCCGCAAATTAAATTTCACAACTAAAAGTGCATAATTGTTTGTATTTTGTGTTAAATCAGTTATGACTGGATTCTGTGTTGCCACAGAAACTGAATTCGAATAACCGTTTCCTATCAAACTAAGTTCTAATATAGAATTAGAAATATTAGCTTTACCAGCGGTTGTACTGCTTACAGTGTATAAATTTGTGAATTTGCTATCTGTTGTGCTATTATAGTTGAAATCATCAAAATGATCAAACACCGCAGAACCGTCGCTGTAAATCTGTGCAGATGGATTATCATAGTAAAGGTAGAATTTTGTTGTGCTCTTTGGAATCTTGACATATGCATACACTATATCTTTCTTGATAACCTTGTTGCCGTTCACGATATCATAGTAATCTAAGAACTGTGGAAGTGGAGTGTCTGGGGATGAGAGCGTGAAGCGAAGATCAAATGGAAAATTCTGCGAAGGTGTGTATAATGTGTGATTTGCTGGATCATCTGTACCAGTGGAGTTGATAAGCTTGAAGCGAATTATTGTGCTGTTCTGGACAAGGGTTGTGTTCAAGCTAATATCGATTTCTTTGTAGTATTTCCATCCTGAAGATGTGGCTTCCTCACCGTGCACCGCTGTAATCAGCGCTATGAAGGAACCGAAGATGACTAAAAGAGAGATGAGAAGTGCGAGGGCAACCTTGTGCTCTGCTTCCATAGCGCTCACCTCCGCTACTGGAGGTACTGGATCAGCCAGGCGAAGAAGAGCAGGAGCAGACCGAAGACAGCTGAGAATTTTGCAACGTCCTCATGCTTCTTCTCTCTCGCTATGTAAATCACAACGCCAACGATGAGCATGAGCACGCCGACAGCGACAAGCAGCGTGTTCAAGGTCTGATTGAAGAGCGTGATGTTCTGAATGTTCGTGTTGAAGTATGCGGTGCCCCAGGAAAACAGAAGCAGTATTATGCCGAGCAAGAGAGCGTACTTGGCCACGTCTTTATGCGTGCGGGCGCCGAAGGCCCAGAGCGGGATAGCGGCTGCGAGCAGGAACAGCGCAGTGTAGAGCATGTAGGAGTTGAACTTCAGATACTTCTTTATCACCGTGCCTGCGCCACCGCTGTTGTCAGAAATCGTGATGTACACTTCTGCACTCTTGTTAGTTTCGTTGCCGTTCACTACCGCCGTGACGTAGTAGTAATAAGTGTGCCCCGCCGAAACGTTTGAGTCAATGAAAGTGGTATTGGTAGTATTGCCATAATAGCTCTCATTGCCCGAGCTTAAGCCTCTGTAAATCTTGTACAATGTTGCGTTTTCAACGGGATTCCAGGAAAGCGTGACGTTGCCGTTTGAGTATGTGGCCGTGAGTCCTTGCGGAACGTTGTCTGCTGCAGCAAAGGGAGAGAAAAACAAAACGCTGAACAGCACTACCGCTAAGAGCGTAAAAATCGCAACTCTCAGCGGTCTGGACGAAGTTTTAAACTCATCCATATACTTATATATAGTAGCGAAGCAATATATATAGAAGTTTGAAAAAATTTATATATCAAAATAGAAGGATGCGGTAACTGCCCTCCTGGCGCTCTCCCTTGACACCAAGCTCCTCCAGAAGCACCCTCGTTATCCTTATCTTTTCCCCAATTTCAAGCCTCCTCCCTAAGCGCCTTGAAATCTCAAGATGTACATCAAATTGCGTCACGCTCTCCTGCTTCGATGCTAAATCACGATATACGCTCAATATTAACCTGCGTGGAATCCTCATGCGTAGCCCTCCACCTCGCCACCGGCCAGATTCTCATTGTGTATGTTCTTCAAAATATCTACAAATTCACGCATCACATTCTTTATTTCCTCTGTTGATCTTATTATCGCATTTGCTGCCTGAGAATTGAGGAATAACTGTGCTTTCGTCTCCTCCCCTATCTTGTAGAAATATTCTTTCATCTCTTTTGTTGTCCTGTCTAATTCAACCAAGACATCCGCAAAATAAGCACTCCAGAAAGCACTGCCCGCTATGTTCTGCATGAAAAGCTCACTTGCTATCTCTACCTTTTCTGCATCGCCCTGGAAGCCTATATCTCCATCACTAAACTCTGAAAAATCTACCTGTGATTTTAAATTGTTGCCCTTGTATATCTTTATTATATCTCCAAGTGAGTACTCTTTATGCTTCATTGCCCCTCTTATCTTCGCTAATACTGCCGCCTCTTCTCCAAACACTTCCCTTACTTCTTGAAGCCATAGTTCATCCTTCGGCGTTATCATCACATACCCGTTCTTTGTGATTATTGCGTTAAGGTGTCGCCCCGTGAAACGCATCTTTCTCGATGGATCCTTCGGGTTGATCGGTTTGAGATGGTATCTCTCTATAAGCTCTTTCAATCTCCAGGGAGAAATTTGAATGTCCACTCTTGGAGCATGCTCGCTTACTCGAATTGAAACAGGCGACAGGGTACCCCCGTGCTTCTGCAACTCGCTAACAACTGCAGTTTTTGGTACCCCTGGGGTGGTCGCACCCCTCTCTGGAGAATTTGAAACGCTGAAAAATTCTCTTATCCCAGGCAGATTTACATAGTATCTATTGTATCTGAAATTAAGAAAACCACGGCGTTTCAAACGATATATAATCACTCTATAAGTGTTTCGGTTGAGCGGGAAATGATATTTGTATTTCAGTGAATCATAGAACTTGTCAGAATCAAAAAATTCTATATTGTTGTTCATAAGAATCGCCAAGAACCTCCTTATGAGCTTACTCCTAATGCCGTTTCGTTTCACTTTTTTAGAATTTGAAACGGCTTTGCTTGGAAAATTAGTTGTAGACCTGACTTTTTGGGTGTCGCCCTGTACCCTCAAAGTGTCGCCCTGTGTCGCCCTGTTTGAAACGGAGTGTCGCCCTCCTGGAGAAAAAATATATTGCCCTCCAGAACGGTCAAGAATGCCCCGGTAATAAAGCCTTGAAACTATTTTGCTCACAGATTTATATGTTGTTTGGATGCCTCTATTGCGCAGTATGTAAAATACTTCTTTCGGTGTTAGGGCGACACCTTTTTGAAACGTTTCTATTACTGCACTTGTGACTGTCGTCATAGTATCTCTATGATGCCACTCCCAAGCGCTTTCAACTTCTCAAGCGCTTCCTCAAAGCTCTGTGCTGAATCTATCACTTTCTTTGTCTTCAGATCTTTAATGTAGTAGATCATCTCCTTCCCTCCTTAGCTCCTCATTTTGAAACATTATGAGAAGCGCCGTATGCGGTAGCTTGCTCATCATTATCATGCTGCCCTGTCTCATAGTTCTCCCTCCAGGAATAAGATAAGCTCCTGTGGGCTTGGCTCCCACCAGTGGCCTGCCTCAAACCATCTTTCTACTAACTCCTTTATCCTCTCTTTCTCTGTGCCCTGAAAAATCTCCGATTGGCAAATCTGTTCCACAATGCTATTTATTCTGTCAATCTCGGCGGCCCCATTTTTCCAAGGTTGCGTCCCATTCAGATCTAAACATTTTTTCATTCTCAATATTTTTAATGTTTCTTGCCATGGGGGATACCATGAAACTGCCGGGAAATGTGAGGTATGAGTATCGACTTGTCGTAACGGAGGAATACGTGGCAAAAGGCATAGGGTTGAACGTAAAAGTTTTCTCCACACCTTCCTTGGTTCTCTGCATGGAAACTGCTGCCCTGAAGGCGGTGGAGAGATATTTACCTGATACCCACACCACCGTAGGCACAGGCATCTGTATAAAGCATATGAAGGCCACACTTCTTGGTGATACGGTGGTATGTAAAGCCACACTGCTCAAACAGGATGGAAACAAACTGGAATTCTTTGTGGAGGCATATGATTCTCAAGGTAAGGTGGGTGAAGGTAAGCATTATAGGTATATTGTGGATAAGAAAAAATTTGAGGAAAAGCTCAGTGGAAAGAAAGTTTAAATCTCTTTAAGCTAATCCCCAAGTTATGAAAATTCTGCTGGCACAGACAAAGCCTATATTCGATGTTGAAAAAAATAAAGAGAAACTCCTGGATATCGTGGAAAACAATCGAGCAGATATATATATCTTCCCGGAGCTTTATCTAACAGGGTACCTCATTCGCGATAAAATAGTTGAGCGGGCCTTAGACGTGGATTCTCCTCACTTACGGGAAATTGCAGAGGCATCTCACGGAAAAATCATAATTTTTGGCTTTCCAGAGAGGGATGAATTCCTTTATAATTCTGCAGCCATTGCCTATAACGGAGAAATTCATGTTGCCCGCAAGATTTACCTACCTACCTTTGGTCCCTTTGAAGAGGGACTCTACTTTAAGGAGGGTACTGAACCATTTGTTATGGACACAGAGCATGGAAAAATTGGAGTGCAGATATGCTACGATGCCTTCTTTCCAGAAGTAGCAAAGATTCAGGCTCTTAAGGGAGCAAATTTAATAGTAAATATTTCTGCAAGTCCCATCACCTCGCGGAAATTATTTGAGACGGTGATACCTGCAAGGGCAATAGAGAACACGGTGTTTTTTGCCTATGTGAACTGGGCTGGATTAATGCGTACCTTAGAATTCTGGGGCGGTTCAATGCTATATTCTCCCCGTGGCTCACTCCTATACAAGGCCCCATATTTCGAGGAAAGCATAGGGGTGGTGGATGTGGATGATGGAGAGATAGATGTTGCGAGAAGATTGAGACCTACACTGCGGGATACCAATCGCAAATTCTTTAACTTATAATCCCCTTGATTTTATTCTTATAATTCCTGTGGTACGCAGCATCGCTGATATTTACACCACTTCATGCCTGATAGATATTTAAAATTGCAAAAGAAAGTTTTATGGTGATAAACTTATTCCCCATTTTCATGCAAAATGTTAACGATGAGGAAATAGAAAAGATGCTAAAGGAAATGCATCTGAGCACTTGGGAGGAGCTGTTTGTTGACATACCACAAGAGGCCAGAAAGGACGGGATAAACATTCCGGCTATGGAGGAATATGAGCTATACAGATACGCCATGGAGCTCGCCTCTCAGAACAAGGATTTCTTTAAGATGCCCAATTTTCTGGGAGCCGGTGTATATTTCCACTTTATTCCCCCGGTAGTGAAGGAGCTGGCATCAAGGGCCGAGTTCTACACATCCTATACCCCTTATCAGCCCGAGGTGTCACAGGGTATGCTCCAGGCAATGTTCGAGTATCAGAGCCTGATAGCAGAGCTCACCGCCATGGATATAGCCAACTCTTCCATGTACGATGCTTCCACCGCCCTAGGCGAAGCGGCCAGGATGGCCTACAGGATAAATAGAAAGAAGGAAATCCTCGTGCCTGAGAACCTCTACTGGGAAAAGGAAAGCGTGCTTCTCAACTACATAAAAGGGCTGGGAATGAGGATCAAAAAATATCAGTTGAACGAGCAGGGAATGGTTGATCTCGATTCCATAGGCTCATTGCTCAGCGAGGATACTGCGGCGGTGTATGTAGAGAATCCTAACTTTTTCGGGGTGATAGATAAGAACGCTATGAAAGTAAAGAAGCTAATAGGAAAAGCTCTTCTAATCGTAGGCGTCAATCCCCTTTCACTGGCGATTCTTAAACCTCCCGGCGATTACGGTGCGGATATAGTGGTGGGAGAAGGTCAGATTTTAGGGAATCCAATTAGCTTTGGAGGTCCGCTTCTCGGAATATTTGCGACGAGAAAGGAGTATTTGAGAAAGATGCCAGGAAGGCTTGTGGGGGCGACAAAAGATGCCGATGGTAGACGGGCCTTTGTTATGGCTCTGCAGACCAGAGAGCAGCATATAAGACGTGGGAAGGCTACCAGTAACATATGCTCTAATGAAGCACTATGCGCTTTGTACAGCGTGCTTTATATGGCATACATGGGTGCAAATGGCCTGAGAAAGGTCGCACTTAAAAATATGGAGAACGCGAAGAAGCTGATGGAGAAGCTGAGAAGTATAGGTCTCAAAGCCCCGCATTTTGATGCGATGCATTTCAACGAGTTCTTGGTAGATTTACCCGAGAACCCGCACATCATTGCCAAGAAATTGATAGAGAAAGGGGTTCATGGTGGATTGCCCATCAATGAGGGTTGCTATCGCGGTATAGGCAACGCTATGCTTCTATGCACAACCGAAATGCACAGGGAGGAGGATCTGGATAAGCTTGTATCCGCTTTTAAGGAGGTGCTTTGAGATGTATCACCAGGCAAGATATGATGAACCGCTACTTAACGAAATAAAGGGAATTGGTAATGAGAACTTTGAAATTCCTCTGGATAAAGATTTGGTGAGAGATAACCTGGAGATACCGAATATTCCGGAATATGAGGTAGTTCGGCATTACACGCGGCTCTCTCAGATGAACTACGGGGTGGATATCAATATCTATCCCCTTGGCTCTTGCACAATGAAGTACAATCCGAAGCTCAATGAAGAGATCGCAAAGATGTTTCTGTATCTTCATCCATATCAGGATGAATCCACAGTGCAGGGTGCTCTTAGAATCATGTACGAGCTCCAGGAGATGCTCAAGGAAATCACTGATATGGATGCATTCACTCTGCAACCCGCGGCAGGTGCCCATGGAGAGTTTACTGGAATGCTCATAGCCAGGGCATATCATGAGTACAAAGGTGAGGGTGAGAAGAGGAAGAATGTTATCCTACCAGATTCTGCTCATGGCACAAATCCGGCCAGTGCGGCTATGGCGGGGTTCAATGTGATAGAAATACCATCCAACAATAAGGGAATGATAGATTTAGAGGCGCTGGAAAATGTGGTGGATGATACCACTGCGGCATTCATGATTACCAATCCCAATACCCTGGGCATATTCGAGGAAGATATACTGGAGATAGCGAAGATCATGCATAAAAATGGTGCTTTGCTTTACTATGACGGGGCGAATCTCAACGCTATAATGGGCATAACCTCACCGGGAAAAATGAATTTCGATATTGTGCATCTTAACCTTCATAAGACCTTTTCAACGCCCCATGGCGGTGGCGGTCCTGGCAGTGGTCCCGTAGGCGTGCGCGGTGAGCTAGTGGATTTCCTTCCAGTGCCTATTGTGAACTACGATGGGGAGAAATACTATCTCGATTACAATGTAAAGCATACCATAGGCAAGGTCCGCAGCTTCTACGGCAATTTCGGTGTGCTTGTTAAGGCATGGGCCTACATTAAGAGGCTCGGAGGTGAGGGACTGAAGAGAACGGCCATAAGAGCGGTTGTGAATTCCAACTATCTCAAAGAGAAGATTAAGGGTTATTACGATATTCCCCACAAAGATTTGAGAAAACATGAGTTCGTCGCCAAGCCTAAGAATGGAAGAGCCCTGGATGTGGCTAAAAGGCTCCTTGATTTTGGAGTACACGCACCCACCATATACTTCCCCCTGATAGTTCCCGAGGCGCTTATGATAGAACCCACAGAGACGGAGAGAAAAGAAACACTGGATAAATTTGCGGAAATCATGATTCGCATAGCCAAAGAAGCTGAGGAGAATCCTGAGATTTTGGAAGGCGCGCCCCATAACACAGCGGTTAGAAGAGTAGATGATGTTCTGGCATCGAGAAGACCCGTGCTCACATGGAAGATGTACAGAGAGATGAAAGAAAAAGGCCTAATAGACTATTGACCAGGATAGGACTCGTATAACCTGTGCCCTATCCCAAGAGTATCCAGAATCTTACCCACAATGTAATTTACCACATCTTCCAAATTTTTTGGTTTGAGATAAAAAGCAGGTATAGGAGGAAGGATCACGACTCCCAATTTTGCCAGCTCATACATGTTTCTGAGAACAATGGAGCTAAGAGGTGTTTCTCTGGGCACCAGTATCACTTTTCTTCCTTCTTTAAGGGCAACAGCTGCCACTCTTGTGATGAGATTATCCGCAATTCCACAAGCTATCTTGGATAGGGTACTCATGGAACATGGCGCTATTATGAGAGCATCAAATTTAGTGGTTCCTGAGGCAATATCTACATCCATTTCCTTATTACTATAAATTTTTGATACTAGATTTCTGATATCCTCCTCTTTGTAACTTGTTTCGTAAACTATAATCTTTTTTGCGTTTTCAGAGAGTATCAGAGAAACTTCATGCCCTTTTAAATTTTCTAGAAGTTTTATACCTATGATGCTGCCAGAAGCACCGGTGATGCCCACGATTATTTTCATAATCCCTCTAATGCTGTAACACTTAAATATTTTGCTTGATGCTTTTAGGGTACGAAGGAAACTTGAACTATACTCTACTGCACCTATATTTAGAGAATACATATATATAGCTTCCTTATAACCCTTCTCTGGTGATCCTATTGGGTATCAACATTTCAATGGTACTCCATTCTGGTGTAGATATGGTCGCATATACCGTTCTTGTTATTATTTTACTTGGGATGCTCGCTCTACTCATAAGCAGAAGAACAAAAATATCATATATACCTATACTCATTATTTTCGGGATTCTATCGGGACCAGTATTTGGAATTATTGATAGGAAACTTGCATTGGAGATGTTTGAGTATGTTCGAGTCTTTGGTCTTTTTATTATACTCTTTGCAGAAGGCTACCATCTTTGGCGTTCACTTTTGATAAAAAACTTTACCACTATTGCCCTTCTTGATACAGTAGGGCTTTTTATAACTGCTATTCTAGCAGGACTCGCTTTTTCAATGTTATTCCATCTTCCATTTGCCGTTGGATTTCTTTTTGGCTCAATCATATCTGCAACAGATCCAGCAACCCTGATACCCCTTTTCAAACAGTACCATGTGAATAGGGATATAGAAACGGTTATTGTCACAGAATCAATTTTCAATGATCCACTCGGTATAGTACTGACTTCCTTGGCCCTAGTTTTTGTTATCCCTCAGGCCCCTAGTGCTCAGCCTGTAGAAAAACTTGCAGAATATGTAACTCTATATCCAGCAGCAATTCTTTATTTTCTATACCAAATCGGGATGTCTGTATTTATAGGTGCCATAGTGGCTTGGGCTGGGTATGAGGCAATAAAGAAATTGAAAATTAGAAAATCACCCTATGTAGAAATTCTAGCACTAGCCTTAGCATTCGGAGGTTTTGTAGTTGGAGAAATTGTTGGAGCATCAGGATTTTTGGTTGCTACAGTGATAGGAATTCTTTTGGGTAATCATGATGATTTCTTTCATGACAACTCTCCTGAAATACAGTACGCTGTAAGATGGCACATGCATTTCAACGACACCCTTGCTATGCTGGGAACTATCTTTATATTTGTACTTCTTGGGGCAAGCTTAAATATCTACATGCTAACACCAAGCATGATTTTGTATGGTACCCTTATTGCTCTTTTTATAGTGTTTATAGCCAGACCTCTGGCAACTCTGGTCATTCTTCCCAAATGGAAGATAAAAAAATATCTTTTTATTTCCTTAGAAGGGCCACGGGGTGTAGTTCCATCGGCTCTCGCTAGCATGCCTCTAATGCTTGGTATGAGATATCAAAACACCCAATTAATTCAATGGGGTGAAATTATATTAAGTGCCACTATTATAACAGTCCTTCTTTCAGTAATTATAGAGAGTCTTTGGGTACCCTACTTAAAGAAAAAACTTCTTGGTTAGGAAAGATTTATATTTCTGGCCAGGAATAGGGGAAATATGCTTGCACTTATCTCTCTCCTCCTGGTCATTCTTTTCTCCATTCTCTTTGTGAGAATCGGAGCCGTCGCTCTCGAAATGACGGGGTTATCTAGAGAGATAGCCGCATTTCAAGCACAATCAGCCTACACAGGCGTGGGTTTCACTACCAGCGAATCTGAATATGTGGTCTCACATCCAGTAAGGCGGAAGATAATTCGCATCCTAATGTTCGTGGGCAGCGCAGGCATTGCATCCGCTATAGCAATGCTATTCCTAAGCTTTGTGGGCAAAACTGCAGAGGAAAGCCTATACAGCCTTATTTATCTCGCCATAGGCCTCCTTCTTTTATTTCTCTTCGCTCGCTCAAAACTTGTGGATAGGGGGTTGAGATACATAATAAAGAAAGCTCTAAAAAAATTCACCAAGCTTCATGCTTATGATTACGAGCTACTCTTGGGGCTCTCCAAGGGCTACTCCATTGGTCAATTCAAGGTGAGAAGAAACAGCTGGCTGGCTAATAAAACTTTAAGGGATCTCAGGCTCAACGAAGAAGGAGTCCTGGTGCTAGGCATACATCGAAAGAGCCAGGAAAAAGAGCTATTTATAGGCGCACCTAGGGGCGATGTGGTGATTAAACCTGGAGATGTTATTGTTTGCTACGGTCCCGACGAGGTGATAAAGAAACTTTCCCACAGGATAAAGGGCAGACGTGGAGATAAAGAGCATGAAGATGCAGTTGAAAAGGAGAAGATAAGAGAGATGGAAGAGCGTATGCTTATCCAGTAATCTTCCATTATTTTTTTATCTTTGAACTACATACTCTTTTTCGGGTGATTTAATGCCTCGTGTGGGAATAATAGGAGGTTCTGGGGTCTATGGTGTGTTTGAAGCAAGGAGAACGGTAAAGGTGCATACACCATACGGTCTACCATCTGGGAATGTGGAACTGGGAGAAATAAATGGTGTGGAGGTTGCATTCATTCCTCGCCATGGAAAGGGTCATTACATCCCGCCCCACAGAGTGAATTACCGCGCCAACATCTATGCACTACACTCTCTTGGTGTAGAGAGGGTAATTGGAATCGCCGCTGTTGGCTCTCTTCAGGAAGAATACAAACCAGGTGATATTGTCATCCCGGATCAGTACATAGATTTCACCAAGAGGAGGGATTACACCTTCTACGATGGGCCTAAGGTTGTGCATATAAGCATGGCTGATCCATTCTGTCCCGAGTTAAGAAAGGTGTTCATCGATACTTCAAGATCACTTGGCTACAGAACTCACGATAAAGGAACATATGTATGCATCGAAGGCCCGAGATTTTCAACACGTGCCGAGAGTCGCATGTTCAGACAGTTTGCAGATATCATAGGCATGACCCTTGTACCCGAGGTTCAATTGGCACGGGAATTGGAGATGTGCTATGTGAACATAGCAACCATCACCGATTACGATGTATGGGCTGAGAAACCTGTGACCACCGAGCAAGTTATACGCGTTATGAAGGAAAACGAGGAGAAAGTTAGGAAAATCTTAGAAGAAGGGATCCCCAAAATACCCCAAGAGCGTAATTGCCCCTGCAAGGACGCTTTGAAGGGCGCGGAAATATGAATCCCAAGAACCCAGGTATAGCCAGAAAATCGCTGTTTCTCCTTTCCTACAATATTTTTGGTGGTGTAACCGGCTACATCACCATGTTTTTCGCCATAAGATTCGTGGGCCAGGATGTGTGGGGTATCTATGGCTCGGCTCTTGGCATTGCAGGGCTTCTTGGAATCTTAGCTACTTTGGGTGTGGATTCTGCCCATGTTAAAAAGATAACACAAAAAGAGGAAAAGGAGGAATGCATGGGTGCATACCTTCTCATAAAAGGCTCGCTGGGGCTTATTTTTCTCCTCGTTTCCTTTGGTGGCTTTTTCCTTCTTGGCGATGTTTTTGGCTACAAATTTGAATCTCCCTATCTGGAGAAAGCGGTATATCTTGCTATTCTTAGCATGCTTCTTTCTTCTATAGCCAATATATTCAGAACCACATATCAGGCAAGACTGGATGCCCGTAAATCAGTAGCGCCTCTATTCGCCCAGGTAAGCGTTCAAAATCTTCTAATTATAGCGTTTTCCTTATATTTTAGGCTGAACCCTTCAATGAATCGGGAATTCATAGGGGTTCTTTTTGCCTATTCTTTTCTCCTCGGTCAATTCTCCCGCCTTCTGATTTATATCCTTATAGGATTTAGGCGTCCTATTCCTGTCAAAAAACCATCCTCATCTCTACTGAGAGAGTATATAGGCTTTTCTATCCCCCTTGCTCTTATGGGTATCGTGGGTACCGTTCAGGCATACACGGATAGAACCATGCTCCAATTCTTCTGGAACTCTGCAGAAGTGGGTGGCTATTTCTCTGTGCAGAAGCTCGCGCTCTTTGTGACCTACATCGGGGCATCTGTGAGTTTTTTCCTATATCCTGCTCAATCCACATACTATGAAAATAAAGATAGAAGAAGATTTTTCCAGATAACTACCAAATCTGAGAGATATCTATCTCTTGCTACTGCACCCTTTGTATTCTTCACTGTGGTAATGGCGCCGGAAATTCTCAATATTTTCAAGAAGACCTTGATACCATACTCCCTGCCCCTCATAATTCTTATGCTCTACGCCTACTTGAATGTTATAAACAAACCCTATGGCTCGCAGATTACTTCAGCAAACAAGCCCCATGAGGTGCTGAGGGTTGGTATTCTCCAGGCCTCTGTGAATGTAATTCTCAATGCCATATTCATACCCACATCCATCCTTGGCATACCCCTTTTGGGATGGAAAAGCACAGGTGCTGCTCTGGCTACGCTTCTCTCTTTCCTCATAGGACTCATCTATTTCCGATATCGCCTTAGAAAAATTCTTGGAACAAAATACGAAAAAAGGATTTTCTATCATCTATGGGCGGGCACCGCATCTATGCTCGTTCTCTACTTCCTAAAACACTTCATAGGACCTCTCTATCCTTGGTATTTGGTAATCGGAGCTTTCCTCTTATTCATCGCAATCTATGCAAGTCTCCTCTATCTTGTGGGCGAGTTCGGACGCCCAGAGATTCTCCTCGCTCTGAATGTTTTGGGAAGGAGATAAAAACTACCAAAAAAGTAAATTTAAGTAATTCTCGTTCTAACTTTTGTTTTAGTAGCTGCATTTAAAAATTTGATTACTTCCTTCTTCATTCCCTCTTCTATTTCTTTTGTAACTCTTATTTTGGGGTCATGGGATACAATACTCTCGAATTTCCAATCGGCAACATTAAAAATTCCCTTAAAGCTCTTATAATAAACTGCAATTCTGTATTTTTCTAGTTTAGCTATTACTTGTTGATATTCTTCTGTTTTTATGTGGTGTAGAACCTTATGTATGCCATAGGATTCCCCAAACACTGTCTCTGAGTATAACAGGGAATCATCACTTATGTTGTCCTCTACAAATCTTAGTATAAATGGATAGAGCTTCAATAAACTAATATACTTATCTTTCTTTTTTGTTGTTAATTTTAGATGAGATCCTTTAGGATATTTTATTAGAAGAGGCACCCTCAAAAGTTCGTCATATAGAAAAGTGCCGTGACTAATCCTTCCATGCTCTCCTAGTAATTGTCCATGATCACTGGTAATTATAATTAACGAATCCTCAAATTCATTTTTTTCTTTCAGGATTTGAATTATCTTGGTAATTTGTCTAAATATATAATCGCATTCTTTTTCATATTTAGATTTCCACTTTTTTATAAATTCAATATCAATCTTATTTTTTATCCAATTTATCTCCACCTCACGCGCTGTGAATTCACCCAACAAATAAGGTTCATGTGTCTCCATAAAATTTATAAAAATGAATTTTTGATGAGGGTCTGTTCTCTTTAATTCCCTTATAATTTTTTTAGAGCCTTTTTCCAAGGGATAGTGTCTGAATAAATCAAGCAGTAAACTAATTTTGTACAAAATATAATCAAGAACTAGTTTGGATAACAATTTTATCTCTTTATTCTGAATCAAGAATTTTATATTTTTTATTTTAGAATAATTATTAGACGCTGAAATCTTCATATACCTCCTTCTCTCCTCCTCTGAGAGGATGGATTTATATGAAGTTGTAGATGCATCATAGAAATAATCAAAATCTTTGAAACCAAAAAAAGGGCTAACCAAGGTGTTTGCGCTTAATAAATACGTTTTATATCCTAATTCGGAAAGTCTTAAATGTAACAGATTATCACTTACAAGTTTTACCTCCAACATCTTTTTTTCCTTCGTTTCATGGGCACCATGAAATATAGGGTAGAGTCCTGTGAATATGGAGGCATGAGAGGGTAGAGTCCACGGAGCAGTAGAAATTACATTTTCGTACACGACAAAACCCTCTTTTTGAAGTCTCTCTTCTAAAGGTTTCGCATAATCCTTTCTTAGTGTATCAATCACAATCAAAATTATATTAGGGTAGTGGGCAGATGAAGGCATCGTGTGTGAGAATATCTAACGCACTATATGTAGTTTTCTTCATTTTTCCTCAAACCAATAAAACGCAAATATTTTAAATGATAATTCAAATTCTCTCTTATGAAATCTTTGGATTGCATATTCCTTGCAGCGGGAATTGGTAAAAGGATGAAAAAGAATGTGCCTAAACAACTAATAAGAATAGGTGGAAAGCCTATTCTTATTTATTCCCTTGAAACACTAGTAAAAAGTGGATATTTTAAAAATATAATAATAACCTATCCTGAAGGATATCGTCAAGAATATGAAAAGATACTTTCCAGTTATTTTGTGAATGATGCACTAAAAAAATTTATCCTTGTGAAAGGCGGAGAGACAAGGCAAGAATCTGTGTTTAATGGATTGAAATATGTGGATACAAAGAGAGTACTAATTCATGAGGCGGCAAGGCCATTTTTATCCTTAGATCTTATTAAAAAAGTGTTATCATATAGTGATGCAGCGGTGGTTCCAGTAATAAGCATCCCCTTTACTGTGGCAGGGGGTGATGAATTTATGAAGAAAATCTTCAAAAGAGATGAACTTAAAAATATTCAGTTACCTCAGGTGTTTGATACTCCTATTTTATTAGAGTCCCACCAAAAAGCAAGAGAGGATAAGTTAATTTTTACAGATGATTCCACGTTGGTCTTTTACTATGGAAATAAAGTGAGGTTTGTACCGGGTGAAGAGACTAATATAAAAATTACTACTCCTACGGATTTATTACTTGCTGAGAGGATTCTTTTTGCTAAAGATCTTCCCTCAGAGTAGGTGATGGTAATGAATCTTCAAGGTAAAGTTGCAATAGTGACGGGTGCCAGTCGAGGGATAGGAAAAGAAATAGCGAGAAGGTTGGCAAAAAATAGAGTTAGATTAGGTATAATTTCTAGAAATGAAAAAGTGTTAAAGGAGACTGCTAAGGAATTGAAAAACCTTACAGAGGTCTATTATAAAGCATTGGATGTAAGGGATGAAAATGGAGTTAAGGAATTTGTAAAAGATATGATAAATCTGTATGGGAGAATAGATATATTAATAAACAATGCGGGCTATGTAAAGCCATTATCTCTCCTTGAAACAACATTGGAAGATTGGAAGATGCAGCTGGATATAAATTTAACGGGCACATTTTTAATGACTAGAGAAGTAGTACGATATATGAAAAATTATGGAGGAAAAATAGTGAACATCGCATCTACTGCCGGGTTAACGCCGAGACCGGGATGGAGTGCATATGCTGCAAGTAAAGCGGGAGTGGTTAATTTTTCTCTTACAATGAGTGAGGAGCTAAAACAATATGGTATTAAAGTTTATTGTGTTGCACCAGGTAGAACTGCTACGGAGCTGAGAAGAATACTTGCCCCAGACGAGGATCAATCCAAAATACTTCAACCTGAGAATGTTGCAGAATTGGTAGAAACCCTATTAACAGAGAAAGGTGACTATATAGATGGACAGGTAATAGTAATTAGAAAAAAGTTATTTTAATATATTTTCTATGAGATCTATTACATTATCTGAATATTTTCCGCTCACAGCACCATGAATTAAGTGTAAGCATTTTTCATAAAATTCAAGATTAAAAGCCTTCTTTTCTTGTATAACTTGTGCCAACACTTCATAGAAATCCGCGCTATTTGTTGTCATATATCCTGGCCTGTACTCAGGAGGGACTTCAGAAAGCCCTCTCTGAAATGTAAAATATTTTTTATTAACCTCTATAAATATTATTGGTCTTCGTGTAACTAAGTAATCTGTATATATGGAAGACCAGTCAGTAATAAGAAGATCAGATACAGCTAATAATAACATGGTGTCAGGATACTTATTCATTGGAACAAATTTGATATTATCATAGCTCTTTAAATACTTTTTTAGCTTTTTTCTATTGTATTTAGCATAGGGATGTGTACGTAACAAAAGATATGATCTATATTTTTTTAAAAATTTTGCTAGCTGGGCAATACCCTTGTATGGATCACCCCAAGGCCATAAACCTATATCAAAGGTTGGAGCATACAAAATTATTTTTTTAAACTCTTTGGGGATATTTAACATATCCCTTAATTTATCAGGTGGTGTTTGGAGATATTTTAAAAGCCGATCCAGTCTTGCAAATCCGGTTACATATAGTTTGTGAGGTGGTGCGCTCCATAATTCAATGTGTTTTTTCTTAATAAATTCTGAAGACATACACCAACCATCAAATTCATCATACGCGCCAGTAAAATCTGTACCCTTGGGTCCCACACCATGCCACAACTGAAGCTTCTTTAAGGATCTATACTGAGATTGAAGAATCGTTGGAAAATTAATAGCACCCCTATGCGCAAGCACCCAGAGATCTGCGGCGAGGTAGGTTCTTATGCTGAGTAAACCATGCTTATAAAGTACCGGTTTTCCCTCCCTTCGCAGTTTGAGAAACTCATTTAGATTGCTCGTCATCCAGTAGACCTCATATTTTTTTCGCACATCCTCTCTTTCCAGCATTCTCTCATACACAGCTCTGGGATTACCTGTATAGTAAAGATTGGTGAAAATTATGATTTTTTTAGTCTTTTTAATAGGTTTAGGATGGAATAATTTATATGCAGTAACGTGTAAGGAAATAAAAATAAGTTTGAATAGGTTTTCAATATTCGAACCCTGTCTCATCAACGACCTGAGGTAAATAATCTTAGAAGCTTGACTCATAGGGTTTACACTCCCCTTAATATCTTTACCAGCTTCTCTTCTCTTTTTCTCAAAGAAAAATCCCAAGAACGATCTTTTACTTTTTTGATGAAATCTGGATTCTTTGAATACTCAAAGGCCCTTTGGAGACCCTTCGCTATATTTTCTATATCCCCGTATTCCACAACAATACCAGCATCTCCAACAACTTCTGGCAAAGCACCGCGATTGGTAACAACGGGAATGCAGCCGCATCGCATCGCTTCTACAACAGCGATACCAAATGATTCATAAGCGGATAATTGCATGTAGACGCTACATTTCTTAAGGGTGTCCACAAGTTCTTCGTGTGGTAAGAAACCTAATATCTTCACATTTGCTGGAGCATGTTGTTTTAAAATATCTGGAGTTTCATCCATAGGTTTACCTACTATGATGAATTCATAGTCTGGAAAATGTTCTGCTACCCTGAGATAGGTAAGCAATCCCTTTCTCATAATATTCTCTTTTTTTAGTATGCTTATAGTAGCTATTTTTCTCTCTTTTCTTCCAATTTCCCCTCGGCAAAAATTGTCAGGAACACCGTTGTACACAATCTCATGTTTCCTTGGGGTGGCTATTTTAAGCATCTCCTTTTCATGGAATTTAGATACTGGAAGTGCAAAATCGGCGTGGGAAATTGAATATTTACACAGAAATTTTTCCAGCATGGTTCCCTGAACCCACAGTCCATACCCTATCTCCGGCACGTTTGCAGCATCATATCCACCAACGACCACGAGGCTTTTCTTTCCAAGCAATCTTGCAAGGAAAACAGAAATGCCAGCATGCTTCCCTGCAAACCAGATGAAAACGACATCAGCCTCCTTTATCTTCTTTGCCAGTTTTATTATATCGCTTCTTTTTCTCACGGCAATCTCATCCACTTCGAAATGCTTTGAAAGGATATCTATATCTCTCTGTATAAACGTTGTTTTGTTGCGATAGTATGCCACGAGCACTCTCATCTTCACACCAAATTCAGGAGAAAATCTCCCTGTATCCGGCCTTCTCCGCATCTTCGCTGAATTTTTTAACCCCTTCCTCGGTTTTGGGATGCAGCAGCATGGATTGAAGCACATGGAATGGAATCGTTGCTATATGCACTCCAATCATGGCCACCTCGCGCACCTGTCTCGCGTTGCGTATGCTTGAAGCGATGACTTCTGTCTCATAATCGTAGTTTTCAAGAATCATCACTGTCTTTTCCACAAGATCCGCGCCACTGCGTATGCCGTTATCATCCACTCCCTTTCCGTCCCATGGGTAATAATCGCCCTTCTGGAAATCCTGCCCCCTTTTCAATCCCAGTTTCGTCTCGCGAAGATAATCATCTATCCGTCCAGCAAAGGGACTCACATAGCGAGCTCCTGCTTTCGCGGCTAGCAACGCCTGCTCAGGGGTCATTATGAGTGTGCAGTTCACGGGTATGCCTTCCTCGCTCAATCGTTTGATGGTTTTGAGACCCTCATAGTGACCCGCATAGGTATTTATGGGTATCTTTATCACCACATTCCCCGCGATTCCATTGAACTTGTCATAGAGTATCTCAGCTTCCCGAATCATGTCCTCAGATTTGAGCCCCATGACCTCCAGGCTCACAGGTCTATCGGGACCGGCAACCTTGAGGAGCTCAGCGATGTAATCTTCTAAGCTCATATCTTTTTTCTCCTCTTCCACAGCCTTGCGAATAAGAGAGGGGTTAGTGGTTACACCATCCACTATGCCCCAGGAGATTGCCTCACGGATCTCGCTAATTTTTGCCGTATCAATAAATATCTTCATTTCTTCACCTCCATAAGCTTCTTAACCGCTTTAATTATGCCTGCATCATCCATACCATAATAGGCGAGAAGCTCGTCCCACCTGCCGCTTCTTCCAAACTTGTCGGGCATGCCTACACGAAGCATCCTCGCAGGATAATGCTCTACGAGAACCTCGGCTACGCGGGAACCTAGACCATTGTAAATATTATGGTCCTCCACCGTCACTATTCCACCGGTTTTTCGGGCGTATTTCACTATTATTTCCTTATCTATGGGCTTAATGGTGCTCATATTTATTACGGCGGCGCTTATGCCCTCCTTGTGCAGCTGCTCTGCAGCTAACAAGGCATAGGAGACTTCTATCCCCGTGGCAATTATTGCAACATCCTCACCATCCCGCATAAGCATGGCTTTACCAAACACAAACTCATCTTCGGGAGAAGTTATAAGAGGAAGAGCAGGGCGGGTTAATCGCACATAGAATGGGCCATTTTGCGAGGCTACGAACCTTATCACGCGGCGCACTTCATTAGCATCCACGGGAACTATCACCCTCATATTTGGCAATCCGCACATTAGCCCGATATCCTCTATCATCTGATGCGATGCACCATCCTCACCTACGGTCACACCTCCGTGGGTAGCAACGATGTTAACATTGAGCTTGGGATACGCAATGCTCTGTCTCACCTGGTCATATGCACGACCCGTAGCGAAAACTGCGAAGGATGATGCGAATACCGTTTTACCGCTTCTGGCGAGGCCTGCGGCGATACCCATCATATTCTGCTCCTGGAGCCCTACATTGAAAAATCTATCAGGAAATTCCTTGCCAAACATCGCTGTTTTTGTGGATGTACTTAAATCTGCATCAAGAACCACAATATCCTCTCTCTCCCTGCCCAGGGCCACCAGGGTTTCGCCATAAGCCTTCCTTGGAGATTCATACTTCCATTTCATATTCCTCTCCTCTCATCCTCTATTTCTTTAATAGCGGTATTATACTCCTCCTCATTCTGGGGCGGCTTTCCGTGGTATTTGGCTGTGTTTTCCATATAGCTCACGCCCTTACCTTTCACGGTGTGGGCGATTATCACTGTAGGCTGTGATACGCTTCTCCTCGCTTCATTGAGAGCGCGGATAATCTGCACAATATCATGGCCATTTATACTCAAAACCCTCCATCCAAAGGCGTTCCATTTCTCCTCAAGGGGATCCAGCACCACCATTCTATCCGTGAAATCATCAAGCTGAATCATATTGCGGTCAATGATGGCCACAAGATTATCTAATTTGCGCGTGGCCGCTGTCATCGCTGCCTCCCAGATATTCCCTTCCTCAATCTCACCATCGCCGAGAAGCGCATAAACTCTATAGCTCTTCTTGTCAAGCTTAGCAGCAAGGGCCATCCCTATGGCCGCACTTAACCCTTGGCCCAGAGAACCGGTACACATATCTACGCCTGGAACCATAAGAGAGGGATGTCCCTGCAGAAAGGAGCTTAACTTGCGAAAATTCATAAGCTCATCGGTGGGGAAGAAGCCGCGAAGTGCGAGGGCAGCGTAGTAGGCTGGAGATGCATGACCTTTACTAAGAACAAATCTGTCCCGATCTTCCCATTCTGGGTTCTGGGGATCCACCTTCATCTCGTGGAAATAAAGCACAGCGAGAATCTCCGCGGCACTTAGAGAACCACCAGGATGCCCGGATTTTGCGGCGTAAGTCATTTTTATGGTCCATTCCCTTATTTCATTGGCTATTAGCTTCAACTTTCGAATTTTTTCGGAAGAAATCTCACTCATTGTTGGGGTTATTCTACAACACCTTATTATTCTTTTCGATATAGAAGGGGCACCTACGGTTCCCCTTTCTAAACTCCTCCCTTCTTTAAACAAGGGTTGGGGCATCTACGCAGCGCCCTTTTCAGGGCTTGCTCGCAAATCCATAGGATTTCCTCATTTCCTCCTCTAACCCCTTCCCTTTTTATTGGGGGTGTAGAGAGGGGGCGCCAGCCCCCTTCGGGGCTTTAGAAAGGGGGCGAAGCCCTCTTCGTAGGAAAGGTTTAAGGTTTAATAACCCATTCCCCCCTCTATGTACGAAGTAAGATTCCATGGTAGAGGTGGTCAGGGGGCTGTGACTGCAGCCAACATTCTGGCAATTGCAGCAGTGAAGCAGGGCTTTTACGCTCAATCCTTCCCCTACTTTGGTGTGGAGCGGAGAGGTGCCCCAGTTCAGGCGTTTACAAGGATTGATAACAAGAGAATAGATCTGCGGATGAATGTCTATAATCCCGACGCAGTTGTAGTTCTAGATCCCTCCCTAATGGAGGTCGTGGATGTCACAGAAGGTCTGAAGGAAGGAGGTATAATAGTTATCAACACCTCCAAAAAACCTGAGGAGTTCCAGCTTGGCAACTATCGAGTGGCCACGGTGGATGCAACTAAGATTGCAATAGATCACAAACTTGGCTCTCTTGCGGCACCTATAGTGAACACTGCAATTTTAGGGGCATATGCCAAGGCTGTGGGAAATGTGAAGATAGACTATGTGATAGAGGCAATTCGCGAAAACGCCCCCGCCAAGAGAGAGGAAAACGCCCTTGCTGCCAAGGATGCTTACGAGCAAACCATTTTGGGGTGGTAAAAAATGGAGGTTATAACAAGAGGAGCTGTAATTACAGAACCGGGAAATTCGGTAGAGAACAAGACAGGGACATGGAGGGTCTTTAAGCCTATAATCCACTATGAGAAATGTATTCGATGCCTCATTTGCTGGCAGTTCTGTCCAGAGCCTGCAATTCTCAAAATTGAAGATGAGAAGGTGAAAAAAGAGACTCCTGCGCCTAAGGAGCCCCTGAAGAGATTGCCCGTGGTGGAGATAGATTATGACTACTGTAAGGGATGCGGTATATGCTATAATGAATGCCCTGTTAATGCCATAGAGTTTGTAAAGGAGGAGAAGTAAAATGACACGGATGATGATTAGGGGAAATGAATCAATAGCGTATGCCTTTAAGCTTGCCAGGGTGCAGGTGGTGCCTGCGTATCCCATCACGCCATCTACGCTTGTACCTGAGAAGATAAGTGAGTTTATTGCCAACGGAGAGATGAAGGCAGAATTTGTACCTGTGGAGAGCGAGCATAGCGCCATGAGCGCAGCAATCGGTGCCAGTGCAAGGGGAGTAAGAGTTGGCACAGCAACAGCATCTCAGGGTCTTGCACTTATGCATGAGGTGCTTTTCATTGCCAGTGGAATGCGTCTGCCCATAGTTATGGGAATAGGTAATCGAGCTCTGAGTGCACCAATCAATATTTGGTGCGATCATCAGGATATGATGGCGGAGCGTGACAGTGGCTGGATGCAGTTCTATGCGGAGAGCAATCAGGAAGGTTTAGATCTCGGAATAATGGCATTTAAAATTGCTGAAGACAATAGGGTTCTGCTTCCTGCCATGGTTGGCATAGATGCCTTCGTTCTCACCCATACAGTTGAGCCTGTGGACATGCCAGAGCAGGAGGATGTGGATGATTTCTTGGGAGAGTTTGTCCCACACTATGTTACCCTCGATCCTGAGAAGCCTGCGACTCTTGGCTCTTTCGGATTCCCCGAACACTATATGGAATTCAAGTACGGACAATGGATAGCCATGAACCGGGCCAAGGAGGTTATAGAGGAAGTATTCGCAGAATTTGAAAAGAAATTCGGAAGGAAATATGCCAAGGTCACACCGGAATTTGCGGAAGATGCCGATATCCTTCTCGTCACCATGGGCTCCATGACCTCTACCACAAGAGAATTCGTCAAGAAAATGAGAGAGAAGGGAAAGAAAGTCGGGCTTGTGAAGCTTACCGTATTCAGGCCCTTCCCCAAGGAGGAGCTCAGAGAGGTACTTAAGAACGCGAAAGTCGTAGCAGTCCTGGAGAGAAACATATCCTTCGGATTTGGAGGTGCAGTTTACGCAGAACTTTCCTCTGCGTTATCTACGTTGAAGGAGAAGCCTAAAGTAGTGGACTTCATCATAGGACTTGGCGGAAGGGATATCACATTCAAGAGTCTGGAAGAAGCGCTGAGTGTGGCTGAGAAAGCAATGAATGAGGATGTGGATGAGGTGAACTGGATCGATGTAAATAAAGAAGCGGTGTTGAAAGCGGAGGGATTGCTATGAATTATGAAAACGAAGAATTTTTTGCGCCAGGCCATGGAATGTGCGCTGGCTGTGCAGCACCAATAATTGTGCGCTGGATTCTCAAGCTTGCAGGTCCCAATACCATTGTAACCAACGCAACGGGATGCTTGGAGGTTGCCACTACAGCATATCCCCACACCTCATGGCGTGTGCCATGGCTTCATATCGCCTTTGAAAACGCCGCTGCGGCTGCGGCAGGCGTAGAAGCTGCCACTAAAGCTAAGGGAGAGAAACTGAATATCATAGCCTTTGGTGGTGATGGAGGCACGGTAGATATTGGGATGCAGGCCCTAAGCGGCATGGCAGAGCGCGGCCACAATGTTCTCTATGTCCTATATGATAATGAGGCCTACATGAATACTGGAATACAGAGAAGCGGGGCTACGCCCTGGGGAGCATGGACCACTACAAGCAAGGTAGGCAAAGCAAATCCCATAGGAAAACTCAGACCCAAGAAACCCATAGCTATGATTATGGCAGCCCATGGCATTCCCTACGTAGCTACAGCGAATCCTGCTCTTTTCCAAGATTTTAAAAAGAAGGTAAAGAAGGCCCTTAGCATCGAGGGACCTAAATTCCTCCATGTGCTGTCCTCCTGTACAACAGGCTGGAGACATGATCCAAGCAAAACAATAGAGATTATGAGACTGGCCACCGATACAGGTCTATTTCCACTATATGAAATAGAGAACGGAGACTTTGAGAATATGCGTATAACCTACAAGCCTAAGAAATTCAAGCCCGTGGAAGAGTACCTTAAGATGCAGGGCAGGTTCCGCCATCTTCTTAAGAATCCTGAGTATATGGAGAAGCTACAGAAAGACGTGGATAATTGGTGGGCCAAGTACGGCAAATACTATCGCCCATAACTCTTTTCTATATTTTTTAACTCTTTCAACAATTTTTCCACGACAACCGTGGTAACATGGGGCATAAACACTATCCTAAGGGTGCTATAACTGGGATTAATGGAGATTCCCCAGCCTCTCTTGACAAGCTCTCTTTTAACCCGCAGAATATTGGGAATTTTTATATTGAGTATATTCATCTCGGGTTTGACAAATATTTCAAAGTCCTCCTCGGAGAATCTTTTCATCCCATAGAGAGTATTCTCCATGCAGCGTTTCACAAGCTCTCGATACCCAGACCATCCAAAGTATAGGATGGATGCATAACTGGCTGCCACGCTCCCGCTCTGCCTGGTGCCAAGAATGGAATAATTTTTCCCTGTTGAAAGGTAGGGAGCATCGATGGAGATGCTTTGAAATATATTTTCTCGAGAAAGTAAAGCACCTGCAGGATAGGGGGCCATCCCCATCTTGTGTGGATCTATCGTTACGCTTTTAACTTCTTTAATATCAAACCCGAATCTCTGATTCAGGTATCCAAGCTCTCGAAGAAAGGGAATAACAAATCCTCCAAAGGCTGCGTCCACATGCAGGAAAATATCCATAGATGAGATTACTCTGGCGATTTCTTCAATTGGGTCTATCAAGCCTAGGGGCGTTGTTCCAGCAGTTGCTACCACTACATCTTTATCCTTCATTTTTCTCTCTAAATCTCCAAGGCTCATTTTGCCCCTATTCATTTTCACAGTTACAAGGGGCATATTGAGGATGTTGACCGTCTTTCTTATGGAGAAATGCGCATCTTTTGTGGCAAGAACTCTCCTGTAACCCATCTCTCTGGCAGCCCAGAGCGCCACTATATTTGCCTCGGTTCCTCCGCTCAGCACATGCCCGTAAAACCTCCCTTTCGGTGCTGAAACCAAACGGAGAAGAAATTTCACAACTCTCCTTTCTAGTTCTCGTGTTCCCGGATAAAGTCCGGGATTGCCCAGATTTGCCTGGTGAAATCTCAAAAACGCTTCAAGCGCTATATCCGGGACTTTTGTGTACATAGAACCTAAAATACGGCCATCTTCGTAATGCAGATCTCTCCGATAATATCTATCCAGGATTTTCTTTATTCTTTCTTCATCCACAATGGGGTTATTTGAGGGGAATTAAATAACCTTTCCCCTCAGAGAATCGGAAGAAGTTTTTCGATTTCCCACTGGGTTACCTGAGCGCGGTATTCATGCCATTCTCTTTTCTTCACTATGATGAAGTGCTTGAATATATGCTCACCCAGTATCTCTCGCACAAGTTCGCTCTTCTCCATATGATAAAGCGCTTCTCCAAGACTTTCAGGGAGAGAATGTATTCCCAGCTTTTCCTTCTCTTCTAGGGTGAGAGCGTAGATATTCAGCTCTATGGGCTCGGGAGGCTCTATTTTCTTTTCAATCCCTGCAAGTCCAGCACCGAGCATCACCGCAAATTGCAGATACGGATTTCCTGCTGGATCAGGATTCCTGAGTTCAATGCGTGTCTTCATACCTCTTCCAGCAGGCACACGTATCAAGGCGCTTCTGTTTAAATTGGCCCAGGAGATATAGACCGGTGCCTCATATCCCGGTACAAGGCGCTTGTAGGAATTTACCCAGGAGTTGAGAATCGCTGAAATCTCTTTGGCATAATTTAAGAGACCGCCTATGTAATAAAGGGCCACATCGCTTAGCTCCCATTTAGCTGAGGAATCGTAAAACATGTTCTCCTGAAAATCAAGGCTCAGAAGACTCTGATGCACATGCATCCCATTGCCATTTACCCCAAAGATAGGCTTGGGCATAAAGGTTGCATACAATCCATATTTAAGTGCCACATTCTTAATGGTCGCCTTCAGAGTGAGGATGCGATCCGCGATGGTCAAAGCGTAATCATATCTTAAATCTATTTCATGCTGTCCTGGTGCAACTTCATGATGCGCAGCCTCGGGAACATACCCCATCTCAGAGAATATACCCAAGATTTCCTTGCGCACCGCCTCCCCCTGATCCACCGGGCCAAAATCGAAGTAGCCACCATAGTCGTTGGGCTGCAGAGTGGGTTTTCCATCCTCCATCTTGAATAGGAAAAATTCGAATTCTGGACCTGTTACAAATTTATAGCCCTTCTCCTCCGCCTTCTTGAGAACTCTTTGAAGAACATAGCGGGGATCTCCCTCAAATCTCTTTCCGTTGGGCATATAAATATCGCAGATTATTGTTGCAGATTTTTTATCGTAATGCATTATCTGAAAAGTGTCGGGATCAGGCACCGCACGCATATCACTTTCATCAATGGTCGCATAGCCCACTATGCTCGAGCCATCAAAAACTATGCCTTCGTTGAGTGCCTTTTCCAGCATTATGTGGGGAATCATTACACTTTTCACTTGCCCAAGAATGTCCATGAACTGCAGATGTATGTATTTCACTCCCTTCTCCTTCACGATTTTCAGTACATCTTCCGGCTGCATATGAAATAATAACTTTTGCCCATTTAAACTTTTTCATTACCAAATTTGAATAAATATCAGCATCAAAGATTGATAATCCTCCCGTCCAATTTCGGCGGATAAAACTTAATAAACATCCTTGCCATTCCCCCTTGGTGATTAAAAATGTGGGCTGAGGATTTTTCAGATTTGGCAAAGACACTTAAGGCCTCGGAGATAAGGGAACTGCTCAAGGTAACGCAGATGGAGGGAATAATCTCCTTCGCAGGGGGATTACCAAATCCAAAATCTTTCCCCGTGGAAATCATCAACGAGATTACCTCCAATCTTCTGGATAGGTATGGGGAGAAGATGCTTCAGTACGGTTCTACGGAAGGAGTTAACAGTTTCAGAGACACTCTTGCCGAGTATTTTATGAAGACTCATGATTTCAAAAATCTTAGTAGAGATAATATTCTTATCACTTCGGGCTCGCAGCAGGGTCTCTATCTTTTAGGCAAGGTGTTTTTGAATCCTGGAGATATCGTGGTTGTGGAGGCTCCAACATATGTAGGCGCATTAACAGCATTTCAAACCTTCCAGCCTACCTATGTGGAGGCTGAGCTTGAAAACGATGGCATGAGCATGGAGCTTCTTGAAAAGAAGCTTAAAGAGCTCAAGAAAGAAGGAAAGAAGCCAAAATTCATTTACTCCATACCAACATTTCAGAACCCCGCCGGTGTGACCATGAGCCTTGAAAAGAGAAAGAGGCTACTGGAACTTGCGCATGAATACGACGTTCTTGTGGTTGAGGATAGCCCCTACGAAGAGCTGAGATTCTCTGGAGAGAAGATTCCACAGCTCAAAGCTTTAGATAACGATGGCTATGTGCTTTATCTGGGCACCCTATCCAAGGTTCTATCCCCTGGAATGCGCATAGCATTTATGATAGGTGATGAGGAAGTTATTCACAAAGCTGCCCTGGCGAAGCAGGGCGTAGATCTATGCACAAGCCCCTTTGTGCAGTACATAGCTGAGGAATACATAAAAGGAGGGTATATGAGCTCCCATATCCCCCGGATAATAGAGCTCTACAGGGAGAAGAGAAACATTATGCTGGATGCCCTTGAAGATTATTTCCCCGATGGTGTTGAATGGACTAAACCCGATGGTGGCATGTTCCTATGGGTTACACTTCCAAAGCATCTGGATAGCGAGAAACTCTTGCCAAAAGCCATAGAGAACAAAGTTGTGTACGTGATAGGCGCAGCCTTCTATCCGCACAGGGATCATAAGAATACCATGAGACTTAATTTCACATATCCCAGCAATGAAGAAATAGAGGAAGGCGTTAAAAGACTTGCAAAAGTGATAAAAGAGGCTCTCTAATCCTCTATTATTTTTTCCAGCAGTTCGATAGTATTCTTTATATCAGCCATGTGACTCATTTCCACAGGACTGTGAGTATATTTTACAGGTATGCATATGGGCAGTGCCCTTATTCCATGCACGAAGATTGCAGCGGCATCTGTGCTGCCACCGGTCATGGCAAGTTGAATGGGTATACCGTTCTCCTTGGCAACCCGCAGAACTTTATCTTTAAGAATTCCACTTGATACGCCTCTCCTATCTACGAATCTTATCGCAGGACCTTCTCCCGGGGTTACCGGGCTCAGATGGTATGGCACACCTGACATAACGGCCGATGTCATGGTGTCTATGGCGTATACCTCATTGAAATCCATTTTGCTGGACAGAGCCTCAGCACCACGCAATCCTGTTTCTTCCTGTATGGTCCAGACAAAGGTTACCTTCTTATTTAGCTTCCTCCCCTTTATCCTGTTCACAAGCTCAAGGAGAATCGCGCAGCCAACCCTGTCATCTATTCCCCGTGTTACAATGTATTTGCCCATCACCACAAAATCCTTTTTCCATCTGCCTGGAAGCATGGGCGTAACTCCAAGATCCATGGCTTCCTTTCTATTTCTGGCACCTACATCTATGGCCAGCTCTTTCCATGTTGGCAGCTTCTTTCTATCCTCTGCAGTGCTCAAATGCGGTGGTATGAGACCAATTACACCATGGATTATACCATTCTCTGTGAAAATCTCCACTAGACGGCCGTAAAGCATGCGGTCATCCACTCCACCAACAGGGGAGAAGCGTATAAACCCGTTTTCTTCGATGTAGGTGGTCACAAAACCTATCTCATCCATGTGCGCCAGAAATGCAATATGCTCATCACCCTCACCCATTGTAACGTAGACATTTCCCACCGAATCTACCTTGGGATTCATATCCTTCAGCTTTTCCAGCAGATATCTTCTTATGGGATCCTCAAATCCGCTCACGCCTGGAAGCATAACTAGTTCCTTTATCAATTGTTCCAGCTCCATTTTCGTCACCGCGCAATTATAGCCTTATAGGATAAATAATTTTACGATGTGCAGAGCTCCTCCCTCATTTTCTTTATGAATTCCTCAGGCGAAATTTTGCCGTTAATGAAGTTCCCCTTTCCTCCGCCCTTACCCCCCTGCTCCCTGAGAATCGAGAGGATTCTGTCCCCTAGGTGAAGATCTTTAGAAAAAGCGCACATTATGGTTTGAGAACTGAGATCTCCGAAGACGGCGATGCTCTTCTCTTCTTTCACAAGCTCCATAATTCTTTTTACTAGTATCTTCCTATTACTGCCGTAGAATAGGAGCCAGTAGAGCTTTATTTCTCTGCATTTTTCCTCTTCGAATGGTAACTTTTCGCTGGCATCTTTCAACGCGTTATACAGCTTTTCCCTCTCTTCCAGAAGATTCTCCACATATTTCTCCATCTTCTCTGGTGTAACATTGTATCTCCAAGAAATGCTGCGGAGTTTCTGCGAAAAGGAGTAATGAGTTTGAGTGGCAAGATCACCCACAACAAATTTAACCTCCTTAACGCTACCCAGCCTCACATGGGTTATGCAAAAATCTCCAATCTCCGAAAGATTCCTCACGTGGGTTCCTTTACAGGCCGAGATATCATGCCCTTCTATTTTCACCACTCTTATCCTGTTCTCTCTTATTCTATCCAGCCTTATTCTTAGCTGAGGATATTTCTTCACCTCTTCCTTGGAAATCCAGAACACCCCTACCTCGCGACCATCTTTTATCAATTTTCTCGTTTTCTCCTCTGCTTCAAGTATGTCCTCTAGGCTTATATCACCTCGAAAAACCAGTGAGGATTCTTCCCCAAAGTTTGCCCTTCCAAGCGTGGCACCTTTATCCTGAAGAAACCTGAAAAAGGCATGCTCAGCGGTGTGGGCGCGCATGAACCAGTATCTTCGGCTCCAATCAATCTCTATCTTTATTTTCCTGGCATTACAATCTCCTTCAATCTCATGCCAGAGATTGCCAAGGTGCATTATTTTGAGCCTCTTATCTCCGCAGATGGCGTATCCCACATCGGGGGGCTGCCCACCACCTCCGGGGTATAGGATGGTATCGCTCAAAAGATATCTGTTATTCTCTTTTTTGACTATCTCCACCTCAGCCTCTTTTAAATATGGGTCTTCGTAGTAGAGCATGGAGTTGGATGGGGATGCACAATTAATACTTTTTCTTCTTTTTTTTGAATTTTTCAGGGTAACTTTATTTTGCTTCCAGTTCTTACCTCCAAAAACTTCTCGGGATATTTTCTTTTCACATAGTCCTTGGCAGCATCACCGCTGCAATGAGCTGGAGAGATATAGCGAGAAAAGGCTGCAAGATTATCCAGACGCCTTTTGGGAGGTGAGTGAAATCCGCCCATAACCAGGAAAATATCCTCGCCTGTTAGATTCTTTAACTTGTATGCCATGGAATCCACTCCAGGATGGCTGCAGCCCACGATAACAATGAGGCCCAGAGAGTCTACCTTTACGCCCAATGCCTGCTCTCTGACAAACCCCATGGGTCCTGTGCTCCAGGCATCCTCAATTATCTCTCCAGCTTCATGAACATTTGTTGGCCTCAGTCCCCATTTTCTGAGAAAATCCGATTCCCGAGGAGGTACAAAAATTTTGAGTTCCTTTCGGATTTTTCCTATATATTCGAAGCCACCATAGTGATCGCTGTGGTAATGGCTAAGAAACGCATAATCAATATTTTCAAGATTTATATTCATTCTTTTGGTGTTGTACTCTATAACTTCCGGCTTGGTATCTGCATCGAAGAGCAATCTCCATTTATCCGATTCAAGAAGTACGCTCCAACCCCAATCGTTTTTGAGTCCCTCGGTACCTATGTTATCATTGAGAATGGTAAGAGTAAGATATCTCACCATGCTTGAAGGTATCCCCCTACACGATTTTAATTTTTTGGAAATTTCTGCGAAGGATTTATAATTTATCGCGCGATGCAGCACTATGCAGGATTCTGTGGTATTTGGGCCAGTGCCTTCCCGCAGGCTTGGGAGAAGCTTAGGGATAAATAATATCCCGGATAAGGTTTGCACCTATGCATGCGTTTACTGTCAGATAGGAAGAACTCTCAAAATGGAGATGGAGAGAAGGGAATTTTACCCTCCAGAACTTATATTCAAAGAGGCGGAAAAAAAGGTATCGAAGGCTGAGGATATGGGCGAAAAAATAGATTATATCACATTTGTTCCCGATGGGGAACCAACCCTAGATGTAAATCTTGGAAAGGAAATAGAGCTTCTCAGCGATATAGGAATAAAATTGGCAATAATTACGAACTCTTCCCTGCTATATCGAGAGGATGTCCGCGAGGAGCTGATGAACCTGGATTTTGTTTCTCTGAAGCTTGATGCCGTTACCCCCGAATTATGGAAAAGGATAGATAGGCCCCACAAATCTCTCAAGCTCCACGAGATTCTCGACGGAATGCTCCAATTCCGTAGAGAATTCGGAAAAAAGATAGTGACGGAAACAATGTTGATAGGAGATATATCTTATTCCTCTGAACTTGGAAAGATGGGAGAATTTCTTAAAAAATTAAAGCCCAATGTAGCGTATATAGCCGTGCCAACTCGCCCACCCCTGGAAAGCTGGGTTAAACCTCCTGAAGAGGACGTTTTACTTCACGCATATCATGAATTCGTTAGGGTGCTAGGAGAGGAGAGGGTGGAGTATCTTATAGGCTATGAGGGAGATGCCTTTGCCTTTACAGGCAATTTTGAAGAGGATCTTCTTTCCATAACCGCTGTGCATCCAATGAAAAAAGAGGCTGTGGAAACTCTACTACGCAAGGCAAATGCCAACTGGGACATAGTGGAACGCTTAATAACGGAGGGGAAACTTATGGAAAGGGACTATCAGGGTCAGAAATTTTATATGCGCAGATTGAAAAGCAGAGATAAGCCTTAAATCTTTGCATCTTTTTTGCTCTCCATTATGTAATTTATTGTGTCTTCCGCTATATCACCGGCATATTCTCCAACCCTCCTTATGCTCTCGGAAATGTAAGCAAGGGATATGGCCACAGGGCCACGGCTTTTATTCGCGTGGGAGAGTATGCCCTTGCACATGGGAATCAGTTTCTCCACCATCTCTATCGTAGAATTAGCTGCTCTTAAATCTCTTGAGAAAAAGCTCTCCATAGCCTTCTCGAATATTGAAAGCGCGTAGCTCTGCGCTTTTTCCACATACTTCATAACTTTCTCATCTCTATAATTTCTCTCCAGAAGCACTCTGACACTTTTCGCCATTCTAACTCCATGGTCACCGATTCTCTCAATGTATCTGCTCAGAAGAAAACTATGCAACGCAAGGGATGGGTTCGTACCTACATCCTCCCCGCTCATTCCATATTCCCGAACCATCTGATACTGGCGAGCTATAAGCCAGTAAAGCCGATCCACTTCAGAATCCCGAGCGACAATGTCCTCTATCAGCTCAAAATCCCCGCTGTGATATGCCATAAGTGAGTGCCTGTGCATCTCCATGGCTATCTCGTACATCCTTCGCAGCCCCTTGAGAATTGGAATCTCCCTGGGATTCAGAAGATCTTTTATTACCACCTCATTTTCCTTCTCTTCCACAATTTCCACACCAATGGCTATCTTCGTGAACTTTCTTATTTCCCTTTTGATTGAGGGAGGAATGATATCTCTTGAGATTATATTAATCTCTGAAAATCCAGCCATGTAGATGCCAACAAGAACCCTCAAAATTTCACTAGGGGACGCATCTATCCCCAGGTACAAGGTTTTACTTCTTCCTCGCCCCTTCACTAGAGATGGTGGAACTATTATGAGGGATCCATCTTCTCGGGTTAGTATATTCACCTGCTCATTCTTCTTTAGATTGAATTTTGTAATCCACCACTTGGGAAGAGAGACGATATATGAGGAACCCCCTGTTTTTTGTATCTTCCTGGTTTCCATATATAGGGATGGGTTGAAATCTATATAAAATTATGCATCTATAATGCTGTATATATTTCCCGTGGAGAAGTTTTTTAAGAGTGAGGAATATCACTTCCCATGCTCTCCGATGCCGATATTTTAAGAGCCATGGAAAAAGGGGAGATTCACATTGAAAATTTCCGGGAGGAGAATCTCACGCCCAACGGTTACGATTTAACCATAGGGGAAATAATGATTCCTTCTTTGGATTTGTATATTAAGAGCGGAGAAGTGGTAATCCCTCCACTGACCCGTTTCCTCGTGGGTTCGAAGGAGTACATAAAGCTGGGAAAGGGATACGTGGCACAGATTTGGATAAAGAGCAGATGGGCAAGAAGAGGCGTGCTTGCCTCCTTCGGATTAGTGGATGCAGGATTCGAGGGGATATTGACCATGGGTGCCTTTGCCACCGAAGAACTGAAAATGAAGGTAGGAGATAAATTTGCACAGCTATGTTTTCTCAGGCTGGAAAAACCTGCGGAGAAGGGCTATGAGGAAAGGTCAGGGAACTATCAAAAACAAAAAAATATAAAGATTTAAAATTAGGCTGCAATAAGAATATTGCGGTAGGCCTCCTCCACAATGGCATCCATGTCCTTAAGATATATTTCCCTGAATTTTTTCTCTATCTCTATCCTAGTGATATTCGTTATCCTTGCCACAAACTCGTATATTTCCTGATACATTATTTCATAGGCCTTGGAAACTCTGACCTTGGGATAGGAAAGAAGAACATCGCTGTCCAGCACTATGCACTTGGTGGAGTATCTCTTTATCTCTTCCAGTGCAGATAGGGCTGCCCTTCTCCTATCACCTTCTATAGAGAAGGGAAGTATAGCTACGGTTATCACTATCTTGTTTGTTTCCTCCTTGAGAATTCTCAGAGTTTCTAAGAGTCCGCCGGTTCCCATCCCCCCTCCCAGGGAGGAGATGAGAATCACAACATCAGCGTTTCGAGCCTCCTCCAGCAGCCAGGCCTTGCTCCTGCTTATCACGTACTCAGCAACCTTAATCTCACCGTTTGTATCCTGATGTTCTCCCAGCACATCTTTACCCAGGAGCATTTTTTTATCAGCTTCCACCTCCTCAAGGCCTCTTTCGTCCACATTGACCGCTATGATCCTTGCACCCTGTATGCCCTTCCGGTACAGATAACTGGCGACACGACCAGCACCACCGCCAAAGGCGAATACCCTGACATCTGGTTTTATGCCGAATTCTTCCACGAGAATCTCCTCTACACTCTTCTTTATCTCATTCATATCAGGCATGACTCATCACCTTCTCAGCGCTTTAGTTTATGGCAAAGGGCTTTTCTGCTTCTCCTCCTCACTCAATCTCAAAGAAGAGAGCCCCTGGGTATAGGCTTTTAATATTCTGGCAAGTTCTCCATTGGATACCAAAATTCTAAGCACATAGGTTATAAGATCACTTAGATCTCTGAAATATTTGTAATCTACATAATCCTCAAGAATATCCAGAATACGGTCTTCCATTTCCACCTTCAAACCGCTTTCTCTGAGCAATCCGCGATCGCTCATCTTCATGTACTCCATAACTGCTCGTCTTATGAACTCCGAGCGGCTTCTGTACTCTGGATGCCTGGCTATAAAATCATCAATTTCATCAAGCTCCACGTCTGACAGCCTTATTGTCAGTCTGGTACCACTCATCTATACACCCTTTGCCCTTTGATATGGAAGATATGTACATTGCAATATATAAAGTTTTCTATCATCTTCAAATATTAAAATTATTTTTATGACAAAATAAAATTTTTGAAAGTAGTATGAAAGGGAATTATGTTGAAAAAACATCAGTCTCTTGTCATACACAGTATGACGAAAAGGTGTGGAAGAAGGCAGCATGGCAGACAAGTGGCACTGGTCGCCAGACTTCTGTCTTACTTGAGCAGCTCTGAAAGCAGGAGTTTGTCCATAAGTTTTGCCTTTATCCTAATTTTCTTGGTGATATACGCTGTAAGTGCATCTTCTCTCTTCTCAAGAATATCCTTAAAGGTGCGTGTATCTGTTTCCACCACAATATCTCCAGCAACCTCGCCTTCTTCCACGGGAGATAGCCTTGCATTTTCCAATCGCATATGATAGCTGCCATCATCTGTGAATTTTATCACGATAACTCTCTTGAGATCCCTTATCTTATCCTTCCTGGGATCTTCTTTCGCGTTAAATTTCTCTACCAGTTGCTGCAATATCTCCTTCACAGGCATCACCTCAGTATTCAATACCCTCCCGGGCCATAACGCCCTTGGTGTAATAGTGTTTGATTTCCTTCATCTCAGTAACCAGGTCAGCCATATCTATTATCTCTTTCTTTGCGTATCTTCCTGTGAGAACCAGCTCCGTTTTTTCAGGCAGCTCTCTCATCAACTCTAGTACATCTTCCAGATTTATTAGATTGAAATCCAAGGCAACATTTACCTCGTCCAAGATAAGGAGATCATATTCTTCTTTCATCTTCTCTTTTGCAAAACTTAGGGCTCTTTGTGCCCTCTCTATATCCTCCTTCCTCGGGTTTTTTTTGTTCACAAATCTATCGCTGCCAAAGGGATAAACCTCTATTCCAAGTTTCCGGGCAGATACCTGCTCACCGTATCCCTTATCGGGCTTCATAAATTGGATTATGCATACCTTTTTTCCTCTCCCCGCAGCACGCATGGCAAGTCCAAAAGCTGCAGTGGTCTTGCCTTTCCCGTTACCGGTGTAAACATGGATATAGCCCATGCCACAGGTATATGCTGCCCAATTAAAAATACTTTGGGATTAAAAGTTTAAATACTTTCCCTCCTTTAGTTAAGGAATGGAGGCATGGGAAAAATGGCAATGAGTATATATGAACCGATACCATTTCTTGGATTTTCAGTGGTCCAGATAATATGGTTCGTCGTAATTCTTATCGCCGGGTTCATCATTGTTAAGCTACTCATATGGCTACTCAGAAAGAGCCTTGGAAAGACAAAACTACCTGCAATTCTAAGCGAGTTTCTTTTAAGGGTTACAGCAATTCTTCTCTATGTTCTCGTTTTCCTCTTAGCTCTGACGGCTCTTGGATACGATATGAATGCCATAGTTCTTGGGTTATCTGCGATCATAGGCTTAATGCTGGGCTTCGGATTGCAGGATACCATCACCAATATGGCCAGTGGTTTCTGGATAGCATTAACTAGACCCTTTGATAAGGAGCATGTGGTATCTCTTCAAGGATTTACAGGAAGCGTTAAGAGCATAGGCATCATGTCCACCACACTTGTTACCCCGGATAACACGGTAATATCTATCCCCAATCGCATTGTATGGGGCAGTCCCATGGTAAACTACACCAAGATGAATATAAGGCGTGTGGATGTCAATGTAGGCGTGGCTTACGGCACTAATCTCGATAAGGCAGTAAAAATAGCCATGGAACTGATGAAGAAACATAAGCTTGTTCTGGAGAATCCAGAACCCTCAGTTGCCATCACGGAACTTGCGGATTCTTCAATAAACCTGCAGCTGAGAGCATGGGCAAAGACCTCTGATTACTGGACTGTGAAGGGAGAGCTTACCAAGGGAATATATGAAGCCTATGGAAAGAAGGGCATAGAGATTCCGTTCCCGCAGATGGATGTGCATCTGAAAAAAGAATAATTTTACCCTTTCCATATATTTTTTTATCCTATGCGGCATTTCTCTACTATGGAATTCCTTTCAACCACCGTTCATGGTTTTGAGGACTTAGCAGCAAAAGAAATACAAAATTTGGGTGGTAAGATTGAACGTGTTTTTCCCGGTAAAATAATCTTCAGCGGGGATGAAGAATTGATTTATCTTCTCAACTTCCGCGGAAAAACCATTTTTCGTGTGGTAATCCTATTAGGAATGGATGAGGTGGAAGGCCTAGAAGATATAAGAAAAATCGTGCGTGCGGGAGATTTCCAAATCCATGGTACATTCGGTGTGGAATCCAAGAGAAAAGGGCAGCACAATTTCACGAGTATGGATATAAGCGCAGTCGTGGGTGAGGAAATCCTCAGAAAATCACCGGAGGCGAAGGTCTATCTGGATGCTCCCAAAACCAAGATTCTCTGCTGGCTTGATGAAAATAGATTCTTTTACGGTGTAGATACTACAGGTGAGAGCTTGCATCGTCGTGGATATCGTGTATATCATCATCCTGCGCCCATCAATCCTGCTTTAGCGGCAAGTCTTGTGAAGTGGTCCTCATGGAAGGGAGAAAGACTTGTTGATCCTTTCTGTGGCTCTGGAACCATTTTGATAGAAGCTGCGCATCTTATAAACCGGGTTCCAAATAAGTTTAGGGACTTCAAGTTCAAAGATCTGTGGTTTTACGATGAAAAAATGTGGGAAGAGATAAGAAAAAGCACTCTTGCGGAAGCAAAGGATAGAAAATTGGATCTCATAGGTGTTGAAAGATTCCAAAAGCATGTGAAAGGATGCAAGCTAAATGCGGAGAAAGCAGGAGTAAGCTTGATATGTCTGCAAGGACTCGCAGAAAAATTGCATATGTATATTGATAACGCTCCGCATGTAATAACGAACCCTCCTTTCGGGCTTCGCATAGGTTCTAAGAAAAAGATTTTTAAGCTTTATGAGGATTTTTCTCTGGAAATGGAAGAGCATTTCTCGGGTACCCAGATCACCATAATCACGCCCTATACCAAATTTGAACACTATTTCAAAGTTTTGGAAAAAAGAGATATCCTTTACGGAAAATTGCGCACGAAGGCGTACAAAATGAAAGTGGAATAATAAAAAAATAGAAGGGTTAGAGAAGCCCCTTTTTCTTGAGGAAATCCTCGAGAACATCTTTAAGTGTAGGCTTGCCTATTTCGTCTAGCTCATAGCGAACACGCACGATTGGTTTGTTCACTTTCACCACGCGATTCAGATCTATCGGTGTTCCGCTCACCACCAAATCGCAGGGTGTGTTGTTAATGGTTGCCTCAAGATCCTTTATTTGCTGCTTTCCGTAGCCCATGGCAGGAAGGTAGTTGTGTATATGCGGGTATTTCTTGTAGGTATCCACAATGCTACCCACGGCGTAATCTCTTGCATCCACAAGCTCGGCTGCTCCATACTTCATGGCCGCTATCACCGCAGCTCCATAAGTCATCTCACCATGGGTTAGGGTAGGTCCGTCCTCTATGGCAAGAACTCTCTTACCTCTTATTCTCTCAGGATGATCCACAAAGAGAGGCGAGGCAGCATCTATAACCACCGCATCAGGGTTTATCTCCATTATATGCTTTCTCACTAAATCTATATTAGCTTTGTCCGCTGTCTCCTCCTTATTTATTATCACCACATGCGCCATTCTTAGATTTGTCTCTCCCGGGTGATATTTTATCTCATGGCCAGGACGGTGGGGATCCACCACAACTATGTGCAAATCAGGTTTGTAGAATGGAATATCATTGTTGCCGCCATCCCATATAATTATATCTGCTTCTTGCTCCGCCTGCTTCAATATCTCTCCGTAATCCACACCAGCATAGACGACTCCACCCATATCTATGTAGGGCTCATACTCCTCTCGCTCCTCTATGGTGCAATCGTAGCGATCTAAATCTTCATAGCTGGCAAATCTCTGTGCCTTCTGCTTTACAAGGTCACCGTAGGGCATTGGGTGTCGAATTGAAACCACCTTAAAGCCCATATCTCTCAGGATTCTGAAGACCTTTCTTGATGTCTGGCTTTTACCGCATCCAGTTCGCACAGCGGTAACCGCTATCACAGGCTTCTTGCTTTTAAGCATGGTGGTTTTTGGGCCCATCAGCTTAAAATCGGCACCACTGGCATTGGCTATGGATGCCTTGTGCATTACATACTCATGGCTTACATCACTGTAGGCAAATACTACCTCGTCCACATCATATTTCTTTATGAGCTCAGGAAGCTCCTCCTCTGGATAGATGGGTATACCCTCTGGATATAGTTTGCCCGCAAGCTCCGGGGGGTATCGACGATTCTCTATATTGGGTATCTGCGTAGCCGTAAATGCCACGACTTCATAATTCTCGTTGTCTCTGAAATAAGTGTTGAAGTTGTGAAAATCTCTTCCTGCTGCACCCATTATAATTACTTTCTTCTTCATAGTCTTCACCTCATGCCCCCATGCACAGGATTTATATTAATATTCGGTTCTATTGATTTTTCCCACATGCCATAAGGAACAAAAATTTTATAAGAGCATCTTCCTACTGCTCTCTAGCATGATTTCCATTGAGGATAGGATAAGAAAGTTAAACGAAACAGTTGGACGGATGGATGATAAACTGTTTCAAATTGAGAGCGTTCATGAGAATTTTTTTGGTGAGTATGTGGTATCTCTGCGTGTAACCCGTATGCTCAAAGCATCGTATCTCATTCTCAAAAAAATTGCCGAGCTCACCGGTGCCAAGGACATACTCATAGAAAAAACGGAAGGAGATAATCTCGTGGAGATAAAGCTCCTCATACCAAAGAAATAGGCTAGGCACCAAGATATAGTCTCTTTATGGCGGGATCCTTAGCTGCTGTTTCGGCATCCGCCGCATATACTATCTCCCCTTGATCCAGGACATAGCATTTGTCAGCAACTTCCAAAGCTTTTTTCGCGTTCTGCTCTACCAGTAAGATGGTTATACCCTCGCTTTTCAGCTTCTCAATGGTTTTATACACATCCTCAATTATTATGGGGGCGAGACCGAAGGAAGGTTCGTCCATCATAAGAAGCTTGGCGTTTAGCATGAGTCCACGTCCTATGGCCAGCATCTCTCCCTCTCCACCACTTAGTGTCTTGGCAAGCTGCTTTTGTCTCTCCTTTAAGCGAGGAAAGAGCCTGAAAACCCGCTCCATGTTCTTCTTCACAATCTCTTTATCCTTTATTGTGTAGGCACCCATAAGTAGATTTTCATACACGGTTAAATAGGGAAATAACCTACGCCCTTCTGGGACATAGCCTATACCTTTGTAGGCCCTTTCCCACGGAGGTTTTGGTGTAATATCCTCTTCCTGAAAACTTATCTTGCCAGTGGCAAGCTCAACTAAGCCCATTATGCTTTTCAGAAGCGTGGTTTTTCCCGCACCATTTCTCCCGATAACTGCAACTACCTCTCCCTGGTTCACCTCCAGGGATACATTGTGCAGTGCCCGAATTTTTCCGTAGTATACCGTTACCTTTTCAACTTTCAACAGAGGCATATTCACCACCAAGATACGCTTCTATAACCTTCTTGTTCTTAATTACCTCTTCAGGCGAACCCTCTGCAATAATCTTGCCGTAGCTGAGAACATACATTCTATCGGTTAAATCCACAGCGAAGGGGACATTATGCTCCACGAGCATTATGGTTACACCTCTTTCTCTTACTCTCTTTATAAGCTCCTTTATTTCCTCACTTTCCTCGTAGCTCATACCGGCGGTGGGCTCATCCAGAAGAAGAAGCTTTGGTTCCACAGCAAGGGCCTTGGCAATCTCTATTCTCTTCTGCAAACCCAAAGGCAGAAGACCGCTTACTGTATCTCTATGCCCTTCCAGACCAACGAGTTTTATAATCTTCTCCGCTTTTTTTACATATTCTTCTTCGTTCCATCTCTTGAAGAAATGTAGACCAAAATAGTTTTGATAACCAACTGCCGTTAAAATGTTTTCGAATACTGTGAGATTTTTAAGCGGCTTAACTATCTGGAATGTTCTCGCTATTCCCAGCTTAACTATCTTGGCGGGAGGGAGTCTCTGTATCTCCATGCCCTGGAATATTATCCTGCCTGAAGTGGGCTTAAGGAATCCAGTGATTATGTTGAAAAGGGTTGTTTTTCCAGCACCATTGGGACCAATCACTCCAAGAATCTCTCCTTTTTTAACTTCCATATTAACATTGGAAAGCGCCTGGAGACCGCCGAATCTTTTGTTCAAATTAACTATCTTCAGCATTTTGATCCTCCTCTTTCCTTGTGGATTCCTCTCCTTTGAAGAAAGCTCTTATCTTTCTATCCAGATAGCTGCCACGACCTATGATTCCCTGAGGCATATATTTAAGCAGCACAATGAGGAAAATAGCGTAAGTGATCAATCTATACTCTGCCAAGGGTCTGAAAATTTCAGGAAGTAAAATAACTATGCTTGCACCGATTATGGGGCCATACATGGATTCTAAACCACCTAAAATGCACATGGTCAAAAGCATAATGGAGACTGAAAAACCAAAATCACTCCACACAATATATGTTTTGAAATGGGCAAGGAGGGAGCCAGCTACACCTGCAAAGAACGCTCCAAATGAAAAAGCTATTATTTTATATTTCTTTACATCTATTCCCATACTTTCCGCTGCATCTTCATCTTCTTTTATTGCCCTTAGTGCCATACCTAGCCAAGAGTTTTCCATCCAGTAATTAAAAAACATTGCTATTGCTAGGACAATAAAAACAAGAATCATATAATAGCTGCTTTTTAAAGTAATACCAAACAATGTTGGACGAGGGATGTTTATTATCCCAAAAGAACCTCCAAATACATCATAATAAAGAAAAATCGCCACCACTATAAAATTAAATCCTATGGTGGTTATTGCCAAGAAGTCTTGTTTCAATCTTATGCTTACAATTCCAATAAGAATACCTATAAGAAAAGCCATTATCCCCGCAAGTGGCAGTGCTATCCAAAAAGATATATGATAGGAGGTAGTCAATATTGCAGAGGTAAATGCACCTATACCTACAAACGCAGCCTGTCCTAAATTAACTTGTCCTGCATAACCCATGGTTATATTGAGACCCAACGTTGCTAGGGCATATATTCCAATGAGGGTAAGGATTGTTATTAGATAGAGTACACTTATCATTTCCCATCACCTCATTCTGATCTACCGAATAGGCCCTGCGGTCTAAGGATTAGAATTATTATCATTATCAGGAATGCAAATGCATCTCTAGGCAGTATATTTCCAAAGTATGCTATTAGATAAGACTCGCTTATGCCCAAGATAAGCCCTCCTACAATTGCACCTATAATGCTGCCAAAGCCTCCCAGTACTATGACCACCAGGCCTTTATAGGCCACCACATCACCCATATGAGGCCATATAATTGTATAATACATTCCAACAAGCACACCGCTTAATCCTGCAAGAGCAGATCCCACTAAGAAATTTATATCAATCAACCGATTTACGTTTACTCCCATAGATTTAGCAGTTTCGATATCCTGAATTAATGCGCGAGACGCAAGTCCCATACGGGTTTTTGTAGCCCAGAGCCATACACCGATAGATGCAGAGTAAACTACTGCCAAGAAAAATATCTGCATTGAATTTATTACCACGCCTCCTATGGTCCAGCTATAAATGGGCCAATGTATGGTAAATCCTTTAGGATGATATCCAAAAGTTTTAGCAGCAAGCTCACTTAGAAGTGTAAAAAGAGCTATGCTAATAATTAGAGTTATATGTGGCGGGCTATCTAAGGCAGGTATATAAAACACTCTTTCTATAGCCACACCTATAAGGGCTGCTCCTAAGGCACCAAATATCAGAGATAGAATAACACTCCCTGTATAAACATAGGCGATATAACCTATGTAGGCACCCCAAAGGTATACCCCTGCATGGGCGATATGCAGTATTTTTAATATGCCGTATGTTATGGTAAGTCCTAAAGCTATGGCAACATAAACAGCACTAAGCGTTATTCCGTTAAGGAGTTCTTGGATGATACTGGAGTACATATCAGCATCACCAAAAAAATTAAAAAGAGTTAGAAGGGCGGGGTAATAATTTCAGGATCGGTGATCTCTGCATAGAAGTGGAATTCTTTGTTTTTCACTATTTGCAAGGTGATGTATTTCTCTGCATTTCCTCCATTCGTGAATTTGAGTATCATCCCTGTGGCACCTTCTATGTTGGTAAGAGATCTGATCGCATTGGCAATATCCTTGGGATTAGTACTTCCTGCCTTTTCTATTGCTTTGGCAAGCACAAGAACTGCATCATATGCAGATGCTGCAACCATATCTGCGGGCATACCAGCTACCTTCTGATATTCCTTTAGGAAGTCCTGTACAAAGTCCTTCTTGCTATCCCTATTTAGATCAGTGACTATTACAACACCATTAGCGTAGTCTCCTGCAATTTCCATAAGTTTAGGTGAATCAAAGCCTTCGCATCCAAGAATAGGTATGTTCATTCCAAGATCTCTTGCCTGTTTTATGGCTACTGCATGGTTGTAATATCCAAATATCATAAGAAGATCTGGATTTTGTGCCTTGGCTTCAGTTAGCCAGGATGTGAAATCTGTGGTGGGATAACTGAATTTAGCAGAATATACTACACTTGCACCCATTTTTTCTGCCTGTGCCTTTGCATTCTCAAAAAGAGAGACCCCGAAGGGATTATCTATGTATAGTATAGCTATTCTGCTGGCATTAAAGTATTTCACCGCTGCGTAGCCAGCTGCTTTTCCTTCGGTAACACCCATCATACCTACCCTGAATACGTAGGGTTTATCCTTAGTTATATCTGGATTTACTGCATACGCATCCACTAAAGGTACTCCCTCTTCATTGTATATGGATGAGGCTGCTAATGTGGTCCCGCTATAAGAGCCACTTATTGCAGCTACTACTTGGTCTTCTTCTATAAGCTTATGTGCTATGGCAATTGCCTGGTCCGCGCTTAGTTGGTCATCATAATACACTAATTTCAGCTGCCTTCCAAGAACCCCTCCATGACTGTTTATATAATCAACTGCTATCTGAGCCCCATGTAATGCCGAGTTTCCATCGGCAGCCGCTTCCCCGGTTAATGGAGCAAAAAACCCTATTTTGATGGGTCCCTTCTCTTTTTCAGAAGGTTGGCTGTAATAATATGCCAGTACACCGGCAATAATTGCAATCACTACAACAATCACTATCACTGCAGTTACAACTTTTTTTGTTTTTCCATCCATGTTTTCACCTCTACCTGTCTTGTGTTGGCATAGCAAGTAGAAAATCAAAATATAAAAATTTTTTCGTTATTGAACTCAAAATCTTCCAATCATCATCAACTTTTATTTAAATATTATAATAAAAAAAATACACCTTAATATTCTCAAAAGAAAAATTCATTTAGTCGACACCTGTGAGCCTGTTCTCCAGATACTTTTATTATCGTAAATAGCTCATCTTTAGCTTGGTAAAGGGCAGGTCGGGATTCGAACCCGAGTAAACGGGATCTGCAGTCCCGCGCATAACCGCTCTGCCACCTGCCCGCATTTCCCAGATTGCCTACGGGTTTATTAGATTTTCCCATAAGGCCCTGCTAAGAAGGATAGATGGAAAAGGTTACTTCAGGATTCGTATTTTTAACTGTGAAGTGTAAAACCCAAAATCTAAAATATGGGTATTCAATACCTCCTCAGAATTCACACTGGGAGATGATAAGTATGGGAGTTTTAAAGGAAGAAGGACCCATTCCGTATTCAAAAGGTCTTGAAGGTATTATCGCCGCCTTATCAGCAATAAGCGCCATCGATGGAATGAAGGGGAAGCTTGTTTATCGTGGCATACCCATAGAGATGCTGGCAAAGTACTCTACGTATGAGGAAACAGCATATCTCCTTCTCTATGGAGAGCTGCCTACAAAGAATGATCTTGATGATTTTTCGGCGCAGATGAGAGAGCTTAGGTATTTACCACCTAAAGTGGAAGAATGTCTCAAGGAATTGCCACCGAACCCACATCCTATGGACGTGCTCAAAGTAGCTGTGGCCCATGCTGCACTATACGATCCCGACAGATTGAGATGCTGTCGCGAGGGTGTTATGCGTAAGGTCCTCAGAATAATCGCTCAGATACCAACCATGATAGCGTATTATCACAGAACAAGGATTGGTGAGGATGTAGTACCTCCAGATCCTGATTTGAATCACGCTGCCAATTTTCTGTATATGTTGCATGGAAAGAAGCCCGATGAGGAGGAGGCAAGAATTTTCGATGTTGCGCTTATCCTCCACGCGGAGCATGGTTTGAACGCATCTACCTTTGCCGCCATGGTAACCGCTTCCACACTCTCAGATATAAATTCTGCTATAGTATCGGCCATAGGTGCCCTTAAGGGTCCGTTGCATGGAGGTGCCAACGAAAGAGTCCTTAAAATGCTGGATGAGATAGGCTCTCCAGATAAAGCAGAGGAATATGTTCTCAATGCCTTGAAGGAGAAACGCAGAGTCATGGGCTTCGGGCACCGGGTTTACAAGACCTATGATCCAAGGGCCAGAATTCTAAAGCAGTACGCAGAATATCTCTCAGATAAATACAATGATAGAAGATACATAGAGATAGGCAAGAAAATAGAGGAGGTTATGATTCGTGAATTGGGTAAGAAGGGAATATTCCCCAATGTAGATTTCTATTCAGGCATAGTGTATCACTTCTTGGGGATACCCAGGGATCTCTTTACGCCTGTGTTTGCCATGGCCCGCTCCGTTGGATGGGCCGCCCATGTATGTGAGTACACCGCAAATAACCGCATATTCAGGCCACGTGCCTATTACATAGGTCCAGAATATGTGGAGTACGTTCCCATTGAGAAAAGGAGGTGAAAATGTTGGGTAAAACAATGGCTGAGAAAATCATAGGAGAGCATGCAGGTAAAGAAGTCAAGGCCGGAGAGATAGTGGTAGCAAAGGTTGATGTAGCAATGGTTCAAGATGGTACAGGGCCACTGAGTGTGCAGGTTCTAAGAGAAATGGGGATGGAGCGTGTATTCAATCCAAATAACACAATACTTTTCTTAGATCACGCGACCCCATCTCCTAGAAAAGAGCTGAGCAATGCGCATAAAATTCTAAGAGAATTTTCAAAGAAAACAGGAGCATACCTTTCTGATGTAGGCGAGGGAGTATGCCATCAGCGCCTTGTGGAATCATGGGCCTCACCGGGCCAATTAATTGTGGGTGCGGATTCCCATACCTGCACCTCTGGTGCCTTGGGTGCCTTTGCCACAGGAATGGGAAGCACCGACGTTGCAATAGCCTTCGCTCTAGGAAAGGTATGGTTGCGCGTTCCTGAGACACACAGGTTCTATATAGAGGGCGAATTTCCTGAAGGTGTTTACTCAAAGGATTTAATTCTTCATATAATTGGTACTATAGGTGCAGATGGTGCAACCTACAAGGCCATGGAGTTCATAGGACCTACGATAGAGAAGATGAGCATGGAATCGAGATTCACTATCACCAATATGGCCATTGAAGCTGGAGCCAAGACAGGTATGATTCCGCCAGATAATGTGACTAAGGAGTACCTTGAAAAAATGGGGCGTGGTGATAAATACAGAGAGATAAAGAGCGATGAGGATGCCTGGTTTGAAAAGGATTATGAATTCAACGTGAGCACCCTTGAACCCACTGTATCTTTCCCGCATACTGTGGATAATACGAGAACCATAACCGAGGCAAAGAAGATGAATATACGTATTGATCAGGTGTATATAGGCACCTGCACAAATGGAAGGATTGAGGATCTGCGCGTTGCCGCAAAGATATTGGAAGGAAACAAGGTACACAAGAATACCCGGTTAATAGTTATACCTGCATCTCGGAGGGTTTATCTCCAAGCTCTCAAGGAAGGACTTCTTGAGATCTTTGTGGAGGCAGGAGCTGCAATAGAATCTCCAGGCTGCGGACCTTGCGTTGGAATTCACAAAGGAGTGCTTGCCGACGGTGAGAGGGTTCTGAGCACACAGAACCGCAACTTCAAGGGAAGAATGGGTAATCCCAATGCGGAGATCTATCTGGGCTCGCCTGCAACTGCAGCTGCAACTGCCATAGAGGGGAAGATTGCAGATCCCCGTGATTATCTGTGAGGTGATGTGAATGGAGAAAATAATTAAAGGCCGGGTATGGAAATTCGGAGATAATATATCCACGGATCACATCGCTCCTGGGCGCTATTTCCATCTTCGCACAAATCTTCCAGAGCTTGCAAAGCATGTGTTGGAGGATGCGGATCCTGAATTTCCCAAGAAGGTTAAACCTGGAGACATCATTGCCGCTGGCAATAACTTCGGACTTGGGTCCTCCAGAGAGCATGCGCCGCGTATAATAAAGCTTGCAGGAGTAAGCTGCGTAATTGCCAAGAGTTTTGCGAGAATTTTCTATCGCAATGCCTTCAACATAGGTCTTCCCCTGCTAATCGCAGATACGGATAAAATAGATGAAGGCGACGAACTGGAGATAGATCTCGAGAAGGGCTTAATAAAAGATCTAACCAAGGGAATCACCATAGAAAGCACGCCGATCCCACCCTTCATGATGCGTCTCTTGGAAGATGGGGGCATAGTGGAGCACATAATGAAGCACGGCGATTTCAAAGTCGACTGATTTTTTATTTCTTTATCTGATGCTTTTTATCCAAAATTATTTATGGGATAAACTTTTTGGAGTTCAAAACATAAGGAGGAGAATCTGTTGGATACCAAAATTAAAAAGGTTTCGATTATATTGTTGAGCCTTATTTTTTTGGCTCTTTTAGTGACACCCAATGTATATGCAGAGGATATCCACCATGACTCGGGAACGGTGAATCTTCCAGGTGATCGTTACTGGGGCTACCATATGTCCCTCCCGGAAGGTGGCGGAATAAAGTACACGATCAAGGCTAACAACAGTGTAAATGTATATCTTTTAGACGATGCCAATCTGCAGAATTATGTGAGCGGCAGAAATTTCAAATACATAGAGCAGGGCTCTGCGCTGGATGTCAAATCCGCAAGCATCGCTGTGGCTATAAACAAATCGACAGGGGGTGATTACTACCTTATCGTGGAAAGCGTGGATTACAAGGACGTGAATTTTACCTACGAGCTAACCTACGGAAAGGATGTAGAGGTGTCCTTCCTAGACTTCCTAACTGGACTGAATACGACCTTCTGCCTTACAAGCCTAGTGGTTCTCATAATATGGCTTGCCGTGGTTGTTTGGGTTTACAAGGATGCAAAGAGAAGAGGCAAAAGCGGCGTACTATGGGGCTTCGTTACCCTTATTCTCCCTCTTATAGGCCTGATAATATGGCTTATTGTGAGGCCTAAAAGAAAAGAGGGTGAAGTGGTTTATCTGCAGCCCCCACCATAAAAAATTTAGAATTCAGGGCTTTTGCCCTGTATATTTTTTCCATTTTTCTTCAAGTTTTGGATCCTTTAGAGTCTCAATCACGTAGTTTGCCATCTCCTCGCCAGTGGCACCATCTGGACGACCGGTCACCACGATTTTCCTCTCGAAATTATTGCAGATATCGATGGCCATGTCCAGACGCTTGGCTTTATCCTTAAATCCAAGATGCTCAAGCATCATCGCTCCAGCCTTTATCATGCTCATGGGATTTGCGTATTTTGCACGTCCTTCTTTAACCATCCGCAGTGCGGTTCCATGAATCGCTTCAAACATTGCATATCTCTTTCCTATGTTTGCACTTCCGGCCGTGCCAACACCGCCCTGAATCTGGGCAGCCTCATCTGTCAAGATATCTCCGTAAAGATTGGGAAGAACTATAACATCAAACTGGGAACGACGGGATGGATCTATTAATTTTGCGGTCATAATATCTATGAACCAGTCATCCCACTCAATCTCTGGATAATCCTTGGCCACCTTTTCCGCCATATCAAGGAAAAGTCCATCGCTCTTCTTTATAACATTGGCCTTCGTAACTACGGTTACCTTACGACGGTTGTTCTTCTTAGCATATTCAAATGCGGCCCTTATAATGCGCTCTGCTCCTGGTGCTGTTATTACCCTAAAATCAATGGCCAGCTCATCATCTATCATGACTCCCCGGGAACCAAGCATATATGCTCCTTCCGTGTTCTCCCTGAAGAATACCCAGTCTATGCCAAGCTCAGGAACCTTTACAGGACGAACATTGGCGAAGAGATCGAGGGCGCGGCGAAGAGCAACATTAGCACTCTCAATATTGGGCCAGGGATCTCCTTTCTTCGGCGTTGTTGTTGGACCCTTTAGAAGCACATGACATTTCTTTATTTCCTCAAGAACATCGTCTGGTACTGCCTGCATATGCTTCACACGATTCTTTATAGTAAGACCTTCTATCTTTCTGAACTCCACCTTACCCTCCTGAATTTCATCCCGCAATAGGTACTCTAGAACCCTTTGAGCCTGCTCTGTAATGTATGGTCCTATTCCATCGCCACCAGCCACGCCTATTATTATAGGCTTGAGCTTTGAGTAATCTATCCAGTCTCCCTCTTCCCTTATTCTCTTAGCTCTCTCAATCTGCTCTCTGAGAATTTCCTCAAAATGCTTTTTTGCCGCCTCTATCTCTTGCTCGTACATCATATCACCTAATGGCTGGCATGCTCCAATATTTCTTAAATTTACCGATTGATGTTTTTAATCTCAAATTTTGAGGTGTGATATCCCAACCTCCTCTTACAAAATTCTGCCTTGATGTTCCTCTTGAAGAAATTTCTTTGTGGGGATATAATTTAATATAGGAGTATCACTTCGTGTAATCCGTGTTCAGAGAGATACCCACAGTGCTGACTGCCCAGGAAATAATCGATAAGGTGTTTCGCAGAGCCAAGAAGGTGGAGGTGCAGGTATTGCGCAACAGGCTACTCATGCACAAGAATTTAAGCATAGCAAAAATATTCACGGCGAGAGATGTGGCCGTATCCACCCTTAAAAGATACGTGGACAAGTTTCCCTATATCAATAAGATGCATCCATTCTATCGCTCACTCCTCGATCTCCTTCTGGACAAAAATCAATATACGAAATCCTTAGGCTCCGTGGCTTGGGCCATGGGCAGAATAGAGGGATTAGCGGATAAATACTACAGGAAAATTAAAGGCTGTGGAGATGTGGAATGCGCTGTAAAATATCGCCGGGAGTTCTATGGAAGAGCTGCTTCGATAATAAAGCAGATTTCCCCGCATCTTCAGTTTCTGGCCCAGGCAAGGGAGGTTATGAAGAAGCTACCCGAGGTGGATACCTCGCTACCTACCATAGTTATCGCCGGATACCCCAATGTTGGAAAATCAGAGCTTGTGAATAGGCTGAGCACAGCAAAACCTGAGATTGCGGCATATCCATTCACCACCAAGGGTATAATAGTAGGCCACCTGGATACCCCAAAGGGAAGAATACAGATAGTGGATACTCCCGGCCTATTGGATCGTCCCCTGGAGAAGAGAAACAAGATAGAGAAGCAGGCAATTCTCGCACTTAAGCACCTCGCAACGCTAATTGTATTCCTTCTGGATCCCTCAGAGACATGTGGATATTCCCTAAAGGAGCAAGAGAATCTTCTCAGAGAGATACGAGGGGATTTCCATATACCCATTCTGGAGGTGGAGAACAAGGTGGATCTCCTGCGCAGCGATTCCCCAAGAATTAAGATATCTGCGAAGACGGGGGAGGGTGTGGATTCCCTTGTAGAAGAGATTCTTTCGAGAATAGGGGCAGGCTGAAAAACTTTATGAATGCAGCTGCTTATCCCTGCCCATGGAAGATTTGCGTAATTTGATTCTCAAGTATGCGCTTCAGAACGCGATACTTCACGATGGCAAGGCGAATTACAAGGCTGTGATGGGTAAGATTATGGCGGAAAATCCATCCTTGCGATCTCGGGCAAGGGAGCTGATAGACGAAGTTAAGAAAATAGTGGAGGAAGTTAATTCCTTGGGTATAGAGATGCAGCGCAGGGAATTGGAGGAACTTGCCCCCGAGCTTCTTGAGAGGAGAAAAAAAGAGGAGAAGAAAGAGCTGGAGGATCTGCCTAATGTGCGTGGCGAGGTGAGAATGCGCCTGGCACCCAGTCCTTCTGGGCCTATGCATCTTGGCCAGTCCAGAATGGCGATACTCAACGATGAGTATGTTAAAAGATACGGAGGGGTTCTCTTTCTCAGGATAGAGGACACAAATCCTCATAATATCCTGCCTGAAGCCTATGATATGATCCCCGAGGATCTGGAGTGGCTAGGCGTGAAAGTCCACGAAATAGTAATTCAAAGCGATAGGTTCGAGATCTATTATGATTATGCCCGCAAATTATTGGAGATGGGGAAGGCGTATATCACCACGGTGCCTGCTGAAGAGTGGAGAAAATTGAAGAGTGAGGGAAAGGCAACGAATGACAGAGATATACCTCCTGAAGAGCAGCTTGAGAGATGGGAAAAGATGCTTGCGGGGGAATATGATGAAGGGGAAGCGGTTTATGTGGTGAAGACCGATCTGAAGCATCCAAATCCTGCGATAAGAGACTGGGCAGCTTTTAGAATAATAAAAAATGCGGAGCATCCCAGGGTGGGAAATAGGTACATAGTTTATCCTCTGATGAACTTCTCCGTGGCCATCGACGATCACGAATTGCGGCTTACCCATGTTCTTCGGGGGAAGGATCATTTGAACAACACATACAGGCAGATGTACCTCTACGATTACTTTGGCTGGGAGAAACCAGTGTATATCCATTATGGATGGGTTACCATGCGTGATACTATTCTGAAGACCTCTGTCATAAAAGAGGGGATAAAGAAGGGAATATATTCAGGATGGGATGACCCCCGGCTTGGCACGCTTCGAGCCTTGGCAAAGAGGGGAATAAGACCCGAAGCCATAAGGAAATACTGGATAGAGGTGGGATTGAAGAGCGTGGATATAGAGTTCTCCTGGGATACGCTTTACGCGTATAATCGAGAACTTGTGGATCCCGTGGCCAAGAGATACTTCTTCGTGTGGAACCCTGTAAAGCTAAGGATAGAAGGAGTGGATAGATTAGAGGGTAAAGCGCCGCTCCATCCTTCAAAGAATATGGGGTTCCGCGAATACGTTTTAAATGCCCCTGTGGAAGTATACATTACCATGGATGACTGGAAAAGTTTAAGCGAGGGTGAGATTTTCAGGCTCAAGGACCTGTGCAATGTGAAAAGGAAAGATGGTAGCGTGGAGTATCAGGGCAATGAGCTAAGCGTAGTGAAGAGAGGCGCAAAGATTATTCACTGGGTACCTGCAGCGGGGGCAATAAAATGCATAGTGAGAATGCCTGATGGAAAAATAAAGGAAGGTTACGCAGAGAAAGCAGCTAGAGAATCCATAGGCAACATAGTGCAATTCGAAAGATTCGGCTTTGTACAGCTTTACGAAAAAAATGGGGAGATTGAAGGATACTTTGCCCACAGATAAATTCAGGTAATATTCACATAGGACGGGAATTTCTTGAGAAGGATTACATCACCCACAGCCTTGACCCAGCGATATGGCACAACTACGGGCACACCGTCCTCCACCAGGAGCGGATTCGTTTTCTCCACATACAACCCGTAGATGATTTGCTCGTTGACATCCAGAAGAACATCCTTTATTGTGCCCAGAAGATAGCCCTTATCCGTATATATCTCGAGACCTATAAGCTCCGTTGCCTCCGTCATCATTTTTAATCCCCAAGGAGTATTATCTTGCTATTATTTAAATTCTTCTCTACGCTGTAAAGAAATGCAGAGCATTAAAACTTTGATTTCCTTGGCATGGCAATAAGGAGAAAAAGAAAAGCATTATAAGGGACGCAAATTTTAAGTATTTCGCAGCGATTGAAGCGTGATATAACTTCAAAAGAGATAGATATGATCAAAATAAGGAACAGAGGCGAAAAATTATGAACACCCCTAATTCAAAATCTGAAAATGAATTAAGAAGGGTAATTGACTGGAAGCAGGGATTGGCCATTGCACTGGGTGTTCCCCTTCTCATTCTTCCATCCCTTTCATATTTCCCCATGTGGGTTTCTGCATCGGCCATAATAATATGGGCACTCTCGGTCATTCAGGGATTTTTTCAGAATACCGCATACGGAGAGCTTGCCACGACATTTTCCGAATATTCCGGTCTTCCAGGGTTTGCCCAGGCAGTATTTTCCTCTCCTCGAAGGAGAAAATACGATATTGGCAGCTTTGTAGGGGGATTCAGCGCGTGGTGTTACTGGCTGGCATGGAGCCCTGTTTTGGCCATCTACGCCATTTTAGTAGGCGGATATCTCTACAATCTCTTTCCGCATATTGCGAGCATGATGACCCAAGAGGATTTATCTCTTTTAATGGGCGCCCTTATATTCACCTTGCTTTTCATTGTCAATTTCTATTTTGGCTTGGAGGGGAGTGCTGTGGCCGGCTACATAATGGCGATTCTATCATTCGTACCCCTTATAATAATCACCCTCGGGGCCTTTTTCTCATCCAGTTTCGATATTAAAAATATCACCTCCCACTGGCTACCCTCAAGCTGGAAATGGGACATATCGCATTTTCTTATTCTCTTTGGATTATTTGCCATGGCCGAATGGAGCGCAGGCGCCTGGGAAACCGCCGCTATATATGGGCCAGAGTATAAAAATCCTGCACGGGATATTCCTCTGGCTTTATTTATTGCAGGTCTGATCTGCCTATTTACCTTCGTGGCCATTCAGACCGCAGTGCTCGGTGTGCTTGGAGTTCAGGGCACAGTGAATCAGCCCATCTCACCTTTAATTCCCGTGGCAAAGATGGCTTTCGGCAAGATAGGTGCCATCGTAGCAATTCTTGCATTGATAATATCCATGCTCCTTATAATTCAAACTGCATTTTTAGGGTCTGCCAGGGCCCTTCATTCCATGGCCAGGGAAGGCAATCTACCCTCTTACTTCAGCAGGGTTAATAAAAGAGGTGTACCCTATATGGCTATGGTAGTCACGGCGCTTTTCAATATGTTCCTTATAACCCTCAAGACCCCTGTGGCGATTCTGGCAGCTTCAGCCATAGGATATTCCTTTGCCAACTCTATAAGTCTCTGGGCCTATGTGAAAGCTTCAATAGATCCGAGGATAAAAAGAAGGCCCCGACCCTTCAGAGCTCCAAGAGGTTGGCTCTATCCAGCGCTGTTTTTCGCGCTCTTCAATGTGCCTTTATGTCTTACAGGTCTCGTTTATCTAAATAATCTCGAAATTGGATGGATCCCCACATTCATTGGTTTTGGAATACTCCTTCTTTACATACCCATTTGGTTCTATTCCCGCAGCAGAAGGGGTAAAGATTAATAGGAGTGCTGAGATACCTGAACTATGTGGAGGGAGATCGCCAAATTCGGGCGTAAACTGGTGGAGCAGGGTCTGGTATCCTCGCATTTTGGCAATATAAGTGTTAGGGTTGGAGATTATATGTATATCACGCGCTCCGGAAGCATGCTTGATGAGATTACCAAGGATGATGTGGTTCGTGTTTCAATTTATAAACCATCATCCTTGGATTTGATAGCCTCCTCTGAGGTTACGGCACATCGCGAGATTTACAAGAACACCTCCGCGCTTGCCATAATCCATGATCACTCTCCCTTCGCCGTGGTAGAATCTCTCATTCACAGGGAGCTGGGGAAGGATAAAATAGTGCCGATAGACAGCGAGGGTTCCTATTTCCTCCACGACATACCCATAGTGGAAGGAGGCATAGGGACTGAAAAGCTTGCAAAAAATCTGGCAGCGGCGCTTGCAGAGAGAAAAGCCGCTGTGGTTTATTCCCATGGTGTATTTGCACGGGGCAGTATTCTTGAAGAAGCTTTCGTGGTAGCCAGCATGGTGGAGCATTCCTGCAAAATGATGTACTATTTTGATTTATGGAAGAGAACGGGAAATAACCACTGATGGGATCCATATGTTAGACTCCTTTGATTGGGCTTTTCTGGGCCTTATCTTGCTTTTTACCCTGTTTTTCTTTCTTCTCCCTTTTCTGGGATTTTTTATATTTCCGAGAGCAAGAGCATAGCGAAATCCTTGGATTTGCGAGAAAGACCCCAACGAGTTTGAATATGATGATATATTCCGCTGGCACAGCAACTGGGCCTTTAGGATTTCAGCCTATTACTGCAAGATGCCATCATCCCTATTTCAAAAAATATGGCTCAAACTCTCACTAATTTACGCCTCCCTAATATTCTTTCCTTTTCTCCTATTCTTATTCCTCTCCTTCTATTTCATGCGTCTCCTCATATGCTTCTTCTCAACTTATCTGGCATGGTTTGTAATTGTAGCATATCTCATTAGATACTATGCTTCCGCAGTTCTCGAGAAAGCTTACGATCTTTGGGAAAAGAGACGCAGGGATGGGGAATGGGATGTATGAAAAAAGCATTTCTGAAAGAGTGTAGAAATAAAGAACATCGAAATTATTATATTCTCTTTTCCTTATCCCCTGCCAGTGATTTCCCATGCCTGAACTTTTAGAGGAGCTGGAGGCAAGATACGAGAAGAGGAAACGGGATATGGAAATGCACAGAATGCTGAGGGACAAGCATAACAAGGAGGCCAGGGAATGGGCAGATAAAAGAGATGAGCTTAACAAAAAAATAAAAGAGATGCTTGCCCAGGCAAAGGAGCATAAGAGGCTTAGAGATGAACTCAACGAAAAGGTAAAGGAATACAAAGAAGAGCGGAGGAAGTGGAACGAGAAGGTTCAGGAACTGAGCCGAAAGCTCAGAGAGGCAAGGGGAAGAATAATGCCCCGTAAAGACCTGCCCAATATAAGCAAGCTTAGAAGAAGGCTTAAAGAGCTGGAGTTTAAGCAACAGACCATGGTTCTCACCCCGGAGAAGGAGAGAGAGCTCGTAGAGCTGATAGATTCTCTTTACAAAAAGATCACAGAATACGAGAAAATAATAGAAGAGGAGATGAAAAAGAATAAGGAGCTTAAAGAGCTCCAGGAGCAGTTCAGGGAAGCAAAGAGCAATGCGGAGAAGTTCCATAAGCTTGTGGAAGAGACCGTAGCCAAGGCGCAGGAGCATCACAATAAAATGGTGGAGCTATTTGAGGCCGTAGACGAAATAAGGAAAGAGGCCGATGAGGCACATCGTCTCTATGTGGAAAACAAGAAGATTGCAGACGAGGAGCATGAGAAGTTCATCGCCGCCGCAAGGGATGTGAAGGATTTTGAAAAAATAATTGCAGGTCTCAGACAGAAGAAGATAGCTAGCAAGAAGAAGCAGGAGAAAACGGAGATAAGAAAGAAGGCAGAGAAGATTTATGAGAAGTTCAAGAAGGGAGAACCCCTGACCACGGAGGATATACTCATCCTCCAGAAAGCGGGGCTCCTATGAAGATATATCCCGTTACCTCGGATTCCCTTGGGGTGCGTTCCCTTTCCCTTTTTATTGAAAGTGAGATAAAGATATTTATAGACCCATCCGCGGCCCTGGGTCCGTATCGTTACGGATTGCCTCCAAAGCCCCCAGAAATAGAGGCGCTGAGGAGATACAAGGAAGAGATAAGAAAACTGGCATCCAATGCGGATGTCCTTGTAATCTCCCATTATCACTATGACCACTACGATCCAGATGAGGAGTTCTATAAGGGCAAGCTTGTGCTGGCCAAGCACTGGAAAGAGAAGATAAACTACAGTCAGAAAAAAAGAGCCTATGTTTTTCACGAAAAATTTGCCAATATCTGTGAGCTGCGTTATGTGGATGGCACGGAGATTGAGATTGGAGGTGTGACGCTTAAATTTTCCAAGCCTTTTCCTCACGGAAACGAAAGAACACGCTTGGGGTTTGTGATAATGACCACCGTTGATGACGGTAAGATGCGTGTGCTTCATGCCTCCGATGTGGAGGGCCCTATTGTTGAGGAAGCTGCCGAGTATATAATCGCAGAGAATCCCGATATTGCGGTAATAGACGGTCCTGCCACATACTTCCTGGGCTACAGATTCTCCCAGGAAGATTTAAAAAGAAGCATAGCCAATTTAAAGAGGATAGGTGAGAATGTACCCACGGTGATTCTTGACCACCATCTTTTAAGAGATCTAAAATACAGGGAGAGACTAAAGGATGTATATGAAATGGGTAATTTTGTGACCTTCGCGGAATTTAAAGGAGAACCGATCAATATGCTGGAGGCCCACAGAAAGGACCTTTAATTCATTTTTATGCGTGGGTGGAGAAGAGGCACAAGAAAGAGAATTATGACTATCAACTTCGTGAGTTTTCTGTGGGGTGGTTGAATAGGTCCGTGATTGGTTCCCATAACTATCGCTCGGGAATCATCCATTTTCAAAAGCTCCCTAGATCCTTGGCTTTTTATCCAGTTATCTGAGATGATTACCTTGTAAGATTTCTCAAGAGTAATTACAGGAGTGTTTAAGTTGCCTGCTATAATATTCTCAAGAATTTTGGCATCTTTCACCTGAAATAAAAATATAGGAATGATTGTGGAAGAGCGGGTTTTCCATGGATATACATCGATGGAGTTATTTAAAAGAACAAGCCCATCTCCATCGCATGCGTATATTCCCCGCGAAAAATAACCGGCTATCCTGCTATTCTCAAGAGTCGCATTTCTGAAATTAAGCAAGGCTACACCATCTTCTCTATGTGGATATTCTTTCATCTCTATTATGGAGTTTTCTATCTCAGCGTTAATAACATTATCCACTTCTATCCCCGAACCTGTGATATGGAGTTTTATGAGCTTCACATTTTCGCATCTGTCCCCAGAGAGGCCGATGGATATGGCCGCGGAGTTATAGGAATAGATTATCTTTCCCTGGAGAAGGGTAAAATTCTTAACACCTTCACCCACGATCTTGCCGGTGACTTGGAAATGCTTCAGGGCAAAATTGCATGTGTGCTCCACTTTCAAGACGGGTCCTTGAAACTGAGAATTTGAAATCTTAAGATTTATCACGGTAATTCCACTGGAGAATTCCACCCTAAGAAATTTGAGAGAAGATGAAGATGGATAAAGTGCTATATCCCGCGAATATCTGATTTTAAAATATATGCCATTAATTTCATCTGCGGTAAGATGGGTATGAGACGAATGAATTATCTCCACTGAGCCATATATCCTACTTCCCCTTATTTCTATATTGCTTGCATTTTTCAATTCCAGAGCTACTTTACCTCTATTTGAAAGATGGCCTATGGTGGAGTTATCCACAATAATACTGGAAGTTATGTTGGTAAGAATCAATCTACCAACCTTAAGGAAGATGCGATAGGGATTCTCAGGCGTTTCTCCACCTTCAAAATTGTGGGAGTTTACAAATTTTCGCAGCTGAGCATCGCCGTTTATTTCCAGAATCCCAGAAAAATGCCAGGAGCTATTCAACGAGTTTGATGCTTGAACCTGTATAGGTGCTATGGGGATAACAAAAGTAAGAAGAATGACGAGAACAATGAAGTTAATAGTTTTCATACTTTTAAGTATAATGAGTTGTCATATAAATCCTTAGCTGTTGAGATGATTTAGGCACAGTTAAAATTTTAATAAGTTTTTTAAAAATCATCAGAAAAAGATAAATAGGATGAAAACATGTCCCTCCATAAGGGTAACTTGGATAAAACCATCCCAAGACGGGTGCAGTGTTGTATAATCTGACTAGGAGGGTATGGGAAAGTTTCCCTAGTGATTGCGCTGACCCGCCCCTCTCTTATTTTTACAGCGGAAAATTTAAAGGCGGAGAAATCAATAAAGGATCGATGGGAATAGCTGAAAATGTTAAGAGGATTCTCTCCGGGCTTCCGCCAGGGGTAAGACTTCTCGCAGCCACAAAATCACGCACTATAGAGGAAATTTGGGAAGCCATAAATGCCGGTGTGGATCTCATAGGCGAGAACTATGTTCAAGAGGCAGCGAAGAAATATCCGCATATAGGGCGCAGGGTAGAGTGGCATTTTATAGGGCATCTTCAGCGAAATAAGGTAAAGAAGGCGGTTGAGCTTTTTGATATGATTGAAACAGTGGATAGGATAGAGATAGCCAGGGAGATAGATAAGAGAGCGAAACAGCTAGGCAAAACGACGTTTGTTCTCATAGAGATAAACTCTGGCAGAGAACCGCAGAAGGCTGGAGTGATGCCTAAGGAAGCACTTAAACTGGCTGATGAAATTTGGTCATTGGAGAATGTAAAGCTCATGGGCCTCATGACTATGGGTCCTCGGGTAGAAAATGCGGAGGATATAAGACCCTATTTCAAATTAACCCGTGAAATCTTTGATGAGCTTCGCTATATATATGGAGATGAGAACATAAGATATCTCTCCATGGGGATGACAGATACCTGGAGAATTGCCATTGAGGAAGGTGCAAATATAGTGAGAATAGGGCGGGGTATATTTGGCCCTCGTCCCTAAACTACTTTATCCTAAGAATCTTCTCCTTGAGCAAATCCGCCTTAGTGATTATCCCTCTCAGTTCTCCCTTGCTCACCACTAGCACTGCGGGATATACCTTGAGCATTTCCCTTACCAAGGGCAATGGAGTGGTGGAAGATATTACCGGAAAAGGCTCATCCATGATCTCCTTCACCATCGTTCTCTCACTTATTCTATCGTAATTGGAAATAAGTGTGGTTTCTGTTATGCTCCCCACAACCCGTGAATTCTCTATAACGGGCAACTGGGAGATATCGTTGTTTCTCATAAGATCCAGAGCTTTTCTCACAGAGTCCTCCGGGGAGATGGATATTATTTCTCTTGTGCATATATCCTCTGCCTTGAAAATTTCATGGGTCTCGTTCATTCTTTTCTCCAGAACCAGGAATATTCTTCTTGCCACCGAGTAGGATGGCTCAACACGCCCCTTTTCAATTTTTGCAATTAGCGACTGGCTTACTCCACTCAAATTCGCAAGTTCTGTCTGTGTTAGCCCCAATTTTTGCCTCATCTTTTTGATCTGCGACAACTCCTCCCACATCATGCTTCCTCATGGCATACTTCTATTTATTCTTATCGGAATAATTTTGACAAAAAATATTATTTTAGTCATTACCATCGCCCAGCAAGGTGGGAAAATGAAGACCTATGAGGAGATAAATGAGAAGATCGCTAACGGAGATGTTGTGGTAGTAACCGCCGAGGAAATGAAGGAGATCGTAGAGGAAATCGGGTCACAGAAGGCCGCGGAAGAGGTGGATGTGGTTACCACGGGAACCTTCGGTGCCCGATGCTCCTCGGGTGTGTTTCTAAATTTCGGTCATGCCGATCCCCCGATCAAGATGATGAAAGCTTGGCTTAATGGTGTGCCCGCCTACTGCGGCCTTGCTGCGGTGGATGTGTATTTAGGCGCCACAGAGCTGCGAGAGGATTTAAGCCTCGATTACGGCGGAGCACATGTGATTGAGGATCTCCTAAGAGGAAAGGAGATTCATCTAAAAGCCATAGGATATCCCACAGATTGTTATCCTCGCAGGGAGATTGAGACATACATAACTTTAGACTCCATAAATCAGGCTATTATGTTCAATCCCCGCAATGTGTATCAGAATTATGTGGCGGCTACAAACTCAACAGATAGAACTATTTACACGTACATGGGCAAACTTCTTCCAAACTATGGGAATGTGAATTACACGACATCTGGAGAGTTAAATCCATTAATAAACGATCCTTACTATAGAACAATAGGTGTGGGAACAAGGATATTCATTGGCGGAGCCCAGGGATATATAGTGAACGAGGGAACCCAATTTCATCCAGACGTTTCCCGCAGCAAAAAAGGTGTGCCAAAAACAGGTGCGGCCACCCTCGCAGTCATAGGAGATCTGAAAAAGATGTCCCCAGAGTTTGTCAAAGCCATAAAAGTTCCAGGATACGGGGTATCGATGATGGTGGGCATAGGAATTCCCATTCCCATACTCGATGTAGAGATGGCAAAATTCACTGCGATACGCAACAGCGAAATCTATACGACAATTTACGATTACGGCATACCCTCTCGTGACAGACCCGCTGTGAAAGAAGTAACCTACGAGGAGCTTAAAAGGGGATACATTGAGCTAAAGGGGAAGGAAGTACCCACCTACTATCTGGGAAGTTACCCCAAGGCCCGGAAAATAGCCAGAATACTGAAGGAATGGATCGAAAAAGGAGAATTCTTCCTCCAGGAGCCTCTGGAGCGTTTTCCGCTTAAGCGAGAGTTCAAGCCCCTTAAGATCAGGAGGAAGAAAAATGGTGGTTAAAAGATTCTTCCAGTACAAGGAAACTGCAGCTACCATAATCGCGGAGGAGATTTACATAGAGGAAATTAAAAGAGGACTTCTTGAAGCCCGAGAGATTATAGAGAAGTATATCATCGAGGACCCATTCTTTCTATATACCTTAGAACCCTACGAACCATCGCCTACTGCGCATCCACTGATTAAGAGAATGTGCAACGCGGCTAAGGCTGTGAACGTGGGTCCCATGGCATCGGTGGCAGGAGCTATATCCCAGTACTCTCTGGAAAAGGCATTGAAAAAGGGTGCTGAGCATGTGGTAATAGACAACGGGGGAGACATCGCAATAAGAACCAAGGAGAGGGAGGTGAAGATTGGCATATACACGGGAAATGCTCTCACTAGGGGTCTGGCCCTGCTACTGAGGCCTGAGGATAAAGTGGGTGGAGTTTGCACGTCATCGGGCAACATAGGTCCATCCATAAGCTTCGGCAATGCGGATTCTGTCACAATTCTCGGGGAGGATGCCATAATAGCGGATGCTGCAGCAACAGCTGTGGCCAATGAAATTAGAGAGGAAGAAGATTTCAAAAAAGCGCTTGGAATTTTAGAAGATATAAAGGGTGTGAAGGGTGCCATTGCAACCCTGGGCCGTAAGATTGCCCTGTGGGGAGAGCTTCCCCAGATAATCAGGGCAAGGGTTCCCACTAGCAAAATAACCTGGAGGTGGTTTTAATGAAGAATGTCGCCTTGCTTGGTGCTACGGGAGCCATGGGACAGAGATTCGTGCAGATGTTGGAAGGGCATCCCTATTTCGATTTGAGGCTTCTTGTGGCGTCCTCTCACAGAAAAGGTAAAAAATATGGAGAGGATGTTCACTGGCTCCTTGGGAGTAATGTGCCTGAATATGTCCGGGATATGGAACTCCACGATTTTGATCCAGAAATTCTTGAAAGGGAAGGTATTGAGGTGGTATTTAGCGCACTACCCTCGGATGTAGCAAGGGATTATGAGGGTAAGCTGAGAAGTAGAGGGTTTGCGGTATTTTCCAATGCCAGCGCCTACCGTATGGAGAAAGATGTACCCATAATCATCCCCGAGGTTAATGGAGAGCATATAAAACTTGTAGAGGTGCAAAGGGAAAAATACGGAGGATTCATAGTAACCAATTCCAACTGCTCCACCGCAGGCCTTGTCATGGCCTTGCATCCACTTAAAAAATATGGTATCGAAGAGGTTTTTGTGAGCACCTATCAGGCATTGTCCGGCGCTGGCTATCCCGGAGTGCCAAGCTTAGATATTCAGGGAAATGTTATACCCTACATACGCAGCGAGGAGGAGAAAATAAGAAGGGAATCCTGCAAGATCCTGGGTGCGTTAGATGGCGGAAAGATTAAGGATTACCATATGCGGGTTATCGCTTCCTGTGCCCGAGTTCCCGTAAAGGATGGGCATTTAGAATCCGTGGTTATCAAGCTTCGCGAGGATGTGGATTTAGAGGAGATAAAGAGAAGCATGCAGAAGATGCAAGGAATCCCAGGTCTTCCAAGCTCACCTGAGAAGCCTCTTATTGTGAGAGATGAGGTAGATAGACCTCAACCCGCTCTGGATGCATACTGTGGCGGAGGAAGAGCGCGGGGAATGGGCGTTGTGGTGGGTAGGTTTGCAAAATATGGCCCATACCTGCGCTTCTTCCTTCTTGTTCATAACACCATCCGGGGCGGTGCCGGCAATGCGATTTTGAATGGAGAGTACGCTCTCAAGATGGGATACATTGGGTGAGGGATTGAGATGAAGATAATGAAATTTGGAGGTTCGTGCCTGAAAAACGAGGAGGATCTCGAGCTTGTGGCTAAGATAATAGGCCAGGAAAAGGATGAAAAGGTAGTCGTCCTTTCAGGAATAAACAGGGTCACGGATAAACTTGTGAATTTTCTGCAAAAGAGTTACTCAGAAAAAGAGGTTGATTCGCTTATTGCCCAGGTAAGGCATATGCATATGGATCTCCTCACAAAAAGTGTAGAGAGCAAGGAAATCTATGAGCAGGCAAAGGTGAAAATTGAATCCCGTTTAAAGGTTTTAGAACGCTTGCTATATGGCATTCACTATGTAGGCGAGCTCACTGAGAAAACAAGGGATCTCGTGCTGAGCTATGGGGAGCGTCTTTCAGTGGTTATTTTAGAAGCTGTGCTGCGCTCCAGGGGAATAGATGCAGAATCACTGGAGGCCGATGAAATAGGTGTGGTAACTGATGGAAATTTTGGAAGCGCCACTGCGGATTTGCCTCTTGTGGAAAGAAATCTCCAAGAGAGCGTTCTTCCTTTAATTAGAAGAGGCATAATCCCTGTGATCACAGGCTTTTTCGGGAGAGACGCGCATGGAAGCACAACAATCTTTGGAAGAAATGGAAGCGATTATAGCGCATCAGTAATAGGGTATGCACTTAACGCCGACTCTGTGGAAATCTGGAAGGATGTGGATGGATTCATGAGCGCAGATCCGAAATTTGTGAAAAACGCCCATCTTCTCGATGAATTGTCCTACGATGAAGCTGCCGAATTGGCGTATTTCGGTGCAAGAATTCTCCATCCAAGAACCGTGGAGCCACTGAAGTTGAAGGGTATTCCCCTGAGAATAAAAAATATGTACAGAAGAGAGCTTCCAGGTACCCTTGTCCATGGGAGAAAAAAAGTGTTGGAAAATAAAGTGGTGAAAAGTGTAACTTACAAAGATATAGGTGCACTGAAAATTTATGGCTCCGGCGTTGGAAGCATGATGGGGGTATTGGGAGAGATAAGCACGCATCTGAGTGATAATAGGATAAACATAAAATCCGTGATAACCTCACAGACCTGTATAACCCTTCTCCTTGAAAAGGAAGATGTGGAAAAAAGCTACAGGGTTCTATCTTCTACGAGAATAAAGAGCGTGGAAAAATTGGAGAAGGTGAAAGACATAAGTCTGATAGCCATTGTAGGCGAAGGAATTCTCAACTCTCCAGGAATAGCTGCAAAGGTTTTCAACGCCGTTGCAAATAGGGGAATCAATGTGGAGATGTTCGCTGCAGGTGCCTCAGAGGTGGCCTTTTACTTCATAGTTAAGAAGAGATACCTGGGCGATGCGGTGAAAGCAATACACAGGATATTCTTCCAGAGGGGGAGACATCATGGAAAGGCTTAGAGAGCTCCTACTGAGAAAAAAATTCGTGGTAACCTACGAGCCTGATTCTCCAGCAGGATTCGAGATAGATATCTCGCTACCTAAATATATCCTCGATAAAATAGATGGCTTTGGAATTTACAACAATCCCCGTGGAATGGCCAAGCTTGATCCCTTTGTTTATGGTCATATACTTATGAAGGAGTATGAGAAAGACGTAATCGTTAATGTCAGAACTCAGGATTACACGCTTCCCCTCTTTCAGAGCACCTTGTGGGGCGGTCATCTTCTGGGCATAAGAAATCTTCTTTTGGTAACTGGAGATTATCATCCAGGAAGCCCATTTTTAATAGATGTGACTGAGGGAATCACGGGCATTACGAGATATCTCAATAGGGGGTATCTTATCCCCACCCTTGAGGGAAAGGCAAAGAAATACCACAATCGATTGCTAAATCATGAAATTCGAGAGAATAAGAGGGCAAGGGGTAGCACCGATTATTTTGTAGGCGCAGTTCTCACTCCAGGAAGAAAGAATGAAAAGAAAATATATGAGAAGAAGAGGGAAGCTGGTGCGCAGTTTTTCATAACACAACTGGTTTACGATGCAAAAATAGTAACAAAATCCTTAGAGGAGATAAAGCCGGATGTTCCTGTTCTTGTTGGCACCGCACCCATCACATCCTTGAAGAGGGTAAAATTTTTCCAAAAACTCGGGATACACGGGCTGAGCGAGAGAATAATAAGGGAATTGAAAGAGGCAAAGAGTATAGGAGAGAAATCCGTAGAGATCTGCGCGGAGATGTACGCAGAGGTGAAAGATTTCGCTAGAGAGCATGGATTTGTGATTGGAGCGCATATAATGTCCATAAATAATCCCGTAGAGGCGGAGAAAATAATAGAGAGGATTGAGAAATGACTTATATTTCCTCTCTTGCCATCTCCGCTCCTTTAACTAAATTCTTCAGTTTTTGGTATGCTATCTCTAGACTCCTTGTGCGCAGTCCGCAATCGGGATTCGCATACACTGTATAATCTTCCAGGAAATAGTATGCGTGGAGCAATCTTTCCTTCACGAGTTCCGGGGATTCTATCTCGTCCCTGTGGACATCTATCACCCCGAGGCCTATTTCCTTTTTATCTCCATATTCCTTAAAAAGAGAGAGGGTTCTATCGTAGTTACCACTGTTCGCGTATTCAAAGGCATAATGATCTACCTTCAAATCCAGAATGTAAGGGTAGAGAAGAGAGTAATCGCTGTAGCATATGTGCACGCTGAATTTGCAGTCTATGCCCTTAACCACCTCGTTAAATGCTTCAACGAAAAGCGAGACCTCCTCGGGATGTGTTGTCGCCGCAGGCTCATCTATCTGAATCCACTTTGCCCCTGCGTTAACCAGTGCTATTATATTCGGTCTTATTATCTCTTTTGCCAGGTCAAATACGAACTCCTCCTTCGCCTTGTATCTGCTCCTCTTTATATCAAAGAAATCTGGATGGTAGTAATACTCATTGAAGGACCAATCTGAAAGGGTATACGGACCGGTTATGGGTATCTTAACCCCCTTTCTCGCATGCTCCTTAACAAATAGGAATTCCTCCACATGGTAGGGCTTTTTTAATCGTGGCTTCTCTTTGCAAACTCCCTTACGGTAATACTTGTTATCAAAGCTTCTCACCCAGTCGAGGATTTCTATTCCTTCTATGTACTTCACGGGATATTCGTACATCTCGATTCTCCTTGCCTCGCCATCATATACAAAATCCAAGCCAGTACTTTCAAGATACCTTATGTTAAAGAGAGCCGCGAAATCTCTGATTTCCTTCCTTTTTGCCTCTCCCGCGATGATTTTTCTCTCTATCTCCTTCTCCTCCTCTTCCACGCCAACTATTCTGCTCCATTCCCTCATGCTTCGCAGATCTTCCTCACTTAACCTTTCCTTTCTCAGGGCCTTTACAATCCATAGGGGCTTAGGAAGGCTTCCTATCTCGTATGTCTCGAACATTTTTACCGACCTCCTAAAAGATTTACCGCCTCTTTCAGTACTTCAATCTTCTTCGTGGCCAGCTCCTTTGTCAGGAACTCCAGATCGCAGTTGGGGGCGAGAATGATGTCCTTGGGGGATATGTGTTCCTCAATTTTTTCCATCAATTCTCTTATCTTCTCGGGAGATTCTAAGTATGAGTTGCGGGAATCCACACAGCCGCATAGCAATCCTTTATCCAGGGAATATTCCTTCAACTCCATGAACTCCGTGGCGTAGAAATCCACGCCAATATAATCTACCGGAAAATCATCAAGGTGAGGAATTGCAGGAACGACGTCCCCAAAGTATGTGTGGAGTATTATTGTAGAAGATGATGCCTTCTTTACGATTTGGTAGGCGATCTTTAGCGATTCATAGGTATCCTCGTGTATTGATGGTTTCCTGTAAACAAGCGAAGGCTCATTGAATTGAAATACAGTGATTCCCCTAGAACTTAAATCTTTAATTTCTACTGCCATTATTTCAGCAAGAGAATAAATAAGCTCCTCCGAATATCCTCGCGATGATAGGGAAGCGAAGGTATAAAGTCCAGGGAGTATCACCTTTTTGCAGCCATCACCCATGAGATCCAGGAAAATATAGCGATTAAGCCCCGGAGCATGGGTTTTAGGCTCTAAATCCCCTATCACAGGCTTCCTGAAAAATGTATTGTTATCAAACCACCTTGTTAAGGCACCCGCCTCGATGCCTTCCACTATTTCTGTAAACGGTCGGAAAATATCCTGCCAGAGGAACATGCCGTCAATAACGCATCTAAATCCGTTTTCCCTCTGAATTCTTATAGCATCCTCCGCATCTCTTCTTATGTACTGTAGCAAATCCTCTCTGCCTATAAGTCCCTTATCATAATTCCTCGTTGCCCTTATCAACTCGTTGGACCTGGGAAATATTCCAGTAAGCTGCGCTTCCACCATTTACACCACCTCTGCGTCCATTTTGCCACCCTTATATATAATTTTAGTAGCTGCTTTGATTACAAACTCCAGGAAATGGTAAGAAAGAGTATTAGATAAATTTTCAAAAATCGATTTAAATTATTGTAAATATTTTTAAAAATTGGAAAATATTCGATATTTTGTGAATTTATCACAGATTTTATTGTAAAAATTATAAATAGCACTTTCATTTATGGGTGAAGTATGATAGACGCCGAGAAGATATATCAAAAATTGAAGGACGAAAAGGTAAAGAAGGCTGTTGAAGTCCAGAGCTTCGTGAGGTACAAGATGAAGGAATTTCTACATCATCGAGGCTTCGTGGAGATCCCGCCGGTGATCATTTCCCCCATTACGGACCCACTCAGACATTCTACCTACGATGCCCACATAGATTACTACGGACATAGATATTCTCTTACAAAGAGTATGATCTTCCATAAACAGCTTTCCCTGATACCTTTCGAAAAGATCTTCATCTTCTCACCAAACATAAGACTCGAACCGGAGGAAAGAAGAGCCACAGGAAGGCATCTTGCAGAGTTTACCCAGCTAGACCTGGAGGTTCGGGATGCAACTCGCGAAGATATCATGGATCTTGTGGAGGATATGCTCATTGAAATAATCAGAGAGTCCAAGGATAAATTTAAGCTCGATGTGGATGTCCCCAGCAAGCCATTCCCTCAGGTAACGTTTAAGGAGGCATACGAAAAATATGAAAGCGATTTCGAAGTCTCCCTTTCTAGGGAAATGGAAACTCCTTTCTGGATAATAGATATGCCCCTTAGCCACAGGGAATTCTACGACAGGGAATACAAAGATGGAGTTCTAAGGGATATGGACCTCGTATATCCCCTTGGCTTCGGAGAAGCCGCATCTGGTGGAGAAAGGGAATATCAGTATGAAAGAATAGTGGATAGAATAAAAAGAGGAGGATATGATCTAAAGAGCTTTGAGCTTTACTTGGAATTCGCCAAGAAAGGTTTGCCACCCTCCGCAGGCATAGGCATTGGCATAGAGAGACTCACAAGGTACCTGTGCAAGCTGGATTCCGTGGAACACGCAACTCTGTTCCCCAAGGTAATCGGTGAGCCTGGAATTTAACAGATTTCCTTGACTGTCTGGAATACTACCAGTGTCTCAGTTTTTTCTACACCCTCTATACTCCTTATCTTTTCAAGTATTACCTCTTCCAGCGTTTCCATGTCCGGAGTTCTTATTTTCACTAGAATATCCCAGCGACCTGTGATTATGTCCACACCGTAAACTTCTTTGAGGGATGCAATTTCATTCGCCACATCCCTTTGGGTCCGCGGCGACTCGGGGTTAAAGGATATGAGAACATAGGCACAGATTCCCAGTCCCAGTTTTTTGTAGTCTGGCTGTATGGTGAACTTCTTTATTATGCCCTCGGCTTTCATCTTTTTAATTCTCTCGTAGACCGTGGAATGGGGCATCTCAAGCTTCTTGGCCATGGTCTTTATGAACTCTCTGCTATTCTCCCGGAGCATATTGAATATTTTCCAATCTTTGGCATCCATAGTTGGAATATATTCTGCAACTATATAAATGTTTCCTTAAAATGTATTAATACTCATTACCTCTTCCACCCTCTTTCTTTCCTTTTTCCGACCTTTGGAGGCGGGATATCCCACAGGAAGGATGGTCTCAAGGCGATAATAGGGGGGCGCATTGACCTCCTTGGCTATATCCCTTGATGGTGGAGGTGTATATGTAACAGTAGCAAGACCTTCCTCCTCCAGAGCGAGGAGGAAATAACCCACCGCAACCCACGTGGATTCCCGGGAATATGGAGCCCGCGTGTCAGAGAAGACCATAACCAGATAGGGGACCTCCTCCAAAAATTCTTTTTTCCAGGTTATATTTTCCCGCTCCATCCACTCCTTAAGCTCTCCTTTCACCCTTGAATGCAGCTCCTTCTCCTTTTCCTCGCAGGCATTTCTTATCTCTCTCTTTTTTGAAGGATCATTCACCAGGACAAAGTGCCATGGCTGCTTGTTGATGCCCGATGGAGCCTCTTTAGCAACCTCTACACACTTTATTAACTTCTCCATGGGAAATGCATCTCTTTTAAATTTTCTAACCGTTCTTCTTCTCCTAGCTAGTTCAAGGAGACTCATTTAAACACCATAATCTTTTGTTCAATTTTAAACTTTTGTTCATAAACCCTATCTTACATTTCCTGATTGTTATTCATTTCACCTGCCCATCACCTTCTAGAACTTGGAGTAGAATGTTTCCCATATGCGTAAGTTTCACTGGTTTTCGCTCTCTTCTATCCCCATATTCTATGAGCCCCAGTTCCCTTAGAATCTTCGCATTCATCTTAAGCGAGGAAAGAGACTTTTCGTAGCGTCTCTCTATATCCTGGAGGAGTGCATTTAGCGTTCTACTTTCCATCTCCCTGCTTAGAACCCTCTCCTTTTTTACCTTCTTTAGAATGAGAAGCTGAGTGTCATTTAGAGCGCGTAGAGCAAGACTGCGCAAAAGCTCTATAAACTCTTCTTTTCTATCTTCAGAGGCTAAAATTTCATCTAAGGCTGATTCCATTGGTAGGGCATCACATCCGCGAATCCCTTTTCCTTGGAAGTTAATCCATCTTTTTCTCCGATATAATATTGGGAAGGCATCACGCTCACCCACAGGTTGATGTGGCATATCATATTTAAATTTTTGGCCAGATAAACCTGTCCTCTTGGTAATCCCAAAATTTATCTCCTTGCAGTAAATTACCTCTTCGTGAGTGCCATTTCGATTCTTGCAGAGATCATAGCCTCGCTCTGGCTTATGCTTCCCGCCTACATACCCAATTCCGCCGCAGTACTTTTTAAGGGTCAAACACCCATGGATTTTGGTAAAAACTTCATAGATGGAAGGAGAATCCTGGGCAAAGGAAAAACATGGCGCGGATTCTTGGGTGGCTCTATCACAGGATTCATCGTAGGAATAATTCAGAATTATCTGGCCGCATACCTGCCGCAAGAATGGTTTCCGCGCTTCTCCACCACCCTCAATTTCCTGGGTATACTTCTATGCCTATCCTTTGGCGCCATGATGGGTGATGCTCTGGGTTCATTTATAAAAAGAAGGCTCGGAATAAAAAGCGGTGGCCGTGCGTTTCTTTTGGATCAGCTTACCTTCGTTCTTTTTGCCTGGCTTCTCCTTGCTATTTTCTATCCCTCCTGGCTTCTTGAGCATTTTGGAAAAATAGTGCCTCTCCTAACAATCCTGGTCCTTACGCCTCTCATACACAGAAGTGTTAATATACTGGCTTACAAAATGGGGAAAAAGGATGTGCCCTGGTGAATCAAAGCTCCATATTCCTCGCGAAAATTTCTGCGTTTTCCTTGCTCAGATGGCATATCCGTATGAGTTCTAGGCTTGTATCTTTATGCTCTTCCAGGAATCTTTTTATGGCCATACCAAAAATCCCTGCAGCTCTTTCTTTGGGAAAGCGGAATATACCGGTGCTTATGGCTGGCATAGAGATGCGCTTTAACTGAAGCTCGTGAGCCCGCAGGAGTGAATTGTAAACTGCGCGGAAAAGCAGCTCATCCTCTCCATGATTTCCACTCCGCCAGACAGGTCCCACAGCGTGTATAACATACTTAGCCTTAAGGCGACCTCCCGAGGTTACCACCGCCTCGCCTGTGGGTACGGGACCCCTCTGCTCAACAAGCTCATCGCTCTCCTTCTGTATCTCGTATCCTCCTGCTCTCACAATCGCTCCTGCAACTCCGCCACCATGCTTTAAATTTTCATTGGCAGCATTGACTATGGCGTCCACATCCTCCTGAGTTAAATCGCACACAGCAACTTCAACCCTTCTTCCCTCAACCTCCCATTTTTTAAGAATCATAAAGAGGAATCCCTCTCCATAGATTAATATTTCTCCTTCTCTCGGGGAGATTTGTAGAGGAGCCATTTCCAAAGGGGAATATACACCACCTTTCTTACCACCACTATTAATAAAAGGAAAATGCCATCATCACCCCCATATCTACTGAAAACTCTAAGTAAAAAAAATTCAAAAAATTTTCTTCCTCTTCAATATTAGGAGGAAGAATAGCGCAATGATTACTGCCAGCCATGCATGATTTAGCTCAGGCACCACGCCGCCAGGGATTGCATACACTGCATTGCTTGGGGTACTCTCTCCCACAGCGTTCACCGCTGTTACATAGTAGGTATAGGGTATCCCATTAGTTACATCGGTATCGTTGTACCAAAGTTGAGTCGCCGGTACGGTAGCTATTGGCGCACCATTACGATACACTTTATATCCAAGTATCTCCGAGCCCCCATCATCAGAAGGAGCATCCCAGGTTAAATATACATATCCATCACCGGAGTCTGCATTAAGATTGGAAGGCGGGGACGGCGCACCTAAGGAAAGACCCTCCAGGTTATATCCTTCATTAACCTTGGAGTCAAACAAGTTGAGAGGTGCTTCTGATTTCAACTGCTGCTGGAGAGCTATAGGAACCACTATGGCAGCGATGAAAAGCACGGAGAGCAACCATACTAAAGCTTTACATGTGCACACCATAATGAATACTCCTCCATACCTCTACCTTATTGGAGTGGATACCAGATACCAATAGTTATATGCCCTCCAAATATTTAAATTTTCTTAAATAAATTTTCCTCGATAAAGTGGCGAAGTACCCTCCTACAGCCAATAAATTTTTGATTTCATATCCTGTCAAATAGGCAATGTAAAAGGTTAAATATTTTCAAGGGATTCCTTTGTTGGTGATGAAAAGAGGGTCAGCTGATGGGATGATGAGCCCTATGAGTGCTGATAAAATAGAGGTGATGGAATGAAGAGTGTGGAGGAACTTGCCCAGAGGGCACTGGAATTGAAGAAGAAAGGACTTAATGTGAAGGAGATAGCCTCAGAGCTTCATCTATCCACCACCACGGTGGAATGGCTTCTTACCAAGGGTGTCGAGGAAAAAGAGATGCCCAGAGATGTAAAAATCGGGTGGAGGAGCATAGGGATATATCCCTATCGCATCTCCAAAATTGCTGAGGTAATGACAGATATTATTCTTGAGGAGATGGAGAAACGGGAATTCGATGTGGACTCGGTAATGGGAATTCTGATAAATGGCGTACCCTTCGCTACCTTTATAGCAGAGGAGATGAATGTAGAGCTAATAATTTACAGGCCTCATCCCAAGCGTGAAGAGGGCGCTTTTTCTTCCAACTACGCCCACATCGAAGGTAAAAAGGTTGTGATTGTGGATGATGTTCTCAGCACAGGAGAAACAATGAAAAAGGCTATAGAGGATGTGAAAAAGGCCGGTGGTGAGCCTGTACTTTGCGTGGTACTTGTGAACAAAACACCCTGGGATGAGGTTGATGGTGTTCCTCTGAGAGCACTGATAAGGGCAAGAGTTCTCTAATCACCTTCTTTTCTTGGCGTTCCATATCTGCCGATAGAACTCTTCCTCTTTTTTCTTCTCATCCTCCGTCATGGAGCTTTTCTCATCTTCTTTTCCAACATCTTTTGGAAGTCCCAGCCTATGCCAGAAGGGATTCAGAAGATATTGAATAATTATGGTAGCAACTATTATAACGATTACAGCACATACAGTGCTCCACAAATCCATTACAAAGCACCCTTTATGAGATCCCCGAGGGTCAGAGCGGTGCCTTTCTTCTTCTCCTTGCTGCTATATATGGGAGATACCTTCTCTTTCAACTTTATGCCCAACGCCTTCTCAAGCTTCTTTATAAGCTTCTCATCGGGTCTCATCTCACCCCTCTCGATTTTGGAGATGACTGTTCTTTTCTCCAGTATTTTCTTAGCGAGCTCTTCCTGCGTGAGTCCGAGTCTCTCTCTGGCTTCCCTTATCACCTTGGGATAATCTTCCACCAGAACCTCCTCCTCTTCCAGATAATCCTTTCTGCTTCTCCTTCTTTTCCTTTCCAGTCTCTCTCTAACTATTTCCGGTGGGAGATATTTAACGTCCTTGGGAATTTCATTGCCCTTTATTTCCTTTCCGAACTTGGCACATTCATCACAAACATTCAAAATGACGCCTTCGATCACAACCTTCTTTAGCCTGGGAACATCTCTACCGCAAAGCTCACAAATCATTCATCTCACCGCTTTAGCCATGCCTTCTCAATATTTATTTTTGTCCCTTTTTCATTCCCTTAAAATGGTTCAAATTCCAAACCTTCTGTGAAAAGCTATATATCCCTGAATTGGATACCCATGCGGTGAGCAAAAATGATAGAGAATACCCCAAAATTGTTTATACCTGGACCAACCGAAGTGGATGATAGAGTTCGGCTGGCTATGGCTCAAAGGGTTATAGGACATCGCACTAAGGAGATGAGTGAGCTGTACGGTGGGATTGTGGAAAAAATTCAAAAGCTTCTGAACACCAACCACATAGTGATGGTTTTCACCTCAAGTGGGACAGGTGTGATGGAGGGCGCTGTAAGAAATCTCGTTAACGAGAACGTGCTCCATGGCGCCTGCGGCGCCTTTGGGAAGAGGTGGTACGAAATATCAGTTTACAACGGGAAGAACGCGGAACTTGTGTGGGCCGATTGGGGAAGGGCAGTGAAACCCGAGATGATTGCGGAGAAGCTTGAAAAGGGGAAACACGAGCTTGTAGCCGTTACCCACAATGAGACTTCCACTGGAGTGCGCAATCCCACAGATGATATCGCGAAGCTTGCCCATGAGAATGATGCCCTAATAGCCATAGATGCCGTATCCTCGCTATTCGGAGATTTGATAGACGTAAACAAGTACGATGTGGTGATAACCTCTACACAGAAGGCCTTTGCACTTCCCCCGGGGCTTGCGGTGGCTGTTATAAGCGATGCTGCCATGGAGAAGATGAAAAGCGTGAAAAACAAGGGTTATTACTTCAACTTTGAAGTGATGCTCAAGAAATTTGAGAAGGCGAAACAGCATCCAACTACCCCGGCAGTTCCTCTTCTCTACGCCATGGATGAGCAACTCAACATCATGCTCAAAGAAGGTATGCAAGCTAGGTATGAAAGGCATGTGAAGATGCAGAAGCTAGTGCATGATTGGGTGAAGAAGAGGGGGTTTGATCTCTTTGCCGAGAAGGGCTATGAGAGCGTTACCGTTACCACGGTTGCAAATACCCTGGGTATTTCTGTTAAGGAGCTGAACGACGAGCTTGTGAAGAGAGGATTGCGCATATCCAATGGTTACGGCGAGCTGAAGGAAAAGACTTTCAGAATAGCGCACATGGGACAGCTGACACCCCCCGATATCATGGGACTGCTGGACACAATAGACGAGATTCTGGAGGCAAAGGGGGTGTACTGAGATGAAGGTAGGCATATGCGACCCCATTGCCTCGGAGGGCGTGGAAATACTCAAGAAAGAAGGTCTTGAAGTCGTTGATCTAACAGGCATACCCAAGGAAGAACTTGTAAAGCATGTGGCGGATTTGGATGCTCTCATTGTGCGCAGTGCGACCAAGGTTCGAAAGGAGATGATAGATGCTGCAAAGAATCTAAAGGTTATCGGTCGTGCAGGTGTAGGCTTAGATAATATAGACGTGGAATACGCCAAGAGCAAAGGGATAAAAGTGATAAACACACCGGGAGCTACGAGCATAAGCGTTGCAGAGCTCACAATCGGTTTGCTCCTTGCTGTTATGCGAAAAATCGCCTTTGCAGATCGCGAGATGCGCAAGGGTGCCTGGCCTAAAAAGAAGTGCAAGGGCATAGAGATGTACGGGAAAACTTTGGGCATCATTGGAATAGGCAGGATAGGGCGCGAGGTCGCAAAAAGGGCACGTGCATTCGGGATGCGCGTAATCTATTACGATGTCTATCGTCCTGATGAAGCCACCGAGAAAGAGCTTGGCATCGAATTCCGCGATCTAGATTCTCTAGTCTCCGAGGCAGATGTTATCACTCTTCATGTTCCTCTTCTTCCGGAGACAAAGCATATGATCAACAGGGAAAGAATCGAGAAAATGAAGGATGGTGCAATAATAATCAACGCAGCCCGCGGCGGAATAGTGGACGAGGATGCGCTATACGATGCTCTTAAATCTGGCAAGCTTTACGGTGCGGCCCTGGATGTCTATGAGAACGAGCCTCTCAAGGAGAGCAAGTTGTTTGAGTTGGATAACGTGGTGCTCACACCCCACATAGGAGCCCAAGCGAAGGAGGGACAGACCCGTGCAGGTATAGAAGTTGCGAGAAAAATCGCCGAGGCTCTCAAATCTTAATTTTTCCTTTTTAATTTTCGGGTGTGGTATAATTGAAGGCCTCTAACCGCGCTCCACGTTTTATGGCTACGATAAGAGGTACTACCTCCCTTTCTCTAAGTTGTTACATGGCCACTTTATACAAGAAAGAATTTATAATGCAGAATAGAATTACCCTTCGGTGAGGATAAATGGTGGAAGTAAGGCCCTTCAAAGCTCTCCATTACAATGCAGCTGTTATGGGGAGAGATCTAAGCAAGGTAATAACCCAGCCCTACGATAAAATAGACAGGGAGATGCAGAATAAGTACTATGAGCGGCACGAGTACAATTTTGTGAAGCTCATTCTTCCCAGGGAGGAGAACAGATACGAGATGGCAGCCAAGCGATTAAGGGAATGGAAGGAAAAAGGTGTGCTCACAAGGGAGGAAAAACCTGCGATTTACATCTACACTCAAGAATTCGAGCTTAGAGGCAAAAAATACACACGCCGTGGTTTCATTGCAGCTATGCGTCTTCATCCCTTTGAGGAGCGCATAGTGCTCCCTCATGAGAAGACACACAAAGGACCGAAGGAAGATCGCCTCAAGATGCTCCACGCGACAAAAACGAATCTTGAGGCTGGATTTGTGCTTTACCGTGATGATGGAAGAGTAAAGGAAATAATAGAAGAAGCGCTGAAAGGTGAGCCGGAGTTCTATGGTGTGGATGATTATGGCACGGTCACAAGGCTTTATCCAGTTTACGATGAGGAAAAGATAAAGATCATTCAGGATGTGCTGCGCGATGAGCAGGTGGTGATAGCAGATGGGCATCATAGATATGAAACTGCCGTATATTTCCGCGATGAGATGCGCTCTCTGGTGAAAAACTGGAAGGAGAACCACGCTTTCAACTACCGGATGACCTATATGGTAAGCCTCGATGACCCGGGTCTCGTAGTACTTCCGACTCACAGACTGCTGCTCAAGAAAAAGATAGGCGAGGAGCACTGGGAGAAGATAAAGAAATATTTCACCGTGGAGGAAATAGATATAAGTGAGGCGGAAAGATATCTTCAGGAAAGGAAGGGAAAGAACACCTTTGTGGTCTACCAAGATGGTAAAGCCTATGGACTTGAGCTTTCCTCAGATGTAAGCGAGTTTATGAATCCAGGCTGGAGTGAAGCCTATCGCAGCCTCGATGCCGTCGTTCTTCGAGAAGTGATATTCAAGATAATGGATGTTGTAGAACCTAAAATAGATGAGGATATAATCTACGAGCGCTGGATAGAGGATGCTGTGGATAAAGTGAATGAGGGCATCGCCAAGGTTGCGTTTATGCTAAATCCCACTCCACCGGAGAAGGTACTGGAAGTTGCAAGACATCTCGAAAGGATGCCCCAGAAAACCACAGATTTCTATCCCAAGGTGATCTCCGGATTCACCATGATGCCCGTGGACGAGAGCGAATTACTGTGACTCCCATTCTTCCCTTTTTATTAATAGCAGCAAGAGATTTATTACTCCAAAGGGCGCGTTTGATAAGATAATTATCTTCATAATTGAGGCTATGGGTGCGAAAGCCCACCTTTTGTACAAGAGAATAATATTTCCTCTCAATACCTTAAAGGTCCCTATACTTTCTAATCTCCCAATCGGTCACTTCTTGAGAGAATTCGGCAATTTCTTTCTTCTTGAGCTCCAAGAAGGTGTTAAATAATTCGTTACCCAAGCATTCTTTAACAAACTCATCACTTTCCATGAGCTCTATGGCTTCCTCAAGAGAGGAGGGCAACGAGGGATAATTTCTGAGAGCACTCTCTTCAAGAGAATAGAGATCCCGCTCCACAGGATCAGGAGGCTCCATCTTTTTCTTAATTCCATCGAGGCCTGCAAGCACTATGAGAGAGAATGCAAGATATGGGTTTGCTGCAGAATCGGAGTTGCGTACCTCTATGTCCTTCATTCTTGCGGGGACCCTTATAAGCGTGCTCCTGTTTCTGTAACCCCAGGCAAGATACCGTGGCGCTTCCAAGCCACCTGCCAGCCTTTTATAAGAATTTATCGTTGGATTGGTAACCGCAGCCATATATGGCATGTGCTCTAAAATGCCGCCTATGAAGTATCTTGCCTCCTGGGTGATCTCTTCTTCACCCCGGAACACATTTTTCTCTCCCTTCTTAAGAAATATGTGAACATGCATACCATTTCCCGCCATATCTTTCTTTAATTTGGGCATGTAAGAAACCTGCATACCCATATCCTTGGCAATCCATCGCGACGCTATTTTCGTATATACAGTATAATCGCAGGTTCGTTCCACAGTATCGATCCATACCAGTTCCACCTCCACCTGACCAGCAGCGTTCTCGTGATGATGGTACCTCACCGGTATTCCCATTTCCTGCACCGCTTCGCTTACCCTTCTTCTGTATTCGAAGGTATCATCGAGATATGGAGGCGCGAAATAATGGGTGTTTCCGTTCTTCTCTTCATTGAGAACGAAAAATTCCAGTTCGGGGCGGAGCACGGCGATGTATCCCATATTCTCAAGTTCCATATCCACTCGATGTGCCAGGTTCTTTGGGTCTTTCTCAAAGGGCTCTTGCTTGTAGAAGGTGCGAAGTAGAACCATATACTCTCTGTCTCGCCAGGGTATTTTAACAAGGGTATCCATATCTGGCTTGGCAACAAGGTCAGAACGATTAACCGACGCAAAGCCTGGAATTGAGGAACCATCTATACCTATACCATTTTTGAAAAAGGATTCATAATCCCTGCGCAGTGCAACAGTATGTATTCTTCCCTCAATATCCGTTAGATTGGCATAAATCCATTCAGTCATCTAAGGGAGAAGTGCATAAAAATATTTCAAGTTTTCTTATTTAAAGATTCTCCCTAAAAACTTGACACATCTTCAAAATTTTCATGGAGCGAAGTCTTTAAGAGCATTGGCGACCTTAGGGAAGTGAATGAAAACAGTAAAGGTCGCTGCGCGAATAGTGGATAAATGGCTGAGAAAAGGAAACATGGCAAGGTGCATGAGAGACATATTACCACACTCGGGTCTCTCTCTGGAAGAAAGAGAGATCGTTTCCCGCCTAGTGCACCAGGTGGTAAGATACAAGAGGTATTATGAGGCGGTTCTCGATGCCCTACGTCTCCCAAAGAACGGTGAAAATTACATCAAGGCTGCAACGGGAGAAATAAAATATGATGTCCCATACGATTTGGAGATTCACGAGTCAATTTCTCCCGCGCTTGCAAGAATTCTGGAAGAGAAAAGAGAGTTTCTAAAGATAATTAATAGAGAGCCCGAAACCATGCTCTGCTCAAATTTAATAAAGGCCTCTCGCCAAGAAGTTATGGAGATGCTGCAAAAAGAAGGTTTAAGCGTAAAGGAGTATATCCCGGAGACGGCAATAATAACCACTTCAAGGGCCAAATACTCCCTCGTCGTTAAAGAGGGTTTCGCCCATGTTCAGGATGCTTCCAGTCAAATGGTTGCAAAAATAACTGTGAGCTTGGGAGACAGAATTCTAGACTATTGCGCAGGGAGCGGTGGGAAAACCCTAGCTATGGCATCTTTTTCCAGAAATAAGAAAAAGCTGTATGCCTATGATGTAAATGAGAAAAAGCTCAAAGCTCTTGAGAAAAGGGCAAAAAAACACGCTGCAGATATTAAGGTTCTATACAGCCTTCCTGAGGAGGAATACGATGTGGTCCTGGTAGATGCACCTTGCAGCGGGATTGGTGCTGCTAGCAGAAATCCAGAAGCAAAGTACGTTGAGAATTTTCAAGAGTTTCAAAAACTGCAATTGGAAATAATGGAAAGTGCCTCCCAGAAGGTAAGAAAGGATGGATATATCCTCTACGTTGTGTGCAGCTTCTCTCCTGAGGAAACTGTGGGGGCGATGCAGCAGTTTCTGAAAAAACACAGGAACTTCGAAGAATTGGAGATTTCCATGGATCAGAGATATTTCAAAAAAGAAAAAATTGGAGGTTTCCTGGTGCTGGGTGATATTCTTTACTTAACCGTGCTTCACAGATTTAAGTAAGATAATGAACCTCTTCATCCACTCTGCCAAATCCCCGGGATGTCTGGCCGATACAAGATTACCATCCACAGCTACACCATCCACAAACTCGCCACCTGCCGCGATGAGATCATCCTTAACCCCGTACCAGCAGGCTATTTTCCGGCCTTTCACGACTCCTGCAGAGATGAGAACCTGCACTCCATGACATATTATGGCAACAGGCTTATTTCTCTGGAAGAAATGTCGTACAATTTCTAAAGCCTTGGGCTGTAACCTCACTCTCTCTGGAGATTTCCCACCGGGTATAACGAGTATATGAAATTCCTCGGGATTTACTTCATCATAGCTCAAATCACTTTTCAGCGTGTATCCCCTTTTCCCCTTAAGCTCTTTCTGCGAAGACGCAATAAGAACCTCTATTCCTTCCTCTTTGAGGCGATGATAGGGATAGAATAGCTCCAGATCCTCAAAATCATTTTCTGCAAGAATTAGCGCCTTCATAATTAATTTTAATTGCAAACAGATATTTAACCCTAATGGGAACCACCAGCGGGTTTCCAACGAAGGGGCACCTACGCAACGCCCTTTTCAGGGCTGGCTCGTAAATCCACGGGATTTGCTCATTTCCCTCTCTACCCCCTTCCCTTTTAAATCGTAACCTCCGGCGGGTTCCCCTCTACCCCTCTCCCTTATCATTAAGGGGGTGTAGAGAGGGGCGATAGCCCCCTTCGTGAGGAAAGTATTAATAGTTCGAGGGACATCCTTTCCCTATGGAAGAGCTTTACGATGTCTCGGAGTTCTGGAAGTTTAAGATGCGCGTGGGATATGTGAAGCATGCAGAGAAACTTAAAAGAACAAAGAAGCTCATAAAACTTGAAGTGGATTTTGGAGATGAAACAAGGACCATAATTTCGGGAATTGCAGACCAATACGATCCTTCAGAGCTTATAGGAAAGAAATTTGTGTTTGTTCTTAACTTGAAGCCCAAGAAGTTCTCCGAAGTTGAGAGCCAGGGCATGCTTATTGTGGGCGAGGATTCCCAGGGCAAGGTCTATCTTCTTCCAGTGCCCCAGGAAGTGCCTGTAGGGATTAAAGTTTGGTAAATGCATGAAGAAGCAAATGTTAATATTCCCCGCTGCCATACACCTATGTGCCTCTCCTCAGAAAGATAGGTGAGTCTCTCAAATCGGTGCTATTTGGGAACATTCTCCTTTTATTTATCACATGGATTCTTCTTACCTTTGGAGGCAGCCTGACGCAGAATTTCTCTTCACTTTATTTTAAACAGCTTGGGGCCAATGATGAGATAGTAGGTTACATCTCTTCTATCTCCTTTGCCACCATGGCAGCTCTTCAGCTAATAGGGGGTGCTCTTGCAGACAGTATAGGACGAAAGAAAATGATTGCAACATTCACATTCATTTTCTCGTTCAGCATACTTATATTCGCTTTTGCCCCAGACTGGCGTTATATAGTTCTTGCTACAGTCATATCCAATTTATCGCTTCTCTATCAACCGGCACTTTTTTCCGTGATGATGGATTCTCTACCTACCAATAGAAGAACCTTTGGATTCGCCATAACCAATCTTCCACAGATGGTGGCGATCTTTGCTCCACCGGTGGGTGGTTACATCGTTTATCGCCTGGGGATAATTCCCGGTATGAGACTGAACTATTTTCTCTTTTTCCTTCTCGCCTTCTCTGCGGCAATTCTCAGATTAAAGATAAAAGAAACGTTGCCGCATCCCAAGAGGAAGTTTAGAATAAAGGAGGTTCTCCAAGCCTCTTTCGGCGCGTGGAAAAGTGTGGGCAGAGGTATGTATTATATCCTTTATGCAAATATCACGCTCAACTTCGTAAATGGACTTACCATGGCTTTTCTTGTTCTCTATGCCACACTATATGTTTCCACGGTGAGCTGGGGAATTGCCGTAGCGGTAGTAATAGCCACTCAGGCCATCCTGGGATTGTTTGTAGGCCATCTCGCAGATAGGGGCTACAAGAGGGAGTTTTATATCACGGGCTTGGCCCTTCTAGCACTAGCCAACATTATTTTCATTTTCCCCTCTCTTTATTTTCTATTTCTTTTTGCAATCATTCGTGGTCTGGGAATCGCGTTTTTAAGCTCACCTCAGAACTCTCTTATCGCGGATTTCGTGCCTATGGAAATGCGGGGAAGAATAATGGGTAGCTATCTCTTCTTATCCTACCTGGGAGGTATGGTAGGTGCTTCTCTGGCAGGCCATATTTACCAGGCTGTTCATTTCTTGCCCTTCCTCCTGGCCTCATGGATTCTCGCAATTCTGAGCATCGCTATGTATTATCTTTTCAGAAAATATCGTGGACTTTCTACTCCTATTTTAGATATGTAATAAATAACTTTTTATAGATAATATTTTACTGCATTTGCTTTCCATACTTATTTTCCTTTAGAGACTTAAGGTAATTAAAAGTCGAAAAATATATATATTAAATTGTAATACTGTCTATTAGTAATGGATTATAATGGAGGTGATATATATGGATCATATAGAACTGGAGGGAATATGGATGGATATGCTTGAAAGTGGAGACCTAGTGATAGAAACCATAAAACCAAAACAACTAGGTTGCTATTCTGCACTCAGGATATGTCCGCCGATTGCATTTATATAAACTTTTTTTATTTTTATTTTAAGTGATCTTTATGCCTCTTTTCAAACTTCACAGATATCCAAATGGAGGCGTATTGATCTATCCAGATACTTCATATATTCCCCTAAACTCTGCTGCTTGGAGCGCAGTTGATAGCCTTATAAAAATGCTTTGTAAAAATGGGCAGACATTAAAAGAAGTAATTGAAAGCATAAAAAAAGATAGGGTCAAACTTGCAATACTATCTTTCTTTTCTGCGTATGATTTAAAGTCGATAGGTTGTGATTCCTTTGTTTATACCGGTTCTGAGAACTTTTATTACCCTGTTTATTTATCCTATGAAGTAACACATAGGTGTAATTTAAATTGTAGGCATTGTTATATAGATAAGAAAAGTATCATGATTAAAAGAGAGCTCAAAGCAGGAGATTTAGAATTTTTTCTATATAGGCTAAATAGATATAACTTACCCCTAAATATCCAGGTAACAGGTGGTGAACCTTTATTGCGACAAGATTTATGGGAAATAATAGAAGTAGTATCAACACACACTATAGAAAGTTGGACATTTAACACAAATGGGCTTTTGATAAATAAAGAAATTGCAGAGAAATTAGAATCTTATGGCGTTGAAAGAGTATTTATAAGCATAGATGGAGATGAAGAAACTCACGAATATTTGCGTGGCAAGGGTACTTTTAGTAGAGCATTGGAGGCTGTAAGAATATTTAATAAATATACATCCATCCCTGTGGAGATAAATACTATGGTCACTAAAAAATATCCTGAGACCATAAAAAGAGTTGTTGAGGTTTTGTCCTCTGAAAACTTAAGATATGATAAAATCAACATCGGTTTCTTCTTACCAGTATGGAATGCAAAAAATGTTGATTTAATAAAGGAATTGTTGCTCACACCACATGAGTTTTATTCCAATTCGCATAGAAAAGAGTGGTTAGAGGGTAGTAAAATAGAGGATGACTTTTTTGACTATACTCCTTCACAAGCGTGGAACTATCACTGTGGAGCTGGTTTTTATAATTATGTACTTGATCCATATGGCAATATTTTCCCCTGTATGGTTGATAGAACAAGATTCTTCTATATGGGTAATATTCTCAGAGATGATGATGAACTAATATTTAGGGAAAATGGAGAAAAATATTTCAGAAGAAAACCTGTGCCTTTTTCCTCTTGTAAAAATTGCAAATACTATCTACTCTGTAAATCGTGTATGGCTTATCAGTCTGCCTTTTGTAATAGGGGGTGGGGATTATAGCTCGCTGCCAAAACATCCTGCTTTTTTCCATAATAAAAGCGTTATCGACATTTGGCTCGATACTCACAACATTCACGACTTATGTGCTATTATATAATTTTTCTCATATCTCATTAATCGTTGGATTGGGTGGAATAATATATGCATTATCTCCATCTCTTCTAAGTTCTTATTTAGGTGCCACTGTTGATAGAATAGGTGCTAAAAAATCACTTTTGATGAGTGTAATTTTTAATATCATCATATTATTTTTCATTCTTTTATGGTATAGATATTGGATGCTGCTTCTTATGCTGATCTTTTTTTATTCCGCCTTTACAACCTTAAATGGTATTGCATTCAATGCCCTGATACCTACGGTGGTGGATAAGGAAGAACTATTTCGTTTTAATAGCTTTTTATCCTTTCTCTTTATGATTTCTGGTTTTCCAGCACCTATTTTTGCTGGCTACTTGGTAAGGGTTAATATTCAACTTATTTTCCTTATAGATATACTTACCTATCTAGTGGAGATGCTGATGATAATTAAAATTAAGGAAGATGCAAAATACAAAACGGAGAAAACATCAATTTTAAAGGATTTAAGAAGCGCATTTTCATATATAAAGATGAAAAAAGATTTTCTGCTTTTCTTTTTGTCCATTTTTATAGCATTTCTATTGGTTGGGGGGCTCAAAGCAGTACTGATCCCATATTTCTCAGATATATTCTCTCAAAATTATGGATTTTATTTCGGAGTTTATAATTCATTTGATGATTTAATAAGTGGTTTAATCCTTTTACTATTTACCTTGGGATATATTAAATTCGAGAGACATCTGAGTGCAACTTTTGGGGGCATATTATTTTATTTTGTTTCTCTTGCGATTCTATCTTTTTTCATATCCTTCCCTGTGGTAATTCTTGCCTCCTCTATTTCCGGTTTTTCCTCAGGCCTTATTTCTCCTAACTCGGCCACATATCTACAGAAAAATGCAGAGTTGCAATATATAGGTAGAATTTTTGGCATTCAACAATTTACAATATCACTTGCTACATTAATTTCGTATCTTTCCTTAGGAACTCTTTCCACCATCTACGATGCAGGTGATGTGTTAAGGATACTCGCAATTACAGGATTGACCATATTTGGGATTATCTTCGCAGTCTCAGTAAAATTAGATGCGAGAAACTAAAGAAAAAAGAGTGATCTTGAAAAACTTATTTCAATATGTGGTGCGATATGGGTAAAGCGCTTTTAACTTTCTTGCAGTAACCATGTGTATTTTTAAGGAACTCAGCTATACCTCTTTTCAGAAAATTAGATATAGGAATTTCGCCATTACATGCTTGGGATGGTTGAGGTTTCTCGGGAGAGATGCAGGACAGGAATCGAAGGTCTGGACCATATACTTAATGGTGGTATACCTCGGGGTAACACCGTTCTCATAACAGGTTCCTGCGGAACAGGAAAAACTACCCTTAGCCTTGAATTCCTGGTGCATGGGGCGCTTATGGGCGAGAGATCCATGTACATCTCGGTTACTGAGGCACCCGAGAAACTTGTGGAAAATATGATCAACTACGAATTTTTTGATATGAAACTCATAACTGATAAGAAGCTCATTCTTGTAGATTTGCAGGAAATTTATGTTAAGCTTGGCCTTGAAAAATTGGAGTTCACACTGGAGGACGTAAATGTTCTTGTCTCGCAGATTGTGAAGATGGTAAAGGAGCTTGGTGTAAAAAGGCTGGTGATAGATTCCATAACCTCCATCTGCTACAGGCTCACATCCAAGGAACAGATTCGGGAGTTCATCCTTCACCTGGGCAAAGAGCTTTCGGATATGGGATGCACAACGCTTCTTGTTTCCGAGCTTCTACCATCGGCCCAGGGCTACTCACAATATGGCGTGGAGGAGGCAATTGCAGACGGCATCATTCTCCTAGGTAATATGGAAAGGAGGGGTGATCTGCTGCGCACCCTTCAGGTCATAAAGATGCGCGGAACAACCCATTCCCGTGCCAAATATGTGCTGGATCTGACCTCCATTGGTGTACTCCTGGCCCCTCTGCTGAAGGGTGGGAGCGTTGAGGTGAGATAAAATGAGCGTATCTTCGAGAATTGTGGATAAGCTCAGCGAGCTACCACCTGCATCCTCCCTGGCTCTTTATATAGATGTGAACTCATATTTTGATGCTTTGCGAGCACTGGTAGATATATTTGCGACCAAGAATGACATGTATGTTTTTTACATCTCCTCTACCATACCTTCCAGGAACATCGTTGGGATATTTGAGCTTCTGGGCATCGATGCAAGTAGGGTATTTTTTGTGGATACCATATCGCATCTAATGCCTGTCAAAACGGAGTTCTCGGACAAGTTTCTATACATAGAGAGCCCGACTATGCTGGAAAATGTTATGCTCAAGGTTGAATATCTCCTGCGTAAGTACAAGGACAAGAGAGCCCTCGTGATACTGGATTCCGTGAATTCCATGGCGATTCACAACGATCTCAAGATACTTTCAGAGTTTCTACACATCTTCGTGACTTTTCTGCGCAACTGGGAGAGCTATATGGTAATAATCTCACTTTTAGAGCAGACCACAGAGGATATAAGAAATATGCTAAACTTTGTAACCGATGATACGCTGGAGGTGAAGGAAAAATGAGCTCAGAGCTCAAAACAACAACCATAGGGATAGACATGCTTGACAAGGCGCTCATGAACGGCATACCTAAGGGATACACCATCCTCCTTGCAGGCACTCCAGGCTCGGGAACGGAGTTATTTGCAAAGCAATTCGCTGCTGCAGGTGCAGGCAAGGAGAACGTAGTTTATTTCACCACCACTGAGAGGGATGAGGATATAATAGGAACCATGAAGAGCTTCAACTGGAGCACAGAGATAAAGATAGTGAATATAGGTACGGAGTATTATAAGAAGGTTCTGGAAAAGGAGCTTATGATAAGCAGATATCGGGAGGAGGGAATACCCATTAATGAGATATTTCAGCCAGGTAAGAAAAAGGAGGAGAAGGAGATAAATTTCCTGACCAAAATCACCTATGAGATCTCAAAACTCAAGCCCCCTTTCCGCATAATAATAGATTCTCTGGATTTCTTCCTCAATCAATACGACAGAGCCAAGGTTATCTCTGCTCTCAGAACCATCAAAGCGCATACCCAGTATTGTGAGAGCGTGGCCCTCATTACCATGCTCAACAATGTATATGATACCTCTACCCAGAGCGGTATAGAGGAGCTTGTTGACGTGATTTTGGAGCTTGAAATGCTGCGCACCTCGGAGGGTTTCGATAAATACCTCATCGTGAAGAAGGTGCGTAATCACCCTGAGAAAACAGGCATATTCAAATACGAGGTAGGGGATAAGGGATTTGTGTTAGTAAAATGATGAGGAGAAGCGGAGTAGCGGACCTGCCTCTTCATCCGGGTCATGCGCCCCGATGGTTATTCGATAGGATGGTAAAGCTCTCAGGGGAGATAATAAGGCTCATAGACATTGAATTCGGGCGCGAGGAGGTTTTAAGAAGGCTCGCAGACCCTTACTGGTTCCAGGCATTTTCCTGCGTGATCGGATTTGACTGGCATTCTTCGGGCACCACCACGGTGACCATGGGAGCCCTTAAGGAAGCTTTAAAAGCTGAAGATGGTATAGCGGTGGTTGGGGGCAAAGGAGTGGTTTCTCGAAGGACTCCTCTTGAACTTGAAAAACTGGGTGAGAAATTTAATTTTTCCACAAGTAAAATAAATACTTTAAAGAAGGTAAGCAGGTTGGCGGCGAAGGTAGATAATGCGGCACTTCAGGATGGATATCAGCTTTATCATCACACCATGGTGGTGGACGAGCAGGGAAGATGGGTGGTGATACAGCAGGGATTGAATGAGGAAAGGAAATATGCGAGAAGATACCACTGGCTATACGGGATAAAAAGCCTGGTAAATGAGCCCCACTCGGGGATAATCTCCGATTCTGTGGAGAAAGCAGTGCTTGATATGACCGCAAGGAAGAGCGAGGAGGCAAGGAAAGTTTCGGTGGATCTTGTTAGGGATGGGATACCGCATCTAAAGAACATGGTAAGCGAGGTGAAATACGCATCGCAGCGAACTCTGGATGATTTCATGGGTCTGAAAAGGCTCAGAATGCCTTGGCGGATCAACTGGGCAGCACTCTTCAAGGCCTATGAGATTCAACCATCCAACTATGAGGAGCTAATAGGTATAGAGGGTATAGGGCCATCCACAGTGAGGGCCCTGGCATACATAGCGGAGATAATCTACGGTACAGAAATTTCCTGGAAAGACCCGGTGAAATACTCCTTTGCCCTGGGAGGAAAGGACGGAGTGCCCAAGCCGGTGGACCGAAAGGCGTATGATAAAAGCATCGAGATCCTGCAGCTCACCATAGAGGAAGCCAAGCTCGATAAAAGGGAAAAGATGGAGATGCTTCGGAGACTCAGGCGCTTTGTACCTCCCTGAATTTCTCGTAATGCACTATTTCGCTCAATGGTCGCAGCTCTCTGGGTTCAGGAACCTCATCTCCCTTACCCACGGTAACAACTGCTACGGGTCTTATATCCTTGGGAAGTTGGAGAATCTCCCTCAGCAATCTCTCGTTGAACGCCCCAACCCAGCAGGTTGCAAAGCCCATGGCATGGAAAGCTAAGAGCATATTTTCCGTGGCGGCTGCAGTATCCTGTATAGCGTAGAGATTCATGCCCCGGGAGCCATAGTATGCAGCTCTCATGAGATCAGCGCACACCACGATGAGAACGGGAGCCTGAAGCACCTGGGACTGGGAGAAACAAGCTCGGTAAATCCTTTTTTAATCTCCTCATCCTTAACTATAATAAACTCCCAGGGTTGAAGATTCCCCGCAGAGGGCGCATGTCTCGCCATATCAATGGCCTTCATTATCACTTCATGAGGAACATCCTCACTTTTGTATCTCCTTATGCTCCTCCGTCCGTAGATTGCTTCCTCAAGCTTCATAAAATAGGATAAGTGTGAGGATTAATAAATTTAAGGGCAAATGTTTATTAGGTATGGGTGCTATGGAAAACAATGAGCGAGGAAGTGATTAAAAAAGCCAAGGAGCTGGGTAAAGCTCTTAAAGAGACGGAAGAGTATAAGGAGTTTGTGGAGGCGCAGAAGGCGCTGGATGAAGATAAGAATATCCAGAATCTTTTGAAAGAGTACGATGAGAAAGCCAAAGATATACAACTAAAGCAGATGACCGGTGAGAGCATAGAGGAAGATATGATGGATCTCCAGAAGCTAGAGAAGGAAATCGTAGAGAGCGAGAGCATGAGCAGATATACCAAGGCTGAGAAAAAATTCAAGGAGCTTGTGGATTCTGCAAACAAGGCCATAGTTGAGGCCATGGAAGGAGAATCGCAAGAAAAAGAATAAATAGGATGAATATCATAACAATAATTCTATGAATGAAAAAGTTAAGGAGATAGCCGAAGGCATAAAAAGTATGGAGATAAGAGGTGCCGGGCGAATAGCAAGAGCTGCAGCCCAGGCATTAAAATACTTCGCGGAGGATTTTTCAGGTGACAGGGATGAGTTTCTATCTCAGCTAAAGAATGTTGGAGATTATCTTATTGCCACAAGACCGACGGCGGTGTCGCTCAAGAATGCGGTTTATTTCGTGATAAACAGGGCTAAGGGATCTACCGTAGAAGAACTCAGAAACTCTGTTATTAGGAATGCCGAAGAATTCATCAAAAGGTCCGAGAAAGCTCTGGAGATCATAGGAAAATATGGGGCAGGCAGGATTCCCCATGGTGCAACTATACTAACGCATTGCAACTCTTCTGCAGCTCTTCAATGCATAATTCAGGCGCATCGGGATGGCAAGGAGATAAAGGTCTTCAACACAGAAACGCGCCCCTGGTTCCAGGGACATATAACGGCGAGAACCCTGTCAAAGGAGGGGATAGATGTAACCATGATAGTGGATTCTGCAGTCCGGTATTTTATGCGTGATATAGATATCGTGGTTGTTGGTGCGGATACAATTGCCTCCAATGGTGCAGTGATAAACAAAATAGGCACGTCACAAATTGCTCTGGCAGCCCATGAAGCCAGGGTTCCTTTCATAGTATGCGCGGAAACCTACAAATTCTCACCGGAGACGGTAATAGGGAAGCTTGTGAAGATAGAGGAAAGGGACCCGAGGGAAATAGCCAATCCTGAGGATTTTCCCGGGGTGAAATTCAGAAATCCTGTGTTCGATGCCACACCACCGGAGTATATAGATGCCATAGTCACCGAAATAGGTGTGATTTCCCCATATCTTGCCTACGAAGTTATAAAGGAGGTGATGAATCTTGGAATTGAAGGTAAGAAGGATAGATATTGAAGCAGGCGGCTTTGAGATAATCCTCAACGAAGATGATGCCAAAGAGCTGGGCGTTTATCCCCAGGACAGGGTAAAGGTAGGGAGAAGAGGAACCGTGGTTACCTCGCTAGTCAATCTTTCGCAAACGGTGATAAGGAAGGGCGAGGTAGGAATGTTCATTGAAATAAGCGAAAAACTTGGGGCAAAGAATGGAGATAGGGTAAAGGTGGTGCCCACATCTCGCCCAATGAGCGTGGATTTCATAAAAAAGAAAATAAACGGAGAGAAGCTGAGCAAGGATGAGATTTATGAGATAATAAAGGACATAGTGGAGGATAATCTCTCCACCATAGAGCTGGCATCCTATGTGACCGCAATACAGATTCGGGGCATGGATATGGATGAGACCGAGTGGACCACTCGCGCCATGGTAGATACAGGCGAGACCATAGATTTCGAGTATACAACCTTTGATGTGCACAGTATAGGAGGTGTACCTGGCAACAAATACGCTCCAGTAGCGGTGCCAATCGCTGCCAGTGCAGGTCTCAAGATACCCAAAACCTCCTCCAGGGCGATAAGTAGTGCTGCAGGCACTGCGGATTTAATGGAAGTGCTTACCAATGTATCCCTAAGCATAGAAGATATAAGAAGGATAGTGGACGAGGTAGGAGCCACGCTTGCATGGGGTGGCGCTGTAAATCTCGCTCCTGCAGATGACAAAATCGTGCGCATCGAATATCCCCTTGGGATAGACCCTCATTCCCAGGTTCTTGCTTCCGTTATGGCAAAGAAGAAGGCCGTGGGCACAGATTTCATGGTTCTCGATATCCCCATGGGTCCCGAAACCAAGGTACCCAATGAGAAGGTGGCCAGAAAATATGCCATGGATTTCATTAATTTGGGTGAGAGATTGGGCATTGTTGTGGAAGCAGCAGTGACATACGGGGGCCAGCCCATAGGGAGAGCCATAGGCCCTGCACTGGAGGCGAGAGAAGCGTTGATGTGTCTTGAGGGAAAGCCCGTGAGCAACTCGCTTATTGAAAAATCCACAGATATAGCAGGCATGCTTCTGGAATTGGGGAACATAGCGGATAGGGGAAACGGCAAGGATATGGCCAAGGATATATTGAGGAGCGGAAGAGCCAGGGAAAAGTTCCTGGAGATAATAACTGCTCAGGGTTCTAAGGGCATTGAGAGCAGCGAGGATGTGCCTGTGGGAAAATACACCCAGGATCTCCTATCTCCCGAAGAGGGTTATATCTCCGTAGTTTCCAACAGAGCTTTGGTTAAAATTGCCCGGGCAGCAGGAGCTCCTAAGGATAAAGGTGCAGGGATACTTCTCTACAAGAAGAAGGGCGAGAAAATAGAGAAAGGAGAGCCACTCTACACCATATACGCAGATAGCAAGGCAAAGCTGGAAGAGGCAGTTAAGCTTGCAAAAATGCTGAAACCCCTCAAAATAGAGGGTATGCTTCTTGAAAGAATTCCATCCTACAAAAAATGAGAAAAGTGGAGGTAAGGAGGCTCAGGGATATAAGCGAGGAAGACCTCGGCAAGCTATTGCTGGTTGAAGCCACCGTAGAAGTAGTGTATCCAATAAAGGAGGATTTGCTAAAGCACTACATTCTCGTGGATTCCTCCAGCCCAATTCAGCGGGCAATATACCTGGAGATGAACTCCACGAGCAGAAGATACCTTATTGGAGATGGTTACGTTTCTTTTCCCCTTATCAACGCTCCCCTCTCCTTTTATGAGGGACAGAGAATAAGAATCATTGCCAAGCTTGTAAAAAGGAATAATAGGCTTGTTTTAAAATTCAAAAAGCTTGTTTGAATCATTTCAGGAGCTCTTTTCTACAAAGATATACTTCGAGGAGAGAGATTGCCACTATTCCCGAAAGGATTAGTATTATCAGGATATAGGGCAACGAAAATTCCTGTGAGCCACCATAAACGTTTGTATGAAGGCCTCCTGCTAGAATAGCGGCATCATTTAAAAGGAGTGCAGTATAATTCTCCGCGGAGAATATGTCAATATATGCAACTCTTACCCCAGTTTCCACAGAGAGCTGTTGGGCTATCTCACCAGCCCTGGATTTTTCTAAACCTGCAGCATTGACAATCAGGCTTATCTCTCCTTCTTTTATCTCTCTTTTTATCTCCTGCAGCTCTTCCCCACCTATGAACTGATTTGGGCCTCTTACTATGCTTCCCTTTATCTTCATTCCAAGGGTCTTAACTATATAGTAAGTCCCGGGCACGGCAAGAAGCGCTGTTTTGTTCTCCAGCCCCAAGTTCTTGCTCAGAGATTTTGCTATGGATAGCGATTTATTTATCTCCTCACTTAATTTCTCAAAATTGGCACGGTAGTAATCCTTTCCTGCAGGATCCATGGATTCCAGCTTCTTCTCTATAGCCTTACATATCCCAAGTGCATTCTTAGGATAAAGCCAGTAACCGTGCACATTTCTACCAAGGCCATCAAGCGAAAATAGAGTGGCATTGTAATCGGGGAAATCCAAGATCTCCTTCCCCTGCACTTTCTCGAGAATATTGGCATCAAGGGAAAAGAACTCGCTGGAGGCAAGGATTATGAGATCACTTTTCTCTATCTTCTCAATATCCTCGTAACGCAGGGAGTAGGAATGTATATCCATGCCCTGTGGCACTATGTAATCCACACTAACCCTATCTCCTCCGATTTCTTTGGCAAAGCTGGCGTATATCTCAAGGGTAGCAACTACCTCTATTCTACTCTCTCCCAGCCCTCCAGGGAAGAGGAGAATGGAAACTAAAAGGAACGCAGCGATGAGCGCCATATGCCTCATATTGTTAGGTTAAACCTAACCAAGATATAAAGATTTACCTCAGAAGATGAAGGGCAAGATAGAAAATTAGGCCTGCTAATGCTCCCGCATTTAAATATGGCAAACCTGGTTGGGGCTTGCCCTTGTTAACCATGGCTATTAGAAACAGCATGGAAAAGAGACTTCCAATAAGCACGAAAACTCCTGCCAAGAGCTGGAAATTATTGGCTGCGGAGATCACAAGTACTCCGGGAATAAGAACATCTCCAAATCCCATATAGTAGGCAGCCCTTTCCCGCTTCGCTGTTTCGCTTATCACACCCTTGGCGTTCTTAAATGAGTATCCCTTCTTGGCAGGAAGAATGAACATTGCGGGAAGCTTGTGCTGTATAACATTGTCAGCTAGAGCCACCATATGCTTGGTCATATGCACTGCTATGGCGTCATATATGGCGAAGGCGCTCAGAAGCACCACCGCGGGGATTATACTGAAGGATAGTCCGAGAATAAGAGACACACCCACGGTAACCAGGATTCCTACAGTATTCATCACGTACCACTCAGGATTTTTGAGCATCCATAGAGTTAAGATAATTGCAAGAGCAAGAGATATCAGATCTGAGAAGGGAATGGAAAAGTAATAAAAGATGGGAAACAAGGCGTACCACATAGACCAGGCGATGGCAAAATAGAATATTCCCTTGAGAAGCTTGGCTTTCCCCCACTTGGCTATGAGAAGTATAAGAAGGGTGATGAGAATTATGTAAATTAGATAATAAATCGCCGTCCAGGGATTCTTTCCTGCCTCTCCCATACCGTTGCGATATATTTGGTAAGCAGGTAAAAGAGTCAGAGCTAATAGATTGGCCAGGGCAAAGAGAAGCATCATGTTAAACTGGGCCTTAACTTCGGGCTTCATCCTTCTTCCTCCTGTTGTACTCACAATCCATGTTTGGACAGATTTTCCAGTCTTTCTTGCCCTTTCTTCGAATTATGATGAGAGGCGCCCCGCAGTATGGACATACTTCTCCCGTTGGAATTACCTGTCCCTTCTGAGGCAGAGGATAGGTTACATCGCATTGGGGATAATTGGAGCACCCTATGAATCTCTTGCCGTTGCGAGATTGCCTTATTACAAGATCTCCACCGCATTTGGGGCATCTGCCAACAACGTCCCTCTTTCGATTATACTCACATTTGGGATTCAAACACCTAACTTCCGGGCTCTGTCCCCTGCGAATGACCTTGATAAGGGGCAATCCGCATACAGGGCATTTCTTATCCAATATTTCCACATGCCCCGTTTTAGGCAAATTGTAAAATCTCGTCTCGTTGCTCTTTTCGCATACAACTAGCCTTTTTCTCTCAAGATAGAAGAGAGTGCCACCATCAGGGCACTCTCCTATTTTGTACCTCATGGAGTCGCGCATCTCCTTTCCCACAGAGCTAACATTAAGATTGCTGAGAACCTCCTGCAGCATTTTTTTGGATTCATCCACCACATCTTCTTTTTTTATCTCCCCACTCTCTATTTTGTCCATATCAATTTCAAGCTTTGCCGTCATATCGGGCTTGATTACCTGCACATCATTCTTCTTAAGGGTTTCAATCAAAGCTCTCCCTATTCTTGTGGGTCTTATAGGGTTACCTCTAATATATCCCCTGTCAAATAGCTTCTGTATAATCTCTGCCCGTGTGCTCTTGGTTCCCAGGTTCAATCGCTCCATCTCCTTCACTAAAGAAGACTGGGTATATCGAGAGGGGGGTTTTGTTTGTTTTTCCTCTTTTTCCACGTTCTTCAACTTTACCTTATCTCCAAGAGAGAGTGACGGAAGCTTGCTTTCTTTAAAAGTGGCATAGGTGTAATATTTCAGCCAGCCTTCTTTAACGATTTTCTTCCCCTCAGCCAGAAATATCTCGCCCTTAACATCGATCCTTGCCCGCAACTCCTCATATTCCATATCCGGTGCCAGGGTGGCGAGAAATCTACGGACTACCAGCTCATATATGGCACCTCTCTCTCCCGAGAGCTTGGCACCTCTGGTGGGCACAATAGGCGGATGATCCTTGCTCTCCTTCTTTCCCCTTGTTGGCACACGTCTTCTCTCCTTCTGAAGCTCTCGCACCTCTTGGGCGAAGGAAGATTTCTCAAGGGATTTGAGGATTGCATTGATATTCAAGCTCTTGGGATACACTGTATTATCTGTGCGTGGATAGGAAATGTAGCCGCCCATATAAAGCTCCTCTGCAATTCTCATAGCCCTAGCGGCGGAAAATCCCAACTTGGTAGCTTCACTGAGAAATTCTGTGGTGTTGAATGGTGCAGGAGGCCTGACTCTCTTTATTTCATCTGAAAAATCAACCACGGTACCCTCCTTCTCTCCACTCAGCTTCTCAAGGATTGCATTGGCCTCCTCTTCCTTCCAGAAGGGATTTCCTTCATGGGATGCTTGAAACACGCTCTTTTTCTGAAATTTAGCCAAGATGTTCCAATAGGTTTTCGGTACAAAGCCCTCTATCTCCTTTTCCCTCTCAACTATAAGTGCCAGTGTGGGACTCTGAACTCGACCAACGGAGAGAAATTCTTTTCCCCTGCGTCCAGAGGCAAGAGAGATGAATCGGGTGAGTGCAGCTCCCCAAGCAAGGTCTATATGCTGCCTCGCCTCTGCAGCACTGGCAAGGTTGTAATTTATATTCACAAGATTCTCAAATGCCCGAGTAATCTCCTCCCTGGTAAGCGCGCTGAATTTTGCCCTCTTCACCGGAACATTGGAGCTAATCAAGGAAAGAGCTTCAACCCCTATTAGCTCTCCTTCCCTATCGTAATCCGTAGCTATAATTATCTCATCCGCTTTCTTACCCAATTCTTTCAGAATCTTAGCTATACTCTTTTCCTTAACGAGCTTTTTTGGCTCTGCATCCACTAAAAGCTGCAGATTCTCGAGACTCCACCTCTTAAATTCCTCGCCATAGTCGAGCTCCAAAATATGACCACGTAGGGGAACTACGAAATACTTCTTACCCTCCTTTTCGAATGTATAGTAAATTTCCCTACCTCTTCTAACAGCCTTAATTTCCCCTCCGCTCAGTATTCTAGCTATTCTTTCTGCCGCATTTCTCTTTTCCGCAATCACCAGTATATTCACGCTGCTTGTAAAGTGATATGGTAAAAAAACCTTTCCCACGAAGGGGGTTTCACCCCCTTTCTAAACCCCCTAAAGATAAGGGAGGAGGGTAGAGGGGAGAACGAGCATCTGAGATGCGAGCCAGCCCTGCGTCAGCGGGGCGTTGCGTAGGTGCCCCACGAAGGGGGTTCCACCCCCTTTCTAAACCCCCTAATGATAAGGGAGAGGTGTAGAGAGGGGAACCGTAGGTGCCCCTTCGTAGGGAACCCGCTGGGGGTTCCCAGTGTGGATGCTGGAGGGAATGGGAACCCGCCGGAGGTTCCCATTATTCAAAAAACTTTATTTATGAGATGCCAATTTCCTCTTGCATGGCCGGGGTAGGGTAGGGGCTATCCTAGGGGACTGTGGAAAGCCCCTTTAAAAAGGTGCTTCACCTCTAAAAGGGGCTTTGCAGCAATCCCTTGACCCGGGTTCAAATCCCGGCCCCGGCCCTGAGATGATAGATATTGAGTTATTGGCAAAGTATCCTTTTCTTCCAGAAGCGAGGGAGTATGTGGCCAGCATACGCATAGACGAGCTTTTCTCGCCTATTTACGAAGATGTGCGGGACTATGCGAAAAATTGGATAAAGAGCTCCTTCGAGAATATCCATCTTCCGTTTCTTAGAGGAGAAGATAGAATTCTCGCGTTTTACACCGCCAAGCTTTATCTAATTGCCATTCAAGACCCCATTGTTATCCAGAGATTTGCCAATCATTTTCGTGATTCTCTGGAATCTATGCTGTTAAGTGAAGAGGAAAATATCGTTGATCTTGTGGCCTCTGGGTTGGGCATAGATTTTAGAGTTGCTGGAGAAGATATTAAGAGAATGAATCTGGAATACCGCAATTACCTAGTTTTCAGGATGATTCACTTCATAGATTTTGTAAAGAGTGCATCTAGGATAAGCGGAGATGCTTTCAGGCTCATAAATTATCCTCTCAAAGATGGATGGGTTCCCGTGAATAAAGAAACATTTGTTAAGATACTAAGGGAAGCCTTTGTCAGAAACTTCACAAGGGAAATAGAGGAAAAAAGAGGAGACGCGAAAATTCTTCGGAGATACGTAGGGAATGACATAAGGGAAATATTAGAGATAAAGGATAAATTTATTTCCCGCTATAGTTCAGAGGAATTGGGCGCGGTGAAGAGCGATGCGTTTCCCCCATGCATTAAGAGTATATTGGTGAAGCTAAGAAACGGGGTAAATCTGCCCCATCAAGCCAGGTTTTTTCTCGTTACATTTCTTCATAGGATAGGAATGAGTAATGAGGATATTTTGAAGCTCTTTGCCACAGCTCCAGATTTTCGGGAAGATATGACGAGGTATCAGATACAGCATATCACAGGTAAAATATCCGGAAAAGAGTATGAAGTGCCTAAATGCGAGACACTTCGTGCTTACGGATTATGTGTTAGAGATGTTTACAAGGACAAGCTGTGCCAGAAGGACTGGATGACACATCCTCTTCTCTATTATAAGCTCAAGAAGGAATGGCTCTCCAAGCGCTCACAATCCTCTGAATAGCGGTAATATGGCCCAGCACCGCGAAGAAGATGAGAACCCAGGAGGAGATAGAGAAATAATAACCCCACCAGAAATACTGCACTAAAGGAAGGAAGATTAAAATCACGAGTCTATCTGCCCTCCCGAGAATTCCGCCGTAGATTCTTCGCAACCCCACAGCCTGCGCCTGGGTGCCAACATAGCTTGTGAGATACACGCCTGTTAGTGCGAAAAGACCTATCAACGGAGAGGAATAGGCGCTTAGAGAAATTCCCAAAATGAGAGCGGTATCAGCATATCTATCCACCAGATGATCCAGAAAATCGCCTTTTCTGCTTGCAATCTTTCTCATTCGTGCCACCTTACCATCCAGCGCATCCAGGAGAGCAGAGAGCAGGGTGAAAAGAAATGCAAGGAAAAGATAGAACGCGTGGCTCCTGGTCATATAATAGCTCACACCTGCAAGGAACGCGAGGAGGAGAGAGAGAAGCGTGAGGGTGTTGGGATGAAGCCTTATAAATGGCCTTGCCATCGCACTTAAGAGCGAATCAACCTTTCCGCGATATCTGTTTAGTACCATTTCAATATCTCCTCCGAATAATTTATCCCGGGTGCGAACTTTCTATCCCTTTCTTCAATTATTCTCTTTACATCCTTAGCCACGTCCATTTCATCTCTTCCGGTTGTATCTACTTCGAATACTTTATTCTTTCCGTGGCGTATTATGGCCTCGGATGTTATAAGGCTCATTGCTTCCGCTTCCACATTCTCTTTTATCTTCTCTTTCCTGTAACCTCTTTTCTCCAATCTCCTTTCAAGCTCCTGAGGATGGCATCTCAGCACAATAACCATATCCACAGGCATCTCGTGGGAGTAATGGCCCTCGATGATTATTTTCTCCTCACCTTTAAGTTTCTGCACCTCTTTTTTGAGAAGCTCTATGTCCACAACATAGCTCTCCCGTTCATCATCCCAGTATAGACGGGCATCCTCATATGCCTTGAGATATACCACAGTGTAATCCTTCTCCAGTATTTTTGCTATGGAGGTTTTGCCCGTGCCTGGCGTTCCTGTAAGGGCTATGAGCATGCTTAAAGAATGGAGCGAAAGTTATTAAAATCTGCGCTAAGATATGAGCTCTTCCAGTTTCTTCTTGAGCTTTTCACTTACTATTTTTCCATCCACTCTTCCTCGCAACTCCTTCATAACTAAACCCATGAGTGGTTTGAATGCATGCATACCACGTTCTTCAATAAGCTCTCTTTTTTCCTCGATTATCTTTTCGATGAGCTTGTCCACATCCACCGTTTTCTGGAATTGCAATACAACACTTTCTAGCTCTTCTCCGTTGCACACCCTAGCGATTATCTCATCTATTGCCTCCTTGGAGAATTTTCCCTGGGAGAAGAGATGGAAGATGCGATGATAATCTATGCCCTCGCACCCATTAATTAGCGCCCTGGCTACAAGAGTCGGGTATCCATACTTCTTCACCAGTTCTTCAAACAAATCATCGTTTCCTTCCCTTATCAGTTGCCAGCCCAGCTCCCGATTTATGCCCAGGGACACAAGCTTCTCAAGCCTCTCTTCCGGCATAGGGGGTAGCTCTTTTTTCAAGCGCTCCACATACTCTTCCTCTATTTTTATAGGCGGAATATCCGTCTCGGGATACATCCTCGCCTCGCCCGGTAGGGGACGTAAATACGTGGTAGTACCATCATCCTTGGGTGCCCTGGTCTCATCTGGCACACCCAGCAGGGCTTTTTTTGCCCTTTCAATAACCTTTTGAAGCGCAATTCTTGCACGTTCCTCCTTCTCTGCTATCAGAACAAAGGAATCATCTTTGCTAAGATGCATAAGTTCCTTTACTCGCTCTACTTCATCCTGAGAGATTCCATAGGCTGGAAGCTCATCGCCATGAAATAGACCCTTAACACCCAGCACACGCACATTCTCGGCAAGCTCTCTCCCAAGTCTGTATTTTCCTTGTTTAAGCACACCTTTGAATCCTACAAGCTTGAGTCCAAGAACCTTTCCACCTTTTCTGAGGACATTCTTTATTATTTTAGAATTTGTCTCCCGGAATATATCTGTAAGCTCATAGATCCTCTCATCTACCTTGGCATCCCGCTTTTTCAATATCTCTGCTATTTCCTTTAGCATCTCCTGTCTCTCTATCTCGTTGTTAACCCACCTGGGAATCATATTAAGCCTTGACGCTCCCTTTATCTCTACCCTTCCCTGACCTGTGGAGATGTTTATATCCTGTCTTATGGTTCCCACCCCACGTCTCACTCTTTTCGTGGCTCTCAAAATATAGCCAATTCTTTCGGCGACTTCTTTAACCTCTTCCCCGCTCTTCATATCCGGAGAGGTTGAAATCTCTATGAGTGGTATGCCCAAACGGTCAAGGCGGTAAACGACCGCGCCTTCCTTCTCCTCTATCTTTCTCGCAGCCTCTTCCTCCAGGCAGATGGTGGGAATCCTCACCCTTCCAAAGGAGGTATCCAAATATCCATCCACCGCTATCAGCGTGGTTCTCTGAAATCCAGAAGTGTTAGATCCATCTATCACTATCTTTCTCATCACATGAATCTCATCTACTATCTTGGCATGGAGCATTAGAGCAACTTTTAAAGCGATTTCCAGGGCATTCCTGTTGAGCTGATGGGGCGGCTCCTCATCTGCCTCTACCAGACAGGAGTTGGGAGTAACCTGATAGACGAATCTCCTCTTTTTCATGCTCTCCTCCAGAGCTGCCTTATCTATCTCTCCCAGCTCGCTCTGGGTGGGCCTCAAAACTCGTTCAAAGGTGTAAAGCACCTCATCGCTGAGCTCTGAATCGCAGTCACAGAAAAGCTTCTTGGTGTTCAGCTGCTGATGGATTTCCAGACCGCATTTCACCATGTTATCATCCTCCTAGGGGATATTTCGCCCCGTAGATCTTTTGCCAGAAGTTTTTCCGCGCCTTCTCTCTCGTAGTTACCCAGGAGCCACATTAGCTTGATGTACGCAGTCTCTGGAAGCATGTCTTCTAGGGGCACAATTCCTATCTTCCTTAGCTTTCTGCCCGTAGAGTATACGTTGAGATTAACCCTCCCATATAGACACTGGGAACTCATGCCTACGATGCCTCCATCCCTAATGAACTCCTTCAGCACAGGAATGACATGGTTGCCCACATGACCTAATCCGGTGCCCATAATTATGGCGCCATGCATTCCCTCAAGCATTTTCTCTAGCATTTCCTCCCTTAGGCCAGGGTAGTAGTAAATAAGAGCGACTTTCTCGTCCATTTTATCTTGAAGAATGGTCTCTTCACTCTTCCTCTTGTAATCTTGATAAAACACAACATCGTCGCCTTTCACCATACCAAGTGGTTGAGAGTTAACGCTCTTAAAAGCGTCTCTCCGGGAAGTGTGCATCTTTCTGACCCTTGTTCCACGATGAATCACACAATGATCGTCACTTGTAGTTCCATGCATCACCACGGTCACCTCTCCCATATCACTTTTTGCTACCTTCACCGCGGAGATTAAGTTCATATAGGCATCGCTGCTGGGCCTGTCGGAGCTTCTCTGGGCACCAACAAACACCACAGGCCCGGATAGGGATGGGAACATGAAGGAAAGAGCTGCCGAGGAGTAGCCCATGGTATCTGTGCCATGCGGAATTACCACACCCTCTGATTTCTTCAGTTCCTCCTTCACCTTTCTTGCAAGTTTTACCCAGTATTCCGGTTTCATATCCTCGCTCAGGATGTTGAATAGGATGCTGGCCCTTATGTTGGCCTCATCCTCAATTTCAGGGACAGAAAACACAAGATCCTCAGCGGTTAGCGCGGGATGCACAGCTCCTGTTTTGTAATCCACATAGCTGGCAATGGTGCCTCCTGTGCCTATGACTGAAATCCATGGAAGTCCATCCTTTTTCCTGCTCGCTTTTCTCTCTCTCTTTTTCCTCTCCCCACCTTTTCTTATTAGCTTGATTTCTTGAGGTACAAGTCCTATATTATATCCATTATCCAATTTAAGAATCACGATTTTTTCGTCACTAAACTCATGCCTGGGCATGAGAATGCCCCGGAATATACCCTTCTCACTTTTTACTTCCACATAATCCCCTGGCTCGATTTCCATGGATGGGGAAATGATTATCCCCTTATAAATATACTTGCAGATGAAAGCAAGAATAGCAAAGATATAAAAAGAGCGATTATAGCAATGCCTAACAACTTCTTTCCTTGAGGAAAATCTATTTTCCAGAGAAAGAGGCAGATGACAAGAAGTAAGAGGCTTAAGATTGTGGAAAGATAAGAATTCAAGAAGTTCAGAAGAATTAAGAAAATTCCGATGGCGGCGAATAGAAGCGCGATTCTGTTCATTTTAACCCTTTAATTTCTGAAGCACCACAGAAGATTTGATTCTTTTCACACCCTCTATTTTTCCTATTTTCTCAGATAGGATATGGGCGAGGGATTCCCCATCTTCTGCCCATATCTCTGCAACTATCATGCTTTCTCCACTTGTAATATCAAGGCATCGAACCTCATCCATCTCTCGCAACTTCTGGGCAATTTTGTAAAATCTTTCGGATTCCGTATCTATACCCACTATGGCAACGCATTTATAACCTATGAAATGGGGATCCACAGAGATAGTATAGCCTCTTATCACACCCTTATTTTCCAGATTCTTTATTCTTTTTCGAACCGCCGTGTCACTTATTCCCAGAACCTTCGCCATCTCAGAGTAAGGGGTTCGAGAATCTTTAAGCAGCATTTCCAGTATTTTTTTATCTTTCTCGTCTATCATTTTCATCACCGGTTCTTATATCGAACCACATGGGTATATTCCAAACCTATATTTAGAGGTTTCATTCTTCTGCACTTTGGATATGGAAAATAAGATGAGTAGAATATCATGATTTTTATGCTCTAGAGCTTAGCAGTCGCCAAGCTTCATAATATTTCCAATCATGGAGTTAGGAAGTTATTCAAAAAATGTAGAAGAAGGACTATATAGCGCCGTTGCCTATTTCTCTGCGTAGGGTGGTGGTAAACCATGGTTTTGAGTAAAAATAGTAGAAGGAGCTGGGTGGCTATCCTTATTCTGGTAGTGGTAGTCCTCAATAGCGTTTCGGTAATGCTGCCCGCTGCCAGCGCAAATGGAGCGAGGAATTTAAAAAATGCAGAGAACCAAGATACATTGATTGTAGCAATTCGGCAGGATATAGAGAGCCTGAATATGTTCGATCCTGGAACTTATTTGGCGGTGAAGACAGGAGCTCTGGCATGGTGCTACGATACCCTGATGGGCTATACCCCGGATTTGCAGATTTACCTAAATATGGCGGAAAGCTACACCATAGATACTCCTGATAATCTAAATGTTACAGTGCATCTCAGGCATGGCATAAAATTCCATGATGGGGTGGAGATGACGGCCGATGATGTGGTTTTCACCTATGATGTTCTCGCTTACAATGTTCTATATTCCAACAATCTGAATAGCCTGGTATGGCCCGATGCGCGCTGGAAGCTTTACGATGGTGTTGGTAGCTCCCATGTGGGTGTGGAGAAGATAGATGATTACACAGTTGCTTTTCATCTGTACCAGCCGTATCCCCTTTTCTTCCAGGTAGTGCTTAACATGCCCATTATACCCATGCACATCTGGAAGAGCCACGTTAAGCCCGCGGGAACAGGGGATAGCGATGATGTAATCCTTGATTACAGCTTTGGAAGCAATCCTTCACAGGCTGCGGCTACTACAGGCACCGGTCCATTCAAGTTTGTTGAGTGGAAATATGGCGCATATGTGATATTCGAGAGAAACGAGAATTACTGGGGAAAGGATTTCACAATTCACTGGAAAGATAAGAACTGGCCCATTTATCCGCAAGGTGTGAAAAGATTAGTATTCAGAGTTTATAACTCCGCGGATACGGCTGTGCTCGCCCTCCAGAAGGGTGAGGTTCACTTCACAGATATTCCTGTGGGTTATTATAAATCTCTGAAGTTGAATCCCAAGGTGGGAATAGAGATCATAAATGGAGATAACTTCTATTTTATGCCCTTCAATATGAGAAGGGCTCCAATGGATGACCTATCATTCAGGATAGCCGTGGCCCATTCAATAGACCGTGACTATATAGTAACTACCTTGGCCCACGGATTCGCCACCAAGGGTACGGTGCCTATAGCCATGACCTCGGATGCATACATAAATACTTCTGCAAAACCCCCTGAATTTGATTTGAATGCTGCAAAAGAAGTGCTGGATGAGGCGGGCTATAAGGATGTTAACGGTGATGGCTGGAGAGAGGCACCTGGAGGCGCAGTTCTGAAACTCTCCGTCTACTCGCCCACAAAGGATTATGAGCCCATAATGGCGGATATAGGAATAGTGATCGCCAACAATCTTCGTAAAGTAGGACTGAATGTAATCAACACACCTATGGATTTTGGAACCTTAGTATCCAAGATGATAATCCAGGTTGATTATGATATGCTTGTAATGGGCTATACCACAGGTTCTCCATTCCCCGAGACGTACCTCAAAATGTTCTTCTATAGCAAGTACGCATCACCGGTGGGCAACAACATGGCGGGCTACAGCAATCCCAAGGTAGATGAGCTTTTAGATGAGATAGACCATGAGATGGATACCCAGAAGAGAATCAAGATGATAAAGGATGTGCAGGGCATACTTATCCACGATTTACCCTGGGTAACGCTCTGCTATCGCAAGTTCCTCGTGGGTTATAGAAAGGATGTATGGGTTGGCTGGGTTCAGGCCTATGCTGGGTTACTCAACATATTCACCATGGGACAGCTTCATCATCCGGGAAAGGAGCATCACGAACTTCCATCGGGAGTAAGTGAGATCACCGAGCAGTATAATGGGGCGATTCTTCATGCCTATGTGCCTAAGGTAGCCTATGCAGGCTCCTCCATAAAGGGTTTTGCCTATGTCACCGATGTCAATGGTGTTCCCATTCCCAATGTAAATGTTCAGATTTACACCAGCACAGGATATACCTACAATGGAACCACAGGGAATTCAGGAGGTTTCTCCTTCTCCATACCTCTGCCATTCCAGAAATATGATGCACCGGTGATTGTTAACTACTCAATGTCTGTGAAGATAGGAAATGAGGTGTATAACTACACCGGCGGAGATCAAGTCAGGGTTTATCTTCCCAAAAATGTGGTAAAGATATCCATGAGTATGAACAAGGATATACTATCTCCGGGAGAGAGCGCCGATATAGCTGTTAAGGTTACCAATACTCTGGGAGAACCGCTGGGCGGGGTAAATGTTACTGTGCTGACCCAGGAAACTGCAGGAAGCATTACACCCTATGCCATCACGAATAGTAACGGGATGGCCACGCTACATTATACTGCACCCAAGACCCTTACAAATATGAATATGATGGATATGGTGGATGTGCAGATAAGCGTTAATCATACGATTCTCACGGAGCTACAGAGAGCCACGTTCCTTATCCCGGTAGAGAGCAGTGGCAGCTCATGGTATAAGGTAACCATAGAATCCGTGGGAAGCTATGCCCTGGAAGCGGGAGAGAGCACGGAAATTAAGGCAAAGCTATTAGATGCTCTTGGAAATCCAGTGGCTAATCATGAGGTGTATATCGAGGCTATATACTCCAACGCCAGTGATCCGCAATGGTCAAGTGAGGTCGCGAATATAGATACCACCAATGTTAAATTCGATGCGGAGCATAAGAGCACCGATAGTAATGGAGAGGTTCAATTTACTATGAGTGCAGTGAATAATATAAACAGGCCCTACATAGTGAGGGTATATACCAAGGACACCTATTCCATATTTGATAGTGTGGAGATATATGTGGGCAACGCGACAGGCTTCGATCCCTACATTGGGCCTTGGGTCGAAAATTACGGTATGGACATATCCATTGCTTCGGATATTACAGATGGGAACAAAAAGGTCACGGTGACTGTCAGGGTTTATCACACCGATGGAACCCCGGCTGCCAACGTGACTGGCTTCTTAGGCCTCTTTGCAACAGATTACGGGGCTGGAGCTGCGTGGCCCGATGATCCTAACAGGATATATAACCCCTTCTTGGGAGATTACTATGCATTCGTGACCGACAGTGAAGGCAAGGCTGTAGTGCCTGCTTACACAAATCTCCTCATAGCTGACCAACCGGTTTATGTGGATGCCTGGGTAGACCCAGGAATAGGTGGAGGGCTATGGCTAGGAGCTAGGTTCCAGTATCCATATCTCTTCGGCGTTAAGGAGGGTTTCCTGCTGACGAGGGCACCTATGATGGCGCTCAAGGAGATAAAGGTATCAGAGCTTTATCTCAGTGAGGATACAACCGCCACAAATGTAACCGTGCAGGTTGTGGATAAAAACGGACCTCTGGGCAATGCCACACTTAATGTACAGTGGAAATTAGGTCCATATTCCCAGAGCGCATCGGTTACCACCGACGCTGATGGACGGGCAACTTTTGTGGTAGAGATACCACCCCAGTCTCTCGATGGCGTTGTTGCTCTCAAAATCTATATACATTCCAACGATCATACAGTAGGTGATAACAGCTACGAGCTTGGAATACCCTATCTATCTGGAGCTTCTGAGATGGAGCATCTCGTGGTACTGAAGGATATGAGCATAGCACAAAATCCAGTGAAAGGTGGCGAAAGCACCACCGTAACTCTACAATTCGCAGGTGGACTTATGGGTAATGCAGCGGCAGGGAAGAAAGTTTCTCTATATGTGAATGGTGGCACATTAAGTGTATCTGAGGCAACAACGGATGCTCAGGGCAAGGTAATCTTCACCTATACATCCCCGAGTCCTCTGCTCAATAGAATATATGTTGTAGAGGCGAAGACACCATATGGAGAGGAGTTTAGATTTGGTATCGCAGTACTTGGCGAATACGCCAATGTGGGTGAGCTAAGAGAGAAGCTCAGCAAGATTCCACAGATCTCACACAAGCTCAACAGCCTGCAGGGCAACTACAGCTCTTTAGAGAGCGATTACAGAGAGCTCCAGAAGGAGAAGGATTCAGCAACAACTATGGAATACTTGTTCCTAGCCCTTTTCGTGGTATTCCTTATCCTTGCACCTGTGATGTATGTGCTTGGCAAGAGAGGAGCAACACCAACGGTTGAAGAAGAGAGTTTAGAAGAAGAGGTAGAAGAAGTCGAGGAAGCAGAAGAAATAGAGGAGAGCGAGGAAGGTAAAGGTGAGAAATAAACTTTTCTCTCCTTATTTTTATTTGATTGCAGAGAATAGAGATTTTCCCTGAGCTCTTTGCATTTCTTTATCTCCTCGCATCCTTTTTTGAAATAATTTTCCTGCTCTGCGGGAATAAATTAAAGCGATAAATTAATATATAGCCGATATAATAATCTCCTGGTGATTTCGGGTGACTGAAGAGGTAACCAGAGTTCCATTGCCGGATGCGAATAAAGGCGAGATGTTTGCCATAGTGGACAAAATATTGGGCGCGTCCAGGATGATGGTGATGTGCGCGGATGGTAAATCCAGGATGGCGAGAATACCGGGTAAGATAAAGAGAAGGATGTGGATAAAGGAAGGGGATCTTGTAATTATCAGACCTTGGGAATTCCAGGATGACAAGGCCGATGTGGTCTATCGTTATACCAGAACTCAGGCAAATTATCTTAGCAGAAATAACAAGCTGCCTGAGATTTTGGATGTGTTCGGGAAATGAAAAGACAGGTTGATGAGTATTTGTATGAAAAAATCGTGCCTTACAGGGAAGAGAGAAGAGAGAAGGATATGGATGACAGAAAGGCCTACGGTGGGGTTTTTGATAAGAGAACTCTTCTTGCCTTCTACAAGCTCCTGAAGAAGGGTGTGATTGATATTGTTGAGTTCCCCATTTCCACGGGAAAAGAGGGGGATGTGTTTCGCGCCGTTGGCAAAGAAGGTTTTCTGGCAGTGAAGGTGTACAGGATGACCACCATAAATTACAAGGGATTATCCAGGTTCATAGATGGGGATGATAGATTCGCACATATTCACAAAACGAAAGATACAGTAATATTAATCTGGGCCAGAAAGGAGTTTAGAAACCTGTCGGATTACTATAAAAAGGGGGTCAATGTTCCAAAACCCATGGCTGTATGGAAAAACATACTTGTGATGGATTATATAGGTGACGAGGTCATGCCTGCACCTTTGCTTAAGGATGTTATTCAGGATACCCCGCGGGAATTTGCCTTCCTGCTTATAGAGGAGATGAGAAAGATGCTCAAAGCAAAGCTCATCCATGGGGATCTGAGCGAATACAATATCCTTGTGTGGGATGAAAAGCCATACATAATCGATGTGGCCCAGGCTGTTCCGCTGGACCATCCTCTGGCCGACGATTTACTGCTTAGGGATGTGAGAAATATGGTAAGAGTTTTAAATAAGCTCGGATTAGGGATAAGGGAAAAAGAGCTGATGAAGGAGATAGAGGTGATATAAATGATATATCTTAAGGTCCCCAAATCCAGGATAGGCGTGCTAATCGGAAAGCATGGGGAGATAAAAAAGGAGGTGGAGAATAGGGCAGGAGTAGTTCTAAATATAGATTCGCGTGAAGGAGATGTAGTAATTGATGACACCAAAGCTGATCCTCTTATGGCTCTCAAGGCTAGGGATTTTGTGAGAGCTGTAGCCAGTGGCTTCTCTCCAGAGCGGGCCTGGAGGATTTTCAAGGAAGATGTGTATTTTGAGGTGATAGATATAAAAGAGTTTGTGGGTAAAAGGGAGAATAGAATTCGTGTGTTACGGGGCCGTATAATTGGCAAGAATGGTAAAACCCGGAGAATTATAGAGGAGCTGAGTGGAGCATCGCTTTCTGTTTATGAATATTCGGTGGCCATAATAGGCAGCTATACACAGGTTGAAACTGCAAAGAGGGCCGTGGAGATGCTACTCAGGGGAAGCAAGCACGCCACCATCTATCATTTCCTGGAAAAGAAGAGAAGAGAGATGAAGTATTCTGCGCTGGAGTATTACTATATCCAGTGATATAGATGGATATAAGCTATTTTCTGCTTTCTCTTCTTCTTCTAATTTTCCTGGGCCGGACCTTGGGCTTACTCTTCGTGAGATTTAAGTTTCAGAGCCTTATAGGTGAAGTTCTCGGTGGATTAATTTTAAGTCCCCTTATACTGGGACTTGTATCTCCCAACGAGACCCTGATGCTATTTAGTCAGTTTGGTATCATAGTCCTCATGCTTCTGTCGGGACTTCTCACCGATTTCAAGTCCTTTGAGGAATTCAAAGGTGCGAGTATTATGGTAGGAGTTCTAGGGGTTCTAGTATCCATCGTGCTCATATTCTTCACCCTTCTGGCTTTTGGAATGAGCATTCAGTCGTCCCTATTTATAAGCGTGGTGCTATCCAACACCGCGGTGGAAGTGTGCGCCACTATTCTTCTGAAAAGTGGGGCATCCAAGAAAATCCATGCGATAATTATGGGCGCCAGTTTTGTAGATGATATCGTTGCAGTTTTCCTGATCGGTGTTGTGGGCTCCCTGACCTTGGGTAATGAATTCTCTCTTCTTTCTCTCTCTATCCTCTCCATTAAAGTCATTCTTTTCATAGCCATAACTCTGCTGGGCATCCCGTATCTGTTCGAAAGATTCTCTCTCATCGACAAATTTATCGGTTCGGGACCCCAGAGAGAAAAGGTGCTTCTTACTTTCACTGTTCTCTTTGCCATACTGATGGGCATCGTTGCCATGTATTCGGGATTGCAGGTGGTGATAGGCGCATATATCGGCGGTTTAATTATCGGGAAATGGGGCTCTAAAGTAGGTCCAATGCTTAAGAGAAGAGTAGCCTATGAGGAGCTGGTGGACGATATATCCTCATATTCCCATGCCTTATTTACTCCCCTCTTCTTCGGATATGTGGGTGTGGTCCTTGGAAACGTAATCTATGAATTTGGTCTGGACGTCTCATTTGTCTCCATCATTCTTCTTCTCACAGTAGTGGCATTAGCTGCAAAATTTGTAGGATGCGGTGCAGGTGCAAAGATTTCAGGCCTTGATTTAAAATCCGCAGGGTTTGTGGGTATAGCCATGGGCGGCCGTGGCGCCTTAGAAATGGTTCTTCTCACCCTTGGCTATGAGAAGGGAATAATCTCCGCATCGCTCTTTGCATCCGTAGTGATTGTTACCCTTCTTACAGTTATCATCACACCCATTCTGTTTTCCATCTACGAGAGAAAATTCATGGCTTCCCCTTAGATTCTCCAAAATGTAGTGCACTGGCTATAAGATGTGCAACTCTTAAAGGCTCTGGAATGGCGCCTCTCACGGTGAAGATGGAAACAAACCATTCTGCCTCCATTCTATCGATACCTACAAATTGCACAAAAATCTCATATTTTCCATTCTTAATTCTATGGATCTTGTGTTGATTAAGCAATTTCCATCTTTTCTCCCAATCGTCAAAATGCTTTTTGAGTGCTCCATAAATATCATCCATATTCGGCATTTTTCGAGATACAGAAATTATGGGTATCCCTGTGGCTTTATATACAAATTCAAGATCCACTATGTTGAAGCCTCCGAAGGTCATGCCCTGGGTAAAGATTACCTTTAGCTGCCTTCCAAAGCGAGTGGAGACCATTTCAACTATTTTTTCGCTGCAATCTAAACCATCCACCGCAATTCTTCTTCTTAGGATACCCTCTATGTAGTTGGGTGCACGCATAACAACTCCTATTATATCCGTGCTCCCAGGTGTATGGGGCACAAAATAGGAATCATCAATGCCCAGGGCTCTTATATTCTTCTTCATTTTCACAGCAATGGCAGAGAGCCTGTAACTTTGTTTACAAGCTCCTCAGGTCCCGGACCAATTCCTAAGCACGTGATAGTTCCCGGAGGCACTTCCGTCAATCCGGCATCACGGATAAGCGCAGTTATGAGCCCAAGATTCTTCGCTTTGAATTCCAGCTCGTAAAGCTCTTTCAGACTCTTGGCTTTGACAACCACCTTCTTCTGCCCCTCTTTAATCCAGTCATCGAGCCAGGGATTCTTACCCTTTTTGGATCTCAGCGTGCACTCCACCGCCGCATGGGCAACCTGCACTGCGGTTTTGCCGCAAGATAGTCCTAAATCCTCTCTAATTACTATAACCATCTTATATTTCATTCAGCACCCCCTTCATCTTATCTATCTTTTCATCCATTTTCCTTATTTCTTGGAACAGGCGATTCATCTCATCCTTATACCTCTCACCATGAGGAGAGAGCTTCGATAGACGCTCAAGCTCTTCCAATTTTTTTATCATCTTTCTTCTCTCCTTCAGTAGATCCTGGAGCATGTATAGCCTATCGTATTTATTTTCCTTTCCATAGCCCAGCCACCTTCTGATGGTGGGGTATCCACCCCGCATATACCCAACTATGAAGAATATTATGGTAAGCGCTGTAAGTCCAAGCCATATGTATCCTGCGTAGAAGAGGGCATAATAACCGAGGAGATATCCAAGGAGAATGGCGATGACTATGCTCATTCCCATTCCCAGACCTATACGGTAAAGCTGATCGTATTCTAAATCCAGCTCACCAGGCTTAGGAAAGAGCATGTTTATGAAGGTGTATCCCGGAAGAAAGAAAAGCATGAGAATCGCAGCCAGAACCTGTAGCACTTCAATCATTGTATTACCAATCGTATCATCTATTTTAATCTTTTTTACCCTTTTTCTCTTTTTTCTCAGATTAATCTGGGAAAAATATTTAATGGAGTTGTTACTTCTAAATTCGTGGCAAATGCGGAATTTTTGAAGGCGATGTTTCGAGAGTATTACCTTAAAAATGATGTGATATTACCCCCGCGCTTTACCAAAAGGGAGTATGGTTTTATGTTCTTCGATAAGAATTATGTGCTTCGCCATAAGGCTTTTTTCTCGAAGCGGGAAATAAAAAGATTTCTGGTTAGCGAGGTGCCCAAACATGCATACTACTCCACAGCCTATTATTCTGATCCCAAAAACAAGGATATGGAAAAAAAAGGGTGGCTAGGCGCAGATTTAGTTTTCGATCTGGATGCGGATCATATACCGGAGACAGAGGGAAAAAGATACGAGGAAATGCTTCAAATAGTCAAAAGAGAGGCGGAAAAATTGGTAGAAGATTATTTACTCGGTGATTTTGGATTTGATGAAAAAGATCTGCAGATAGCCTTCTCGGGAGGTAGGGGATATCATATATATGTGAGAAGTAGCAGGGTTCACAGATTGGGTAGCAACGAAAGACGAGAAATCGTGTCCTACATAACGGGGGAAAGTACAGATATCTTCAAGTTTCTTATCCGCAGGGAGGAAATTAAAAGGAAGAGAAAAAGAACCCTTTATCTTCTCTATCCTCCAGAATTTGGAGGTTGGTACGGCAAAATCTCCAGAGAAATAGTCAAAATTTCCCGCAGTCTTCTGAGTCTATACGAAGAATATGGGAAAGACACGGTAGTGGAGGAATTTAATGGAGTTTTGAAAAATAAAAAGTTGAGCAGGAGAATTGTGGGGGATCTTTTCAAGAAAACCTCGGAAAATACTATGAAAATCGAGCATCTCATCTCCCAGGAACAGTCACAAAAACTCCAGATTTTTGAAACTGATGAACTTAGAGATGCGTTCCTTATGTATATAAAAGAGAAGATAAGAATAAGAGGTGAAGCAGATGAACCTGTAACAACTGACATTCATAGATTAATAAGACTAATAGGCTCTTTGCATGGAAAAACTGGATTTATAGTTTTACCTTTAACTCTTAATGAATTTAAAAATTTTAATCCACTTATAGATGCAATTCCACAAAATTTCAAAGAAGGAGAAAGTAAAATAATGGCCGAAAAAAAAGTGGAAATAGAATTGAACGGAGAAAATTATCGCATTGAAGGTGAAGAATGCGTACCTAACTACGTGGCGGTGTTTTTGGTAGCCAGGGGAATGGCGGATTTTATCTCTCGCTGTTAATTGTGATAGGGGGAAAATTATATATTCTTGTTGCTATTTGCGGCTCATATGGGATCAATCAGACCTGCAAATATAAAGGCGGTAGCTCGAGAACTAGTGGAAAAATACCCCGATAAGTTTAATGGAGATTTTGAGAATAACAAGCTATGGGTCTCCAAGCTTACGGATGTCCAAACCAAGAAACTGAGAAATATTCTTGCTGGATATGTAACCCGCTATTGGAGAGTTAAGAAAAGGAGAGAAGAGTCCTCCTGAGTTTTTCCTCCAGTAGAGCCAGTTTTTTCTTGACTCTATCGAGCATCTCATTTGCCATTTCTATAAAAAACTCAAGCTCTTTTTCCTCTACCAAAAGCTCTCCATTTTTTCCTAATGGAATATGGAGATTTTCCGTGCTGAGAATTTCAACCATTACCTTTTCCTCTTTTATATTCTTGATACATGTGTATTTGAACCCGCTTTCTAATGCTATTTCTATGATGCTACGAGCAGCATTCAGGCTACTGGCCACCACATGAATTATGGAGGACTGCATAAGGAGGAAAAGATATCCTTGGGTATAGTTTTTAACGGTCTCTCTTATCTCATCCACTCCAACTTTTCTGTGCCATTTTCCCAGGAACTTTGCATTTATTTTATCTCCTATTCGCGGAATCTGCAGGATTACAATCCTTCCGGAGCAGCTGCTTGTTGTGTAGTAATCTCGGGAAGAATTTATAAGCTCAAGAAGGGGAATTATATCCTCATCTACCTCTCCCCTGATTTTTGCTTCCTCATATTTTCTCAAGGCTTCTTTTCTATCTATCATCAAATCACCGATATTTTATAAACTCTGTTAATTTTTATATTTAATTAAGTTACTGAAATACTATCATACCCCATTTGCCCAGGGAAATCTGTAATCCGTAGAGATTTTCCCTCACATACCCGTTTATTATTTTTATCTTCATTCCCTCTCTCAGGTTCATTCCTATTTCATCTATTTCCTCGTTCCACAGCACAAGCTGACAGCTCCCGGTATCATCATGTATATCTATTCTCATTATCTTTAGCTTTCCTTCTTTCCTCAGCTCAGGCTCGTTGATCCTATCCACTATTGCTTCCACCGTCGCATTTATTCCATCGTAAAGATCTCTTATTTTCATCCTGTTTCCAGGATTTCTACCCAGCTCATCCACGATCATATATGCGATTGCATCATCTTCCAGAAGACCACCATATTTTTCTCTTCTCTTCTCTATCTCATACTTGAATCTCTCAAAGCTCATCAGGTCGCTAATGAGAGAGTATAGACTCTCTATGTCCATACTTTTTGCATGACATAAAAAAAGATAAATGTAACGACCTTACAGATACCCGTATTTCAACATGAAGGCTACTCTATATAATGAAAAAATGCCAATCCGTGGGGTCGATGATTGGTATGTAACATAACCTATGTTATGTTACATTCTTAGCAGCCACATAGAGCTGACCTATCCGAAAGAGGGTGGCCTTATCCTCTCCTTTTAACCTATCTTCAATTTTCTTCCTTAATTTCCAGTAATCTCTGGGATCCAGGGAGAACATAAGGGTAACCTTTCCTATTCTATTGGAATCAAGGCACTCTATGATCTCCTCAATACTGCGTGCGTCACATAGAATTTCATAGGGTTTCAGAAAATCACTCCTAATTATCCTACTAGATGTAGCAAGGGTTCTTCTCTTACCTACCTGTAGATATTCTATATCATATCTTTCCTGCAATGCTGAAAGTAGAGAGGCGTAGTAAATAGATTCATCAACTAAATAAATATAATTACTTAACTCACTTTCTAAAGTAAATTCATCTCTTTCACAAGATTGAATGCTCTCTCCTGAGGGGAGGGTAACGGCTCTTCTCTCACACACTTTCAATTCAGAAGTGTAAGCGGTGAGCCTTTTTATTCTTCCATTCACCGATATGTATTCCCTCTCCCAGTCCTGGGGAACTTTCTCGGGTGATATCTGAGGTGGCAGGTCAAATATGTAATTTCTCTGCCCGTATTTCTCCATAATTTTGAGGGGTGAAGGACTTAGGGTTTCCAGTTTTCTCTCCCTTTCACTTTCTTTTCTGGCAGGATCCGAGAAAATGATGTCATAGTTTTTGGTTTTTTCAATTATCTCCGGGGAGAAGCAATTAGCTGCCAAGAATTCCACATTATCGCGTTCGTAGGCCTTGGCATTTAGTTTTGCATATCTGATTCTCCGGGGATCTATATCGATTCCCAGGACATGGGGATTTGTAAAGGAGAAAAATATGGCCTGCATACCGACACCACAGCTTATATCTGCTATGGTGTATCCCTTTATCCTCCTTGCCCTATACATCCCTATTATTTCAGGAGTGGAATATCTAAGACCGTACTCATCGAAATATAAATTGTGCCTGGTGAATTTATCGCGCATTTTTATCCTGCATTTGGCGATTTCATATACTTCCTCAGGATTAAAGTTCTTAGGAATAAGTTGAAAAATGCGGTGTCTTGGATAACCTCGCCTTATAAGAGTCTCGCATTTTTTCACAGCGTGTTCAATTTCTTCCACAAAAGAGCTAAGGAGATCAGCAAATTAAAATTTTTCTCAACATTTAGGTTTATCTTATCAACTGTGTATATTTACAGACTTTATTAAATAAAAGATAAGATTTTGAGAATAAAATTTTGAAAATAAAAATGAGAGCATTAGAGAAAGCCAAATCTATCCTGAAGCTCGGTGGCAACCTGGTTGAGGATTTCCTCAAAGCTATCGCTCTCTACCTTGGTTACGTTACCATCGGGGAGAGTTATCCGCGCATAGAAGATATCTCCATCCCTTACTATCTCAACATCTGCTAGTTTCCCCATGAGCATCACCAGTTATATGGGGGATACAAATGAGAATATAAAACTTTCCTTTAGAACTGGGAACCACCAGTGGGTTCCCATACGAAGGGGCACCTACGGTTCCCCTCTCTACACCTCTCCCTTATCATTAGGGGGTTTAGAAAGGGGGTGGAACCCCCTTCGTGGGGCACCTACGCAGCGCCCTGATTACGCAGGCTGGCTCGCATCTTTCGATGCCCGTTTCCCCTCTCTACACCACACCCTTTTAAACCTGTAGTAGGCATCTTGGTATATTCGCCGAATAAAAGTTGGAGGGTTTCAGTGACTGATAATATCGAGAGACGCTTCGAAAAAGGTTAAATAAGGATTTTCCATGGGGAACCTGGGGCGCGTGGCCTAGCCAGGATATGGCGGCAGCCTCCTAAGCTGCAAGTCCCGGGTTCGAATCCCGGCGCGCCCGCTGATGAAATGCATTTTTATGGATTCTGAGGGAATATGCCATGGTCGATATAAGGGATTTAAGTGCATAGAGGAAAAATGCGAGGATTATGGCAAGTATATGGTGCCTGAGGGCATATGTGCCTACTGGCGTGATGGATACTGCAAAAAACTGCATATTTTTACCTGCGATGGAAAGAACAAGAAATGTCCCTATTATCGGGAATGGATAGAGGAGGAGGAATTAATTCTCTTCAAATAGCTAATCTACCGTTATGCATTCCCCACCTCTTCCTCTCTCAATTGCCCGGAGAATATACTCGGCTACTTTCTCCGGTGGGTCTCCAATTGCATAAGGATGATATTTTCTCAGCATATCTGTGTTGGTTCCCTTGGGAGCAACACAAACCACCTTTATTTTTGAGCCAAGCTCCTGAGCAAGAGATTTTGTAAGGGCAATCACAGCGGCTTTGGAAGCGCAGTATGCTGCTGCATCTGGAATTGGATATATGCCTATCACCGAGGCAATATTCACGATTACACCCTCCTCCATGTGCTCCAGTGCCGCCCTTATCATATTCATAGTTCCAAACACATTGACCTGAAATATCTGTTCCCATTCGCTGGGAAGCATTCTGATGAAGGGCTTCACATTGTATATCCCCGCATTGTTTATGAGGATTCTGAGCTCTCCATATTCCGCCGCTTTATCCACAATTTTCTTTGCATCCTCGTAATTGCTTACATCGCCCTGAACCATTGTTGCACTTCCTCCCATGCTCTCTATCGTTGCTACCGTTTGCATGGCCTTCTCTCTATTGCGTAGATAATTAACCACGACGAAAAACTCCCTGGCAAGTTTTATGGCAGTGGCTCTCCCTATGCCCCTGGAGGCTCCGGTAACTATGGCAACATCCATAGGGATATATTGAAATCTCTTTTATAATCTTTATCGAAAAGTATATGCATATGCATGCAATTGTATCCCTATGAAAGGAGTAAAAGCAACCCTGCTATATGACGGCACGGCAAATAAGGCAAAGAAGAATGTCTATATCCTCTTTGAAGGGAATAAAATCGTAGAAATATCCAAGGAGAGGAATGGAGCGGATATAATAGGCGAGGGAATAGTTACCCCCGCATTCATAGATTCCCATGCCCATATTGGAATGGCAAGAAGCGGAGAGCCATCCTACGAAGAGGAGCTCAATGAGCAGATGAATGCCATATATCCACTTTCCGATGCTCTACATTCTGTGTATATGGATGATCCTGCGTTTAAGGAAAGCATAGAGCACGGGGTTCTCTACTCGCATATTCTCCCTGGCAGTGGAAACATAATAGGTGGCAGAACAGCCCTCATAAGAAATTTTGCCAGGGATATAGAGGAGGCGTATGTACAGCACATAGGCATTAAAGCAGCCCTGGGTTACAATCCCCGCAGCACCACGGAGTGGAAAGGAACACGTCCGAGCACAAGAATGGGTGCAGTCGCTCTTCTCAGGGAACAGCTACTAAAGGCGAGAAAGATGAAAGCTCTTCTAAAAAAGAGAAAGAAAATTAAGGAGGAAGTGGAGCCTCTTACAGAGATATTCATGGAAATTCTGGATGGAAATACGCCTTTGATGGTACATGCTCACAAGGAGGATGATATTCTCGTTCTTATGAAACTAATGGATGAGTTTGAGATAAAAGCTGTGGTGAACCATGGATGCGATGTGCATTCCAGAGAACTGTGGGGGAAGGTAAAAAGGAGAGGAATGGATATAATCTACGGTCCCGTGGATGCCTTTTCATATAAGGTGGAGCTAAAAAACGAGTACTGGAGAAACATAAGGTACATCGTGGAGGTCAGACCCAGATTCTCAGTGATGAGCGATCATCCCTTCGTGCTTCAGAGAAATCTGTACTTACAGCTTCGCTATTTCCTGCGCTTTGGGATGAGCAAAGAGGAGAGCATATCTCTCATAACAGGAAACGCCGCGGATATACTTGGTGTCAGGGGTCTTGGTAAAATAAAGAAAGGATACTACGCATCTTTGCTTCTCTGGAACGGTGATCCCTTCAGTATGGAGTCCTATCCTACATTAGTGATAGGCGAAGGTAAGGTGATTCACGAGGAATAATATCCAAGCTTCTCCAGGAATAGATGAGCTTTCATTAACACTTTTTTTGAGTTGTCGTAGGTTATCTTGTTTAGGGCATCTTCATAATCAAGCCAGGCATATCCGTCATGCTCGTAGGACAGCTTAACGTCTTCCTTATCTGTGATACCTACGAAATACACAACTTTCTTTTCTACCAGAACATCCTTCTCACGAAAATGGTATTTTATTATCTCGCGAAAACCGAATAGAATATCTACCTCAAGGCCAGTTTCTTCAAATACTTCTCTCTTGGCCGCTTTCACCTCGCTTTCTCTCGGTTCCACATGGCCTTTAGGGAAATCCCAGTGACCTGTTGGGTAGTGCAGAAGTAGATATTTTTTTGTTTGGGTGTTGAATATAACAGCGCCGGCGGATTTTTCCCGTCTCATCTCTGTTATTTAGGAATTCTCCTTATTTATATTTTTGGGATTGGAGTTTTAGGTTTGATGATTCTCAGGAAAATAATATATATTTCCGTCCTCTCTATATCATTATGGACGATGAGAAAATAAATGTGCTGGTGGTGGACGATAACAGGGAGCTTATAAAAATAATAAAACTTTATCTGGAGAATCGCGGTTTCAGGATCTTCTCAGCCACAAGCGCTTCAGAAGCGCTTAAAATTCTGGAGGAGAGTAGTGAGGGAATAAGGATAGTTCTTCTGGATCTCATGCTTCCTGACATGCATGGCCATGATGTTTTAAGGATGATAAGGGAGATAAGCCAGGATATTGCTGTGATAGTCATAACCGGGGTAAGGGATCTAAACACCGTGGTGGAGGTTATGAAAAGTGGGGCTGATGATTATATAACTAAGCCCTTCCGACTGGGAGAGCTTGAGGAGAAGATAAACAACGTGCTTTACAAGAAGGCAATAGAGAGGCCAGTTGCCCCAGGACTGACAGCAGAAAATGCCATGGAAATCGTGGATAAAATAAATTGCAAAAAGAAGGGTAGAATTCTCAGATTCAACTTCAAAGATGTGGAGGAGCTTAATAAATTTGTGGAGATGCTTAGAAATAAAAAGGGATGGAGTATAAGTGATATACGCATAGGGGAAGAAATGGAAGTATATGTGACAAAAAGTGAAGAGAAATGATTCTGGCATCCTGTCCCGGGGAATACATACATCCCTACGGGAAAGGGTTTATTTTCTACACCGATAAGAAATGGGTGGAGGGAGAGATAATTCTGGAAAAGGGGATGATAAAGATAAGTGGCATGGAAAATGTGACGATTCCTTTGGCAGCCGTTATAAGCATAGACAAAAGAATCTCTCTTCCTGTGATAAAGGAAGGCCGATCCACGTTGCTTGTGGAATACATAGATATACGAAGTCGAGAGCGAGTATACACACTCTTCTCTTCCACAGGTCCCTGTTTAAGAGAATTTAAAAAGAAACTGCTCAAGGAGATAATTCACGGTATATCCATATCCGTAAAAATAGGTGATTCCTGGCTGCGGGGATTTCTCAGGGAAGATAACTATATTTTAAAATTTGAACCATCTCAGCATTCTTTCCACATTTCCAAGCTAGTGGATATGTCTCGTAGGACTATGGAAATAGGATTTCACAAGGTCTCTGCCATAAGATTAAAAGTAGATAAGAGCCAGGGAAATACAGAGGAGATTTATATTCTCACACCTCCGCTCAAACGAGATTTCTTCTGGCAGCTGCTGAACCTGCTTATGGAGGAGTATATCAATAGGGAGGTAATAATGAAACTGTCCCGCCAGGAGATGCTGGTGCTGCAGATGCTGGACCAGGGATGGAGCTATGAGCAGATTCAGGCCAAGTTAGAGATTCCCAGAGAAAAAATGGAAGAAATACTAAACAAGCTTGAAATGATGGGAATAATTAAGAAGATAATAATTGTGAAATTGACAGAAAGGGGAAAGAACGTTATGCAATTTATTCCTTCGCAAGAGTTTGAATGATTTCCCAAGCTTCCAGCAAATCTCGGGCTACATAATCTGCACTTTTTGTCTCATGGCCAATTTTTATGGCTATAATGCCAACTCTTTTTGCTCCCTCTATATCCCGCATCTCGTTGTCACCCACATAAACCTTTGGCTCAGATTTACCATTTTTAATTCCCTCTTGAAATATTTTGGGATTGGGCTTCCCCACGCCAACATCTTCGGCGGTGGTCACTGAGTCAAAGAATTCCTCGATACCCAGACTTTTCAGCAATTTGTCAGTATAGGGCCTATCTGCATCGGTTATCATTCCAAGATGTTTTGCTACGTTTCTTATTTTCTGCAGGCCTTCCAGGGCGTTTTTTGCAAGTCTTACATATTTTGCGTGTATGCGAGAGTACTCATCTAAAACCCAGTAGGAATCGTTGGCACAGAGTCTTCGGGGTACAATCTGTTTTACCGCTTCCAGTATCAGGAATCTTATGGGCACATAGCTTTCGTGCCTTCTATCCATGTAGGGCTTTCTGTATTCTTCAATCTTCTCGAGCACCTCTTCTGCGCTTAGCTCCAGGGAAAAATATCTCTTTATTTCCTCTGCAAGCTTGTATATGGCGTAATTCTCACTCTCCATATCGGTTATGGTGCCGGTCATGTCTAAGAATACATCCATATGGGGTGATAGCCATTTTCCTTAATACCTTTTTTAGGGAATGGATGCACCGAATATCAGGTTCATCAGACTTCCAAAGAGATAACTCAGAGCCGCAGCGCCCAATCCAAGGGCCACCATTTCCGTAACTTTTCTTCGAATTGATATACCTGACATAACAGAGATAATGGCAGATACCGCCGCTAAGGTGAGTGCTGCGAATAGCACAGAGAAGGGCAGAGCTATGTACGTGGTGGGAGCCAAGAAATAGGGCACTACGGGGAAGAATACGCCTATTATGTATGCAAGGCCCGTATAAAATGCAGCCCTAAGCTCGTTGCTTTCCTCCTTGGGTATGAGTGCATCTATGGCATTTTTATCCTCTGCGAGCTTCTCGGCGACCTCCTCGCTCATATCTTGGGGCACGCCCATTTCTCCTAATCTTTCCTCTATCTCCTTCTTCACACGGGTTTTGGATATCGAGAATATAATCTTCAATCTTCTCCTCATCCCTTCATTAACCTGTCTCTGGGAACGAACAGATACATAAGCACCGATGCCCATGGAGAGGGCTCCTGCCACACCCACAATCAATCCACTCATACCCACTAGAAATGGGGCATTTACATAAACCGCGGATAATCCTGTCACTGCGCCTAGAATTTCCACGAGCCCATCGTTCATACCCAGCACGATATCTCTTATGTTCTCCACGTGCAGTAATTTTTTCTCCTTGTAGAAAATCTTCTCGTGCTCCAGCTCATCAAGAATGATGAGGGATAGCTTTTTCTTCTCCTCGGGACTAAGCTCCCCATTTTCATAGAAATCATAGTAAGAATATATGGCTGAGGATTCCCCCATTTCAAAAAGAGAGACCACGAGAGATGCGCCTAAGAATTTTCTGACAAACCACGCTATAAATTTTCTCCATCTTCCTAGGTACACATCCTTTACTTTTATCCCTCTTCTCTCCAGATATTCTTTCCAGAAATCCGCATGCCGTTTTTCAATGGATGCCAGACCAAGGAGCTTCTTTTTTAGGGATTCATCCCTCTCAATACCTGCCAGATACTCGTAGAGCAGCGCATCTCTTCTCTCCCCTAGGTAAAATTTCATGGCTTTCGATGCCCTCATCTCTTATGTAATTGCGAGAGGTTTTAAAAATCTTTTTCCCTCGGGCATGGAAAAACTATATAAGGTGAGGTGCAAATCTCTCCCCATGTTCTTTGGTATCTCCCCATCATCGGAGCCAAATCTTCGTATTTTTGGAATAAAATGGGATGCCTCATCCTCTTACAGGAGAGGTGCAGCAGAGGCTCCCGATGTCATAAGAAAAGCAACCTCATCGCAACTCTATAACCCCTTTGGGGAGAATATGAGGAATCTAAAAAAGTACTGGCGCTATATGGATTTGGGAAATATTGAGCCCGAAAGCTATGAGGAACTTATGAGGATCACAAGTACCAAGGTTCATAAATCCCCGAATTCAGGAATTTTCCTGTTTCTTGGTGGTGATCACTCCATAACCTACGCAACAGTTAAGGCAATAAAGGAGATTCGTGGTGAGGATTTTGGAATGATCTATTTTGATGCTCATCCGGATCTCTACCCAGATTATCAAGGGGATAGGTATTCCCATGCTTGTCCGGTAAGGCACATAGTGGAAGATGGCCTTGTGAAGGGGGAGAATATCATTCAGATAGGCATAAGGGCTGCAACGGAGGAGCAGAAAGAGTTTGCGGAGGAACAGAATATAAGGATGATTACCGCCTCTCAGCTTAATAAAGGTGAAAAGGTAGAAGTTCCATTTAAAAAAGCCTATCTGTCCTTCGATATGGATGTTCTGGATCCCGCGTATGCACCGGGAGTGGGGAATCCTGAGCCAGGAGGACTTAGCACCCGTGAGCTTGTAGAAATAATAAATTCTCTTGATGTTGAGCTGATATCCTTTGATATCGTGGAATTGAATCCTCGCTATGATTGCAGCGGTATAACGTCCTTCGCCGCTGCGAAAATAATAAGAGAGGTTCTTGCCCACTGGAGTCTATGATTTCCAAAAAGATTTATATATGTGCATCGAATTATACCTTAACAACATTTTGAGGGTGTGAGATATGGAAAACAAAAAAACGGGTACCACCACGGTAGGTATTGTTACGAAGGATGGTGTGGTTCTGGCTACCGAGCACAGGGCTAGCATGGATACCTTCATTGCGCACAAGGTTGCCAAAAAGCTTTACAAGCTTGACTACAATATAGGAATGACCACAGCGGGTTTAGTGGGAGATCTGCAGGTCCTTGTTAGGTACATGAAGGCGGAGATATCGCTCTATCGAATAAGGAGGAACATGTATATGCCGGTGGGCGCGGCAGCCACGCTTCTCTCAAATATCCTCAATGAGAGAAAGTTCATGCCTTACTATGTGGGTCTAATTGTTGGAGGCTTTGATAGTAAAGGCTATCATGTTTACTCTATCGATGCTGCGGGAGGAGCGATAGAGGATAAATATGCCAGCGTGGGCTCCGGGTCCCTATTTGTGTATGGCGTTTTGGAGGATAGATGGAAAGATAATCTTTCCCTGGATGAGGGAATAAATCTTTCCATTCGTGGAATAAATGCGGCTATGAGGAGGGATGCCGCCAGCGGTGATGGCATATCAGTGGCTACAATAACCAAGGAGAGGGGATTTGAAGAAATAAGCGATGAAGAAGTGGAGAAAAGGCTCAAAAAGATGAAACTGAAGTGATTTGGATGCCATGGGAAGATGTTCTTGAGCAGGCTTTAGAGATAACGGCTCAGTTGGCACCAGGTGTGGATATAACCAATATAGATTTAGAGGGTCCTCTTATAGTGATTTATACTAAGGACATGGAGTTCTTTGCTGACCATCCAGAAGTTATAAAGAAGATAGCGCAGACCATAAGACGGAGAATATCTGTAAGACCTGACCCATCGCTTCTGATGGATGAGAAGGAGGCTAGGGAGGAAATCCTCAATCTGGTACCCGAAAGCGCAGGTATCAAGGATATCTATTTTGTTCCCGAAACGGGGGAGGTGGTTATTGAAGCTGAATCGCCCAGGGATGTTATTGGAGAAGGCGGTCAGCTTCTCAACGAGATTAAGAAGAAGGTAAAATGGGCGCCCCGAGTGGTTCGTGCCCCACCTTTAGAATCCAAGATCGTTAAGGAGATGAGAGAATACCTGAGATTGATACGGGAGGAGAGGAGAGAGATACTGCGAAATATAGGCAAGAGGATAAATAGACCTCCTCTGAGTGGGGAGCAGTGGGTTCGTGTAGAAGCGCTAGGAGGTTACAGAGAAGTGGGGAGAAGTGCGACGCTCATAATGACGCGAACAAGCAGAGTGCTTGTAGACTGCGGTCTCGACGTGGCCTCGGTTAATAAGGAAGAGCCCTGGAGCGGTGCACCCTATTTATATGTTCCCGATGTGTGGGATGCCAGTGATCCCCAGAATCCCTTCAAACATATAGATGCAGTAGTTTTGACACATGCGCATCTTGACCACTGTGGATTGATACCTCTGCTTTACAAGTACAACTACGATGGCCCCGTTTATATGACAGAGCCCACAAGAGATTTGGCGGCGATGCTTCTTATAGACTACATAAAGGTGGCGCAATCTGAGGGCAAGAAGGTTCCATATGAGTCCAAGCACATTAAGGAGATGATAAAGCATACCATAACTCTTAAATACGGGGAGACTACAGATATAGCTCCCGATATAAGGCTCACATTTCACAACGCAGGCCACATTCTGGGCTCCGCCGTAGCGCATTTCCATATAGGAGAGGGACTTTACAATGTGGTGGTAACAGGGGACATAAAATTTGAGAGGTCCTGGTTATTCAACGCCGCCCATAACAGATTCCCAAGAGTGGAAACAGTTGTTATGGAGAGCACCTACGGTGGTCGGGAGGATTATCAGCCTTCCCGAAGAGAGGCCAGCGAAAGATTAAAGGACATAGTTAATAGAACAATCGAGCGCGGCGGTAAGGTACTCATTCCAGTGTTTGCTGTTGGTCGCTCTCAGGAGGTTATGCTTGTTCTGGAGAATTATATAAGGAAGGGCGAGATCCCCGAGGTACCCATATATCTGGATGGCATGATATGGGAAGCCACGACTATCCATGCAGCCTACCCCGAATATCTTAACAAGGATTTGAGGGAGCTTATATTCCTCAAGAAGGAAAATCCGTTTCTCTCTCCCATATTCCATCGTGTGGAAGCTGCTGAAAGAAGGGAAGAGGTGATAAACTCTGCGGATCCCCTTATAGTTCTTTCCACTTCAGGTATGATGAACGGAGGTCCTGTTTTGGAGTATTTCAAGCACTGGGCGGATGATCCCAAGAACACCTTAGTATTTGTGGGTTATCAGGCGGTGGGCACCCTGGGCAGAAGAATACAGAACGGCCTTAAGGAACTTATTATGAGCCACGAAGGGCATCCCATAAAAATTGAGGTGAAGATGAATATTGAAACCATCGACGGCTTTTCCGGTCATTCAGATAGACGGCAGCTTGTTCAGTATATTGCATCTATGAATCCCAAGCCTGAAAGAGTGATTCTGTGCCACGGTGAAGAAAGCAAATGCATAGACCTTGCCATAGGTCTCCATAAGAGATACGGAATAGAAACCATAGCTCCGAAGAATCTGGAGGTTCTAAGAGTTAAATGATTAAAGAAGTTTAATGAGAAATCCAAACATGTCTAAGGAAGGAGAATAGGCGTGAACTCTCCTTTTTTCGAGAATTTTTATTCTGTAACCTAACTTTTCGGCTGTTTGGATAAGATTCTCCTCTCTTTTATTCTCCCGTGGTAGGATTTCGTAGTAATGTATTTCGCCACCTTTTTTCAATGTAGCTAAGGCATAGGGAAGAAACTCAAAGGAGGAGTGGGGGAGATTCATTATGACCCTATCCACATCCTTCATTCTCTTTGCAATCACCCTGGCATCACCGAGATACACTTCTATTCCCTCCACCTTGTTTATTCTTATATTTTCCTTCAGATACTCCACTGCGTGGGGGTTTATATCGCAGGCATAAATTTTCACCTTTCTGTATTTGGCTATAAGAATTGAGAAGGGTCCGCATCCTGCAAACATATCAAATATCTTTTCTCCATCCCTCACTCTCTGCACAACTCGCCATCTTTCCGTCGCGAGCCTGGGAGAAAAATATACCTTGCCAAGATCCACCTTTAATCTTATACCATATTCCCTATGGATGGTTTCCAAGCTGTCTCCCTTAACAAGCTTAAGTTTTCTTATTCTCTCCTCACCTTCAACGCCGTAATCTATCGCTATCACTCTAATATTCCTTCTCTTCTTGAGCTTCTCTATAACTTTATCCAGATCTCTTCCTTCTCTGTATTTCACAATGGCGATATCCCCCACAATATCGTATGCACCTATCTTTCCCCTCTCTTTTCTGTACTCTTCAAAATCTTCGTAGACAATGGGGAAACCCTCCATCTCTTCTTTAACTGGGATAATTACGTATTCTCCATCTTTCTTTATTTTTAGCTCTGCGATAAGATCACGAGATGCCAAATATCTGCGAATCCTCTCTGCCTCTTTCCTGTGCACTTTTACGCCGGGAGCTCTCATCCTCATTCCTTAGGGATTCTTACTACAAATATGCTTCCCTGGGGTTTGTTATCCTCGACCCATATCTCTCCATCGTGAAGTTCCACAAGCATCTTCACAATGGTGAGACCAAGTCCGCTGCCCTTCACAGAGGTATCTGCCCTCTGAAACGGCTCGAAAATCTTCTTCTTTATTTTATCAGGTATTCCTGGGCCATCATCCGCTATTCTGATTTCCACCATGTAGTCCTTCTCTTCCGCCGTCACATCCACACGATTGGCACCGTATTTGAACGCATTATCCAAAAGATTCGTGAATACTTCCTTTAAAATGGGATAAGCTTCTATGAAGATATCCTTCATATCTATACGAAGCTCCTTCTCGGGATATTTCTCGCGGATAAGTGAGGCTACGCCCTCTATCATCTCCCTTAAGTTGATCTCCTCTTTCTCCTCATCTATTTTCTTTCTGCCCAGCTTGGAGAAGAGTCTTGCTCTTTCAATTATCTCCTCGGCCTCCTTTATGGCATTGTCCATGGCCTCCAAGAACTCCTCCGATGGCATCTCTCTCATAAGGTCAATATAACCCCTCAGCACCGCTAGAGGATTCTTCAGGTCATGGCTTATTATGTGGACCATAAGCTCCTGCAGGTTCCTGGCCTTTTTCTCCTCTTCCATGGCCTCTAATCCTGCAAGGGCTACGCCCATATGAGACGCGAGCATATCCAGGAGAAGTCTCTCATCCTCACTTATGCTATCGACCTCATCGCGCTGCACATCAAGCACCCCGTATACTTTGTCCTTCGCATAGATGGGCGTAGCATACTCGCATCTCGCACTTTCAACACCTGGCACATAAAGAGGATCTTTAGTAACGTCAGGGCTGTAGTAGGGGGCTTTGTTCCTTATAACCCAAGGGGTAATTCCCTTGTCTCCATAGAGATCTAGGACTACATCGGGATTGGTGTAACCTCTGTGCTTCCTGATAATTACTTTATCACCTACTACTTTGCCTATGGCTACATTGCGGAAATTGAGAATGTTGTAAAGAGAATCGATTGCGATCTCATAAATTTCATCCTCATTCCTGGCCAGTTTTATCTCCTCGAATACCTTCACCATAGCTATGAGATTGTCCTCCATCTCCTTAATCTGGGTTATATCTTGAAGGGAAACCATGTCTCCGGGAGCTCCTTCCCACTCCACCACATTGGCCTTGGTTAGGGCCCACAGAACCTCTCCATTTTTCTTCAAAAATTTCACTATGTAGCTCTCGGGGATCTTCTCTCCTCTCATTCTCCTGCGGTAGTTCTCAAGGAGGTAATCTCTCATATCAGGATGCACAAATTTTGTGAAGCGCTCGCCGATCATTTCATTCACAGCATATCCGAGCATATCTGCCAGTGCCTTATTTACAAATACCATTTTCTCATCCTGAATCACGGCGATGCCGCTCAGCATGTTTTCCAGAAGATTCTTGTATTTCTCCCATTCTTTTCTTAGCCTCTCTTCCCATCTTTTTCTTTCGGTAATATCCATATTCACTCCAATGGTTCCTATAACGTTACCTTTGGAATCCTTGAGAGGAGAAGCATGGATTAGAACATTGATGAGTTTTCCATCCTTCGTGATGAAAACAGATTCGTAGGAATCGCTTATGCCCTTCTTTCTTCTCTCTGTACCTTCCTTCATCTTTCGGTATCCTTCCTCGGTGGTTAGCTCCCTTAGATTCTTACCTATAAGCTCTTCTGGTCTATAGCCAAGCATTTCCGCAAATTTCCTATTGGTGAAGGTTATGTTATCGTCCAAATCGGTGGTGACTATACCAACTATGCTTGTGTTTATAAGATTTTCAAATCTTTCCCTCGCTATCTCTGTCTCGGTATAAAGCTGGGCATTGGCAATGGCTATGGAGAGAACCGGTGCTATGGTTTCCAGAAGTTTTTTCTCTTCCTCACCTATATTTTTCTCCTTGCTTTGAATGAATACGGCTCCAATAACCTTGTTTTTATAACGCAGGGGCACGCCTAAAAACGAACCAGGAATCCAGCCGATAACATGAACCTTAACAGGAACCTTCTTTACATCCCTCTCAAAATCTTTCAAAAGAAGAGTTTTTCCTGTTTTTATCACGAAACCTGTCAAAGAATCTGTGAGTTTTAGAGGTTTAAGTTTGTAGGTTATATCCACATCCTCTTCTATGAATTTCTCCATTCTTACCTCATTATTTTTTTCGTCGTAGACAGCTATGGAGTAGGTATCAAAACGCATGATTTTCTTCAATTCTTCATAAATTTTCAGGTAAAGCTTCTGTAAATCTAACTCGGAGCTTATACTCTGTGTAAAATCGTAGAGGAGCTGAAGCTGCTGGTTTTGCTTCAACAACCTTTCTTCTGCAGCCTTTCTTTCCCTTATATCCTCCAAGATTGCACCCATAGTTTTTACTTTTCCATTCTTATCCCTTACCACTATGATTTTTAGATGCACAGGTATCTTGTTTCCATACTTATCCTTTCTCACAGTTTCTATCTCCCATTTCCCGCTTTTTCTCATCTCTTCCAGCTCTTTTTTCTGCTGCCCCTCATAAACTTCAAAAATAGACACATGCTTTCCTAGAAGCTCATCTTTTTTCCAACCAAAGATTTCTTCCATGGCTTTGTTGGCATATATGATTTTTCCCTCATTATCTGTGAGTATTACTCCATCACTGAAATGCTCCAGCGCTGTGGCAAGTCTAAGAATTTCTTTCTCTCTCTCCTTCCTTTCAGTGATATCTCGTCCTGTAATTAAGGCATGAACTTTTCCATTTATTATAAACGCGGATGGTGATATTTCGAGGAAAAAGATTTCCCCATTTTTTCTTTGTGCAGGGACCTCGATGAGGGGATATCTCTTGAATCCCAGGGTTCCCTTGAGAATCATCTCCGCAATTTTTCTCGTTCTCTCTCGATATTCTTTTGGTACGAGATATTCAAAATATTTCTTTCCCACAATCTCTTCGGCAGTGTATCCAAATATCTTCTCTGCCGCCGGATTCCAGTACTCTATTCTTCCTTTGGAATCCACCATTATTATGGCATCTCTCGCCATCTCGCCTATAGCCCTGTAGCGCATCTCTATCTCATTTCTCTTTGAGAGGTCTCGGGCAATGATGATAACGAGCTCCTTGCCTCCAATTTCCACCAGATTTGCAGAGAGCTCGATGGGAACAAGATAACCTTTTTTATGCCTATTAAACACCTCCATTACAATGTGCTTATTCTTCTTGAGTATGCTTCCTATGGTGGGTAGTCTATCTCTCATCTCTTCAGGTATTATGGCTTCAAGTCCCTTCTCCAACAGCTCTTCGCGGGTATAACCAAGCATTTCCGCTGCTTGTTTATTTACATCTATAATTTTGCCATCTAATGTTTCAATGAAAATTCCATCGGGAGAGCTATCTATTATGGATTTGTAGAATTTTCGCTCCTCTTCAAGCTTTTCTTCCAATTTTTTTCTTTCCGTGATATCATGCTTTATGGCTACAAAGTTGATTATCTCCCCCTTCTCATTTTTTACGGGAACGATGGTCATCTCTTCCCAGTAGAGTGTTCCATCCTTTCTCTTATTTATCAACTCCCCATGCCAGATTTTGCCCGAGAGAATGGTGTCCCACATATTCTTGTAAAATTCCCTGGTATGTTTGCCACTTTTCAGAATTCTTGGATTCTGACCAATAGCTTCCTTAGCTGTATAACCGGTAAGCTTGGTGAATGCGGGGTTAACATACTGGATGGTGCCATTAACATCCGCAACAACAAGGGCTTCCACCATATTATCTGTGGCAGATTTGATTATCTTTGTTTCCTGGTAAATTTCATAGAAACGGGTGCGATCTATTATTGTAGCCACGAAAAATTCTCCTGTAAAATTGAATCTCAACTCTACAAAATAAGTCTGGCCATGGGTATTAGTAAGCCTAACAACATCAGTTCTTGCTTCACCACTCTTTTTAGCTCTCTCTAAAGCGTTCTGAATGATTTTGCGATCTTCATCAATAACCAAATCCAGAAAATTTTTACCTATAATCTCTTCTTTTTTTACCTTTCCTCTTCTAAGGGTCTCTGCATTACAATCCAAGATAGTGTAATCTTTATCCAAAAGCACAATACCGATCGTGATCTCATCGCATATTTTTCCTAATCTCTTCTCTACAGGGGTCACGGATATCAAATTTTACTTCTCATATTAAATATTTTGCGTATTTTTATCCCTCGGGATAATTAAAATTCCAGGTATTTAAGAAGTTCCTCGATACGGAATGGCTTATGGAGAACTTTATATTTCTCGTGGGTCAAATCATCAAAGGCTGAAATTATGAGTATCCTATCTTTATTCACCTTCTTTTCCGCCTCCTTCGCTAGAGTGAATCCATCCACTCCCGGAAGTTCGTAATCAAGAATGTAGAAATCATAATTCTCCTCTTTTATTTTTTCAAGAGCCTCTTCTCCATCATAAAATGCATCTACCTCTGCAGATTTTTTCTTCTTCAGTATATCCTTAATCAACCCGACCATGGAACGGCTATCTTCTACCACCATTATTTTCATCGTAATAGATATCGTTATGGAAGTATATAAAAGGTTATATGAGCATGCTCATTTTGTAGCACTTTGCATCAAAATTTTTCGATTAATATCGCTGATTCTCACAAAATTAGAATACTCTCTATACTTTTAAATAACCTGGTTCGAACCGTTTTCTTGGTGATTAAGATGAATAGGAAACTCCTATTTGGGATTATAGCGATTCTGGCGCTCTTCGGTATAGCGGTCCTCTCAGGGGTGCACGCCAGCACGGGGGTTACGCTTCTGGACGATTCATCCTCCAATGGCCAAACGCAGGACGATCCTCCGCTTGACTATGATTATGCAGTGATATTCCATACCCAGCTATTGGACGATCCTCCGCTCGATTATGATTATGCTTGATTTTTTGTGACAATGGCCACCACCTTTTTCTCCCCTTCTGCGATTTTTTGATAATCTTCCACATCTATGTGGGAGAATCTGGAGAGGATATCCGCGGCTAATTTTGCATACCTTACAGCTCTAAACTCATTACCAAGTTCCATGGAGAGGGATATAGCTCTGTCAAAGTACTCCTTGGATTTTTCTCCCTCTCCCATATCCGCATAGGTGTAGCCAAATTGAATATATATGGAGGGAAGGACATCCAGGCCCCCCATCTCCCGAAACTCTTTCTCCACCGAGGATAGGAGCTCCAAAGCTCTTTCGTAATTCCCTCTATGATGATGTATTGCCGCAATATTTCTTTTAGTTAGCGCGATATTCCACCTATCCCCAATCATTTCGAATATTTTTAGAGCATGAAGGAAATGATTCTCCGCCAGATATATGTTCTTCTCTCCTCCCAAATCATAATAAACCAGTCCAAGGTTACCAAGGGCCTTTGCCTCTTCCCTTCTATTGCCGGAAGCCTCAAAATAGTTCTTCGCCCTCTGGAGATAATCCAGGGCAAGATTCTCCGCTTTGGTATGGCGATAAAGAATGCCTAAACCCTGATAGGCGTATCCAAGAGCCTCGTAATCTGAAATCCTCTCGCTTATCTTGAGAACCTCGCTGAAATGCTCCTCCGCACTGTAGGTATCCCCAGAATACAGGGATAGGAGACCAAGTACATATCTAGCTCTGGCTATAACTCTCATATCCCTCATTTCAACTATATATCTCAATGCCTCTTTGAGAGCCTCCTTTGCTTTTACATACTTACCCCTCTTTCTCAGGATATCCGCCATCTCCACAGCACTGAGTACAAAGTAATCCACATCCCTGTGCTTGGAAAGATCCCTGGCCTTCTCATAGTTCTCTAAAGCCTCATCCATCTTGCCCTCCACATCGTAGGTGGCAGCAAGTATTCCGTAAAGCTCCCATTCATGATCGCTAACAGATAAATCATAATTGTTCAGGATGGAATAGGCGAGCTCCCTGATTTTCTGAAGCTCCCCTTTCATTAGATATCTACGATAGGATTCCACAAGCAACCGGGATGCCATGGGTATCTCATCTCCGCGGATATAGTGATACACAGCCTCCAGATGCTCTCCCTCTTCTTCAAGATATCTTGCGGCATAGTGATGATACTCCTTAACCCTGTGGGGCGGCAAGCTCTTATAGACGAAATCCCGGATTATTCTGTGGAGGAGAACCCTCTCATCTCCAATTTCCTTAAGTATATTTTTGTTGACAAGAGAATAGATCACGATGTAATCCACATCGTTCAACAGGAGGAAATTTGGTTTGAAAGGTCTTCGGAAAATGGACGCGAGTTCAAGCGCTTTCCTCTCCTCGGGAGTAAGTGAATATATCACATTCTCAATGAAGAATTTTCTTACCATCCGGGGATTCCCATTTTTCGCCAGGAGCTCGAGCACCAGCGGCGTTGCACCATATTCGGAGATTATTTTTTCTGCCTCTTCAACACTTTTTCCATTATCGACCAAGAAGGTAATGGCATCATTCCTCTCAAGATCGCCCAGCGCAAGCTCTTCAAGCAGAACCATCTTACTTGCGGGGACAATACCATGGGGGATCTCTGCGCCTATCAAAATTACCCTTAATTCCTTGGTTTCATCCACCATATTCAAAATTCTGCGTAGCATGTCCTTCACATCTTCCCTGGCATTCTCCAATCCATCAAAGATAAGAACCTCGTTTCTCAGATCATTTCTGAGAATCTGGTATACATTTTCCCACCTGAGCTCCTTCTCAAATCCCATCAGGGCGCTTTTCATATATCTTTCAAGCTTGGATTTACCTATCTTGGATAGGAAATTACTAAGCTTTATTATGAGATCTGCCGCGCTGACCCACTGTTCCACCTGAAACCACACAAGATTTCTGTTTTTTAAATAATCCTTCACGAATTTATTAACCAGGGTAGTTTTACCGCTGCCGGATATACCTGTGATCATTAAAATCCTCTTTCTTGATTTCAGCCAGCTCTTGAGCTGAGCAAACTCTTTTTTGCGTCCATAGAAATATCTTATTTTAAAATCCATCTCTATCATATGCACCGCTTTATCGTTTAACCCCATAAGATCCATTAGATCCAGCTTCTTATCCTTGGTTACAAAAAGCGCCGCTGAGATTACATCTATCCCAAATTTTTTGGGGATATCTTTTATTTTCATCTGAGAGACATTCCCAGAGAGGTCTATTATACTCACATATATCTCCTTTATCTTATCCCTAATTTTTTTCGCTTCTTGAATGCCGAGAGGCGTGAGAAAATATACAGACCGTCTGTTCCGGAAACCATTAACCCTGGCCTTTTTTTGCGCAACCAATCGCATCTCCAGAAGCTTCTTCATCTCCCGGGGAACGTTATTTCTACCCAATCCAATAGCTTCACCTATTCCATCCTGGGTTAATGCCCTAGGGGAAACATAATCCTCAATCTCCTTTGATGAATAATTTAAAAGGTAGAGAAGAATCCTCTCCCTGGCAGTTAAGAGCTTCTTTGACATATTACTATTCCAATATCCTTTTTGGCATATAAGTTTTTCCCCTCGTTATCATATCATATAACAAAAGATTGAAAATTTAAAAAATTTTAACATGATCACAGATCTTCTTCCTCCATTAGGGCTTTGAGAATATTAAACGACTTTCTTAGTTCTTCCTTTAAATATTGGTGATACAGGGCAGCAGCGGGATGATACATGGGCAGGATTAATATTTTATCAGTCTTATAAATTTTCCCTTGGGATTTAGTTATACTTTCCATTTGAAATCCAAATTTCTCTAGAATATATTTTGAGGAAAATCTGCCCAAAGGGCATATTATTCTGGGATTCAGTAGATTTATCTGACGATCCAGAAAAGGTGAGCATAGCTTTATCTCCATATCTGTTGGGTCCCTATTTCCTGGGGGACGGCATTTTACTATATTGGTGATATAAACATCCTCTCTCGTTAATCCTATGGAACTGAGGAGTTCGTCTAGGAATTTACCAGCAGCACCTACAAAGGGCCTGCCAAGCTCATCCTCTCTTCTTCCCGGGGCTTCTCCCACAAACATCACTCTTCTTCTATGACCCCCCTCCCCTGGCACCGCATGTTTCCTTGTTTTATGCAGCGGACATTTTTTGCATTCTCTTATCTCTTTCTCAATCTCTTCCATGGAGTCGCTGAAGGAGAAAAGGTCTGTCTGCATAGGCCATCCATGGGATGGGAGAATATAAATTTTTAGAGTCACCAGCCATAGAGCTTTTTAAGTTCCTCGCTCATTCTATCGGGACTCCATGGGGGATCAAAGGTAAGCTGCACGGTTATCTTTTCCACGCCTTCCAGTTGCTTTATTCTCTCTTCAACCTGGGCGGGAAGAACGTTCATTAGGGGGCATCCTGGAACCGTAAGGGTCATTTTAACGTAGACATCCTTACCATCGGTAACCCTAACCTCATAGATTAATCCCAGATCCACTACATTTGCACCAATTTCCGGATCCACCACGTCTTTAAGAGCCTTCCAGACTTCTTCTTCATTTACCATTTTTTCACCTCCTTAACAGGAATTTTCATCCCATTTCTCCATTATGTATCTAGAGGGTTTTTCCTTAAATTTTCTCAGGCATTCATCGCTGCAGAAATAGTAAATGCGTCCATGATATTCATACTTCAACTCCGATTTTTTCACCTTTTTGCCGCACACCGGATCAAAGGGCAATCTGCTCACCTCCAATGAAAATCTTGGCATTTATGGGTAAGGTTTCGAATACTTCCATAATATTAGAAATTATCTCCTCCAGGAATTCATCCCTTGGCACGGAAAGATGTATTTCCACCTCGCCCTCCTTTATTATCAATTTCTCTATAACCCCTGCCGAAATGAGGTCCTTATCCGTGTGGGGATCGAGTATGCCCTTCAGGAGGGTCCTTATAAAATCTTTATCTAGGCCTCTTCTTCCCTGGATATATTCCCATTTTTCAAGGGCAATGCGCAATCCTGCAACGGCAAGAACTGCACAGTGAAACTTTATTTTTGGCAGACCCCCAAGATTATCCACAACCTCCTGGAAAACTATCTTTCTGGCCTCTTCTATGCTTTTTCCCTTAACCATCTCGGTTATCATTGAACTTGTGGCAATGTTGGCCGCGCAGCCATAGGATTCAAAGGAAATATCCTCTATTATTTCCTTCTCTGGATCTATTTTGAGGTACAATTTGATCATATCTCCACAGGCCACGCTGCCCGTTAAAGCAGTTACATTCGCATCTTCTAATTTCCCCGCGTTTTTCGGATACATAAATAACTCCATGACCTTTCTGGAATATCCCACCTTCATTTTTTCCTCCTCCTATACAACGGGCTTATTTTCCTCAATCTTTCAATTATTTCCTCCATTTTCTCCACTACAATCTTCATCTCCTCCATGGTGTTGTACCTGCTGAGCACCATACGTGTGGAGGAATTGGCATATTCCACACCAACCCCCAGGGCCTTTATGACATAGGATGGTTCAAGAGATTCATTGTAGCACGCGGAGCCTGTACGGAGGATTATGCCCTCCTGATTCGCAAGCATGAGTATGGCCTCCCCCTCCACACCCCTGAAGGAAACATTCACATTATCGCATACTCGCCTCTCCTTGGGACCATTTAAACGGGAATCCGGGATTTCCAGCAGGTGCTCTATAAGAAAATCGCGCATATTGCGCATCTTTTCCACATGCTCTTCCCTCATGATTTCAATTGCCTTTGCGAAGCCCATTATGGCAGGCATATTGGGGTATCCTGCTCTTCTTCTCCGCTCCCTGTACGCACCGTGCAAAATCGGCTCTATTTTAAGACCCTCACGAATGAAAAGCGCACCTGAACCAAGAGGGCCATGAATAACATGCCCCGAGAAGGTAAGCATGTCCACTGGAATTTTTTCCACATCTATGCGTTCCCTAAGAAAAGAATGTGTTGCATCTGAGTGATATAGTGCACCACTGTCCTCTGCGAGTTCTCCAATCGCCTTTATATCCTGAACCACCCCAATCTCCTGATTTGCATGCTGAATACTCACAAGCTCCGCGCTTTTAATCTTCTCTTTCAGAATTTCTAGATTCACAAATCCCTCAGAATTCACAGGCACTTGCTCCACCTTGGCTCCAAAATTTCTAAGGTATTCAGCGCTTCTCAATACGCATTTTCTCTCGATGGGTGAGGTGATTATTCTTGCCACTCCTTTTTTTCGAAGAATGGGAAATACTGCACCTTTGATGGCCAGGTTGTTTCCTTCAGTCACACCTGAGGTGAACACTATTTCTTCAGGATATGCATTGATCCTCTTTGCCAGTGTTTCCCGAGCTTTCCATAGGGCTTCGGATGCCTCCTCTTCGTATCTGTGTCCGAATTCGCCTCCTGGAACTCCAAATTTATCCAGGTAGTACCTTTTCATCTCCTCGAAGACTTCCAAAGCTACACGGCTTACATTTCCATTATCTAGATAAATTTCCATACAATTATCCATTGATAACACATATTTAAATATTTCTGGATATTTTTGTGTAATATCTTCTTAGAGAGTTCCAGAGGAAGATTGTGAGTGCTATTAATGAGATGAGCGTTCTTCCGAGGAAGTATATAATAAGAGCAAATCCTCCAAAGGGGGCTAAAATGCACCACCACAGTGGAACTTCGTAGAGCAAATATACGGTCATCAAAGCCATGGGATTTCTCTTTAAAGAGTAGGAGTATGCGAATAGGAACCCGTAAGATATTATATCCCACCAGTTCCAGTAATGGGAAATAAGAGGAAGATTGTAATTCAGCGCAAATAAACTCGTAGTTGCCAAGATTCCAGCCCATCTGCCACCTATTTTGAACAATTCAAAGGTAACTGAGTGGTAAAAGTAGGCAACCAGTGCGCCACCAATTCCCCAGTAAAGGATGGCGTAGAGAGGTATATAAATATTCCAGGTTTCCACAAATCCCGGTTTGGCAGTCAGATAAATCTCCTGAGGATCTATTTTTATCCCATTAAAAATGAGAAAAGGAATCATAACAAGCATTGTGGCTATGGACATAAGGGCAAGCAGGTGCACTAAACTTTCCCGATAAGGGGAATAGGATTCGCTCCTGATTGGTTTTCCATAGAAAATTATTGCTAGAAGGTAGATGGCAAAGAAAATCAGTATCAGGGATGCCAGCCTCATCCATAAACTCTCGCCCCACATTAAAAAAAGCGGGATGGAAGAATAGGTTATTAGGGTGAAACCTGTGGCATATCCCAAGGCCCTAAGCCTTTCCGGTGGAATTTTCATCTCCCATTTCTCCTACATCTATAGTGCTATCCTCGATCCAGGTCAGGTATTCCTTTAAACCCGAAGAAATGGGCACTGCGATGATTTCGGGAACTTCGTAGGGATGGCTCTCTTTGATTTCTTTCTCAAGGAGGTCGTAGAGATCCTTTCTGGTTTTTATGATGCAAAGATATTCCTTTGCTCGCTCCACATTCCCCTTCCACCTGTAAATGCTTTTGATGGGAATTATCTGCACACAGGCAGCCAGTTTTCTCTCTATAACTTTATTTGCCAGATTCTCTGCAATATTCTCATCATCCACCGTTGTTATTACTATAACAAATTCCTTCATGGCAATTCCTCCGTCACGTCGCTAAACTTTATGAATTGGTTCCAGGATAGATGAGAAACAAAACCTGCCCGTGGTGATGGTACACCACGAGGAAATGCGTCTTTGTTATAGGTATAGGATACCACCTCTCCAACGAAAAATGTGTGATCTCCGTAGTTCTTGAAATCTACAACTCTGCATTCTATATTTGCCAGTGCATCTTTGATGGATGGAACTTTGAGCTTTTTAGAATCTCTTAACTCTATTTTCATCTTCCTTATTTTCTCTGGTCCGCTTTCTGTGCCAGCGAGCCATATATCGGAAAGCATATCCCAGTGGGGTACACTCACCACGAATTCCCCGCTTTTCTTTATGAGTTTATGGGTATATCTCTCCGGTGAGATGGCAACACCTATCATGGTTGGCTTGAATGAAACCACGGTAACCCAGTCTGCAGCCATAACGTTTACCTCGTTGCCATAGGCGGAAATTATGAGATATGTACGCATGGGATAAAGGAGTTTATAGGGTTCCATTTTTCACCACCATATGCTACTCTAACTGCATCCTATTAAAACTTTTGGGAGAAGAGGTTATGACGAACTTTCTCCCACTCCATAACATCCATGCCGTGGGGGCTTTTACGCTCAGCAGGATAGCCAACAGCTACTATGCATAGAACCCTGTAATTCTCAGGAATACGTAGGAGCTCTTTAACAAATTCCTCCGCAGAAACACCTCTCTTATGCTCTCTTTTTCTTATTTGAACCCAGAAGGATGACAGGCCTAGAGCAAACGCTGCCAACTGAATATGCTCTGCCGCAATGGCACCATCTTCTATCCACACATCATCAATTTCTTCATCCACGGCTACTACGATGGCCAGAGGAGCGTTTCTAATTCCCTGTGCTCCAGCCTTTGATTCAGCGAGTTTATCAAGCAATTGCGGATCATCTACTACAATGAATATCCATGCTCTTCTATTGTAAGAGCTGGGAGACAGGAAAGCTGCCTCCAGAATTTTCTCTAACTTCTCCCTCTCTACAGGCCTCCTTTCGAATCTCCTTATGCTCCTTCTTCTTCGCAAAACCTCGAAGAATTCCATTCCGATACCACCCATGTTGCATGAGAACTTCATATATAAATGGATTTATGTTCCATCTCAAATACTTTACAACTTCTTGTCAGATGTTCTGGAAATTTCCTCTTCACAGCATTTTTCATCATTCATGCGTAAGCCATGCAATAAGAAAAGTAAATGGCTTATCAAAGAAATTGAGAATGGGAGAGAAATAAAAGAGATTGTAAAGAGACAGAGAATCCTCAAAGAAACGCCTGAATAAGCGTTCTGGCGAAAGTTTTTCCAAAGAAAAGAGCTTATGATATAGGGATGGATACTTGAGATGTAACAATGCACAGAAATGTCCAGAAAAATTTAAAATATAGCTTAATATGAGGAATTTATGGGGGACAGCAATGTGTTTGTGAGCACCGTAGAGCTGTTTGAGAGGTACAAGCCCACACCCTTAGTGAGGATGAGTCATCTATCAGCACCTAAGAGAGAGGTGTATGCAAAGTTGGAGTTTTTCAATCCATTCAGTCGAAGCATCAAAGATAGACCTGTTTTCCATATGTTTATGGAAGCGAAGAAGAGGGGGGTTCTTGACGGTGGGAAGGAGCTCTTCGAGGCAACTTCTGGAAATACGGGAATTTCTCTGGCTGCTCTCTGTAGTATCATGGGAATAAAGTTTCGAGTATATATACCGAAGCCTACACCGCAGATCACGGAGATTCTTCTTAAAATCTTCGGTGCGGAGATCATCAGAACAGAATGGGGTACCCTTGATATGGATGCTGTGAAGCAGGTAAAAGAGGAGGCTGAAAAATATGGGGCGGTGAATCTAAATCAGTTTGAGAACGATGATAATTTTAACTCTCATTACCTCTTCACAGCCCGAGAGATAGATGAGCAACTAAAAAGTGTGAGAAAAAAGCCTGATGTTATAGTGGCAGGATGCGGCACCTCGGGGCACATTGCGGCACTCTCCAAATATTTTAAGAAGAAGTATCCTGAAGTGAAAATAATAGGTGTGGTCCCAGCGCAAGGTGAGAAGATCCCAGGGATTAAAGGACTTGAAACGCAGCCCAAATGGTTTTTCCAAGTTGAGGTGGATGATGTTATTGAGGTAACGCAGATAGGCGCGATAGAAGGTGCCATTGAGATCGCCAGAAACGAGGGACTATTCATCGGTCTCAGTGCGGGGGCTGTGGTTCAAGCGTATAAGAAGGTATTTCACAGGTTGGGGAATGGAACTTATGTGTTGATATTTCCGGATGATGGATTCAAGTACATTGAAGCATTTAAAAAATATTTTTCCTCCAGCAGGAGAGTGTAATGTAGGGAAATCATTTAAAACCTCTTTGCAGAGGTAAACCTGCGATTATTGTTGTTGTTTCGCCAAAACTTGAAATAGATGAGACGCTATTTGATGCATTCATTAGGAAAGTTCCTCAGGAATCACTATTGGATCTCTTTTTCTCAATTTCCGAAGAGAATAAAAAAGGAGGAATAATCTATGGTTTTAAACAAGCGAAAAATGACTGCATCTACAGATTTAAAATAGCACCAAAAATAAAAAATAAAGGAGTGTAATCGCATCGTAATGATAACTGTGAAAATCTTAACTCGTAACGAAATGCATGTGTTTGAAAGAGCCAGTCCCAGTGAGATTTACGAGAAGTTAGGGCTCTATCCTACAGAATGGCTAGCCATACATAATGATAAGATAATACCTGATGATATGGTAGTTGAGTCGGGGGAAATTATTTTAGTTCCTGTAGTTTCAGGCGGATAAACTTTTCACTCTTTCTAGAAGCAAGCAGGACTTACAGAGAGTTCCTGTGGTACTTTCTCCACACTTGACGCATTCTCGGTACTCATTCTTTTGCTCTATATTTTGCAGTTTATCCTTTAACTCAAGATAGAATTGCACGATCTTCTCTCTTGTGCCTGGAGCCTCATTCTCTAGCATCGATATTATTCTTCGGAATTCATTTCGCAAAGCATAAGGGGCATAGGGACATTCTCGGGAATCATGAGGAATTCCTTTCAATATAGCGTAAATGAGAACTTCTTTCTCAGAAATCAACCTGAGAGGGACTATTCTTGGAACATAGTTCTTTATACTCTTGCTGTGAGGCGCTAACTTCGCAAGTTTCGAAGTATCATCTCTAAGAATGTTCATAAGTATGGTCTGCGCATAGTCATCCAAATTGGTGCCTATCGCCAAATAATCCGCATTCATCTTTCTTGCCTCTATGTTCAGTGCTTTTCTTCTCCATATCCCGCAATAGGTGCAGGGCTTGAGTTTATCCTCGATGTCCATAACATCGTCTAAAGTTATCCCGAACACATCTGAGAATCTTACAATCCTGTGCTCTACTCCCAACTGTCGGGTTAGTTGACTTGCTGCCTTTATTGTCTCTTTCCTGTATCCCTCAATTCCTTCATCAACAGTTATGGCAACTATCCTGATATTTTTATCCACAAGTTTATGAAGAAGGTATAACAGCACACCGCTATCCTTGCCACCACTGAGTCCGACAGCGATAGTCCCCTTCTTTATTTTTATCTGCTCTTTTATTTCTCTCTTCACACGCTTAATTACAAATTCTTCAAAATGCCTCTTGCATAGATGCCTCTGGGTAGAACGGATATATATCACGGCATCAGAGTCGCATAGATCGCATCTGGGAACGCCCATAAGCAAAGGTATGGATGAAGTAATAAATTATTTTCTCCTGGTTCATAGAAAAGTTTATTTACATTTGAGTATTTGCTCAAATATAGAAGTGATGGAAATGGTTGAGGTATGTAAGGTTTATGAGGAGCATCTAGAAAACATAACCAAGGCAAAGGAGAAACTGCCGGATAAAGAGAAGATTCTCGATATCGCAGATTTTTTTGATGCGCTGGGAAATCCAACTCGTTTAACAATTCTCTTTGCGTTGCTTGGGGACGAACTCTGCACCTGCGACCTCTCTCATATAACAGGGCTTTCTGTTTCTGCTATATCTCACCAGCTCAGAATACTGAAAGATAGAAAAATCATAACATATCGGAAGGATGGGAAAAATGTGTACTATCGCCTCAGTGATGAGCATATAACGAGAATTCTAAAAAGAGCACTGGAGCATATGGAGGAAGAATAATATGGGGAAAAAGCTCAAGTTAGAGGGTTTGGACTGCGCAAGCTGTGCATATGATATAGAGGGTGCTCTGAAAAAAGAGGGGTTTGAATCAGCGTCAATCAATATTGTGACGAGCGAACTTTATGTTGAGGGGGATATTGAAAAAGCCAAAGAGATAGTAAAGCGAGTGAGGCCGGAAGTGAAATTCAGCGAGAAAGAGGAGAAGCCTGAAGAGAATGAAAAACAGGCACTCTATTTTTTAGTTCCCTCTTTTGCACTATTTGTGATAGGGATAATTTTAAGGTACTACTACAGTTTAAACAATCTCTTCATATTCTCACTCTTCACAATAAGTTACATTCTTGTAGGATGGAAAGTGTTTAAAAGTGCAGCAATAAACTCTACCCACGGCAACATTTTTGATGAGAATTTTCTCATAATGGTGGCCACTATAGGCGCATTTGTAATTGGAGAGTATCCCGAGGCTGTGGGAGTGATGTTGTTTTATACAGTGGGCGAGTTCTTTCAGGATCTAGCAGTGAGCAATTCAAAACGCTCTATTAAATCTCTTTTAGCATTAAAAGCTGAATATGCGAATCTGAAAAAGGGGGATAAGATAGTTAAGGTCAAGCCAGAGGAACTGAGGGTCGGGGATATTATCATAATAAAACCTGGAGAAAGAGTTCCCGTGGATGGAATTATAATTGAGGGTAGTTCTAATGTGGATGCATCTGCTCTGACAGGAGAGAGTGTTCCCAAGCGACTTCATGAAGGTGAAGAAATCTTTTCGGGTATGGTGAATCTGAATAACCTTTTAACGGTAAAGGTAACAAAAGAACTCAGAGAATCAACAGTTTCGAGAATTTTGGAACTGGTTGAAAATGCCAGTGCTAGAAAGGCTAAAACGGAGAAATTTATCACGAAATTTGCTCATTACTATACTCCTGCAGTAGTGGGTCTTGCGGCACTGGTTGCAATAGTTCCGCCCATAGTTTTGGGAGAACCTTTTTCTTCCTGGGTCTACAGAGCACTTATTCTTCTGGTTATATCTTGTCCGTGTGCTCTAGTTCTCTCAATTCCACTGGGCTACTTTGGAGGGATCGGGAGGGCTGCCAAGGATGGAATACTGGTCAAGGGTGCCAATTTTTTGGACGCACTTAATGATGCGACAGTGGTTGCATTTGACAAGACAGGAACGCTGACCAAGGGCGTATTCAAGGTAATGAAAATAGAGAAGAGAAACGGGTTCAGTGAGGAAGAGATCATCAAATTCGCAGCCTTGGCAGAGGGTTACTCAAATCATCCAATAGCAAACGCCATAAAAGAAGCATATGGAAAAGAGATAAATGAACTAGAGGTCGATGAGTATGAGGAGATACCGGGTCACGGGATTAGGGCCAAAATAGGCAGTATGGAGGTGATGGTGGGTAACGATAGATTGTTACACAAATTCAATATTAAGCATGACACATGTAGAGTTACCGGGACCGTTGCCCATGTGGTGGTCAATGGAAAATATGCAGGTTACATAATAATCTCTGATGAGATAAAGGAGGATGCTGTAGAGGCGGTTAAGGAACTGAAACAATTGGGAGTCAACAAGGTGATTATGTTAACTGGAGATAGCAAAGATGTTGCAACCGAGATAGGCAGGCATCTGGGTCTAGATGTCACATATGCTGAACTGCTACCCGAGGATAAAGTTCGGGTTATAGAGGAACTTGAGAAGGATATGAGCCATGATGAGAAGGTAGTGTTTGTAGGTGATGGTATAAACGATGCACCTGTGATTGCAAGGGCAGATGTGGGTGTGGCAATGGGCGCACTTGGAAGCGATGCTGCAGTTGAGACTGCAGATATTGTAATAATGGATGATAAGCCCTCAAAATTGCCAAGAGGTATACGTATATCGAGGAAAACTCGGTGGATTGTGTGGGAAAATATAGTTTTTGCACTGGGAGTCAAACTGGTATTCATAAGTTTTGGAATTGTGGGAGAGGTGAGTATGTGGGAAGCAGTGTTTGCAGATGTGGGAGTGGCTTTAATAGCAGTTTTCAATGCTATGAGAATACTGAGGTGATGTGTATGGGAGTTGTGCTGGCAGTATGTATGAGCGAGAGAAAAGGAACCGAGAAGAGAAATGTTGGAAAGGGATTGTTTAAAGAGAATTACGGAATGGTTGGAGATGCTCATGCCTCTTACAATTCTCCCAGGCAGGTAAGTTTGCTGGAGTATGAAAGTATAAAGAAGTTTGAAATGCAGTATGATACGAAAATTGATTACGGCGCATTTGGAGAGAATATAACGGTTAAAGGCTTAGATTTGAAAAATATCAAAAAAGGAACGAAAATAAGGATCGGAGAAGATGTGCTCTTGGAGGTTACGCAGATAGGTAAGAGGTGCCATACCGGTTGTGTAATTTACCAGAAAGTGGGAAAATGCATCATGCCCACAGAGGGTATTTTTGCAAAGGTTCTAAGAGGTGGATATGTGAAGGCAGGGGATAGACTGGAGATTGTAGGAGATGATAAAAATGGAAGATAATGTAATTGAGGAAATGTATGCACGGCATTTTCCACTCATTTCCAGAGAAGAGCAGGAGAAAATAGCAAAGAAGAGGGTAACCGTTGTGGGTGCTGGAGCGTTGGGATCATGGGAAGCCTATTTTCTGAAAAAACTTGGAGTTGAAAATATACGAGTCATAGATAGGGATTTTGTGGATATTACCGACTTGCCTAGAACGGCATATGAGAAAGAAGATATTGGCAAGCCGAAGGTAGACGCTTTAAAAGAGAAACTTGGTATTTTGGGATATTTTGAAGATTTAAATCCCGGCACTATGGAGATATTAGATGGCTCAGACTTGGTTATGGATGGAACAGATAATATTTATACTCGGGAATTGATAAACGATTACTGTGTAAAAAACAGAATACCATGGATATACGTTGGCATTTTAAGTTATTATGGAAATATTATGCCTATAATCCCTAGGAAAACTGCCTGTTTTCGATGCATGATTCCCAGTCTTCCATCTCGGCCTATGCCCACCTGCGCGACTGAAGGAATTATGAGTTATATTGCACCCTTCGCTGCTTCACTCGCTGTGGCATTATGTGCAAAAATATTGCTGGATGAAAAAATTGATAACAAGATGATTTTCTTTGATCTTAAAAACATGGAATTTAATAAAATAGAGATTCCCAAAAGAGAAGATTGCGAGTGCTGCGCTTATGGTAATTTTATATTTTTGAAAAAAATTATAAAAATTGAGAGGGACTGCGAGGGCGCGTTTATAGTAACACCACCTGAAAGAATGAATGTAAATATTGATGAGATAGAAATAAAACTGAAAAATCTTGGGAAGGAGTATATAAACTTGAAAAGGTTCATCCAGTTTATGGATGATGATAAGAAGATAATAATCTTTGATTCTGGGAGGATGGTCATAAAAGGTGCACACTCTGAAAAAGAGGCAAAAAACATATTTGTCAGATATATGGGTGATTAAGATGATAATTGTGAGGTATGGAGAAATATCTCTGAAAAAGGGAAAGAGAAAGGATTTTGAAAAGAAGTTAGTAAAAAATATAAAGAACGCTTTAAAGAGAGATGGGTTTGAAGCAGAGATCAAGATTTTGAGAGGGAGAATACTTGTAGACACTTTGGATGATGCAAAAAGCATAATTGCAAACCAGCCCGGAGTTGTATCGGTTTCTGTAGCGAAAGAGATGGAATATGAGGAGGTATTTGATTATTTAAGAGAGAAGTTAAAAGAGTACAATCCAAGAAGTTTCAAAATAGAGACCCAGAGAGTGGATAAGAATTTCCCCAAGAAATCACAGGAAATAAACGAAGAAATAGGAGAGTTTGTAGTCAGAGAGTTCGGATGGAACGTAGATCTGGAAAATCCCGAATTAAGAATTGGAATTGAAATCATAGAGAATAGAGCATACGTCTTCTTTGAGAGAATAAGAGGAATAGGAGGTTTGCCCGTAGGCACTCAGGGGAAGGTTATAGCGCTAATAAGTGGAGGAATAGATAGCCCCGTATCTGCGTTTTTGATGATGAAAAGAGGTGCAAAGGTGATAGCCTTGCATTTTCAACAGAGCGAGAAACAGCGAAAAGTTGTAGAAGATATGGTAAAGGTGCTAAACAGATACTCTCCGGAGAATATAGAACTCATTGTTGAATCTCATCATCAGGTTCTCAAACCATATATTCTTACATTGAATAAATTAAAAAAGAGAGAGTGGACATGCATTTTTTGCAAAATTGCAATGCTTAAACGCGCTGAAGAAATTGCTCGGGAAAAAGGTGCACTTGGAGTGGTAATGGGTGACTCTCTTGGGCAGGTCGCATCACAGACTCTTGAGAATCTGTACATCATCTCTCAAAACATAAAAATGCCAATCTACAGACCATTGATAGGCTTTGATAAGAATGAAATAATTACAGTTGCCAAAGAGATAGGTACCTATGAAAATTTCTTAGAGTATCCTCATTGTAACTGCCCATTTAAGCCCGAACATGTGATAACACGGGGAAATTATAAGGAATTTAAGAAGATATCATCTCATCTTGATACTATTTAATTTCAAGCATCCTCTCTATGGCTTTTTTTGCTTTATCTGCTATCTCAGGTTTCACGGAAACTTTGTTTTCCATATTTTTGAGAGACAAATATATTCCTTCCACGGTATTTTTTTTCATTTGAACGCAAATCCTCTTCTCATTTATCGGGTAAAACCTTTTTTCTGGATACAATTTTTGAAGTCTGTAGGTCATATCTCTCTCTGTGCCCACAATGAATTCTTTACTATTTGATTGACCGGCATGTTCGATCATCTGCCCTGTTGATAGAACGAAGTCTGCTGCGTCCTGAACTTCAGGAGGACATTCTGGATGAACCATAAGTTCCGCAAATGGATGCTCTCTTCTAGATTTTTCAATATCATCCAATGTTATTTTTTTATGCACATAGCATCCTCCATCTTGCGGTACAGGTATTATTTTTTTCTCGGGAACATTTATTGCAACCCATCTTGCAAGATTTGCATCAGGACCAAATAAAACAGTTTTCTGCGGTAATGAGTTAACAACTTTTATTGCATTCGCAGAAGTACATACAATATCCGCCTCAGCCTTAGTTTCCGCAAGCGTGTTAACGTATACAACAACACCCGCATCGGGATATTTATTTTTATACTCTATAAGTCTATCCGCAGGCAACTGAGCAGCCATTGGGCATCGTGCCGCGGGAGACGGCACAAGAACTATTTTATCAGGATTTAATATAGCCGCCATCTCTGCCATGAAATCAACACCGCAGAATACGATCACATCTTTATCTTTTATTCCTGATGCTTTTCTCGCAAGTTCAAGGGAATCGCCAATAAAGTCTGCGATATCCTGTATCTCTGGGACTTGATAGTTATGCGCAAGGATTATTGCATTTCGTTCATCTTTCAATTTATTTATTTTTTCAACCATCTCTTGAGTATTCATAAGCCCACCCATAACTGTATTTTGAACACGCTTTCAAGGAATCTCCTGTTTAATATATTCATTTTATGTGTATATAAAATAACATACTTAAATATTTCTGGACAAAACTGTTACACTATACAGTACTCTGTCCAATAGTTTGGGCAACTCTTCTAGAATTATGAGGCTCTGTTACTGACTGTTCTAAAAGATAGCCTATGGAATCTATATTCTCATCCTTGAAAAGACTGTTCGATGGGACTCTATCCTCTCTCCTTTCGCACTCTCAATTTGTACAACAGATAAGTCGATTTGTAAATTGTCATACACATTTATGTCCAGAAAGATTTAAAAACGAGTATTCATCTCCAAACATGGTGATAAAATGTCAGAATTATTGAATAATGGAGAAGCGAAGAAGGAAAAACTGAAGGACATGCTCAAAAAATTGCAGGAGGGAGTGGATGAAGATGCCATAAAAGAGGAGTTCAAGGATGTGCTTAGGTCTATCTCTCCCCTTGAAATCCCTCTGATAGAGCAGGAACTTGTGGCTGAGGGCATCTCCCCCAAGGAGATAGCCAGGATGTGCGACATACATGTTGAGATATTTCGGGAGAGTGTGAGGGGTGCTGAGAATGAGATAAAGGAACTTCCATCGGGACATCCTTTGCGCACCCTCTATGAGGAGAATATAGAGATAATGAAAGATGCGGAGGCCCTGAATTTATATGCCTCATCCCTCACCCGTTTGAAGGGGGAGAAAAGAGAAAATGTGCTTGCAACCCTCAAAAATATTGTTAAGGGCTTGAAACTCATAGGTCGCACCCACTATAATCGCGAGGAGATGATAGATTTTCCGTATCTGGAGAGAAGAGGCCTTAACGCGGTACCTGCGGTTCTCTGGAGAAAGCATGATGAGATTCGAAGCGAGATATCCAGACTTCTGCGGGAGATTGAGAGGAAAAACTATGAAGAAGTGGTTAAATTGTCCCAAGATCTGGCGAATCGTCTCATAGATATGGTATTCCGAGAGAATAATATACTCTATCCCACATTAAAGGTGCTTCTTGGTGAGGGAGAATTTAAGGCCATAAGGGAAGTGGATGATGAGATAGGCTACTATAAGGTTCATCCCGGCAATGAGTGGAATAGCGATGCTCCCCAAATAATGCCCTATGAGGTCAAAGATGAACTCACGGCAGAGCAGTTGATGAATTTGCCACAGCATCTTTTAGATGAGATGAAGGAGAAGATGGGGGGCATCGATAAAATTAAGGCAGATAAAAGTGAGTTGATCAGGGAGGGAGATGTGAAAATAGAGCATGGCTACATGCTCCCTGAAGAGATTTCGACCATGCTTGCCACAGTTCCTGTGGATATAACGTTCATAGACTCGCAGGATCGTGTCCGCTTTTTCTCAGGTGGTTCCCGTATATTCACCCGCACCGAGAGCATACTGGGTCGCCCGGTGCAAAAATGCCATCCTCCCAAAAGCGTGCATATAGTAAACAAAATTCTGCAGGCATTCAAAAATGGAGAAAGAGATAAGGCAGAGTTCTGGATAAATATGGGGCCAAGGAAAATATTTATACGGTACTATGCAGTTCGTAAGAACGGAGAATATCTGGGCACAGTTGAGGTGACCCAGGATATAACAGAGATGAAAAATATTGAAGGTGAGAAAAGATTGCTGGACTGGAGATGAGGGATATGAGGGGAAATCGCGAGATATTTGAAAGGAGGCTTCGAAAATTCCAATCGCTTCTGCGGGAGAACAATATCGGTGGTGCGGTAATCCGTGCTCTATCCACCTTTACCTATTTCACGGGTACTCGATGGCTCCGTCCTTCATTGCTCATTCCCGCTGAAGGTGAGCCCACCGCACTCGTTGTGGAAGGTGAGGCGGAAGAATTCAGGCGCCGCTCATGGATTCATGATGTTGTTGAATATCAGGAAGTGGAAACGCTTATGGCCATGGTGGTTGGATGGATAAAGAGCAATGGGTACAAGAGAGTGGGCCTGGAGTTCACTGTTGAGAGAGATGCATATCTCCTTTTTCTCAAGGTCTTTCAAAGATTAAATCCCACCGTGGAGATAGTGGATATCTTGGATCTCACGTTCCAACTGCGAGCCACCAAGGATAACTGGGAGAAGGAAAATATAAGAAAGGCCGGGGAAATAGTAAAGAAGGGCATGAATCTTGCCTCTGAAATAATCTCGCCAGGAATGAGCGAACTGGAAATTGCGTCGGAAATACAGCATCTTCTCACAGGGGAGGGAAGTGAGGACCCCAAGATATACGTGTCCACCACACCGAGGGTTCATGCGGAACCTTTCAGGGATGCTTTCGTGAAGAAGGATTCCGTGGTCACAGTAGTTATAGGCGCTGATTACAATAACTACTATGCCAATATGGCGAGGACCTTCGTTCTCGGAAATCCAGGCAGTGAGGTGGAGAGGGCGCTGGAAGTGAAGAGGAGGGCATATGATATAGCTGTAGAGAGCACGCAGCCAGGGGTTAAGTTCATTAATGTAGAAAAGAAAATAGCGGAACTCTATCGTCATGAAAGGCTGGAGCCATACTACATAAAGGGCTATACTCATGGTGTAGGATTGCTTATCGAAGAGCCGCCCATAACTACGATCGTGGTAGCGCATCGTTTCTGGGAAATTCAAAAAGATATGGTTCTGGCAATAATTCATCCTCCCCTTATGCTTCCCCAGGGCGCAATTAAGCACGAGGATACCTTCATAGTGGGGGATGACCTAGAGAAGGTGACGTAAAAATGAAAGATATGGATGAGATGAAGCATAAGCATACCCACAGTAAGCATCACAGGCATATGATGGAGGATTTCAAAAGGAGGTTCATAGTATCCACGATTTTAACGATCCCCATACTCCTGCTATCTCCCCTCATTCAGGGATTCCTGGGAATTCATTTCACATTTCCAGGTGATATTTATCTTCTCTTTCTTCTCTCTGCCACAGTATACATCTATGGTGGATGGCCCTTTTTGAAGGGTATATGGGATGAATTAACGAAGAAAAATCCGGGTATGATGACTCTAATCGCCCTTGCAATCTCCGTTGCCTTCTTTTACAGCGCTTTAGTCACCTTTGGAGTGAAGGGAAAAACATTTTACTGGGAACTGGCAACGCTCATAGACATCATGCTCCTGGGACATTACATTGAAATGAGGTCTGTTTTAGGTGCGTCCCGTGCACTGGAAGAACTGGTAAAACTCATGCCCAGCCAGGCGCATCTCCTGGTGGGTGATAAAATAAAGGATGTGCCCGTAGAAACCCTGAAAAGAGGGGACATTGTGGTGGTGAAGCCGGGAGAGAAGATTCCATCGGATGGAATAATTATTGAAGGTGAAACCACAATAGATGAGTCCATGCTAACAGGCGAGTCTGAGCCTGTTTACCGAAAAGTGGGTGCTCAGGTGATTGGCGCATCCATAAACCTTGAAGGCACAATAAAGGTGAGGATAGAAAAAACAGGGAAGGACACGTATCTTATGCAGGTATTAGAACTGGTGAAACAGGCTCAAGAAACAAGGTCCAGAACGCAGAACCTGGCCAACAGGGCAGCAAGATGGCTCACCATCATTGCGATAACTGCAGGGACAATCACCCTTGCCTACTGGCTCTATGCCGGTTTCACCTTTGAATTTGCCCTGGAGAGAATGGTTACCGTGATGGTGATAACCTGTCCCCATGCCCTGGGCCTTGCAGTGCCGCTCGTGGTTGCGGTATCCACAGCCTTATCTGCAAAGAAGGGAATTCTCATCAGGGATCGGGACTCCTTTGAGAGAAGCCGTGAGATAAATGCAGTGGTGTTTGATAAAACAGGAACTTTGACTGAGGGGAAATTTGAGGTAACAGATATTATCTCCCTAGGAGACATCTCGAGAGATGAAGTTATAAGATACGCTGCCTCCCTGGAACAGCAGTCCGGACATCCCATCGCCAAGGGTATAGTAGAAAAGGCCAGAAAAATGAACTTGGATTTTTATGATATTACAGAATCTAAAGTTCTCCCGGGAAGAGGTGTAATCGGAAAGAAAAATGGACAAGAAATCATGGTGGTGAGTCCCCAGTTCTTAAAGGAAAAGGGATTATGGAGAGAGAATGAGGAGATAAGAAGAGTATTGGAAGAGGGAAAAACCATGGTTTTTTTGGTCATTGACGGAAAACTGCAGGGTGCCATAGGAGTTGCAGATAAAATAAGAGAGGAATCAAGAGAGGCGATTAAATCGCTTAAAAGAGAAGGAATGAAGGTTTTTATGCTTACCGGTGACAATTCCCGTGTGGCAAGTTGGGTTGCCAGAGAGTTAAATCTGGATGGCTTTTTTGCCGAGGTACTCCCCCATCAGAAATCCGAGAAAATAAAAGAGTTGCAGGATAAGGGCTATCTGGTTGCCATGGTTGGGGATGGAATAAACGATGCCCCTGCACTTGTGCAGGCCAATGTGGGAATCGCAATCGGTGCCGGAACCGATGTGGCCATAGAGAGCGCAGATATAATCTTAGTAAAAAGTGATCCTCGAGATGTGAGAACCACCATAGGTCTTGCCAAGGCTACGTACAAGAAGATGCTTCAGAATCTTGCGTGGGCAACGGGTTATAATGCCTTCGCTATTCCCCTCGCAGCCGGAATTCTTTACAAGTACGGCATTCTTCTAAGCCCCGCTGCAGGAGCCATACTCATGAGTTTAAGCACTGTAATCGTCGCCATAAATGCCAAGTTTTTGAAAGCCTGAACTCATCCACCGCTTATTATGGGGAACACAGAAATCTCGGATGCTAAAGGATCATCTTCCCGGGCATATTTGCCTCCGATGGATACCTCCACTACTTCATTTTTTAGGAGTGGATACTTTTCCTTAAGCAATAGGATGAGATCCTTCACCCTCGCACCTTCTTCTATCTCTATCTCCTCGGAGAATTTCCCTATCTCTGCGGCGAATCTTCCGAAATAGCGAATTTTAACCTTCATAGCTTCACCTCCATAAAATTGGTACTCAGGGCATCGTATATGAGAAGTCTATTTCTGAGGAGATCTCCTTTTCCGCTTAGATATTTCATGGCTTCTAAGGTCTGCAGAGAAGCAATCATCCCCGCGGTGGCACCCAGAACTTGAGGTGCTTTTTGTGATATCTTCGTAAAAAAATCCTGCAATTTTTTCGTGGTTTTATCTATGAAGGTGACCATGCCCATATAGCCTTCCACTGCACCGAATATATAGGGTATTTCTCTTCTGAGTGAAAACTCCTGCAAAATGAATCTACCTTCCAGGTTATCCATCCCGTCGATTACCACATCAACCCTATGGGGAATATCGAATTCTTCGCTTATCCTCTTTTTAATGGGAATCACATTTATCTCCGGATTTATCTCCCTGAGTCTTTTGGCAGCAACGTAAACCTTATCCCTTCCTATATCCTCTTTCCTGTAAAGCACCTGTCTGTTAAGATTGGATACCTCCACAACATCCTGATCCACGAGGATTATTGTTCCCACTCCAGCGAGAGCGAGATATAGGGAGGAAAAGCCACCAAGACCGCCCACCCCTGCAATGAGCACCGATGAATTCTTCAGACACTCCTGGCACACAAGCTCCTTCTGTCTGAGATACCTTTCCATATTTGCTAATTGTGGTTCTTCTTAAAAAATATTCTGTAGTTCAGAAAATATGCCCTCTTTATATCCTATTATGCATATGGGTTATTATGCCCCTGCTTGAGGTGAAGAGCGTAACCAAGTATTATGGAAAGAAGAAGGTGCTGGATAATGTGAGTTTCTCCCTTGAAAAGGGCGAGATCCTAGCTCTTTTAGGCCCAAATGGTGCGGGAAAAACCACACTTATGAGGATAATTGCAGAGGGACTAACCCATCGAGGTCACGTATTATTTAAGGGCAAGATTTTAAAGGATAGAAGCGTAATAGGATACTGCCCGCAGGAGGGCATACTTTACGAAGATTTGACCGCATACGCCAATCTAAAGTTCTACTCCTATCTCCACAAGAGAGACGGTAGATGGGCAAGGAAAATGATGGAAAAATTCGAGATTCCGGATAAAAAGGTTAAGGAACTTTCTGGAGGGATGAAAAAAAGATTGAGCATAGTCATCGCCCTTGTGGGAGAGCCTGAACTCTTGATTTTGGATGAACCCACCGTGGGTCTTGATGTGGAATCCCGTCACCAGGTCTGGGAGATCATAAGGAACCTGAGAGAGGAGGGCAAGGGCATAATCCTATCCACCCACTATATGGAGGAGGCTGAGCATCTTGCCAATAGGGTGGCGATAATCAACGAGGGGAAGATAATCTCCCTGGATGCCGTGGATGCATTGAAGCGAAGTTCTGGAATAAAAAGTGCCATAGAGATCCGGGGCCTATTTAAAGATATTCCCCAAGGTTTTGTGAGGGAGAATTCTTCCCTGGTATTCTATTCCCAGGAGCCTAAAAGGGATCTGGTTAATGCGGTAACCATAGCATCTAAAGTGGGCAAGATAAAAGAAGTTGTGGTTAGAGAACCCACTCTTGAGGATGTATTCATAAAATTGACAGGAAGGAGGTTGAAGGAATGAAGGGCGTGTATGCATTCTTCTGGAAGGGGATGAAAGAGTTCTTCGCATCCAAGGAAGCTGTTTTCTGGACATTTATATTTCCCATAATTTTCGGCTTGCTCTTCGCTGGAGTATTCGGGCATGAATCCTCTCCCTCTTCCATTCCTGTAGGCATAGTGCCGGAAAGGGATTCCAATAACACCCTCTGCGAAGTCTTTGTGAATGGAATGCAGGAGGCGATAGTGGATGGAAAGAAACTGTTCGAGTTGCATAACTACTCTTCAGAGAGCAGTGCCATGTCTTCCCTTAAAAATGGAAAGGTTAAGGCACTGCTAATCTTCGATGACAATTTCACGGAGAATATCACCTCGGGAATCGGTCAGGAGAAAATAAAAGTAATCCTGGATAAGAGGGATGCCCAGGAGTATCAACTCGTCAGCTCAGTGCTTGCCTCTTACATATCCTCCTTTGAAGACAGAGTGAGGGAGATAAAGATGAATATAACCATGGAATACCTTACTCAAAATGGAAACCTGACACAGGAGAATATCACCTATGTGGAGAGGTGGATGAAAAGCTTTGCTAATCCTCTCAAAACCCAAGAAGAGATTTACCACGGGAAATCCTCTGCAAAAACTGCAAGGATGTGGTATCTAACCGCTGCCATCGGAGTAACCTTTGTTTTCTCAGGGATGATATCCGCGGCCTCTATGATATCCTCCGAGATAGAGAAAGGCACGGCAAGAAGATTATTGACCACAAAAACCAAGCCCTGGGAGATGCTAACGGGAGATATACTCACCGTGCTTTTGATTCAGCTAATTTCCTCACTTCTCATCGTTCTATCCTTCATCGTGGTTTTCAGAGAACTCATAATTTTTCCGCCATCGGTTATTCTCATGCTGGTTATAGCCGCGCTTAGCACAACTTCCCTGGGTTTGCTTTTCTCAGGGATAACGAAGACCCAGAGAGCCGCAGCGGGCATGGCCAACGCCATAGCCTGGCCCATATCGTTCATAACGGGGATTTTCTTCCCCTCCTTCCTTCTGCCTGAATGGATGCGTTCCATCGGAGATTACTTCCCTGCCAGTGCTTTACTTCGTGGCATTAGAAAGGTGATAATTTACAATCAGGGCATCGGGGATTACATGCCACAGATAATAGGGGCGATAGCCCTCACCCTAATTTTCCTGGTGATTGGCTCCATTCTCTTCAGGTGGAGAATGAGAACCCTTTAACCTTTTTTCTCACACGGATTTATTATTTCGTACGTTCGGGTTACATGCGTGGATTTGGAAAGCATGGCATGAATGGAGCAGTATTTTTCTGCAGACAGCTTTATAGCCTTCTCAACACTTTCTCTTTTCACATTGCCCACAATGACATACTTCAGGTAAATTTTAGTATAAATCCTGGGATACTCCTTAGCCCTTTCATAATCTATGTGTATGCTCACTTCCCTCACATCTTCCCTCATCTTTTTGAGGATTGTGAGAACATCTATGCCTGTACAACCACCAAGACTGGCCAACAATGCTTTTATAGGGCTCATAGCCTTGCCGTTTCCTGCCAGAATAAGCGATGAATTTTCATCCTCGGCAGTTATGAGCATATCCTCATGGATGCGAACCCTCATTTTTCCCACCTATTGGCAATAGGACCCAAATATTAAAATATTTCTACTTAAAGCTGAATTATTCCTCAAAAATGTCCATTCTACGCAGCGGTTCCCTCTTCTTTATCTCGTCAATTCCGAATCTGCAGGCTTTGAATCCCTCATCCCTATGCACTGTGGATACCAGAACAGCGGCTAAAAGTTCACCCACGTCAACTTTTCCCACAGAGTGATAGAGAAGCACGTCTTCTACGGGATAAAGCTTCCTTATTTCCTTCTCAATTTCCTCCATGATTTTTCTCGAGTTTTCCTTCTCTTCGCATTTCATACCCTTCACTTTTCTTCCATGAGCAAGCCTGCGAACATATCCAAAATAGCTCACAAGAGAGCCATGGCCTCTGGAAATTTTCTGTAAAAGCTCCTCCTCTCCCATGCGGCCGATGATTATCATTTTTTAACCTCCTCTATCCTTCTGTTGAGGCCTTCCTTAAGCTTATCTCCCACAAATTCGCCCCCATAGTAATCTACCCTGGCGGCGATGGCTATCTTAGCTGCAAGGCTCCTGGCTATCTTACCTCTCAGTTTTCTGGGCGCGTTTCTTACCTCTGCCACTTTGAATATGGTGCCATGCTTCGGGCATTTCGCTCCCGATTTGAGGTGGCGGAAAAAGGCATCCTCGGCGCCAAGCACCTGAATAGTACTAGCCGGAAGAGTGGCAAGTCTCTTAAGGCTCCCCGCATCGGATATAAGAGTGGCTGCTATAATGGGTCCCACAAGATATGTGAGATTGGGAGCTATTTTCTTAGCTCTTTTTTCAATTTCCTCATATAGCTTTCCTCTTATCTCCTCTAACGAATTTATCTCTTTCAGGATCAGCTTTGCCACAGGATCTTCTATGTTTTTTATTCTTCTTATTCTCTCCCACTCCACCATCCGCTCCTTCATGAGATTCAGGATGGATACAATATCATTGTATGTGTTCAGGGCCTCTATGAGAATATAGTCCTCTCCCAGGTATTCTTCCATCTCTCTTCTGGCTAGGGAAATTGCGGTTTTCCGCAGCTCTTCTAAATTGCCAATCTCACCCTCTATCCTGACATCTTCCTCTCCTATGAAATCCTTCAAGAATTCAAGCTCTCCACGACGTATTTTTTCGAGAAATTCCACCCTTTTCTCTGGCGGGAAAATGTATTCTTCCACAACCTTTCCATCCTTGATTCTGAAAGCCCCATACCATTTAATCACTATCAACGAATCTCACCCCATACCAGAGAAACTCATCATCTATTTTTTCTGTATAGCTTTCTATCACATTCTCCTCCAGCAGATAGGATAATGCGTCCCTGATAGAGGATATATCGTAGCCCTTGAGATCTCCCTGCAGATACTTTGCCAGTTCAGTTAAGCCTTCCTCTTCCTTCTGTGGCGTGTTTTTCACACTCACCCTTAAATAGCCCCGCATCTTTATTTCCGCCTTTATAATGCGCCCGATTTTTAGATGGATGGAATCGTAATAGATGGCACGTCCTATACCCAGAAAATCTCCGTAATACCAACCACAGTGGGGACACATGTAAAGCGGGATATCGCTCTCAGCATCCACAAGCATCAGTTTGCCCTTACCACAGTGCCTGCATATAAGGTCTGGAGTTATTTCTACCTTGGGTCTTTCATATACCACATAATCCTCTAACTTTGCACCACAGAATGGACAGTAGTTGGCATTATCGCTGAGCTTGGCACCGCAGTTGGGGCAATACTTCATAGCTGCCCTATGATTTGGTGGGATTTAACATTTTCCTCGCTAAACTGGATCAACGAGCCAGCCCATAAAGAGAATGCTCCCTGTAGTTTTATCCACTATGAGAAACAGGAAAGGATGGTTGATTTTTCATACATCAGCATCTAAATGCTTTTATTTATCCTTTTTGCAAAAACACCAGATATGCATTCTCAAAAAAGGAAGTTAGAGCTGCACCTTTTAAGCAGAAAAAGTAGATATAATCTGCTCAAAATCTATAAATACCCTGACCACCATAGAAGATTTGTGGATGATATCGAGAGGAGGATAAGAAAGCTCGAGGATTTGCTTGAGAAATATCTGGAGAATGATTATTTAATTTACATCAGGCATATCCTCGCTTCCTATCTCCGGCTTATAAATCTTTATGTGGAATATGGAAAGATAAGTCCGGCAATAATTTTTCCGGAGGTAAAGGATCCCATATCTCGGGAAATAATCGAGATTCTATTTGCCTCTGGACAATTAAACACCTCACAAATAACTCAAGAGCTGAAGAAATCCCGAGGGAAAGCATCTCGGCGTATAGTCAGGGAGAAATTGAATAATCTTGTGGAGGCGGGAATTGTGGAATGCGAAGAAAGGAAAAATGAGAAGGTGTATTCCATCTCTGAGTATGCTGTCAAGAAGTGGTTAAAAGTGCTCGGAATAAATATAAGGGGAGATGCCCCTAAGGAATGATGGAGGTGATAGAATGGCAGAAGAGAAAAAGAAGGTGGAGATAGAAATGGACGATGATGAAAAGGATATAGAAGAGTTTAAAGAATTGATGAATACTCTCAAAGACACTGTACCCGCGCTTATAAAGGGAATTGTGGATGCCATCTACTCCGAGCAGAGTGCAGAGGACTTTGGCAAGCAGGTGGCCAATTTCTACAAATCCCTGATAGACGCAGGCATGAGCAATGAGCAGGCTTTCACACTTACTCAGAAATTTATGGAAAGCAGAGATATCGTTGGTATCTTGAAGAAGGTACTCTCCGAAGGAAATTGGGGGAAATGGAAAAATGAGAATGTGGAGCCAGATAAGATCGCAGAGAGGGTTAAAGAGGAGATAAGCGAAGAGCTAAAGAAAGAAGAAGAGAGCTGAGGGTTCTGCATGGGACGCTCAGTGCTGTATCTCATAGCGTATGTCCCTCTCCTTATAATTACTCTTATTTTCAGCTATATGGGGTATCTCCAGAAGGCGAAAAAATACAGGCGCATATTCTACAAAACCCTGAGAAAAGAAGGCGTGCCCAGAAAGACCGCAAAGGCCCTTTGCAATGAGATAAGAACTCTCAAACTTCGAGATTTCCTCAAATACGGAAATATGAGAAGTACCTGGTAAGGGATTTATGCACCCTCAGGGGATACATCTCCACCAGGTCAAAATATTTCTCCCCTATTTTTATGCTCCGCTGATCAGGAAGAGAGATAACCACCTTCGAGGATATCTCCTGAAATTTTTTGAATGCTCTCTCATAGAGCTGATAAACATCCTCTCCTCTGGTGGATGAGGATTTTCCATAGGGAGGATCAGTTACGATGGCATCGTATTTACCCTCAATCTCGCCCACATCCTTCGATTCCAATTCCGCCTTCAATCCAAATTTTCGAAGATTGATGCGCGAAGCTTCAATCATCCTTTCATCTATATCGGAGCCATAGATGCGCATGCCCAAGAGTCCTGCTTCTATGAGTATACTTCCTGTGCCGCAGAAAGGGTCCAGAATTCTTGCACCACGGGGAACTCGGGCAAGATTCACCATTGCCCTTGCCAGGCGGGGATGCATAGTGATTGGGTATGATACGGGGAGATTTTTCGCTCTCCTGCTCTCAAAACTCTCCGAAGATGTGTTGTATAGTTCTATCCCCACATGAATTTTTCTGGCTATGGCCACGCGAACCACATGTTTCGGAAAGCTTAAGTTAACCCTGCCTTTTATTCTTCTACCTATTTCCCTCTCAAGCATCGCAGCGGAAATATCACGGAGTCCCATGTATCTTCTAGCTCTCACTGCAAAATCATCCAGTTGAAGATTTATCTCAGGGATATCCATAGATGTGGAGATATGCTGAGAGATCCTTCTAAGCAAACCGCCTCTTTTGAGCGGTTCCCATTCCTTGGTCTCTAAAATAACCACGGGAAAATCCTTCTCTACAATGGAATAGGAGATGCCCTCTCCCACAAGTATTCCTCTCGTTTCTGCCATGGCCAGTTCCGGGTATTCGCCCCATAGCTCAAGCATAACTCTCATATTTCTCCCGATGTTGAACTACTTGCCACATTAAAATTTTACGCAGCATAATGCGTGAAAAATCTATTAGGGAAATGCGCATGCACCCTTATGAAACTCAGGCTCGATTGCATACCCTGCATTCTCAGGCAGGTTTTAAGGGCTTCCCGTCATTCCTCCCTGATGATGGAGCTTCAGGAAAAGATACTCCGCGAAAATATGCGACTACTTTTGAAAGAGAACTGGAATGTGACACCGCCGGAGCTTGCCCATAAGGCCCACGCCATAGTTAGAAAGTATGCAGGGGGAGACCCATACAAGGAGGTAAAGAAGAAGAGCAATGACGAAGCCCTTTCTCTTTATGAAGAGTTGAAAAATATTGTGGAAAATAGCAGAGATCCCCTTAGAACCGCTGTGAGGATAGCAATAGCTGGAAACATTATAGATTTTGGTGCCCTTGAAAAATTTGACGTGAGGAGAACAGTAGAAGACGTGCTCCAAAAGAATTTTGCCCACGATGATTATGAACTTTTTGTTAACAAGCTTGAGCATGCCTCTACCATTCTTTATTTCGCAGATAACGCTGGGGAAATAGTTTTCGATAAGCTTTTAATAGAGACTCTGAGAAAAATGGGGGAGTATAAAATAACCCTCGTGGTAAAAGGAGGTCCCATAATCAATGATGCCACCATGGAAGATGTGAAGTATGTGGGGTTGCATCAACTTGTGGATGATATAAGATTTCTATCCAACGGAGAGGTGGGATATGAAAGAAACTCGCCCGAAGTGCGGGAATGGATTGAAAACCACGATGTTGTTATTTCGAAGGGACAGGGAAACTATGAAGGACTCAGCGAGTTTAGAGGTATCTTCTATATGCTCATAGTGAAATGCCCTGTGGTTGCCGAGGATATCAATGCTAAGGTAGGGGATATTGTTCTCCTATACCGGTAAACCACCTAGGAATTGCTCATTAGGGAATCACTCCCTGCAACTTGGCTGCTTTGACAAGATTCTCAATGAGGCATGCGTTTGTAACGGTACCAACGCCCCCAGGCACCGGAGTTATCTTCGCTTTTCTCTCTATGGCTTCGAAATCAGCATCACCAACAATTTTCCCATCCACCACGTTTATACCCACGTCTATAACTATTGCGTCATCGTGCACCATATGCGCCTTGAGAAATCCGGGTCTACCCACAGCTACAACTACTATATCCGCGTTTTTTGTTTTCTCCTCTAAATTCCTTGTTTTGCTATGGGTGATGGTTGGTGTGGCGTCCCTGTTGAGAAGCATGAGCGATAGAGGCTTGCCCACCACAGGAGTGCGGTTAATTATGAGAACATCCTTGCCTCTCAGCTCCGTCACGTTTTCAAGGATCCTTATGACTGCGCGGGGCGTATTGGGGGTAAGAACTTCCTTTCCAAGAAGAAGCTTTCCGTAGTTGACAGGGCTAATCCCATCCACGTCTTTAACGGGAGAGATGGCTTCCCTGACCTTCATGGCATCTATATTACGCGGCAACGGAAAATTTACCATTATTCCATGCACATTGGGATCTGAGTTGAGATTCTCTATAAGCTCAAGCACCTGCTTTTCCGTAGCGTACTTGAGATGATGGATTACCCCGTCGAATCCCATTTTTCTTAGAAGCTTTAAGTTGGATTTGGCATATACCAGCGAGGATTCATCCTCACCCACTACAATGTTGTGAAGCATAAGCTTCTCTCCCCGTGCCTCTCTCTTTGCCTTTTCCCTAATTTCCTTGGCCAGAGATTTACATTGGATAATCATAGACTTCTTAATCTCACCATGGATTAAAAATTTTGTGAATTATGACCCTCTCTCTTTCCGAAAGATAAGATTATGATTCGAAAAATATATCTCCTTCCAGGGGAATACCCCCCTATGTCTCTGGATAAGGTGCTTAAAAAAATTGAAGAGCTCCAGGATGAGATGGTGAATTTTACCGTGGAAATGATAAAAATAAAGGCAGTGAATCCGGCATTTGGTGGTGAGGGTGAGGCTAAGAGAGCAGAGTTTTTGGAAAAGAAGCTGAAGGAGATATGCGATGAAGTTAAAAGATACGATACCACCGATGATAAGGGCATACTGCGGCCGAATCTGGTGGGAATAATATACGGAGAGAATAGGGATAGAACCCTATGGATTATAGGGCATATGGATACGGTGCCTGAGGGAGACCTCTCTCTTTGGGAGCATGATCCCTACGATCCGGTAGTCAAAGATGGGAAAATATATGGTCGTGGGACTCTTGATGATGGCCAGGCCATAGTTACTTCATACTTTGCTGCCAAGGCAATACTTGATTCTGGTCTCAGGCCGAAGATCAATATAGGACTGGTTTATGTGGCCGACGAGGAGGCAGGCAGCAAGTATGGACTGCACTATCTTATGGATAAGGGAATATTCAAGAAGGGCGACCTTGTTGTCATCCCCGATGCAGGTAACGAAGATGGCTCCTTCATAGAGATAGCGGAGAAGAGTGCCATGTGGATCAAAATCACCACCGTAGGTAAGCAGACCCACGCCTCAATGCCTGAAACGGGGATAAATGCCCATAGGGTGGCCATGAAATACGCGCTGCTTGTGGATGAGTTCCTGCACAGGAAGTACGATGCGAAGAATGAACTTTTCTCACCTCCGGAATCCACCTTCGAGATGACCAAGAAGGAGGCCAATGTGGGAAACATAAACACCATTCCTGGGAAAGATGTGTTCTATTTCGATTTCAGGGTTCTTCCCGAATATGACCTGGATGAGATACTTGAGGATATGAGAAAGATAGCGGATATCGTGGAGAATGTGTTTGGAGCAAAAATAGAAATGGATATAGTGAGCAAGTCCAAGGCAGCACCGCCCACGCCTGTGGATAGCGAAATAGTTCAAAAATTAATTAAAGCGTTGAAAGAGCTTAGGGGCATCGAAGCCAAAGCCGGTGGAATAGGTGGTGGCACTGTGGCAGCAGCATTCCGAGCCGTAGGTATTCCTGCGGTGGTGTGGATGACCGCCGACGAGGTGGAGCACCAGCCCAATGAATTCTGCAGAATAAAGAACCTGGTGGAGGATGCGAAGGTCTTCGCTTATCTTTCCCTCACATAATTTTTTGAGACGAATATCGAGAAAAAATTACTAAAATCGTAATATTTATTAGGCATGATGCAATCTTCCTATTGTGTGTCTTGCAATACCGGGAAAAGTTGTGGAGCTTCGTGGCAATGTGGCCGTAGTGGATTATGGAGGAATTAGAAGAGAAGCCCGCGTGGATTTCATCCCAGATGTGAAAGTTGGAGATTATGTAATCGTTCACACAGGTTTTGCCATAGAGAAGATGGATGAAGAGGCGGCTAAGAGAAGTATAGAGGCCTGGAACGAGATCTTCACTCTTGAGGATTTTCCGGAGGAGTGAAAATTGCAGGAAGCGTGGAGAGATGAGATTCTTGCCAAAAGAGTTCTGGTCGCCATATTTAACAAGGCGGAGAAATTGGGCAGGGAAGTTAGATTCATGGATGTTTGCGGCACCCATGAAGACACAATTACGCGCTATGGAATAAGGTCTCTACTGCCCAAGAATGTTAAGATTCTCGCGGGTCCCGGATGTCCTGTATGCATCACGCCTGTGGAAGATATCGTTGCAATGATGGAGATAATGAAAAAAGAGCCTAGTATACTGGTAACAACCTTCGGGGACATGTACAGAATACCCACTCCCAAGGGTAGCTTTGCCGATATGAAAAGTAGGGGTTACGACGTGAGAATCGTTTATTCCATCTACGATTCCTACAAGCTTGCCCTCAAGCATAGGGATAGGCTTGTTGTGCATTTCTCCCCAGGATTTGAGACCACCACCGCACCTACAGCTGGAATGCTGTGGGAAGCTATAGAAAAGAAGGTGGAGAACTTTAAAATCTACTCTGTGCATCGCCTAACCCCGCCCGCCGTGGAGTTTCTATTGGAGCAGGGAACCATGCTGGATGGACTCATCACCCCAGGTCATGTTTCCACAATCATTGGAGTTAAGGGATGGAAATATCTGACCTCGCGCTACGGAATTCCTCAGGTTATTTCAGGATTTGAGCCTCTGGATGTCCTCATATCCATACACATGCTTTTGCAGATGCTTATAGAAGGCCAGGCGGAGATAAAGAACGAATACGAGAGAGCGGTCAAATATGAGGGAAACATTGAAGCGCAGAAGAAAATAGATGCTTTGTTCAATGTGGTGGATGCTAAGTGGAGAGCATTGGGCATAATTAGGAGAAGTGGATATGTTCTTAAGAAGGAATATGAGGAGTATGAGATAAGGAGCAGCTATGAGGTGAATATAGAGGAGTTGCCAGATCTGGAGAAGGGATGCAGATGCGGCGAAGTGCTTCGAGGCTTGATACTTCCCTACGAATGCCCCCTTTTTGGTAGGGTTTGCACACCCCGTAATCCTGTAGGGCCATGCATGGTTTCCTATGAAGGAACATGCCAGATTTTTTACAAGTATGGCTCCCTTTACGGGTGAGAGCATGGAAGCCTGGATAATCAAGGTGGAAGGCGTTGTTCAAGGTGTGGGTTTTAGACCCTTTGTTTATAGAATCGCCCATAAGTATGAGATCAAGGGATACGTAAAGAATCTGGGAGATGCAGGGGTAGAGATCTTTGTGGAATCTTCACACGAGAATGTTCAAAAATTTGTAAGTGCACTTAAAGAAGAGGCTCCTCCACTGGCCAGGGTCGAAAATCTGAAGATGCGAAAAACATCGCTGCGAGGATTCAAGAACTTTGAAATAAAGAGAAGTTCCTGGGGTGGTGGAGATGGAGATTCCATCATACCTCCCGATGTGGCAATCTGCGAGGATTGTGTGAGAGAGCTTTTTGATCCCAAAGACAGGAGATATCTTTACCCGTTTATAGTGTGTACCAACTGCGGTCCCAGGTTCAGTATAATCGAAGAGCTTCCCTACGACAGGGAGAACACAAGTATGCGGGAATTTCCCATGTGTGGCGAGTGCAAAAGAGAGTATGAGGACCCACTCAACAGGAGATATCATGCTGAGCCAATTTGCTGCGAAAAATGCGGTCCCAGATACATTCTCATGGATGCCCAAGGTAATGAAATTTCAGGTGATCCAATAAAGGAAGCTGCCAGACTCATTGATGCAGGTGAAATACTTGCCATAAAGGGCATAGGAGGCTTTCATATTGCATGCGATGCCACCAATGAGGCTACGGTAAAAAAATTGAGAACAAGGCTTGGAAGAGAGATGCAGCCCTTTGCGTTAATGGCTAGGGATATGAAGAGCGTAGAGCGCTTTGCAATTGTGGACGAAAAAGAGAGAGAGGAGCTAATGAGCTATCGCCGCCCCATCGTGCTACTGAGAAAAAGGGATGGGATGGAGCTTCCAGAAGCCATTGCCCCTGAGCTGCATACCATAGGAATAATGCTTCCTTATGCGGGGGTGCACTATCTTCTCTTCCACTATTCCACTTCGCCGCTTTATGTTATGACCTCCGCGAACCATCCCGATATACCCATGGTAAAAGACAATGAGAATATAGAAGAGATAAGAGATGTGGTGGATTATTTTCTGCTGCACAATCGAAGAATAGTGAATAGAATAGATGACAGTGTGGTTAGATTTGTAGATTTCCATCGTGCCATAATAAGGCGTTCAAGAGGCTTTGTCCCGCTGCCCCACGATTTTCCATTTTCCTATCAGGGTCTTGCCTTGGGAGCGGAGCTTATGAACTCATTTTCTGTGATAAAGAGGAGAAGGATATATCCAAGTCAGTATATAGGTAACACATCCAAACTGGAGGTTATGGAATTCTTGAAGGATGCTCTCCATCGTTTTCAGAAACTTCTACGACTTACGAATTTTGAGCTGATAGTGGTGGACTCCCATCCTCTTTACAACACCTCAAAATTTGGAAAAGAGCTAGCTGAAGAGCAAGGTGCAGAAATTCTGGAGGTGCAACATCATTATGCCCATATAGCTTCTGTTTTGCTTGAGTCCCGTGTTCAGGACTTGATAGGCATAGCTGTTGACGGTGTGGGTTATGGTAGCGATGGAAAAATCTGGGGCGGGGAAATAATCTATGCAGGCAGAGAGGGAATTAAGAGAATATCCCATATCTCCTATTATCCCCTGCCAGGGGGTGATCTTGCCACCTATCATCCCTTCCGCATTCTTCTTGGTCTTCTCTCCAAGATCTATGCGCCTGAAGAAATAGATGAGATCGTCACCGGCAAACTTTCCCACGGTATAGAGGGGCTTAGATATGGAATGCAGGAATACAGAGTGCTGCTTAAACAATTAGAGCGGGGAATAAACCTGAGCTATACCTCCTCTGCGGGAAGGTTCTTGGATGCCGTATCCTCCCTTCTAAATGTATGTCAGAGAAGGACATATGAAGGTGAGCCTGCTATGAAACTGGAATCTCTTGCTATGAAGGCCACTAAAAATATTGAGCTTGAGAGAGAGGTGAATGATCTCATCCATGTGGAAACTGCGATTCCTCAGATGCTTGAAGCTTTGAAGAAGGGGGAGAGAAGGGAGAATATCGCTTATGCAGCCCACATCTTTCTGGCTAGAGCACTCGCAGAGAAAGCGGTAGAGGCTGCTGAATCCTTGAATATCAAAGATATCGGAATAAGCGGGGGCGTAGCGTACAACCAAATAATTGTTCGAGAAATAAGGAGGTATGTGGAGCAGAGAGGTTTCAAGTTCCATGTGCCTGTAGATATCCCTAGGGGAGATAATGGGATAAGTGTGGGGCAGGCTTATATTGGAGGCATGTATCTCCAGGGTTATGTGAAGAAAGAGGAGGTGAGATGAATGAGAATAAAGATGATGCATGGAGCCGGTGGAGAGGCCATGGACGAGCTTATAAGCGAGTTTATACTTAAGACATTTAAATTGAAATCTGCTGGAAGCGTATCCTTAGATGATCTAGATGATGGTGGAAGCATAAAATATGGTGAGGAAGAGTTGATATTTACGATAGATGGACATACCGTGAAACCCATATTTTTCCCGGGTGGAGACATAGGTCGCTTAGCCATAAGTGGAACAGTGAATGATCTTGCAGTAATGGGTGCAGAGCCTCTCGCCATAGCAACTTCTTTAATAATTCAGGATGGATTTGCAGGAGATGATCTCAAAAGAATTCTCCAATCCATGGATGAAACTTCCCACGAGGTTCCAGTTCCAATAATAACAGGAGATACCAAGGTCGTGGAGGAGAAAATAGGAATATTTGTGATAACTGCGGGAATAGGAAAAGCTAAAAGAATAATAAGGGATTCAGGAGCGAAGATTGGGGACGTCATACTGCTCAACGGAGGCATTGGGGAGCATGGATTCGCCATTTTAAGCGTTCGTGAAGGAATTGAATTTCAATCTTCGCTGAATAGCGATGTCTCTCCCCTATGGTCGCTTATAAAAGAGGTGGGCGAAGCTATTGGCTGGGAGAATATCCATGCAATGAAAGATCCAACTAGAGGAGGATTGAGTGAGGCACTTAACGAGATGGCCAGGAAATCTGAAGTGGGTGTGGAAATATGGGAGAGTAATGTACCCCTTAACCCTGCAGTCAAGGCTGCCAGTGAAATGCTGGGAATATCTCCCTTTGATATGGCCAACGAGGGAAAAGTGGTTATGTTCGTATCCTCAGAATATGCGGAGGAGGCCTTAAAAGCAATGAGAAGACATCCTCTGGGGAAGGATGCGGCAATTATAGGGAGAGCGGTTGAGCAATATAAAGGCAAGGTTATAGTGAACACGGAAATCGGTGGGAGAAGATTCCTGGAAAAACCTCTGGGAGATCCTGTGCCTCGAGTTTGCTGAAGAACATCCAGCTTAAGAAAATCAAAAAATAAGAAAAAATTAGAGAGAGAGCCAGATAAAGTATATGGCAAATACTGCAGCTAGGATGTACATTAGCACACTTACTTCTTTGAACCTACGGCGAGCAAGTTTGGTTACTACATAAGTTATTATGCCAGCACCAATGCCATTGGAGATGCTGTAGGTGAATGGCATAACTATAAGGGTTACAAATGCGGGTATGTATTCTGTATAATCATCAAAGTTCACATGCTTCATGTTAGAAAGCATAAATAGACCTACGAGGATAAGCGCTGGTGCTGTCGCGGCAGCAGGTACCAGGGCTACGATGGGTGTTATGAATAGCCCCACGGTGAAGAGAAGCGCAACAACCACGCTAGTCAATCCTGTACGACCGCCTTCCTCCACACCAGCAGCGCTTTCTATGTAGGTAGTCACGGTAGAGGTGCCAATCAGTGCGCCAAAGGTTGTGCCAATTGCATCGGTTAAAAGCATTCTCGTAAGAGGCTTTTCGGGGATATTTCCTTTCTCGTCCAGATCACCCACCTTTGCAGATAATCCCGTGACTGTACCCAAGGTATCAAAGAAATCCACCATAAGGAAAGCGAAGATTACACCAATAGCTCCCACATCAAATAGACCTCTGAAATCCATGTGAAGAGCTATGGGCGCAATGGAAGCTGGGAGAGATATGGGAGAAGAAGGCAGTGAGAATCCATTGGGATAAAGGTAAGACGCAGCGTTGGGATCCAGAGATGCCCATATAACGGCAAGAAGGGTGGAGCTGAGAATCCCCCACAGCAAAGCACCCTTTATTCTGTTCACGAAGAGTATGATAGTTAATCCTAGGCCAAAGAGAGCAACGATGACATCGGCATGCAGTATATTACCCAGAGTTATGAGCGTAGCTGGGTTATCCACAACAATGTGGGAATCTTCCAGTCCTATTATCGCCAGGAACAGGCCTATGCCCGCGCCGATGGAATATTTCAACGTTACAGGAAACGCATTGGCCACCATAGTACGGACCTTAGTCACGGAGAGAGCAATGAAAATCAGACCTTCGATGAACACTGCTGCCAGAGCAATTTGCCAGGAATAGCCCATCACCATTACCACACTGTATGTGAAATACGCGTTGAGTCCCATGCCTGGAGCTAAGGCATAAGGTTTCTTAGCATACAGACCCATTATTATCGTGGCGACAGCTGTGGCTATAACTGTGGTGGTCACTAAAGGTGCAAAGGGCATCCCTGTTTGGCTGAGAATTGCAGGATTTACGAAAATTATGTAGGCCATGGTCATAAAGGTGGTAAAACCGGCAATTATCTCGGTTCTTACTGTGGAACCTCTTTCACTTATTCCAAAAAAGGAGTCTAGTTTTTCAGCGCATGTCATGTAGCCACCATGGGAAATATGGCATTCGAATATTTAATAATTTCACCACGGAGGGGGCTGGCGCCCCCTCTCTACACCCCCACGGGTTTTGTTGGTTGCAGGAGGGAATGGGAACCCGCCGGAGGTTCCCAGTGCTGGTGGTTCCCAGGATTGCTGGAAGTACTAGAAACCCGCTGGAGGTGTCTAGTGGGAAAGGTTTATGTGGTTGTAGTATAATAGTATAGAGGGTGATATGAATGAAGCTCTATCTGGTACAGCATGGGGAAGCTTACAAAAAAGAAGAAAATCCCGAGCGTTCATTAACATCACAGGGAAGGGAGGATGTAGAGCTGGTAGCGAGATTTCTGAAGGATAGGGGTATAAAGGTGACGAAGATTCTTCATAGCACGAAATTGAGAGCTAGGCAAACTGCGGAGATTTTAGGTAAATATCTTGTTGCTCCTCTTGAAGAGGTGGAAGACCTGGAGCCTCTGGCAGATCCAAAGATATGGGCAGAGAAGATGAAGAAATGGCAGGATGACACAATGATAGTTGGCCATCTCCCACATCTCTCAAAGCTACTATCAATTCTTCTCTGCTCAGAGGAGAAAGAGATTGCAAAATTCCATATGGGCGGTGTAATATGTCTTGAGAGGAACGATGGATGGAGAATAGTTTTCTCTATTCCACCATGGATCCTAAAAAGTGCGGAGGGCCGGATTTGAACCGGCGAACCCCTACGGGACCAGACCCTGAATCTGGCGCCTTTGACCTGGCTCGGCAACCTCCGCCCGGTTATCCCTAATACACTTCTCCTATTTCAAATTTATATCCAGACAGAGTTTTCCTTAAAGGACGAAAATTTCCAAATGCATTATCAAAAATGATAGAGCATCGACAAGATTAAAGTATTATAGGCGAATTACTCAATGATGAGCAGGGGAATTGATTGTTCAGAGCTACTCAGGGGATTGAAGGATCTTGTGGTAATATTCGATTCGGAAGGAAAGATATTATTTGTAAATGATACGGTGGGAGATTACGGTGTTACACGAGATGAGGTTATAGGCAATAATATAATGAATTATGTGAGTCGAGAATTCTGGGATAAAGTGCGAGAAGATCTTAAAAGCCTTGGAAAGGAGAGATACGTGGAAGGCGAGGTAAAGATGCTAACTCCTGAGGGAGAGAGATGGGTGGAATATAGAACCACCCTGTGGAAAGAGGAGAATAGAAAGATAAACTATCTTTCGATACTTCGAGATATTCATGACAAGAAAACGCGTCAGGAAGAGCTCCATAGGCTCTATGAGTTTACAAAGAAAATAAGTTCTACATTGGAACTCGAGGAGCTTTTCGAGGTAAGCTATCATGAATTAAGCAAATTTCTGAGTTTTGATGCCTACACCGTCGGTCTAGTTGATAAAGAGAAAAATCTTGTTAAAATCGAGTTCAGTGTGGAGGGTGGTAACAGACTACCAAAGAGGAGCTATAAGATATCTCCGGAAAAATCCCTTTCAAGCTGGGTAGTGTACCACGGGAAGCCGCTTCTCATAGGTAATCTCGATGAAGAAGAGGAGAGACTACCTGCCAAGGTGCATAAAATTGGAAGAACCACAAAATCCTGGCTTGGTGTTCCGCTTATATTCAGAAATGAGGTTATTGGTTTAATAAATATTCAGAGTTTTCAGCCTTACCTATATGGGGAGGACGAACTTAAGCTACTGGAAAATTTTTCCAACCAGCTGTCTATGGCCATAGGAAATGCATTGCTTTACCGGAATGTAAAGCTTAAGGAGAAGGAAGAAAGAAAGGAGAGGGAGAAATATAGAAGAATTCTGGACAATCTTCTAACAGGTATAGTTATCATACACGAGGGAAAAATAGTGTATGCCAACGAAGCAATGGAGAAGCTGCTCGGTTACTATATTGGAGAATCATTGGGTGAAGAATTTCTTAAGTTTGTGCACCCAGAGATGCGGGAATATGTGAAAGATAACTATATTCGGAGAGTTATGGGACTCCCTGCGCCGGAGAGCTATATCATCGAGCTTATAGATTCCAAGGGCAGGTCGCGATGGGTTCAGCTTAGAGCCACACTTGTGGAATGGGAGGGTGTATCCGCAGACCTAGTATCTCTTCAGGATATTACTCCCATGAAGGATATGGAGAAAAAACTCATGTCTCTGGTAAAAGTTTTCCGTGATCTCAAGCTGGCAAGAACCAAAGAGGAAGTTTATGCTATGACCATGGACGCACTTTTCAAAATACTTAATTTTTCCTATGCTGCTCTTTCCGAGGTGCAAGGTGATAGAATAATTCTTGTGGATTATCGTGGTTATGATCCAAAGAGGATAAGAGAAGTTAAGCTCAAAAGCGAGAAAAGTGTTGTGGCATGGGTTGCAAGAAACAGAAAGCCCTACTATGTTCCCGATGTTAAAAAGGATCCCCTGTATGTGCGAGGTGGTAAAGGTACAGGATGCGAATACGCCACACCTATAATTGTTGGAAACAAGGTATTTGGAGTCATAGATGTTGAGAGGGATGAAGTGGATAGTATAACTGAGGAGGAAAGAAATCTACTGGATATGCTGGGGGAGCATGTCGCTGTAACTCTGGCCGGACTTCAGCGACAGGAAGCATTGCAGAAAGCGAAGAATTTTCAGGAACTTATGGTCCACATAATGAGCCATGATCTGAAGAATCCTCTCTCGGTGGCCCGAGGTTATCTGGATATGCTGGAAGAAGAGTATAACGAGGAATACCTCAGCGGCATATCTCGTGCACTAGAGCATTCCTTTACCCTCATTGAGAAAGTAAGGCTCTTCTCCAAACTTGGTATGGGTAGGATTAAGGAGAATAAGACGGAGATAAACCTCAGAGAATCATTGGAAAGATTGGCATCCATAATAAAGAAAAAATACAAAGATGCTAGGATTACGATGAACATAGGAGAAGCTAAGCTTTACGCATATCCGCTTCTCGAGGAGGTGTTTATGAATCTGCTTGATAATGCATTCAAGTACGGGGCTGAAGAAGTGAGGGTATCGGTGGAAGAAAGTGATGGCTCACTTCTTATAAAAGTGGCCGATAACGGTCCAGGAATACCTGACGACATGAAACAACGGATTTTTGAGCCCTTTGAAAGGCTATCCTCTAAGAAGGGGAGCGGATTGGGGCTTGCAATAGTGAAGATGATAGTGGAACTCCATGATGGCAAAATATGGATAGAGAATAATGAGCCTCAAGGGAGCATATTTGTGATACAACTACCCAATGGAAGAAGCAAAGATATCTGAAAAATTAAGCAAAGTGGCGAAGGTTTTATAAGCACAATGCGCATTATATCCCTCAGTAATTATTGTAATGGGTGATAAATTTGCCTCTGTTTGGTAGAAGAAGGAGTGAGTCCACTCTAAAGATCTACGAGAGAACCTTAGAGGATGCTAAAGATGCCATAAAGAGGGGAGAGGAGGATAAGGCGCAGATACTTCTTAGAAGAATACTACGGTGGGTCACCGAGGACATGGATAAGATATCAAGAATGAGGGATGAGGATAAAAATAAGATCTCGGAGATTTTGACAGAAGCAGGAGAGAATATGCTTATCCTCAAGGATTACGAATACGCCATAAAAGCTCTTGAGAAAGCCAAAACATTGAACTACAGAAATGTTCGCGCCTGGGTAGATATAGGACGGAATCTACTGCAAAGGAACACGCAGATACCCTACGCCATCTCATGCCTTCAGGAGGCCATAAAGATCGATCCGAAAAATGTGGAAGCCCACATTCTTCTTGGTGATGGTTACCGCTTACAGGGTCAGATTGATAAGGCAAAGGAAGAATACAGGAAGGCCTTGGAGATCGATGAGAGTAATGAGCTGGCACTTGAAAAGCTTCTCAGGATAGAGCCTAACAATGTTGAGCTTCTCAAGAAATACGGTGAGGTCCTGGAGAAGAAAGGTGATAAAGAGAATCTTCTCATCGTGTACAACAAACTGGCCTCTTTAACTAAGGAGGAGAGTTACCTGGAAAAGGGATTGCAACTGGATCCTGATAACAAGGATCTCCTCATAACAAAGGCATATATGCTTAAACAGCAGAATAAATATAGTGAAGCCCTGGATATTGCAAAATCGTTGCTGGAGAAGTATCCAGATGATCCGACGGTGCAGTTGCTCTACGGGGAGATAGTTGAGAGTGAGGAGGAAGAGGAATTCAAGCCTATAGAAGTAGAGGAGCTTTTCGAGGATCTTAACATCGAGGGCATTGAAGAAATTCCCCTTGAGGAGAATTATACCTACGAGGATTTCTTGAATTATTATGCGAATGGACAGATAGAGAAGGCTCTAGAAACCTGGGATAAGCTGCCGGAAGAGGAAAGGGATAAGCTTCTGAAAGAGAATGCCAATCTACAGTTTGCCCAGTTCCTATTTGAGCATGGAAAAACACAGCATGCAGAGCGTCTTATAGATTCTCTTCTGGAAAAAGAGATCACGCAGGATCTTCTATATCTAAAAGCAAGAATGCTTATTGAGAAAGGGGAGCTGGAGGAGGGAGAAAAGTATCTCAACGAGATCCTCAAGAGAAACATAAAGCATGCCCATGCGCTGTTCCAGAAGGCCAGGATAATGAGCCTGAAAGAGAACGAAATGGGTGCCAGAAACTTTCTCACAATGGCTATAAAACTGGTCCCAGAAATTAAAGAGAAGGCAAAGGAAGATCCTCTGCTTAAGAAATACGAGGAAAAAAGCTGGTACCAAAAGCTCGTTTCTTAATTTTTACAATTTTTCCAAATCCTTGGAGCTCACAACCTCAACTCCTATTTTCTCGAGAATTTCTATCACCTTTCTTCGCTCATCTCCTTTTAGTCCCTTTCTATGGATGTACGCCATTTTGCAGTTATCACTCTTGATACAGGCACGCTTTACTATATTTTCATCTATATGTTCCACTGCGTATCTGGGAATCATGTGGCCAAAGGAAATTTTGTATTCTAGGGCTACATCAGTTATGCGGGGCATATAATGTCCTCCACCGATTCCCAACGCGGAGGGATACCTTTTCTCCTCCAGTGCCAGAATAGTTTTTGCGATTGCCTCCCCGGCTTTGTCATCTCTCCACTCCTCTTCCGTGCTACCAATCTCAATGAAAAATGTGGGCGTATTTAAATAGGGGCCATGATGCGTTGCCTCGAAGGACACATTGTAACCAGGAATTACATTGCTTTTCAATATTCTTAGGGCCTGAGTCATAAGATGTGGATTGGTGAGAACCACGCATCTATCTTTACCTCCAAATTCAGCCTTCCCCCAATTTCCTATGGGGTGTACAGTCAGGCTGCGCAATTGTGCCTCACTCCTGTGCTTGGAAGCCACGATTATATTATCAAATTCTATTCTCAGCTTCTCCCTGATATCCATATCTACATTCTCCGCGAAAATCTTGGGACCCTTTATATGAACCATATAGAACCTCTCATTTCTATATACCGGGAAATTTTGAAATGTGCCGATCTTTTTCCAATCCTCCATAGAGAACAGTTTTTCCCGTATGTTTAAGGAGGCCAGATCATCTTGGGAAGTCAGTATTAAATCCATAGAGGTGCATATTCTCACATTATATCAAAGTTGCGAAACTCGTAAATCATAGGAAATAGAAATAGATGAGCAGGGTAACAACAAGAACGAAAAATACTGAGGGAAGCACTCTTTTTATCACTCTATACACATCTGCCTTAAAATGCTGGGCAGAAAGAACCAGGCATAGATGTACAGGGGATGTGAGGTGTCCGGCATAGCCCGATGCATAGGCGAGGGCTATTGCGGGATAGGTCATGGGGTATGCTAGAAGAAGCGGAAAAGTTGCGGCCACGTAAGCCACAGTCACTCCTGTCATGAAGCCTGCAAGATAAGGAAGAAGCATTATTACCACAAAGTTGGGCACATGGTACATATTGAAAGATTCGTAGGTGTAATACATGGAGTTTGTTTCCAACACAGCGATTTTCATAAAAAGCGCGGCAAAAGTTACTCCGAGAAATGTAGGTTTGAGGGCAAATTTAATGCCATATTTCACATCTTCCACTCTTTTTTTAGTGAGGAGAAGGACTATGAGAAGTAAATCGATGAAAAGAAGAGAGAAAAACAAATCCACCCGAAATCCAAGGGTTGCTATCATAACCAACAGAATGGGCCAGGAGGAGTAGAGAAGCTTTAGAAACTCCCTTTTCTTTCCATTTTTTAATGCACCTTTCTTTATGTTTTTTCTCTTCATAATCGGGTAATAGAGAAATATGAAACCTCCGGTGATTGCCAGTATCGTGAGAAAAAACATATGGATAACGAAATCTGGGATAGTGAGATTAAATGTAGTTGCAGCAACAATTACTCCCGTATATAGAGGCCACCAGTATTCCCATAAATGACGGAACCAATAGTTAAGAGATGTTGCTTCAATAGGGTCAAGCTTTAATTCCTTAGCTAAAGGGTCTACAAGTCGAGCTGAAACATATGCACCGCCAGGCATAGGCAGAAGTCCTATGAATGCAGAGATGGATACCATAGATGCCCCAAGAGAGGAAGTTAGGTTTTTGACGGCATTTACCATAACTTCTAGATATCCTATCTTCTCCATAAGGGCCACAATTAATAAGGAAAGAAAAACTATGACCACGATTCTCCATAAATTTTTCCAGTTTTTGAGATCTTCTAAGACCTTGCTCCAATTGGCCCCAAGGGTAAATAAAAGAAATAGCGCGCCGATGAATATGGCTACCGCTATGTTCACCTTGAATCTTGGGAGCGCAATTATGATAAGTATTGCGGTCAGAATCATGAGGAAACCTAAGGTTACACTCATTGGGCAGGTTATAGTTTTTGAGTATTTATAATTTGCACCACTGTGCAACTGAATATTTATGGCACATCTCCTCTGGGAACCACCAGCGGGTTCCCATACCCTCCTGCAACCAACAAAACTCATGGGGGGTTTAGAAAGGGGGGTTTGCCCCCCTTCGAGGTTTAGAAAGGGGGCTTCGCCCTCTTCATGGGAAAGATTATATAGAGTTGCAAGAATATCTTTTATCCCGGTGGTGAATGATATGAAGAGCGTAACCTGTTTCATAAACGGTAAAATTTATTCATCCTTTGCACCGATTAAAGTGGTGGAGGCTTTGGTGGTTGCAGATGGAAAGATAATCTATTCAGGAGCTACCCATACAGCCAAGAAACTATGTGAGATGCTCAATGGAGAGTTTGTAGATTTAGGGGGACGTGTAGTTCTTCCGGGATTTGTGGATTCCCATATGCATCTGGATGAGCTCGGGATGTACCTCAACATGGTGGATTTAAGGGGGATTAAGAGCATAGAAGAGCTGAAGAGAAAAATCAAGGAATATGCAAAAAAAGCTGAAACCACATGGATTCTTGGGCATGGATGGGACCACGAAATTTTTAAGGAGCGAAGATGGCCAACCCGATGGGACATTGATGAAGTCGTGGAGGATAAACCTGTGATGCTCTCCAGAGTATGTCTCCATGCTGCTGTTCTCAACACAAAGGCTCTGGAAATCATAGGTTTAATTGATGCCGACCTCCCCGGACTGATGCGGAATGATAGTGGTGAGATAACTGGTGTGGTGAAAGAGGAGACATTCGAGATTGCGCGAGAGAAATTCAAAGAAGAGCTTGCTCTAGATGACTATAGAAAATTCATCTCCGACGCAATGCAGTACTCCGTTTCCCAGGGAGTCACTACTGTTGGTTTTGTGAGCTGTGATGAAAAGTCGCTTCAGGCATTAATGGATTTGGAGGGGAAGCCAATTAGGGTGAGGGTTTATCTAGACCCCGGGAAAAGGGAGCCTGGAAATATGTATGGCAACACTGATATTTTAGATGCTCTCAAAAAGCTGGGGATAAGAAGGGGTTTTGGAGATGATATGATTAAAATAAATGGCGTAAAGATACTCTGCGATGGAAGCTTAGGTGCCAGAACGGCGTGGCTCTCTGAGCCTTATGCCGATGATCCCACTACCTCGGGATATCCCAATATTGATAAAGAGACTCTGAGAAGAATAGTGAAAGAGGCACATGAGGCCGGCTTACAGCTATCGCTCCATGGAATAGGGGACAGAACCATCGATATGATTTTAGATGTATATGAGAACTTGGAAGGGATAAAAGAGAGGAGACATAGGATAGAGCATGCCTCCATCCTAAGGGAAGATCAAATTGAAAGGATGGCATCTCTTGGAATCGTAGCGGCTGTTCAACCCCATTTTGTTATCACGGATTGGTGGGCCAAGAATAGGGTAGGGAAAAGAAGAGCCCGATGGATTTATCCCTTCAAGAGTATGCTTAAAAAAGGCGTGGATATAGGTTTTTCCACGGATTCTCCGGTAGAGGTGCTGAATCCTTGGGAAACGGTGTATGCTGCAGTTACCCGGGGAAAATACGAAAAGGTGTCTCATTATGAAGATACCAAGCATGAGTCACTGAGCTTAGAAGAAGCCCTGTACGCCTACACCCAGGGCTCTTCGTATATTCTATTCGAGGATAAAAACATAGGAACCTTGGAAGAAGGAAAACTGGCCGATTTTGTAATCGTGGATAAGGACCCCTTCCTGGTAGAGGAGAGAGAGCTTAGAAACATAGAGGTGCTGGAAACCTATGTGAACGGCGTTGTGGTATTCAAAAAAGAAAAATAGAGAAAATTATTCATCGGAGCCGCTATGATAGATGATGGATGTGGTAATCTTATCCCATTCTCCATCCAGATTATAATCTACCTTTACTATCTTTGCACCCTTGAACACATAATGGTCTCTTAGCCCGTTGTCGTTGGCATCTCTGTACCAGTACTTGCCCATAATTGTTATGTTGATCAGGCCAGTATCATTCAAGAACTGTTGCTGCTTTACTCCCCATACCTCCAGGTACTCCGGATTCCCATTTCCATTTTTATCTATCCGATGAATTACAAGAAACGTGTGATTCTGAAACTCTGCGAGACCTTCATCATCGATGTTGGTTTCATTGCCCCTCAGCACCACTAGATGTATCTCCGTGATATTGCCCGTGGTAGAATTCCTGTAGGCAAGATAACCGCCCATCTTTATGGCTTTTCTCTCAAATACTCCGTTGGAGTTGTTATCGTAGGCGTAGGCAATTTCGCTCAAGCCCCGCTCTTTTTCATATATTCCATCCCTATTTTTGTCCCAAAGCTCTCTATAGAAGACTCTGCTCTTCTTCATCTCCGGATTACCATCGCTATTCTCATCCTTCATGGTGGAATTGATCCAGAGAACTGCTTTATGCGTAGCTCCTGTAGCGTTTGGACCTGTGGCATTGAAGTACATCCATCCGGCCATCTTGAAGTTCTTGTATTCTGGATTTCCATCGCTGTTTTCATCGCGATAGATATAATGAACAAACAGCTTTCTAGCATTTTGGTAGTAACCTTCATTGGGCTCCGATTCGTTGGAGAGGTAAAGCTTGAATTCCACAGTGTCGTTATAGGCATCATCGTTGGGATTTTCTATCTTCCATTCTGCCATGCCTTTGCACACAGATTCGTTTACTCCGTCTCCATTGGTATCTTCATAGGATACACCGGTTATCTTTGCATCCACATACTCTGGATATCCATTACTGCTGTTATCAAAGTACACAGCGGAAGCTGCCATTCCATTGAGTGAATCAAATTTTCCATCTTCATTCGAATCCTTTTTGAGATATCTCCAGTGAATGAATCTTGCATATTCGGGGTTACCATCATCATTGTTATCCACCTTTTTGTAGCCAGTAACACTCACCGCTAAAATTTCTGGTTTTCCATCTTCATTCCTGTCCACGGTAAGTTTAGTTGCAAAATAGCCACAGACATATTCATAATTCCCGTTGCTGTTGTTATCGTATCTAATAGTGTTTCCAAGCATAACAAGATGCTTCTCGTACACACCGTTCTCATCCTCATCCCATGTTTCGTTGCCAACCGCTTTTGCACGGACAATCTCTGGATTACCATCGCTATTCTCATCCTTCATTATTCTTTCCAAAGCAGCTACAGCCCTCACCTCAGAAACATTGTTCTCGTTGGCATCTTCGCTGTAATACATGGCATCCAGCCATTTTTCGTACTCAGGATATCCATCGCTGTTGTTATCAAAGTACAAATGCAGGTGATAACGGATTATTTTAACCTCGTAGACACCATTTTTATTCTCATCCTGGGTGAGATTAAGATATGCAACCTCTTTGTAATACTCATAGTTTCCATCGCTGTTGTTATCATACTTCACCACATGCCTAAACTTGGTTACATTGAACTCAGTCCAGTTGAAGCCGTGGGGACCAAAGCGCATGAATCCCGGGACCATGGTTTTTCTTCCCTGCTTCTCTATCCACTCCAAATCAGGTAGGGGCAAACCGTAGATTCCAACCTTTATTCTCTCTCTTAGGCTGAATAATCCTTTTTTCTCCATTCCTCTCTCTATATCCATTGCATAACCAGGGAAAACTCTGTACAGAGAACCGCGATCCTCCAATTCCTTGGGTTTGAGATAGCTTCTCTCCTTCTCCCCTGGGATGTAGTTTCCATCGCTTACTGCAAATCCCTGGCTATGGGAGTTATCCGAGGGGAAGGATGAATAACTGCTATCTACAATTTCCAAGGCATCAGGGATGCCATCACCGTTTTCATCCAGGAGAGTAAGGGCTTCTATGGGACTGCTTTCCACATTTAAATTCTCAACAGAATCCAGCTGAGAATCCCCGTCTTTATCCACCGTCGCCATAGGATTCTTTACGTTCATCCCTGAATAGATCAGTTCTGGTGTCGCTGTTTCCTCTGGCACTCTGTGGGAATTGAGAGCAAGAAATACGCCTATTCCACTTAGCGTAATTATTACGACGAGCACCCCGACAACTATCTTCTTCCCTAACCCATCCATGATATCACCAACTCCTCCTATGAAGAAATATTTAAAAAGAGGTTGGATAAAAAAGTTCCAAAAGATTTAAATACTTAACTCTCAAAGAGAGGGCTAGAGAGCTGCGAGAGAGCCTCTCAGAGCTATATTCATTCCAAGCTCACCCGGCATATCGGATATAAAGAGAAAAAGAGAGATAAGATTTAGGTACCCTCTTTTTCCAATTCCATCTTATTCCAATCGGGAACAAACTTATAGCCATACTGGATAATCCCAGCCTTTCCGTCCTCGGCAATTCTTCTGAAAACCGCTTTCACGGGCATGCCTATGTACACCTTTTCGGGTTCAACATCCACTATCTGCCCTGTGATCTTGGGTCCCTCGGGAGTCTCAATAATTGCCATTATGTACGGCTTCTGATACTTAAATCCCAGAACATTCTGATGCACAATAGTGTAGGAGTACACCTTACCCTCACCGCTTAGTTGAAATTCTTCCATCTTTCCCAGGCTTTTTCTTCCGCATTTTGGGCATACGTTGCGGGGAGGAAAATAAACGGTGCCGCACTCAGGACAGCGGGTGCCTATGAGATTGTAACGATATCTGCGCTCTCTCCAGAAACGAGGTACGACCATTTACATCACCTCCAGAATGTGCACCACACTTGAGGTCATTGTTCCACCAACATTGTGGGCCAATCCAACCCTTGCATCGGGTACCTGTCTTTTGCCGGCTTCATTGCGCAGCTGCTTAACAATCTCAACAACCTGGCCCACGCCTGTGGCGCCTACAGGATGGCCCTTGGCTTTAAGACCTCCGGATACATTGTAGGGCAGATCGCCATCGTAATATAACTGTCCCTCTTCTGCCAGTTTTATACCCTCGCCCTTTTTTGCAAAGCCCAGATCTTCTATCCCAATTAGGGCAATTATTGAGAATGCGTCGTGTATTTCAACTAAATCAATATCCTTAGGTTCCTTCTTTGCCATTTTATATGCTTTCTTTCCTGCCTCAATTGTTGAAGGAGATGTGGTTAAAGAATTTCTTGCATGGAGAGATATGTAATCATTAGCTGCTACTGAGGCACTTATCTTAATAGGTGAATCTGTGTATTTCCTAGCAATGTCTGCAGAGGCAAGAACGACAGCCGCCGCGCCATCACTCACCGGAGAGCAGTTCATAATAGTGAGAGGATCAGCAACCATTGGAGCGTTAAGTACCTGATCAACGGTTACTTCTCTTTGAAAATGTGCATCTGGATTCATAGCTCCGTGTTTGTGGGCAATAACAGGAAGTAGAGCCATTTGTTCTCTTGTAAGTCCATATTCGTACATATATCTCTGGGCCATCATTGCTCCAAGTGCGGGAAAAGTAGCACCTAAGAAAACTTCCCACTCACGGTCTGCAGCTCCTGCCAGTATATCCGTGACCATGTCTCCCGGCAAATCCGTCATTTTCTCCACACCGCCCACAAGAACTATGTCGTAAAGGCCCGAGGCTACAGCCATGTATCCTGCATGCAGAGCAGCAGCACCGCTGGCGCAGGCAGATTCTATACGCAGCGCGGGAATCTTTGTTTCCGCCAGACCTGCAAAATCGGCGATTAACGCACCCACATGGTCCTGGCCCACAAAGCTACCGGCACTCATATTACCGCCAAATATTGCCTGTATATCCTCTGCGCATATACCTGCGTCTTCAAGGGCTTTTAAGCCTGCTTCCACAGCCAGGTCTCGCAGGCTCTTCTCCCAGTGCTCTCCGTATTTGGTTTCACCAGCGCCTATAATTGCCACATCGCGCATTTAATCCACCTCCACTATCATACGGCGGAATTTGAGGTAGGTAGCATAATCGATATACTTGGCCCTCTTTATCATATCCCAAACCTTGGGAGCTGCGTCTCTATTGAACCTCTCCATCTCCTCTGTAACCGTTATATCGAAGGCATCACTTCCTGCGCCACTTCCAAAGGATACTGCCAGAATCCTATCCCCGGGCTTGGAGATATCCAGGACTGCACTCAATCCTGTTGGTGTTGCACCCGAGTATGTGTTCCCAATGTAGGGCGTTAGCAATCCGGGATCTATCTGCTCCTTCGTGAAGCCCAACCTCTTCCCCACGCGATAGGGAAACTTGCCGTTGGGCTGGTGAAATACAACATAATCATAATCCTTAGCTGTGGTTCCCATTTTCTCCATGAGCAGTTTTGCCGCCGAGATAATATGCTTAAAGTAGGCTGGTTCTCCGGTGAAGCGTCCCCCGTGGGAGGGATATCTCTGCCCCTCTCGGCGCCAGAAATCGGGTGTGTCAGTGACGAAAGACACCGTCTCATTTATCTCTGCAATTACCCCTTCTTTTCCTATTATAAAAGCGGTTCCTCCTGCCGAGGCAGAATAGTCAAGAGCATCTCCAGGCTGACCCTGGGAGGTGTCTGTACCTATAGCTACGCCGTACTCTATCATACCCGCCTTTACCATGGCATATACATTCTGCATTGCTGCAGTTCCTGCTTTACATGCAAATTCTAGATCAGCAGCGTGGGCGTTATAAGAGCCAATGACCTCTGCAATAAGCGATGCGGTGGGCTTAACCGCATAGGGATGAGATTCGCTTCCAACAAAAATAGCACCTATTTTCTCACTTGGAATATTCTTTCTACGCAGTGCGTTGCGTAGTGCTTCCACAGCGATGGTGGCAGCATCCTCGTCGTATCCAGGCACCGATTTGCTCTGGATATTCAATCCTTTCTCGGGATGTTCGGGAGAATCACCCCACATTCTGGCTATCTCTGCAGTCTTTATCCTGTAGATGGGAATATAGCTCCCATATGTTACAATACCTACCATAGTCTCACCTGCTGAGGGAATAGAGAAGAAACTATTTAACTCTTATCGTATACATTCTTCGTCAATAAACGAAGAAAAATTATGGACAGATTTGTCCAGTAATATTTAAAAATGATGATACAATGCAAATGTATGGAATCGCTGCTTAAAATTGAAAATCTTCGGGTTGCTGTGGAAAATAAGGAAATAATCAATGGACTTAATCTTAATGTTGGAAGGGGTGAGTTTCACATAGTTATGGGTCCCAACGGCTCAGGGAAGAGCACCTTAGCTTTAGCGCTTATGGGTCATCCCAAATATGAGATAAAGGAAGGGAAAATAGAGTTTGAGGGAAAGGAGATTGTGGGATTATCTCCCGATGAAAGAGCCAGAAGGGGCATATTTATGGCTTTTCAGCATCCTGAGGAGATAGAAGGGGTGAAGATAATCGACTATCTTCGGCTTCTTCTGGAAAAGGTAAAAGGTATGGAGCCATTAAAAGCGCAGGAAATCATCGCCAAGAAGGCGAAGGAGCTATGGTTTTCTCCCGATATGCTGCATCGCTACATAAATGTGGGTTTTTCAGGGGGCGAGAGAAAGAGATTCGAAATTCTCCAAGCTCTACTACTTGAACCAAAGCTTCTTATTTTAGATGAGCCTGACAGTGGAGTGGATGTGGATTCTCTAAGCCTCATATCCCTCAAAATGCGGGAATTTCATAAAAGGGGGATGGCCATACTGCTCATAACCCATTACGGGAGAATCTTGCAGCATATAGATCCCAAAATTGTGCATGTTCATATCCTCAAGGAAGGTCGCATAGTGCTCAGTGGAAAGGAGGAGCTTGTGGAAAGAATTGAGAAGGAAGGTTTCAAAAAGGTATTTGAGGAGTGTGGGTGCAATGAATGATGCCCAGGAAATAAGATACCAGATAGAGGAACAGATAGAGTTACTAAGCGAAAGAAATAAAGAGCCAGAATGGATGACGAGGCTTAGATATCGAGGCCTTAAAGCTTTTCTTGAAGCTCCTCATAATGACCCAGTGATAAAAGATCCTCTGGAATTTGTGATCCATCGCAGCCAAGAGATTTTTCCGGAGGTAAAATCACTGGATGATCTGCCACCGGAGATGCGAAGCCTTCTGGACCGTCTTGGGATAGCAGAAGTGGAAAAAAAGTATGTGACCGGTCTGGCAGTGCAGAGCGATACTAGTATTGTGCTCAATGAATTTCTGAAGCAATGGAGAGAGAAGGGCCTTATTGTGGAATCCATGGAGGATGCTATTCGAAACCATCCCCATCTTAAAGAGCGTTTTATGCATCTCTTTGATCCCGGAGAAAGTAAACTGGCTGCATATCATACGGCGGTGTGGAACGGTGGAGTTTATATCCGTGTAAAGTCAGGACTCAAGGTTCCCATGCCGCTGCATCTTTTCTTTCTCATACAGAACAGCGCATTAGCTCAGGCACCCCATATAATAATAGAAGCTGAGCCTGGAAGTGAGATACATCTTATAGAGGGATGCACCTCTCCAATTCTCCTGAGGCATTCTCTGCATCTCGACATGACCGAAGCATACATAGGCGAGGGCGCCAAACTTAGATTGAGCGTGCTCCAAAACTGGCCAGAGTATGTGCATACTCGCCCTATGACTCGCGCGAGGGTAGGAAAGAATGCAGAGTTCATAAACACCACCGTGGGTCTCGGAACTGGTAAAAGCAATATTGCAAATCCCAAATACTGGGTAGACAAAGGTGGCTACGTGGAGCTCAACACAATAATCCTTGGCAAGAAGGATTTTTATATAGACATGGGTGGTGAGATGTATCTTCAGGGCATTGGTGCCCGTGGGCTCAATGCCAGTAAGAGCGTAATAATGGACAACAGCAGGGTAATAACCAAGGGAATCATAAAAGCAATGGCTCCTAAAACAAAGGGGCATATAAGCTGTGATGCCCTTATACTTAATTCCTCTGCAAAGATGGAGACCTATCCGGGTCTTGTCTCCCACGTGGATGATGCCGAGCTGAGCCACGAGGCGGCCATAGGCAAGATAAGAGAGGAAGAGCTCTTTTATCTCATGAGTCGCGGACTAAAAGAGGAAGAAGCAACTCAGCTCATAGTGAAGGGATTTGTGGATCCCCTGCTTAAAGATATTCCCATGGAGTTCGTAGTGGAAATAAGAAAGATAATAGAAATGGCCGTGAGTGGGGGATTTTAGATCCCCATGAGGTGGCTCCTCAGCGTCTATAATCTTAAAAGAAGTGCTCCGGCCGGGATTTGAACCCGGGTCGAGGGGTTGAGAGCCCCTAATGCTTGGCCGGGCTACACCACCGGAGCATGGATTTGGTGGTTTGCCTGCCCATCGGGCGGGCCTAACCACCGGAGCAGTTTGTGCGCTTCAGCATTTGGCGTAATGCTGAGCCACATATAAAATTTTCCTTTTATAAATCATCTAATGTCTGCTGACGGCTGCAACTATCTCTTGAATTAATCTCGCTGCGAGCACAGAGGTGTTGCCATTGTCGCAAGGGGGACAAACTTCTACGATATCAGCACCTATTAATCTTGGGCCCAGAAAATCTATAATACGCTTGACATCCAGTGGTGTGAGTCCGAAATATTCAGGAGTCCCTGTGCCAGGGGCAAAAGATGGATCTATCCCATCGATATCTATGGAGAGATAAACATTATCCGCGCTGAGAATCTCTAGGGCATTTTCTATGGCGTCTTTCCATCCCATTTCAAGGAAATCGTAGGAGGTTATCCACCGGTATCCAATTTTTCTTGCATATAAAATCTCTTCCTGGGATGCGGATCTTACCCCTATGGACACCACTTTGCCCCTTAGATACTCGTAGGCTCTTCTTGCCACACAGGCATGGCTGTATTTATTGCCCAGATACTCATCTCTGAAATCCGCATGTGCATCTATGAATATTATCCCCGTATCCTCCTGCTCTGCCAAGGCCTTTGCAGCACCAATTGTTATAGAATGCTCTCCTCCAATCATTATGGGAAACTTATCCCTGAGAGAGAGAGATGTAGAGTATACTGCTTCAATAACACTTTCTGCAGAGCCAAATTCATCCAGGCTGCCAATATTGCCCATATCGTGCATTTTAACCTGACGCATAGAAAAGTTGTGCTCTAAAAGATAGCTCTCAAGATTGTAGGATGCCTTCCTTATCTCATCCGGGGCAAATTTAGAACCGGCACGATAGGATGAAGTACCATCAAATGGCACCCCAAATATTATAAAATAGGAATTTTCGAAATCCGAATCTGCATCGGCAAAATGCAATCGCATATCTATTCGCCCATCACACGCATGATGGCCCTCTTGCCCAGAGCCTCCCAATACTGCACGGTCTTACCCGGAGCAATTTGGTCCTTGAGATTTTCAGGAATTTTGAGCTCGAAAGTTTCAAAGGTTTCGGAATCCATGAGCTGAACTTCATCGCCCATTACCGCAAGAATCTGCGCCTCTTTCTTCTCTATAATGGGAACCTTCACCTTATGCTTCACAGGATAGACAACGCTTCGCTTCTGACCGTCGAAAACTCCTATGGCCACTATTCTTGCTTTGGCTTCACCATGCTTCCCCGGCTTGCTGGTGGTCATCTCAACTATCTTGCAGGGCTCATCGTCAATAACCATATACCCGCCAACCTTAAGTTCTCTAACTTCCACATCTCTCCACGACATTTTCAATCCCTCGACGGTAAATGGGATTCTCTTTATATAGATTTTTGTTAAAGAACTGAAGCACGCCTATGAACACAGAATCAGCAAAAGAATTAAATAAGAGCAAGGCTAAAAACAGAGGGTCAAGAGCCCGAGGGCGGCCACGGGAAGCGGACATCTACGGCCCTAAATTCCGGAAGGGAAGGGTTTGGAAAGGGAAACCGTAGGTGTCCCTTCCTGAGGAAAGTCCCCCCTCCATCGGGCAGCCGGCCCCGCGCAAGCGGGGGTCCCGAGAGGGATGGCAACGGAGCAGAAACGACACAGCCCGCGGGGCAGGATGATTCCCTGCGGATGACGTTCCCGCGGGATTTGTTGAAACGGCCGACCCCGGCGGAGCAAGCCCAAGCCGCGCCTGTGAGTTGCCCGACGAGGCGCAGGTAGGGCGCTTAGTCGGATGCCGCCAGGAGGGGGCACCGCGTCTCTCCCTTGCCCTCCTCCCTTCAGGGAGGGGGTTAGAAGGGGGAACCGTAGGTGCCCCTTCGTAACAGAAGGGGGCTTACTCCGGGCACTTGACCCTCTCACTCTATATCTTTTTTGAGAATTTCCGCAATTTTTTCCACGTTGTCCTTTATTATCTTCTGCATATCCTCCCTTTCTATGTTCTCTGATGCAAAAAGAAGATTCTGAACAGGATTTCTAAGGGAGTCCAGCATCTCGTTGATTTCCTCAAACCTTCTCTTGTCCCTTCTCTCCATGACCTTCAGGGAGGTCACATCGATAAAGCTGAGAATGTATCCATTGCGATATCTTATTTTTCTCACCAAGAGCCATTTCTCCTTCCCATCCTTGGCAACTATGCTTATCTCCTCCCCACCCATAAGAATATCCGTAATACCCAGGTCGTTTATTTCCTTTATTGAATAGCCCAAAATTTTTGACCCCTCGGGGTTTATGTAGTAACATTTTCCTTCCACAATGTACATAATTCCCACAGGCATCTTTTCTAACAGAAGTCGTGAGAGCTGCATTAAATTCATTGCCCTTCGGGCTACGTTTCTTTCTCTCTTCCAGGTTCTTATGTACTCCACTCCGAGAACTAGGGTTAGCGCAAGGATGATACCCACAGCAATCCAGGCGTAGTTGAAGCCCCTTGGCTTCTGTTCAGAAATAAGCCATTTGGAGTAAATTTCACTGTATTCCCCGGATTCTTTAACCTTAGCAAGCGCGGTATTGAGGATATTTAAAAGCTTTGTATCACCTTTTCTTACAGCCATGCATATGGGCAGAGAGAAAAATCTCACACTGGTAGGTATCACATTTTGAAGATGAAGGGAGGATATCACAAAGATACCCGTTTTTTCCTCGTAGATGAAATACTCAGCATATCCATCATTCAGGTATATAAGCCCCTGCTGGGTGGTGTCCACTTCTATAAGATTTATCTCTATACCTGTTTCATTCATATACTCCTTCAACTTTATTTCCGTAATATCCTCCTTAATGACCGCCACTTTATGTCCCTCAAGCTCACCAATAGATCCCACATTAGGCGCGTTTTTATTCTTAAATAGGATGAAATTAAGTGTTGTGTAAGGTTCTGTGAAACTGAGTGTCCTGTTTCTCTGGGGTGTAGGGACAACACCTATTATAGCGTCTACATACCCTGTTTCCAAGGAATCGATAACTCTATCCCAGTTCATGGGCACGTAGACAAAGGAATAGGGCGTGTATTTCTCCATGGCATTAAGCAGATCGATATGGAAACCTACGAGGTTTCCCTTCTCATTGTAATACGCGTATGGGGGGATATTCTTATCCAGCCCTATTCTAAGCTTAGGCTTATTTTCGCTGGGCTGAGATGGTGCATAGTAAACTTTGATGAGAGTATACGAGAAGATTATTAACAACACTATGAGGATTACAAGCATTGCCCCTACTATCCGATTTGAGATTTTCCTCATTATTTTTTAACATACCCAACTATTCTATAAAAACTTTGCCGCAAAATTCGCTCAAATGAGAAAGACCTCAAGATTCCAAAATTATTTATCGGTTGCAGAGATAGGGAGATATATGCTTAGGCTCGCTCTATTTGACCTTGACCAAACCCTGCTCAACACGCTTCCCAGGTTTCATAAGATATTCAACTTGGCCCTGAAGCATTTCCATGCTAAGGAAATCTCCTGGGAGGAGTTTATAAAGCATTACAAGAACGATGATCTCCATATATTCATCCCCGTAGAGCATCGCCAGTTTTGGGACTATTTTCTGGAACATTACAACGATTTGGAATGCGTGAAAGACACACCAATAGATGGATCACTTGAAACCTTGCAATTTTTAAAGCGAAGAGGCATAAAGGTGGGCATAATAACCGGCAGAATGGTTCCCCGCGAAGAGGTGTGGAAGGACCTGAAGAAATTCAACATGGATGCCTATGTGGATTTTGTATACACCCGCAGGGATAACTATGAGGATGGAAGGAAGAGAACAGAACTTATAAAAAGGGCCCTGAGGGAGATGGGCGTTGAGCCCCGAGAAACCATCTTTGTGGGAGACTACTGGCCAGATATGCAATCTGGAAGAGAAGCAGGCGTAATAACCGTAGGGGTTCTCACAGGATTCGAAAGTGAGGAGAAGCTAAAGAAATATGGCGCAGATTATGTTATTCCTAGCGTGAAATATTTGCCAACTCTTTTGGAAAAAATTGAGGGAAAATAGGCATTCTATTGGAAAAGGGCTTAAATATTTTGAATGCATGTCGATTTTTTACATGAGCAATGCTCCTATTCACTATCATCAGCTATTTCAATTCGCAACTTTGGGAGTTTATCGCATCAGGGAGGATGGGCACATCGTTTATATCAATTCTTTTCTGGCAAAACTTTTGGGATATGAAAATCCAGAGGAATTGATATCCCAAAAAGAATTTTTTCGTCAGAAATACGACGAAGATAGATTTTTGAAGGCAATGGAGGAGCATGGCTATTTTGTAGGGGTTTCCCGATGGAAGAGGAAAGGAGGTGAGGTTCTATATTTGAAGGAATATGCTATAAAATTCAAAGATAAGGATGGCAGAGTATATTATGAGGGAATCGTGGAGGATATAACTCCCATGATAGAGGAGTATCATAGAGAGAAGAGAGCAAGAGAAGAGTGGAAAATTCTTTTTAATTCTATACCTGATCCCGTTATGATTCTCTCTCCTGAGCAAGAGATACTGGATGCGAATCAAGCGACTCTCAACCTTCTCAACAGGCCAAGGGAAGAAGTTATTGGACAGAAATGCTACACTCTTTTTCATGGAAGCCCCTCTCCACCTCCGGGGTGTCCCTTTGTGGAGATGATAAAGAGAGGATCATCCATGGAAATCAATGAGGTGGTGATGGAGACTGTGGGCGGTAGATTTTTAGTGAGTGTAAGCACCTATAAACCTCCTTATCAGGAGTTGAGATTTCTTCACTTTGCCAAGGATGTAACTCTCATAGAGAGCATAGGGGAAAAGATGATAGAGTCCTTGGAAAGATACGGAAAACTTCTCAATATGGTAAACTCTATTGGCAGGATATTTCTGAAAGAGAAGAAAATTGGAAAAATAGTGGAACTTGTATGCAGGAGACTGAATCGAGAGGAGTACTTTGGAAACGTATGCGTATTTTTAAGGGAAGGTAGTGGTGCATTAAAACCTCGCTGCAAATGCCGGGAAGATGCGGAAAAAGAGATTGAGAGAAGGATCATTGATTGGAGAGGAATCAAAGAAATGGAGATAAAAGGTAGAAAATTCCTTATTCTTCCCCTCCCCGATGAAGGTAGACCCCTAGGTTTTCTGGTTCTTGAATTAAAGAGTGAGTTAGAAAAGAGTGAGATTGCACTTCTGGAGATGCTTGCTGAAGATTTTGCATTCTCCATTAAATCCGCCAAACTAGAGAAAGCACGTAGAATAGCGTACAGGGAAATCGAAAGGGTCATGGAAGATCTCATGGCTCTTGCAGATGGCATAAGGAATCCTCTAGCGGTAATTGAAGGATTGGCAGAGCTCAAAGTACCTCGTGAGCTAAGAGATGAGATGCTTAAGGAGGTAGAGAAAATAAATGATGCTACGAGAAAAATTGATGAGCTTTGGGGAAGATCATATTACCTTAGAAATTTTCTCAGGGAAGAGAAGCAGCGATGAAAAAATTTATTTCAAATCTTTTCATATCTTTAGTTCATGAGAAAAATGAAGGTGCGGGACATAAGAAACCTCATCACCCAAGAGGCATCTGTGGTAGATGAGGACGATGATCTTTTGAGGGTGGCAGAAGAAATTGTGAAGGATCCTAAAACCCGCGCAGTATATGTGGTGAATAAGGATAAGAAGCTAGTGGGTATAATTCCTGTGGTAGAACTGGTGCAGTATCTCTACTCAGAATACATCCCTCAGGAGTATATACTTTACAGGTTTCCTATTCTTCTCAGCGGCAATCCACGGGCCAAGGATATAATGCTCCCACCGGTGTATGTGAGAGATAATGAAAATATAACGGACGCCTTTGTAAAAATGTTCAAGAACAATCTCAAGGAGCTGCCGGTGGTGGATGATGATATGCACATTATCGGCGATCTCAACATTCTGGAGATGATAGTTGCCTGGATTGAGAGTGTTAAAAATGCTCATTGAGCTCGCTCTAGCCCTGATTCTTGTGAAAATAGTCGATGAGATTTTTATGCGAAAAAATCAGCCGGCGGTGATAGGAGAGATAATGATTGGTATCCTTTTCTCCCTTTTCAATTTCGTGCTTCCAGAAACAGGATTCATCGGAAGCTACGCATTCTCTCTCAACCTGGAGGTAGCTCATCCAGCGTTCCAATTTTTTGCAGAGACAGGTATTCTTCTTCTTCTCTTTCTTTCCGGTCTGGAAACGAATCTGGACGACCTCAAGCGAAGCGGAAAATCGGGGATTCTCACAGGTGCTCTTGGGGTCCTCATAACCTTCCTTCTTGTGCTATCAATTGCCATATATCTTCTTCATTTTCCTCTGCGGATAGGCATAGTTCTTGCCACAATATTCACGGCGACCAGTGTGGGAGTTACCGTGAGAACCATGATGGACCTAGGCATTCTCAACACCAAGGTAGGCAATACTGTGCTAACTGCGGCAGTGGCGGATGATGTCTTTGGCATAATTCTCGTCACCATAGTTTTAAGCCATGGAGAGGCCATAGAACTAACTATCGGGCTACTTATATTTTTTGTGACCATATACATTATGGCAAAATTCAAGCTCATTGAGAAGGTTATGAACTATGCGGATAGAGTGTTCCACGGACCTTATGCTCTTGTTACCATATCTCTGGGATTGATGTTTCTCTTTGCCTACTTTGCCGATGTATCCCATATAGCAACAATAACAGGCGCATTTTTCGTAGGACTTTTCATAGGGCAGTCAACCCAGGAAAGAAAGATAATAAATCCCCTGAAGGTTATAGCTTACTCCCTCTTCATCCCCATCTTCTTCGTGAATGTGGGAACTCTGGTAGATATACCCATGCTTGAAAACTTCAATCTCTATCTCCTTGCTATAATACCCGTGGTTTTCATCGGGAAAATCTTGGGCTGCGCTCTTGGCTCAAGAATTGGTGGTTTAAAGATGTCCGATTCCTGGAGGGTGGGCGTGGGCATGGTCCCCGAGATGGAAGTAGCGCTTGTTATCGCCACTTTAGCTTATGCCAAAGGCATATTCGGGCAACCTCTGGGAAGCCAGGTGATGGCACTCACCATAACCTATGTGATAATCTCCTCGCTTACAGTGCCCCTTCTCCTAAAACGTCTTTATCGGAGGAAATGAGATGCGTATTCTTCCAGATTTCAGAAGGGGAGTATTCAACATCCCCCACACAATTCTCAACTTCTTTGGATTAAAAAACACCATGGCGCTTGAAGATTACAAAGATGCGCAGGGAGACAGGCTCATATTAATCCTTGTTGATGGCCTTGGAATGAATCTCTGGAAGAAATACGCGCTACACCGAAGATTTCCGCAGTTTTCCATTCTTCGCTCCCTGTTTCCCAGCACCACTGCCAATGTTCTTACAACCCTCTACACAGGCTTGGCACCCAAAGAGCATGGAATTCTGGAGTTTAGAATGTATTACGAGGAATACGGCGGTGTGATAAAAACTCTGCCGTTCACCACTCTAGACTCCGATAGAAATGATCTGCTTGTGGAGATGGGCTATTCGCCGACACCCCTTTTCAGGCTTCCCACAATATTTGAGAAGCAGCGTAGAGAAGGAATTTCAAGTGCCTCTCTATTCCGTGAAGATTATGCTGACGCATCCTATACCCATTACCTTATGCAAGGGTCTAAAATCGTGCCTTACAAAAATCTGGAGGATGCATTTCTCCAGCTCAGAAAGAGAAAGGAGAATTTCATTTATCTCTACATAGATTACCTGGATACGACAGAGCATCAATATGGGGTGCATTCCAGGGAAACGGGAGAGCTTATTGCAAGAATTTTTAGAGAGATAGAGAAGCTCTGGAAAGAAAGTAAAGCGGCAATATTCATCACCGCGGACCATGGGCAGATAGATATAGAAAAGAAAGAGATAATTCCGTGGAATTGCGAGAATCCTCCGGCAGGCTCTCCCAGGGACGTTTTTGTTTACCACTGCGATGTCCCGGAGGAGGGAGATTGGGATATATGGAGCAAAGAATATATCCTTCGCTCAGGAATTCTCGGAGAGGGAAAAGAGCAGAGGAATTTGAGGAAGAGATTGCCCGATTACATAATTCTCCCCCGAGGTAATACTGGCGTGTGGAGCGATGCGTTTAGAGCCGTTGGTCTACATGGAGGCTTATCTCCTCAGGAGATGCTCGTTCCCTTCGTGCTTCTTGAGAAAAGTTAATTATTTTCAAATTCATGGGGACTGAGGTGAAAGAATGGAGCCGCAGGAGATAATGAGGGCGTATAAAGAGAAGATAGAAGGGTGTTTACGGGAATTCTTTGAGCAAAAGAAAAAAGCGCTGGAGCACTGGAGCTCTCGGGAGGCATGCGAGATTCTGGAGGAATATACGCTTAGAGGTGGGAAAAGGATAAGGGCCATACTCATGGTTCTCGGTTACCAGCTGTATGGTGGTAGCGGTGATGAGATATTCAGGGCATCCAGCTCCCTGGAGCTGATACAATCTTATCTTCTCATTCACGACGATATCATGGATGAGAGTGATCTGAGACGCGGGAAAAAGACGGTGCATAAGATTTACGAGGATATACATCTCAAAAAGGGGTTCGGCGGCAGACCTCATAGATTCGGGGAGAATATGGGCATAATCCTCGGAGATCTGGCGAATGCTTATGCCATGGAGATACTCGCATCCTCCAATTTCCCCAGTGAGAGGAAGGTGAAAGCAATAGAGAAGCTCAATGAAATAATCGAATACACGGGATACGGGCAGATAATAGACATATATTCCGGTATGGTGCAGGAATTCGGGGAAGATGATCTTCTCCTCCTGCACAAGTACAAGACGGCAAGATACACCATCGAAGGCCCCCTTGTTCTAGGCGCAATTCTCGCAGGAGCCTCGCCTGAAGGTCTGGAAAACTACGCCATCCCGGTGGGCATAGCCTTCCAGCTGCAGGACGATATCCTCGGGTTATTTGGTAGCGAGGAGAAGCTCGGTAAGCCGGTGACAAGCGATCTGGCGGAGGGTAAGAAGACACTGCTCATAATCAAAGCTCTGGAAAAGGCAAGCGAGAAGGAGAGAAAAGTTATAGAGAGTGCTCTGGGCAATCCTGCGGTCACGCTGGAGCAGCTGGAGAGGGTGAGAGAGATAGTGAGAAAAACAGGCTCTTTGGATTACAGCAGGAAGCTCGCGGAGAAGCTGGTAAGCGAGGGAAAGAGAGCACTCAACGCCCTTAATGTAAAGAACCAAGAGGCCAAGGATTTCCTGCTCTGGCTTGCGGATTATATGATTAAGAGAAGCTACTGAAAGTATTATATATTCTCTCCTCCATTCTATTCTCCCATGTCTCCGATAGGTGGAGAGATAGCCGCACTTCTGGCGGCGCTAATGTGGAGTTTTTCCTCCGCCATATTCACTACTGTTGGGCGCAGAATAGGAGCGCTCAATTTAAATGCTCTCAGGATCGCCATAAGCGGTTTTCTATTTTCCCTCTCTCACTTCATCCTCTTTGGCTCCTTCTTTCCTCACATAAATGAGATGCAGCTTCTGATTTTATCGCTAAGCGGTATAGTGGGCCTTGCTGTGGGAGACCTTGCCTATTTTGGAGCTCTTATCGAAATCGGGCCCCGAAAGGCGGTTCTCGTTTCATCCATGGCACCCATTTTTTCCCTGGTGGGCGGCTATGCGATTCTCCACGAGATACCAAGCTTGATGGCTCTTATAGGCATATTCCTCGTTCTCCTAGGTATATGGATAGTTATTATAGAGAGGGGAGAAGATGAGGTGCCTGTGAGGAAGAACAGAAGCCTGATGTTAGGAGTGACCCTTGCGGTCATAGCGGCTGCTGGCCAGGGTATAGGAGTCGTATTCTCTAAATACGGGATGCTCTTTGCTGGCTCATCTCTATCTCCCCTGTCAACCACTGTAGTTAGGGTAACGGCAGCCGCACCTATAATATGGCTCACTCTGCTTCTATGGAAAAAGCCAGGGCATCTTTTGAAGGGGTTGAAGGATGTTTATGCTATGAAACTGGTCTTTCTTGGCTCTTTGATAGGTCCCTTCGTGGGGCTCTGGCTCTCCATGATTTCCATAAAGTACGCACAGGTGGGAATTGCATCCACCTTGATGTCCATGACTCCCATAATGATAATCCCCGTAGTCTATTTCATGTACGGGGAGAAGGTAAATCTGCGGGGAGTATTTGGAGCGGTGCTTGCAGTTGTGGGCGTAGCACTAATCTTCCTTTTCTGAGGTGCGGATACCTTAATATTCGAGAAGAGAATATGGAAATATGCATCTTGCCGAGCTGGGAGAGCGTCGCATTATCGATAGAATATGGGAAACGCTGGGAAAGAGGGAAGAATACGATGATTGCGTTTATGTTCCTCGCGGAGATTATTATGATCTCATAACCACGGATTTCATAGGCGAGGGAACACATTTCATGGGCGAGTGGGATCCTCGATTAATCGGAAGCTTCTTTGCCGCCATAAATCTGAGCGATATAGCGGCCATGGGAGGCATTCCCGAGCTCTTTATGGCATCCATGTTCTTTCCCCCCGATTATCCCATGGAGAATTTAGAGGAGCTCGTAGGGGGTATTAATTCTCTTCTCTCTCAATACCACGTGGAGTATAGAGGCGGAGATCTGAAGGAATCTCGTATAGCAGGAATGAGCGGTATAGCCATAGGCAGGGTGGAGAGAAATAAAATACTGAAAAGAAGAGGCGCTAGGCTCGGTGATGGTATATATGTAACTGGAGCCTTGGGAAAGCAGGCTGCGGGGTATTATCTCTGGAAGCATGGGTTTAAGGAAGCCTATGAGCATTTGCTGGATGTGCATCCAAGAATAGAGGAGGGAAGAAGCCTTGCCGGTAGAGCCACCTCATGTATGGACATTTCCGATGGTTTGAGCTCAACTATTACGCAGCTTGAGAATATAAACAATCTCGCCTTTCTGGTGGATTTTGATGAGATTCCCGTGCACAAGCTTGCCTACGAGGTATCGGAGGATTACAATATTCCCCTGGAGCATCTTGTTATTGATTTTGGCGGTGAGTACGAGCTGATTTACACCTCTGATGCTAAGATCCTGGGTAAAAGAATCGGTGAAGTTTCCAAGGGCAAAGGAGGAATATTCAGGGATGGAAAGAAGGTGGGAGGTAGAGGATATGAGCATTTTAGCGAAGTACTGGACAAAGTTAGAGGACAATAAGGTGAGATGCGAGCTCTGTCCCTTCAGATGCGTCCTAAAAGAAGGGCAGGTGGGTGTGTGCAGGGTCAGAAAGAATATTGGAGGAAAGCTCTATACGCTCAATTACGGAAAGGTATCCTCCATAGCGGTGGATCCCATTGAGAAGAAGCCCCTGTTTCACTTCTTTCCCACCTCTGAGGTTCTCTCGCTCTCCACGGTAGGCTGCAACCTCCGATGCCGCCACTGCCAGAACTGGGAGATAAGTCAGGTAGGCGTCGAAGCTCCATTCTTGCGAGATATGAGCCCCCAGGATGTGATGAAAATAGCGGAAAATTATGAAGGCATAGCCTGGACCTACAACGAGCCTGTAATATGGCATGAGTTCACCATGGATGTATCGAAGATGGCCAAGAAGGAGGGCCTATACACCGTTTATGTGACCAATGGATATATAAATGAAGAGCCCCTGGATGAAGTTCTCAGATACATTGACGCATTCAATATAGATGTGAAGGCCTTTAGCGAAGATTTTTACAGGCGAATTACGGGAGGCTCTCTTGCTCCTGTGCTACGAAGCGTGGAGAAAGTAAAGAGGGCTGGAAAGCATGTGGAGCTCACATATCTGATAATTCCCACATTGAACGATAGCGAGGAGGAGATAAGAAACTTCGCTTCCTGGGTAGCAGATCTAGATGCGGAGATACCCGTGCATTTCTCCCGCTTCTTCCCAATGTACAAGCTTACAGAGCTTCCACCAACGCCTGTTAAAACTCTTCATAGGGCATATAAGATAGCGAAGGACGTAGGGCTTGAGTATGTTTACCTGGGAAACACATGGGAGCCGGAGTATGAGAGCACCTATTGCCCAGAATGCGGAAATCTCCTCATAGAGAGGGTATATTACCACACCAGAATAGTTGGGCTCAGCAAAGAGGGAAGATGCAAAAAATGCGGCAGGAGGATAAATGTGGTGCTCCCACCAAGATTTTTATAGTATGCCAGCATCCCTTAATTAAATATAATTAAAGGTGATGAGAATGGCAGAAGAGAAGGAGAAGAAGTATACAACGGTGTCCATACCAACACCTCTATTCAAGAAGATTGAGGAGCGCATAAAGGGCACAGGATTCACCAGTGTGAGCAGCTATGTTACCTATGTGCTTCGTGAGATCATAGCAGAGGATGAAGAAGGCGAGGAGCCATTCAGCAAGGAAGATGAAGAGAGGGTAAAGGAGAGGCTCCGGGCTCTGGGTTATCTGGACTGAGGTGTTTTTAATGGTCAAGCCCCATGGAGGAAAGCTCATAGAGAGGATAGATTTCAGCGATAGGGTCAGGGAGGAGGCGATGGAGCTACCTAGATTATCAATAACCCTTGATGAGGCGAGGGATCTTGGCAACATAGGCCACGGTGTTTTTTCGCCCCTTGAGGGTTATATGAGCCGTGAGGATTTTGAGAACGTTCTTGAGGAGGGAAGACTGGCCAATGACTTGCCATGGACGATCCCCATTGTGAAGGATGTGGATAAGGAAGATGTGGATATGCTTCTAAAGGAGGACGAAGTTGCCCTGGTTTACAGTAATCTGCCAATTGCAATTCTCAAGGTTGAGGAAATATATCCCTACGATAAGAAGGAGTATGCGGAGAAGGTATACGGGACGACGAGCATAGAGCATCCGGGAGTAGCGGCGCTTATGAATAAGAAGGAGCATCTTGTGGGTGGGAAGATAACCCTGATAAACGATCCACCAACAGAGTTTGCGAGATACAAGCTCTGGCCAAAAGAGACCAGGGTACTTTTCAAGGAGAAGGGCTGGAAAACCGTGGTGGGCTTTCAGACGAGAAACGCGCCCCATGTGGGCCACGAGTATGTGCAGAAAACCGCGCTCACCTTCGTGGACGGTTTGTTTATAAATCCACTCATAGGCAGGAAGAAGAAGGGAGATTTCCGTGATGAGGTAATAATAGCGGCGTACGAAGCTCTTTTTGAGCATTACTATCCAAAGAATGTGGCAACCCTAGGAATCCTAGAAACTGAGATGCGCTATGCGGGTCCCCGCGAGGCCATATTCCACGCAATAATGCGCAAAAATTTTGGATGCACACATTTCATAGTAGGTCGTGATCATGCGGGCGTGGGCAACTTCTACGGTCCATACGATGCCCAGGAGATATTCTACGAGTACCCTGATCTCGGTATAACTCCTCTATTCTTCCGCTCCTTCTTCTACTGCAAGAAGTGCGGGACGGTGGTCAATGAGAAGATATGCCCCCATAGCGAAGAGTACCACGTGAACTTCTCGGGAACGAAGATTCGAGAGATGCTTCTGCGTGGTGAGAAGCCTCCCGAGATTATGATGCGCCCTGAAGTGGCCGAGGTAATCCTCTCCTTTAAGAACCCCTTCGTGGAGTGATGGGATGATAGTGCATCACTGGGACACCGATGGCATAGCTTCCGCTGCCATTTATATAAGAATCCATGGGGAGGATGAGCTTTTCACTCCCAAGATTGGCAATTTCTACCTGGATGCCGAGGATTTTGAAAGGGTCAAAGATTCCGGGAAAGTAGTGATTCTGGATATGAACCTGCCAGAAGCGAAGAGGCTTTGCAATTACGCTGAGGTATACATCTACGATCATCATCGGGCCACGAGGGTGGAATGCGCGAGAGAGCACTACAACCCTTATCTTATGGGCGTTATGTATCCATCTTGCACCAGAGTTCTTATGGAAAGATTCTCGTATCCCCCTGATTATCTTGTTGCTCTAGGAATACTGGGCGATAAGGGTCCGGATGCAGAGAAAATAGAAGAGTGGAAAATCGTGGAGAAAGTGATGCACGATGAAAAATTGAGCCTTGATGATTTGCTTCTTGCCGTAGAGCTCTTAGATTCAAGCTTCAAGCTCAACGATAGAAAAGAGGTGACGGATAATGTGCATCTCCTTCTCCAAGGAATAAGGGAAGTGATTGAGAACGATAAACTCCACAGGAACCTGGAGTTCATATCCAGGGAGATTGAGGCATGGAGCCGCAGAGCGGAAGATTGTGGAAACTACGCGTATCTTGAGATGAGCAGCCCATATATGATCATATCCTCGGTTACCAGGAGAATAGCATGGGGTATGAGAAAGCCTGCAATGGTGGTGAACCACAAGGATGATAGGGACGAGTTTTACATAAGATTCCCCAACGGCGAAGCTTCTGCACTGCATCTTATTGAGATGGCAAAAAGATTGGGATACAACGCGGGTGGCAAGGAGGAAGTTATGGGAGCAATACTTCCCCGAGGCAAGGGAAAAGAGCTCGTTTCTCAAATTCTGGAGGTACTAGGATGGTGAACTACATAGTCTCAGGGCTTGAAAGATCAGGTACGTCTATGATGATGCAGATCCTCTATCTTGGGGGTATGAAAGTTGCATTTGACAACAAAAGAAAGCCTGATGAGCACAATCCACGGGGCTATTTTGAACTTGAGGGGGGAAAGATAATAAATCGTCTTATGAAGGGCGAGTTTCCCATGGAGAAATATGAGGGTATGGTGATAAAAATCACGGCCTTCGGGCTTCGATACCTTCCCCGGGGTTTCAAGTACAAGATAATCTACATGCGAAGGGATATGGAGGAGATATTTGCATCCATGGAGAAGATGTCCGGGAAGCCGCTAAGCGAGGAGGAGAAGATAGCCTTCGTGAAGCTCAATGAATATGCGCTCTCTCTCCTTGAGCACAGGAGAGATGTGGATTATATAACTGTGTGGTACAACAAGGTTATAGAGAATCCTCGCAGGGAGATTGAGAGGGTGAACGATTTTCTTGGCGGAATCCTAGATGTGGATTCTGCGGTTAAGGCTGTGGATCCATCGTTATATAGAAGTAGAGTGGAGGTGAATGAATGAAAGGTGCAACTATATGGTTTACCGGTTTGCCATGCAGCGGAAAGACCACAATCGCAGATAGAGTGTACGAGATATTGAAAAGCAAAGGCTACAGGGTTGAGCGTCTGGATGGAGATATAATAAGAAAGAGCCCCATATCCCGGGATCTGGGCTTCACAAAGGAGGATCGACGCAAGAATTTAGAGAGAGTAGCATTTATTGCAAAATTGCTATCAAGGAACGATGTCATCGTGCTGGCCACCTTCGTCTCGCCATACAACGAGATTCGCAGAGATATACGGAATATAATAGGGCCCGAAAGGTTCCATCTGGTGTGGACTCGATGTCCCCTGAAAGTATGCATCGAGAGGGATGTAAAAGGGATGTACAAGAAGGCGCTCAACGGAGAGATACAGAATTTCACTGGTATAGACGATCCCTTTGAAGAGCCCACAGATCCTCCTGCAGACCTGATCCTCGACACGGATAAAGAGAGTGTGGAGAAGAGTGTTGAGAAGGTCCTTGCCTATATGAAGAGGCGAGGGTTAATTGAATGAAAAGAAACTCGCGTATCTTTTAATCGCATTGCTCATTCTTGCGAGTTTTTATTTTATCCCCACACCGAATGGATTGTCATATGATGGAAAGATGATGCTCGGAATGCTGGTATTCGCGGCGTTTCTATTCATAAGCGAGGCTCTGCCCCTGGGCATGGCAGGATTGCTGGTCATGGCCATTCCCCCTGTCTTGGGCATATTTCCTCCCCAAGAAGTTTTCGGGTTCTTTGGCAATGAGGCTGTGTTCTTCCTCATAGGCGCGTTCATCCTCGCTGCGGGTGTGCAGAAGAGCGGGATGCACAGGAGAATTGCGTATCATCTTCTTCGCATGTTTGGAAGATCCTCCAGGCTCTATATTCTCGGAATTCTAGTGCTCGCGTCAAGCATGTCCTTCATAATTTCCGAGCATGCGGTGGTAGCGCTTCTTCTGCCAATAATAGGCGCCTCGCTTATCGCCGTGGAAAAGGGCAGCAATATGGGCAAGGCGGGCATGATCTCGCTAACATATGGAGCAACAGCTGGAAGCGTAGCCACGCTCATGGGCGGAGCACGCAACCCTTACACCGTGGCATATCTCGCGGAGAATTACGGAATACATGTATCCTTCGCAGAGTGGCTTCTCATGGCACTTCCCATCACCCTCATCATGCTTCCCATACTATGGCTTATAATTACCACGCTGCACAGACCTGAGAAGTTTGTGCCTCCAAAAATAGAGGGCATGCAAAAAATGGGGAAACAGGAGGGCATAGTGCTGGCCATAATTCTCCTAACTCTTGCGATTCTTCTCACCGTAAGAAGCTGGGGAATCGCCGTAGCGGTGATAATAGGCGCAGTCCTTCTATTCGTTTTCAATATCCTCTCCTGGAAGGATATTGAGAGGAGCATGCCCTGGGGTGTGATATTGCTATACGGCGGTGCCATGACTCTGGGCAAGGGGTTGCAGATAACAGGCGCATCTCAGTGGCTAGCATCCTCAATAATCGCTGTTGTGGGAGAGAACCCCTACTTAATTCTCCTCATACTCCTCCTTATAACCGTGCTGATGACCGAGACAATGAGCCATGCCGCCGCCGTGGCTTTAATGCTGCCCATAGGCGCAGGAATAGCATCCGCCATGGGCATGAGCGTGCTCATGGTGAGCATGGCCATCGCCATTGCCGGAGGATTTGGCTACGCGCTGCTCATGGGCACCCCAGGCAATATAATGACCTATGGCACAGGTTATTTTAGGCAGAAGGATATCCTGAAGACGGGAATGCTCGCAGATGCTGCGGGCATAGCTCTCGTGTTTCTCATGGCCACGGTACTGTGGCCCTTGATGGGGGTTTCGTGAATGAGATGTCTCATACCCATCCATCAGGAAAATTATGCGAATAATTCGCTGAAAAGAGCAACGCAGCTCTGCGATGAGATAACGATTCTTTACATCCTCGATAAGAAGCTAATAGAGAAGGTGCAGAGCGAAGCATCCTATATTCTGCCAAGTTACGCATTGGATAATGTGGAAGAGTTCATAATCAACATCCACAGGCAAGAGGCGGAGAAGATAAAGAAGAGTGTGGGAAAAGAGAGCGTAGAACTAAGATTCGTCGTGGGTGAATACTATGAAAGTGTTGAGAGAGAGACGCTCAGAGCTTCTCCAGATTTGCTAATGTGCGATTCTTATCTGCGTGGATTATTGAGCATCGGTACGCCCATCTGGATAGATAGGGGAGGGAAGATAAAAGAATGTACCCTGGTGATAAACTCGCTGAAGAGAATAAAGAAGCTCAAAAAAAGTGTGGACTTCCTTAATAGAATTTGTGAGAGATTGGGGGCAGAGCTCTATCTTTACTATCCTCAGGGGGATGAAGAGGGCATCGCAGCTCTATCTCCTCTTGGCACTCTCACTTCTGAGCTGCGGGGAGAGCTCATTGCAGTTTTCAGAGAGGGATTTAACACTCTGTGGAAGGGACGAAACATCCTTATTTTATGAGGCAAATAATTATATTGCAGAGTTCAATCCCTTCAGCATGGAGAATACGAGCTACAAGCTTATTGGCAGGGTGCATCTGGGGAAGAATGTAAAAATCGGGGATTTCGTTGTCATCGGTGTGCTTCCTCGAGGATATGAAATAGGAGAGATCGAGACCTACATAGGCGACGATTCCGTTATAAGGTCCCACACCAGCATATACGCTGGTAACAGGATAGGCAAGAATTTTCAGACAGGTCATGGCACGAGGATAAGAGAGTTCAACGAAATCGGAGATAACGTGAGCATAGGCACAAATACCGTTATAGAGTTCAAGGTGAAAATCGAAGACGGGGTGCGCATACATTCCCAGGCCTTCATTCCGGAATATTGCGTGTTGAAGAAAAACGCGTGGATCGGGCCGCGGGTAGTGCTCACCAATGCGAAATATCCCAGATATCCCGGGGTGAAAGAACATCTTGAGGGCGTGATAGTGGAGGAGAATGCCAAGATAGGTGCAAATGCCACGATACTTCCGGGAGTAAGAATTGGAAAGAACGCGGTTGTAGGTGCAGGTGCCGTGGTTACCAAGGATGTACCCGATAACGCTGTAGTCGCTGGCAATCCTGCGAAAATAATTAAATGGGCAGATGAGTTATCCTATTAAAAAGGGTGATATTATGAAATACAATCTGGTAGAGATGTATGTGGATGATGAGATAATCAACGCTGCTGTTGAGGTCATAAAATCCAAGAGATACATAAAAGGACCCCAGGCCAGGGCGTTTGAGGAGGAGTTTGCAAATTATATAGGAGTTAAGAAAGCTGTGAGCACAAGCTCCGGAACTACCGCTCTATGGCTCATCTATGATGCCCTGGGCATAAAGAACGGGGCAGAGTTCATAGCACCCTCCCACACTTTTATAGCGACTGTGACTCCAGCGATGCATATGGGCGCCAAGCCAATTTTTGCGGATATAGACGAGGAAACCTACACCATTGATGTGGATGATGCAAAAAGGAAGATAACTCCTAAGACTAAGGCCATAGTGGCGGTGCATCTTTACGGTCATCCTGCAGATATAAAGCCGCTTAAGGAGCTTGCGGAAGATAAAGGGCTCTATTTAATTGAGGACTGCGCGCAGGCTCATGGAGCCCTATACTACGGAAAGAAGGTGGGCACATTTGGAGACGCTGCCGCCTTTTCTTTCTTTCCCTCCAAGGTCATAACCGTTGGTGGGGACGGCGGCATGGCAGTCACAAACAACGAGGAGATAGGCGAGCTCATAAGCATTCTCCATGATCAGGGTAGAAGAGAAAAGTACACCCATGAATATCTCGGCTACAATTTCAGAATGAGCGAGATTCTCGCAGCCATAGGAAGGGTGCAGCTCCAACATCTTGAAGAGTGGCTAAACAGGAGAAATGAAGTAGCGAGGCTTTACAACGAGCTTCTGGAGGACGTGGTTCTCGTTCCCAAGACCAAAGAATGGGCCAGGCATGCGTATTACGTATATACTATAAGGGCGAGGGAGAGGGATAAGCTTAGAGAGCATCTCAAAGAGAGGGGAATAGCTACCGGGCTATATTATCCCATTCCTGTTCATCTGCAGCCAGCCATAACAAAGCTTGTTCCTCCTGTAAAGCTCCCAGTCACCGAGAAAATAGTGGATGAGATACTCTCGCTGCCTATGCATCCATTCTTAAGCGAGGAGGATGTGCAATTTATAGCGGATAAGGTTAAAGAGTTCTACAGGTGATGAATATGAAGATCGCATTAATAGGCACAGGCTATTGGGGCAGGAACCATGCGAAGGTCTGGCGCGAACTCAAGGATGAAGGAAAGATTGAAGATGTGGTTCTCTGCGATATAAGAGAGGACGCAGTCAAGCCCATTGCCAAGGATTTCGGGTTCCAGTACTCCACAGACCCCAGAGAGCTACTCAGCAGGGGGGATATAGATGCCGTGGATATTGCATCCTCCACGCCCAGCCATTATCCTCTGGCCAAGAACGCCATGCTCCAGGGTAAAGATGTTCTCGTTGAAAAGCCCATGGCGGAGAATAGCGAAGAGTGCAGGGAGCTCATCTCCATAGCGGAAAAGGAGAAGAGGATACTCATGGTAGGCCATATCTTCCGCTATCATCCAGCGCTGAACGAGCTGCGGGGGATGATAAAGAGGGGTGAATTGGGAGAGATCGTCACACTCAGCACTCGAAGGTTATCTTTAAGATATCCCCGCAGCGATATGGGCGTGCTTTTAGCCCTGGCCATCCATGATGTGGACATCTACACCTATCTCCTTGGAGAGGAGCCGAAGGAGATAATGAGCATTACCAGCAGCAAGTATGTGAAGGGCATAGAGGAGGAAGCTTTCATCTATATGGGCTTCTCTCGAGCCCAGGGCTATATCTGGGAATCGTGGAACTATCCCTTCGGGAAGAAGATAAGGGTTCTGGAAGTTGTGGGCACAGAGAGTGCGGCGAGAATAGATTATCTCAAGCCAGATGAGCTCATGATTTACGATGCGGCCATTGTGGATGAGAAGGTGAAGAACGAAGGAGAGTTTGTCAGGAGAGTGCCCTACATCGAGCCTCTGAAGGCCGAGCTTATAGATTTTGTGAACAGCGTGGAGAGGAGGAAGAGACCTCAGGCGGATATGTTTGTGGGCCTGAAAGCCGTTGAGATTATTGAGAGAGCCATGGAAAGCGCCAAGAGCAAAAAGCTTGTGAGATGGGAGTAGAAAAATGATACCCCTATTCATAGGAGGCACTGGAAGAAGCGGGACCACAGTGCTCGGCAGAACCCTATCACTACATCGCGACATATTCACCATACCCTTTGAATCAAGGTTCATCGTAGACCCTTACGGGCTCAGAGATCTGGTATTCTCCTTATCTTATGAATGGGACCAGTATCACGGGCAAGAGGCAATCGTGAATTTTCTTCGTCTCATGGATGAGCTTTATCCATCGAAGCTAAGATATTTCTACAAGATAGCAGCGTGGAAAATTTATCCAAAGTTCCACATCTCCCCGCCAAAGTATCATATTACCATGGATGGAAAATGGAAAGATGAGCCTTTCTTCGATTATAAGAAGATACCTTTCTCTTTGCTGATCTCAAGGGATAAGTTTAAGCGCCTTCTAAATGATTTTATGAGCAAGCTTATCATCGCGGAATACAGCGGCTACTGGCAGGGTTATGGCACGAAAATATCTCCCCGTATGTATGTGACCCGGCACTTTGAGTATAGCGAGGTGGTAGCTCTTGCGAGGAATTTCGTCGCAGGAATATGGGAAGAGACTGCAAAAAGGTACAATGCCAAGATTGTGGCAGAGCAGACACCCACCAACTTGAATCATGCCCTATTTCTCCGGGACCTATTTCCAGAGATGCGGCTAATCCACATATATCGCGATCCCAGGGATGTTGTGAGCTCGTATAAGCGCCAGACCTGGGGCGGAAATAGAGCGGCGGAGGCAGTGCCCATAATAAAGAACACGCTTCTAAAGTGGGAGCAGGATAAGAGAGAGCTGCCCAAGGATTCCTATATTGAGATCTCTTTGGAAGAGTTGGTATCCCATACAAAGGAGACCTTACAGCGAATATGCGATTTTATAGGCGTGCACTTTGATGCCCGCATGCTCAATATGGATCTGAGCAAGAGCCATTCAGGACGCTGGAAAAAGGATTTGAGCGAGGAAGAAGTGGAGCTTGTGGAACGCGAATTAGGATGGTTTATGCGGGCCAAGGGCTATTTAGATTAGCCCCTCCTTTTTCCCCAGGAATATATTGGCTTTGAGCCACGATTCTGGAGAGCCTATATCCAAGCGCGTGCCTTGCAACTCTAAGGCTAGCAATCTGCGGGAAAAAGCAAAGAGCTTAAGTGCATCTGTGAGCTGATATTCCCCACCCTTGCCCCTCTGGATATTCTTAAGATACGTGAATATCTCGGGGGTGAGAAGATACCGGCCCACAACTGCAAGATTGGATGGCGCCTTTTCAGGCTCAGGCTTCTCCACAAGCTCATCCACCACATAAACCGGCGGCTTGCTCAGCGCCGAGGGTTTGATTATTCCGTATTTGCTAGTCTCTTCCCGGGGCACCTTCATAACGCCTATCACTGGATCGTCGCTCTGTGAGAAAATATCAATAAGCGTTTTTGTTGCCGGCGTATCGTTGATTATTATATCATCACCGAGCAGGATGACAAAGGGCTCATCACCCACAAATTTCTCGGCTATGAGAATCGCGTGTCCCAATCCCAGGGGCTCTTTCTGGCGCACGTACATTATGTTTGCCATCTCCGATATTCTCTTTATCTCCTCAAGCTCTTTTTCCTTCCCCTTTTTCTTCAGGAACTCTTCCAGCTCGGGGCTGCGGTCAAAATAGTCCTCAATAGCTCTCTTGGTTCGTCCTGTGATAATGAGTATATCCTCGCATCCCGAGTTTACGGCTTCTTCTACAACATAATGAATTGCAGGCTTGTTGAGTATAGGAAGCATCTCCTTGGGCTGGGTCTTTGTCACGGGAAGCATCCTGGTGCCAAGTCCGGCGGCGGGTATCACAGCCTTCATGGTTGAGAATGAGATTAACTCTATATATATGTTTGCAGATTTGGGGCTATGAAGATAGCCGTTGTGGGCACAGGATATGTAGGTTTGACTACCGCCTTGCTTTTTGCTGAGCTCGGGCACGATGTTCTCGCCATAGATATAGATGAGGAGAAGGTGAAGAAGATAAACGAGGGGTTTTGTCCCATCTACGAGCCTGGTGCCGATGAGCTTTTGAAAAAGCATGCGGGCAAGAACCTAAAAGCTACGAAAGATTACGATATTGAGGATCGCGATCTAATCTTCATATGCGTGGGCACGCCTTCCCGGGAGGATGGGGGCATGGAAACCAAGTATCTGGAGGAGGCGGCCCGGCAAATAGGAAGAAGGTTGAAGAGGGGGAGCGTAGTTGTTGTAAAAAGCACCGTGCTTCCCGGCACCACGGAAAAGCTCGTAGTGCCTATAATTGAGGAGGAGAGCGGGTTGAAGCGGGGCGAGTTTGGAGTGGCCATGAACCCTGAGTTTTTAAGAGAAGGGCTCGCAATATACGATACATTCCATCCGGACAGAATTGTGATTGGCGAACTTGATAAGAGAAGCGGAGATGCTCTTGAAGAATTATATAGGCCGCTAAAAGCACCTATTCTGCGCACCTCTATCAAGGTAGCGGAGATGATAAAATATGCGAGCAACGCATTTCTTGCCATGAAGATCTCCTTTGCCAACGAAATTGCAATTCTATGTGAGAAGCTGGGCATAGATGTCTACGAGGTTATGAAGGGCGTGGGCATGGACCATCGCATCTCTCCCTACTTTCTCAATGCGGGTGCTGGATTTGGAGGCTCATGCTTTCCCAAGGATGTCAAGGCCCTTATATACCTTGCCAAGAAGCTGGGCTACGAGCCCAAGCTCCTCACGGGAACCTTGGAAATCAATGAGTATATGCCCAGGCATGTGGTGGAGCTGGCTGAGCGCGAGCTGGGCTCTCTTAAAGGCATGAAGATCGCAATTTTAGGACTCGCTTTCAAGCCCGAGACCGATGATATACGCGAGACCAGAGCTTTGCCCATAGTGAAGGAGCTTCTAAAAAGAGGAGCTCGAGTGATAGGCTACGATCCCAAGGCCATGGAGAATTTCAAGAAGCTCGTGCCTGAGATAGAGTATGCTAAAACTGCGGAGGAGGCAATAAGCAACGCGGATGTGGTGATAATCCAGGCAGACTGGGAAGAGTTCAAAAATATAGATTTTGACAGCTTTGAGAATCTCAAGCTTGTGGTGGATGGTAGAAGAACCGCGAGACCCAAGAAGGTGAGATACGTAGCCGTAGGTCGGGGAGATTGAGTTGCATATTTTGATGCTCCTCTCCAACCCTTTCAAGCCGGATCCTCGCGTCTATGAGGAAGCTAAGGCACTCGTGGAGGACGGGCATCACGTCACCATACTCGCCTGGGACAGAGAGCTGCGATTTTCCGAGAGAGAGAAAATAGGGAAGATAGAGATAATCCGCGTCAAGGTTAAGGGCAGCTACGGCAAGTTCAGCGGGTTCTTCTTCCCGCTGCTGCTCTACTACAAAAAGGCAAAGGAATTTGCAGGGAGGATAGATTATCAGGCTGTGCACGCCCACGATTTTGACACGCTGCCTCTGGGCATATGCTTAGCGCGGAGAAGAAAAGTGCCGCTGATCTACGATGTGCATGATGATTACGCATCTATGATAGCGGAATCCGTTCCTTCGTTCCTCGCATCTTTCGTAGATTTGCTGCAGCGAGCGTTGATGAGATTTGCAACCCACATAATCTATGCGAATGAAGCGCTGCATCGCCTGTTTGGAATTCCCGGGCACGTGGTGATGAACTGCAAGGACCCGGAAGATTATGAGATAAGCGTGGAGGAGCTTCGCACAAGCTTAAAGCTTGAGGGATTTACCATCGTCTACATCGGCATATTTCGGCAGGGAGAATTTCTCAGACTTCTCATAGAAGCAGCGAAGAGAAGCGGCGCTTATCTAATTCTTGGCGGCGACGGCCCCTATCGCGAGGAGGTTCTTCGTCTAATCTCGGGGGAGGAGAGGATAAAATACGTGGGCTGGGTTCCTGCAGATGAGATTCCCAAGTACACGAAGCTGGCGGATGCCATAGTGGTGCTTAATGATCCCTCCAAGAGATACGACAGGGTGAGCACCCCTGTGAAGATGTTTGAGGCCATGGCCGCCGGCATACCGGTCATCGTGGCCAGGGGCACAGAGGCTGAGAAAATCGTGAGCGAGGAGAACTGCGGCCTCGCCATCGATTTTGGAAACTTGAACTCCTTAATCCTTGCGTTGCAGAAGCTGCAGGATAAGCAACTGTGGAAAAAATTGAGCGAGAATGCGATAAAAGCAGCTATGAAGAAATACAATCGCCGCGTTCAGATGGCGCGGCTGAAGAAGCTGTACAGAGAGCTCAATGCTCAATGAGTTAATGGGCATTATGGTGATTAGAGCCGAGAGATTGTATCACTTTCCTAGCGTTCTGGTAACCCAATTTACCTCTTTGCATTCCTTTTTATCACGGCCACAATCTTCTCTCTATCCTCGCTGCTAATCAGAGGATGCACAGGAATGGATATCACTTCTCTGCATATTCTCTCTGTCATCGCTAATTTTGTCGCAAATCCAAGTTTCTGCATAATTGGCTGCTGATGATTGCCCATGGGATAGTATATGCCAAATCCAATGCCCTCTTTCTTAAATCCATCACTCCAGCCAGATATCCAAGCCCGCTGAGCACCGGGCATGGTTCTTTCCCATCACTCCTGTGCCTATTATTGCAACTCTCACCCAAATTCCTCCAATGAGGGAGATTGAGATGATAGCATTTTAATCTTCTTTCGAAGATTCTAAAAAATAGGTTTTTTGAGGCAATAATCTTTAAATTGCAGAGCATGTGGGAAAGAGCATGAAAGAGAAGGTTATTCTCTCCTGGAGCGGCGGCAAGGATAGCGCCATGGCCCTCTATGAGCTACAACAATCGGCTAATTACGAAATATGCTCCCTGCTAACCACACTTACCAGAGATTACGATAGAATAAGCATGCACGGAGTCCGCCGCGCACTTCTTGAAAAGCAGGCGGAGAGCCTGGGTATTCCTCTTGAGAAGGTCTATATCGGTAAGAATGCCACCAATGAAGAGTACGAGAAAATAATGAAGGATGTGATGCTGAAATATAAAAAGATGGGCATATCCCTCGTAGCCTTCGGCGATATATTTCTTGAAGATGTACGAAGATATCGAGAATCAAATCTGGCAAAGATAGGGATGAGGGGGATCTTTCCCTTGTGGAATAGAAGCACTGGGGATCTCGCTTATAAGTTCATAGAGCTCGGATTCAGGGCAATTGTCACCATGGTAGACACCCAGTTCCTGGATGGCAGCTTTGTAGGCAGAGAATACAATGAAGAATTCTTAAACGATTTGCCAAGCGGCGTGGATCCCTGCGGCGAGAATGGAGAGTTTCATTCCTTTGTCTACGATGGCCCCATCTTTCGAAGTCCTGTTCCTTTTAAGATCGGTGCCACGGTGCTTCGAGAAAATCGTTTCTATTTTGTGGATCTGGTGCCCCTTTAAACTCCCAAACTCTTTTTCAATATTGATAGTTCGTGAAAAAAATTATATCTGGCTAATAAATCCCTCTTTTATGGATATTCCTTATTTGCCATCTCTCGCAATTTTCACTCTGGCATTGATAGTTGCGTATGCAACTTCTTATATCCTGGCAAAGATGTGGATTCCGGCAGCTAAGTATTTCAAGCTGGTGGGAAAAGATATGAATAAATACGGACATCCAGAAGTGCCAGAGGCTGGAGGGGTCGCCGTTATATTTGGACTGGCGTTTGGACTCTTTACCTATCTTTTCTTAAAAGCTCTAGATGGCAGTTCTCAGCATCTAACAGCGATCTATGCTCTTATTTCCACGGTGTTATTAGCTGGGTTCTTGGGATTTGCAGATGATATACTTGGCTGGAAAAAAGGAATTGCGCAAAAAAAGAAAGCTCTATTCTCCACAGCTTTAGCGCTACCTCTTATGACATTCACGCTCCTTCATTCTCAATATAATAGCTTTTCTAGCTGGGGTATACCTCTATGGGTATACGCTCTCATAATCGTTCCAATAGGCATAGTTGGCGCCTCTAATGCTATAAACATGGTGGCAGGCTATAATGGCCTAGAAGCAGGGTTGGGGATAATAACTCTCGTCACTTTATCTATAAAAGCCTATATGGATAGCAATTTTTGGATTATGTTCATGGCACTCATTGGAGTGGCTGCACTTTTGGGATTTCTAGCATTCAACTGGTATCCTGCTAAATTATTTCCGGGGGATTCGCTTACGTATCCTCTAGGAGCTTATATAGGTGCTCTTGTCATCTTAGGGAATATGGAAATATTCGGAGCGCTCTTATTTCCCATCTACTATTTAAAATTATATCTCTACATTAAAGCCAAAAAAATTGATAAGATTGGGGATATTGATGAATTTGGGATCCCGAATGAAAATAATCATATTGAAATGCCCTCACAGAAAATTTATGGTGTTGCACATATAGTGATTCTTCTCCAAAAGAAACTAAGAGGATATGCTACTGAAAGAGGCGTTGTGACAACTTTGTATATATTCCATAGTTTAATATGTGGGATCGTTTTATCTCTGTATCTGTTAATGTATTAAAATTAAGAGGTGAAGCTATGATCCCAGAAATATCTATTGGAGTTTTTGGCGCGAAAACGTATCCTCCAAAAATAGGTGGCATTGAAACACACATATATCATCTTACCAAAAAAATTAAAAGAATGAGAGTAAGATTTTTCATATTTGTAGGTGTGGAAAAAAATCAATCTATTGAGGAGAGTATAGATGAATATATAAATATAATAAGAGTAAGACATTCAAGCCATAGATACCTGCTAAAGATAAGTATGGTTCCACCTATTCTCATGAAAGTTAGAAAACTCAGAGATAAAATAGATATTTATCACGCGCATGATGTTGTATTTGGATTTTTTCTGGGTATATTGGGATATCATCCATTAATATATACTGCCCATGGTTGTTCTTTTCTTAGATCAGATTGGCCTTTTGGTATTAAACATATTTTAAAATTTATGGAAAAAACCATATTTAAAAAAGCAGATGCGATTATATGCGTGGATTTTAAAACCAAAGAAATTATTGAGAGGTACAGAAAAAAGAATCTTTTTGTTATACCAAATGGAGTGGATATAGAAAAATTCAAAAATCTGGCAAAGCCTCTAGAATATAAAAATGATAAAATAATCATTTTTTCTGCAGGCAGAATGATCCCTTCAAAAGGATTTCAGGACTTAATAGATGCGTATTTAATGCTGAATGAGGATTTGAAAAATAAGGCTGAGCTTTTTATATCAGGTACTGGCCCATATCTAGATTTTTTAAAGAAAAAAGCAAAATTAGATAAAAGAATTCATATACTTGGTTATGTACCAAAAATAGAACCTTATTTTGCGTATGCGGATATATTTGTGCTACCATCTCACTATGAAGGCTTTCCATTTACACTACTTGAAGCAATGGCAGCAAAAACAGCCTCTATATCCACAGATGTTGGAGATATATCTCAAAGATTTAAAAATAATAAAGAGATTCTCATCGTTCCTCCTGGAGATGTTGAACAGCTTTCACACTCAATTGAAACTTTAATAAAAGATGAAAAACTCAGAAATACTCTTGCCAACCATTCTCATAAAAAAATAAAAGAAGAATATTCCTGGGATATAATCTCAAAAGAGATTTATAGTGTTTATTCTCTCTTCGTAAAAAGAGATAAATAATACGAGATATTTCTCATTTTCAATGAGTCATCGTGTTAAAGACCCAGCAGAGGGAATAGTGGCAGTAACTTATCGATGTAATGCCCGATGCTATATGTGCAACATATGGAAAAATCCAAGCGATCCAAAGGAAGAAATTAGAGCGGAGGATTTGATTTCTTTACCTGGTAATAAGAAAAAAATGAGGTCTCTTAATCTTACTGGTGGGGAACCATTTATAAGAACTGACTTGGGTGATATTATCAACGTGCTTCGTCCTAAAACAAAAAGACTTGTAATCTCTACAAATGGATATTTTACAGATAGAATAGTGAAAGTGGCAGAAGAATTTCCTGATATCGGCATACGCGTTAGTCTAGAAGGACTTCCAGCGGTGAGTGATAAGCTTAGAGGCTTACCTAACGGATTTGATCATGCCCTAAGAACTCTTCTAAAATTGCACGAGATGGGATTTAAAGATATAGGATTTGGAATCACAGTCTCCGATTTAAACTATAAAGACATGCTAGAGCTCTATACCTTAGCTGAGGCTACTGGCTGGGAATTCGCTACTGCGGTATTGCACAATTCTTTCTATTTCCATAAATATGATAATAAGATAGATAAACAAAAGGAAGTAGCTAAATCATTTGAAATATTGATAAATAAACTTTTGAGAACAAAAAGAGTGAAAAATTGGTACCGAGCTTTTTTTAATTATGGAATTATAAATAGGGTTTATGGCAATCCTAGATTGCTACCCTGCGGTGCAGGTACTGATCTATTCTATGTAGATCCTTACGGAAATGTTAGACCATGTAATGCTATGGATTTTGTGATAGGCAATATTAAAGAGGAGCCTTTTGATAAAATTTGGAAAAGTGATAAAGCAAAGGAGATGAGAGAACGTGTTAGAAGATGCACTATGAACTGCTGGATGATTGGAAGTGCCTCACCGGCCATAAGAAATGAATTCTGGAAAGTTACTCGATGGGTTTTAAAAGCTAAATTCTATGCTATTATAGGAAAAGAAATAAAATATGAGGATATGGAAAGATGGTGGAGGAAATGAACCTCCTGGTCATTACCGATCGCTTTCCTCACCAATACGATCCTTATTCTGCTGCATTTGTTAAAGAATTAATAAACTATGAGAAATATTTTTTTGATCAGGTGTATGTTATTTCTCTCAATCCTTGGCTACCTTCGTTCATAGCAAAGAGATTGAATAATCCCAGATGGTATAGAGATTCTATTGCAACAGATTATTCGTATGATAATGTTTCAGTATATTTTGCTAAATACTTTACTGGAAAAGGTAAGTTTTTTCTTAGAAATAGGGATGCAACAGCCTACAAAAAAATTAAAAAAATCATTAAAAAAAACAGCTTGCGATTTGATATAATTCATGCGCATTTTGTTCATCCTTCTGGTACAGCTGCATTAAAAATCAAAAAAGAGTTTAATAAGCCTCTAATAATCACTGGGCACGCACATGATATAAGAGAATATCCATTTATGGATCCAATACTTAAAGAGAAAATTCTAAATGCCCTTAATAACGCTGATGCATTTATAACAGTATCTCGAGATAATGCAGATAAGGTAAGAAAAATTGGATTTAAAGGATCCATCGAAATAATACCCAACGGTTTTGATCATAGGATTTTTCATCCTATTGATAAATATGAATGCAGAAAAAGATTGCATCTACCATTTAACAAGAAAATAGCTGTTTCCGTGGCCCGTTTGATAGAAATTAAGGGATATGACTATCTAATCCAATGTGTCAAGAAGATAGTAAAATCTAGGAAAGATATACTGTTTGTTATTGTGGGAGAGGGCCCAGTAGAAAATAATCTACAGCAAATGATTAGGGACTATGTTTTATCTGATTATATCAAAATGGTTGGTGCAAAGCCTCACGAAGAAATTCCGCTGTGGATTAATGCTGCAGATATATTTGTATTGCCAAGTCTAGATGAGGGAAATCCAACAGTGATGTTTGAATCCCTCGGATGCGGTATACCTTTCGTAGGTACTAAAGTTGGCGGTGTCCCAGAGATAATAACATCTGAGGATTACGGATTGCTTTGTGAGCCGCGGGACGTTGACTGTTTGGTGAAAAATATTCGGCTTGCTTTAGATAAAGAGTGGAATAGGGAGAAGATAGTAAAGTATGCCCAACAATTTACTTGGGAAGGGATTGCCGATAGAACTTTAAAAATCTATCAAAGAGTTCTTAACTATTCTAACCACTGAGACAAATCCCTGTTAATCATCTTGCTTAGTCTCTCAGTATGAGGTCTATAATATTCTATAAGTTTCTTTCGTGTTTCTGGATTCATGGGAGGATATTTAAAAGGTTTGCTGTTTATCTCACGAAATTTCAGGTATATTTTATTAATAAAAATTCGCATCTCAGGAGGTAATCTTCTATAAATTTTTGCATGGAACCCCTCTGCCATTAAAAAGCGTTGTAGCCATAATGCTTTTGATATAGAGGACACATTTCTTTTTCTTTTAAAATCAATATAAGAAACATCGGGAGTTGCACCAATCCATAACAATAATTTTCTTAAGGTTTCTGCAGGATTTGTTTTAAGATCTTCTGTTAAAATTATATAGATCTGCTCTTTAGGGAATACCTTGAAGTAATGTTCCAACTGTTCGTCATAATGACCATGCTCAAGATATGTTAATATTCCTCTTTCTCTTAAAGTTCCATGCCTTCTCTCTTTCTCTTTTTCCAAAGCTTCTTCAAAAGTTTTACAAGTTTCAAAACCATCTCTTACCGCTGCCCAATAGGCTGAGTAAGCTCGATCTACTGGGTTTCTAAGTATGGCTATCAATTTTATTTTTGGATTGTATTTGTATATTCTTTCAGCAACATAATAGAAATACAGAAGATTGACATCAGACCCACCTATAAATTTCTCGTCATTTAGATTTTTATATATTATATTTAAAATATCCTCTAACTGCTTATAATACTCATCTCTCTCAAAATATTGTATATCCTTTAACTCAGGCATAAATATTTCTGGATGTTGTGAAAGATAATAATGAAGCGAAGAACTCCCAGCTTTTTGCGCACCGATGATCATGAAATCTATTTTTCTTTTCATATTAATCACCATTAGTTAGTAATATTTGATATCTGCACAAAAAGTTTTTGTTTAATGCTTGAGCATATAAATTTTTCGTCACTAAGGAGGCAGGATAAAAAGGATATCTAGAATTCATTTATTAAAGACTATTAAATAGACTCTTTGACCTCCATTTGATTGATAAATTTTCAAAAGATTTGGAGAGTTATCATATTTTTTCACAGGTAAAGCTGTATCATATCTAAAATGCTCATTATAACCCACCACCATATATCTGGTGGGCTTATAAGCATTGCAGAATACTTGCAAATTTAAAGTGTTTGGATTTCTCAATGCAGTATAAGTGATTACCCAAAGTTTATGATTCTTGAAATATGTCACATACCTTTTTACTGGAGGCTTTATCCATGTTATTGCACCTAATGAATCTATAGAGTAATAATTTCCAAGTAGATACTCATCTTTTTCTGTAATATGGTTTACATATATTGCAAAAGAGGGGGTTATTTCTTGAGCAGATATGGTGCCAAATCTTAACGGATTACTTATGTTAAAATTATCTCTTACGACCGGGTCTTTATTTATGGTAGTCACTGTTGATGTGCCCAAGAAAAGCGAAATTATGAGCAATAAAATAGTGAGTCTTATTGCTTTTCTAATATTACTTCCATTGAATCCAATATTTGAACACTTTTTAAAGAGCATGCTCACACCACCTGCTAAAATAAAGGGTAGTATATAATTAAAATAAATTATTCTACTTGCATAGTATTTATATATAAATCCAAACATCCACCATATTATAAAAAATAATAAAAACATCATGCCTATATTTAAAAAAGAAAGGTTAGTTTTCCATTTCTTTAGTAACCCATAAATACTAAAAATAGAAAAAATATACGCAATAAATCCCACAGTGATTGAGAGAAGTGATATAAGTGGGAGGTTGTGAAATGGTAGATATAAAGGAAAAGGAGAGAATATTAAGGTAAAACTATAGTGATATTCTGTTGGGTTAAAAGTAACCGCATACAATGAATACAGATAAATGATTATATAGAGAGATATAATGCCTGCAATAAAAATGAGTTTTCCTCTTGATGATAAGGGCTCTGAAACTACTCTATCAAATTTCTTCTTCAAAAGAATCATAGATACTGGAAGTAATATGATTAACCCACCCAATAGTATCTGCGGCAAGTTTCGTATAAATAATGGAGGGATAAATTTAGGAAAAAAATGGACTATGTGATAATTCTCTCCAAGAAGTGCAGGGTACATTGGAAAATAGTAAATAAAAAACACAAAGATCAAAGAGATATAGGTCAAGAAAAAATATTTAATACCAATATTTTTTAATTTTTCATTGCGTTTCATGAATCCATATATGCTCAAGGATATGAAAAATAAGGAGAAGTTGAAAACAAAGCCCATATATGTACTAATGTGTGATATTCCATGCACAATTAGAAATAAGAGAAAAATTATATCAAAAATATAAAATTTCTTAGCACTCTTCAAAGAGAGCAAAAATACCACCAATGCGCCATATAGAGTAACTGATGTGATGTTTTGAGCAGCAACAGCATTGGTATTAACAAACATGTAAACATAATAACTTTTGGAATTTGTGAAAATAAAGAACGAAGTAATATAGAAAAATGCAGAGAACAATCCGATTTTCTTGCTTATTTTTAGTCCAGCTAAAAATACCAATAGAGTAGGTATAATTGCAAACATTATTTTGAATATAAAAGATATCAAATAAATATTAAAGGTACTTCCCATCAACATAAAAGAGGAAAGTAGCACATGAATCCCTGCTGGATATAATTCATATACTGCAGGATTATCCCAAACATGATAAAAATCGATGTTATGAGATGCTATTTGTCTAGCTCTTGCAAAATTTCTTAGCTCATCACTGCTATAGATGGTATTAAACCCCCAGAGATAATGAGTAAGAGTGTTTAATATAATAGTTGTCATGATTAAAAGAATTAAACCCAATATCAACGATGCTTTTTTGTTCATTTACTTTCCTCCATGTGCTCAACTAAACTCTTTGCGATATTCTTCCAATCATATTTCATTATTTCGCTCCAATTTCTCTCTAAATAAACTTTACTCTGCATCATTTTCAAAGCTATTTCCTCTGCCTTATTGTACTCATATTTCTCAAATACCCAGCCACTTTTTGTTTCATTTATAACCTCTGCAACCATGCTGTCTCTTGCAACAAATGCTAAAATTGGCACACCTGAGCGGAGGTATTCAGGTAACCGACTAGGAAACACATCCCAATAATCATATTTCATATTAAAAACTAACACATCTGCAGAAATAAGATACTGAATAATATCTTTATGCTGCCGCCGCCCTAAAATTTTTACTGATTTCAATTTCATTTTTTCTATTTTCTCTTTTTGGGATGGAGCAATGGATCCTATGAATAAAAGTTGAAAGTCATATCCTGCATTTTCAAACTTTTTAAACAAAGTAAGGAAAGAGAGATCAAACTGGCGATACACTGTTCCCATATGAAGAAATGTAAATTTTTCTAATTTTATTGGAGTGACCTTTTCAAAATCCTCTTCGTCATAGCCATTAGGAAGCCAGAAACTCTTATGTTGCAAATTAAGTTCTGGATATTTTTGGAAGTATCTTTTCATCTGATACTTGCTTGCGAACGTTAATTTATCAGCAGTTTCAACTATTTTCTTCTCCATACTCTCTTCAAATTTTTTATGTAATAATGAGGGGGAAAAATAAAGATGATTTTGTGTCCAAGGATCTGCAAAATCTACCATCCACTTTATTTTATCTCTCAGCCGTTTCTTAATTAGATATCCAAGAATTAGTCCAGAGGGGGGCGTAGACGTAAGTAAATACCTAATATTTAATCTCTCAATTAAACGAAGTATGTCCTTTAAATAAAGAAGCATATATCCTTTCAAATCAGGTAGTAAAAAAATTTTAAATGCTTTTGCAAGGTGAGCCTTGTTCAGAGAAGGATGAAGTTGTTTACCTATATAATAAACCTTTACACCATATTTTGATACATCCATATAAAGCTCCTCATCCCTTAAAGATTTAGGATGAGGCGGTGGAGCTATTACGATAGGCTCTACTCCGTAAAGAGGTAAATACTTTGCAATTTTACTCAATCTTAATATCTGTGCCCTAAATTCTGGAGGCCATCCTAGCTGAGAAATTAATAGCATTTTTTTTGAGTTCATTCATGCTCTAAAAGATTTTGAGATATATAAATCTAATCAGATTTTACCTTTCAACGAATAGGAAAATTTATTATCTGTAATTTTTTTAAAAGGCATATGGCAGATCCATCAAAAACTATAATAATTGCAGGATCACCACGCAGTGGAACTACCTTGCTTCTAGATTTGTTAGGTGCATCATTGAAATATAGAAAAGTTTTTGAGCCGCTTCATCCCTTGAATGTTAAAGGGGCTCAAAACTTTTATTATCTCTATGTAAGGCCTGAGGAGGATCGTCCAGACCTAGAATCCTTTATGAAAAAAGCCCTTACTGGTAAAATAAATACCCCATGGACCAATGAGATGGGTATTGTAAAAGACGTAAAAACTTTTTTAAAGATGCTGTTAAAGATTCACAAGTGGCGGTGGTGGGCGCCTAATAGAATAATGAAAATAATTCGTGGAAACCTTATGTTAGGATGGCTTGAAAAGACATTCGGATGCAAGATAGTGTTTATTATGAGACATCCATGCGCTGTTATTGAATCTCAGAAAAGAATAGGTTGGGAAAAAGATAGAGAAGCAGAACTTATTAGGGTTGTATCTCAAGTGAAACTTATAGAAGATTATTTACAGCCATTCCAAAGAGATATTGAAAGGATAGTAAAAGTAGGAGATTATTGGGAAAAAAGTGCTCTTTTGTGGTCTATTGAAAATATGGTGCCCCTAAAGCAGATGAAAGCAGGCCATCTTCATGCTTTACTTATTTTCTATGAAAATCTTATTCTGAATCCTAGAGAAGAAGCTGCCAAGATAGAAAAATATACAGGAATAAAAAAGATAAATTTAAGTGCCTTGCTACATCCATCTAGCACAGCTGATAAACGCACATTTAGCACTTCCAAAAAAAAGATGCTAGCAAAATGGAAAGATAGGTTATTAGATGAAGAGGCCTCTAAAATATTAAGTATAGTAAAAAAAATGGAGATACCAATCTATGACTATGATCTATTGCCACACTTATAGATATATTCCCTTTTAAGTATATATATAAAAATACTTCTATGCACTTATTATCTTTTTATATTTCCTATAAAGCATGATGTTAGTTACAACTGTTGATCCAAAAGCTGCTACATATGCCCAAGGAACTCCTATTTTTCCTATGGTGTTTATTAAGTAAATAGCAAGTATAAGGTTAACTCCAGCAGCAATACCAACACTAGTAGCAGCATATTCTGGTTTATTTACACCACCCCAAAATGCACCAAAAGCAGTTTCAATAACTCGAAATATATATCCTATCGAAAGAATTAATAAAATATAATATGAATTAATATATTTTAGACCAAAAAGAATTTCTAATCCCAATTTTCCAAAAATTATAATAATAGTATATACTAAAATTACATAGAGAATATTAAGAATAATTGCCTCTTTCAGTCTATAAGAGTTAATACTAAAGCCTCCATCAGCCACTTTAGGCATAAGTAGAGTGTTTACAGATTTGGGAAGGAATGTATATAAAGTTGCTAGAGTTAAGGCCATGGAGTACTCAGCAACTGCAGCATATCCATAATCACACTCTAATAGCCAGTATCCTACAGTAATTAAAGAAGAAGAAAAAACATTAGAAAGTACAGAAAATGTTGAAAATCTTGCCAGTTGAAAAATTATCTTCTTCTTGATTCTCTTAAGATTAAAATGAATATTAGTTCTTATAAATATTTCTATTAAAAAGATGGCAATCCAACCACTAAATGCATATGATCCAATAATGTAAATTGGGATTTTAAGGACTGTAATCACTAAAATAAGACTTATTAAAGCTAATATAATTCCTCCTCTCAGGATATTAAATAATGCTATTTTCTTGTAATCAATAAATCCTCGAATTACCCCATAATAAATCAGAGAAATAGAATACCCAATCACAACCATATATATTAGGATATCAATATGAAAAACTAAAAAGATTGGTACCAAAATCAGAAAAGATAGAAGCATTATGACAATCACTGCTGTGAAATACTTGTCCACTTCGCTTCTTTGAGCTGCCACAAATCTTGTAAGAGCTGAAGAGAATCCAGCGGCAATAAACATAACAATGAAATTACCTATCTGGAGTATATATCTAATATACCCATATTCTTCTTTACTCAAAATCCATGCTAAGATCAATGATACAAAAAATAACACACCCTGAAAAATTATATTACTAATGCTAAGCATACCTACGGACTTAAGAGTTTTTTTATTAATTAATATCTTCTTAGAAATGAGCTTTTTCATGATTATCCGACCCCGGCGATTTATTGAATTTCAGATCTACCAAATACCAATATGGAATAATAAACAAGAGAGATATAACATTGCCAAGCCATGCATGAGCTTCCTGCAATCCCTGCTGCCCATAATAGTATGCAGTCACAAAAATCAGGCATATTCTGAGAACATTCAAAAAGAACATAACTATTGCTGCAAGAGTTATGGCTATAATCCTCAATCTATAAGAAATATAGGAACCCATAAAAAGCAAAATAAGTATAACAATAGAAAATGTAATTCCCTCAACACCTGAACACAGTCCTGCTATAGTTGCAGATACTTTAGAGCCATTGATAGTTATAATGGTTATAGTGGTTCCTTGGAGATATACTGGATATCCGAAGAATCTCAGCATTCCATAAGCCATCCTCGATGATGCTGTAGCAAGATTGATTCCGATTGCCGATCTTCCCAATACATTCCAGAGAAAATTAAGAATTATAAATATCCCGTAGAGCAAGCCATAAGAAATAATCGTTTGGTATTTTCTTACTCCATAAAAAATTAGAAATACTCCAAAAATAAACATTCCTCCATTCAATACCCCAAAAATGCGTGTGTCAGGGAAATAAATGTGTTTTATGGGAGTCACAATAGTAAATGATGAGATTATGACTACTATTCCCATAATAATTTCCCACAAGCGTACCTCTTTAATCTTATAAAATGCCCTATAATTTATGGCCATACCCATTAACCAGAGAAGGGTAGAAATAGCTAAGGTATAACTATTTATGTTATCAGGAAGATTCCGTATTCCCCCCCAAATGACTATTTCCAGAAGCCCAGAAATAATAAGGACTAAAATCAAAAATATTTTTAATTTCTTTTCAGGTGAAATATTAAATTTCTTGGTTAGATAGCCCCACACATCGTAGTTCAGAATTCCGTGCTCTTCCGAATTCACAGGGAGAGAAAAGAATAGAGATAAATTAAGTTTCCTCTTTTGACATGATATCACCAAAACAAATTTATTTAAGTATGTTTCCCTTCTTTTAAGAAATCGTAAGAGATGATAGATGATGAAGTCTAAAATATCTCGCTTGATATTGCCAAATTTGACTATGAAGGTTGTGAATACTCTCTCCTCTCTGTGCCCTGTGAAATTTTGAGAAAGGTGTCAAAATATGTGATTGAGTATCATAGAGGATTTGCTCCTCTCAAAAAGAAGTTTGAAAAGTGCGGATACCGTGTAAAGCATTTGTGGAAAATACAGGAAAGAATTGGAGGTTTAAAGGCAGAAATATAACCTTATTTAAATTAAAATCTTAAAAGTTATTATAGTATAATAAATATTCTTGGAATATTTAGTTAATCTGATTTGAAATTAAAAATTATATACACCAAAATCCATGAGTGCATGGTGATTAAAGAATGCCCCAGACAGTGTGTATAGGGATTATAGTCTTCCTGATAATTTCTAGTTTCACTATTCTTCCAGTGCCGATACCTAGTAGAGATGCCAAAGTATCGGCGCCTGCCCAGCTTACTGTACTCGATGTACCGTTCAACAGTGAGGTGCAGGTAAATAAATATATAGGGTATTACTACCATTTTCCAACTGATATGATTAAAAATCTGAGTTATTCTTATGACTCAAACGAAAATGCAGCAAAACTCAGTGTTACATATCCATACACAGGGCATTTTGCGCTGGGAGGGTTTACACCAGCACTCGAAACAAACATTAGTTTAGAGGTGAAAATGATAGACTATGGATTTAACAATGGTGCCTTTTCCTTAGAAAGCTATCAGATTTATCTTGCTTTAGCAAACTATCCATCAACATCTAAATATAAATTCTTTGTATATTACTACAATGATACTGGATTACAAGCTATGTATCAGAATGGTCCAGTAGGATACTATAATAAATATGTGAAGATTGAGATTTCATGGTATGCAAATAGGACATACCACTATGCCTTTTGCGCGGAGAATGGTACCGTATTCTGGCAAGGATGGATAAAAACTAGACAGGATTACAACTATACTGAGCAACAATCAATGTTTGCTCCGTTCATAATGATGGACTTTTACCCTGGTTCTGGAATGACAAATGGAGCAACATACTCTATGTACCTCAAGAATCTTACGCAGACAATCCCGCTTCAAAGTTCAAATAATGTGTTCGGATATATACCACAGCACACTTATGCAGCTCTAGGTTTCGATCATATATACAAGGGAACATACAAGAATGTTACACCTGCATTACGTCAATACGGATATCATGCCACCTACTTTTGGGATACAAACAATGAAAATACGAGTAACGGATGGAATGATAGTATAATGAAAGACGCTATTGAGCATGGTGATGAGTTTGGAATACATCTTAGCAATAAGTTTGACAGTTACAATGCATCTAACATAGTGGAAATAAATAAGGAGGTTAGGATCCTCATTTCAAAAGCAGAGAGTCTTGGTTGGAAGAATAGCTCATTTGTATGGACTTCTTTAGGTAACCAGTATGCATGGCAGTATAATGATTACATGTGGGAACAATGGAACGCAGTAGGCCGCAAAATTTGGGGCCATAGTTTTGGTTATCAGGGTTATTTGAGCAATCATGATGTTGGATTAAACGTGCAATTTGCAGCAGAGAGAGGCTGGAGTTGGATTGCGTATACCCATTGCGTTGGTTCTATATGGGTAGATGGACAATACCACAGCGATATTACACCTGCACAGTTTGATTCGTTCCTTGCTAACAACAGCAAGAATAATATCCACGTCGTTGGTTACTTCGAGTACTGGAGCAGATATGCAGCACCCTGGTGGGTAAGCGGCACAGTTATAAAGATTACGGAGCAGGATTACAAAGTCACGGTACGATATGACAAGTTCATAGTTCCAAACGGATTCAGAGTAGCAGTGAAAATCATAGGTTTGAACGCAAGCAATTTAGTAATACACGATAACACCCTGGACACAAATATAACTGATTACAATATCTACGACTGGGGTATAGTGTTCGAAGCTCATGACGGGCACACATATGAAATCTATGAAGAAAATAACATTCCTGAATTTTCACTTACTTTCGTTCCCCTTATCTTCACAATAATATTGGCTACATTTATCAGAAGATTGAAAATAGATTAACTTTCCCTTGGTAAGACGTGCAGTATCTCCGAAGAGCAATGGTTCAAAGGAGAGAGGAGAGCAAGAAAGGATATGCAAAACTTCTCGAACTGTGACATTGTGCTAAAGGAATAGAGTTTGAGTATCTCATCTCTGTACTGTTTTGCCTAGTTTAGTAGTTTTGAAGTATCACTAGGGTAGAACTACTTTCTTTCCCATCTTGATGATATTCATCCTATAGAAATACATATAATATCCTATAAGGATATTTACTCTTAGGGTCTGTAATTGTAAAGAACAGAGAGACTGGAGTATAGAAGAAAATCGAGAAATGGTTTTTCTCAACCCTTCTCACCTTCCCGATTTTCTCAAAAAAATTAAAGTAAGAAAGTGTGAAGAGATCATGCAACTTGATGGAATGCTTGGGGGAGAGATGCAAGAAGGAAGTAGGCATATCTCATAGAGAGAAAGAGAGGCTTGATAATCTCGATATACATATAAAACAGGGGCAAAAAGAGGCAAAAGATGGGGGATCTTATTCTATTCCCAGCAACCACTTCCACAATGGGATATAATTTATCTCTCCCTCCCCCTCATAATCCCATGTTATCACGGTCTTCCTCTTACACCCTAACTCTTCCACAGCTTTACCCAAGGCTCTTATCTCTCGCCTATCAATTTCATCTTTCCCGCTTGCGTAAGTTACCTGGATGCACTCTTCCACTTTCGTATTATTTACCAGAACAAAATCAACTTCCCCAATTCTATCGTTAAAATAAAACAAGTTTCTGTTTGGCATATAACCTCTCTTTACTAATTCTGAAAATACCAGACCTTCCATTAGCTTTCCCGCATCCTCTCTTCTCTCAATATAGGTGTATAAACCATTATCCACCAAGAAACTCTTAGGAACCGACAGCTCCATTTTTCTGTAGCTAAAATCATATTTTCTCAGGAAGAAGCATAGGAAAACATCCTCCAGATACCTCTGAAAATTGTAAAGTGTGTCTTTTCCTATCTTCACACCTCTTGATTTAAGCGTATTGTACACTTTGTTTGTTGAAAACTGCTTTGTATGCGAGGCTATTGCAGAGCGTATGAACAGCTCAAGTGCAGCTCTATTGCGCACCCCATACCTTTCCTCTATGTCCTTGTGAATCACGAGATCTATGTATTCTGCAAAAAATGCGCTGGGTACAATGTTTCTGAGAACAATATCGGGAAAGAATCCCTTTTTCATACGCTCACTTATAATATGCTTTAATTTCGATTCTGTGTAGGAGGATACGATATTATCAATTTTCACATTTTCTATCTTCAATATCTCTGCAAAGGAAAATGGATATATGCTAGTTGTTTTTGTTCTGCCCCTTAACTCGGTTGCAATCTCCCTGCTTAAAAATCTGGAGTTGGAACCCGTTATGAACATAATATATCTCTTTTTCTCATAAAGCGCGTAAATAGGCTTTTTCCAGTTCTCCACCTCCTGTATCTCATCAAAGAAAAGGTATCTGGGGAATTTGCCATATATCTCATTGTGCAGATGCGGAACCTCAAGAGGATCTACATCAATTTCAGCAAAGTTAACAAATGCATAATTCTCATCCCTAAGATTGTGAGTCTTTATAAAATGATATAAAAAATAACTCTTTCCTGCCCTGCGTGGACCTACAATCGAGTTTATGAAATTAACATTCTCATCTATTTTAACAAGCCTGTCCTTTACATCTATGCCTCGAATCTCTTCCTTGCGGTCCACAAAGTATCTTTTCACATCCATATCTACATATATAAGGAAATTGTTAATAAATATTTCCCTACAAATAAGGAAAAATATACTTGCGAATCATTTGGCTCATTACTCTTCCCTCAGAGCTTTCCGCAGCTCTTTCTTATAGCTCCAGTAAATAACAGTCTTATTCTTGTATCTCAATTCCTCGTTTGCTTTTTGCAAAGCTTCTCTCAATTTCATATTTAGCAAGAAAAACTTTAAAATAGAATAAGATGATATTTAAAATATGGAAAAAAAAGAATTTACTGTGCTAATAGAGAAGGATGAGGACGGATATTATGTGGGAGAAGTAATTGAGTTACCCGGATGTTTTACACAGGCAAAAACCTTGGAAGAGCTTATGAAAAGAATAAAAGAAGCCATAGCCCTTTATCTTGAAGAGATGGGAGAAGTAGAGATAAAACACCAGTTCATAGGAATACAGAAGGTAACTGCATGAGGAAACTCACTCCCTTACCAGCAGAGAGGGTTATTAAAGCACTTGAGAAGATAGGTTTTGTCCCCGTTAGGCAGAGAGGATCTCATATTATTTTGAAAAATGAGGCGGGAACTATGATAGTTGTGCCTAACCATGCAGGGGAGGAAATTGGGCGGGGATTATTGATGAAAATAATAAAACAGGCAGGTATAACAAAGGAGAAATTTCTGGAACTTGTTGAAAAATAGAAGAGAAAATTACTGTTAACCCATAATATTCTGAGTTTCTATCTCCAGCAGCCATCTCCAAAGTGGAACAAAATTTATCTCTCCCTCCTCCTCATAATCCCAAGTTATTACTGTCTTTTTCTTGCATCTCAATTCCTCCGCTGCTTTCTCTACTGCTCTTATCTCTCTTCTCTCTATCTCATCCTTAGCGCTTGCGTAAGTTACCTGGATGCATTCTCTTATCTCTGAGCCTTCTTTTATTACGAAATCTACCTCTCTCTGCTGGTAATCTTTCCAGTAGTATATCTCCCATCCGTTATGCCAATAAGATCTTCTCCTCATGAGTTCTATCGCAACGATATTCTCTATACTCTGCCCCAGATTCCTGGAAATTCTAAAACCCAAATTCATGAATCCTGGATCGGTAGTATAAACTTTCTTTGCACTCTTCACCGATCTCTTAAAAGAGGGATCAAATTTTGTTAAAGTGAAAAATAGATACCCTTCATTCAGATACTCAACAAAATTCTTCGTAGTGTGTTCACTACCAAGATTGAAGGTATTTTTCAATTTATTGTAAGATACATATTTTCCCACATTCGCAAGCAAATAGTATGCTATCTCTCTAAATGTAGATTCTTCCCTTATTCTATATCTAGAGATTATGTCTTTCTCTATTATGTCCTCAAAAAGCGCTCGAAGATAAATTCTTGGGTTCTCTCCTTCGACAACTATCTCCGGAAAGCCCCCAGCATTCATATACTCTTCCAACTCCCTTTTTATTAATGCTCTCCCTCTTGTTGTCTCGGTATTCTCTTTAAAATTTCTTGCCTCTATGTACTCTCTGAAAGAAAAAGGATAAATTTCCATATCTATATGTCTGCCGGTTAGCCTATCAGCCAGCTCTCTGCTCAACATTTTTGAATTTGAGCCCGTGATGAAAACATTGTACCCTGCTCTGTGAAGTTTATTTACAAAAAGCTCCCATCCATTCATGTTCTGGATCTCATCAAAGAAAAAAGTATCAACATTCCCATAAACTTCAATTAGCTTGGCCAATATCTCATTTGGCTCAGTGCTAAGAAGTATCTTCTCATCAAAATTTGCATACGCAAATTTCTTGTTTCTAAGAAGTAAATAGGTTGAGAAAGATTTGCCGCTTCTCCTTATTCCCATTGTGACCTTTATAAGTCTGCTCTTCATAAATTCTCTGTACTCTCTTTCAAATTCTCTTTTAACAACATTCCTTACCCTCTTGTATTTCTCCTCAAGCTCATATCTCTGATCCGCTAGCACGATTTTTAGCTCCATATATAATCATATTGCGAACTTTTATTTAAATATTCGCAGTAATAGTGCGTTAATTATTAACCATCTCCACGACGTGATATGTCTAATCTCCTATAGAATTTCAATACGTATTATATCAAGATGGCGTGCAGAAAAACGCTTCAGGATGCAGAAGAGTTTATCTGAGTGCACAAACCCTTATTTTATCTCCAGCAACCACTTCCACAATGGGATATAATTTATCTCTCCCTCTTCCTCGTAATCCCAAGTTATCACCGTCTTTTTCTTGCATCTCAGCTCTTCGCTTGCCTTCTCCAACGCTTTTATCTCTCTTTCTTTTATCTCCTCTCTCCCGTAGGTAACCTGAATGAGCTCATCTACCCTTGAGCCTTTAACTACCACAAAATCAACCTCTCTCTGCTGCTGATCTTTCCAGTAATATATTTTTCCCGCTCTTCTTCTTAATAGTTCCACAGCCACGAGATTTTCCATAAGCCTTCCTCTATCTTCTGAGAACTTAAATCCAAAATAATTAACAAATCCTGTATCAACACAATATACCTTGCGAGGATGCTGAATCTGGTCCTTTATTTTAAAAGAGTAAACCATCGTATCAAAGAATAGAAAAGCGTCCTTCATATAATAAAAATATTTCTCAAGCGTGGGTACGGAGATTTTTATGCCCCGTGATGCAAGGATCCTGGATAATTTTGAGAAACTCACATTTTTTCCAGAGAGGGAAGTAAGTAAATAGGCTAAATCCTCCAAAACTGCAGGATTCTTAACGAGCGGAGAGACATCCCTCATAATGATATCTGTAAACAGGGTTTCAATATACTCTTCTTTATTATCCCTCAGAACAACCTCCGGAAAGCCCCCATACTCAATATACTCCTCCAGAAGTTTTTTTATTCTTGCAATATCCTGCTCTGTTAGAACCTCCGGCACCTCAAATCCCTTGAACCCAAGAAACTCTTTAAAACTGAGGGGAAAAACATAGGTGGTTATATGCCTCCCAGTTAAAAGCATACTTAATGAGGATTTGGTTAATTTTGAAGTAGATCCCGATACAAATATCTTAACCTTATCTCTAAACTCATCATAAAGGCTCCTTACAAACCGCTCCCATCCTTCTATCCTCTGCACCTCATCCAAAAAAATGTAAAGTTTGTTTTCAAGCAGATCCTCCCCATAGATTATCTCAACTAAATCATTAAAATACTCGGGAGTGAGCGGATTCAGCAATCTCCTCTCAAAATTCACATAAAGCGTCTGACTCTTATCCACACCGCTCTCAAGCAATTTTTTTATGATCAAATACATAAAGTACGTTTTTCCTGCACGGCGAGGCCCTACAATATCTACTATCAGATTAGAGGATAAATCAACTTTTAAGTCTCTCTCACGAACATCGGGCAAATTTTTTCTACGATATTCCTCAACAAGCATCATCAACTTATCTTTATGATTTTTCATATTATCATTAATTAAATTTTACGATTTAAAACTTTCTCCGTGTTCTTTTTTAGAAGCCATCTCCAAAGTGGAACAAAATTTATCTCTCCCTCTTCCTCATAATCCCAAGTTATCACTGTCTTTTTCTTGCATCTCAATTCCTCCGCTGCTTTCTCCAGAGCTCTTATCTCTCTTCTCTCTATCTCATCCTTTCCAGATGCGTATGTAACCTGGATGCATTCTCTTATTTCTGAGCCTTCTTTTATTACGAAATCTACCTCTCTCTGCTGGTAATCTTTCCAGTAGTATATCTCCCGTTCTCGATTCCAGTAGCTCCTGCGACGCAATAGTTCTACCGCTACGAGATTTTCCATAAGCCTTCCTCTATCTTCTGAGATTTTAAAAGCCACGGTCTTGGCGAGTCCTGGATCTATAGGATAGAATTTTCTGGGAGCGATCATCTGCTCCTTGAGCTTGTAGGAAAATCTGTTAAGCGTGAATCCTAGATATGCATCCTGTATACCATTCATCCAGTTTTTGAGCGTGTGCACATCTTTCACGTTTAAAATATTTGCAATTTTCCGATAGGTAAACTCTCTGGAGACATTAGAAAACAGGTATTTTACATACTCCTTCATCACCGCCCTTTTTCTCACACCCAGACGTCTTACAATATCTTTTTCAAGAATGTCGCCATAGATCCTCACAAGAATCTCCCTCCCAAAAAGATGCCGCTCTGGAAAGCCACCCCATTCCATATACTTCTCCAATTCTCTTTTAATCTCCGCAATCTTGAGAGTTGAATAGTATCTCTCCTCAAAATTCACGCCCACACATCTTAGAAACTCTCGAAAGGAGAAGGGATAGAGTTCTATGTCTAGATATCTACCTGTAAGCACTGTTGCAAGCTCTCCCGAGAGCATCTTAGAATTGCTTCCAGTGATGATGACTTTTTTAGTTCTTCTAAGCCTGCTTGCAAAAAGTTCCCATCCGCGCACATTTTGAGGCTCATCGAGTATGACACTTTCTACATTTCCATAAATTTCATACATGGCCTGAAGCACACGGTTTAGATCCTTCGCATCCAGATCTATGAACCTCTCATCGTCAAAATTCACATAACCTGCATTTTCCATAATTTGCCAGGAGAACACGGATTTGCCGCATCTGCGCACACCCAGAATGGCAACTATATTGGGATACTTTAAAAACTCTCTTACCTTCTCTTTATCTAATTCCCTCTCAATTATTTTCTCTCTCTCAAATTTCTCTCTTATCTCCTCCCTTTGAGATAATAGCACATCGATTATTTCTCCAAGCTTCATAAAAAGATAACTGCATACTTTTTAAAAAAGTTTGCGGTTATTTATCTAATAAGCAACAATCTCCAGACAGGAGAATCTCGTAGCTCCCCTCTTCCTCATAGTCCGGGATCTCCGTTTCCATTAATCTTGTCAACCTAGCGAGCATACTTCTTCAAAAAAAATTTATAGATGATGGTGCATTGTGAAATGTGGGATTGCTCAACGAGCTGGAAGAGATAAAGCGTAGAGAAAAAAGTAGAAAAAAGGAGCTTGAAAAGCTCCGTCCCAATTTCTATTCTGATGTTGTTAAGAAAATAGGAGAGATGCAGGCCCAGGCTCGCGTTCTTATAGAGAAGATGGACATAAAAGAGGCCGGAAAGCTTATGGACAATATAAAGAAGATCCAGAACTCCCTGGAGAATATAATCTCGCTGCGTGTTAGAAAAATTCTTCTATTTTCCATATGGAAGGATGAAAGAGAGGTTAAGAATCTAACTCCCGAAGAGAAGCTCCTGTATCTTGAGGTTAAGAGCGCCGTGGAGAGACACAAGAATCGCGTTCTTGGTAAGGAAGAGGTGGAAGAAAAGGAAGAGTCTGGAGAGAAGGCGAAAAGCGAAACAAAGCCTACCGCCGTGGAAGAAAAGGAGGAAAACTATGTGCTCGTTCGAGTCAAGGTACCCTTTCGCGTGGCGCTTCCCGATGGAGAGCTGAATCTAAGAAAGGAAGACGTTCTTCATTTGCCCGAGAGAATTTTTAAAATTCTGAGGAAAAAAGATATAGTGGAGGAAGTATGATCAGACAATATCTTTTCCAAACTTCTTTCCTATGTTATGGAGCATATCCTTAACCATGAGAGGCAGATCATACTGGGGTTTCCAGCCCCATTCTTCCCGGGCAGCACTATCATCAATGCTTCTTGGCCAGGAATCCGCGATCTCTTGCCTGTAATCGGGCTTATACTCTACCTCAAACTCAGGGATATATTTCTTTATCTCCTTTTCCAGCTCTTTTGGGCAAAAGCTCATGGCGGAAAGATTGAAATCGGTATGGTGCTTTAACTTCTCCACAGGAGCCTCTGCCAGCTCAACCAGGGCTCTTATGGCATCGGGCATGTACATCATGGGAAGATACGTATCCTCCCTGAGGAAGCACGTATACTTTTTACCCTGAACTGCATAGTAAAACATCTCCACAGCGTAATCGGTGGTTCCACCCCCAGGCAGGGTCTTCCAGCTTATTATGCCCGGGAAGCGCACTCCTCGCACATCCACTCCGAATCTTTTAAAATAATAGTTGCCAAGAAGCTCGCCAGTAACCTTGGTTATGCCGTACATGGTGGTTGGCCTTAGCACTGTCTCGTTGGGCGTATTGTCCTTGGGTGTTTCAGGTCCAAAAACAGCGATGGAACTGGGAATTATTATTCTCTCAAGTTCATACTTCACTCCCGCCTCTAGAACATTGTAGGTACCTAAGATATTCACCTTGAACGCCAGCTGGGGATTTTTCTCTCCCCTCGCCGATAGAATTGCCGCTAGATGATATATGGTATCTATTTCATAATCTTCAATGATCCTGTTAATATTGGAGGCATCGGTCACATCAAGCTTCTCCCAGGGCCCTTCCTCTTTAATCTCCTCAGCAGGCTCCCTAATATCGGTTGCAAGTACATTGTTCTTCCCGTATCTATCTCTGAGATAAACAATAAGGTCCGAGCCTATCTGGCCTGCGGCCCCAGTTACCAAAATTCTCTTCAATTACATCACCAAGGGGGAATCTCAATAAATTATTTTTAGTTTTTCTCACAAGAAGAAAGAATAAATAGAGAAAGGATATTACTCTTTCTCAACATGATAAAGAATATTCTTATCCCCACAGATGGATACGGATTGGAAGATCATGTGATAAGATACGTGGCTAGAGCCTTCCCTTTTGCGAAATTTTATGTGATAAGCGTGATAAACACTTATGAGCGCGGTGTTCAGCTCACCGATATTCTATACAAAGAGATGCGAGAAAGTGCAGTTAGGGCCATAGAGAGAGCGGAGGAGCTGCTCAAGCAGGAGGGAATAGATTTTGTCCATGCTAACATTCTTGAAGGACTTCCCTCCAGAAGTATATTAAAGTTTGCCAAGAGCCATGATATTGATTTAATCGCTATGCGGGTTTACTGCAGAAAATCCACGGCGTCTGCACATCGTCTCGGTTCCACCCTGAGAAATGTGCTAAGGAGAACATCTATTCCAGTATTAACCCTGGCGGAAGAATGCTACAAGGTTCCTATAAAAAGAATTCTTCTGCTCACGGATGGTAGCGGGAAATCCAAGATGGCAGAGAATTATGCAATTCTTCTGAGCTCCTCTTACAAAGCAGACCTAGAGATTTTATATATCCAAGAACCTGGAGAGGAGTATCATAGAAAAAAATTAGAAAATGTGGCGTGGAAAGCCAGCCACTGGAATATCAATGTGAACCTGGCAGAGAAGAAACTGGAAAATATGAATGCGATAATTGAGCATTTTGAGAATAATGACCTGGCAGTAATGGGCATAGGAAAGAAGAGATTGTTCTGGAGGGAAATAGGACATCTTTCCCGATTTGTAGCCACCCATTCACCTATACCTGTGATATTTGTTGGTTCGCTTAAAACGAGGTGGTTCCAACGAATGCGGCGCAAATAGTAACGCTTATAATCTTCATATTCAGCTATATCTTAATATTTAGCGGCAAGGTTGATCGTACTACCGCGGCTCTCTTTGGCCTATTTCTCATGCTCAGTGCTGGTTACGCTCTCCACTTTATGACTTTTGAAGAATTGCTGCAACACGTGGACTGGGAAGTCATCCTTCTCCTATTCGGAATGATGACATATGTGGGTCAGCTGGCCCGCACAGGATTCTTCAAATATCTGGGCGTGAAAGCAATAAGGCTCTCTCACGGGAAAGTTTGGCTACTATTTGTGTATCTCACCATGTTAACAACCTTCGTATCCATGGTGATAGATAACGTGACTACCATTCTCCTTATGATTCCCCTAACAGTGGAGGTCTCTGAGCTTCTGGAGATAAATCCAATACCCGTTATACTGGGTGAGGCAATACTATCCAATGTTGGCGGTGTAGCTACCATGATAGGTGACCCACCAAACATTCTAATAGCCGTAGCTTCTAATTATTCCTTTAACGCCTTCATCATTCACCTTTTCCCGCCCGTAATGGCTGCGCTTGGAGTTGCATTGTTTCTCGCCAAGATAGTGTACAGAAGATGGATAGAAAAAGGCGCCGGAAATGTGGAGAATCTCATAAAGCTTGAGCCTGAAGAGTATATTGAGAACAGAAAATTGATGAATCAGCTCCTCATACTCCTCTTCTTCATGATCTTTTTCTTTGCACTCCAAGATTACTTGAAAATCTCTCCCGCACTTGTAGCCATGGTGGGTGGCACCTTAGCATTGGTAATAACCATGGAAGAGCCCAAGAAAGCGTTTGAGGCGGTAGAATGGCCCACGCTGGTGTTTTTCATAGCCCTCTTTATGCTAGTTGGTGGTCTTGAGGAAACCGGGTTGCTAAAGGACCTGGCTGAGGGGTTATCTTCCATATCCTCCAATCCTTTAATCGCGGCAATAATCATTCTCTGGGTCTCTGGGATAACCTCCTCATTTGTGGACAATATCCCGATTACAGCAGCGTTCATACCCGTGATAGCTGTAATGACCCAGACCTACCATACTGGGCTGCTCTGGTGGGCCCTAGCGTTGGGTGTGGGACTGGGTGGCAATATCACACCCATAGGCTCTTCTGCAGGCGTGATATCTCTATCTCTCTCGCGGAGATATGGATATCATATTACCAACAGAGAGTGGTTCCATTTTGGCTCTCTTGTGGGTATAGCCACCATGATCGTGGGAACTGCTTTTCTTTTCGTCCTGCAATATATGAGCTAAGCCGAAAATTTTAATTCCTGATTTTATTATGGCTCTCTGTGAGAATTTACGGAAATATTATGTTAGATGGCGATTTTTTTCGTGGCACCATTGAGATTAAAGAAGGGATAATTGAAAATGTATGGCACCATAGAAAGGAGAATTACGAAATAAAGGGTACGGTGATACCCACATTCATAAACATGCACACCCATATAGGAGATTTTTACACACAGGATGAGCCAAAAGGTAGCCTGGAAGAAATAGTGGGTCCCGGAGGCTACAAGTACCGGGTTCTTAGAAACAGGAGAAAGGTGTATCAGGGAATGAGGAGGGCCATGAAACTTATGGAGAAGGGAGGCATATCGCACTTTGTAGATTTCCGCGAAGGGGGAAGCGAAGGCATTGAACTGCTTCTAAAGGCTTCCAAGGGTATGAGCATTACGCCTATAATTCTAGGAAGGGCGAAGGACATGCGGGCACAAGGTATCGGGTTGAGCAGCTTGACAGATCACCCCTGGGAACTCATATGGGACATGACGCAGTGGGCAAGGGAAAACAAGAAAATCTTTGCCATACACTTCTCTGAAAGGATAAGGGAGGATGTGGATAAGCTCGTGAAATTAAAGCCCCACTTTGTGGTTCATGCTCTAAAATGCACCGAGGGAGATTTGATGAAGTTGAAGAAAGAGAACATCGCAATTGTAATTACTCCACGAGCCAACCTTTTTTTCGGAAATATGCCCGACATTCCAAGACTCTTAAAAATAGGTCTCACGGTGGCCCTGGGCACCGATAACGGCATGATCTCTCTCCCATCTATGTTTAGAGAAATGGAGCTTGCATACAAGCTCTCCAGGCTTTTTGGAGGCGTAGAGCCTATTGAAATTCTGAAAATGGTCACCCTAAATCCTCGAAAAATATTGGGTATAAAGGATAATCAAATTGGAGAGAAGGCCCGGCTCATAGTTTTCAGAAGACTTATGAGCCCCTACGAGCTGGTTAATAAATCCGGGGTGATGGATATTAGAAAGATAATATTTTGAGCTCATCAGTATGGAAATTAAGAAGCCCAACTTTTCCAGGATCTGGATTGAAGTTCATCATCTTCTGATATTTTGTTTGAGCCTGCCAGCATGACGCGTTTATGAGATGTATCCCCTTATATTTTTGATAGGAGAAGGCGTGCACATGCCCGGTGATGAATACATCGGGCACCACATCCACCGTCAGAAAATCTCTGGGAAGCGGAGCTAGGGAGACCTTTCCACCGTAGGTGGGCACAAGATGGCGCATCTCAAGCATGTATTTCATTATCTCCCCAATTTTCTCGTAACTCATGCCAGGAATCATCTCTACCAGATCGTTAAGGCTCGTGCCGTGGTACATCAAAAATTTATAGCCGTGAATGGCGAATATTGCAGGATTGGGGAGAGACTCCACATTCCCGTTGAAGAGCTTTTGTATCTCTGCAGGCAAAGGTGGCTGCGGCTCTGTGTTCCTCACTATATCATGGTTTCCCGGGATCATTATCACCTTTATGTAATCGGGAAGCTCTTCAAGATACGTTGCAAAAATCTCGTATTGTTTGTAGATATCCAGCACCTCCAGCTCCTCCTCCTGGTTTGGATATATGCCTATTCCATCCACAAGGTCTCCGCCTATGATTAGATATTTCACAGTTGCCGCATCACCTTTTCCTTCCTTTAACCACCCCAAGAATTTTTTCCATCTCTTCTCTAGAAACATCTTGCTTCCAATGTGGGTATCGGAGATAATCACCGCGGATATATTCTCTGGGATACCTCTCTTCCTACGTAATAGAGGTATTCCTGGCCTTATTATCTCCTTCACATAGACCCTCTGGGTATTCTCGTTGTAGGTACCTATGATTCCCACAACTTCATCGTTGAGCAGAAACGAAGCTTCTGGAGAGTAGCAATCAACTTTTCCTGTGGGATCTTCCAGGGAAAAGATAAGAGAGCCCTTTGATGTGATGCGAACCTCATCCACCATTCCTATGAGCTTTACCTCTCCCCTGCTTATTTTAGAGATATCCACATGTCCGCGGAGCTGATGATGCCCTCTAAGTATTCTCGCCAATCGATTATATCGGTCAAGAAACATGTTGCGGAAATCCTCAACTCCGCTGCCCCTCACCTTCATCTCTCCAAAATCCATTAAGAGCTTGAAATCCCAATCATACTCCTCGGCTTCAGGCTTAGTAAAAACGCTTTTCTCGACAGGCTTCTCACCCTGCTTTTCCTCTTTTTTTCTCTCTAAATAGGATGCAGAAACTACTCCTAACTCTCCATATTTCTCTATAAATTCAGGAAGATAGCTCAATCCCCCGTGACTTATGATGTAATCAACAACCTCCGGTTCCACGAGGATATCCTGCTTGAGAAGCCTCTCAACGATCTCCTTCCTCAGGCTCATCAACTTCCCCTAATCTGGCCAAAGAGATAAAGTTTTCCTATTCAATGGGATGAGCTCTTGGACCAAGGGTAACCTCGTATGTTTCATAATCGTCCAGCCATGAAGCTTTGCAATCATCAAAAATTACGATAGAGTTGCCAATCATCGCCACCGCAGCATTCTCACAATCTTCCAGTATGTTTTTTGCCTCCTCACTTATTAACCCAGTAACCATGGCGAACTCTCGGGCCAATTTTATTGCGTGCTCCAGAGTTGGCATCTCAAGAAACCTATCCATGGCTCTTTTTCCAGCTTTTTTTATCACCTCTCTCCTCTCTGCATCTTCCAGAATATCTTGCGTCGCTATACCCCTATCCTTGAGAATAAGTAGCTTTAGCTTGGAGATAGGCGCGAATAATCTATCCACAATGCCCCAGGGCTGTATGCCTTCCCTTATTCTCACAGTTATGCCTCCCTCATACTGGGTTGCCACATCGCCCAACCCTGTTTTTCTCCTTACTTCAACCATATGCGCAATGTGCGCCGCGTGGAGATAAGTTTTCTCGAAAAGGGAGGCAAGGGCTATACTCGTGCTTAGTGCAGCAGCACCACTCATACCAAAGCCTTGAGATACAGGAAGCTCAACTTTGCTCTCAATTCTTCCATGAAATCCATAGCTCCGGGCAACTTCCTCCTGAATGCTTTCCCTTACTTTCTTTCCATTTATATATACTTCAAGCTCATCTCCCTCTATTATCTTTGTTCTCACACCCTTAGATACGCATATCCCAACACCCCGGGACCCTCTTCTCAAGGGATCCTTGCTCTCATCCCTTATCTCGAAAAAGAGTGTTATGCTGCCGGGAGAGAATGCTTCTCTCATAATGACTCCGCCATGATTTCCACTATTCTCTTTGCAACCTTCTCCTTCTTTCCTTCTACCTTCTCCATATCATCGTCAAAGATTATTATGGCTTTTGTGCTCTCTCTATCCACATCCTCCAGTAGATTCGCAATTACCATATCTAAAGAATACTCCTTCATCCTCTCTCTGGCTCTTCTTATCAGCTCTTCTTCACTTATTCCGCTCTCCGCCTTGAAGCCTATGAGGAAACCATCATAGACCTTTCGAAGCTCCTTCAAAAATTTGGGATTTTCTCCATATTCTATTTTTCTGAAGCTTTCAAGGTCCTTTATCTTCCCTTCCATCTTCTTTGGTTTAAAATCCGGAAGCGCAGCGGGAACTATGATGGCATCGTATTCTCTGAACCTATCAAGCATGGAAAGGAGATCCTCAACCCCACTAAAGCTCTCTTGCGGGATATAATGAGGAATCTCCACGGAATGTAGAGAGATGAGGAGCTTTACATCTCCACCATAATAGTAGGCATATCTTGCCAGCTCCAGGGCCATTTTTCCTGTGGAGAGATTTGTAATTATTCTAAAATTATCAATTTTTTCGTACCCTGCACCTCCGATAACAAGAATTTTCTTACCTTTTAAATCCTCGCGAAGAATATGCATGACCTCCGCTGCCAGGGTTTCGGCATCGGGAATTTTTAGTTTTCCCTCTTCCCTGCGCGGCTCAAGCAACCTGCAGTACTTCTCCAGCTTCCTTATGTTTTCCTGAAAGATTGGATTTTCCATCATCTTTTCGGCCATAGTAGGCACAAAAACGCATCTGCGAAGATTTGCAAGGATAAGGGTACTCACCGCATCATCCGCTATACCGCAGGCAGCCTTGGAGATGATATTGGCGGTGGCAGGTGCTACAAGCACCAGATCAAAAGGTTCCAGATGCTCATCCTTGCCTGTTAGTTTATCCACTACAGGGTTTCCTGTGGCAAATAGAAGCGCATCTTTTCCCAAAAATTGGAGGGCCGATGATGTGGCATAGGGATAAACTTCTGCCCCATGCCTAATAAGCTCTCTTGCCAGTTTCACGCTCTCAACCGCCGCTATGCTGCCAGTCACACATAAAGCGATTCTCCTCCCCTTAAGAATATCGCTTTTTTCGCCCCTTATCTCATCGGAAGGATGCATACTTCTGTAATTGAGCCCAATTATAAAGTTTTTTACTCAAACACGCAATTCTCGGGAAGCTTGTCCCTTATCTCGGCGAACACGCTTTTCTTAATGTAGTAATATCCCGAGTCCACAAAGAAATAATAGCCATCCTTGAAGAATGTTTGCACCCTCTTTACCCTCTTCACATCACTTAGCCTGAATATCTCCTCCTTTGCGTGTCTCCAGAGCCTGGGGACATAAACGGAATCTTCAAAGATCACGTAGAGGGACGTGCCCAGGGATATGTATGTGGTGGCGAGGAAAAGTGTCGCAGATATGCCAAGATAAATAAGGGCAGAGAGCCAATAGTGGATGAAAAATTCCACGATGCCGCCAAGAAGAAAAAGAAGAGAAAGAAGATATCCAAGGAGTATTATGCTCATTCGCAGTACCTTGAACCTCAGCTCCCGCTCCATTTTTATCTCTTCTGGTAGAGGTGACAGGCTACATAGTGCCCGTTACCCACATCCACCAGTGGAGGTTCGAGCCTATCGCATACACCTTCTATCGCGTATGGACAGCGGGGATGGAACCTACAGCCCTTAGGTGGATTGATTGCGCTTGGAACCTCGCCCGTGAGCAGTTTTCTTTCCTTCTTGCGCTTTGTGGGATCGGGGATTGGAATGGATTCAAGGAGAAGCTTTGTATAGGGGTGCAGAGGATTCTCAAATAGCTCGTCCACAGGAGCAATCTCAACCAACTTGCCCACATACATCACGCCTATTCTCTGAGCCATATGCTTGACAACGCTCAAATCGTGGGTGATGAAAATGTACGTGAGATTTCTCTCCTTCTGCAGTTTCTTGAGAAGATTCAGGATCTGCGCCTGCACGGATACATCCAGCGCTGAAGTTGGCTCATCAAGCACTATGAACTCGGGATTTAACGATAGTGCCCTTGCTATGCCTATTCTCTGTCTCTGTCCTCCGCTGAACTCGTGGGGGAATCTGTGAAGATGCTCCTTCTTAAGGCCTACCGCTTCCAGGAGCTCCAGAACCTTCTTTTCGATTTTTTCTCGGGGAACTATCCTGTGGGTAAGCATGGGCTCGGCGATGAGCTTCTTTATCGTCATCCTTGGATCCAGGGAGGACTGTGGATCCTGAAATACTATCTGCATCCTTCTCTTATATGGAAGAAGCCTCTTCTCCTTCATTCTCGTGAGATCGTATCTCATCCTTATTCTTTCCAGCTCCTGCTTGCTCCTCTCATCTTTCTTCGTAACAAGCTCCCGAACCTTCTCTTGAACTTCGGGCGGAAGTCCGAAGAACACCATTCCATCGTCGGCCCTTATCAATCCCAGCACCGTTCTTCCAAAGGTGGTCTTGCCGCATCCAGACTCACCTACCAATCCGAAGGTCTCGCCTTTTTTGATCTCCAGCGATACGCCGTCTACCGCCTTAACCTGTGCGATGACCTTACCGAATATGCCGCCCTTCACAGGAAAGTATTTTTTGAGGTTGTAGACCTGCAACAGGGTTCCGTTATTCATTGGCCTCGCCCCCATACAGATGGCAAGCCACAAAGTGGCCGGGCTCTATCTCTATGAGCTTTGGCTTCTCCTTCTTGCAAATGGGTTTAGCGTAGTCACAGCGGGGATGGAACCTGCACCCTGGAGGTGGATAGATGAGATTTGGCACTGAGCCGCGAATCTGCCTGAGCTCTTCCTTCTTCTCCGTGATTTTCGGTATGGCTTCCATTAGTCCCACAGTATAGGGGTGCTTTGGATTTTGGAAAATGGTGAATGTGTCGGCAATTTCCACAATGTTTCCAGCATACATGACTCCAACCCTATCCGTAACCTCCGCTATAACGCTAAGGTCGTGAGTAATTAGAAGTATGGATACTCCAAGCTTGTCCCGCATATCAGTCAATATTTTTAGAATCTGCGCCTGCACAGTCACATCCAAGGCGGTGGTTGGCTCATCTGCTATCAAAAGCGAGGGATTGGTGGCAAGCATCATAGCAATCATAGCCCTCTGCCTCATTCCGCCACTTAGCTCATGGGGATAGCTGTCTATTGTTCTCTCGGGATCCGGCATTCGCACCAATCGGAGCATCTCTATGGCCTTTTTCCTCTTTTCCTTCTTCAGCTCTTTTGGGGCCTTCTTTATATTGGCAATGCCCTCCTCATGGAGAAGAAGCAATTCTATTATCTGGTCCCCTATTGTATACACGGGATTCAGTGCGGTCATGGGCTCCTGGAAAATCATGCTTATTTCCTTGCCTCTTATCTTCCTCTTTTCCTCTTCGCTCATCTCCAGCAGGTTCTTACCCTTGAAAATTATCTTCCCACCCACGATTTTTCCCGGTTCATCTATGAGTCCTATTATAGAGAGTGCAGTCACAGATTTCCCGCATCCTGTCTCGCCCACTAATCCAAATATTTCACCTTTCTTTATGTCGAAGCTCACACCATCCACAGCTTTGACCACTCCCTCATATGTGTAGAAGTATGTGTGCAGGTCCTCCACTTTTAAGAGAATATCGTTCATCTCTTCACCTCCTCAGCCTCGGGTCAAGGATATCCCTGAGTCCGTCGCCAAACAGATTAAAGGCGAGCACTGTGATGAATATGGCCAATCCGGGGAATGTAGACCACCACCATTTGCCTGCAAGAATCCACGAGCGACCCTGACTCACCATTACCCCCCAGTCTGCCGTGTACGCTGCAGCTCCAAGACCAAGAAACGCAAGACCGGCAGCTGTAAGAATAACGTTACCAAGGTCCATGGTTGCTTGTACCAGAATAGGTGGTAGGGAGTTGGGAATAACATGTCTCCATATGATCTTGAACCTGCTCACACCCACAGCTCTGGCAGCCTCTATGTATTGATTCTGCTTCACCGAAAGCACCTGGCCTCTTACGATTCTCGTGTACGCAGGCCACCATACCACCATAAGCGCGTACATCACATGGGTTAATCCGGGACCAAGCGCTGCGGTTATCGCCATAGCCAGTATAAGACCGGGAAATGCGAAGAACATATCGCAAATGCGCATGAGAACCTCATCAAACCAGCCACCCACATATCCCGAATAGGCGCCGAGTATCACACCAATGAGCATGGCAACTATGACAACGATGAAACCCACATAGAGAGCTTCCCGGGTGCCGTAAATAACCATGCTGTAGATATCGTGCCCCATATCATCGGTGCCGAAGGGATGCTTCCAGCTTGGCGGCTGAAATGTTTGAGAGAAATCAGAATACCATGTCTGCTGCCCTCCAATGTACTTGGGATGATCTATGGCAAGGTATGGGGCAAATATGGCCACTAGGAATATGAGTATGAGAAGAATGAGCCCTGCCAGGGTAAGCGGGCTTTTTCTAATGAGATGAAGCGTGTATTTGAACTCCTTTATCTGTGATTCGTATTTGCTTCCGAAGGTTTGAACAGCATTCTCCGCCATTTTCTCACTCTCCCAACTTTATCCTCGGGTCAAGATATGCATACAGAATATCCACAATCAGATTCGCGATGACGAATATCACTGCCATGAGAAATGTCACACCCATTATCGCTGGAAAATCCAATGTGGAGATTGCGTGGTAAGCGTATCTTCCCATTCCAGGCCAGGAAAATATTGTCTCGGTGAGAACCGCGCCGCCGAGAAGACCTGCAAAGGCGAGACCGGACACTGTGAGGGTGGGAATCATAGCATTTCTCAAGGCGTGTCGATATATGACTACCCTATCTGGAAGCCCTTTCGCTTTGGCCGTCTTTATATAATCCAAGCGAAGTACCTCAAGCATGCTGGATCTGGTCATCCTGGTTATCACTGCCAAGGTTGCATAGGAGAGGGTAATTGATGGTAATATTATATGCCATACATCATCCACAAGAGCATGGAAATCTAAAGAAAGAATGCTATCGAGGATGTAAAGGCCTGTGTAGGTATGCGATGGTGCTATACCTCTACCGCTGGCCGGGAATATTCCTAAGTAGGTATAGAACACGAGGATCAGAAGCAATCCGAGCCAGAATATGGGCATAGACACCCCACTCAGCGCAAAAACCCTGGAGAGATGATCCGGAACTTTGTTTCTTTTTACCGCCGACACCACTCCCAGATATATGCCAAGGGGTATGGCAATCATCATAGCCCAAAGAGTGAGTTCAAAGGTGGCCGGAAAATAATCTGCAAGACATGCTATTACCGGTCGATGTTCAGAATGTGAGTATCCCCAGTCTCCTTTTACGAGTCCTGCAAGGTAGTAGTAATATTGGACGTAAAGGGGGTCATTGAGATGATATTTCTCTGCAATCCTTTTAACAACTTCTTCAGGAGCTTTCTGACCAGCCCATGCTCTTGCCGGATTAGCTGGAATTACATGGGAGATAGTAAAGGTAATCAACGTAACACCGATAACCACTGGAATAAGCATTATGAGTCTTCTTACCACATACTGCCACAGCTTCATGTAAGGGGGAGAAAGATGTCAGTTTATTTAAATTTAACTCGTATTATAGTGAAAATACTGCAGTGTTTATCTGTAAACTATAGGGATTCATGAGGGTTTAAATGATAAAATTCTTCCCCACGGAGGGGGTTCATCCCCTCTCTACACCCCCACAGGTTTTGTTGGTTGCTGGAAGTACTAGAAACCCGCTGGAGGTATCTAGTGCAGGAGGTAAAGGAACTCGCTAGATATCCCCCAACGGCGTCTGGTTGCAGGAGGGAATGGGAACCCGCTGGTGGTTCCCATTAGTAGACGATTTTTCCTCTTTTTATTACCCTTTTCACGAGATTAACGCCGAAGTGGTAGCCTAGATGCATATAATTGGGGGCATCCAGGATAACTATATCCGCCTGCTTTCCCTTCTCTATGGAGCCTATCTTATCTTGCATCCCTATGGCGGCAGCGGCGTTTAATGTGCTTGCTATTATTGCCTCTTCGGCACTCATTCTCATTTGCGTTACTGCAAGAGAGATGACCATCTGCATGCTCTCTGTGTAACAATTGGGATTCAAATCCGTGGCCAAAGCAACAGGTATCCCATGCTCTATGAATCTTCTGGCAGGAGCGTATTCATGGCTCAGAAGCATGTAAGGCGTTGCTGGGAGAAGCGTTGCAATAATATCACTTTGGGCCATATACTCCATGCTCTCCTTGGACGTCTTCACGAGATGATCCGCAGAAATGGCGCCTACATCAACCGCTACTCTTGTGCATCCTATATCGCATATCTCATCCGCGTGTATTTTAGGAATGAGTCCAAATTTTTTACCTTCTTCTAAATACTCTCTGGATTCCTCGGCGCTAAATACGCCCTTCTCGCAGAATATATCGATGAATTTTGCCAGATCTTTTATATGAGGGATAACGCCCTTCATATACTCTATGAATTCGCCGGAATCTTTGAATTCAGAGGGAAGGGCATGTGCGCCTAAAAATGTGGGCACAAGCTCCAGAGGATGCTGAATCTCTTTTATCACTTCGAGCATCTTCTTCTCCGTCTCAAGATCTAGGCCATAACCACTTTTAGCCTCAGCGGTGGTAGTTCCATTGGCAAGCATGTAATCCATTCTCTTCTTTGCCTCCACCATAAGTTGCTCTTTGCTTGCGGCGCGTGTTGCCCTAACAGTACGCAGGATTCCACCACCCATTTTAAGAATGTCAAGATAGGAGTAGCCCTTTAGCTTGAGATAAAGCTCGTCCTCTCTACTCCCTGCGAAAATCAGGTGGGTATGGGGATCCACAAATCCCGGCATAACAATCTGACCAGAGGCATCTATTTCCTCCTCTGCGCTGCTCTTCAACTCTCTAGTGGTTCCAACCTCCACAATTTTATCCCCATCTATGAGCACTGCACCGTTCTCAATTATTTGAAGTTTGTAATCCTCTGCCTCTCTTCTTATTCCGCCTTCTAAGGTTAGGAGCTGTGAAGCATTCTTTATGAGCAACATAATGTGTTATATTTCTGGATATATATATCTCTTTCTTGGCATCAGATTTATATCCCACCTCTCCTTAAAGTTTCACCATGAATCCTGAGATCGAGAGGATACTGCGAAAACAGGGATATGCAATTGTGGGCAGGCATAGCGCGGTCAAGCTCTGTCACTGGCTCAGGGAAAGCCTGCTCCATAATAGACCTTGTTACAAGCAAACCTTCTACGGGATACGGTCTCATCGGTGTCTCCAGATGAGCCCTGCGGTAAACAATTGCACTCAGAACTGCCTGTTCTGCTGGCGCTTTCAGGGCTTCAATGAAGTGTATTTAAAAGAAGTGGATGAGCCCGAGTTCATAGTGGAGGAGAGTATAAGGCAGCAGAGAAGATTGATAGTGGGATATAAGGGAGATCCACGGGTCTCACTGGAAAAATGGGAAGAAGCGATGAATCCTCGGCATGTGGCCATATCACTCATAGGTGAGCCAACCCTGTATCCTCGCCTGGGAGAGCTGATAGAGGAGTATCACAAAAGGGGATTCACAACGTTCTTGGTAACCAATGGAACAATGCCAGAGGTACTGGAGAATTTAGATCCTTTACCTACGCAGCTTTATGTAACAATGGCAGCTCCCAACGAGGAGATCTACAAGAGACTTCTCGTCCCGCTTATCAAGAATGGATGGTCCCGACTGCTTAGAACCCTGGAACTTCTTCCCTCTCTTGATACGAGAAAGGTCATACGCCACACCCTCGTAAAGGGATGGAATATGGAAGACTACGAGAAGGACTATGGAAAGCTGGATACCCTTGCGGATCCAGATTTCATAGAGCCCAAAGCCTATGTGTTCGTGGGTTATTCAAGGGAGAGATTGAGTCTGGAGAATATGCCCTCCCATGAGGAGATAAGAAGCTTTGCACACAAGCTTGCTGAGGAAACGGGGTATCATTTCATATCTGAGCGTGAGGATAGCCGTGTGGTTCTTCTCTCCAAGCACACCTCGGAGGATAAGATAAAGATAAAGCTATAATGATACGCTAATTTTTTCTATGTGAATGAGGATATCCTTCTATGAAGGCATGGATTGTGGAAGAACAAAAACCAATTGAAGAAGGTCCTCTTAAATTGGTGGAGTTACCAATTCCCGAGCCGAGAGGTCGGGAGATAAGGGTTCGCGTTACCCACTGCGGTATTTGTCGCACTGATCTTCATATTGCGGAGGGGGACATTCCTCTTTCAAAAAAGCCTGTGGTACCGGGACATGAGATTGTGGGTGTGGTGGATGCCCTTGGCCCGGAGGCACGGAGATTCAAAATTGGAGATCGTGTGGGCATCTCCTGGCTCAATTACACCTGCGGGGAATGCAAATACTGCAAGCGCGGAGAGGAGAATTATTGCCCGCATATAAAGCGCACCGGTTACGATGTGGACGGTGGCTTTGCAGAATATACCATAATTCGCGAGGATTTCGCCTTTGATCTGCGTAGACATTCTCTATCTTCTGAGGATCTTGCACCCATAATGTGTCCTGGAATAACCGGGCATTTTGCGTTCAAATTATCTGAAATTCGAGAGGGTGAACGTTTGGGAATGCTTGGATTCGGACCCACCGCCTATTACCTTCTCAGGGTAGCCAAGAGCATGGATATTGAGGTCTACATAAGCACCAGGAGCGAGGAGCATAAGAGAGTTGCGCTGCAATACGGTGCAGACTGGGTGGGCAACCTGGCCCACCAGGATTTTCCCCATAAGGTAGATGCGTTTATATTCTTCCCCACCGCGGGGCATCTTGTGGAACGGGCTCTGGCCAATACCCTCCCTGCTGCTACCCTGGTGCTCGGTGCCGTGGCCATGACGCCTATAACCATAAAAGATTACACCAGTAATCTCTGGGGAAGGAGGATAAAGACAGTGTATCAGGTCCGCCGGGATTACGGAATTGAATTTCTGGAGATTGCGGATAAACTCAAGCTCACCATTGAGAAGGAGATTGTGTCTTTCAATGATGTCCCTGATGCGATGCTCAGGCTCAAGAGAGGGGAAATCAATGGCATGGTTCAGGTGATAGATTTTGGAGTGGAATAGTTTGCACAGGGGAAAAATATAAACCCTATCTTCCCATTCTTTTTTCTATGATTTTAAGGGATAAAAGCAAGATAACCGAGATGCTCATTCTGTTGGAAATCCTGAAGGGAAAGAGGAAGCTCAGGGAGATAGCCGAGGAAGTAAATATCACGGTTCAGGGAGTCTCGGAGTATATGAAAACCCTGGAGAAGGAGGGGTACGTGAAAGATGGAAAAATCACCCACAGTGGTTGGGATTTTTTGAACGCATGCATAGAAGAGCTTGGAGAATTTGTGCATGAAGCAAACAGCATTATGGAGAAGAGAAAGGTTGTGGAGGCCATAGCTGGGGAGGATATAGAAAAGGGAGAATCCGTTGGTCTTTTTCTGGAGAATGGGTATTTGTATGCGTATCGAAGAAGCTCCTCGTCCACAGGTATCGCATTGACCTCCGCTAAAAGAGGAGAGGATATCGGCGTGGGAAATCTCCGTGGCATCTTGGATATTGATTTTGGGAAAGTCGAAATATTCGTCATGCCCTCTGTGGAGGAAGGAGGTAGCAGAGCAGTGAATAGGGAGAAAGTAGAGAAGCTTATTCAACAAGCAGAGGGGAAAAAGATAGGGGTTTGCGGAGTCGTAGCCTATATAACTCTCCACAACCTAGGAAGGATAGACTTCGAGTTCTCTTCGGCCAACTCTGCAGTGGAAGCTGCTTACAGGGGAATAAGCACCCTGCTATTCGTATCCCATGAGATGCTTCCCTATGTGGTGAAAATAATGGCAGATAAAGGGGTTAAATACAGGGTAAGGGATATTCGCGATTTATAGATAGGAGGAGTATCTTATCCGGAGCATGGGTAGCTCCACGCTACTGCCCTCTTCCACATGGCCCACAACTTTGGCATCTCTTATCTCCCTCTTTATGGGTATTTCGCATTCTTCCGGCGCTATTATGGCGAAACCCATCCCCATATTATATGTGCGATACATCTCCTGGTAATCCACATTGGCAAACTCCATAATGAGCTTGAAGATTTTATGCGGCTCTAGAGGCTCCTCTATTATGTACTTCATCCTCTTCAATCTCAAAAGATTGGTAACACCGCCTCCGGTGATATGTGCAAGCCCATGAACTCGACATCTCTCAAGAACCCGTAGAACCTCACGAACATATATGCGCGTTGGTTTCAAAAGCTCCTCGCCTACAGTATGATCTTCAAATTTCTCTTCCAAGTCCAGAACTTTTCGGGCCAGGGTCAATCCATTGGAATGTATACCCGAGCTGGGTATTCCTATTATGAGGTCCCCATTTTTTATCTCCCTTCCAGTGATGAGTCTATCTTTTCTCACTAGACCAATGCTCGTGCCAGAGAGATCGAGCCCGTTGATTATGTCAGGCAGCGTGGCAGTTTCACCGCCAACGATGTTCACATTGGCGAGCTTTGCCCCTTCATTCAAACCCTTTCCTATCTGCTCTGCCATCTCTTCATCGTATTCGCTTATTGCAAGATAATCCACGAAGGCAATGGGCTCGGCTCCCACGCATATGGTGTCGTTCACATTCATAGCTATGCAGTCTATGCCTATGGTGTCCCATTTACGGAGCTGATTCGCAATTATTACCTTACTTCCAACACCATCCGTGTTTATCGCTAAATAGTAATTTCCAAGGTTCACAAGACCGGTAAAATGCCTCGAAAGTGGGGCAAGGGGAAAATCCGCCCTGCGGTAGTTTATCTTGGATACGAGGGCGCGTATAAACATACCTTCCTTGTCTATATCCACTCCTGCATCTTTATATCTCATCGATATCCCCTTCCTTGAGGGCATATAGCATTTTTACTATATCCTCTTTTCTCAGCTCCCTTGGAGCGAATCTCATAAGCCTGTCTCTGAAAATCTCCTCCGCAAGGGAATCTATCTCGCTCTCCTCCATGGCAAGACGCGATGGCATTCCCAATCTTCTGTTTAGCTTCAGAAATGCCCGGGATGGCTCTTCCCCGAAGATGCGGGATAGCTCTCTGAATCTTGGCAGATCCTCCAAGAGCTTGGTCATATATGGTAAAATCATACCCACCGCCTTTCCATGCTCTAACTTGTATCTTGCACCGAGCACATGGGCGGCGGCATGGCCCAAATGGAGCCTGGAGTTTGTGAATCCCATTCCTGCAAGCATGTTTCCGTAATGCATCATCTCCCTCGCAGACTCATCGCCATTTACCGATTTTTCAATATTTTCATATATAATTTGAATGGCTTTCAATGCAAGAGTATCTCCCACCACATTATCCACATTGGAGGTATAGGCTTCTACAGCATGGCCCAGCGCATCTAAACCGCTATAGATTGCAGCATTTTCCGGCATGCTCATAACGAGCTCAGGATCGTAAATTGCCACATCGGGAATGAGGGATTCACTAACCAAACCTCTTTTTTTGCCTTCTTCATCCGTTATAACGGCTGCCGCAGATACACCTGTTCCTGTTCCACTTGTTGTCTCTACCGCTATGAATCTTGCCTTCTTTCTCAGCGGGGGTATTTTTCCTGAATATGCGGATTTCCATCCCATTTCTGGATTCTCATAGAATATCCAGGCAGCCTTGGCAGAGTCTATAACGCTACCTCCACCTATTGCAATTATTGTTTCAGGCTTCACTGAAAGAAGCTCTTGGCTGAGGGAATCCACATCCCCCTGTGCAGGCTCTCTCCATTTTTTCCTTCTCACGAATATGACCTCGTACTCTCCGGGAAGCAGGTGAGACACGCTTTCCCACACATTTTCTCCCGTGACCACAACGCCCTTCCCTTTGACAAAATTCTCTATCTCTTTTATGCTGCCGCGACCAAAGAGTATGTTGCGGGGTGTTGAAAATTTCATAGGTGGATATCTAATCTGGATTTTAAATTTTCTTTCATTTGAAGAATCATATGAATCAATTTACTTCCTGGACCACCAGATGTGGCCATGGCAATGCCCGTAGGGAGACCCCCATGCCTTATAGGGTGCAGGTTGAGGCGGAACATTAACAGTTATTGATGTGAGAACGCCTCCCAGATTCCCGCTCCAGACCAATCCATGGTTCGTCTCCTGGAACCCGTTATCTATGAAATCTAGATTCCAAGCATCCAAAAACCACAGAAAATCCGCAGTAATTTCATCATCGCTGCTCACCTTGTTATCCACCACAAAGTGGATCTCGATTGTTCTATTATTATCTATATGCACAATGCTCAAGTCCTTTATATCTGCGCCTCTCGAAGAATACATGGCCTTGATATCATCCTTTATTCTCTCTGTGTATGTATTCCAATGCTCCATCAGGTATTGGTAGGAGGTTCTGTTGTAGCTATCCCATTGTTGGTATGCAATGCTCAAATTCATTACCGTGAGGATGATAAATCTTCTTTCCGGCTTAAGATTATTGAGGCTAAAAGGCACAGTTTTAGTTGGGGTTGCGGGATAAAGAGATCGAAAGACGAGTATACCTGCCAAAAGAATAAGCAATGCCACAACCGCGGCTATGCATATTTTCATTCTTTTGGTAAGCATAATATCACTATGGAGTTCAACTTTTTATGCTTTGGGAAGAAATTTTAAATATTGATAGGAGGATTATCGAGGGATGGTGGAGAAGGTCAGAACAGGAATCCTCGGTCTGAACGCACTGCTGGGTGGTGGCCTTAATGAGAGAAGCTCCACCGTAGTTATAGGCACTGCTGGCGCGGGTAAAACGACCTTTGCACATCAGTTTATAAGAAGGGGTCTCCTTGAAGGCCAAGAAGGCATATTCATAAGCTTGGATGAGAATAAGGAGCAGATAATCAGGGATGCGCTGAACATGGGCTGGGATGACATACTCTACTTCATTGAGGAGGAAAAACTCATATTCATAGACGCCTCAGGTAAGGAGTTTCAGGTATTTATCAAGAGGGAGCTTCCGGATTTCGTATCTAAGTGGGAAGGGGCAAATTTGAGAATCGCCATAGATCCCCTTACTCCTGTGATATGGGCCACACCTTCCAGATATCAGCAGAGGGAGCTGCTGGGTTTCATGCTGAGGGAGCTGAAAAAGATAGGTACCATAGTTGCTACGCTGGAAGAGCATGGCTCTCCGAATCTCAGCTCTCCTGAGACGAGTATACCCATGTATCTTGCGGATACCGTGATACATCTCAAATACACCATAGGCGAGGATTACAGCAGAAAATTGCATATTGTGAAGATGCGCGGAAGCAGGCACAGCGAGAAGGTACATCCCTATCGCATAATAAGGGGACTGGGTCTCGTAGTAACCGGCACAGGTCACAAGAAGCTGAGCACTAGAGAGAACGTGGAGGTTCTCCGTCGCAAAGTTCTGGAGAAGATGAAAGATGCCTCACCCATTATAATCTCCAGAATTGAAAAGATCATAGAAGAATTGGATGATGCAGACCTTGAAGATGTGAACATAGATGAGCTTGCGGAAATAATAGCGGAGGAATTCGCTTGAAGCTTAGAGGTCTGGAGAGCATAGTAAAGGGAATGGAGGAAGAAGAGCTGCGGGGATATCATCTATTCTCCAGTAGGAGCAGGAGGGAGATTTTTAGGGAGATAACAAGAAGACCTTGCATAAACGCGCCTCAAATTTCCAAGGCTACCGGGATGAACGCATCCAACGTAATCTGGCACATTCGTAAATTAATGAAGGAAGATTATGTGGGAAGCTATGAATATAGAAGCATCGTGTTTTATCCTCGAGGTCTTGTTAAGGAGGAGGATTTACCTCTATTCTCCTTTCTCAACACCCGCAGCGGAAATGTGATTGTTCGTGCTCTTTTTTTCGATTGTAAGGGCACCGACGAGCTTCTTCAAAAGTTCAGCAGAGCGACGCTTTATCGCAACCTTAAGGTTATGCAGGAACTGAGGATTTTAGAGCAGGAAAAGGGAAAGAAGAGGCTACTATGCCTCACAGAATCTTTTTACAAAAAACTCGAGGAATACGATAAAATAGGGATTGAATTTAAGAGGCAGTTCCTGGAGAAATTGGCAATCCGTGGCTACGATGTGGATGTAATTGGTATTCAGGATTATGAGATGAAAGTTAGAGTTACAGGCAAGGAAAAATTTACCCTGGGGATTTACATATCCCCTTTAAGAACGTCCTTGGGGGTATTTGAATGATTGAAGAGATGAAAAGAAAAGCGGGAGAAAAAGCGGCAGAATACGTAAAGGATGGAATGGTGGTTGGCCTGGGAACTGGAAGCACGGTGAAATACACCATACTTAAGCTTGGTGAGCGGGTGAAAGAAGGCCTGGATATAATAGGTATACCCACATCGCGGAATACCGAGGAGCTTGCCAAGAGCCTTGGAATACCCTTGGGAGATATAAACGAATATCAGAGCATCGATTTGACCATAGATGGGGCGGATGAGGTTGATCCTCATTTCAACCTCATAAAGGGCGGCGGTGGTGCCCTGCTTCGGGAGAAAATAATAGCCCACGCCTCCAAATACGAGGTTATAGTGGTGGATGAGAGGAAAATTAAGGATTTCCTCGGCAAGTTTCCGCTGCCCGTGGAGGTTACGCCCTTCGGATATCTGAGAACTATGAAGGTTCTCGAGTCCCTGGGATGCCGGGCTTCCCTGCGAAAAAAGAATGACGGGATATTCGTAACAGACAACGGAAATTACATAGTTGACTGTCATTTTGGAAAGATAGAAGAGCCCGAAAAGCTGGAGCGGAAAATCGATGAGATTCCCGGTGTAGTAGAAGTGGGACTCTTCATTAATCTTGCCAACGAAATTATCGTTGGAAAAAAAGAAGGTATAGAGATCAGGAAAAAGAATTGAGGTTCTTAATTAGATTTTCAATGTCCTTTATTTTTTGCTTGAGCTCCTTATTTATCTCCTCCACTATTTTGGGAAATGGCTTGGTGAGCCTATATCCATGCACAGGTCTGCCCTTGCCTACTTTTTTCAGATCCCTTTTGGTCACCCAGCCCCTCTTTTTGAGCCACTGCATGGCTATACTGACCTCTGGCTGCCTCAATGTGGTGTTCTTCTCAATCTCCACCGAGGTAACCTCGTCCTTCTTCCTCATATACGCCAGGGTTTTGGCTACATTCTTGGGAAGCCCCGCCTTGTGCAAAAGCTCCGCAAGTCTCTCGTCCTTCTTGGTGAACTCCACCATTTCTATCACCTGAACAATATATTAAATTGTTGCTATATAAACTTTTCTATGTAGATTACAATATTAATAAAATCCCGTAAATTTCTGCATCTGTACGCATGTTTATTAACCCGCTCTTCATTATGAGCCTATGAAACTGCTGCTTCATGCCTGCTGCGCACCCTGTCTAATGGCTCCCTATAAACACTTAAGCAGGGAGCACGAAATCACCGTGTTCTGGTACAATCCAAATATTCAGCCGTATCGTGAATATCTGAGACGATTGAGGGCTTTTAGAGAATATACCCGCAGGATAGGTGCAAAGGTAATAGAGGACCTCTCCTATCCCTTAGAGGACTGGATCTACAAAGCCAGTGTGCTGAGCAAGAAAAGCAACGTTCTACGCTGTAAGTTCTGCTATGCAGACAGACTTTATAGAACTGCGATTAAAGCTAAAGAGCTTGGATATGATGCTTTCACCACGACGCTTCTCCTTGCCCCATATCAGAAGCATGAGATAGTTAAGGAGCTCGGGTACTCCATAGCCAAAAAGGTGGGCATCCAGTTCTATTACTTGGATATGCGAGAGTGGTTTGATGAGAGCGAAGAGATGGCCCGAAATGCAGGAATTTATCGACAGGGATACTGCGGCTGCATATTCAGCGAGGCGGACCGCTACTGGAGGGATGAGCTTGGTAAATGAAGAGAGCTGGGATACTCGCAGGGCCAAAATTGCAAAGCTTCTAAGAAATGCGCCTAGAAGCGCCTCGGAAATTTCTAGGGTACTGGGCATATCCATAGCGGATGTTCTGGAGGATCTTAGGCACATTGCCCGCTCTCCTAAATATGGGGAATTGAGGATACATCCTGCAAGATGCAGAAAATGCGGATATGTTTTCAAGGCAGAGATAAAGATTCCAAAGAAATGTCCACGATGCAAGAGCACGTGGATAGAGGAGCCTCTTTTCATCCTGAGATGAGCTTTCTCAGGCAAACTGAGAGAAGGTTTCTACCCAAATAACCCAGGATATCCTTGAAGGAAACAATGGCTGTTCTGGCGGTGGAACAACAGGAGACGATAACGGTTTTTCCTTTGATTTCAATCTAGAGGGAACCACATGTTATGTGGCAATATTCATCCTTTTCCTGATAATAATCGCCGGAGTTCTTCTACGCAGAAGAAAGCGCTAATCTTTTCTCTTTTTTCCAAAAGTTTTATCTTTTATCTCAGTTATCGTAAAGATGGGCATCCTGGGCCCCCGGCGGAGGGCGATGCGTCATCGCACAATGATGCTTGGGCCAGAAGATGCCCTATAATCCCCCGACAACGGGTCAGGCACCTTGATTAATGAAAGGTGCTGTTACTGTCGGGGGATAATTTATTTTCTCCTCATATCTGCCAGGAGAATCAGTATGGGAAAGATTTCAAGCCTACCGAACCACATTTCCAAGATAAGGGTTATCTTCTCAGCTAGAGGCATCAACGCGTTAGTTATCCCCACGCTTAGTCCCACATTTCCCTCCGCGCTTGCCACCTCGAAAAGGGAATCGGCCAGGGAATTGCCATAGAGCATAAGGACAAAGGCGCCGAGAAGAAGCAGGATTATGTAGGTGGTGGTGTAAATTGCCACGTCCCTTACCTCTGAGACATCGAACACCTTCTTCCCTATTTTAAAGGGTATAATGGCGGTGGGGGGAGCGAGTCTCTTTTTTATGTACCAGAATATGCCATAGAAGAGAACAACCACGCGTATTAGCTTTAATGCGGAGGATGTTGAGCCGTAAGCACCTCCAAAGACCATAGCTATGGTTAAAATTGTCTTATCGAAATCCGGCAGTGTTGAGAGATTTGCAAGACTAAATCCTGTGCCCGTGAGGGCTGAAATGAAATGGAAATTGGATTGCAGCAGGGATTGCATGGGCGAAAGACCCAGCCATAGTTGGTGCACGAAAAGTATGCCTCCGAAAACAAGGATTAGGAAAAGCATGGCAAAGACCTCAACGGAGAAAAACTCTCTCACCCTTCCCTTGAAGAGATTTATATGGGATACGAAGGATATGCCACCCATAATCATTGCAAATATAACCGCCACGGCCACGTAGGGAGAATATGCCGCTATACTATTGTTGGTCACTGCGAATCCTCCAGTGGCTAGGGCTGTCATCGCCACGTTTATTGAATCAAAAATAGGGGCACCAAGCAGATAGAAGATCATGGCAAAGAAGAAGGTGTAAAAGACGTAAATGCCCCATATCTTTCTCACGGTGCCTATAATGGTCGGCTCCGTTTTATCGCTTCTTCCCTCCGCAAAATAGAGAGTCTGGACAACTCTGCTGGTTCTGTACATTACGGAGAGGAAGAGAACGATCACGCCCACGCCACCTATCCACTCTGTGAGAGATCGCCAGAGAAGTATGCTTCTGGGCAGGGATTCAACATCGCTGAACATGGTTAATCCCGTAGCTGTAAATCCTGACATACTCTCAAACCAGGCATTTATGGGATTGAGATATCCCGCCAAAAAATAGGGTATGCCTCCAAATATGGACATGATAAGCCATCCAATGGCAGCGATTTTGAAAGATTCCCGTAGCGTTAATTTCTCGGGAATCTTGACCTTCATGAAAGGAACCCAAAGAAAGATAATCCATATGGCCGGGAACAAAAATGCGAGAACAAGCATGGGGTTTCTATCTACTATAAGGGCATAAATGGCGTTAATTATCATAAACACGGAGATATAGGTGAGAAGCTTCAAAACAAAATACCATGTTTTGCTCATGGCGGCTTACCCCAGTATTAGCTCCCGAACCTTCTGTTCCACGCCCTTCTTGGACACTATGGCTATCTCATCTCCCGGAAGAAGAACCTCCTCTCCTCGAGGCACGATGATCTGACCCTTTCGGAGAATTGTCGCTATTATGCTGCCCCAGGGCATGTGTATCTCGCTAAGCTTCCTGTTCACCACGGGCGACCTTTCTGTGATTCGTGCATAAATCATCTCCACATCCCCGCTGAAGGTAAGAACCGCGGTGAATCCCTTAATACCTGCGTAAATTGCCTTGGCAGCAGCTTCTGTGGTGCTTATCACAACATCCACACCGAGCTTCTCGTAGAGCACCTTGTTGCTGGGATTTGTGGTCCTCGCTATCACTTTCTTCACGTGATATGTACTTTTGGCGAGCTGGCAGGCCACAAAATTGATCTGGTCGTTGCCTGTGCACGCTACGAGAACATCCGCCTTGTGTATTCCCGCATCCTCAAGGTAGTTTGCCTCGCTTCCATCCCCCTTTATAACCAGGATATCGTAATTCTCCGCCATGTGCCTGGCCTTCTCGGGGTCCTTCTCTATCAGGGCTATATCATGCCCCTCATTAACAAGCATGCTGATAAGGTATTCCCCTATTCTCCCACCGCCGATGACGATGATGTACATAGAGGGTTATCTTGATTATGAATTTAAAAGTTTTCGAAGATTTCCGTGCCCCCAATGGTTGCTAATCAAAAGCGCTTAACACCGCGATATCTCTGTGGGCAGAAAATTAGAAATAGAGAATTACGAATTTATGTTTTATATGCCTTGGATAAGGAAAACCACTTTGATTTTGATCGTAATTTTTATCATCGCTTCAATCTACATCCTCTCATTTCCATATCCCTGGGGCAAGGGAGCGGAGAATCCACATATTCCCGGTGGCTCATCTCATTATGCTCCCTGGCAGAGAAAGATATGGAGTGGCGGAACCATTCCCGACGAGAATGCCTATTTTCAGTGGGCATGGATTTATTATACTACCGGGAGAAATTACATCCCTCTGGAGGATATAGGTCCTGACAAAATCCAGCACTTCAGTTTCTTTATCGGCAACTCGTCCCAGGATTCATATTTTATGAGGGTTACAATTTCGCAAATTGGCGGAAAATGGGAATCAAGATTTCGAGATGTAACAGTGAGTGTTTATAACGGCCTCAATAAAGGCGTTCCCCAAGTAGCTGTAGATTTGATGGATAAAAGAACAGGTGAGGTGTGGCATGGAATCACTAACGGGAATGGAGAAATGACCCTGAGGTTACCTCCTGGATTTTATCGAGCCACGGCACATATTGGAAATGTGGACCTTGTTTTTGATTTTGCGACGAATTTTGCAAACCTGGATTATCCCATTATGGCCTATGCTACGCTCCAGAGTTTATCCATCCTTGCCACGATTAAAATCCATGTGGACCACTATATAAACGGAAATCTTTCAGGTGTGGAGATACATTTTGGAAAGGATCCCTCGCCCCTTGGCTACACGAACAAAGATGGAAATTTCTATTTGGAAGTGCAACCAGGGAGAATGTATGGGATAACCGCCATAAAAAGAACCTATCATATAGCACCGCCCATAGGCTCTGTGGTTGTCTATGTGAACGGTGAGTATGCTCTGGCCAATCGCTGGGCACCCGGATACTCCTATCTTATGATCCCCTTCTGGCTTGCGGGACTGATAAATTTTATTCCCATATTCACCTTTTTCATAGGCTCCGTGGCCACATATCTTCTAGCGAGAAGATTGTACGGGGATCTCGTAGCATTCTATTCTTCGCTTCTCTTTATGCTCACTGGCTTGGGTTTAATGATGCTCTTCTCCCGAGGTATGGCAGATTATGCCACCATGGCATTTTCCACCCTGGGCATCATGCTGGCTGTGGAGTCCATACAAAAGAGAAGGTGGGAGAAGATAGAGAATCCGCTCCTGGCATTGACAGGCGGGCTATCTCTCGGTTTTGCAGTGATTATAAGATATTCCACGGTCACCGTGGCCCTCGCACCTATAATATATCTTGCTGCGAGAATGATAACCAAAAGAGAGACGCTTAAGAAAGAAATACTCTCATTTTCCACATTTATCCTTGGGCTTGCCATAATGGGCATAATTCTTGCATCCTACAATAGCGCACTCTTTGGCGGCCCCCTGAACAGCGGATATCAGATGAGCCACAGAATCGAGTTTATCAATGGCAATGCTACCATTGAAACCCCAACTACCAACATGTTTGAAAAATATTTTCATCCTTCATGGGAGGCTCTAAACAATATATTTAAGCGCATTCTACCCCAGCTTTTCCTTCTTCTTCCTACATTATTCATAGCTCCACTTGGATTTTTCTTAGATTATCGAAGAAGCAGAACCTGGCTCATGCTGCTCTGGGGAATACCTACGCTTCTGATTTACATGCAGCTTCCCTGGGTTGGACATGTGCCCTACGAGGATATGCGCTATTTCTTACCCCTGCTTCCACCCACCGCCATACTCTCGGGAGTCTCGCTGAAATTCGTGAAAGACAGAGATTATGAGAAGCTAATTTTCTTCGCTCTCTTTGCCGCCCTGGGCTTCGTTGCGTCATTCTTCGCCATAAACTGGCAGCTGCATAGAAGGGAAAGCAGCGGGCTACTATGGAAAAATCCACCCATTTACGCGTTTATCATTGCCCTCGCCGTGTATTTCATCATCTACTGGCTCGTAATTTCAACGTGGATGAGGAAGAAAGAGAGCCTTTTGTCTTAATACTCCTCCTGAATTTGAGACTTCTTCCGATCAAAAATCTGTCACTCTCGGTTTTCTCAACTTTCTCGAGTTTCTCAAAAAAAGTACCGTTGAGAAAGCATGAAAAAATCATGCAACTTGACCGTACCTCCTGCCATGATTCGACGCTTCACCTTGAGAGACATCATGCCCCATGAATCCTTGATCATCACGACCATGTGACCCTTTATAACCCCGTTTAACCCCTCTTAATACCCCTTAATCGCCCTTATTAGACTCCTCATATGCCCCCTATATAATGCCCCTATATGACCACCGTGACCCCTATTTTCTCAACATCATATGTGTTGAGAATGTTGAGAAAAATGCACGTAGAAGTAGTTCTATACTTCTTTACAACGCAATTTTTGAGAAAGTTGAGAAATGTTGAGAATGTTGAGAAAAATACAAGCAGAAGCAGTTCTACACTATTTTACAACGCAATTGTTGAGAAATGTTGAGAAAGTTGAGAAAATTCGAGAAAACATTAAGAAGATTGTAAAATTTGTAAAGAACTCAAAAAATTGTTAGTAGAAGTAGTTTGGCACTCGCAAAATCACTTACAAAATTCTCAATTTTGAGAACATGACACTTCAGAACTCCGAAAAATAAAGGATCTTGATGATGTGGCATGCCATGCTTTCGCAAGGCATGGTATTGGACTTTATCATTATCTTTTCGTAACATAGTTCCGAAATCTTTAAATAAGGAGTTCCGTATAGAAACAACTAGGGCGCAGGCCCAGGAGGACTGAACATGAAGAAGATATATAAGAAGGAAGAGGGCGTAAGCCCGGTTATAGCGACTATCCTGATGGTCGCCATAACAGTGGTTCTAGCGGCAACAGTGTATGTCATGGTCGCGGGCATCGGTACCGGCGGCACCAACAAACTAGTGGCAAATCTTACTTATGATCAAGTGAAATCCGATCCCAAGAATGGGGATGTGTATATAAATGTAGCAATGAGTAATCCATCTAGCGCAGACTGGGGTAAAGTTACGATTGTAGTAACACTAAGTGACGGGACTACAGGGAAAGTGACATTAAGCAGCAATAGTGGAAGTATCACTCTTGGAAGTTCTACAGCCACAGTCACTGTGATGGATCTGGATGGTAGCACCTCACTTTCTGATGGAGATGTTCTCCATATTAGTGGGAGCGGCATAGATTTCAGTGGTGCAACAATATCTCTCAGTATTAGTGGCTATTCAGGTAGTTCATCAGTAACCGTTCCATCCTAAGCCCACTTTTTCTTTATTTTCATTTATTTTTTGGATTTGGAGGTGGTTTCTGTTATGAGAAAGGAAGAGGGGATAAACCCTGTGATTGCCACGGTGCTTATGATTGCCGTGACCATAGTTCTGGCAAGTGTGTTATATGTCACCGTGATTCAGAATCTGCTTGTACCTCCATATGCCGCGGATAAACTTGTAGCTACACTTACAGAAGACCCGCAGTATTCATATTCCAGGAGCGTAAATTTCACAATCACCATGACCAGTCCGGAAAAAACATTTAAGGACAAAATAACGATTACCATAGTGAAAGGCGATGTTATTGCAGCTTTGAGATACTCTTCCTCGCAAGATATATGGACAAATTTCACCGCCGGTGGAAAATGGCATTATGAAGCGCGCCTCATCGATTTGGATGCGGATGGGAATTTTAGCGACGGAGATAGGCTTTGGGTATACGTGGTGGATGATAATCCAAATGATGGCGTGGTTCCCCCCGCATTTCACACAGGTGACAGGGTTCTATTCAGCATAATGGATTACCACGGCGTCTCCGCGGGCGGAGTTATAAAGATGTGAGCCTACCGGTTTTGAGAGGCTTGAGGATTGCGAGAAATCGGGAAGAGGCGCGAAATCGCCGAAAAATTCAGTTTTCATCTGTCCCATCTTAGGATGAATTTGGGCAGAGGCTTGATTTTTGTTTCCCATTCTTAATGCACAAAAAAATTCAATATTTGTGCATTACAATGCACAAATGCAAATCTTCGCGAAGAATATCGTAAAGTTAACGTAAAGGGGAAAACTTAACGATTCGTAAAGCTATCGTAAAGTGAATAACTGGAAAATCAACAGCATGGTAATGGTACCAGTACCTGGTAATGGGGGCATTACTAATAAAGATTTGTGAGCCTGTGGCCCGGGAAATCAAAAAAATGAGATTTCCCGACTTTTGAGGCTTAGGGTTTCTCTATTTCTATAAACTCCCGGTTGCTATCCACAAGGAAATACTTCTCGTCGTCCTTGCTCTTAACAACAAAGGAGCCATTTTCACGACTTTCCACATGCTCAAATCCATGCTTCTTCACAGTATCCATGAACTTCTGTGAATCCCTGGATACTGTTATCTTATCCGAAGAGATCTCTCTGAGCATCTCACTGAGTCTATCTTTGCTTTCCAATTTTCTCACCTCCAAATATACTTCACAGCCATACTATTTAAAACTCTGGGAAGATTTCAGAAAAAGAAAGAAAAAGAGAATTATTCTTTGTAAAGATCGTAGAAATTAGGTGCTCTATCCCTCACAGGATTGTACTGATACCCGTGCAGCCAGGTTCTGTAGATTCCTATATGCTCTGTCTGAGCAAGATAAACCATGGCAGGATCTTCTATGGCTATTTCCTGGGCCTGCTTGTAAAGTGCGCATCTCTTTTCTGGATTTACTTCGAATTTTGCCTCCATCACGAGTTTATCAAAGGTAGCGTTGTGCCAGCCGGTTCTGTAGGTATCGCCGCCTATCCCATAAGACGCGAGGAATGGGAATATGTAATCGTCAGGGTCATTGTAGTCGGGAGCCCAGCCTTCTATGAGCATGCTATAATCTCCACGGTCCATCTTATCCAGCACAGTAGGTCTTGCAAGCGTCTGCACCGTTGCAGATATCCCTACCTCAGCAAGATTCTCCTTCACTATCTGTGCTATTTTGACATAATCCGTGTAGCCCACTATTGTGAGTATCGTAACCGAGAACCCATTTTCATAGCCCGCTTCCTTGAGCAGCTGCTTTGCCTTTGCAGGGTCATGGTGATACATGAAGAGATTATCATCGTGGCATGGCATGCCCTTAGGGATTGGCCCCTGCAGCTGAACTGCGTAGCCCATATACACCTCCTTTATTATGTCCTGATAGTCTATAGCATAGGAAATAGCCTGCCTAACAAGTTTGTTATGAAGTGGATTCGGCTGCCCATTATATGTAGGCCTAGTGTTCATCTCCATCATATCCACATTGTACGTCAGGCCACTTTCCTCAACTTTTATTCCCTCTTTTCCCTTCAAATCCTGGATATGATCGTAGGGAATATTCGCCATATCGGCGTCTCCTTTAAGAAGCTCCTGCTCCCTGGTGGATATCTCGGCCACATTCTTTCTTATCACATACTTAACATGCTTACCTTTCCAGCCACCCCAGTAATTGGGATTCCACTCAAGCTTGATGTACTCATTGTGCTTCCATTCCACAAGCTTGTAGGGTCCCGTGCCAACCATATGCTGGCTCATCCAGTCATTATCCTGATTTGGCACCACACCTCCATGCTCATTAACCACCTTAGGATCCACGATGGAAGATACCGTAAACGCCAGCGTCGCCAGGAAACCACCGTATGGTTCCCTGAGCTTAAACTGCACGGTGTAATCATCGATAACCCTCACGCTGCTCTCTCCATCAGGGCTATTCCATTTGCCAGTGGTGGCATTGTATGTGTACATATACTGGCTCAGTATCCATGCCACACCTGTCTGCGGAGAGTTCATTATCAAAACACGATCAAAGGAGAATTTCACTGCTTCAGCATTGAAAGGATCCCCGTTTGAGAATTTAACTCCCTTCCTAAGATGGAAGGTCCAGTTTTTGCCGGTGCTATCAACCTCCCAGCTTGTAGCCAACGAGGGATATATGGTCTTGCTATCCGAGCCTTTATAGGTGACAAGACGGTCGTACACATTGTAGATTATAGAAGATCCAGGAACACCATAGCATTCCGCAGGATCTAAAGTTTGCGGGTCTCCTGCCTCATCCCACACAAAGGTATCCGGGTTCTTCACATGAGATACTGGCTTGGAAGGGGCTGGCTTGTAGTAAAAAACTGCCAGAGCCGCTGCAATCACAATTATCACCACAATTGTGGCGATAATCCCATATAATGCTTTCTTTTCCATATGCTCACGCTCCGTGGCACATGGGAAATTAGAATCAATTTATTTAAACATTGTCATGCTAAAGCAATGCAATACTGAAAAATTGCACAAAATAGAATTATTGGGGAAAAATGGGGGAAATCGATGATTGCATCCTGCATTTTTATTTAGGCGATAGCATGGGGAAGAGTATAACCTCTTTTATGCTCGTCTTTCCTGTGAGAATCATGGTGAGGCGGTCTATTCCTATTCCCACACCACCGGTGGGGGGCATGCCCCATCTCATGGCCTCGATGAAATCCATATCCATCTGATGTGCCTCCTCGTCTCCAAGGGTCCTGCGTTCCGCCTCAGCGCGGAAGAACTTCTCCTGCAGTTCAGGGTCATTAAGCTCCGTGTATCCGTTGGCCAGCTCCATACCTCCAATGTAGAGCTCAAATCTCTCTATGAGCTCAGGATTCTCCCTGTGCAACTTGCATAGGGGCGTAGTTTCCTTAGGATGATCTATAACGAAAACAGGCTGGATCAGATCCTCCTCGCATACTCTATCGAATAATTTACCCAGCGCGAGACCTCTCTCATACTTGGGCATCTTTATGTTGTATTTCTTCAATAAGGCCTTTATCTCCTCATCACCTGTGTTCTCATCTATGCCTCTTCTGGCAAGCATATCCAGCATTCGCTCCCTTCTGAAAGGCTTTGTCAAATCTATATAATGCTCTCCAAACTTCACTTCCTTAACTCCCAATTTATTCGCCACATGCTTTATAATCCCCTCCGTGAGATCCATTATATCGTTGTAATCCACATAGGCCTGATAAATCTCAATCATGGTGAATTCTGGATTGTGCATGGTGTCAATATCCTCATTTCTGAAATCCTTGGCAATCTCAAATACCTTGTTATAGCCACCAATTATAAGTCTCTTGAGGTAAAGCTCATCAGAAATGCGCAGGTAGTAATCCTTATCCAACGCGTTAACATGGGTCTTGAATGGCTTGGCGTTGGCACCGCCATAAATGGGTTGAAGCACCGGGGTCTCCATCTCCAGAAAACCGCGGTCCCATAGGAACTTGCGTATCTCCATCTCAATTATGCTTCTCTTTAAAAATACTTCGAAGCTTTCCCTGTTTAGCATAAGGTCAAGGTATCTCTGGCGATATCTTTTTTCCACATTCTCTATCCCAAACCATTCATGGGGAAGATCATAGAGTGCCTTGGCAGCAATTTTAATCTCCTTGGCAAGAACGCTAAGCTCTCCTTTTTTGGTTCGGGTAACCTCCCCCTTTATCCAGAGAAAATCTCCGCGATCTACAAATTTTTTGAGGAATTTATAATTCTCTTCCCCAAGAACATCCTGGCGGAAGAAACCCTGAATCTTGTATCCATTATCCCGGAGATCCGCAAAGGCAACTTTGCCGTGGAACCTCAGGGAATATACTCTCCCAGCAACGGCCACTTCTATCCCCATGAAATCATCAGGAGACGCAACGATTTCTTCGATGTAATGGGTAATGGGTGTGCTCTGAGGATACGGGTTTATTCCCATCTCCCTTAATTTTTCCACAAGCTCTCTGCGCTTCAGATAGTCTCTTCTCTCCATAGGGGGCTATAATGCCGTGGTCAATAAAATATTTTTGTTGCAAAAAGTAGCATAAGAGCGCTCTTTTGCGTATACGCGCATACGCAAGTTTTTTGTATATATTAATACATTACCTTAATGGAGAGGTGAATATATGAGATTGCGAAGAGCGATAATAGGAATTGTGTTTCTTCTCTCCATAGTTATTGCATCCACCAGCGCTCTTGGAGCTGTCAAGGCCACAGCGATATTCTCGCCGGAAGAGGTATGGACCGCGCAGATACCCGGAAGTTACGATTCTCTCAAGTCCACCTATACCATGGATGTGAATCTCGACGATAAAGCGGAGATTATGGTGAAAATGGAGAACTACGATGCCCATACCTACCAGGTTATGCTACTAAATGGCAGTGATGGAGAGGTGATGAAGACTACGAAATTCACAGATACAGGTTATTCCGAAAGTGGGGATACGGTAGGCATGGATGCTACCCTCTATGGAATAACGATTCTCAATTCTCAAGGCGGATTACTGGACGAGCATTATTTTATGGTATTCGGAAACCATTCCAACAACAAGAGGGTCTCCATATATTCCGTGGACTATCCCTCGCTGCAGAACATATCCTACAGGGGAATAGATATTCCCTCCACCATCACCTATCTGGGCTACAATATACCTGTGGTGAGCTATGGCTGGATATTCCACACCTTAGAGGTCAATAGTGAGCCACGTCTTGTTTACTTCGGATACTATCTGGGAAATTACCTGGGCTACCAATTTGAGCAGCTGCAGATAATAATGATGGATAAGAACCTTAATACGTTGTGGGACAAGACCTTGACTTCTCCAATGGTGAATTACTTCCCCTATGGCGTGGATCTTGTGAGCTTCAATGGCTGGGGATTCCACAATGACCACGAGGATGTGCTGATAATAAATCTAACAGCGAGTGCAGGTAACACCACGCTGGATGCCATTGATGCCTCCACAGGAGCGCTTATGTGGTCCACGCAGCTTAATGGGATATATACGGTTACCCTGCCCATTCATGCAATACCCTACCCTTTGGCATATCAATATGACTACGATGGAGATGGCACAACTGATCTAGCTATACCAACTATAACGCAGAACAAGGAATACAGGATATACTTTGTGAATTCAAATGGTAATGTGATGGGATATTATACCGCGAACGGGCCCTCTATCTTTGCCCTCTACACGGATACCTTGGTCAGCAGTAATCTTCACAATCTGGTAGGTAGCGTGGATGTGAATGGTGATAATTACAGAGATGTGTTCCTTCTGGATAACAACACATATCTTGTGTGCTGGGATGTAGTTAATAACAAGAGCCTGTGGAGCGTTGATATAGCGGCGGGGAACTATCATTATATCCCATTCCTTTCAACCAACGATGTGAGCGGTGATGGTATATGGGACTTGTATCTCATAGGTCAGGAGAATAATGGAAATACCGCTGTTATAAAGGCTATTAGCTCCGCAGAAGGATCTGTGCTCTTCTCCAAGAGCTACAGTGATGTTATAGGCATACCCATACCTGGAACCGTGGGTGTTAAGGAGATCACAGATGTAAATGACGATGGCTTCCAGGACGCGCTTGTAATGCAGGGCTATTACAATGATGGGAGCGTGTACATCAATCTTACTGCTCTCTCTCTTAAGGATGGGAGCGAGATATGGAAGACTGAGGTGCATTCAGAGCTCAACAATAATGACTACGGAAACTGGTCCTCCCAGGCCATGTTCGGGGGAGACATGAATGGTGATGGCACCAACGATGTGGTTGTTCGCCTGTATTATCACGATATCAACGCGGCACAGTATTACACCTATCTTCGGGTTCTCTCAGGCACAGATGGCGAAGTGATGTGGAACGGCAAAGTTGAAGGAGATAGTGCCCCCACGGATCTCTTCCCCTTCTTTGCGCTTACCATCGGTACTCCTTGGAACCAGTTTGACTACAATGGCGATGGCATAATCAACGAGATGCTCATCACCACGGGCTACTCTGTGCAGATCTATGCGCTCAGCCAGCCTATTCCCGAGCTTACATATGTGGCGGTGCTCTTAGTGCTCCCTGCGATAGTTCTACTTCTTAAGAGGAGAAAATAACCCTTTTCTCTTTTTTTATGTGAAGGTTTAAATAAAATCCGGCAATGGCTTAATTATGAGATATGTGCCGGATACCAGTGTAATACTGGACGGAAGGTTCAAGAAGATGAGGAAATAGCGTATGACCTGCCCTCCATTCTCAGATGCTATGGATGGTGTGCAGAGCTATACTCTCATCTCTCCAAATTTCTTAATTCCTGCTCTTCTGCGAAACCATGAAGTGATTACTTTGAGAGTATTTCGTCAATTTCCCGCATCACGTCGGTGCTCAGTTTCTCCTTTATCTCCACAGCCTTGAGATTCTCCTCCAGTTGCTCGAGACTTGACACGCCCAGTATCACAGAACTAACATGCTCGTTTTTGAGAACCCAGGCTATGGCCAACTGGCTCATGGTAGCGTCTAGAGAGTCGGCAATATCTTTCAATGCTTTTAATTTTTTAATTGTTTGCTTGCTGAAAACTCCCTCCTTCTCTAGCCATTCTCTTAACCAAGGATATCTGTCAAGGCGTGAGCCTGGAGGTATGCCATCGTTGTATTTTCCTGTAAGTATTCCAGAGGCAAGCGGGCTGAACGTAGTGAGTCCAATGCCTGGATCTTCGTATAATGGAAGAAATTCCTTCTCAACCTTGTCTCTAGACAGCATATTATATCTAGGCTGCTCTACAATTGGCGGCATAATACCTATTTCTCGAGCCAGTTTAGTGGCTTCTTTAATCTCCTCTACGGACCACTCAGATGTGCCCCAGTAAAGAGCCAGGCCGTGATCAAGAATGTACTCTATTCCCGAGATTACTTCTTCCATAGGCACCTGCGGATCGGGCCTGTGACAGTATAGGATGTCCACATAGTCAAGCTGTAATCTCTTTAATGAGGCACGAGTTCCCTCAATTAGGTGCTTCTTGGATAACCCTTCCTGGTTTCTATGCCTCTCACCCCACCAGAATATCTTGGTGGAGACCACATAATCCATTCTGTTAAAATCCTTCAGAATATGGCCCAGAAGAGATTCGGCCACTCCCCTATTGTAGGCCTCTGCAGTATCGAAGAATGTTATACCCGATTCAAAAGCTAGATGCACAACCTTTCTGGCCTCCGCCAAATTAAGCTGATTTCCGAAGGTGAGCCAGGTACCCAACCCAAGCTCGCTGATCATCAACCCCCACTTTCCAACCTTTCTGTAATTCATAATATTCACCCTATGTTGAGTCTGTATGCACCTATACCCTAAAAATACTTAAATTTATTGCGTTAGGCTAAAATCCCGAAGCATTGATGGTGTACCTTAATACACAGGTTGAGGTAAAGGAATTTATAATTAAATAACTTTACTCCGAGATTTAAAAAGAATTAAATAACACCGAAGGATTGAGAGACTATGAAATACGTTCCCGATACCAGCGTAATAATAGATGGTCGCTTTGTTGAATTCCTCAATGCGGAAGAGGTAGAGGAGGTAATAATCCCAGAGGCAATAATTGCAGAAGTTGAGCATCAGGCGAATTTAGGTTTATCCATAGGCTTTTCAGCCCTCAGTGAGCTGCGCAAGATAAGAAAGCTGTGCAAAGAGAGAGGAATAAAACTCACCTTTTGGGGCTCTCGACCCGAAGAGTGGCAGATTCGCTACGCTAAATCGGGGGAGATTGATAATTTGATTAGAGAATGTGCCTCCCAAAACAATGCCATCCTGGTTACGGGAGATTTTGTGCAGAAGAGCATAGCGGAGGTAAAGGGAATAGCCGTGGTATATCTTGAAGCAAAGAAAGAGATAGAGATGCGAATCGAGGATTTCTTCGATGAGCACACCATGAGCGTGCATATAAAGGCCAATGTGGGTGCTTTCGCCAAAAAAGGCAAACCTGGAAATTTTGAGTTCTCCAGGATCAGGGATAATATAACCGAGAGGGAAGTGGAAGAGATTGCCAACGACATCGTGGAGAGGGCGCGCAGGGACGAAAAATCGTTTATCGAGATGGATTTAAAGGGTGCCACCATAGTTCAACTTCGAGAGTATAGGATCGCCATAACCAGACCTCCATTTTCCGATGCCATGGAAATCACCGCCGTGAGGCCTATAGTGAAGCTCAAGCTCGAGGACTACAATATAAGCAAGAGGCTTCGCAAAAGAATCGAGGAGAAGGCTGAGGGTATCCTGGTTTCCGGTGCGCCCGGTGCAGGTAAAAGCACCTTTGTGCAGGCCCTTGCTGAGTATTACGCATCGCTCAAGAAGATAGTGAAGACCATGGAGAAGCCCAGGGACCTGATTCTCGAGGATATAATTACGCAATACACAGCGCTGGAGGGGAGCATGGAGAAAACGGGAGACATACTTCTCCTGGTTCGTCCAGATTACACCATATTTGATGAGATGCGCACCACCAACGATTTCAAGGTCTTTACGGATCTAAGGCTGGCAGGTGTAGGCATGGTTGGCGTGGTGCATGCAACAAGAGCCATAGATGCCGTACAGCGCTTTATAGGCCGCGTGGAGCTCGGTGTAATTCCGCAAATTGTTGATACCGTAATACACATATCTGAGGGAAAGATAGAGCAGGTTCTCACGCTTAACTATGTGGTGAAGGTGCCTACGGGCATGCACGAGGAGGATTTAGCTAGGCCTGTCATAGAAGTCCGGGATCTTGAAAGTGACACGCTTCTCTACGAGATCTACAGCTTTGGAGAGCAGATTGTTGTGCTCCCTGTTAAAAGTGAGGTGAAGGGGATTTACAAGCTTGCGGCCAGGGGCATGGAGGAAGAACTCAGGAGAATGTTTCCTGGAGTGAGAATGAGGGTAAAAATAGCCAGCGATAATCGTGCCATCATTTACGCCAGTGAATCCGCAATCCCGGCCCTCATAGGCAAAAAGGGGAAGAAGATATCGGAGCTTGAGGAACTTTTCGGGCTTTCTATTGAAGTGGAGCCCTTAGGAAAGGAGAGGGTTAGAGAGGAGCGTCTCGCCGTGGAAGTGGAGATGAAAAAGAAGACCATAAGGCTTCACGTGGGGGAGAGATATGCGCATCGTAGAGTTGCGGTCTACGCATCCACCACGCATCTATTCGATGCAGTGGTTTCAAGGGAGGGCTATATAAACATGAGGAAGACCACGAGCAATGGGAAAAAGATAATGAAAGCTCTTAAGGATGGCGAGACGATTTACGTGATTCCTCTCTGAGAGTACTTCTCACCCAGAGTTTTTCCGTCCCATTTTTCCACTATTTTTCTAACTCTATCTCTTACATCTATGCCCTTCAACGCTTGAATTATGAGATCCGCGATTTCTTCCATATCCTCTTGGCCGTAGCTCTTCCAAGTCACTTCTGATGTCCCAATTCTTCCCACGCAATCCACAATTATATTGTTCTTCTCGAGGACCCTGCTCATCTCCGGTGCTTTCAATCCAAAGTTTCTCTCAAGCTCTCGCTCCTCTATCAAGAGCTGGTGCGATTTGGAAAACTCGGGAGGATACTTTATACCCAATCCTTGAGAATGCAGAGATTTTCCCAATTGGTGGGAATTCTCGGCGACTCTTTTACCGTATATCTCCGCCACCCCTTGGAATTCTTCCAATGCCAAAGCCAAGGCAGCAACTCTGTTTGAGTGATAATTATCTTGGACTCTCCAGGTAAGATTTTTCTCCACCTTTTCCATCATTTCTTGGTTATTGGTGAATATCATCCCACCCTGAGGTCCGGGAAAGCTTTTGTGCGTAGAGCCATAAACCAGGTCGCATCTCTCGATGTCCTTTTGAAAGCCAGAGGGCAGAAGTCCCAGAACATGGGAAGCATCGTAGAGTACCTTCGCGTCTATTTCTTCAGCGACATCTAGAACTTCGGAGAGATTGTAGGGAAAAAGGATATAGCTAGCACCGAGAATAATGACCTGCGGCTTTTCTCTTCTTATAGCTTCGGTATCCACGAATCTCATCTCCTTTAAGGGAAGAGGTACATATTTCAATCCGAACATGTCGGGAAGATAGTTAGGGGAGTAGCCATCGTAGCCGCCAATCTCAGGGGAAATTGCCATAATCTTATCTCCACGATGTGTTGCAGAAAGCACTGCGGCCATGGCGGCCACATGCCCGGAGATGGGCCTCACACATGCAAATTTGAATCCAAAAATTTTCTTAGCAAGATCTTTTGCGGCGTTAAGTATCTCCTCCTGGTATTTCGTGCCACCATATGCGTTGTGCACGTAAATGCCATGAACGACTTCATCGAACACCATGGAGTAGCGGGATGCCATATCGGAGCTCAAGGCACTTCGCACCTTTGGAGATAGATAATTTTCAGATGCCTGGAGATTTAAACAGTTTTTTCTATACGCATCGTGCTTCTCAATAATTTCTGCCAGAGACATGGGTAATAATAATTGAGAGGCTCTATAAAATCTCTTTCCCCATGCATATGGCAAGATTTTCCAAGGTGCAATCTCTAACGCTTCCTTTTATCTCCCCGTATGTGTACTTCATACCTGCGCCGGTAAGAATCAGTGCAACCTTATCACCCCGTTCAATTTCTCCCTCATCCATCATTTTTCTCACGGCAGCGAGGGTCACTGCTGAGGCAGGTTGCACAAATAACCCCTCAGAGGCTAGCTCCCTCTGGGCTTCAATTATTTCCCCATCGCCGACGGCCTTGCAGATATGTCCTTCTCTCAGTATTTTGAGAACCTGATTTCCGCTTGGTGAATATGGATTTGCAATAGCATGGGCAACGGTATTGGGATTTTCAAATTCTTTTATTTTTTCCCATCCCATGCTAAAGGCACGATATATGGGTGAGCATCCTGAAGCCTGGACGCACACAAGCTTTGGGATAGCATCAATTATTCCACTCCTTTTTAGCTCCATAAAGCCCTTATAGATTCCTCTGAACAATCCTCCGGAACTTGTGGGTATTACCACATAGTCCCAATCCCCCTGATATAGTTCGAAGGCTATGCTCTTGTAACCCTCTACCCGGTATGGGTTATCGGAATTTATGAAATATATTCCTCTTTCTCCCATTTCAAGGACGCGGTAATAGAGCTCCCCGTAATTTCCATCCACCCTTATTATTTGCGCTCCATATACCAGCATGGGAACAAGCTTTTCCTTGGGTATATTGCTGGAAACAAACACTGTGGAAGGTATTCCTGCCCTGGCTGCATAGGCGGCAACACTGGCACCCATATTACCCGTTGAAACGGTGCCCACTCTCCTAAAATTCTTACGAAGCGCATAATTAATTGCAAGGAAGGTTCCGCGATCCTTAAAGCTCCAGGTGGGATTAATTGTCTCATTTTTCCCGTAAATTTCTATTCCCATTTTCCTCGAGAGCTTTGTTAGAAAAATGAGGGGCGTATCTCCCTCACCTAAGGAGTACTTCATATTCAGGGGAAAAGGGAAGAAATCGCGCCATCTCTCCCAGACACTTTTTCCCTCTTTCCTCTCACCCTTAAAATATGGAAGCTGCAGAGGCTCGTTGCATTTAGGGCATCTGAGCATATCCTCCGGATATCTTTCTCCACAGCTAGGACAGAGGAGCATGGGATGAGAAGCACATTCTTAGCATATATATGTGACGGATGAAAAGGATAAATAACTCCCATCCTATTACCATCCATGGAGATCGCCGAGAATCTAAAGGCTGTGAGATCGAGGAGACCGTTGGTGCATAATATCACCAATTTTGTGGTTATGAACAGCACTGCCAATGCCCTTCTTGCCATAGGCGCGTCGCCAGTAATGGCCCATGCTCCCGAGGAGCTTGAAGAGATGATAAATCTGGCGGATTCAGTCGTTATAAATATAGGTACCTTAGATGAGCGGTGGATCGATTCTATGTTTCGCGCGGTGAAAATTGCAGGTGAGTATGGCAAGCCGGTAGTTCTCGATCCTGTGGGTGCAGGGGCCACGAGATTTCGCACTTCCACCTCCCTGAGATTGCTGGAAACGGGGAATATAACGATATTGAGGGGCAATTACAGTGAGATGAAGAGTCTAATCGGGGAGAAGAGCAGAACCAGGGGTGTGGACTCTTCAGTATATGGGGAGGACGCCGCGCGCATAGCTTTTACCGCTGCGAATCTATTTAATCTGGTGGCAGTGGTCACCGGCAGGATAGATTACGGTAGCGATGGAAAAAGAGTATACGGGGTAGAGAATGGAACTCCCATGCTCTCAAGGGTCACCGGTACAGGATGCATGCTCACAGCTATCACGGGTGCCTTCGCCGCAGTTACTGAGCCCTTAGAAGCGGCAATATCCTCGTTGGCAGTATTTGGAATTGCCGCAGAGAAGGCGGAGGAAGAATCCCGCTACCCTGGAAGCTTCCATGTGTCTCTCTATGATTGGCTTTACAGAATAGATGATGAGGTAATTCGAGATAAGGCAAGGGTGAGAGAAATTGAACCTTAGAGATAGGCTAAAGCTTTATGTAATCACAGATAGGCGATTGAAGGATGAAGAAAGCAGTGTGAAGGCAGCGCTGGAAGGTGGTGCTACGGCTATTCAATTGAGAATAAAGAACGCAAGCACAAGAGAGATGGTAAATGTGGCGCTGAAGATAAGGAAAATATGCAATGATTATAACGCCCTTTTTTTCGTGAATGATCGCGTGGATATAGCCCTGGCCTCTAAGGCGGATGGTGTTCATGTAGGCTCCGAGGATATGCCCGTGCATCTCGTTAAAGAGATAGCACCGAATCTTATAGTGGGTGCATCCGCAAGAAGCGTGGAGGAAGCCATAGCAGCCGAGAGAGCGGGTGCAGATTACATAGGCGCAGGTAGCGTCTTTCCCACAGGAAGCAAGAAAGATGCCATTATCATAGGGCTAAAAACTCTTCAGGATATAGTTAAGAACGTGAAAATTCCTGTGATTGCTATAGGAGGTATAAATCATGAGAATGTAAGAGAAGTCCTTAAGACAGGTGTGGATGGTATCGCAGTTATATCTGCGATAATCGGCGCCAAAGATGTAAAAAAAGCCACGATGGAAATGATTCACATCATGAATGAGGCGAAAAGCCATAAAACCACAAATAAAGTTTAAATAAATGGAATGTATGGAGCGGTAAAAAGGTGGTGAAACAATGATGGAGTACCTGGGCTTGATAACCGGGCTCGTGTCTTTGATTGTAGCAGCACTTTTCGCAATATACGTTCGCAGCAGAGATTCGGGAAAGGGAAGAATGACCGAGATTTCAGGATACATAAGAAGAGGCGCCATGGCTTTCCTCAACCGAGAATACCGTTCCTTGGTGGTATATATCATCGTGGTAGCAGTGCTTCTATGGCTCTTGAGCTTTGTGAAAAAGAGTGGTATAAGTGGATATGCGTCCCTCTCCTTTGTGGTAGGTGCGATTCTTTCCGCTCTTTCGGGCAATGTGGGAATGAGAATAGCAACCCTTGCCAATGTTCGCACTGCCAAGGCCGTGGAAAAGGATATCCATTCAGGCCTGAAGGTGGCATTCTCATCCGGGGCAGTCATGGGCTTAACAGTGGTAGGTCTTGGACTAGCAGGAATCTCCTCGGTGTATCTGATTTTCAGTGATGTTGACCCTGCAGGACTCTCAAGCATAATGTTCGCCTTCGGATTTGGAGCATCTTCCATAGCACTCTTTGCAAGAGTGGGCGGCGGCATATACACCAAAGCGGCGGATGTGGGCGCTGATCTTGTGGGCAAAGTGGAAGCGGGGATTCCAGAGGATGACCCCCGCAATCCCGCGGTGATCGCTGACAACGTGGGTGATAATGTTGGTGATGTGGCCGGAATGGGTGCCGACCTCTTTGAGAGCTATGTGGATTCCATCATAGCTGCCATAGCCATAGGTATAGCATTCACTTCTCTCAAATCCTCGCTCTCAATTCTTCCCCTGGTTCTTGCGGGAATAGGGATAATCTCCTCCATAATCGGAATAGCCGTGGTGGTGCTTCTGCGAAATAGGGACCCAACGAAGGCGATGAACAGCGGAGTTATAACAAGCTCCATAATAATGTTCATCCTCTCTCTCCTGCTTCTTTACTCCATGAGAGATGCGAATTTTTCATCCCTGGGCAAGGATGTAACTTGGTACACCATACTTGGCGCACTCATTGCGGGTCTGGTGGCAGGCATAATTATTGGATTTGCCACGGAATATTATACATCGGATAAATATAGGCCTACGAGGAAAATTGCGGAGGCAAGTACGACCGGCGCAGCAACTACCATAATAACTGGAATGGCTGTGGGCATGCTAAGCACTGTAGTGCCCATAATTTCTGTGGTGGTGGCCATTATCGCTGCATACCTCCTTGCCAATCTTTACGGCATAGCAATCGCAGCTGTAGGTATGCTAAGCACCCTTGGTATGACCCTAAGCATGGATACCTATGGTCCGGTGGCTGATAATGCTGCAGGCATAGCGGAGATGGCGCATCTCGGCGAGGATGTGAGGGAAAGAGCGGAGGAGCTCGATGCGGTTGGGAACACTACCGCTGCTATAGGAAAGGGCTTCGCCATAGGTTCCGCAGCTTTAACCGCGCTTGCACTGTTCGCCACGTATAACCAGAGTATATCTTCACTGGGAAAGCAGCTTACCCTGAGTCTCTCCAACCCTTCTGTTACTGCAGGCATCTTCATTGGTGCGCTCATGCCCTTCCTGTTCAGTGCACTGGCCTTATCTGCAGTGGGCGATGCCGCCGAGAAAATGGTAAATGAAGTGCGCCGTCAGTTCAGAGAGATAAAGGGAATAATGGAAGGAAAGGCAACGCCAGATTATGAGAGATGCGTAGATATCTCCACAAGGGCTGCCATAAGAAAAATGGTCGTACCGACCCTCCTGGCCATAATAGTGCCTGTTATTGTTGGCCTCACCCCTGGTCTCGGGCCGGAAGCTGTAGGAGGTATGCTGGCGGGCACAATAGCCTCAGGATTCCTGCTTGCCATCTATATGGCCAATGCAGGCGGTGCCTGGGACAATGCAAAGAAGTACATCGAGAAAGGTCATTTTGGCGGAAAAGGTAGCGATGCACATAAGGCAGCGGTGGTGGGTGATACCGTTGGTGATCCTCTGAAAGACACCGCAGGCCCGTCCCTAAATATTCTGATAAAGTTAATGAGTATAGTGTCGCTTATATTTGCACCTCTCTTTGTGCTTCTTCTCTGATACTTTTTTATACTTCCTTTTTTATGAGGTAAAGGGATGAAAAAGATAGCGGTCGTTACCATAATACTTGCGATTCTGCTATTTATGCCCGCAGTGGCAGGCGAGCTCATACCAGATAGGGAGAAAGTTGAGATAAAGAGCGGAGAAAGCGCTGAGTTTCATTTCACCCTTTTCAATAGAAAAAATGAGACGGTTTTTTTCGTGATAAGCTATCCTGCGATTAGTGGATGGAAGCTCAATGTCACGCCCACAAGCGGTGTTATTCTGCCCTATGGGGAGAAGATTGTTCACATAAGGATTCATACCCCTGAAGTTTACAGCGATACAGAAAAGAGCATAGTTTTCAAGGTTATGCTCTACAACTCCACGGGATTTATAGGAAAATATGAATATACCTTAGATATCCTTCTTCTATCTCATGGCACCTTTTTCTTCTTCTTTACTTTGCCAGTAGTCGAAAGCTGGGGTTACTGGGGCGCCTTTGTAAGTGTGGTTCTCACCTGGATGCTCATAAGCGGTATCCTCTATCTCCTGTTCCCCCTGGTAACAAAGCTGACAAAGAGAACAAAGACCAAGGTGGATGACATAATCGTGGAGATACTTAAAAAACCCTTAGCTCTATGGGTCATCCTCTACGGTCTGCTCAGCGCATCCTTAACGCTTCCCCTATCCCCTGATATATCCCTAATGCTTGTGAAGGCCTATAATATGGCTGTCATACTAATTGTCACGTGGATTATCTATCGCGTCTTTCGGGATCTCATAATTCGATACTCTTTCCATCTTTCCCGAAAGAAGAAAAAGCGGGACCTGGAAAATGTTCTCCTTCCCGTGATAGAGAAAATAGGTATCGTCACCATTGTGACCATTGGAGGCATAATGCTTCTTGAGGAGGCAGGCGTGAACATCGCGGTTCTCGTGGCAAGTCTTGGGGTCGCGGGTATAATAATAGGTCTGGCAGCGCAGGATACCCTGGGCAATTTCTTCGCCGGAATACATATCCTTCTGGACAAGGCCTTCGAAATTGGCGATCTTATACTACTTGAAGGCGAAGATAGCGTGTTCAGGGTTCACGATGTGGGATTACGCAGCACCAAACTCTACGACATATTTTCCCATACTATGATTTACATTCCCAATTCCATGCTGGCAAATCATAAGATAGTGAATCTCAACAGGCCAGATACCAAAATAAAGATAAGAGTTGATGTTAGCGTATCCTACGATAGTGATGTGGAAAAGGTCAGAAGATTGCTAAAGGAAATAGCGCTTCAGATGCCCGAAGTGCTAAAGGATGAAAAGCATGAGCCGGTAGTTGTGTTTAGAGAATTTGGAGACTCCTCGCTAAATTTCACACTCTACGCCTGGGTTGAGAAGGTTCCAGAGCAGTGGGAAGTGGCAAGTAGGATAAGGGGCGAGATAATGAGGCGCTTCAGGGAAGAAGGAATCGAAATTCCCTATCCGCAACTGGATGTGCATATGAAGTGAGAAAGTATTTTAATGTCGGCGGATTATATCCAAGGGATGAAGGTAAACGAGATGTTTGTATCGGTTCAGGGAGAAGGGCCGTATATGGGTATACCCATGTTTTTCATCCGATTTACTGGATGCAATCTGAGATGCGAGTGGTGTGATACCCAGTATGCCTTCTATGAGGGCAAGGAAATGAGCATCCAGGAGATTCTTAAGGAGGTAAAAAAAGCGGGAAGAGAATGGATATGCCTCACAGGTGGTGAGCCTCTTCTTCAGGAAGATATCTATAAGCTTGTGGATCTGCTTCTCAAAGAGCACAGGATAATTCTTGAAACCAATGGCTCCATTCTCATAGATAAGCTACCCACTGAGGAGCGCCTTATAATTTCCCTGGATATTAAAACCCCCTCATCCAAGATGGAGAAGTATATGAAGCTCGAGAACATCGATTATCTGGGTCCCAAGGACTATATGAAGTTCGTCATAAAAGATGAGAGGGACTTTCAATACGCCAAGAGCATTATGGAGGAAAAAGAGATAAGCGCGGAAGTGATATTCCAGCCTGTGTGGGGCTCGGATTTGAGATGGCTGGCCGAGCGGGTCTTGGAGGAAGGCCTTAATGTTCGTGTTCTTCCCCAGCTACACAAGATAATCTGGGGAGATAAAAGAGGTGTGTGAATATGTACGCATATACAGAGGAAGAAGGCGTATTTGCGGTTAAAATCGCCAGGAAGGTGGTAGAATTCTATCTGGAGCATGAGGATGTTCCCTACATAGAGTTTCCAGAGAAATTTGAGAGAAAATCAGGAGTATTCACGACCATATCCACCTATCCAACGCATGAGCTGAGGGGATGCATAGGATATCCAGAGCCAGTGTTGCCACTGAAGGATGCCTTGATTCAATCCGCCCTATCTGCAGCATTTTCGGACCCGAGATTCCCGCCCCTGCGAAAGAGTGAAGTGGAGCATGTTGTATTCGAGGTCTCGCTTCTCACACCGCCTGAGGAAATAAAGGTGCAGAGCAGGGAGGAGCTTCTAAATGAGGTGAAGATAGGAGTTCATGGACTCATAGCCGAACGCGGCTTCTATCGTGGGCTTCTCCTGCCTCAGGTGCCCGTGGAATGGCACTGGGATGTGAAGGAGTTTCTTGAGCAGACATGCTGGAAGGCGGGGCTACCTCGAGATTGCTGGAAAGATGAGAGGACTAAATTTTATAGATTTAGCGCTGAGATATTCGAGGAGGAAAAGCCCCGGGGTGCCATAAGGAGGAAGGAACTTGAACCTTGAGGGAAAGATTTACTACCACGGCGAGATAGTGGAAGGGGCCATCGAAATCGAAGATGGAAAGATAAGGAGGGTCAAAAAAAGCCTACCCTTCGCGTTCAGAGTAAGAGGCATCATTCTTCCAGGAGCTTTAGATATCCATGTGCATTTTAGAGAGCCTGGATTCACCCATAAGGAGGATTTTTATACCGGTAGCATGAGCGCGGCTTTTGGAGGTGTGACCTTCGTTATGGATATGCCTAACAATTCCCCGAAAATCCTCACCGCTCAGGATTTTGTGGAGAAGTTAAGACTCGTTGCCCCAAAGGCCAATGTGGACTTCTCCCTTTACTTCATGCTCTCCCCATTATCTCCCGGACTGGAAGAGATAAATGGAGCTTTCAAATACTATATGGGGGAAACTACGGCGGTGGAGGGTTACGTGGTTGAGGAATATCCTAAAAACTCCTTCATATCTGTGCATGCAGAGCTCAATGAATGCATAAGAAAGGAGAGCAGGGATTTGAGGGACCATGATAAGTCAAGACCTGAGAGCTGCGAAGCTATGGCAGTCCGAACTCTTTTGGGAAAGGGAAAGTTTCACATAGCACATGTGAGCGGCGTAGATACCGTGGATATGTGCAAGATTGGGGGATTTACATGCGAAGTCACCCCCCATCATCTCTTCCTTCACAGGGATATGCCCCTTGGAACCTGGGGCAAGGTTAATCCTCCGCTCAGGGCAAAATGGATGAGCGAAAAGCTATGGGAAGAGCTGCTCCAGGGAAGAATAGATATTGTGGCCAGTGACCATGCGCCACATACCATGGAGGAGAAGGAGGATGAGTTCAACATTGCTCCTGCAGGGATACCAGAGGTAGAGACCTACGTTCCCATATTCCTTTACCTTGTGAAGCAAGGGAAAATTTCCATGGCGAGGGCCGTTGAGGTATTGATGGAGCGTCCTGGAGAGCTTCTTCGCGTTCCCAAAGGCAAAATCGAAGCTGGATACGATGCGGATCTAATAGTTGTGGATTTCAAAGAAGTGAGAAAAATCCGTTCCCGGGATTTGCATTACAAATGCGGATGGACTCCCTACGAGAATTTCTATGGGGTATTCCCACACAGGGTGTATCTAAGAGGCGAAGAGATTATCGAGGATTACGAATTTGTGGGTGAGAGATTAGGCAAATTTGTGAAAATCAGCCCAGCTAAACAGGAAGAGGAAGAGAAGGAGCATATGCAGGATTAAATTTTAATAATTTGGAGCATTTGCCACTCTATGCTTGAAAAGGAGCTGAACCTTGAGTTCTTCCGCAAAAATGGATATTCGAGGTATAAATGCAGAAAATGTGGTGCCTATTTCTGGAGTAAGGTACCCCGGGAAACCTGCACCGAGGCACCATGCGGGACGTACAAATTTCTCGATACCCCTATTTTCAAAAGGAAATACACCGTGGAGGAGATGAGGAAAGAGTTCATAGAATTTTTCCGAAAACGTGGGCATACGCCCCTTAAGAGGTATCCTGTGGTGGCAAGATGGAGAGATGATGTATTTCTTGTTAACGCATCCATCTATGATTTCCAGCCCCATGTAACCTCGGGTCTTACTCCACCTCCTGCCAATCCCCTTGTTATCTCCCAGCCATGCATAAGAATGGTGGATATAGACTCTGTGGGTAAGACCGGAAGACATCTAACGGGTTTTGAGATGATGGCACATCATGCATTCAATTATGAGGATAACTTCATTTACTGGAAGGATGAAACCGTAGAATATGCCATAAAATTCATAGAGTCTCTGGGAGGCAGCGAGGAAGATATAGTGTTTAAAGAGAAGCCCTGGATAGGTGGCGGCAACGCTGGGGCAAGCTTTGAAGTCATTGTTGGGGGTTTAGAACTTGCAACCCTTGTTTTTATGAACCTTAAGGAGGATGAAAATGGAAACATAGTTCTGGAAGGAAAAAGATATTCCGAGATGCCCCTGAAAATAGTGGATACTGGCTATGGATTAGAGCGATTCGTATGGGCATCCCAGGGCACACCCACAATCTATGATGCCATATACCCTCAGATGATAGAGCATCTCATGGAGCTTGCTAGTATAGAGAGGGGAGAGAAAGAAGATATGATCTTAAAGAATTTAGCTCTTCTATCCCCGAGGATAGAGATAGAGGGTGAGGAAAAGCTGATGGAGGAAGTTCTCAAAAGCTCCAATGCCTCCTGGGAGGATTATAAAAAATTCATAAAACCTTTGCAGAGTATATATGCCATAGCGGATTACACAAGGAGCCTGGCTTTCATGCTTTCGGACGGCATAGTTCCCTCCAATGTCCAGGCAGGATATCTTGCGAGACTCCTTATACGAAGAACCTTGAGACTTCTGGAAGAACTGGGTAATCCCATATCCATACAGGAACTTGTGGTAATGCACATGGAGAGATTCCGGGATATAATGGACATCTCCATGATACCCATAGTTAAGGAGGAGCTGGAGCTGGAGGAGGAGCGCTACAGGAGAACCCTCTCAAAGGGCAGAGAAATCGTTAAAAGAATGATAAAAAAGAAGAAAACCCTTACGACGGAGGACCTCATTCTTCTTTACGACTCCCACGGGCTTCTTCCAGATTTTGTGAAAAGCGTGGCCCAGGAAATGAATGTGGAAATAAGTATCCCTGAAAACTTCCATGGACTGGTTGCAAGGAGGCACGAGAGCAGCAAAATCGAAATTAGGAAGGAAAAGAAAGAGTATGATCTGCCAAAGACCAGGAGCCTTTATTATGAAGATCCATATATGAGGGAATTCGATGCCACGGTGATACATTCACAAGGAAAGGAAATAGTGCTGGACCAGACGGCTTTTTATCCCGAAGGTGGCGGTCAGCCTGCGGATAGAGGAATAATTATTGCCAATGGAGAAAAATATTTGGTGCAGGATGTTCAAAAATATGGGGATGTAATTGTTCATTTTGTTGATAGAGAGGGACTTATGGAGGGAATGAAGATTCATGGCATCCTAGATTGGGAGAGAAGAGAGAGGCTTATGAGAAATCATACAGCGGAGCACGTGCTTCTGGCAGCCTGCAGGAGTGTGCTGGGCAAGCATGTATGGCAGCATGGAACCCAAAAGGATGTTTACGAGTGCAGGTTCGACATAGCGCACTATAAGCCCATAAGCGAGCAGGAGATTAAAGAGATAGAGAAGGAAGCTCTCAGGATAATCACTTCCAACATCCCTGTGGAGGCAAAGTTTATGAACAGAACGGAGGCAGAGAAGAAATACGGATTTGTGCTCTATGAGGGCGGTATACCGCCGGGAAAGGAGATTCGTGTGGTGAAAATTGGTGATTTTGATGTTGAGGCATGTGGCGGCACCCATGTTAAAAGCACAGGTGAGATAGGCCTCTTGAAGATAATTCGCACTGAGAGAATACAGGATGGTGTGAGCAGAATAATCTATACATCGGGAATGAGCGCTCTGGAGCATATACAGAAAGAGGAAGATCTCCTTAGAGAGGGGAGCGAGAAACTGAAGGTCCCACCAGACAAGCTGGTGAACGCTGTGGACAAGCTCTTTCAGGACTGGAAATCCTGCAGAAAAGAGGTGGAGAAGCTCCAAAAGTACAAACTCAGAGGAATGGTGGAAGAGCTTGTTTCTCTCGCTAAGAAGGGGGTAGTTGCAGCATCCTTAGAGCTTGATATGAAGGAGCTCCTGTTGCTTTCCAAAGAATTAGCGTCACAGCTTCGCTCCTATGTGCTGATAGGCAAAGATGGTGGTATAGTTGCCTTCGGTCCCGATGCCGATAGAATAGCTAGGGAAGTCGCCAAGGTCATGGATGGAAAGGCCGGAGGTCGCGGCAACTTCGCCCAGGGAAAGGGAAAGGTGGATAAGATAAAAAAAGGTTTAAATAAGGCCAAGGAATTGTTGGGACTCGCATGATAAATCCAGAGCTGGAAGAAATAAAAGACATCGTTGCTCAAAATTTCAAATTTTATGATTTTAGAATTTTTCCCGATCACCTGGAATTCTATATAACCTTTGAGAATGAGAAAACTTTAGAGATGAATTTTGAAAACCTGCGACTTCAATTTAAGGAGAGAAATTTGATTCCCTTCCTCCGAAGAAAGGGAGGAGAATATGTTATCATGGTAATGAAAAATCCACCGCGGAGGTATCGGAGCGTCTATATTAATATCATCCTCCTGGTACTGACCTTTGCATCTACCATATGGGTAGGCTCTTTGTACTATTATAGTTATTATGGCGTCTCTGATTTATGGCACCAGCTGTGGGGCGGGTTCCTTTATTTTTCAGTACCTCTTCTGGCCATTCTGGGCTCCCATGAGATGGGCCATTACTTTGCTGCTAAGAAGCACAGGGTAGATGCCTCACTCCCATTCTTCATACCTGCACCCACGATATTCGGAACTTTAGGGGCGTTCATATCCATGCGGGATCCAATCCCCAACAGGAAATCTCTTGTGGATATAGGCCTGGCTGGTCCTATAGCAGGTTTTATCGTGGCCATTCCCGTAACCCTCATAGGAATCTATCTGGGACATATTCATACACCATCGCCGCCACCACAATCTGGAGTTGTAGTGCATCTATTTCATATGCCTCTTATCTACTATCTCTTCTTTCTTATAATTCCACCCTCGGAGTTTATGCATCCTGTGGCTATGGCGGGATGGGTTGGTTTCGTGGTAACAGCCATAAATCTCTTCCCCGTAGGACAGTTAGATGGCGGGCATGTGGCCAGGGCACTGGCAGGCGAGAAAGCAAAGTATATAAGCTATGGATTCGCAGCGCTTCTTGTCGCCCTAGGATACTTTTACATTGGGTGGCTCATCTTTGCCTTTCTTGTGATATTTTTGGGACTAAGACATCCCCCACCCCTTAATGACGTTGTGAAGTTAGATAAGAAAAGAATCGCCCTTGCGGTAAGCGGGTTCCTACTTCTGGCAGTAACCTTTGTACCCGTGCCCATAGAGACCGTGCATGAAAGTCTAGAGCTAGAGGTATCTACCACATCCACATTTCTCATTGAGGGGCTCAGTGATTCTGCTACCTTACATATCTGGATCAACAATACTGGAGATGTAGAAGAAAACATCACCTTGAAAGTTCAAGGCCAATTCATAATCCCTCAGCATAATTTTACCTTTAATCTGTCCAAGGGAGAAGGAAAAATGATAAAAGAGGATGTTTGGATGCTGAAAAAGGGGATGCATACCCTCCATATAATGGCAAGCACTATAACCAACACAGTATACTGGAAAAATATTACCTTCAAATGCTTTGAGAAGAGCCCCAGCTTTAGCTTTAATAGAACTATAGTGCATGGCTATGTTTTCAATGTGACCCTCTCCAATTTCGGGATGGCCAGAAATTTGGAATTTTTGAGCTTTAACAACGTGAGCTTTAATATCACAAATCTACCGAGTACCTCCCTCTACCTAGAAAGTAATTCCTCTTACCAGCTACAGTTTGTTGTGACTGCTCCAACCATTATTTTAGCAGTAGACCCTGAGAATTACGAGGTTACCTGGTTGAAAGTAGAGATTTGAATCGCAATGCATCTTCCCACATATTGGTGTTATTGAACATCACATAATCCCCGTCCTTCACCAATTTTTTGAGCCGCAATAGCTCCTCGTCACTGTAGCGATATCTGTAACTGCCTATGCCATGGAGCCTATAATAGGAAAACTCGCCCCACACCTTCTCTCTTTTGAATGGGTCCACAACATGAATCAATTTAACCTCTTGACATATTTTTCTCACGGTTTCATCGCTCCAATTCCCTCTCGGTTCCCATCCGAACACAAAATCCCGCTCTATGGAGTTAAAGAACTCGTATATGTTTCTCACATTCTCCTCTTTCTCTTTGAAACTTGCGGGACTTTGAAAGATTATTATATCTGCGTGAAGTATTTTAGCTATCTCCCTGAAGTGTTCCCAGGATTCCATCGTATCCTGATTTACTTTAAAAAAGCCGAAGTCCCCCATTTTTCCTTTGTATCTTCGATATGTAGGACTGCTAGGTGGATGAGTTATAGTCTGCGGCGCTTTTAAAACGAACTCGAAATCATCAGGAGCTTGCTCCCTCCATTTAGCAGCCAGTTCTGGGGAAATTGGCGTATAAAAGCTTTTCTGTATTTCCACTACCTTGAACTCTTCGAAATATTTCTTTCGCGATGCCGAGAACCCACAGGTTCCTATGTGAATCATCAATATCTCTAAGAAAAAAGGGAATTTAAAACCTTCCCCAATGGGAACCACCAGCGGGTTCCCATCCCCTCCTGCAACCAAACGATGCGATGAACCTCCGGCGGGTTCCCATACCATCCAGCATCCACACTGGGAACCACCAGCGAGTTCCTTTACCTCCTGCACTAGACCCCTCCAGCGGGTTTCTAGTACTTCCAGCAACCCTGGGAACCACCAGCGGGTTCCCATTCCCTCCTGCAACCAACCAAACACGTGGGGGTGTAGAGAGGGGGTGAAACCCCCTCCGTAGGGAAAGTTTATAAATTCACGCTCTTTACCATTAAATATGGATGAGATTATGAAGAAGGTGGAGGCTGTTCTGTTCTCTTCTGAAAACCCCATGAGGGTTGGAGAAATCGCCGAGATAATTGGTCACCAATCTTCTGAAGTTAGCAAGGCTATGAAGAAATTGAGAATGGAATATGAGAAGAGGAAGGGGGCTATAGAAATAGCAAAGATAGGAAACAAGTATGTTATGCAGTTGAAAGAAGAGTATCTGGAATATGGGTATCGCGTGGGTAAGAGGGAGATGAGCGATGAGGTGCTTCGCACCCTGGCTATTATAGCTTACTATCAGCCTATTACGCAGAGCAAGCTTCGGGAAATTATTGGCTCCAGAGTTTATGAATATGTGGATGAGCTAAGACACCGTGGCTTCATTTATGGGAAGAAATCCGGAAAAACTGTGGTGTTGAGAACTACCAAAAGATTCAACGAGTATTTTGGAATAGACGCATCCAAGCCGGAAGAAGTTAAAAAATTTCTGGAAGAGAAGGCAGGAGGTGAGAAAAATGAATAAGGTGCTGCTTCTTGGCTCGGGAGGTAGAGAGCATGCCATTGCCGATGCCCTGAAAAGAGGGGGCGCAAAGATTTACGCAGTGATGCCCCATAAGAATCCCGGGATTGCAAAGCTATCGCAGGATTATGTTGTGGGACCTCTTTCATTGGGCTTCGTCAGAGAGCTAGACTGGGTAAAATTCAAGAGGGTGGATTTCGCCGTTATAGGTCCAGAGGATCCCCTCATAGAAGGTATGGCAGACATGCTTGAGGATAAAGGAATACCTGTGGTAGGTCCACGCAAAAACGCCGCGATAATAGAGGGCTCCAAGGAGTTTATGAGAGATCTTATGAAGAAGCATAGTATTGAAGGTTTTGTAGATTATTTTGTCTTTGACTCCCCCTCCAAGGTGGAGGAGTTTCTGAAGGATTATGATAAGCCCTTTGTGGTCAAACCGGTAGGTGTGACAGGAGGCAAGGGAGTCCGTGTTATGGGTGATCATTTCAAGACCAAGGAAGAGGGAATAAAATATGCCAAGGAGGTTATAGAGAAGAAAATAGGTGGCGTCGGAAGGGTAATAATCGAAGAAAAGATGATTGGTGAGGAATACACACTGCAGGTTTTCACAGATGGACGTGAGCTAAGCGGTATGCCCCTCGTACAGGATTTCAAGAGAGCATACGAGGGAGATAAGGGACCCAATACAGGGGGCATGGGTTCCTACAGCATGGAGAATCATCTTTTGCCCTTCATCACCAAGGAGGAATACACAAAGAGCATGAAAATCTTGGAGGATATTATAGCAGCTCTTCGAAGAGAGGGAAGGACCTACAAAGGCGTGATGTACGGACAGTTTATGCTTACGGCAGAGGGACCAAAAATCATAGAGATTAACTGCAGATTTGGAGATCCTGAAGCTATGAACGTACTTCCAATCCTGAAAACTAATTTTGTGGACATTGCGTGGAGCATAATAGAGGGAAAACTAATCAAGGCAGAATTTATGGAAAAGGCCACCGTGGTTAAGTATGTAGTGCCCGAGGGCTATGGAACACCAAATCCCGCAAAAAACGAGGTGATAAAGGTAAACGAGGAGCGCATAAAGAGGGAGGGGGCACTACTATACTACGCTTCTGTGGATGAAAGGGGAGGAAAAATATACACTACAACCTCCCGCTCTCTCGCGGTGGTTGGCATTGCAGATAATCTAGAAGAGGCAGAGAAAATTGCGGAAAATGCACTCCACCATGTGTCTGGAAGAGTCTACATGCGCCATGATATAGCCAAGAAGGAGATGATAGAGGCCAAGATTAGGAAGATGAAAGAGCTCAGGGGGAGCTAAGCATTTCATATATCTCTATCAATTTTTTAATAGGGTCTCGAGAATAATCCACCCGTATATCCAGGAGCTTATCATCCGGCTCATTTCTTCCAACTATAAGGATGGCGGCACTTCTATCGCCTCGTGAATCTCCACCTACCTCATGGGCTTCTTGAAGAGCCTGAATAATTCTTTCTTGGATTTCTCCGTGAAATTCTGAAAATTCGCATAGAGCATCCACCACCTTTTCCGATATCAAAAGATTGCCCAGGCAAACCTTGTTTTTTAGGGCTATATGCTTCTTGGCATTCCAGGTTCTCTCTCCTGTAAATGCGGCAGCGTTCCCAAATCTATCGAGAACGGCAACTTGTCTGAGCTCTTTCCCCGGATCCTTTGAAAGAGCCATTTCAAGAGCTTCAGAAGCGGTATGTTCTTTGAGAAGCTCTAAAACAATAGGACCAAGATTGGTATTTGTATGCCCCTGCGTAACAACTCCTCCTCTCTTGTAAATAGCCCAAGGAACACGAGAGCCTACAGCTATGCTACCACTAACCACCCCGATTCCTATTATTTCTCCTTCCTTAATTATTATGCTATAGGTCATACTATCTCCTTATCTCATAGGTTATTTCACCCAGTTTTAGCTCCTTTATTTCCTCCTCGCTCAGTTTTCTTCTCTTAACCCTATCGCTTATTATGGCACTGTTTCCAAGGGGATCCTTAAGGATGAGTGTGGCTTTCATTCTTCCATGCCTTATATATCCGATTTTTCTAAGCACTTCATTTATGCGCTCTCTCAGCTCAGGAGTGTTGTGCATCAATTGCACAAGCACATCCACTATTCGGTTCAGCACACCTTCAATCGTGGTGATAAACGCCTCGGAAAGAGGGCCAGGCTCAATCTTCGCGCCAATCTCAGGAATCTCAATGGTTCCCGAGGTGGATCTTACCACCTTTATATTCAAATCCCGCACATCTTCTATTTTTAGCTCATAGCTCATTGGCTCATGGACATCAAGCATCATAACATCGGCATGCCTGTATCCACAGTTTTTGCATATTATTGTGGTTTGAAGACATTTTCCAAAGTAGGGTAACTCGAGCTCTTCAGCTCTGTAAACAAGAGTTCTCTTTCCGCATACAGGGCAGGGAGCATCTAACACTGTTTCAACCATTGCTGCAGTTCACCTCTGATGACATAGCTCGTATCTCTCATCTCTTCAACATTTCTTGCACCGGTTAGGAAAATTGCTATTTTCAATTCTCTTATTATCTCCTCCAGCCTCTTTATAACAGCCTCTGCAGAGTTGAGAGCTGCGGGGAGTACCTCACGAGCAATACCCACCACTCTGGCTCCAAGTGCCAGAGCTTTTGCGGCATCCAAACCATTTCTTATACCACCGCTGCCTATGAGCGGAATATCTAGATCTTTTAGGATTATGAGAACATAGGGGGAGGGTAATCCCCAATCCCAGAATATCTCCCCTGCTTTACCACCTCTATAATACTCCACAGCAGCAAAGCTCGTGCCACTTACACCGCTTACATCTATAGCCTTAAATCCTGCATCTTTGAAGAACTCCCCAGCTTTTCTGCTTATACCTGCACCTGTCTCCTTGGCTATCAGGGGAAATTTATGAGCGAGTTCCTTCAGTATTTCCCTGAGATTCCCAACCTTTGTATCCCCCTCCGGCTGTATGGCCTCCTGAAGATAGTTGAAATGTATCTCAAGGGCATGGGCATCTACCATCTCCATAGCTCTCCGTATCTCCTCTTCTCCATAGCCCAGGGCAAGCTGAGGCGCACCTATGTTGCCCAATCTCAGGGGCACATCGTAATTCTTAATCACTGCATATGTGTCCTCTAATTCTCTTTTTTCAATCGCCGCCCTCTGGGAACCTACGGCCATACCTATACCAAGAGCTTCGCATGCTCGCGCAATGCTCTCGTTTATCTTTCTGGCTATTCGATGACCTCCAGTCATAGCGTCCACAATTATAGGCGCATTCAGCTTCTTTCCAAGAAACTCAACTTCTAGGGAGATATCATCTAAATCTACGGCAGGTATAGTCTCGTGCTTCAGAATCACATCGTCCCAGTAATTATAATGGGATGCCACATCTTTTTCTATGCAGATTTTTATATGCTCCAATTTTCTATTTTCTATCATTTCACCACCGTCCCTACAGTTTTCTCTCCTTCAATAATGCTCCTAATCCTTTCTGGGTGGAACCCATTTAGAACATAAACTTTGCTGTAATTGGCAATTTCCCTCATCACCCTTATTTTATAGGCTATGCCCCCAGTTACATCCTTCACCTTTATCGCTGTTTCTGGCTCCACATCCCTTTCAAGAACCTCTATAAGTTTGGCATCCTTCTCTTCGGGGTCCCTATCGTATATTCCATCCACATCGGTGAGAAATATAGTGAATTGAGGTCTAAATTCTCGGGCCAGGTGCAGCATCATATAGTCTCCAGAGCATATATCTATCCCCTGCTCTCTGTGAAGGATTATATCTCCAAAAGTAAGGGGTACAAAGCCAAGATTTACAGCATAGTGAAAGATCTCCAAATTGGGAGAATTACCCATAACGAATAGGGAATGCGGAGGAACAGAAATCGCAGGTATATCCTCTTCCAAGAGTATATTCAGTATCTTCAAATTTAGCTCCTGCATATCCACCCCTATTCTAGCAAAACCAATGCGTTTCCACTCCTCAAATCCTTCGCGGATCCTATATTCCTGAGCAAGAATATGGCCGTATGAACCACCACCATGCACAAGGATCAAATCCCTCTTAGGCAAATATTTGACTATTTTTCTTACTCCCTCTTCCCGAAATTCTTTGTATTTCCTCTTATCTGAGATTACGCTTCCTCCAAGCTTTATGAGAATCATCTGGAAAATGATGGCAATCCCAGTTATATATTTTTTCTCTCCTGGAACACTGGGGTATTGCGAAGCCACTCAACATCGCTAATATAGAGATCCCTAATATCCTTCAGACCCAGGGTGATCATGGCAAGCCTCTCGAGGCCGAGTCCCCAGGCAAGAACTGGATATTCGATACCTAGAGGCTCCGTCACCTCCGGTCGAAATATACCTGCACCTCCTAACTCCAACCATTCGCCGTTGTAGTATACCTCCACCTCCAAACTGGGCTCAGTGTATGGGAAATATGAAGGTCTAAATCTTATGGTGGGAAAGCCCATCAGAGAATAGAATTTTTTAAGGATGCCTAATAACATGCGGAAATTGGAATCCTCGTCCATGTAAATCCCTTCAATTTGAGTGAATTCTGGAAGATGCGTGGAATCCATGTTCTCTCTTCGGAACACACGACCTATGGAGAACATCCTTACCGGGGGCTTCCGATGCTCATATAAATAGCGAATTGAGTTGACCGTAGTATGGGTTCTAAGCATAGCTCTCTCTGCCACCTCTCGGCTCCACTTATACTGCCATCCTCGAGATATTCCTCCACCGTTCTCATGCATATCTTTGACTCTCATCATATATTCCTCATCCTCAATCTCCAATCTCTCCGGTTTCTTTAGATAGAATGTATCCTGTAATTCCCTCGCTGGATGGTCCTGGGGTATGAAAAGAGCATCCATGTCCCAGAATGTGCTTACCACATAATCCCCCTGCACCTCCTCGAACCCCATCATCTGAAATATTTTTCTTATCTTCTCAATAATCCTGGTGAGTGGATGAATTTTCCCTCCATACACCTTGGGTGCAAATAAACTTACATCGTATCTCTTTAGCTCATAATCCCTCCATTTTCCACTTTTGAGAAGCTCTGGGGTAAGCTGGGTAATCTCTTCCTTGAGCTCTATGCCCTCCTTCAAGATTTTCTCTCCCAGAGAAGTAAGCATTACGTATCTTCTAACCCTTTCTTTTTTAGCAATTAAACCCTTTCTTTTCAAGAGATCCTGAAGAATTTCTCTATCCACTTCCTTTTCATCCACGCATCTCTCTTTAAGCATCTCAAGAACCCTTTCCTTCTCTCTTATCTTCGCTTCTACATCCACAAATTTTAGCCTGCCCCTCTCAATGGGAATGCCCATCTTTTTGAGGTGTCCAACACCTCGGCTAACAACATCCTTGGGAAGGATCTGCGATAGCTCCCCTATATCTATTTCTCCCTTCTCCTTTAAGATGTCAAAAACTCTTCTCTCAGGAAGAACCTCATCTCTATTCAGACAATATTTGACCTCCAATTTCTCCTCCACCTTAACTAAACCTTTCACTCGAAGCCAAGAAACTCCGTTCATAACCTTAACAAGCTCATCAAAGCCTCCAAGATTCATTATTTCCTCCACACTCAATTTTTTACCTGCATCACCGAGAATCAGAAGTATCTTCTTCTCTATGTTGCTAAGCTCCATAAATGTGGATATCCGCCCGCTTTTTAAAACTTTCCCCACTAGACACCTCCAGCGGGTTTCTAGTACTTCCAGCAACCAACAAAAATCGTGGGGGTTTAGAAAGGGGGCGTAGCCCCCTTCGTAGAAATAATTAAATTGGAGATGCATTTCACTTTATGGAAATTTGCAGGGGTTCAAGATGTCTGAAAGTTGAGCTAATTGCCTATTCTTTGCCCAAGGAGGGTGATGTGGACAAACTTGTGGCGGAAAGTGGGGCCATATCCCATGCTCCTGAATTCAGGGAGCTTGATGAGAAGAGGGTAAGACACCTTATAGAGTTGCTGCGAAAGCTGGGCCATGAGAGTGTATTCGAGCATGCATGCTTTACCTTCCGTGTTGAGGGCATATCACGGGTTTGCACGCACCAGCTTGTTAGGCATAGATTAGCGAGTTATACCCAGCAGAGTCAGAGATATGTAAAGCTTAAAAATCCAAAGTTCATCGTGCCCGAGGCTATATTTGGCAGCCAATTTGAGGAGGAATATATGGAGCTCCTGGAAAAGGCATCAGAGCTGTATCGCAGAATGGTTGAGGGTGGCATCCGAAAAGAAGATGCGCGATTTATACTTCCCCAGGGTGTTGAGACAAAGATAATAATAACCATGAACGGCCGTGAGCTGCGCCATTTCTTTAGCCTTAGATGCGAGAAGGATGCCCAGTGGGAGATAAGAAATCTTGCCAAAGCTATGCTCAAACAGGCCTATGAAGTTGCCCCGATTCTTTTTGAGGATCTCTACAAGAAATATATTGAAAATTACCCATAGCTGTCCAGTAATTATAAAATAGGGAAACTCCATGGCCTGCATAAGGTGATGGTAATGGTGACCAAGGAAGATATTAAAAAAGGCGAGGAAATGCGCCAGAGGCTCTTGCAGGCCAAAGAAGTGGAGAAGAGAATAGCGGAAAAAATGAGAAAAATTAAGCATAAGCTTATGGTATTGAGTGGAAAGGGAGGGGTTGGAAAAACTACAGTGGCGGTGAATCTCGCGGTAACTCTGGCGCTGAAGGGCCATAAGGTAGGTTTACTGGACGCAGATATTCATGGTCCCAATGTGCCCAAGATGCTTGGAGTTCAAAACGCAAAGCTTGAAGTTAATGAAAGAAATATGATTGTTCCGGTTGAACCTGTACCAAATCTCAAGGTGATATCTATTCAGATGGCCTTGCCCCAGGATGACCTTCCAGTAATCTGGAGAGGCCCCCTGAAGCATAAAGCTATTCAGCAGCTCCTTGATGAGGTAGAATGGGGAGACTTGGAGTTCTTCATAATCGATATGCCCCCTGGCACAGGAGATGAATCCCTGAGTGTTGCCCAACTTATTCCTGACCTTGATGGCGTTCTTATTGTGGTGACTCCTCAGGAAGTGGCACTTTTAGACGCTACTAAAGCCATAAACTTCACAAGGCAGCTACAGAAGAAAGTCGTGGGAATAGTGGAAAATATGAGTGGAGAGATCTTCGGCAGAGGCGGTGGAAAGAAAGCTGCGGAGAAATACAATGTTCCGTATCTTGGAAGTATACCCATGGACGCAAATATAGTGAAATGCGGCGATGCCGGCGAACCTTTTGTTATGAAGTATCCAGAGTCAGAGGCGGCAAAGGCCTTCGAGGAAGTGGTCAGCAATCTCCTCAAGGTTCTGGGTGAGAGCTGAGCCTTCGAAAATGTTAAATATGGCTGATATATACACCCCCTGGTGACGGCCATAGCGGCGGGGAAACACCCGGTCTCATCCCGAACCCGGCAGTTAAGCCCGTCCGCGTACCGTGTGCGTACTGGGATGCGCGAGCTCCCGGGAAGCACGGTTCGCTGTCACCACCCTTAATTTATTCCTTCGTGGGAGAGCTCCTCTATTATTCTTTTTGCCCTGTGATCTCTCGGATTTTTCAGTGCATATTCTTTTGCTAGGGAAAGAATCTCCGCCTTTTCACCCACCATGGAAATCAGGTGTGTCATAAGCTCTAAGGAGAGAGATCCACCTATCTTCCTGTGAATTTTCTTGAGAATTTCATATTTTGTCTCTGGATCTACATCGCTCATCATAGCAGGAATAAATGCACCATGTTCTTCCTCACCAAGATTTAGCTCCAAGTCTTTATCGATATACTCCCACATCCTCTCCCTTTTACCTTCGCGATATAGCACATAGGCCATGGCACCTAGAAATTCTGGATCACTATCGTCTTGCCACTCTTGAAGGCATTTCTTAAGCTGAAAATAATCTTCGCTGCTCATCCTTTTCTCGGATTCAATGTAGCTATTCAGGATGTGAGAAACGCAGTCCTGTGGTTTTCTCCTTTTTCTCCACCCAAGCATAGGAAAATTAATGTTATATGTTTATTTAACCTCTTTGGTATTAAAAAAGTAGAGAGGAATTGGTAAAGTTACTTCTCTAGCCTGCTAAATCTTTTTATCGCTATCACCGATGCTATGAGGACTACCAATATCACCGGCTGTATCAGCTCGGGAACACTGGATACCACGAGCTCCACATGGCTTCTTCCGTCCTGCGAGGCATGGAAATCTTGTATAAAATTACCTGCAGATATGGTGAAATTCGTGGATGCGTTGTAGGCGTGGCTCATAGTGGCCAGATTCAACATATAAAATCCATTTTCATCGGTGTAGGTGTAAATGCTCTCTCCGGTAACCTTGTTTGTGATGGTAACCCTTATTCCAGGAAGGGGATTTCCCATTTCATCCTTCACATGACCCCATACCACATAGGGATCCGGCTGATCAGCACTCTGATTTTTCGGTTTAAGCTTGGAGTCGCTTACCTCAAGGAAGTATATCATTGCTTGATAGAGATCATCGCAGTAGGTTTGAATCTTTGAAGTTGGTGGATGAAATCCATCCTGGGTATAGAAATTTCCGTAAAGGGGCTCCATCTCCACGGCGATGGCCATCTTGTTAAGCTTTCCATAAACCCAATCAGAGCTTCCTCCAGGAGCATTGTAACCAATGACATCGTAGGGCTGTCCATAGGAATAGTGCCTCGCTGGATTACCATCCAATTTCGTTCTATCCGCCATGTATTTTCCCAGGGAGTAATAGAAATTCTTGTGGGGTGGCGGAATAGACGTGTAGAACCAAGGAAGCAGGATGGCGGCACTAAAACTGTGGATTACAACGAATGAATCTATGTCCTTGGATATTATTAAATCTCTCTCCGCTCTGGTCATGGGCTCGCTGAAGGGTGCAGGCCCATGATATGTGGGTGAATTGGGATTAGGATCTCCCTCACCCCAGTGCCAGTCCCAGTTTCTCTCAGGATCTACGCCTTCGCCCTCCGCATCCCACTTATCTATGACATCCAGCTTGCCATTGCCATTATTATCGCGGCAGTTCTTTCTCCATCCTCCAGTACCCTGGCCTGTGAGGTTGCTCATATTTCCGTTGCCATCCTCCACATAGCCGTCGGCATTTGCCATAGGTATTATGTAGATTTCATAATGATCTACGATCCAGTGTATGGTATCATTGGTATTGTATTCCTGCAAAAGATGCTGCATGAGATAGAGGTTAAAGGCAGGACCAATCCATTCTCTTGCATGATGCCAGGTTATAAGAACTGCAGGCTCTGTGGAGTTCTCATCTTCTTCAACATTATCGGATATCTTCACGATCCATATTTCTCTGGGAGAATCGTATTTTCCAGTAACGGGGTTCCATCCCCATGTTTTTCCTATGGAGAATACCTTCATTATTTCACTGTAGTTCTTTTCCATTTCGTGCAGTGTTCTATTAATCTCTTGATAGCTTGGATAATGATCGAAAACGAATCCCGGTGAAACATTTTTCTCCCTATTTCCCTGCGCGTGTCCAAAGCTTCCAAGGGAAGAAGCTAAGAGGAGCACTATGATCAGTAATATCATAGGTTTCTTGTACATCTTCCCACCAAGGTTTTATTAGAACCCAATATATAATTTTTTCCTATTAGCCGTTCATAAAAAATTCCTAAGAGAATTTTTCAAATGTTGTGATGGGAAAAGGTAAAATAAAAGAATAAAATTAACCTGCGATTAAGTGAAGGCCGGGGTTGCCGAGTGGTAAGGCGCAGGCCTGGAGAGCCTGTACTCCGTTAAGGGGTGCGAGGGTTCAAATCCCTCCCCCGGCGCTATGATTTCATGGATGGGCATATTGCTCTGGTTTGCAGTATTTATGGGGGGAAGTATCGTAGGTGGATTGTGCCCATCCAGAAACCCCAAAATTAGTAGTGGATGCACATCTGCAACCTTCATAATACTTAGCTTAATAGTTTTTCAATTTACCGGTGGATTTGAATACTACGGATTGAAAATAGACATTTTCTACACATTGATATCTATTTTCACAGCGTTCTTGGTAGCGTTTCCTCTCTCACTAATTGCATCCAGAGTTGCGGGAAATACCAATATGGAGAATGGCCCCTTTGATTTTGGCAATTTTAATATTCTTGAGTTTTTATTTCTGCTTCTCTTGCTTGCCCCGCTGGGTGAGGAGTTTCTTTTCAGAGGAATCCTCGAATCTTCTCTACTAGGATATGGTACCATAATTGCCATAGTAGTTCCTGCATTGTTGTTTTCTCTTATACATCTCCTGCCTTTCAAAAACACGCCGCGTAAATTCTTGATTACCATTCTAGACTCTGCATTTATCCTGGGATTACTTGCAGGTTATTTCAGAGCTATCAGTGGTTCTTTGCTTCCTGCATATGTCACCCACGCAATATTCAATCTCAATGGCAAAATTGCTGAAAAATTAACATCTACTAAATAAAGATGTGTTGAGTGTGAGGTTCACAAGCAACGGGCATAGTGAGTTGCAAGCACCTGAGTTTCACAGCCCAAAATTATTTAATCACCCAATTCATATGGCAAGATATGGAAGATGTCTGGGTTGAGAAGTACAGGCCCAAGAATCTGGATGAGGTTATTGGGCAGAAGGAAATTGTGGAGCGATTAAAATCTTATGTTAAGGCAAAAACCATGCCCCATCTACTTTTTGCGGGACCTGCGGGCACAGGTAAGACCACGTGTGCAATCGCATTGGCGAGAGAGCTTTTTGGAGAGAACTGGAGAGCCAGTTTTCACGAGCTCAATGCCAGCGATGAAAGGGGAATAGGGGTGGTGAGAACAAAGATAAAAGAGTATGCCAGAACTGCAGCTCCCAACGATGTGGGCTTTAAAATAATCTTCCTTGATGAGGCAGATGCCCTTACTCCCGATGCCCAGGCTGCATTACGAAGAACCATGGAGATGTATTCCAAGACCTGCAGGTTCATACTCTCATGCAATTACTCCTCCAAGATCATAGAGCCGATCCAGTCAAGATGCGCTGTTTTCCGCTTTGCGCCTCTCAGAGCTGAAGATATAAAGAACAGGTTAAAGTACATAGCGGAGAATGAAGGGAAGAAGATAACAGAGGATGCCTTGGATGCCATTGTTTATATTGCTGCGGGGGATATGAGGAAAGCCATAAACATTCTGCAGATGTCCGCTGCAATATCCGATACCATTGATGAGGGCATAGTTTACAAGGCTACCGGCCTTGCCAAGAGGGAGGATGTGGAGAGCATAGTGAAGAAGGCAATATCAGGTGATTTTGTTGCAGCGAGAAACAAGCTCAACAAGCTTCTTGTGGAGTATGGACTCTCTGGCGAGGATATAATCAAGCAAATTCATCGGGTGATATTCGATTTGCCCATAGAAGATAGGCTGAAGGTAGAACTTTTGGACAGAACCGGTGAGATAGAGTTTAGGATAGTGGAGGGTGCCAACGAGAGAATACAGCTGGATGCTCTCCTGGCATATTTTACCCTTGCCGGGGAGAAGATGAAGAAATAAACTCCCTCACCAATTTTTTACCGTACTCCACGAGTTCTCGGGCCCTTTTCAAATCCTTTGCATCGGAGAATATCCTGATTACATCTTCAGTACCCGAGGCCCTTATTAGAAGCCAGGCATCCTCGTATAATATCTTTACCCCATCTATGGTTAATATCTCCCTGGCATCTTGAGGTATTCGCTTTTCCATTTTTCTCGCTATGGCGTCTACCACTTTATTTTTAATATTCCGTGCCACCGGGATTTTCTCTTTAATCTGATAAAAGCGAGGATATCGTTTTACAAGCTCCTGCAATTCAGCATTCTCTTCCCTCATTATCTGTAGAAGATGAATGATGGATAGTATGGAATCGCCCCATAGAGTATCGGGCGGAAAAAAATACTTGCCTGTTTCTTCGTACCCAAACTCTGCCCCGCTTCTCAGGATCTGCTCCGCAATCTCCGGCGGGCCAACTCTCGTATAGATTACCCTGAATCCCTTTTTCCTGGCCACTTCCTCGATGAGAAGCGAGGAATTGATGGGCGTCACTATGGCACTTTTTGCAAATTTTTCTGCGAATATTGCACCTACCACATCCTCCGATATTATCTCGCCTCCTGCACCAAACACCACGCGATCTGCGTCTACATCGGTTCCCGCAGCAAGGTCAAATTTCTCGGAGAGGCTCCACAATTTTTCCAGGCTCTCTTTCCTTGGCTCTGAGGGTCTATCGGGAATCTTTTTTCGCTCGCAGTTTATGCAGTATACTTCCACGCCCAGATTTTCTAGAATTCTATCGATGATTCCTGCACCTGCACCGTTGGCAGGGTCAATTAATACCCTGTAACCTTCAATTCCCCTGGCTTTTTTCTCTATAAATCTCATATAGTTTTCCAAGGCATCCTCCCATCGGGTATCTTTTATGGTATCCCAGCTCGACATAGCGTAATTTTCTTCTTCCACTATTCTCTCGATTTCCCGGGATTTGTCCCAGTAAAGATCCCGTCCTAAAGAATCCACCGGAATCAGTCCAATTATATGAGGTGGCGTATGGGAGCCTGTTACAAGTATGCCTCCATCGCAATTATCAGCAACGAATCGAGAAAAGAGGGGAAGAGGAGTTATGCCAAGGGATATTACTTGATTTCCCGTGGCCTGCAACCCTGCGATAACAGCTTTCTCCAACATTTCCGCACCGTATCTGGTGTCTCTTGCCACGGCAAAGGTGCCCCTATTCAACGTACCATAGGCCATGGCAACCTTCAACGCCAATTGAGGAGTTATATCCATGTTAGTTATGCCTCTTATTCCAGCAGTTCCAAAGAGCTTCATAGCTCATCCCTTAGACGGACTTTAAGCTTGGAACTCGGATGAAATATGAATTTTTTGCGGGAGGGGATATGCACGATTTTTCTTGTTTTGATATCCCTAAATCTGCGCGGCCTTTGGGTCTTGGCCATAAATGTTCCGAAACCGGCTATAGTAACCATATTTCCCGCTCTAACCTCCTTAACTATCTCCTCGAGGAAGGCTTTAATTATCCTTTTAACCTCATGGGGGGATTCCAGATGTTTTCGCGCAATCTCATCACTGAGAAAATCCAGCCCCACCATTTTTGTCACCGCATGACATAGTAAGTCACGGAATAAAAATTTTTTCCCGAAATTGAGGGTATATACTCTTAAAACTCTACGCAAAAATGGTAGCAAAGGTGGGCAAATAATAAATACTATATCTCATTTGTGTAATTAATGAGAGGATACGGTAGAAGAGGGAGAAGACGAGGACCTCGATGGATATCCTATATACCCCCGGTTACAAGCTACGCACCTCGAGGCATACCATATGTGAGAACAGTGATACTCTTTTACTCAGAACTGGAGGCCATGAGGCTCGTGGATGTGGAAGGTCTTACCCAGGAGGAGGCCGCAGCGAGGATGGGGGTATCCCGTAAAACCCTGTGGAACGAGCTGAAGAGTGGAAGAAGAAAGGTTGTGGAAGCAATCCTAAACGGATGGAACATAGAGATTAGAGGTCGAGAGAATTACTTCTACCGGGAGGAAGCAAATGAGTGAGAAGGAGGAGGATTACCTTAAGGCCATATACAAGATAGTGGAGCAAAGAGGATTCGCAAGGAGCATCGAGATAGCCGAGATGCTGGATGTGAAGCCCGCCAGTGTCACAGATATGCTCAAGAAACTCCAGGGCAAGGGCTTTGTGATATACGAAAAATACAGGGGCATAATCCTCACCCCAAGAGGCAGGGAAATCGCCAAGAAGCTTTATGAAAGAGAGAGAATAATAGAGGAATTTTTCCAAATTTTTGGCCTCAAGGGAGAAAATGCGGGTATATTGGCGAATAAGGTTGAGCATTACATAGACGATGAATCCTTTTCAAGGATAAAGAAGTTCGTGGATTTTGTACGTAGCTTCAAAAGCAATCCCAAATGGCTTGAGCACTTCAACGAATTCATCAAAACAGGCAAGCTTCCAGAATGTGAAAGAATAAAGAAAGATTGAATCGATATCTTTCCTTGCTTTCCTGGTAAAAATTTTTATAAGCAGTTCCAATAATCTTCTATGATTCAGAGACTCCGCGGATTTCGGGACATGTATCCTGAGTACATGCGTGCCCGCAGAATAGTATTCAACAAAATATGCGATGTTGCCCGGAGCTTCGGATTCCATGAAATAGATGCGCCAAGCTTGGAACTTCTCGATCTATTTCGTGTGAAAAGCGGCGAGGAGATAGTAAAGCAAACCTTCAGTTTTGTGGATAAAGGTGGGAGAGAAGTCACGCTAATCCCTGAGCTCACTCCTACCGTATCAAGGATGATCGCCGCCAGGAAGGACTTGGTGAAGCCAGTAAAATGGTTCTCCTTTCCCAAAATGTGGAGATACGAAGAGCCTCAAAGCGGGAGATTGCGGGAGTTTTATCAGTTTAATGCAGATATATTCGGAATAAGTAACATATACGCGGATGCAGAGATAATAGCCCTTGCTATGGAAATCCTGGATACTCTAGGGCTACAGGACAAATATGTGATGAGGGTAAGTGATAGAGTTCTAATGGAAGAGCTGCTAAGAAAGCTCCGCGTGGAAAATATAGAGGGGGCATTTAGGATCATAGACAAGAGGGATAAAATTCCGGAGGAGGTGTTCAGGGAGGAGATGCTTAAGTACTTGAGCTCTGAGGCGGTGGAGTATCTTTCCGAGATTCTTGAGATGAAGGGAGACATAGATACCGTGCTGGATAAGCTTCCAGAGAGCGAAAGAACCGCGACTCTACTAGAGCTCAAGGATCTGCTAAGTGAATACGGGAAGAGTGTGATGCTTGACCTCTCTATAGTTAGAGGTCTTGCCTATTACACGGGAATAGTCTTCGAGGCGCATGATGCCAGGGGTGAGTTTAGGGCCATTCTAGGTGGCGGAAGATACGATGGGGTAGTGGAGCTATTTGGAGCGCAGCACACCCCCGCGGTTGGATTTGGCTTAGGTGATGTGGTTCTTGAGCTGATTATGCGTCGGGAGGGTGTATGGCCTGAAGAGAAGATAGATGTTGATTATTTCGTAGCCATTGTTCCGGGATTCAGGAAGGAGGCTATTAAAATAGCCACGAAGTTAAGAAGAAAAGGATATCGCGTGGATATAGAGCTGCAGGACCGCTCTTTGAGCAAACAGATGAAATACGCCAACAAGATAAACGCAAAACACGTTATAATTATAGGCGAAGAGATAAAGCGGGGAGCTGTGGTTGTTAAAAATATGGGAAGTGGAGAACAAAGAGAGGTAAAGCTGGAGGAAATTCTTTAAAGGCTCATACAACCCTATTGAGTGGTTCTTCACCCTTGAGAACTCGGAGCACATCGCTGCATACCATCTCTGCCATCTTTCTACGGGTTCTCTCCGTTGCGCTGCCTATATGTGGAGTTAGTACCACATTGGGAAGTTGCAGCAACTCTTCCCTGATATTTGGCTCGTTTTCGAACACATCCAGTCCCACGGAGAAGACTTTGCCCTTTTTGATCGCCTTTATTAAGGCTTCTTCATCTATAACCTCGCCCCGGGAAGTGTTAACTATAACAACGCCATCTTTCATCATCTCAAACTCTCTCTCTCCAAGAAGATGATAGGTGTGTTGGGTTAGAGGCACATGCAGTGTTATTATATCCGATTCCTGGAGAAGCTCCTCCAGAGTCACGAATTTCGCATCCACTTCCCTTTCAAATTCTTCCTTTCTTTCCCTGTCATAGTAGAGGATACGCATGTTAAAGCCCCTGGCCCTTCTCCCAACAGCCTGTCCAATTCTACCGGCACCTATGATGCCAATGGTAGCACCCCATACATCCTTACCGAGGAGAAGAAGCGGAGCCCAGCCCTTAAACTCTCCACGACGCACAAGTTTATCGCCTTCCACAATTCTTCGCGATACTGCAAGAATAAGCGCAAAGGCCAGATCTGCAGTTGCATCTGTTAATACCCCAGGTGTGTTGACAACCACTATACCTTTCTTTCTTGCATATTCCACATCGATGTTGTTGTAGCCCACAGCATAATTGCCTATAACCTTGAGATTAGGTGCAGCATCCATCACCTCTCTGTCAATTTTATCTGTGAGCAGAGAGATCAGGGCATCGGCATCCTTCACGCCGTTTATTATCTCCTCTTTTGTGGGAATTCTTTCCTCCGGAAAAATGGTGACCTCGAGCCCTTCCCTCTCAAGAATCCTTATCCCATCCTCCGGAATCCGCCTGGTTATGAACACCTTCATGCGTGGTGAATCTCCATGCTCTATTTTTATTTTCTCCCCCATCTATTGAGATTCGTAGAACACCCTATAATGCTGCACATATTTCTCCTTCTCCAGAAGAAAATCATCATCCTCGGGATAATATTTAGCAAGCTCTGGATTATCCCCTGCAAAGCTCTTAACGGCATCCATGGATTCCCATAGAGTCACCAGGAGAAAATGGGCCATTTTATCCTCATCTCTTCTTGTGAAGTATATTTTTAGGAGCCCTCTGGCTGAGCTATAATCAGGTACTGCCCTCTCTATTAAGAATTTCTCATATTCATCTGCCTTCTCCACAGGCACTCTTCCATGCCACAACCTCATAACCACCATGTTTTCACCTTCTGAAGATAATTCACTTTTCCGTATAAATAAATTTGCGCTTAAAGTAAATTTTAGAAAAATTAAAAAATCTGAAAAACATTGGGTGTGTGATGGAGCGAAAAATAGCCCCGGGGATAATATCATTGATAATCCTATTGCTTCTTTTGGGAGTCTATCTATTTTATTCTCTCCCTTCCCACGCCCCCCATGAAAGCTCGGGGAATTATGCCACGCTAATCATTTCCCGGGATTTTGGCACCGATATCTTGGGGGTATGGAATGTAACCCCGGGCATTTCTGTGATGGACGCGCTGCTCTCTGTGGCCAATGTATCTACAGCCTACGGGGGCAAGTTTGTGGTGGCCATAAACAATATATCCTCTGATCCAAGAAATCAGGTGGACTGGTTTTACTATGTCAACGGCATTCTGGCCAATGTTGGAGCATGCGATTACGTTATAAGACCCGGAGACACCATTCGATGGGATTATCATGCCTGGAAGAAACTAATGGTGAATGCCGAGGTAGAAGATTTTCCCAATATGTTTCTCCAGGGCTACCAAAATAAGAGCTACCCCGTGGTTATCGCATACGAAGAAAAATTCCAGGATGATGCAAATCTCCTCGGGAAATTTTTGGAGGAAAGTGTAACGAAGATGAACATCATACCTCTGGAAAATTTGAGCAAAGAGATGCTCAAGAAGGACAACGTGATTATCTTGGGCAATTCCAGCACGCTTGTAAAGGATATCAACGAGAAATATATGCAGCTTGGATGGAAATATCATATGGAAAGGGGATGCATGCTAGATGATGAAGGAAGGAAATACAGAGGTGCCTTTGCAGAGATAACTCAATCTCCCTACAATCCTAAGGGTATAGGTGCATGCGAGAACCTGCTTCTCCTCATATCCGGCGAGGAGCCCTATGTTCATGAGGTGGTGATTAAGCTCATAAATGGAGAGATTAGCAGTTTCTGGCTTATGGTGGGTGATCCCCTATGATTATCCTCCTCATCTTTCTTATAGCTACCATACTCATTCTCTTGGTCGGCGGTGGGATCCAGATAGGAAAGAGAAGCATAAATCCTCCCCTACTTTTCATCTGGCTTATCGTGGTGATATATTTAACTCTCCTTTTCTCATCTCCATATTTTCTATTTCTCCTCTTCCTTTCCCTATTCATCGAAAAGCTTTTTCTCGAATCCTATCTATGGAAGAGATTTATGGGTTATTCTCTCTATCTCCTCCTCTTTATGGTTCTTTTTAATCTCCTACTTGTTCAGAAGGGGGAGCATGTGATCCTCCAGCTTCCTCTTATTACCATCACCTGGGAATCTCTCAGCTTTGCCTATTCCATGGGACTGAGAATCATAATTATGATGGGTGCCTTTGCAATTTTCAATAGCAATGTAAGTATGGACGAGCTCATAGAAATCTTAGAGAAATTCAAGTTTCCCCAGAGCAGTCTCATCACCCTCGCCCTATCCCTAAGATTCTTTAACATAATTGCACAGGAGGCCTCCGATAGCCTGCAGGTTTTGAGTCTCCGCGGCTTCAATGTATCTTCGGGAAAACTAAGGGATAGGGTCAAATCAAGATATCCTGCCATGGTTGCACTTCTCAACAATTCCCTAGAGCGGGGAATTCAGGTGGCTGAGGCCCTGGAGATAAAAGGCTTTCCCTCCAAGACCAGAAATCCATGGAAAAGACTGCGCTTATCTGCCAAGGATGTAAGCATAGCCATACTTCTTTTATTCGATGCCATTATTGCAACCGTCCTTCTATTCTACGGTAAGGGAAACGAACTGCTAAGTCCGGATAATATTCTATGGTATATACCCCTCTCTTTCCTAACCCTGACGATACTTACTTCCAGGAGGGAGAACAATGATTGAGCTGCAGGGATTCTCCTTCAGATACTCACCCTCACATTTCTTTGCTCTCAAAGATATAAGTATTCGAATACTCCCCGGTGAATTCGTTCTTATCGTCGGAGATTCTGGAAGCGGAAAGACAACTCTGCTGCGAGCTATCAACGGACTCGTTCCCCATTTCTACGGTGGAGAATACAGGGGCAAGGTGATAGTTGAGGGTAAGGAAGTGAGTGAAACTTCGCCCCGAAAATTGGCGGCGATAGTGGGCTCTGTGTTTCAGGATCCTGAGAACCAGATTCTTATGAGCACGGTAGAGCGGGAAATATCCTTTCCTCTGGAAAATCGGGGGATGAAGGAGGCGGAGATAGAAAAAAGGGTAGAAGAGGCCCTGGAACTCCTGGGGATATATCATTTAAGGGAGCGAAAAATAGAGAGCCTCTCAGGTGGAGAGAAGCAAAAGGTTGCTATTGCTGCCGCCATGGCCTCATATCCACGCTATCTCCTTCTCGATGAACCCACCAGCCAGATAGATCCCAACAGCGCAGAGGAGTTACTGGCGCTTCTTGAGAGACTCAACGACGATCTCGGAATTGGAATAGTGCTGGTGGAGCATCGAATGGAGAGAACCATGCATCGTGCAGATCGCCTGATTGTTATGAACGCAGGAAAGATAATATGCGATGGAGAGCCCAGAATGGTGGCTTCGAAAATTGATTTGGATGCGCTGGGGATAGGATATCCCCAGATTACGAGAGTAGCGCGTAAAATGGAATTAAAGTACCTTCCACTAACGGTGAAGGAAGGAAGAAAAGCACTTAGCCACTTATTTGGGAAAGTGAAGATAACCCAGGAGAAATATGAGAAAGAGAAGGTAGGTGAAGCAATGTCCCTCTCCTTCTCCTACGATGGGAAGAGAGTTATAAGAGATCTCACACTTGAGCTATTCAGGGGCGAGGTTCTGGGACTTATGGGAAGAAACGGGGCTGGAAAAACCACACTGGCAAAGCTTCTCAGTGGATTGCTAAAACCTCAGAGAGGAAAGATAAGAATTATGGGCAAAGATATAGCCGCTATAAACGAGAGGGAGAGAAGCAAACTCGTATCCATGGTTTTTCAGAATCCCAACGTTCATCTATTTCAGGATACCATTTACGATGATATTGCCCTATCCTCTGAGGATAATGAAAAGGTGAAAAGCATTATGAAAAAGCTGGGAATATGGAAGCTCAAAGACAGGAGCGGTAAAGAGCTCTCTGGAGGGGAGAGGATGCTAGCTGCCATAGCGAGCATAGCAGTGAAGGAGCCTGAGCTTCTAATCCTTGATGAGCCTACCAGGGGGCTATCTTACAGATTTAAAAGAGTTCTCTCTTCGTATCTGAGAGATTATGCCTCCCGACATTCTGTAATCTTGATAAGTCACGATGTGGAGATGATTGCCAGAACAGTCCAAAGAGTGGCCATACTTTCCAGGGGCAAAATAATCGTGGAGGGAAACAAGAGGGATATTCTCTCTTCCTCACTTATTTACTCCACGCAGCTCAACAAAGTGGCGCAGGGTATTCCAGATGCGGATAAAAGAGTGCTCATAGAAGAGGATCTGGAGGGAGTGATTTGAAGGGGAGTTCACTGCTTCTGCCTGGAATACTTATAGCGCTCATAATTCTTGCTTATTTTTACCCGCAGCAGCTCTCACAGCTCTCGGGACTCCTCTCTCTTCTGCTTCTGGCACTTCTATTTCTCCAGCTGTTTTTTTACTATGAAAGAAAGATCTCTGGCTCCAAGGAAGTAGCTACTATATCGATACTCGGCGCTTTCTCTGCCGCTGCCAGGATACCATTTGCTGCCATACCCTCTGTGCAGCCTTGCACATTCATAATTCTCGTTTCTGGATACGTATTCGGTCCCCTGGCCGGTTTTATGGTAGGTGCAGAAACTGCGCTGCTCTCCAACTTCTTTTTAGGGCAGGGACCCTGGACCCCCTGGCAGATGTTCGCCTGGGGTCTCGCAGGCATAATCGGATGGCTTTTCAGAAAGATTGCTAAAGGAAATAGATACGAGCATTATCTATTTATCATTGTGGGCATTCTCTCCGCTTACCTATACGGCGTGATAATGAACCTCTCCTACTGGCTCATGTATATGGGGACACATACTTGGGAAAGCTTTGTTTACGCGGAAGCCCTATCCTTCTGGTACGACACGTTGCATGCGGCAGGAAATGCCATATTCATAGACCTCTTTGCCGTAAGATTCATCAAAATACTGGAAGATTTCAAGATGCGATTTGCCCTCTTCAATAATAGTGAAGCTCCTTCTGTTTCATAAATTCCCGCATAAGCGAAGTGGCATAGGAGCCGCGGTGAAGGACAAAGGAGAAGAGACAATTCTCCCGCGAATACTCTATTACGGGAGCCAAGACATTTCTTCTTCTTCCCTTGGAGCTTAGCTCTCTCATTTCCCTTATTCTAAACATATTTAGGGTAATACCCTCTTCTTCCAGTACCTCTTTTTCGATTTCTCCCTGCACTCCAGAGCTTAACTGGGTTTTGTAGCCAAATAGGGGCGCGGACAGATACGCTTTCCTCTCCCCAATCCTTCTTTCTAGGGTTCTTATATTAAAGGCATCAACCATAACAAATTCTTGCGTGGGCAATCCTTGAGAATCCACTTTCATTACTACATCGCCCACTCTCAGCTGCAAACCCATTTGCAATCTTCTGCTCACGATCTTATTGAAGAGATATGCCTGGTATGCATGCACGAATAGGAAAAGCAAGTTTTTTGGCAGCACTCGCAGGGCACCCTTGAAATCTCCCGGATTCTTTACTAGATAATTTAGCATTGCCCTCTCGTATTCCGCATTTCTTCTGATATTTTTCAACGCTTCCCTGGCATCCATGCTCTGAAAGAATATATCCCGACCGGGATCCTCCTCAAAGGCAGAAGGATATCCTATGTAATATCTCACAGCCTCATCATATTTACCCAGGAGTATATACTTTCCAACTATATGGGTGATAGGTCTCGTGGCTCCAAATCTCTGCACCCCGAAAAAATTGGGGAAAAAACCGTTCAATTCCTCTTCTATTTTCGTTACTCGACAATTGCATATGGCATCACTAACCACAACTCGAAATCTATTTCCAAATAAATCTCCAAGCTCAAGAGCACCATTGCTCCTGAAACTCTCTAGGATTTCCACATCCTTGAGATTCACCCTCAACTCTCCGGGATAATTGAGAATGCAGAAATACTGAACGCTCACAGCTCTCTTATCCTTCGTGCCTGCGAATTTTATGCGGTTCCTGCTTATCCCCAGCGTTCTGCTCAGAATCTTAACGAATCTGTTCGTCTCCCAGTTCTTAAGCTTTACCTTGAGCCATAGATTCCTTCCCTGAGAATCCTTTTTAACTTCCAGGGGAATTTCCTCAACGTAGAACTCCTCAACCCTTTTCCTCAGCTTGCCTCCTATTCCCGGTGTGTGAGATAAAAAAGAAGAGATGCCAATATCCTCTTCCACAGGTATTCTTGGCATTTAGATCCAGACTTCGTCCACGAGACGGTATTCCATTATCTCATCAGGTTTGAAGAATAGCTTGATCTCCCTCTCCGCACTCTCAGGCGAGTCGGAGCCATGCACAAGATTGTTCTGAACACTGAGTGCGTAATCGCCTCTTATAGTGCCAGGTTCGGCTTCTGCACCGTTGGTCTTGCCCATCATGCGTCGAACCACTTCAATAGCCCTCTCTCCCTCCAGCACCATTGCTATTATGGGTCCAGAGGTTATGTAATCGAGAAGACTCTCATAGAAGCTTTTACCCTTGTGCACCTCATAATGCTTCTCGGCCAAGCTCCTGGACATCCACAGCATCTTCAGTGCCACGATTTTGAGCCCTTTTTTCTCGAAGCGGGAGATGATCTCTCCCACAAGCCTTCTGTTGAGGGCATCAGGCTTGAGAAGCACCAGCGTTTTCTCCTTCATGCTCTCGCCTCTCAAGAAGATGTAGCCTTATAACCTTCTCTTTCCTGTAGGCTTCCGTCCACCTAACCTTCCTGGGTACTCTGTGCAGCTTGAGCATATTCTTCTGGCACTTGCTGCTGCAGAAATAATACACGGTGCCGTCGCTCATCACGTACATTTTCCCGGTGCCAGGCTCGATCTCGCGACCGCAGAAGGCACAGATGCGCTTATAGGGCATTTAAATCACCTGGCCTCCAGTTTGCGCGCCTCTCTCGCGGTCTCTCGGAGCATGAGTATATCGCCGACTCGCACGGGACCCATAACATTGCGGGTCAGTATCCTTCCCTTGTCTCGACCCTCAAGAACTCTGACCTTAACTTGTGTAACCTCACCGGTCATACCTGTTCTTCCCATTATCTCGACTACTTCCGCAGGGGTCGCTTCATCTTCTGCCATTTTCTCTCACCCTTACTTCCTAAGGGAGTTTATCTGCTCGATTATTTCCTTGAACTGCTCAGCTGCCTTGCCGAAATCAAGGATACTTACTGAGGCTGCACTCTTTATTCCCACTCTCTTTCCAAGCTCCTGCTTGCTCGCCACATAGCCATAGGGTATTCCCTTCTCCTCGCAAAGCAGTGGAAGATGTGCAACGATCTCAGGAGGATTTACATCCTCCGCGATTATAACGAATTTTGCATCTCCGCGCTCCACGGTCTTGGTGACTTCATTCGTTCCCTTCCTTATTTTCCCTGTTTCTCTAGAAATCTCAACTGCACTGTATATCTTATCCTGCAGTTCTTTTGGAACCTCGAATCTTACATATATTGCGGCCATTTCTTATACCTCCTTCATTCAATCAATCACAGGCAAGCAACGAAAAGGTTTCTTATATAAATAATTTTGCGAAGGGATATAAGCTACGAGACTCTCATTCTCTGAAAATTCTTCCAAAAAAAAGATATAGGAAGAAAAAATTTGTTGCATGCTATGGAAAAGCTCGTGGCACAGGCGCAGGTCTACTATATCATAGGTTACGCTAGAGATAGCTCGGTCTATACCGATAAAAAATGGGTTCTCGGCAGACTATATCTCACGGATAAGCGGCTTCTTTTCAAAAAGCTGGATAGATATATTGAGGTGAAATACAATGAGATAGTGTCTCTGGAAGAGAAGGACAAGTATCCTCGCATATCTCCACCTCTCGGCTGGTCTCGGGCTAATATTCTGGAGATAAAGCACTATGAATTTGGTGATCGCAGGCATGTGCTCACTACCCTAATCTCTGCGGATTTTGATGTGACCCTGAAATTAAGAGCAGTTATAACAAAAATCATGGGTGGAAAGATTGCAAAGCTCACTGAGCTGCACAACAAGGTCCTCCTCTTATTATATCTTGGGGTTAAAGACACCATGTTTATGGAGTATCTACTCAATTTTCCCCAGAATATAGAGAAGATAATTGAGGATCTCAAATTTCGGGGCCTGGTGAACTCCAGCCTGCTCGTTACCTCTGAGGGTTCAAAAAAAGTGGAGGAGATAAAAAGGGGTTTGGAGGAAAGGTATTTAAGAGGATAAACCCATGAAGATTTATGATGCTTGAAATTGACGGATGGAAAGTGGGCATAAAATTCTCGGCCTCGCACTTCATCCCAGGTCATCATAAATGCTCCCGGTTGCATGGTCATGATTACGGGGTGAAAATACGGATATATGGGGAACCAAAGGACTGCGTGCTTTACGATTTTGTGGAGCTCAAAAAAGAGGTGAGAAAAATTGCCGATGAGCTTGACCACCATCTTCTTCTTCCCAGTTCCCAGGAGTTTATAAAGCATGAAATTCGCGGGGAAGAGGTGTTGGTGGAATTTCAGGGGAAGAGATACATATTTCCCCGCGGGGATGTGATGTTTCTTAATTTAAGGATCACCACGGCGGAGGAGCTCTCCCGATATTTTGCGGAGAGAATAATAGAAAAGATAAATTTCCCGGAAAATGTTAAGGGTATCGAGGTCTGCGTTGAAGAAGGTCCGGGTCAAGGTGCCTGGTATTACGCTCCTGTGGGTGATGAAAGATGAAGGCAGTAGTTCTTCTCTCAGGCGGTCTTGATTCTTCCACGACCCTAGCCATAGCGATACATGAAGGCTACGAGGTTCATGCCCTTTCCTTTGACTACGGGCAGCGTCACTCTAAGGAACTAGAGAGTGCAAAAAAAATTGCCAGGTATTATGGCGTGCCCCACAAGATTCTGAAAGTGGATCTGCGGCAGATTGGAGGGAGTGCACTCACCGACAGCATAGAGGTTCCTGAGCGAGAACTTGAGGAGATTGGCGGAGAGATACCTTCCACATACGTGCCGGCCAGGAATACCATAATGCTCTCCTTCGCTCTGGCCTACGCAGAGGTGATAGATGCGGATGCCATATTCTATGGAGCCAACGCCATAGATTATTCGGGCTATCCCGATTGCAGACCTGAATATGTGGAAGCCTTCGAGCGTATGGCGAATCTTGGAACAAAGAGGGGCGTAGAGGGAAGGCCCATAAAAATCATTGCACCCCTCATAAACATGACCAAGGCGGAGATAATTAAAAAGGGAATGGAGCTGGGAGTGCCCTACGAACTCACATGGTCATGTTATCGCGGCGGTGAGAAAGCCTGTGGAAGATGCGACTCTTGTCTTCTCCGCCTGAAGGGATTTATGGAGGCAGGCTACGAGGACCCGCTTGAGTATGAAACCTATCCCGAGTTCTACTTAAAGTATCTTAGGAAGCGAAGAAAATGATTGTAGGCTCTTGCTATATATGTGGCAAACCGGCGACTCACGTTTGCAAGCTATGTGGACAGCCCGTTTGCGATGAGCATTATATCGCATCTCTAGGCCTCTGCGTTAAATGCGCAAATCTTTATAAGAGAGAAATACCCTCAACACTCCATTAATTTAATTGGCCTTGCCAGATGCCTTCTCGCTATGACAGGTACCTCATACCATCCGGGGGATATTTCCCTATCCAGATACTCGTATCTTGCTGAATCTTCACCCACCTTTATTCCACATCTTCTGCAGCGGTAACCCTTACCACGGCCTATACTTTTCATTCGTTTGCCGCATTTTGGGCAAATGGGATTTTCTACCTTCACCTTTATCTTCTTCAACCTCAGTATTCTTATTTTCTCTAAATTAACCGTGAAGGGCTCTTTTCTAACGCCACCATATACCTCTATATCATCTCCCATATGAAGCTTTTTTATCACTTCCCTGAACTCTTTTGTGGGCTCATAGGCCGCACATTGAATCTCGCCGCTGGAGTCGGTGATGGCAAAGATAACATGTCCTCCTTCTATAACTTTTGGCTCTTTAGAGACTGTGCCCCGCAGCCTGACACTCTCGTACGGCCTTACCTCTCCTATTCTCCTCCTTACAATATGATCATCCGTTGCCTGATTGGTGAGAAATATGATCCATCCCTCATAGGCATCACTTTTTACCATATCCTTGGCTCTTATGAGCTCCTCTGGATCTAGACCCCTTATCCCAAAGAGCACAGGAGTAAGGGCATGGGGTTTTATGGCCACATATTTGTTTCTGTAGTCGTAATTATCAAAGGTGCTTTGGGTTTTCTTATCCATTGCTATAACACTTCTCTCATCTACCCATCTCTCCTTTTTCCATCTATCCCGCGGTAAATATGTAAGAAGCTCATAGGTATATCTTCTCGCCTTCCAGGCTATGGCCGCTGATGCACCAATAACTCCCCGGCCATTTTTGAACTTATAAATTCTGGCACCGTAGTTATCTAATATTTTCTCCACATACTCCATGCTGAGAATATATCTTACGCCCTTCCAGTATAAGCTTTCAGGCAATTTTCTGAGCGAAATAACTACTCCCGGATTTGTGTTCTCATCCTCCAGAATAAAATATCTTGATAGAGAGCGAATAGATATATCTGCCATAATATTCTTGCCCTTCTCATAGGCCCAAAGCTCCTCGCCCTTGTATTCTCCTATCTTAAATTTTCTCCCATATCCCTTTCCTGCCCTCACCACTATAGCTCCATTTCCCCTCGTTTTCCAGGGAATATTGGGATTAAGTCTAACTAAGCGGGGATAGCCTATCACATCTAACCCGCTCTTCTCTATCTCCTCTATGAGAGGAAATACAAGATAGGTTGTACACATACCACTACGGCTATCCGTATCATCCACAGCGATATACACAGGCTGCTTATATACCGGTAGTATTTGGAACTATCGCTACGAAGGGGGCGTCGCCCCCTTTCTAAACCCCTAAAGAGAAGGGAGAGGGGTAGAGGGGGAAACGAGCATCGTAAGATGCGAGCAAGCCTCGCTTTAGTGGGGGCGCTGCATAGGTGTCCCCTCGTATGGGAACCCGCAGGAGGTTCCCAGCTCTATCTGTGGTACTATTATTTACCCTTCTTCTTATGGCAATGAATGGTATTTACACCGTAGGATGATGAATGCCTAGATTGTCATTGAAAACCTGTCAACGAAGTCTGCAAAATTTAATTTAATCCAAAAGCATACCCCTTCCTATGATTGTAATAATAGGATTGGGAACTGGTGGGCTGTACGCTGCACGATGGGCAAGCAGAATAAACAGAAAGGAGGAAATCACCATAATTGAGAGAAGAAGCTACGAAACGTATTCTCCCTGCTCAATCCCTCTGGTAATCGAAGGAGAAATAGATGTAAAGGAAATCATACATCCGTTCCCCCGAACTCCAAGGATACATCTCCTGTTAGAGCACGAAGCGGTGGAAATATTAACGGAAGAGAAGGTTGTAAGATATCGCAAGGTGGGAGAGAAGGAGATAAAAGAGATACACTACGATAAGCTTATATTTGCCGCTGGAGCAAATCCTGCTATTCCACCGATCAAGGGGATAAATAAAAAAGGTGTCTTCACCGTTAGAACCGTGGAGGATGCCATAGCAATCAATGAATGGATAAAGAAGAGCAAAAAGTCTGTGGTAATTGGTGCAGGTGCCATAGGCATGGAGATGGCCTATGCTCTAAGAAAGAGGGGATTGGATGTCACGGTTATTGAGATGCTTTCGCATCCGTTCCCCAAAAACCTAGATGAGGATATGGCAAAAATTGTGGAGGACATGCTTTGTAAGATGGGTGTGGTATGTCACTACAACTCAAAGGTTGAAGAAATTTTAGGGGAGGAGAAGGTAGAAGGTGTAGTTTTCAACGGTCAAAAGATCCCTGCGGATATGGTTATACTAAGCGCAGGAGTTAGACCCAATACCTCTCTTCTTAAGGACAAGGTGGAAATGGACGAAAGGGGGTTCATCAAGGTAAACGAGAGAATGGAAACATCGAATCCAGATATATACGCGGTTGGAGACTGTGCACTCACACCCTACGGGGTTATTCAGCTTGCCACCATAGCGGCAAGAGAGGGAATCGTTGCAGGAATAAACGCTGCGGGAGGAAAAGCCATATATACGCCGCCCACAGGAGCTTTTGTATCTGCCATGGGTAACTTCGAAGTGGCATGCGTGGGAGGGCGTGGAGAGATAAGCGGAAGAGGTCATTCCACTGTAACCCCTTATTCAAAGAGGGATGTGTATGTGAAGATATTCACCGATAGAGAAGGGAATATAAAAGGCGCTCAGGCAGTGGGATATCAGGCATCTAAGAAGATCGATATAATCTCAGCCCTGATGCGTGGAGGAGGCAAAATATGGGATATAGCTTTCATGGAGCACGCCTATTGTCCAGCCACCTCGCATCTTTACGACGTGATAAATATCGCAGCCAACAACGCTATGAGAAGATTAAAAATAGAAGAGTACAAGGTTTAACCCACAACCTTAACTATGTCCATCAAAAACTTATCAAATTTTTTGCTTAGCTCGTCAAATTTCTTTTTTATGCTATCCACAGTATCATCATCATCCACCACACTTAGAATCTCTGCCAGATCTTCAAAGTAAATCTTAGCTTTTTTGAGCTCTTCCAAGGCCTTGCTATCTCCCTCATCAACCCTGGCTAAGAGATCCATCAAGGTTTCCTCAATATCATCAAACAGCTTTTCAATGCTCATAGTTCCGGGAATCCATTATTGGGATATTTAATTTTCGCGCAATATTTATTCCTGCAATTGTATTCCCCCCTATGGAGAAGCTGAAACCCAAAATTCATCCCTCCACGTACATAGCACCCACTGCAGTGATAATCGGAGATGTAGAAATCGCGGAGGGCGTTAGTATATGGGACGGTGTTGTTTTGCGGGGCGATGTTGCTCCCATAAGAATAGGGAAGAACAGCAATGTGCAGGATAACGCGGTAATTCATGTGGATTATGGAGAACCAGCAATTATCGGAGAGAATGTAACCATAGGTCATCTTGCAGTAGTTCATGCCGCAAAAATAGGCAACAATGTGATCGTTGGAATCCATGCAGTGGTGCTTAATAACGCAGAGATAGGGGAGGGCAGTGTAATAGGTGCAGGTGCAGTAGTTACACCAGGAACAAAGATACCACCCCGCAGCCTGGTTCTAGGGGTTCCAGGCAAAGTGGTGCGACAGGGAGAAGATATTGAGAAGATGGCAAGAGAGAATGGATTGATCTATCAAAGGTTAAGAGATGAGCATAAATCAGGCAGATATGAGAGGATTTGAGAGATCATGTCTTCTCTGCAGCTCTTCAAATTTTATTATAAACTCATCAAGCTCGAAGGGAGGAGTCAGGAAAAGATCCACTGAATCTCCCACCTTGTTTCTCAGAGTCTCCTGGGGAGAGATCCATATGATTTTTGCCTGCGGATTTATCATTCTTACTAAATTCACAATATCCGCATCCTGCGGATTCTGAGAGAGTATCAAAACCACCTTTGGTCTTTTAATGCGATGCACCTTTATAATGTCATCTACTGTCTTGGCGAAGAAGATGTTGCTGCCTTTGAAGAGCAACCTGTAAAGTTTTCGCATGGATAGTCCATGTTCTATCACCAGGATATCACTCATATTTGCTCCTTTGCAGCCTTCCTTATTAAACTTTTCCTTATCCTTACCTAAGGGTATTATCAGTAGGAGAAAAACCTCTCAAGGCGTAGAAGGATATATGGGAAACGAGCAAATCCTGCGGATTTGCGAGCCAGCCCTGCGTAGGCAGGGCGCTGCGTAGGTGCCCCTTCGTATGGGAACCCGCCGGAGGTTCCCAGGGTTGCAGGAGGGAATGGGAACCCGCTGGTGGTTCCCAGATTCCCAGAAATCTTTAAGTTTTAAAATGCGATTCTCCCTTTCATATGAAAATTAACCTGAGGGTGATAATTTCCTTCATCCTCATCTGGCTTGCCGTGTCGCTGGCATTGGTGGTGCCAACTATAAGCATCCAGGTAAATCCCATTTTAACCGTTCAACCTCAGGCTACTCCAGAAGTTCAGATGAATAACAACACTGGAAGTTCCGCCGTCCTTTATGCTTTAGAAATTCTTGTATGGGGAATTATTGGGGTAAGCATAATCGGTGCTCTCGTCTATAGGCGGATACTTGCAGGAGAGGCCTTCAACCTTGTAATTTCTCTAGCCCTGGGATTTCTACTTGTTGCGGTGGTACTTCTTCTGGGCAACAGAGTGAATCTCACACCACATCCTGGCGGAATTTCAGGAGGTGGCGGCTTCTCAAGTACTTCATTACCGGGAGGCAGTAATCTATGGGTTATTGTACTCATAGGGCTGATTTTCGCTGGGATAATTTTCATGGTTATCAAGACCTATCGGGTGGAGAAGGTAGAGTCTATTCCTCTTAAAAGCGTGAAGGAGTATGTGGAAGAAGCCATATACCATGTGAAAATAGGTAAGGATGTTAGAGGGGCCATCCTGGAAGCGTATATGGAAATGGAGAAACTTATGAGAGCCCGTGGGGTAGAGGACAAGAAATATTATACTCCAAGAGAATTTGAGGATTTTGCGCTTCGAACCCTTAAAATTTCCAAAGAGCCTGTGAAAATCTTGACAGAACTTTTTGAGCTTGCAAGATATAGCAGCCATGAGATGAGCGAGGAGCATCGCAAAAGGGCGCTGGATGCCCTGGAGGCGATAAGAGATGAAGTGGAAAAATGATCTTTTTGTGTACTTCCTCGTTGCGGTGCTTCTTATGCCCCTCGCATTTTTTACTGTTAGACTTTTTGTCCTTTTTCTTCTTCTTTTCTCTTTTATATATCTCCCGCTTCTCTTTTCCCTGCGGGATTACACGCCTCTGGAAAAGAGGGAGGAGAAGGAGGAACTCACCATCGGAGAGGACATAGCTCATTTTAGAGAAACTATAGACAAGGCTCTTCGGGGAAATCCCGTGGCCCAGAGGGATATAGAGCTTCGCCTTATAAACTCCGTGGTGGTGGCCCTCAGCATTCGCTACGATTTATCCGAATCTAAGATAAGAAGGAATCTGGAAAATGAGGATTTCTTGAAAAAGTATGTGGGAGGCAGCAGGGCGAAAATGATAAGGGATATGTATATGCGCAGGCATGATCTAAAGCTTTCCATTCCAAGAGATAGATTTGTTAAGGAGCTGCGTGAAATTATGGAGGCGATGAAATGAACAAAATGGAGAAAATTATAGAAGAGGTGAAAAAAGTCATAGTGGGAAAGGAAGAGGTCCTAAGGCAGGTGCTCTATTCCATCCTGGCAGGCGGACATATACTTTTCGAGGACAACCCCGGTCTAGCAAAGACTTTGATAGCTAGATCCTTCGCCCATGTGCTTGGCTGCGAATTCAAGAGGGTTCAATTCACCCCGGATCTCATGCCCTCGGATATAACAGGCACCTACATATACGATAGGAAAACAGGAGATTTCAAGTTCTTCAAGGGTCCAGTATTCACAAATATACTGCTTGCGGATGAAATAAACAGAAGTCCGCCAAAAACTCAAGCTGCATTGCTGGAAGCGATGCAGGAAAAGCAGGTAACCATAGAAGGAGAGACCTACAAGCTTGAGGAACCTTTTGTGGTAATCGCCACACAGAATCCTATTGAATACGAAGGAACCTATCCTCTACCTGAAGCACAGCTTGATAGATTTCTGGTGAAGCTGCATATAGGCTATCCCGAAAAGGATGATGAGATAGAGATTCTAAGAAGAAGAATAATGTGGAGAAGAGACGAGATTCCCTTAAACAGGATCGCCACCAAGGAAGATATCCTTGAGATGAGAAAAAAGGTTGAGGATGTGTATGTGGACAAGGATATCCTGGATTACATAGTGAGAATAGTGAGGGCTACACGAGCGCATTCTCAAGTTGAAGTAGGTGCAAGTCCCAGAGGTAGTCTTGCGCTTCTTAAACTCTCAAGAGCACGCGCCTTGGTCTATGGCCGAGATTATGTAATTCCTGACGACGTAAAGTTAACGGCAAGGATAGCGCTGGTGCACAGAATAATACTCAAACCTGAGCCGTGGATAAGAGGAGTAAGGCCAGAAGATGTTCTGGAGGATATACTTAAAAAATTGCCCGTGCCCAAGGTGTAGAGATGCGCACATTGCAATACTATGCCTTCGTGATCTACTTCGCACTCCTTCTGCTCCTGAGCTTTGTATTCCTCTCTCCCTTACCGGCATTTCTCTCCCTGCCGTTTCTTTGGCTTATAATATTCTCAGAGTTTAGGATAACCAAACCTGTAAAAGTTCAGAGGAGTTTTCCGGAAAAGAGATATGTCGAGGGGAACGTTGTGAAATTCCGGTATATGATTGAGGGCCACGGGTATTATTTCATAAAAGACTCTGCCAATCAACTGCAGGGTTTCTGTAAAAACATTTGTGTGGAGAAGAGAGATCTTAGACTAAGAAAATTTGGAAAAATAGCATTTCGAAAGATGGAAATATACTTTGAGGATTTTCTGGGACTATATGCCCACTATTCCCGCAAGAAGGACTCTGGGGAGATAAAAGTATATCCCAAGATAGAGTACATGAGAAAATTTCCCATAAAGCCCAGAAAGACAAGAACTCTTCTTGGAGATTATCCCTCAAAGAGAAAGGGACGTGGAATAGAGTTTATGGATATAAGGGAGTATGAGCCCGGAGATGATATGCGCAGAATCAACTGGAAAGCCACCGCAAGGGCAGATAAACTTATGGTAAATGAGTATGAGAGTGAAAGAACAGGAGACACTGTTATTCTGCTTGATGTGCGGCGCTTTTACAAGGGCTCTGAGGAGTACGAAAAAATTCTAAATGCTTCGGTTAGAGCTGCAGCTACCATAGCTACCTATCTATCCAGGACAAGAAGCAGAGTTGGCCTTGTAATCCTCGGACATAGCGTGGATTGGATATATCCCACCTACGGGAAGAGGGCCATGTACCTCATTCTTGACAGACTCCTTTATGTACGTACCAAGAGGATAAGCAGACTACCTTTCGATTACGGGAAGTTCATTGTCTCGCGTTTCTTCCCCCCAAATTCCTTCGTAATACTCATTTCTCCGCTCCTATCATGGGATATCGACGATGCCGTTGTGGAGCTCCTGGCCAAGAAGTACGACATTCTGGTTCTATCTCCCACGCTAATAGGGGATGAGAATGATCTGGCCACAGAGATACTGAGAATGGAAAGAGAGGTGCGACTGAGAAGGCTCAGGCTCTACGCCAGGGTAGTGGACTGGAATATAAGATATCCCCTTACTTCAGTTCTTAAGGTACTGAGGGTGATGAGATGAAAAGGAGTATATGGATCTCCCTGGGTATCTATTTCTTCCTCCTGCTTCTACTTTCATCCTATTCACTTCGCATATTCCTTCTCTCGGCCATGACAATTTCCATAGCAGTTCTACTTCTCATTCTATACCGCATAATAGAAAGCGAGATCTTTTTTTACGCATACAATTTCACAGGCATCACAGCCCTGCTAATATCCCTGAAAAACTACAATCCTTATTCTTGGGTTACCTTAGGCGTCGCATACTCTGTCCTTTCCATATTGCTAATTCATCTTTATCTCTACCGGTTTTTTCAGAAGTTTGGAACCATAAAGAGAGAGACCTTGGCATATCTCCTCCTGGCAACGCTTCTCTCCTTCTTCTCAGTGCAGATATTCATGATGGGTTCCATAGGCTACGGGTTCTGGGGAGCTGTGGGATTGGGAGTTGCCATATTAATCCTTCTCTATTTCCTAATCCAGCCTAAATCGAAGGAGAGCAGCGATTCCACCTAAGCTCTGAAGAATCTTTCCGGCCTCATGGGAGCTGCTTACGATATGCACCTCTGCTCCCGTTTTAGAGGCAAGTTCCAGGAGCTCGCGATATTTCCTGAAATCCCTATCGCTAACCAAAAGCTTATCCACCGCACCCAGATTCAGATATTTCTCAACCTCCTCTCTGCCGTAGGCATATAGTCCCTCCTTCTTTATCTCCTGGAGAAGGAGCTCAACGAGTTTCTCTTCTCTGGCCACACGATGTTCCTTCAGCAACTTATCCAGCACACCGGATTTTAGAACCTCATACACCCCACGCATATCACCATGGGATGCCTGTACCAGGATGTAATTGCCCAACTTTTCTCCTGCAAATTCCACAAAGTTCTCCTTATAAAATCCCGGACCGAGGATAACAAGAGGATGTCCCTCTTCTCTGATTTCGCGAAGCGCATGGAGAATTTCCCCGAAGAATTCCTCATCCTCATCACCCCTCTTTCTCAGGCTCAGTATTTCTTCTACACCATAGCTTCGGAGGACTGCAAGAGTTGCCAGACCATGCTCCAGACCAAGGAAATAAACTTGCGGTCTCATGGAACTTTCAATTGCCTCTTCCATGAGCCTTTTTTCCTCGTGACTCCAATCCTTTAGGATAGAGATTTCATCCCCGGGAGCCACATTGATGGATTGATGAGAGCCAAGGTAATCCTCCGGACCTCTCACTATTATGCCTTGTATTCTAAGCCTGTCTGAAAATTCTTGGAACTCTATTTTTTTGACTTCAATGCCCACCCTGATTTTCTTTCTTTCCACCTTTTTGGCCCTTTTCATATCCGAGGCTTGAGTATCCTTGCGGAATACAAACCCGAAGACAATATCTCCAGGAGAAACTATGTTGCTTAGATACCACAGATCATCCAGGGTCTCTATTCTCAAGCTTATCTCTCCACCTTCTTTCTCTTCCACCTTCATTTATCTTCCTCCATGAGTCTCTTGAGCTTCTCCTCAATCTTCTTTGTATGTGTCCCGTACCAGTAGACACGGCCACAGGTTGGGCAAAGGTAGAATTCATTGGTATGCTCATATACGTATGGAGGAATCTTATCCTTAACCTTTTCCTTCTCCACCTTAATAAGGGGCGTATTACATATGGAGCAGCGGGATAGCATGTCCCTGTCATTTAGCTTGAATTTTTTTATAACGAATTTTAGCTGTTCTTCGTAATTATCGCTTTCCACATAAATCCCATTGCTTCTCCTGGCAAGCTCCCTGTCCCTGGTGAGCAGAATTCTTCCCTCCTTGCGGGCTATCTCCATAATTTCTTCATCGCTCATTTTTCCAGAGGGATAGTAGGTATCGTAGCCCAAGAAACGGAGATATTTGGCAAGCTTGCCCAGCATGTGATCTACGATGAATTTCACGACCCACCATGCATTTGCGCAATTTTATATTTTTCTGCCTCAAACTTTTACCTGCGCCCATTTGCCCCGGTGAAATTCCAGAAACATCCAGAGTCCCCTTACAAAGGTCTCCACGAACATGCCAAGCCATACGCCGAGAAGTCCTAACCCAAGAGGATAGGCAAAAAGAACCGCCAGGCCAAGCCTTATACCCATAAGTCCCGTTAAGTTGATAACCATAGGCATAGTGGTGTATCCTGCTCCCCTCATCCCTCCTGCAAGCGTGAAAAGAACACCCAGCGCAGGCTCAGTAAATCCCATCAGGAAAAGGTAAAGGGACGCCAGATGAATTATATTGACATCATCGGTAAATATTGCCGCAAGATAATTGGGTATGAGGACCATCATACCTCCCGTTATTCCCATAAAAATAGCACACATCTTAGCAGCTTCTATCGCCGCTCTTCTAGCTTTATCAGGGTTTCCCTCACCTAGATACTGCCCAACAAGGGTTGTTGCTGCGATGGAGAATCCAAATCCCGGCATGTAGGCAAGACTCTCTGCCTTCAATCCCACCTGAAAGGATGCGTAGCCCAGAGAACCTGCAACGGCAATTATGAGAGCAGTATATATGAAGGATGTGAGGCTCCACATTCCACGCTCTACTCCAGCAGGAATTCCTATCTTGAAAAGCCTTATTACGGTATCCTTTCTCAATCTTGTGCGGGAAAGGAGAGAGGGTGCAACAGGAAGCTTGTGTTTTTTCTGGAGAAAAAGATAAAATATGCTACCAACAAGGTAGGAGGAGCCGGTGGCTATCCCCGCACCCATTACGCCCAGTTCAGGAAACCCAAAATGTCCGAATATCAGGATGTAATTCCAAACCACGTTCCAGGAGTTTGCAAGAAGATCAACGAGCATGGGTATTCTCGTGTTTCCTGCGGCACGGATAGAGGAGTGATACACCGCAAGAAATACTGCAAAGGGATAAAAGAGAAAAACTCCCATGATGTATCTGTATGCCTGCTCCACCACACTCTTCTCAGCACCGAGAGCAACCGGTAAAGTCCAACCAAAGAAGATGGCAAAGAAGGCAATGGGAACCGCTATGAGGATTAGAAGCGTGTAGAGTTCCTCGAATATTCTTCTGGCCTCCTCATATTTTCTCTCTCCCCATCTTCGGGCTATAAGTGCAACACCTCCCGTGGTGATACCCATTATTAGAGGAAACATTAAAAAGTAGAGCATGCCACCGATTCCCACAGCACTCAGGCTTATCTGGGGCTCCTTGTAATGACCGAGCATTATGGTATCCACTATGTTTTGAAAGGTATAGAGAAGATTGGATACAACGGCAGGAAGAGCAAGAGAGAGCACAACCTTTCTCATTTGCACAGAGGTGCAATGAAGACTCCCTATATAAACTTACGCCTCACAAATTTGATATATCTAAACCCCTTTGAGTATGAAAATGCTTGAGCTACTATATATAATCTTAGCTGCCATTCTGAGCTTTGTTATCGCTGCCAATAATTCCGCCAATAGTGTGGGCACTCTTTATGGTTCTGGAATAGCATCCTATAGGACTGCAGCCCTTTACTCTGGATTCTTCGTGCTACTCGGCGCGTTACTAGAGGGGGGCAAAATGGAGGGGGCCATTAGCGGTGGAATTGTCTATGGCATCCTCAATTTTCAGATGTCCTTGATTGTCCTCTTATCTACATTTCTTCTTATGCTTATCTTCACCTATTTCTCCATGCCTCTTTCCGCATCCCAGATAATGGTGGGCTCTGTTGTGGCCGTTGCCCTATGGTATAATTTCTCGCTTCACACAACCTTCCTTACTCTTATCTTCATTTCTTGGGTTCTCACGTTTATTGCCGCAATGGGAGTTGCGTATTTCCTCTATATGCTCCTTTCTTTCCTTACTCCGAAGCTAAGGATATTTTCCCTGAGCAGGTTTTACACGATATCTCTTTTCATAGGAAGCGCCTTCATTGCTTATACTCTTGGGGCAAATACTATTGGGCTCGTAGCGTCTCTTAAACTATCCGCGGGATCTCTGGGCCTTGCAGGAGTTGCGGCTTTACTGGGCACATATTTTCTGGGTAAGAAAACGGTAAAGACGGCAGGAAAGAAAATCGTTTCTTTAGATGCTCCCAGAGCCTTTGCTGCTCAGATATCTGGCGCGATTGTTGTGGAACTATTCACCCAGTTTCATATGCCCGTATCGATAACTCAAGCGATAATAGGCGGGATAATAGGCACCGCGCTTCTAAAGGGTTACAGGGAAATGCATATGAAGACACTCAGAAACCTAGCCATATCTTGGGTACTTGCACCACTTCTCTCCTTCGTATTCACATTTCTTCTTCTTACGCTTTCATCTTGGCTGTTATGAGAACTATCACGTCGGAGGCATCTTCAGCTTTATCGCTTATGGAATCTATCCAAAGTATAAGCTTCTCCAACTGCAAGAGGGATAGAATGTCCATCTTCCTTTCCTCGCCATACAACTTACGAAGGAGCTCAAGCTTTAGCTCATCCGCTCTGCTCTCATATTTTTCCACCTCATGAGCCTTCTTAAGCGAGTCCCTATAATTCTCAAGAAGAGAAATGGCTGCGAGATAAAGAGTTTCCACACTCTTTTTTGTATACTCTAAATATTCACTAATGGACGAGTCCCTCAAAAAATCTATGGCTTCCTGCGAAGGTCTCCTTAGGGTTAGTATCCTGCTGACTTGCTGTATCTTATCAATAACCTTATCTATCTCCTCCGAGAGATTTATGAATATCATTCTATCCGCTGGAAATAGAATCCCCTCTGAAAATAGATACTCATTCTTGCGTCTTAGCTCGTCTCCCTCTCTCTCCTTGGCATAAATTTCTTTCTCAATCTCTGTGATTCTCTCCCAATTTCCATCAAACAAGGCGTTTACCTGCTCAATGAAAAGCTTCATACACTCCAAAGCCACCGAGAGATGCTTTTTATAATTCTCGATAATTTCCCTTTCCTTCTTAGATTTGAACATATCAGAGCCACCGCCGGGAATCGAACCCGGGACCTCCACCTTACCAAGGTGGCGCTCCACCGGCTGAGCTACGGTGGCCTATTTGGCTGTATGATTTTCCAATACAAAAATCTTTCCTACCAAGGGGCTGACGCCCCCTTTCTAAACCCCCACGAAGGGGGTGAAACCCCCTTTCTAAACCCCCTAAAGATAATGGAGAGGGGTAAAGGGAAGAACGAGCATCGAGCAAAGCGAGTTGCGAGTCCGCCCTGAAAAGGGAAGGGGTTAGAGGGGGAAACGAGCATCTCAGATGCGAGCTTGCCCTCGGCAGAGGGCTAAACGAGCAATTCTGTAAAGAATTGCGAGCAAGCCCTGCGTAAGCAGGGCACGACGTAGGTGCCCCTTCGTACGAAAGGTTTATATTGGGGGATGAGATGAAATCCCTTCAAGGAGCGTCAATAAGAGGTGAGCATATTGGATACTGTGGCAGAAAAAAGAGAGACGGGAATATATGAGGAGATGAAAAAGAGGAGGGATGCCGTAAGGCCCATAAATGATAGGATTGCAAGACTGAGAGAGGAGTGTGTGAATTCTGAAGTTCGTATCTCGGTGGAGAGAGCTAAACTCATAACAGAATTTTATAAAAGCGGGATGGCAAAGGGCAAATCTATCTCGGTGCAGCGTGCTCTTGCTTTCAAATATCTTATGGAGCATGTGAGTTTGCCTGTGGAAGAAGGACAGCTTATTGTGGGAATCCGCGGGACAGGAGTTAAGGAAGTTCCCACATATCCCGAAATAACGGTGCATAGCATTGAGGATTTGGAAATTCTCGATACCCGAGAGAACATGCCCTACAGGGTGGATGATGAGACTCGCAGAATATACGAGGAGGAGATTATCCCATTCTGGAAAGGCCACTCAATGAGAGATATAATCTTTGAAAATCTTCCCCAGGAATGGAAGGACGCCTACGAAGCTGGAGTTTGGACGGAGTTCATGGAGCAGCGTGCTCCGGGACATACTGCAGGAGGGGAGAGAGTTTTCAAAATGGGGCTTCTCGATATAAAAAGGGAAATAAAGAAAAAGATGCAGGAGATTGAGCCCTGGGATCCGGAATATTATGAGAAAATAGAGGAACTCAAAGCCATGGATATTGTGGCCGATGCCCTGATGATTTATGCAAGGAGATACGCAGAAAAGCTTGAGAATATGGCGGAGGAAGAGAAGGATGAGAGAAGAAAAGAAGAACTTTTGAGGATGGCAGAGATATGCAGGTGGGTTCCTGCCCATGCGCCCAGAACATTCTGGGAAGCTCTGCAGCATTACTGGTTCATTCATGTGGGTGTTACATACGAGACCAATCCCTGGGACTCCTTCAATCCTGGAAGAATAGATCAGCATCTTTATCCCTTCTACAGTAAAGACGTGAAAGAGGGGCGATTAACTCGAGAGAAGGCAAAGGAGCTTCTGCAGGCATTCTGGCTCAAATTCAATAATCAACCTGCGGTGCCCAAGGTAGGTGTTACAGCGGAGGAGAGCTTCACTTACAACGATTTCTCCAAGCTCAACGTTGGCGGGTTGAAGGTGGATGGCTCCGATGGGGTAAATGAGCTATCTTACCTCATTCTGGAAGTTCTGGATGAGATGAGAACCCTGCAGCCAAACACAGCGGTTCTGATAAGCGATAAAAATCCGGATGAATTCTTAATCCGTGCTTTAAAAGTAGTCGCTCCCGGGTTCGGAGAGCCGCCCTTTTTCAATTTCGATCGGGTAGTGCTTCGCATGCTCAGACAGGGTAAGAGCCTTGAGGATGCAAGGACCTCGGGGGTGAGTGGATGCGTAGAAACCGGTGCCTTTGGCAAGGAATCTTATATTCTCACAGGCTACTTCAACCTACCCAAGATTCTAGAGATAACGCTAAATAACGGCTACGATCCGCGGACAGGCAAAAAGGTAGGTATTGAAACTGGAGATCCGAGAAATTTCAAGAGCTTTGAAGAGCTCTGGAGCGCGTTCGTTGCCCAGGTAAAATATTTTATGGATATAAAAATGCGGGGCAACGATATGATAGAGGCTTTGTATGCAAAGCAGCTTCCCGTACCGTTTCTTTCCCTCTGGATTGAAGATTGCGTGAAGAATGCAAAAGATTACAATGCAGGAGGTGCAAGATACAATACGCAGTATATACAGGTCGTAGGGTTAGGAACTCTCGCGGATAGCCTCACAGCCCTGAAATATCATGTATTTGACAGGAAAACGGTGAGCATGGAAGAGTTTCTGGATGCGCTCAAAAACGATTTCGAGGGAAAGTATGAGATTCTGAGACAGATTTTGATAAATCGCACTCCCAAATTTGGAAATGATGACGATTATGTGGATGATATCGCTAAGAGAATAGTGGATACCATGGTGGAAATCATAGAGAGCTATCCTCCATCTCCTGTGCGAAGGGCATCTAAAAGGGCCTACTTCCTGCCCACCACCGTGCATGTGTATTTCGGCAAGGTCACAGGTGCAACACCGGACGGAAGAAAGGCAGGGGTTCCTGTATCCGAGGGAGTATCTCCGGTGCAAGGCATGGACAGGAAGGGTATAGCGGCAGTTTTCAGAAGCGTCGCTAAATGCGACTGGGATAAAACAGGAGGAGCGTTGCTCAATCAGAAACTCACCCCGGATCTCTTGAGCAACGAGGAAAATCTCAAGAAGCTGGCCCATTTAATTCGCGGCTTCTTCAGAGCCGGTGGCCATCATGTGCAGTTCAACGTGGTGAGCCGTGAATTGTTAGAAGAGGCACAGCAGAAACCCAAAGAATTCGAGGACCTTATGGTTCGCGTTGCGGGCTACAGCGATTACTTCGTAAATCTTCCCAAGGGCCTGCAGGATGAGATAATTGAGAGAACCGAGCAGAAAGAGGTATAATTGATGCGTGGACTCATATTCGATCTCAAAAGATTCGCAATTCACGACGGACCGGGAATAAGAACTACCGTATTTATGAAGGGTTGTCCTCTAAGATGTATATGGTGCCATAACCCTGAGGGAATAAGCTCAAAGCCCCAGATAATGTATTTCGAGTACAAATGCATTCACTGCTATACCTGCGTAAATGTATGTCCCCAAAAGGCAGTTTATTTTGACGAGCGAGGGATGCAGAGGATAAAGAGGGATCTGTGCACAGTGGAGCAGGGCTGCCGAATATGCGGTGATATGTGTCCCACCACAGCCACAAAAATAGTGGGAAGATACATAACCGTGGGGGAGCTCATCCAGGAAGTTATGAAGGATGCAAATCTCTATGAGGATTCAGGAGGGGGTGTAACCTTCTCTGGAGGCGAGCCTCTTTTCCAGCCGCAGTTTCTAATGGAAGCTCTCAAATCTCTTCGAAGGAGATACGTCCATGTGGCTCTGGATACCTCAGGATACGCACCAACAGAGGTGCTAAAGGCTGTAGAGCCTTTGGTAAATCTATTTCTCTATGATCTCAAACTTTTTGATGAGGAGGAGCACAAGAAATACACTGGCATGGGAAATAAAGTAATAAAGAAAAATCTCAAATTTTTGGTGGAGATGGGGAGAGCCAAGGACATTTATCTTCGCTTTCCAGTTATTCCAAGAATAACGGATACCTCCAGTAATGTGGATGGGTGGGCTAAATTTCTTCAGCAACTCGGGAAATTGGAGAGGATACATCTCCTCCCCTTCCATGATGTTAGCGAGAAGTACAGGAGATTGGGAATGGAGTATCTTATGCCTACAAGAAAGGCACCTTCCGAGGAAAAGATGAAGGAGATTGCGGAGAGATTCGAGGAAATTGGTCTGGAAGTCGTGAGGGGAGGATAGAAGTGGAAAAGGAAGAAATTCTGAGAAAAATTGCGGATATGGAATATCAATTCTTTTCAAAAATAAATGCCGCGAATCCCGAATGCAAGAGAGAAAGCACATTTAAATTTATGAGAATTGCAAGATTTTATCCCCTATCCGAGGATACTCTCCTTTCCTATCTAGAGGATTTGGAAAAGGCTTCACGAAGGGATAAGAATCCGCTCTGGGAGAAATATGCCTGCATGGAAGGAAGAATATCCGTAGGAGATGAAGAAAAGCGGGGAATTATTAATAAAATTGTGGAAGTTGAGAAGAGATGGGTGGAGGAGCTACATAGAAAATATCCCCATGTGATAGAATTGAAGGAAGATTTCTCGAAATATCTTGGCTGCGAACTTGCAACATTCTCAATTTCAACACTTAAAAAATATCTGAATGATTTGCAACTTGCCCTCAAAAAGGGAAGAAACCTGGCCTATGAAAGCTATCAATACACCTTTTCGCATCTGGGCTATCACTCCTTAGAGGAAGTGGAAAATAAGATGAAGAAAAAAGCGCATTCAGAAATTAATTAATATCAAATTTCATTCTCATTTCGTGGAGGAAATTCGTCTTTACATTCTGCACCTCAACCAGGACGATCCAAAGAAATGCACCGCCAAGAAACTGGCCAGATTTAATTATGCAAAGCTCACTTCCCAGAGTTTTCGTCTTCCTCGAGGGAGCATAATTCTCTCCCCCTATACCCAGAGGGTCCTCTCTCCCAGAGATAGACGCACTGCCGAAAGACAAGGTATAACTGCAGTGGATTGCTCATGGAAAAATGCTCGGGAGGTATTCTATCATCTCAGGGGCAATTTTCGCCGATTACCCTATCTTGTGGCCGTGAATCCCACAAACTTTGGACATCCTTGGCAGCTGAGTAGCGCGGAGGCACTTGCTGCAGCTCTTTACATCATAGGCTATAAGGATCAGGCTGAGAAGATAATGGGAATATTCAAATGGGGTCCAAACTTCCTTGTGGTTAACAAAGAACCGCTTGAGGCCTATTCACAGGCAAAAAGCTGGGAGGAGATTCTGGAGATTGAGAGGGAATTCATGTGATTCAAAAATTTAAATACACGCCATTTTTAACTCAAATTTGAGTAATAAACGACATCTTTTTAATGGGGAAGGAAATGGAAGGGACGTGATAGATGAGGCCATAGAAGCGCTTAAAAGGGGAGAATTCGTGTTTCTCTTTGATTCGGAAGGAAGAGAGCGGGAGACAGATATGGTAATAGCGTCTCAATTTATAACTCCGGAAAAGATAAGGTTTATGAGAAAGGAGGGAGGAGGATTAATCTGTGCAACTCTTCCCAAGAGATACGCGGATAAAATAGGGCTTCCTTATCTTCATGAGATATTTCAAAGCAGCGGCTTTGAAATTTTCAAGTACCTTGCTCCTAAGGTAAGATATGATAAGCTTCCTTCTTTCTCTGTGACCATAAATCATCGGGACAACTTTACCGGTATTCCCGATAGGGATAGAGCAAAAACGATCAAAGAGCTTGCCAACTTTCTTGGAAGAGTGGAGGAGATGGAGAATCCTATGGAGGAGTTTGGCAAGGAGTTTATCTCCCCTGGCCATGTGCATCTTCTGATATCCGCAGGATTGGAGAGAAGGATGGGTCATACGGAACTTTCAACCTGGCTGGTGGAAAAGGCAGGACTTATACCATCTGCAACCATTGTGGAAATATTGGGCGACGATGGCAATTCTCTTTCCAAGGAAGAGGCCCGAGAATTTGCAGATAGAGCGGGGGTAATATTTTTGGAGGGGAAAGATATCCTGGATGCGTGGTCAAAATGGTAAGGGTCATGGCTTCAGGTGTCTTCGATATCATTCATCCCGGCCATATTCTCTTCCTCCAGGAGGCCAGAAAGCTGGGTGATGAGCTCGTTGTGGTTGTTGCCCGAGATTCCACCGCTGAAAAATTCAAGCATCATCCCATAATGCCTGAGAACGTAAGGAGATTCATAGTTGAATCTCTGAAACCTGTGGATCGTGCAGTTCTTGGACACGAAGATGATATGTATCGCACTGTGGAAGAGATAAAACCGGACATTATTGTGCTTGGCTATGACCAGCGCTTCGATGAAAGGGAGATTGAGGAGGAATGCAGGAGAAGGGGGCTCTCCGTGAAAGTTATTCGCCTTAAGAAATATGGGGATAGCGATTTGAATGGCACGAGAAAGATAATTTATAAAATTGTGGAAAGGATGGATGATCTCTATGCGAAGGATAGGCATCGTTGATACAACATTTGCCCGTGTGGATATGGGCTCCGCTGCCGAAGATGAGCTTCGAAAGATGGGCACAGGCTTTAAAATAATACGAAGAACAGTACCCGGTGTGAAAGATTTACCCGTTGCTGCCAAGAAACTCATAGAGGAGGAAGGGTGTGATATTGTGATTGCCCTTGGTATGCCTGGTCCAAAGCCCATCGATAAGCAGTGCGCCCACGAAGCTTCGCTTGGACTCATAATGGCTCAACTCCTGACAAACAGGCATATAATTGAGGTATTCGTGCATGAGGATGAGGCAAAGGATGAAAAAGAGCTGGCCTGGCTGGCGGAAAGAAGGGCGAGGGAGCATGCGCAGAACGCCTATTATATGCTCTTCAAGCCTGAAAAGTTGAGGAAACTTGCGGGTACTGGACAGCGTCAGGGTTTCCCTGATGCGGGTCCCATAATGACCGGTAAAGGAGGAATAAGACATTAGGAGGTGATAAAAATGGATGAGATAAATCTGGGTATAGTGGTGAGTGAGTACAACTACGATATAACCATGATGATGCTTGAGCGTGCCAAGGAGCATGCCCAATTTTTGGGCGCCAATGTAAAATATGTACTAAAGGCACCAGGAGCCTTTGATATACCACTTCTTGTGAGAAAGCTCCTGGAAAAGGAAGATATTCATGCGGTGGTCACCCTGGGCGCTGTTATAGAAGGCGAAACCGAGCATGATGAGATAGTAATGCAGAATGCCGCCAGGAAGATAGAGGACCTGAGCGTGGAGTATGAAAAGCCAGTGACCCTTGGAATCTCCGGACCTGGTGAATCTAGGCTTCAGGCAGAGGCAAGGATAGAAAAGGCAAGAGATGCTGTGGAAGCAGCTGTTAAGCTTGTGCGTAGGCTCAGGGAGCTTTGATGAGAAAAAGTTAAATACTTTCCAGAATATTTCTTCTCGAGGCCTATGGAGCTTTCAAAAATCGAAGAAATTGAGAGAATAATGGAAGAATGGGATGGCAAGGTGGCAGTTGATACGTATCATCTTGAAGAAAGCTCTGGATTCGTAGTTTTCTCCCTCGTAAAAGAAGATAGATTGCTTAATGCTCTGAGCTTCCAGGGGAATAGGGATGAGGTGATTTTTCTTCTACGCGAGATACTTCCAAGAAAGCGGGAGAAAATAGTGGATACCCAATGGGAGGACGTGAAAAAAATAGGAAGGCTCATTGGAGAATACCCATCTCAGTGAGCTTCTCGGGAAGATAGGTGTCCGTCACATAATCCAGGCCATACTTGGCCAAGCTCTGCTGCTCTGCCTTCTTACCTATTTTCAGCATTAGGTTTATCTCCTCGTGCCAGAAGGGTGTGTTGAACCTAGGGTCCTTAAGCTCCGCCTGAAGCGCGGCAATATCCCTGTCGTTTAGCTTGTCTGTGGGAAGCTCGTAATTCACTATATCGCTGGCAGTTATGCCCACGAACTCCGCGGTTGGCGTAGCTAGATACTCGCTTATATGCGCTGTCTTTATTGCGCCGTATGCTATGGAAGCGAAGATTCTGAAGGACCATGGGTCTCCATCGGTGAATATCACCACAGGCAATCCCAGCTCTTCGTTCAGTCTTTTAAGCAATCTCCTTGTGCTCCTTGCAGGCTGGCCCTTTATGTGCACCAGAATAGCGCGGGCCTTCTCGTCAAAGCCGTTCTCCACAAGGCGATCGAACATACCACCGGTTTCTATGCCCATAACAAAATCGGCATCCACGTCCACAAATCTAAGTTTGTCCTTCTCCACATTGTATGGGATGAGATAGCCGCTGTCACCTACATCGTCACGGCAGTTAATGCGTCTGGGCTGTCCCTTTCTGTTGATCTCCTCTATGGTAATGTTTCCTATCACGCTCGCTCCGTCTTCCTCGGGTCTTAATCTGAAATCCTCACGGAGATGCCCTGTGATTACCTCGAGATCCTCAGCAAGCTTGTTGCTCTCATCCTGGGAATGGAACTTGGCGAGACCCCAGCCTTCGGAAATGTAGTACATTTCCCTTAGCGTGGACGATTTCCTGTCTCGAATCATCTCCTTTATGAATTCCATAACATAAAGGGTGCGGAGAAGCATGTACGCGCCGTCCAGCTTCTTTGCACTTCTAGTTATCTTTGCATCTCCATATTTCCAGACACCATATTCGTTGTTGAATATTATGTTGTTTCTCGTCCTCGCCGCAAGCTTCATCTTGGGTATCTCTCCTCTTTTAAGATCCTCATATATCTCCTCCGCAAGCCTGTAGAGCTTTTCTAGTGCTTCATCGCTATTCATCTTCAACACCCTCCAACTCATCCTCAATAATTTCTTGCTCCTCTTCTCCCACCTCCTTCGCCTCCTTTTCCAGTATTTCCTCCATAACATCCAGCCTTATGTTCCAGTCGCCTGGAAGCGGCTCTGCACCCACCACAACGGAGGGATTTATCCCTTCCACATAGTAATTGGTTTCTCCATAGCCACTAACATCCCCCAGTCTGAAGTAGAAATGTTGGTATTGCAGGGGCTCTATTCTAACATCCCAAACCACATAATCTTCCCCTGCAACTCCATCCGTTTCTATAAGCGTGCCCACAGGATAATCCCCGTAGAGCTTGAACTCCAGAGTCTTGGGCATGAAATTCGCCACCTTCACATTAACGCGAACCTCATTCTTTCCTGTCTTCTCCACATTTTCATCGATCCATACCACGTTCATAATTTTGGATATCACAGGCTCAAGGGGCGGCACTGGTTTCTCCACAATCTCCGCGCTCTTCTTCGCAATCTCCGGTAGAATCTTTGTGACCAGGAAGAATTTCTCGCTGAGCTTGCTCTTTCTTTCTTTTTTAATCATAAACATCTTGAGCTGCCTGCCCAGTGATTTGAGGGCCAGCTCTATTTCCTCCCTTATCTCAGGAACATCCGCTATAGCCTCCTTGGCCTCTGAAGTGAAGGGTACCCTGGTGGATGCCACATGCACTAGAATTATGGCTGGGCCTACCGGTATTCCCTCGCCTCCTCTCTGCTCCAGACCATAGCGGCGCCAGTCCACGCTGCTAACCGCTTTGGTTATCACGCAAGCCCCCTGCTGATATAGAAGCGGCACCCTGTTGGCGAATCGAAGAATCTTAACCGGCTGATCCTTGGGAAGCTCACCACCATAAACGAGGCCTGCCTCCACTATAAACGGATTTCCACCGTAAACTTTAGGTTCTCTGGTTATGGGTCTTGCATAGAAACCCGGCTTGAGAGAGCCCAGAACATTTTTAAGTCCCTTCTTTATGAGATTCTCTCCAATAGGCGAGAGGCAATCTGTGGGTGGTGACATAAGCCTGACTTTATTGAACGCATCCATCAATCTCTTTGCCTCTTCTATGGTGAGCTCCTGGGGCCTCATGTCCCCGTAAAGATAGGCCTTCTCGCATATCTCCTCCGCAATCTTGGGGCTCACTCTGCTAAACTCGGAGGTAAGGAAGGAAGTGAGCCTGTATGTCCTGGTGCTCCGGGCCATGTTTAGGAGCTGCCCCAGCTCTATGCCGTAGGGATGCGGTTTAATCTCTCTCGTTGGCTGCGGGAGCGTGTCGGTGGCCCTTTTAAAGACCACCTTTCTTCCATCTGGCTCAATTAAGGTGATCTGAGCATGAGGATTAACTATGGCGGTCTGCTGTAGATACTCCAGCACGCTTTGCTTTCCCCTGGTGTATCTCGCCCTTATGGTGACCTCCACATGGGTTCCTTCCTCCCTGTCCCAGATCAGCGGGGCCTCTTTTATCACCCTTGGCTCGTTCTTCTTGGTATCTATGGTGAGTATTACCTCGTAAGCCACATCCTCCTCCCTGATTTTGGAAATAACCCTCGCGGGCTTTCCCGTGGTTAACTGACCATATAGGACAACGGCGCTTATCCCTATGCCCTGCTGTCCCCGGCTCTGCCTTATGGCATGGAACCTTGAGCCGTAGAGAAGCTTGCCGAATACCAGGGGTATGTTCTTCCTCACTATTCCCGGGCCATTGTCCTCCACGATTATGCGATACTCATCTTTGCCCACAGATTCTATCTTAACAAGAATATCCGGAAGTATTCTCGCCTCCTCACAGGCATCTAATGAGTTATCCACAGCCTCTTTAACACTCACCACCATGGCCTTGGTGAGCGAGTCAAAGCCCAGAATCTGCTTGTTTTTCTCGAAAAACTCCGCAATGCTTATCTCCCTTTGCTTTTTTGCCATTCTTTGTGCGATTCCCATATCTCTCCCGATTATTGTAATGGCACGATTATTTAAAAATTATGCGAATCTACAAATCACATAAAGTAAAGGATGGCCCATACTCCTAAGGGCACAATGAAGTTATCCACATCTCTGGGTGATATGGCTTCAAGGATTGTGGCTATCAGAGATGCTATTAGGCTCTTGAGGAAATAGGGGTTGTGAAAGAAAACCATGCCAAGGATAAGAGAACCGATGAGCGTGGCAAGGAAAACTCCCAGGGAGCCTTCCAGGCTCTTCTCCCTTCCTAGCAATTTGTAGCGGTGCTTTCCCCAGTACTTGCCAACTATGGGCGCGATACCATCTCCAAAACCCACCGAGGCAATGGCGGCTACACCTGCAAAGCTCCTGTAGCCTAGGAATGTCAGGATTATGAGCATTAATGGAAAGAACATCACACCTAAAAGCAATTCCCTCGGGTTACCGGTCCTGGTCATGCTCTTTACTGTGGGATCCTCTTCATCCTTGGTAAGGGCTGTTAAAATCAAAAGAATGACCCATATGGCTGGAGTGGCCATAAATATATACTTTCCCCAGGGAGTTGTGTAGAAAAACCAGAAAATTACAAGGCCTCCTGCCCACATATGCACGATCTTTCTCGACACATCCTGGGGAAGCCCCCGATCCACCGCGAAATTCATGAGGAAAACGATAAGAAAGGTGTATACCAATTCGGCAACGCCAATACCAATATCCATGAAAAGCCCCATAATTATCCCTCAACCACTGTGCCTACATCCTCACCCTTAAGCGCCTTGGAAAGTATGCCATCCTTTCTGAGATTTATGATCCTTATCCTTGTTCCCTTGAGACGCAGCGCCTCCTCTATCTTATTTCTCATCCCTCCTGAAAAATCCCCGTTTTCCCAGAGCTTCAGGGTGTTTATGCTCTCGTGAGATATTCTCCTTACCACATTACCATTCTCATCAAGAATACCATCCACATTGGTGCCATAAATTATCTCTTCCGCTTTAAGTCTTATGGCCAGATCCGTGGCGATAGCATCTCCGGAAATGACCGAGAGACCAAGTGAGAAATCTATGGCACCGTCGCCATGGAGAACAGGAATGAATCCTCTATCGAGGAATTCTTTTAAAATACCCACATCCATGAAGGTTATGCTTCCCCTATCGGCCCTGGCTATATCTGGAAGTGAGATTTCCACTGCAGGATGTCCATGCTGCGTTAATTTCGATACTATCACCTTGGTTATCTCGCTTACCTTGGCCCGCAGATATGCCCATTCCAAGGGATTGTTCTGAAATCCAAGATGCAGCTTATACTGCAATGCCAGTTTGTGACCCTCATATCCAACACCATGGATTATTATGTACTTCCCGGGAACGAGCTCTCTGGCAACTCTATCCGCAACCTCTTCCACAAAGCTATCCCCGGTTCTCTTATCTGTAAGCGCAGAGCCACCTATTTTGATGATTTTCACAGGATACCTGAAGATACCATCCATTAAAAATTTACTCCAAAAAATTAAAATATTCCATCGTTATTTCCAATTAAGCATAACGAGGTGATGGGATGCAGAGAAAGCTCGCTTTATTGGCAGTAGTAATTGTAATCATGGCCTCGCTGGGCATAGGGTTCTATTATCTTCAATCTTCTCACAGTGAGGAAAAGAGCATAAAAATACTAGCTGCAGGGAGCCTTGCGGTTCCATTTAAAAAGCTTGCAGAGATTTATGAAAAGGAATACGGAGTTAAGGTATACATTGAGACTGCCGGAAGCATACAAACCGTTAAAAAGGTCAGCGAACTGGGAATCAAAGCGGATATTGTGGCTGTTGCAGATTATCGGGCAATAGAGAACTACCTGATGCCCAATTATGCGAAGTGGTATATTAAATTTGCCAGGAATGAGCTTGTGATAGCCTACACAAACCAAAGCAGGTATGCCAGAGAAATAAATTCCCAAAATTGGATGGAGATCCTTAAGAGGAGAGATGTGCGCATAGGTTTCTCTTCCCCCAATGATGACCCCTGCGGTTATCGTGCGGTAATGATGTTCTACCTCGCTGATATAAATTATCATTCCGGAATATTCCAAAGTGTAGTGGAGAACAACACAGGAATAAGGGTTGTCAATGGAACTATTGTGGTTCCTGGGGATGAATCCCTTTTGAATTCCCAAGGCAGGGTGTTCATAAAGGAAAAATCGGTGGCGCTTCTTGCAGACCTTGAAAGTGGAAATATAGATTATGCTATTGAGTATCTATCCGTTGCAAAACAGCATTCTCTCCCATATATCACCTTGCCCGAGGAGATAAACCTATCCAACGCATCCCTTGTGGAAGAATACTCAAGGGTAAAGGTAAAGCTTGCCGATGGAAAGCTGATAAGAGGAGATGCAATAAATTACGGGATAACTGTGCCAAATAATGCGCCGCATAAAACTCTCGCGTATAAGTTCATCCAGCTTCTCGTAGGTGATGAAGGGAAGAAGATACTTGAGGAATGTGGACAGCCGCCGATGTACCAGGAGGTGGGAAGCGTTCCGCAGGAGGTCAAAAAGAAATGAAGGATTACACCTTCCCATTTCTTATTCTTCTCCTCACCTCCTATTTCTTCGGCATCTGGGTTTTTCTGCCTTTAGCTGCGATAGTTTCACTTCTTTTTTATTTTGAAAAAAAGAGCATCTCCTTTTTCCTCATATTTCTCCTAGCCCTACCTTCCATACTTTTTATGCCCGCGGGATTTCTGGGTATTTTGGCGCTCATCTTCCTGGCCGAGAAGGATAATTTCTATCGGGTAGCTTATTTTCTTGGCTCCCTTTTTCTGGTATTCATTCTTTTCCCCATAATCAATCTTCTTCTATACACCACTCCTAAGGCCTTCTTAGACCCTGCTCTGCTGCACGCTATCGGAATAAGTTTCCTTGCTGCCACCGTGGCTACGCTCATTGCATTGCTCTTCTCTCTCCCCCTGGGCTATGTGCTTGCACGCAGGAATTTCTGGGCTAAAGGGTTGGTGGAGAGTGTAATAGATATACCCATAGTTATCCCTCACACTGTAGCCGGTATTCTTATGCTCTTGGTCTTTGGAAGCACTGGATTATGGGGAAAACCATTAGAGGAATGGGGAATACGCTTTTACTATGCACTCCCGGGAATAATAGTCGCCATGCTATTTGTAAGCGCTCCATTTCTCATAAATCAAGTAAGGGAGGGGATAGCCAAGATAGATGAAAGATATGAGTACACGGCTATGAGCCTCGGTGCCTCCCGATGGAGGGTTTTTTTCGAGATTATCCTCCCTCAGATAAAGGGCAACATAATGAGTGGCGCGGTGAACACATGGGCCCGCGCTGTAAGCGAGTTTGGAGCGGTGATTATGATTGCCTTCTATCCCATGATAGCCCCCACATATATCTACTATCTTTACACCAATTACGGATTGCATGCAGCCCTACCAGCCACGGCATTTCTTCTTTTACTAACCCTTGCAATTTTCCTAGGAATACGTTTTGCTGGGAGGCGGATGCATAATGCTTGAGATAAAAGGACTTCACGTCTCTGTGGGAGAGTTTAAAATAAGCGTTTCTTCCCTGCGGGTAGGTGATAATGATTATTTCATAATCCTAGGTCCCACAGGCGCCGGAAAAACAGTGCTTCTTGAAACCATCGCGGGCTTTCATGTTCCCCAACGAGGAAGTATAATGCTGGATGGCGAGGATATATCCTTAAAACCACCCCACAAAAGGGACATTTCCATGGTTTATCAGGATTACATGCTCTTTCCCCATATGACCGTGGAGAGAAATATTGCGTATCCTCTCAAAATAAAGGGGCGTCCTTGGAAGAACGAGGTGCGCAGACTCGCAAAACTCCTGAGGATCGAGCACTTACTCCATCGATATCCTTCTACACTAAGCGGGGGAGAGAAACAGAGGGTGGCCCTGGCCCGTGCGGTAATCACCCATCCCAAGTTTCTTCTTCTAGACGAACCCTTCAGTGCCCTGGACCCTGAGATGCGTAATGCTGCCAGAATTCTCGTGAAAGAATTCATAGAGGATATTAAGGTAGGCACGCTCCATGTCACCCATGATTTCGCAGATGCCTGGGTTCTCGGAACTAAAATAGCTGTGATGCATGAGGGACAGATTCTGCAGCAGGGAAGCGTGGAGGAGGTTTTCTCCAATCCTAAAACCGATTTCATAGCCCGGTTCCTTGGATCCGCGAATATAATCGAGGGAATCGTTAGAAATACCAAGAATGGTCTCACGGAGATAGAATCCAACAGCTCCATAATCTATAGCGTTGATCTCGCCTCTCCAAGAGAGAAGGTTCTTGTCTCCATAAGACCCGAAGACATAGTAATTTCCACCTCCCCTCCTTCAGGTTCCCAAAGAAATGTAATCCTCGGGAAAATCGAGAATATGAGAAAGGAAGGGCACATTGTGTGGCTCCTCATCAAATCTGGAGAGTTGAGTCTTAAGGTGATGCTTACGCCCAATGCCGTGGAATCCCTGCATCTGGAGGAAGGAAAGAAAGTTTACGCATCCTTTAAAGCTACAGCGACAAAAATAGTCAGGAGGATATAGCCCGCCTTCGGGGCTTCCCATCATTTCTCAGGGAAGGCCAGCCAGGTGGGCATACATACTATGCGTAGGAAGATTTAAATTTTTCTCTGCTATGGGGGGACAATGAGAGCATATGCATTCTTAGATGCTTCGCTTCTTATTTTCGTGTTTCTCGATATAGCATATTTTTACAGCGAGATATCGCGAGGTCATATCTCCCCCATATTTCTCCTTATTCTCGCTATAATAACCATCGCCTATTTTATAGCTTTAAATCTTCTCAATGAGAGGGTGAAGCAGAGTTTCAGAAAATTTGCAGAGCATCATGGGTGCAAATTTCATGATAAGGGGCATCTTACCCTCCAATATGAAATTGTATGCGATGATTGGGAACTGGAGGGAAGCTTACGCTCCACTTACATGCCAGATTCTGTGCATATAAAATTTAAGGGAAAATTCAAGGAAGCGTGGATGCGGGGCAAGGATCCTCTATCACAAAAATTCACCGAGGAGCTTCTAAAAATAGCGATACGCTATGGAGCCAGGGTGAATGATGCCTATACCTCCCATGATAAGGGGGAGGTGCTTGTCACAAGGATACCTACCAACGAGAAGAAAATCTTCTTACTTCTCCAAGAGATTGAAAATCTTTTCCGATCTCTCAGGGAATGATTTCCGTGGTATTGTTGAAGGGAGGGTAAAAGAAATCCTCTTTTTTGAAGATGCCCTCTTCTATGAGTTCCTCCACAACCATCCTTGCTTTATACATCTCATTTACCAAATGCCTCACGGTGCCGCATATCTTGGCGAAACCTTCTTCGCCCCAGAGACGCTCCTTGTTAGCAAATAAGCAACGGCCTCCACAGATGGGATATATGTCGCATGATTTGCAGGGCTCATCAACATCCACGGAATTGCGGATATCCTCGGGTTCTTTGCTCCAGATATCCCCCAGCTCGTTCCATTGGAACTCTCCACCTATGGGACAAGCCAAGATTCTGCCATCGGTGGCTATGGTAAAGGCATCGCGACCGGCACCACAGGGAAGACCATCTTCATTGAAGAGCATTCTTTTAATAATCCCTTGGAAAGGAACTATGCCCAGAATTCTTCCTCTCTTTAAATTGGATATCCATAGCTCTGCAAGCTTTGTTATTCCCGGATTATATGATTCCCTCACCCACGCATCGAAATTCCTCCATGAACCCTCCGGGGACCACACAACGTTAAGTTGCCAGTGGATATGGTCAAAAGGAAGGGTGAGGAGATGAGTCACCTCTTTGTATATATCAGATTCCTCACTTACAGCCATCCTGGCAATAAGGTCTCCGTGATAATAGGCTCTTATCTTTTTAACCTTATCCAGGAGCATTCTGTACACACCGCGCCCCCTGTAATAGTCAGTTATCTCCTCGCGTCCATCTATGGACACAAGGATTGCATCGAGCCTGTTAATGTAATCTCGAGGTATCTTATCCAAGAAAAGCCCGTTGGTCTGTATTACAAAATGCTTTGCAGGAAGCATATCCATCATTTTGAGCATTAGGGGAATACGCAGCAGGGGTTCTCCCCCATAAAAAGCTATGATGGCATCCTTATCCTTCTCCAGGAATTTACGCAGCTCTTCAATATCATACTGGATCTCGTGGGGCATAACTTCCTCGGGAATCGTGCCCCCGCAGTATCTGCATCGAAGATTGCACACGCCGGTAAGGAAGATTATGTAAAGCATTTATTGGGTGAATGGATGCAAGGATTTAAAATTAAAGGAGAACTCGCAGCCCTCTTTTCCATAGTAAGGCGACGTAAAGCCAGAGAGTAAGGGAGAAAACGCCGGTGAACTCTGCCAGGGCTACGCCTTTGAAGGTTCTCAGGAAAAAGGAGGCAAGTAGCCAGGAGAGAAGGAAAAGGAGCACGCTGAAGGCTCCAAAGCCTCTGCTTTCTTTAATACGGAGTGCAGCTATCCCGATTATGAGCATGCCAAAGCTGGCCAGTAGGAAAAATCCCCAGCTTACATAGTAGTGGGGCTCTACCCCAAATATCTCTGCCTCCTCAGGGAAAACACCGATGAGAAATAGGGATATGGAGCCCAGGAGAAATATGAAAGTGCCGAATTTCGCTAAGGAGTCCCTCAGATGAAGAATAAGCCACTGAAGGAAATAGATAATTAAGGCGCCTGCAAGCATAAGAGCTGTGTTGAGAACATAGGGGTATGAGACCCAGGGCCTCTTTATATTCCCCAGGTCACTTATGGCATTATCGGTTAAGGACCACCATGGATTAAGCGAAATGGCAATAAGTATCCCGATCAAACCCACCCAGGGAGCAAGTAGAGCCGCATATATGGGATACCTATCTCCCCGCATAATGCATCGCCTCACAGGAATTTTTGCAGGATATCCTTTATCTTCTCAAAAACCTCGTCGAGGGGTAGGTTGCTATCCACCACATGGAATCCATGCTTCTCCGCAAGGTAAAGATACATATCCTGCACCTTTTGGAGAAAATCCTCTCTCTCGAACTTCTCCTTTATGGCCCTGTCCTTTATTCTGCTCAACCCTCTTCTGGGTGAGGCTGTTAACAGGAAAACCAAATCGGGGTTAAGTTGCATGGGAGCGTAAATCCCTTCCAGCCATTGGAGGGCAGCATCCCTATCCATATATCTGGATAGCTGCACACCCTGATAGGCGTAGGTGGAGTAGATGAACCTGTCGCAGATTACTATCTCCCCTCTGCCGAGATGTCTTTTTATCTCCTCTACATGCTCAGCGCGGTCTGCAAAGAATAAGAGAGCCTGGGTGAAGGGATTTTTCTCCTCTCTTATACCCCTTCTTACGGCCTCTCCAAGCCAGGTTTTGGTGGGCTCCTCTGTGAGAAATACCCTGTAGCCACAGGATTCCAGATATTCTTGCAGCATCCTTGCAAGCGAGGTTTTTCCCGTGCCATCTATGCCTTCCAACACGATGAACATCATTACCCTAATCTCCACGCAGCTATTTAATTTTATAGATTACCATCTACACGACAATGTACATCATTTCTGCATCCATAAGCAAATAGTAGTTTTTGGCAAAAAATATTTATTAAAGCAAATTATGGGTGGTTTATGGGCAAGAGGTATAGGGCCTCCCAGCTGCCTACAGTTAACAGGGTTTATGTGCCCTATGTGCTCATCCCTCTATGGCAGATGAAGCTCCGGGATAGATATGGGATAGAGATAGATGAAGATATTGTGAGAATTCTTATCACTGCAAGATACGAGAAGACTACTTGGAAATGGCAGAGAACCATAAAGAGGGTAGCGGAGGAACTTCGAAAACGCGGATTCTCCAAATCCCAGGCCTACATGATGGCAAAGAACCTAGTAAAAGCAGTGGCCCTGAGATGAAGAAAAAAACACTGGAGATAAAACTGGAGCGGGTGGAGAGATATCGCAATCCTAAAAACCTGCTGGAGCAGTATTTTACTCCTCCTTCTATAGCTGCAGATATCCTCTTTTTCGCGTATCTGCAGGGAGATATAGAGAATAAGATCGTTGCAGATTTAGGTGCAGGGACCGGGATATTTTCAATAGGCGCTTCCTTGCTGGGCGCGAGAAAAATATACGCGGTGGAGATAGACCCGGATGCCATAGCAGTGATGCGAGAAAATCTTGAAAAATTCGGTTGCAGCAATATTGAGATTATTCAGGGCGATATCTCTTCCCTCCAGGAAAAGATGGACACCGTTATTCAGAATCCGCCTTTTGGCTCTCAAAGGAAGCACGCGGATTTGCCTTTTCTAATCCATGCTATGCACCTCGCTAGAGTGGTGTATTCGCTTCACAACTCTGAGACACGCGAATTTCTGCTCCGCAAGATAGGGGAAGAAGGTGCCCATATTACACATGAGAGAAGATATTCCTTTCCCATTCCGCGGACCTTCTTTTTCCATAGAAAGGAGCTTGTGCTTCAGGATGTGGTGCTTTTCAGAATAGAAACAAAGAAGGTCTGAATTCAAGATTTATAATATCTCCCTCTTCGAAATCGTCTCCCAGAAGCTTAAATCGTGGATTGTTGCAGTATACACCCACCCCCTTTACCTCTTTTCCATTGGCGTACACCTTAAATTTCGATTGGAAGAGCCAAACATTGGAATGCAATCTTTTTCCTGAGAGATTTTTTAGGAATGAAGGTGGAGATTCCGCAAATACTCCTCCATAACCATAATGGGGCAAACCTCCTTCTATCCAGAAATGCTTAGTACCAAGAGGGGTCATACCCATTTCCGAGGTATTAAGGGGTAAGAGCCAGTAATAGCTCTTTTTCTTCTCCACAACCTTAAATTTACTCCCCCTCGCTATGGGAACCCTGCGATGAAGGATGGGTTGCAGGGGATATGCACCCCTGGCTCTGTAGGGATCATCGCATCTCCGCAGTTCGTAATGCGTGTGCAAATCGCTCCATGGCATGAAGAATCCAGAAGGTATTAGCTTTCCAAATAATTCTCCCAGCGCAAGCTTATCACCTACCTTCACAGAGGGTTCCACATGCAGCACCTTGAGGCAAAGCTCTCCGGATTTTATGACAAGCACGAAGTCTCTATCGGCGGAGATATGTCTCGGGGGATTAACCTTTCTTATGCTCAAAACTCTGCCCTCCTCCAGCGGAAACAAGGGCTCTGGTGAGTAAACATCCACAGCAGTACCCGTTTTATGCCCAATGTAGGGTGTATTGTAGAAGGAATAATGGTGCGAGGAAGGCGCGTGGATATATATCTCTCCATACCTGGCTATCTTCAGCATTGGAGCGTAGATACCCTGCGTGTATAAAAAAGCAGCGGGACGAAGGGGGCTGAGGCCCCCTCTCTACACCCCCACCAAGGGGGGCTTCGCTCCCTTTCTAAACCCCCTAAAGATAAGGGAGAGGGGTAGAGGGGAGAATGAGCAACGAGCGAAGCGAGTTGCGAGCCAGCCCTGAAAAGGGCGTAGCGTAGGGTCTCCCTCGTGGGGGACCCGCCGGAGGTTCCCATTAGAGGAGTCTTTGCTCAGCTATTAGCGCCGCACCCAAAGCCCCACTGTGAGGGCTTTTTGCCCTTTCAAAAATTATATCATCAGGAGTTATGTAGCTCAGCAGGGCTTCTAACTCCTCCAGGAATGATGGCATAAAGTATGGATAGGCACTAGAAACGCTGCCTCCAATAACCACTATTTCCGGGTCAAGGAGCTGTATTGCTGGAGCAAGACCTTCAGCGAGTTTCTTACCATATTCTTGGAAGAACTTTAAAGCTTGGGCATCTCCTTTAACCGCTTGCTCGTACATCTTTCTTGTATTTGCATATCTGCCACCCAGAATGGTTTCCAAACATCCCCTTTTTCCACATTGGCACTCCAGGTTCGAGAACTTTTTTATGTGACCTATTTCCATCGCGCTACCCCTTCCTACATAGGGCAGTCCACGAAGAACCAAACCTGCACCTACCCCTGTACCAAGGGCTACAAGCAAAAGAGGATCATGTTTTTCGTCCCGCAAATAATACTCTCCATAGGCCATGGCTGTACAATCATTCATATAAATAGCATCGGGAATTATTTTTTTCAGCGCCATACCTGTAAGCTCGCTTATATGCGGTGCTTTGACACATATTCCATCACGAATGTAGCAGGGTACACCAATTCCTATTTTCTCCCTTTCTCCTGACTCTTCTACGATCTTTCTAATCGTATTTGCTACCCTCCCGTCCTTAGTGGGAAACTTCCACTCTTGACTAATTTTTCCATTTCTTATTGTGATTGCCAAAATTTTACTTCCACCCACATCTATTCCCAGAGCCATATGGGAGCATGGTATTCAACCTTTAATATTTTTCACCCAGGATGAAAATGTTATTAGAGAGTTTAAATATTCTTGGGAAAAATATTATATACCCCGACTCCTTAGGTTTTTTATACTTCGGAGAGGATAGAATGAAAATATACCTGGCGTTGGTTATCGAAATTTTAGTGATTTCCTCACTGATGGTACCCTATTCTGCAACTGCTGAAGAATTTGGATATACCACCCATGAACCCATAGTAATCGACAGTGATACAGATTTTGATTCCTCCCACGGTGTAAGTGGAGGGAGTGGAACAGAAGATGATCCCTACATAATTTCCGGATGGGAAATAGATGCATCAAATCGCAAAGCCGGGATTTATATAGGCAATACCACCAAATATTTCAAGATTCAGAATTGCTGGGTAAAGAATGCCAAGGCCTCCAGTGGATTTTTCTATATCGGCTCAGGTATAAAGCTCTATAACGCAAAAAACGGCGTGATAGAGAACGTGCAGACCACAGATAATACCAGATATGGAATTTATATTGAAGATTCCAGCAATATATTGATCATAGGTAGCACCATGCACTCCAATGGATATGAGGGAATCTACGCCAAGGATTCCTCCATAAGTGCCACAGGCAATACTTTAACAGATGAAGGGATAAAGATCTCCGGTGGAAGTGAAGTTAAGATCGATGGAAATACGATAGATGGCGCTGGGATTTATATTGAGAATGCTTATAACACCTATGTGGCAAATAACACCATTACCAATTTTGATAAGGGGGTATACCTATTCCAGTCCGTTTTTTCAAACACAATAAGGGGAAATGAGATTTCAGATGGAACCATAGGAATCTACGTTGATAGAAGCAAGAATACACTCATAAAAGAGAACAACATAAGTTCCAACAGTGATAAAGGAATTTATTTAGCCACCTCGTCCTCAAATACCGTTGACAACAATACCTTACAGGGAAACATGTACGGGATATATCTCTATGGTTCAGGCTCCAACAAGATATCGGGCAATAGTATAAAGAAGGCCTATGAATCAATTCATGTGGAGAATTCAAACGGCAATGTGATAAGCAATAATTCCTGCCTCGGTGATGGTTCCCCCTTTACCAGGGATGGAGTTTATGCCAAGAACTCTGATCATCTTGATATCCGCGATAATCTATGCTCCTGGCTCTCCTACGGAATAGATTTATCTCATTCTGATAATGCGAGCGTCCAGGGGAATACCTTAGAGGATAATTCTATAGGCATAGGAAATTATTTTTCAAATTACACAAAAATAGAAGGAAATCAACTCACGTATAACCGTCTTGCTTTGGATGTGCAGTATTCCAGCAGTGCATCTGTAGTTGGGAACACAATATCCAAGAGCTCCGAATTCTCTATGACCTTCGCATATGTGAAGAACTCAGTATTGGAAGATAATATGATTA
>JALWRZ010000011.1 GCA_026993785.1 DHVE2 group archaeon
CTATCTGGAACACAGTTATGGTATAATGACAGTGAGGTAGAGAATGGAGTAACATACACCTACTATGTAACGGCAGTGAATTCAGTAGGAGAGAGTAAGCCAAGCAATGAGGTACAAGCAACACCAACCACCATACCAAAGTCCTCAACAGTTTGGATAGTTCTCATAGTAATTTTAATTGTTGTAGCAACGGTGTCCTTGGTGGCAGTATTTCGGAGAAGAAAAGGTAAGTAAACTTGAGGTTCAAAATTACAAATTGCGAGGAAAACGGGTTCTACGCTAATAATATGGCAGATCCCACCCTATAGACAATTTTAAATAGCATCAGAAACGAATCTTTGCAATGAGCTTTAAATATCTAGAGAGAGAAGTATGGAGGATGTGGAAAGAGGACTACGCGCTTCCGAGGATGAGCAGGGAAATATCAAGGCTCACGAATTGGAGTGAATACCTTAGTTTGTGCTTGGTCGTAGATTACCTGCACAGGAGGAAGGGAATAGGTTTCTCCAGAAGGCAATTAAAGTATGCTTTCTCAAAAATCCCGAGAGATGAGGTTGAGGGTTCAAGGGTTGAGGCTTGGAAGTGGCTGCTCCAGTTGGGAGGGTATGACTACAATGAGGGAAAAAAGTCAGGTCCAAGGGTCGCAAAAAACACCCATATTTTGTCCTCTCATAAAGAAAAAATCGCCGATATGGGCATTTCTCTCGGAAGGTAATGTAATTAATCTCTCCAGGCAAAAACACTCTCAAATCAAAAAGAGCGATTTTCTTATCTCCCACAGCAGCAACATCAATCTCAAAACTCTCCTTACCTCGCTCCTTTCCTTTATATTTTCTCAAAGCTTTCCCCAGGATCTTTATTTCGAAATTCACAAAATTTTGAGCGAAGGATTCCACAATTGTTCATATTTCCTACTCACATACCCCCTTATCTCCCCTCCCCTGAACTCCACCTGCCCAAGCTCGTATTTGAGATAGCTTTTCCATATCGTTCTGAATCAAAAATCGATGAGATTCCATGAGATGTAGTACCTGTATTTACCATTGCCAAAAGCATCTTTTCTAAGGGAGATTAACTCCTAGTCGTTGTAAAGAGCATGGATGTACTTACTTATATCCGTGCTCCGCAGACCCATATATGATGCAATCTCCCCCCGATAGATGAATTGCCTTCTGCTATAGCTTGAAGGATGCTAAAATAGGTCTTATATTCTCTACCTACTTCTTTGAGCATCAGCATAACCTCGCTTAGCATTGGATATGGCTCTTCGTAGAACATCATTCTTATGAAGTCCATCATAGGAACCTTGGATCTCTCTAAGGCCTCATAGTACTTTGCAGGCCACCAAATACAGACCACATTATCACGGCGTCTTCTATGCTGTAGCCTAAATCCTGCCTAATCTCGTATACTGTGAGGAAGGAGAGCTCTCTGAGCTTTATGGGGTAATCAAACCTGCCATACACTAAACTGCGATAATCCTCAACTATCTTTTTGGACATGCTTACCAGCGAGTTCCTTTACCTCCTGCCACCAACAAAACTCATGGGGGTTTAGAAAGGGGGCGGAACCCCCTTCGTAGGAAAAGGATTTTAAGGACGGTTTCCCTTTACCTCTGTGATGTGTTTAGCCGTCTATCCTGTGAAGCGTAAGAAAATAGGGGGAATGAAAATAAAAGAATTTATGGAGAATTGTTCCGAGAGAGAGCTTTATTTTCTTGATATAGATGCCTATATGGGCCGAGAGATGAACATAAAGGTTTACAACTCTCTTGCGGGTATATACGATATGTGGATAGATGCTGCGCCCCGCAGAGTTGGGGATGTTATGGATCTCCTTATTATGGATGCAAAATATGCGGTAATCAACGATATATATATGCGAAGGGAGGAGATGCAAAGGGTTCTGGAGCTTACAGATAATGTAATACTCAAGTCATATGATACAAAGAGCATCGAAAAATTTTTGGAGTGGGGTGGAAGAAAGATTCTCACCTCTGAGAAAATCGCCTCTTATCTAAAAGATGGAGAACTGTATGTATTTCGGGGCAAGGAGGTGTGTCTGTGGAAAAGCTAAAGCAGCTCATCGCCTATGTGGCCAAAAGGAAGGGAAGTAGAGAGCTTAAAGAAGAGGATTTTGTTAAAATTCTCTCCTATGAGAGAGGATGGCTCCCACCCACGCAGGCCAGAAGGGCATTTCGGACCTGCGTGGATGCAAATCTTTTAGAGAGGAGAAATGAGCATTATGAGCCAACCTTCGAGATAAAGGGGTTCATAATCCCCCTTGATTTCATATTCACCCAGGAAGATTCCGAAAAATACACCATAAAGGAGGATGTTTTCACGATTATCCTTGATCATATATGCCAAACTACAGGAAAGGAGAGAAAAGAAGTTTTGATGGATATAAACGCCATAAAAAGAGAGCTTGGAGTAATAACGGTTGAAGTTGCAGCCCTTATTTACTGCAGAGAAAATGGTATAGATTGTGAGCAATTCTACAATGAAGTTGAGAAGAAGCTCACGGGCTGAGCTTTGCCGCCATCTCGGTGTATTTCATCCCTTCCTGGATTTTACCCAGCTCCATGGCCACATCTGCAGCTAGCTCATAGGCCCTTCTCTTTATCTCCACATCCTCCAATTTTTCCACAAGCTCCAGCTCCTTCTCTATAAAGTAGTACGCCTCCTCAAGGTAATCATCTTCCAGATAGTAGAGGGCAAGGGCATGGAGGGTATCCACCGCTCCCTTTATGTGGCCCTCTTTCTGGAATATATCCAACGCTCTATAAAGATAGTCAAGCTGCCTCAGATCTTCGTATAACATAGCGAAGTTTGTGTAAAGTGCTGCCAGGGCTATCTTGTTATTAGAATTCCGAAATATCTTTTCTGCCTCCACGAAGTTCTCCTCTGCGTCTTCCCTCTTTCCTATGAGGTAATAGAGAAGCCCGAGATTGCTTAGCAGAATACCTTTTTTCTCCCTATCATCCTCTTCCTCAAGCCTCTCTTTTATCTCTTCTATGTCCTGTGTTATTCTCTCAATATAGCGATTTACCTCGTCAATGTTGCCCTGCACCTTGTCGTTCTCGTAACCTTCAGTATGCTCAAGTGCAATCTCAAAGTACTTGAGTGATTCTTTGGGATAGTGGAGAAAATAGAGACACAGCCCCACAAGATTAGCATTGAACGCTATGTCTTCCTTTGTTTGAGAGTTTTCCAACTCCTCGAGAAACAGCTCTAGGGCTCTCCTGTAATTTTCACGATTGAAATATTTGAGTGCTAATTCCCTCATCCCACCGACTAATATCTCAAGGGATATAACTCTTTCTCATATGTCTATGTTCATAACTTCCCGGGCGTGCTGAATTATGAACTCTCTTCTTGGAGCAACCTGCTCACCCATAAGTATGGAGAAAAGCCTGTCTGCCTCGGCAGCATCTTCAACACTCACTCTTATGAGTCTTCTGGTTTCAGGATTCATGGTAGTTTCCCACAGCTGCTGGGGATTCATCTCTCCCAGGCCCTTAAATCTTTGCACCGTTGCATTTCCTAATTTGCGAAGCAGCTCATCTTTCTCCTCATCGCTATACACGTAATATATTTCCTTTCCCTTTTGGATCCTGTAAAGTGGCGCCTGCGCTATGTAAACATGCCCCTTCTCTATGAGTTCTGGCATATAGCGATAGAAGAAGGTGAGAAGCAAGGTGCGTATATGTGCTCCGTCAACATCTGCATCGGTCATGATTATTATCTTATGGTACCTAAGCTTGGAATAATCAAAATCTTCCTTAACACCGGTGCCTATGGCGGAGATTAAAGCCCGAATTTCCTGGTTTTTGAACACCTTATCTATACGTGCCTTCTCCACATTGAGTATTTTGCCTCGCAATGGCAGGATCGCCTGGAAATGCCGGTCCCTTGCCTGTTTGGCGGAGCCTCCAGCAGAATCACCCTCCACAATAAAAAGTTCTGCCTTGGTAGGGTCCTCTTCCGTGCAGTCCGCAAGCTTTCCAGGTAGGTCCAAGGATTCAAGATAACCCTTCCTCCTTGCCAGCTCTCTCGCTTTTCTCGCAGCCTCTCTTGCCCTCGCTGCAGATATCGCTTTGGTAACGATATTCATCGCAGTATCCGGATGCTCCTCAAAGTACTCTTTAAGAATCCTGCCAACTATGGAGAATACTATGCCCTTAACCTCACTATTTCCTAACTTGGCCTTGGTCTGTCCCTCAAATTGTGGATTGGGATGCTTAACATGAATAACTGCGGTTAACCCCTCGCGGACATCCTCACCCTGCAGACTCATGTTTTTAAGGAGCCCCTTATCCTTGGCATAATCGTTTATCACCTTGGTAAGCGCGCTACGGAATCCGGAGACATGGGTGCCCCCTTCAGTGGTGTGAATCGTGTTCACAAATGCCAGAAGATTCTCAGATGTACTATCATTGTACTGTATGGCGAACTCCACGATTATACCGTTTTGTTTGTCCAGTCCATAAATCACATCCCTGTGAAGCGGGTTGTAGCCCTCATTTAGATACTTTACAAATTCCACAATGCCTCCCTCGTACTTCAATCTCTCTTTCTTTCCACTTCTCTCATCCTCTATCTCTATCTCTATCCCTTTGTTTAAGAAGGCCAGGTCCCTCAGCTTCTTTCTTATAACATGGTATTTGAACTCGGTGGTTTCAAAAATCTCCGGATCAGGTTTGAACCTTATATACGTGCCCCTAGGATATTTAAAAACTTCCTCATGGCCGTCTTCGAGCCACACAACCTTCCCATCTCTTATTTCACCCACCTGATGCACGGGGCACTGTGGCTGTCCTCTTTTATACCACTGAAAATATATTTTTCCATCTCGCTTTACATACGCCTTGAGCCAGAGAGATAGAAAATTCACCACGTGGATACCCACTCCATGCAGGCCGCCTGTTACTTTATAAGCTTTCTTATCGAATTTTGCTCCCGCGTGGAGTATGGTCATTACTATCTCCAGAGCGGGCTTGCCCTTCTCAGGGTGTATATCCACAGGAATACCACGACCGTCATCCTCTATGCTTACGCTACCGTCCCTGTGAATTATTACACTTATTCTCTTGCAATAACCAGCGAGTGCTTCATCAATGCTATTATCCACAACCTCGTAGATCAGATGATGGAGCCCGCGCTCGTCGGTGCTACCTATATACATTCCAGGCCTCTTTCGAACTGCCTGGGAATCCTCCAAAATTTGAATAGCCTTTGCATTATATTCATCCATTCCCTTCACCAAATGAAGCTATGTATTGCATAATGCGAACATCTATAAAATTTCTTTGTCTTTCGATGAATCCAGAAAAAATAATAGAAAAATTTAAATATTCCCACACACATTAGTCTGACATAGGTCATACAGGTGATAGGTATGGTTTTAGGGATTTCTATAAGGATGGTTATGGAGTACATCTCGAAGAAAAAGGGGGTTGAAGGATTAAAGAAATTTTTCGATTATGTAAACGAGAAGAGTGTGCTTTTTACCAAGGAATCCGACATAGATGCCAAGGCAAAATACCCAGGCTATTACTTAAGCAGGTCTCTTATGGCAGCTTATAGAGTTCTGGGCGATGATATGATGGAAGATTTCGGAAGATACTTTGGTGAGAGAATGAACATCAGTTTCCGTGGTCTTTTGGGCCGATTGCCTCCCCGCACTTGCATGCAGTTAATAGTCTTCAACATGAGAAAATATCTTCCCATATTTCACACGGGATACAGGACTATAAGCAAGAGGGTTTACTGGCTTGTGGTTTCCAGGCTGCCAAAGGAACTCATGGGATTCATAAACGGGATAATGAGCTATCTCTTCGAAAAGCATGGTGGCGTGAGAGATATACAGAAATCGGTGGGTGAAGATAGAATAGAATACACAGTAAGGCTCTAAAATTTCTCTGAGAAAAGGCGGATAACGCTATTCTGTATTATTGTGGAAGAGAGTGCTTCATCTATATTATCAAAATCCACATTATCCATCTCCTGCATTTTAAGTACCCTATTTCTCTCCCCAAGAACCCAATGGATCACTATATTTTTCTCCCCCTGAATCTCAAGATAACCCTCGGGAACCGTGGGGGACCAGTGATGAATCGCATATCCTTTAAAAATAGATTTAAAGAAATTTTCTAACCTCGTGGGCCCGTATGTGGTTGTAATGTCTACCCATATCCAATCTTTTTTAGAGGCGTCGGCGAATCTCCTGAGTTCTTCAATCTCCTCTTGGGAAAGCATTTCACAGGACTCCTTCAAACTCCTGCTGTAGCTCAATCATTACCTGGTCCAACACTTCGTCGAAAGATGAGCCCTTATACTCTCTCAGGCCTCCCAGCGGACTTTGAAGCTTGGCAATAAAAACACCGTTTTCCTCGAGAAACTCTATCGTGCATAGCACTTCTTCCACTTATATCACCGTGGTGGCTATATCTCAACCCTATAAAAAAGTTATGGTTTTAAGAACTGATTCCCCGCCTTAACCTCTTCCAGAGTCTCTTAAAGCATACATCACGCAAGAGAAATTGTAATTTTTTCTGAAAATTCAAGGAAAATCTACAGGGTAACTACCACGAAAAGTTTATATATGGGTGATATGAGCTAACTCCTATGAAAAAGTTCGTGAAGAAGGAAGGAGGTGTATCTGAAGTTTTAGGTAGCATACTGATACTTCTAATCACCGTGGTGCTGTTCTCCTCGGTGTTTTACTATGTATCCACGATACCAACACCTAAATCTCATGTTTACGCCCAGTTTGATGCTCATCTGGAGCTCGTGAATGTTACAGAGAATGGAGAAAGCCACTTATATGCAAATATCACCGTGAAGAATATAGGAGGGGAGAGCTTAGATGATTGGAGAACCATGTTCATTGTGGTTATAGATTTTACAGCCAAGCAACATATGTTATCTGAAGGAAAAATAGCCTCTCAACCCTTTGATAAGGATGGCAAATTTTCACAGGGAGAAAGCTTCTATTATAATTCCTCGTGGGATAATCTGGAGGTAACACCCTATTCTGACATAAGCATCACCCTGTTTGATAAATCCAATGGAAAGGTCATCTGGTCAGCCAAATTGAGGGGAAGGGCTAATATGCCTCCTGTGCTAATAAGCTTTATATCATCACCCTCACCCATAGTTCTGAATAAGAGAGCTACTCTTAAAGCTACGGTGTTTGATCCTGATAATCCCGAAGATGTTGGAAATTATAAGGTGGGGGTAGACCTATCAACCCTCTCCAATGCCATAACGACTCAAGAAAATCCAACAATAACCAATCCATCCTATGTTCCACTCCATTATTCCGGTAAATCCATCTTTGTGTCACCCTCCATTTATTTCAAGGACATAGCTTCCTTGGATTTGAGGAAACCCTACAAAGTTATGGTGTGGATAGACGATAACCGGGGAAACAATATAAGCTATCCGGCCTATCTTTTCCTCAGCAGGGGCACAGGTATAACCGGACCAGATCTATACATAGATCCAACTCTCATAATGCTTAGCACCACCAATCCAACGCATATGGACGATGTAACTGTAAGCGTAACTGTGCAGAATTTCGGAGGCACTGGTGCAAGTTTCAAGTTAAGGGTCTACGATATATATCCAGGCTACGAAGGTAAGCATGGGTATACCACAGATAGTATTTTCATATCCACAAATTTTGGAAGCTCTTCAGAGTTGCCATCATCCACCAAGAATTACACCGTGGCAGCCGCAGGTCAGACAACAATATCCTTTATATGGAAGAATGTGGGTACCGATGACCAAGGCAACAATTTCGCCCACATAGCGGGCACTCATCAATTAAGGTTTGAGATAATTGATATAAGCCCAGAGGAGGATCCTAACGCTAAATATCCGGATCAGACTATAATAAATATCACTGTAATGCCCAGAATACTTCTTGTGGATGACGATCATGCTCCCGAAGGCTCGCCCTACGACACTGGGAGGTATTATCGGTATATCCTTGACACCTGTAGCTATTCCTACGATATGAAGAAGGGCGAGGGTGGAATTTCCCGTGATGTGCTGGAAGAGTATGATATTGTGCTCTGGGAGACAGGATATAATACGGATCCTATTTCTCCTGGTCAAGCGGCGGCACTTAACCAGTTTTATGATGATGGTGGCGCTCTTTGGCTCAGCAGCCAGGGAATTACTCAGGATCGTCTAACCCAGATTCTGGGCACCTCGACAAATATATTTAAAGATACTAGGAGTTTAGCGATTAAGGGTATTCCAAACACCCCAATAGATTTGACTTTAAATAATGGCTCACAGGTCTCGGATATTCTTATAAACAGAGACAACGCAGAAAATGGGAATCAAACAGTTACCTTCAATACTATTCCATCGGGATATCATCCCTTTATTACAGATAATAGAAGCTCCACGGTTGGGATATACTCCACCAACAATAATGGTGGAAAGATCGTATACACAGGGTTTGAGCTATCAAGGGTGAAACATTACTATAACCAGAATTTCATAGCATACCGCATATTGAAATGGCTCGGTAATCTCAGTGGCAGAACGGGCAACGATCTAGCCATAGAGGATATGCTCATAGAACCGAGGGAGCCTCTTTACAAGGAACCTGTGAAGATTACTGTGGTGGTTTCCAACAACGGCGGCTCTCCCATCTCCAGTGAGGTACTTCTGAAGGTTGATGGAGTTACATCATTAGACATCAATACAACCAATCCCAACGGTACAGGCACTATCCCCCCCAATGGAGGCTTTGTTTATGTTAATTTCACCTGGATTCCTTCTGTGCCAGGTAAGCATGTGCTCACCGCCATGGTAGATCCATATAATGTGATAAAGGAAACCAATGAGGAGAACAACATAGTGAATAGTGAGATTATAGACACTGAAGTGTATGTGCATTTCTCAACTCTTGTGGTGTATAACTCAACCTCAATTACAACGGAGGCTCAGAATATAATTAGTACTTTAGATTCTTTGGGCTATAAGTATACCGTTTTGAATCTCCACAATGGTGCACCTTCTGGCTACTCAGATGGCTCATATTTCTCAAGATACAATCTAGTTATATGGGCAAACACCCAGATAGGCAAGAGAGATGCCAATGCCATTGTCAGCTCCATGACAAATTACCCAAACACCGGGCACTTCTTTATGGGCACCCAGATAACCCAAGAAATAGCCGGTTCTTCCACTCTTCGCGACTTCTTAGGGGTGACCATAAATTCCCTAACCCTGTCTTCTCCATCGGTGGTATTTGGGGTAAATAATGAGGAGAGTGTTACTAACGGCCTGGCTTTTATAGTGAATCAGGTCAATACTTTCACAATAAGTGGTTCTGAAGCTCAGGCGCTATTTAGAGGTGCGCTCCCCACCACCACAGATTACTCCACTTTGGAGGAGTCCTATGCCACCTATAGCGATGAGTTGCCTGAGGAGGGAATAGGAATTGCTTCCCTTTCACCTTCCAAATTTATGATTCTTCCGATTGATTTAGAAAACGTGGATGGAATTTTTGGACTCAAGAACAGCACTATCGCTCTTCCATATCCCGGAAGCTATGCATTGCAGGCAAGAGCACAGCTCCTGTATCGCCTTTTCAAGTTCTTTGGTCATCAGGATCTGATGCCCGAGTTGGCAACATATCCATCGGATATCCAGATAATATATGGGGGAGATAACCCTGAGCTACCACCTCTTGTAGGCCGCTCTTATATGCTCCGTACCACCATTTACAATTACGGCTCTGTGGGCACCACTGCCATAGTACGCTTTTACGATGATTTTGAGTGGCTCGGCAGCCAGTCTGTGTACCTACCACCAGCCAATGTAACCAATGATAATATTGTGCTCCCTAGCACGGCGAAGATAGAGATCGTGTGGACTCCCATGTTCGCAGGGCATTGGAGGCATATTCGCGTCATCGTCGATCCTCTCAATGAAGTTAAAGAGACTCTGTGGAACGGTACCACCAAGGAAATTCTGAATTTCAACAATGAAGCCATAATAACCAAGACGGTTTACTATTTCTGGGATAATATGGAGCATGGAGATGAAAACTGGGATCACGAGGCCACTGTGATGAACATAAATGGAGAATCTCCACTTGATTTCCTGAACCGCAGAGATGTGAGCACTAAGGTCATAGGAGATTGGGATTGGTCTCTAAGTGGAAGCAGTAGCAATGATGATAGTTCCTTCTTACAGGATGTTAATGTTTTTGACACCAATGACACTCGTGTAGCAGAATTTACCGCTAACGCGCATCATTCGGCGCCTCATGCCTTCTGGATGCCGGAAACTCCTAGAGTTACAGGCAAGCGCAAGCCCATTGATTTAATTCTTGTGATCGATACTTCTGGAAGTATGGGGTGGGATGATGGTACAGGCACTGGAAACACTAGATTAGATGATGCTAAAGCAGCTGCTAAGGAAGCGGTTGGATTATTGAGAGAGGGAGATCAGATTGCCATATTTGCCTTTAACGGTAATAGAGATAGCGGCCCTAAGCAAATATTGCCATTTACACCAACTGATACAAAATCAGAAAGACAAGCAATTAATGACACTATAGATGGACTTACAGCTAATGGTGGAACACCACTCTTTGATACAATAGCTGTAGCAGTAGAGTACATGGATAGCAGTGCTAGACCGGACTCCGTGAAAGGATTGATAATCCTTACAGATGGTGTTAGCAACAGTGATGACGATTACGAGACCTATGCGCCTGGTGAAGGAAATGGTGATGAACCAGATGAACCTGGTCCAGTATGGAACTATACTCCACAAGGAGATGGGTTGTGCAACATACCTTATAATGTATTCACTGTCTCTATCGGTGATGAACCCGATGCCCGCCTTCATGCCATTTCAGCAACTTCAACAGCCAAAATCCATTATGGAGTATACACATCCGACGCTTCTAAGCTTACTGAACTATTCCGCATGTTCGTTGAATCCCTTGTGCAAGCAAGTACTGGAGGTATAAGAGCTACGCCTCCGGTGCCTGGAAGATCAGAGAATTTCGGTGCCACCACTGTCCAAGATGTTCCCTTTGTAATATTTGCAGATGGTTTTCTCACGGGTAAATATTATAATGAGATACCTCAGTGGTATGCGCCTGGGTATGGAGAATGGTTGCAACATACCTATTGGGAACCCGATAGTGACACTATAACAGTAACAACAGGTGGAAATCATATAGACGGTGAATATAAAGAACTTCTCTATGCATCTCCACCCTCTAATAAAAAAGCTGACTTAGAAATAGAGGTATATCCTTTAAGCACCCTTTCGAATCTCCCTGGTACATATACTACTGTGAAATATAGAGTTACATATTTGGCATCTGTTCAAAGCGGACATTTATATTTCCAAGTGAGTGCAGATGGTATCACATGGCAAACGATCTCCACTACCGCTTTAGGCCCTATTCCTTCATGGTGGTATACAAATCCAGGAGCATATTATATGGGCGACTTTGATAATCCTGCAGGTGGTAACAATCCATTTTACATAAGATTTGTTACTGATTCAGGAAGTGAGGTTTACCTCGACGACATCATCGTAACAGCGGTAGTGGATTACACGCCGCCCAGCAGCAGTGCCGGGGGATATGTGCCTCCTGGCTATTCTAGCAACATAAATATGCAGCTGAATTACTCATACTTCATCACACCACAGATTAATATTACCCAAGCCAGAAAAGCGATTCTAAGTTTCTGGACCAAGTACTGGATGACTGAGGGTACCAATGGAGGTATAATGTATCTCTGGGGCTCTGATGATGGTAAGACATGGACATGGGACCAAGATCATAGATATTACCTCACACCCATACAGTCCTACACGGGTAACCTGGATCCCAAGTATCTCAACCCAAATAATCCAGATAATGTGATATCCTCAGGAGGACCGGTAATCAATGGACAGCAAACAGGAATGGCTGATGCAACCTATACAGGAAGTGGCATTAAAGGTTTGCCGTACTGGTGCTTCAACGGTAGAAGCGGAAACGGTGCGTTCACGTGGGAATATGTGGAGGTAGATTTAACACCATACATATCTCATTTCAAAGCTATCAGAATAGTATTCATGCTGGTGCAGTGGGGAGGACTCACTCCAGATCTTGGATGGGATCCTGCCATGGGATGGTATCTTGATGACATTAAGGTGGAGATAACCAGTGATGGCGTGCATGATCTCTGGCATCTACAGAGATTTGCAGGTAATCCCGGTGCACTTGCTGCGCATAGTGGCCATTATGCGTGGGTATATAGAGACAAAAATGGAGATTTACCAGAAGGTATAGATTCCTCACTAATTACCAAGCAGATAGATTTAAGTACGGCAAGGAGTGCAAGGCTACTCTTCTGGATAAGGTTTAACTTAAATCCAGCGGCAGGTGTGCCGCCCGCAACGGTTAGAGTGGAGGTAAGCAGCGACAATGGTATGACATGGCAATCCATAACATATGGCGTGAGAATAGGCTGGGGTTCAAGCGGCTATGGAGGCCTTTCTGGAATACCGGATAACGGAAACGCAAATCACTATGACTGGGTTCGTTCAACTACTCTTGTGAGGATTAACTGCGACCTTAGCGGCTGGGCAGGACAGAGTATCCTAATAAGGTTCCGCGTGGTGACCAACGCAACTATAAATCCCGAAACTGATAATCCCTATCCTACGTGGGATCCAGAACATCCCGGAGATCCCCATGGCGTCTTTATAGATGATGTGGTGGTTTATGGCGAGGGATATGCAGAGCTCATAAATACCTCCCAGGATTATTATCTCTGGGAAGGTGGACTTGGATTAGCTTCCCAAAATAATGAAGAGCTGAGTCATCAGACTACAGGCGTTTCCAATAATCTTGCAAACACACAAAGCAATGACTCAGGAAAGGTTGCTAAGAAGGAAATATCTCCAGGGATGTTCATTATGTATTATCCATCTGTGCACCTGGATATCGGGGAACCACGCAATCCAGTGAATCTGTGGGGAACATATACCAAAGAGGACTTTGCCGCGGAGGCTATATGGAAAATGAGAATATGGTGATTCTATCACCTTAGTTAATTATACCTCTATTCCTATTTTTCTGAAATACTCCCTGAAGATGTCTCTTTTATCAAATAAAGAAAAAATTTAATTATCTCTAAATTATCCTCTAATATCCAAGGCATCAAAGGGTGGTAGATATGAAAAAAGGTAAGAGGAGATATGCGGCAGCAATAGTGCTCATTTTTCTGCTTCTCGGTGCTCTCTCTGTTGGATTTATAGGCAGTTCTCTGGGATACAAAAGCTCTGAAAAACTCGTGGCCCATGGAAAGATAAGGATCAATAGCAATGTGCAGTTCAAAATACTGGCCCAGAAGGAAGGATGGCCGGGCAACGGCACACCCGATGACCCTTATATTATCGAGGGATACAGCATAGACGCCCATGCTTCGGGACCTGCAATATATATAGCTAACACCACCGTGTATTTTATTCTGAGAAATAACACGATTTACAACGTATCCTCTAAGCTGCTAATTGGTAACATGGTTATGTCTCTTTATAAGGTTCCTTACGGGATTATGTTAATCAATGTGAAGCATGGCACGGTGGAGAATAATACTTTGAGGGATAGCTTCGTTGGAATCTCGCTTTACTCTTCGTCACAGAATGTTATACGTGGAAATAATGTATCACGTGCGGCGATGGGTATTTATCTGGACATTATGAGTAGTAATAATACTGTGGTTAATAATATCTGCGATGTCATTTATAGCGGGATAAATATAGGCTATGATAGCAACAGCAATGTTGTAAAGGATAATGTGATCAGGGGAAGCGTGTATGGCATATCCATCTCCGGTGGGAATAACAATGTGTTTTACAATAATTCAATGAGCTATGGAGGAATAGTATTTCCTTCTCTTTTGGTGTCTTCCCCAGAAAGCCTAACCACCCAAGAAATAGCGGCAAATAATACCCTGAATGGCAAGCCGGTGTATTATTACAAGAATAATTTGACAGGAGGTGAGGTACCTCAGGATGCAGGAGAGGTTATTGCCATAGAAGCCAAGAATCTCAAAATGGAGAATATCAAGTTCAATACCACCACCGCCGTTTACCTTTATGGCGTATCCAATTTTAGCGTGGAGAACTGCAGCTTTTCTTCGCCTCTCAAGCTTTCCTGGAATGTTACCAGCATACTTTTGGGCTTTTCCTATGGTATTATGGTGCAATCTTCCCAGAATGTGACAGTGAGCAACAGCACCTTTGAAAATGTGATCTTTGGAGCTTATATCTCTTATTACTCCTCTAATATTACCCTGAGCGACAATGTCTTTCGGGATATTATAGGCCCGATCTCCGTCGAGAATTCATATCACATTAAACTCAGGAGAAATGCCATGAGCAATGGAAGCATCGTTATTTTCGGAGATTTTGCAACATACACCACGCAGAATATCACCTCGGATAACACGGTGAATGGCAAACCAGTATATTACTATAAAAACAGGGATCTGAAGAATGCAACGGTGCCCAGGGATGCAGGCGAGGTAATCCTGGGTAATGTGAGAAACTTAATCATTAAGGACATGGTGTTCTCCAATGAATCGGGAGCCATCTTTGCCGGCTATTCCTCAAATATCCTCGTGGAAAATGTGACAGCTTATAACACCCTCACGCCACTGACGTTCCAGTATACCAACGATTCTCGGATCTGGGATGGAGAGTGGTACTCCAATGAGATGTATGGTCTTTATCTTATAAGCTCATATAGAAACACGATCGAGGGAAATGTGTTTCATGACCAGGCATATGGAATAGGAATTTTTACAGGGAGTATTACTGGGGAGGCTTCCTTTACCACGATTAAAAATAATACCTTCTACAACAATACCTATGGTGTATATCTCTGGGGCGATAGGAATGTTGTGGAGAACAACAGTTTTACCGACAACAAATACGGAATAGCCATAGAATTTGGCAATTACAACAAGCTCAGGGGAAATGTGATGAAGAATGATGGAATAATGATAGATGGATACTCTTCCTTCTCCACCCAGGATATAGATACCAGCAATACCGTGAATGGCAAGCCAGTGTATTATTACAAGAACCAGGATATGCATAACGCAGTAATATCCGTTGATGCGGGAGAGATAATAGTGGGCAATGTGACAAATATGCGCATAGAAAATGTGGAGATAAGTAATGCCAGCATCGGGATACTTGTAGGCACATCCACCAACATTGTGATAAGCAATACCACGCTGACGGGCAATGGTGTGGGAATTCTACTCGATATCTCTTATCAAATAACTGTGGAAAATAACAGGCTCACGGGCAACGGAGAAGGAATAAATATGATGAGTACAGATAACTCTGTGATCCGCAATAATGTGATTTCCTACAGCAAAGGTTATGGAATAAATGTCACCGGGTTCCAGAATCTGATTTACGGTAACTATTTCTACTACAACCATGGCAGCGGAGATGTTTACGATCCCGCGCATATTCAGGCATGCGACAACGGATTCTTTAATAAGTGGAACACAACGAGCAGGGGCAACTACTGGCAGGATTGGCAGGCTCCAGACAATAACGGAGACGGAATAGTAGACTTGCCCTACGTGATAGATGGTTATGCCAAGGCCAAGGATTATTTACCTATGACCCAGAACAATATACCCGAATTTTCCGCGCTTCTACCTTTGCTTATCATCGTGGCTACGGTGCTTGTGTACAGAAAAAGAAAAAGATAAATTCTTTATTTTTTATTCTATATAAATCGCGGGCTTTAGAGGGAGAGCGTATCTTCTCTTATTCTTCGGATCATAATTCCCGTTGATTATTATTTCAGCACCTATTTCTGAGGATATGTATTGCTTTGCCTCTTCAAGCACCCTCTCTTCATCCATCTCCCTGTAGCTCATCTTCTCCTTCAGAAGCCGCTTCACAAAATCCACAGTGCTTTTATCCTTTCTTATACCCATGGCAATTTTTATTGCATCCTTGGGCGGAGCATCTTTTATGGCGCGGAATATCTCCCATTTCCAAGGCTCTGCAGTGTATAGATAAACTTTATTTGCCTTAATCTTTGTGACTTCTATAATCTCCTTTATGTCCTCTATGAGCTCCTGGATGTACTGCTCCTCAAATTCTATCCCCTCATCTATATACTCTTCCTTTATCTCTCGCAGCTTCTCCAGGGAGATATAGGTATCGTGTCCCAGTCTGTGCCAGAACTCCTCGCAGATGTGCGGTATCACTGGAGATAGAATAAGAAGCCAGTCTTCCAGGATAAGCTTCACTATCATCTTTCTCTTTTCCACGCCTTCTCTTTTCTCATAGTAGCGTATATCGTTGGGGAAATGGATGAGCATGTTGAGCATCGCATCCCTTATCTTTAGATTCTCGAAATGCTCTACGCTCTCTTTCATAAGGCGATAGAAGCGGGATAAAAGCCATCTATCCATCCTGCTTAGCCGCTCTGGTTTTTTGGCGTGCAGGCTCTCCTCCACAATTTTTACGAATTTCTCAAATCTCCTTCGGAGAGATGCAATCTCACTCTCACGCCAGTCAACCACGCTATCAAGGTCCGCGTTTATGGCGCAGTACAGCCGGAAGAGGTCTACGCCATACTTATCGGCCACATGGGCCAGCGGGATGACGTTGCCCTTGCTCTTGGAGATCTTGGCACCTTCACGAATCATAAGTCCGTTTAGAGTTATGCTGCGGGGCCAGTATTTCTCAGGAAATATTGCGGCATGGTGCATTATGAAGAATGCCAGATGGTTGCTGAGATGCGGTGGTGCCGTATGGCGCTGGTCATTGGGGTACCAGTAGGTGAATTCCCTGCGCATCTCTTCCACAAGCTCTTTTTTTATGCCTGTGGCTGCAGCTACTTCATCGGCATTGCCTTTTCCAAGGAAAACATAATCAAAGAACTCCTCCTTCAAACTATCCGCGGGTATGTTTTCCCTCCTTATTATATGGGCTATCGTGTAGAATGCCATATAGATGGTGGAATCACTAAGACTTTCTATAATCCACTCCCTGTTCCAGGGAAATCTCGTTCCCAGCCCCCTTTTTCTGGCACAGGGCCTCTTTTCCAGCCAGTCTATGATTCCGTGCATCATCTCTTTGTATTTAGTGGGATAGAAGAACATCTCATCCACAAGCTTGTGACCACGCTCTTTCCACCAGGAGGGTGTGTAGTCTATGAACCATTGGTCCTGGATGACAGCTACGATAACTTTATGCCCATTACGGGTAACCGCCTTTCTGGAAGTCTCATAGATAATATCCGCCTTGCCCATATTGCGCAGCCACTGTTTTACCTCCTCCTTTATCTCGCTTATCTTTATGCCTGCGAATTTGCCGCATTTTTCGTTGAGCACTCCGCTGTAGAACTCATCCTTATAGATAATTTGTGTGGCTTCCTCCAAGCGGGGATCTCTCTGATCCGCGATGTTCATCCTCTCGCAAATTTCCTTAGCAGGGATATCGTAGCCCGGAATATCTATTATCTTTATGGGTTCAATTCTTCTCACATCTTCCACATCTATCCCGTATCTCTCAAGATATTCTGGATTCTTTTTGAGATCTTCGAGGGCTTGGTAATCGTAGGGAGCATGAGCTGGCACGGAATATACAACACCTGTTGCATTGTCAGGATCCACGAATTCGGCGGGAAGAATCAATATGCCCCTCCTATCTACAGGCTCTTTGGCATATTTGCCCACAAAATACTCTCCTTTCATGCATCCGCATATCTTGACATTCTCCTTCTGATACTTTAGCTTCTCCGCAGCCTCTTTAGAGACAAACCAGACTTCTCCATCTATTCTTAGTTTGCAGTATTGAGCTTGAGGATTGATCCATAAATTGGTTACACCAAATATGGTTTCGGGTCTTAGAGTTGCCGCCACCAGATAGCCGTCTTCAAACTTGAATTTTATAGCCACGAATTCCATTATGGTTACCTTATTGATGTCTCCGTCCTCAATGTCATCCTCTCCCACAGGATTGCCGTCCTCTATGCTGTACGTTATGGGATATTTACCCCTCTTTATAACACCTAGCTCGTAGAGTTTCTTGAACTGCCATTCCACGAATTTGTTGTATATGGGCTCTGCGGTGTGAAACTTCCTGCGCCAATCTATGCTGTAACCCATCCCTATGAAATCCTGCTGCGTTTTCTCCGCGAAATATTTAGCGATGTTCTCGGGATTAACGAAGGATCGAACAATCTCCTCCACCTTTTTCTCATCATTTTCATAAATTCTTACATATTCTTTATACAACTTGATTGTTTTTTCATCTCCTGCGGCGATGCTATCCGCTATCGCCAGCACGGGAGTTCCAGTAACATGGAACGCCATGGGAAAAAGAACGTTGTAGCCCTGAAGCCTCTTAAACCTGGCAATTATATCTCCCGTGGTGAAAGTTCTACCATGCCCTATGTGCAAGGAACCCGACATATATGGATAGGGCACGGTTATAAAGAATTTCTTCTTTCCCTCTTCAATCTTGGGCTCGAAAATCCTATCTTCCTGCCATCTTTTCTGCCACTTGCGCTCTATAGCTGCAAAGTTCATAGCCCCTTAATATTACCCTTTCACATAAATATTTTCCTCATAGAGTAGGTAGTAGCTGCCCTTCTTCTCCACCCGTATCTTTATATCCGGATTGCTGAGATTTACCTTTAGATGGAGAGAATTTACCACATCCGCACCTATCCTCTCTGCCAGGGTGTGAGAGTTGGATTCTATTGCGAAGCTCTCTTTCCCACGAACTCTCTCTAGGATATTCTCCACTAGCGCTTGGTAATCATCAAAAATCCTTACCCTGTAGATGCCACGAAGCCCCTTTATTTTTTTAATGAAATCCAAAATTTCAGAGGTGGAAAAGAGGATAATCCTTCCATCGAGTGAGTTTATAATGCATTCTAACTGTCGCTCCATGCATTCATTGAGAATAATTTCTTTAATGCGCTTTATAACTGTATCGGTGCGTCTCGGCAATTTTACCCTGAGAAGATAAGCTTCCATAGCTCCTCACTTTTCAATGTATGCGATGGCATCCATCTCAATCCTGGCGTCCTTGGGAAGAGATTCTACGGCTACGGCCACTCTTGCAGGAGCTATTTCTCCAAAATATTTCTCGTAGACTTTGTTCATCTCTCCAAAGTCATCCATATCCTTAAGATACACGGTTACTCGAACGATATCCTGTAACGAGGCGCCTGCGACTTTGAGAATCGCTTCAATATTTTTTATCGCCCTCTCCGTTTGGGATGCAATATCCTGGGCAAGCTCACCAGTAACTGGATCTATTCCCAACTGTCCGGATACAAAGATAAAATTCCCGGCTTTTACGGCCTGGCTGTATGGCCCCACGGGGTTTGGTGTTTCTTTGCTGTAAATCTGCGTTTTCATAAAAGTGCGTAAATTTTCCTTGGATTTATTTTTTTCCCAGAGCTTATAGGAGAGAAGCTTGGGAGCTGGAACATTCCTCACTTCTTTAACCCAAACTCTTGACCCAATTCAAGTCCGAATCTTTCAGGCGTGGTATGCTTCAAATATATGGCTCCAGGAATGGCCACAATGACACCGCCGATGAGATCGAAAAAGAGGTCTGACATGGTATCAATGTTGCTAAGCTGGGCATGGGTACCAAATAGCAGGTCAGACGCGAATTCGAAGAATTCCCATATCATCCCTATAGCCAGAGAGAAAATGATGATGAAGAATATGAGGAGAGGAGTATTAAATTTAATCGCTGGAGTGTAAGCATCTATTATCGCCATGCTTATGAATGCGATAAGGGAAATTACCGTTGTGCTTAAAAAGTGGGTAATATGGTCCCATCCAGGAATCTGGTGATAGGCATTTAGGGTCCCACCTCCCGAGTGGAGAAAAAGGGCAAGAACTATGAGAAGCTCTAGCTCCACGGGGATATGAATATTCCACCGCCGCTGGAGAATCATGGGAGCCATACATACTATGAGAGAAAGAAGGCAACCCAAGGCCCATATATATTCCCCCTTATATATGCTCCAGAAAAATAGCCCTAGAATTGCGAGTTTGAGAATGAGGGAGATTATGTGCTCCATCTCTTCAATATACTTCCCCATAGAGGAGGTATGCCTTTTGTGGGATATTAAATTAATTCCTCTTCTTGAGGAGAAAGATTTATAAGAAAAAGGAATATTTCACCTTCGCTGCCACCGTAGCTTAGCCCGGTAGAGCGGCTGATTCGTAAAAGCCCCTTTCTTAGGAAGATAGATGCTTTACCCCCCAAAGAAAGGGGCTTCGGGTGATCAGCAGGTCGGGGGTTCGAATCCCCCCGGTGGCTTTTTTTAAAAAAATAAAAAAGGACGATGGTTGAGCTACATTGGTGGCGGGGGAATTGGTGCTCTTTGGGGAGGTTTCCATGAAAGTGCAAGCGCTCCACCAATAACTCCCAGAATGAGAGTTAGGAAAAATGGTCCTATTCCTAAGATGGAGGCGATGAGGCCCAATATTCCACCATTGTGCACTTTCTTCGGGTCTCCACTGTGCACCCATATGGCTGCAAGGATTATCAGTATTCCCATTATCAGGAACCAGGCAAAGCATATTCCCACAACGGCTCCTGCAATATGAGAGGCATAGGATGCTGCGAAGGAGAACATAGTTCCCAGGAAAATCATTGGTATGCCTACCAAGAGCTCTAATATCCCCGCTATCAGCAGAAGGGCAAAACCAGCAGCTGGATATTCTCTAGCCATCCCATCACCCGGTGCTAATTTGCATCTGGCTATAAATAATTTTCTCTCTCTAATAAAAGTTGGATAAATCAGAAAATTCTCAAAAAAGGAATTTTGTCTCAGCATATTCCATCCTTATTTCCTGAGTAATTTCTCATTCTGCACTTATGAAAAGATTTATAAAGGGAATCCCCATGGCACTTCTCAGTTGCAATGTCGGAGGAGTCAGATATGGCGCAAAAAAAGAGCAATCCGGAACTGGTCCTGCTGATAAAGGACCTGAAGATACATGCGAAGAAGCACAACACGCCTATCTGGCGAGACATTGCGGAGCGTCTTGAGAGGCCTCTGCGTGTCTGGCCTGAGGTAAATGTGAGTAGGATCGAGAGATATGCCGAAGATGGAGAGACCATAATCGTGCCGGGCAAGGTGCTTGGCTCGGGGGTGCTCACCAAGAAGGTTAGCGTAGCGGCCTGGCGATTTTCAAAGAGTGCAAGGGAAAAGATAGAGAAAGCTGGAGGTAGAGCGCTGAGCATTCGGGAGCTGATGATGGAGAACCCCAAGGGCAGCAATGTGAGGATTATGGGGTGATATAGATGGTTGTGATAGATGCAGAAAATATGGTTCTCGGAAGACTTGCTAGTGTGGTGGCTAAGAGGCTTTTGAAAGGCGAAGAGATAGTGATTGTGAACGCAGAAAAAGCTGTGATCATTGGTAACAGAAGCTTCATAGTAAACAAATATCTTGAGAGGAGAAATATAGGGAGTGTCCGAAAGGGTCCATATTATCCCAAGATGCCCGATAGAATACTAAGGAGAACGGTTAGGGGAATGCTCCCTATGAAGAAGAGCAGTGGAAAAGAGGCCTATAAAAGGCTCAAGGTTTATATGGGTGTGCCCAAGGAATTTGAGAATGCTAAAATGGAGAAGATAGAAGAGGCAAAAAATAATAAGCTTGAAGGCTTTATAACGCTGAAGGAATTATCCATCCAGCTTGGAGCAAATCTGAGGTGATAGGATGAAGGTGGCCATAGGAAGTGGAAAAAGAAAGACTGCGATTGCGAGGGCTGTTGTTAAGGAAGGTAAGGGAAGAATAAGGATAAATAGGGTTCCCGCCGAAATATGGGAGCCTGAGCTTGCGAGATTGTCTATTCTGGAGCCCCTATATCTCGTGGGAGATAAGGCAAATAAAATTGATGTGGAGATAAAGGTGAGGGGAGGGGGCGTTATGAGCCAGGCTGAGGCCTCAAGAACCGCAGTGGCCAGGGCAATCCTTAACTATTTTGATGATCCTGAGATAGAGAAGATATTCAAGAGCTACGATAGGACCCTGCTCGTGAATGATGTAAGGAGAAAGCTTCCCAAGCTGCCTCTTGGAAGAGGAGCAAGGAAGAGGAGACAGAAATCATATAGGTGAGAGAAAATGATGATTCCTGTGAGATGTTTCTCCTGTGGCAGGGTTATCGCCTCGGATTATATTGCCTTTGTTAACCGGATAAACCTCATTCGCGAGACTGAAAACAGGGAGCCTACCCCTGAAGAGATAAAAAAAATATTCGATGAAATTGGAGTTAAGCGCTACTGCTGCCGCAGGATGATTCTCAGCCATGTGGATTTAATGGAAGATGTTATGCCTTTCGATTAAAGGCTAAATTCCACACATTTTCCTAATTTTTTCTTTGAGGTAAAAAGCGATTGCCTCGATTTATAAGAAAAAAGAGCAACAGGGTCAATGGGGCCGCCCGGATTTGAACCGGAGTCACCGGCTTTTCTGGAGGGTTGCAGGAGGTAAAGGAACCCGCTGGTGGTTCCTCGCCCAAAGCCGGTAGGATAACCAAGCTACCCCACGGCCCCGTGTGTGGGAGTATTACTACCTTTATAATTAATTTTTTGTCCATTAGGGAGGGGAGAGAAAAATTCTAATATCGTAAAAGTTTGTTCGATATTCGAACAATTAAAATTAAATATGCAACCGTAGATTACGGGTCAGAACTTGAAGAAGGTGATATGCTTGGAAAATGCAAGCAAGTTGAGCCGCTTCCTGTATGCATTCATAATCTACATCATCATATGGTGCATATTCATCTATTCTCCAGGGATGGATAGTCAGCACTTCCTTCAGGAGTTTTCCGTGGGGATTATTTTCGCGCTAATAGCTTCTGGGTTCAGCTACACACATCTTTCAACGCGAGGTCTGAGAAATCTATCTCCCCGGAGAATTGGATGGGCTATAGCCTATGTTCCTGTATTTCTGTGGGCAATGATAAAAGCAAATCTTGATGTGGCTTACAGAGTTCTTCATCCCAAGAGACCCATAAAGCCGGGTATAGTGAGGATAAGAACCCATCTAAAGAATCCAGTGGGCAAGTTAGCTCTTGCAAATTCTATAACCCTTACGCCGGGAACAATGACCATGCAGATAGTGGATGATAAGTATTACATTCACTGGATATATGTGAGAAGCGAGGATGAAGAGGAAGCCGGGAAGGACATCAAGGGAAGTTTTGAGAAGTACCTGAAGGAGGTGTTCGATTGATCTGCCCAATTAGCCTCTGCGCAGTTTTCATAGGAATAATTGCGGTGGCCACATTCCTCTCCATTGTTAGAGCCATAAAGGGACCAACAGGCGCGGATAGACTAGTTGCCCTTGATGTAATGACAAATATAACAATTGTTCTGCTTGTGCTTCTTGGCTACTATTTCCAGAGATTCATATATCTCGATATTGCCCTTGTGTATGGTATCCTATCCTTCGTGGGCGTAATCGCAGGAGCACGCTATCTGGAGGGAGGCCTATGAACTGGATAGACCTATCACTTTCAATCCTGGGATATATCTTCATTGGAATCGGTTCCTTCTTCCTTCTTTTAGCTTCAATTGGTCTCCTCAGAATGCCCGATGTGTATAATAGGATGCAGACAGCTACCAAGGCCACCACCCTGGGTGCTTTAAGCGTTCTATTCGGTGTTGGACTTCTTAACTTACACTGGATGCCTAAGAGCATGGTTATTGCGCTTTTCATTCTTCTCACCGCACCTGTGGGTGCAAGTGCCCTCGCCAGGGCAAGCTACAAGAGCGGCATAGCTCTGTGGAAAGGTAGTGTGGTTGACAAATACAAGGAAGAAAAGGAGGAGGAATGAAAATGGATCTCTTCATGGTAGTATCTCTCATACTCATCATCGCGATGCTCATCGCCGCTTTAGTGGCCGCGGAATCTAGGGATCTTATATCGGCGGCGATAGCCATGGGTGTCGTGAGCCTCATAGCTTCAATCCTATTCTATATGCTGCAGGCTCCAGATGTAGCTATCACCGAGGCGTCCATAGGTGCAGGTTTGAGCCTGGCGATTATGATATTTGCCATAAAACATACTGTGAGGTGGGAGAAATGAAGCGTGCTGTGGCCGCAATACTGGCAATCCTCATATTTATTGTCCTGGGACTTGCCTTCGCCAAGATACCCTTTGGTAATGTGAATCTGGAGGATTATCACTATTACAATCCCATACAGGATAAGCAAACCTCCGATTCTGTGCCAGCGCATTATCTCAAAGAAGGAAAAAATGAGACGGGATCTACAAATATTGTAACTGCCGTGGTTGTTGATTACAGGGGTTTCGATACCTTAGGTGAGGTCACCGTGCTTTTCCTTGCCTCCACAGGAGTTGGGTCTGTGATGTACATATTTGAGAAGGAGAAGCGCAGAAAGGTGCGTCGCGCCAATGCTGTGGTTGAAACCGCTTCTAAATTGCTGTTTGGATTCATCATTCTTTTTGGCGCCTACATTTTCGTGCATGGGCATCTCACCCCCGGAGGCGGTTTCCCGGGAGGCGCTGTCATAGCTTCCTCCTTCCTTCTTCTCTATCTGGCGTATCCTAAATTCCACGCGGAGCACAAGAGTCTAAATGTGGCGGAGAGCCTTGCAGGTCTTACCTTCGTGGGCGTGGGTTTAATTGGTCTGCTCGTGGCAAGCTATTTCCTCTACAATTTCCTGCCATTTGGGTTGCCCACCTACCTATTCAGTGCAGGCGTAATCCCCATAATCTACGTGGCGGTTGGAGTTAAAGTTGGAAGCGAGCTAACGGGTATAGTGGATGCTATGATGGGGGTGAGAGAGTGATTCCCTATTACTACATTGCATCCATAGCTTTGATCGCATTGGGCTTCTACATAGTGATTGCCAAGAAGAATCTCATAAAAATAATAATCGGATTAGATATGATGGATACTGGTGTTAATCTTCTGCTCATATCCATAGGGTATGTGAAGGGTGGTACAGCGCCTATAGAAAACGGAAATTATCCCATTTATGTGGATCCGATCCCCCAGGCTCTTGTGCTTACGGCCATAGTCATAGGGGTCTCCGTCATGGCCCTTGCCCTTTCTATTGCGATAGGATTATACAAGAATACCGGAACGGTGGAGATAGATGAGATAAGGAGGTTGAGAGAATGATACATCCGGTGCTTCTTATAGCAATTCCTCTGTTCTTCGCATTCCTTCTTCCCTTGATTAGCCTGTGGTCCAAGAAATCCCTGCCCTATGTGACCACAGCCGTTATGGGATTGAACACCATTATCGCTATTCTCGTATTCTTGGAGGCTATGAAAGCTCCCATATTCGATATAATCGGCGGCTTCCAGCCACCTCTGGGCATAGTTCTCATGGTGGGACCCCTGGGTGGGTTCCTGGCCATGATAATAAATACAGCCGCTTTGATCATCTCCATCTATAGCATGGAGATGAAGAAGGAGCCTCTTCTCAAATATTACATGCTAACGCTCCTCCTTCTAATGGGAACCAACGGAATGGTTCTTACGGGAGATATATTCAATTTATTCGTATTTCTGGAGGTTACATCCATCGCCTCCTACGGACTTGCCTCTTATAACAAGGATCTCAAGGGATTTGAAGGAGCACTCAAGTACGTGATTCTCGGCTCCATAGGAAGCACCTTCGTACTTATTGGTATAGCGCTAATCTATTCCCAGCTCAGAACATTGAACATGCTGGACATCGCCAGAAGATTGGGCGAGATGGACCCCTACACAAAGATTGTGGCATTCGCCTCACTCTTCCTAGGCTTTGGCGTGGAAGCAGAGATGTTCCCCCTGAATACCTGGGTTCCTGAAACATATGATGGTGCGCCGCATCCCGTAACTGCCATGTTCTCATCCATGTCCGCCAAATCGGGGATATTCGCCCTGGCGAGGGTGATATTCACCATCTTTGCCTTTGCCAACTATTTATGGTTCGTGGTCATAATGGGTCTCCTCACTGTATTCTTTGGAGAAATCGTAGCATATGTGCAGAAGGATATAAAGAGAATGCTGGCCTATTCATCCATCGGTCAGATGGGTATGATAATAATGGGTCTCGGCATAGGAACAACTATCGCTGTGGAAGGTGCGTTTTTCCAGATGTTCTCCCATGCCATGGGTAAGGCACTGCTCTTTATCGCTGCAGGCTATATGATTTATGCGGCACAAACTGAGAAGATGAGCGAGATGAAGGGCATAGGCAGAAACCCGCTTATAGGAATACCCCTTCTCATAGGAATTCTCTCCATAATGGGCATGCCGCCCTTCATAGGCTTCTATGGAAAGTTCTACATCCTTATGGGCGGCTTCTCCCAGGGTTATTACGCTATCATAGCCCTTTTCCTCGCAGCCAGCATAGTGGAAATCGCATACTACGCAAGATTCATAAAGATCGTGTTCCAGCCATCCACCAAGAACTATCCAGCGCCTAGAAGCACGGTGTATGTGCCACTCATACTCTTTGCCATCATAATAGTGCTATTTGGTGTGTACCCACAGCCTGTGTTTGAAGTCCTGAAACATGTGGCCGCATTCCTGGCAGGAGGTGCATAATAATGGAAATATGGAGCGCCTTTGGAATATTCGTCCTCGTTCCCTTAATAGGTGCTTTGCTCTCATACCTAGCGAGAAAATATGCTGTTTATTTAGGATTAATATTCGCATTGGTTCCTGCGATTGCACTCTATCCGTTCTATGGCAAGGAAATGAGCACTGTCGTTAATATAGGCGTGAAACTGAACTTGGCCTTTGATGTAACTACGTGGTTCTTCATGCTCATGCTCGATACCGTAGCTCTGGCATCCATGCTATTTGCCACAAGCTATGTTAGGAAGGGCGAAGGGGGTTTCTCCACTCTCATGCTCCTTGGTTTAGCTGGTGCAAATGGCGTTTTGATGGCACGGGATTTTCTAACCCTGTATATCTTCTGGGAGATGATGTCCTGGTCCGCGTATATCCTCGTTCTTCGCAGCTCCGGAGAGTATGCCCGGCGCTATATGCTCTTTGCAGTTCTATCTGCGTATCTTCTAATCATGGGCATAGGCATCTATTACTACTATACTGGTAGCTTCCTTTATAGCGCGGCAAGTGGCATTCCTCTCTCCGGCTGGGCATGGATCCTTCTCTTTCTCATTCTGGGATTCGCCGTAAAGATGGCCGTGTTTCCCCTGCATGTATGGGCTCCCTACGCATATCGCTCCGAGCAGCCCTTTGTGGCATTTCTATCCGGCGGACTCAGCAAGCTTGGAACCTTCGGGATCTTTATGGCCATGTATTCCATAGCTGGAGTAGCTATACTCCAGGGATTTGGAACCTTTAGAAGCATATCCCTCTTTGGATATCCCTTCGCTGTGTTAGGCGCGTTTACTGCGTTCATAGGCACAATCCTCGCAATTTTCCAGGACGATCTTCGCAAATTGCTGGCATATTCCTCCATCGGACAGCTTGGGTATGTTATGGTAGGCCTCGGTCTAGGAACCCCGCTGGCTGTGGGCGGTGCTTTGTTCCATGCATTCAATCATGCGTTTTTCAAGGCCATTCTCTTCCTTGGCGCAGGAGCTGTGATTTACAGAACAGGGAAATATAGGATAAGCGAGCTCGGAGGCCTTGGATATCGCATGCCCTTCACCTTCCTATTTGTACTTTTTGCAATCTTTGCTCTTGCAGGCATACCCATCACCTCGGGGTTCATATCCAAATGGATGCTCTATGAGGCAGCCATTGAAAAGAAATTTGTGCTTATTGCACCGCTCATGCTCATTGCCTCGGTAGGTGCTTTCCTCTACTGTTTCCGAATACTCTACGGCGTGTTTCTGGGGCAGCTTGATAAAGAGCATGAGAATGTCAAAGAGGCCCCGGCACCCATGCTTGCAGCCATGGCTCTTCTCATGCTTCCTCTTCTCATATTCGCAATCTTCCCTGGCTGGATACTTAAGTGGATTAACGAAATACTCACAGGGGCGAATATAGGCACCCTGAAGTATGATACCTATGCCTACTACTCCTCCATCGGTGGTGCGGACATGCTGGTGTTCTGGATTACTTTCATGCTCCTCTTCATGATATCCATGTATCTTTTCACAAGGAAGCGCAAGGTGACGAAAGTCGTAGATCAATATGACAACTATCTTGCAGGAGAAACGCCACCATATGTTCAGCTGCATGCGGCCCACAACTTCTATAAGCCCCTGAGAGATACTTGGGCTCCCTTGTTAAGATATAGCGTGGACAGGGCCTATGAGAAATTCGTTAAATTCTTCATAGAGGGCTTCGAGGAAATTAAGAAAATGTACACGGAGAATCCGCAAGATTATGCTGCATATCTTGGAATTGCGTTTCTCATATTCCTCCTGGTAGGATGGTGGTTACTATGACGGATTGGGCAAATATACTGATTAATGCGGGCTTAACGGCGCTTTACCTCTTCCTTGCAATATGCGTAGGCTTACTCTTTATGGGTATCGCAAGGAAGGTTACCGCGAGGATACATAACAGGGTAGGCCCTCCAATTTATCAGAACTTCCTGGACGTAGGAAAATTGCTGGCCAAGAAGAGCAATATTAAGCACAACTGGATATTTGATTTTGCGCCTCTCTTCGCCTTGGCTGGAGTGCTTCTTGCCTTGGCATATCTTCCCATGGGTGGCTACAGATTGCTGAGCGGCGATGGTGACCTTATATTGCTTCTCTACATCCTTGTGATTCCAGCGCTGGGCTTTGCTTTAGGTGCCGGAGCTTCCGCAAATCCAAACGCAGGAGTGGGCGTTATGAGGGCTCTTACTCTAATGCTCTCCTATGAGATGCCCTTCCTCCTAGTTCTTCTCTCTCTGATGATTTACTATAACACCGCCTCACTCACAACGCTTCTGGAGAAGCAGATGCATTCCGTATGGGCCATAGATGTGCTTCCAATCTCTGCGCTGGCAGCAGATATAGCGCTGCAGGGTATGATGATGGAAAAACCCTTCGATATACCCATAGCCCCCCATGAAATTGCATCAGGACCCCTTGTGGAATTTGGAGGCAACTATCTGGGGATGCTCATGCTTTACTCTGCTGGAAGCATCGTTGTGGAGACCTCCCTCTTCGTGGACCTATTCCTAGGGGGAGGTATAGTTCTCAATCCCGCTGTTTATGGCATCCTCGCCTATGTGGTAAATTACATTGTGTGGTTCGCTCTTATATTCGTAGTATGGATGATCGCCATATTCATCAATGCAGTGTTCCCAAGGTTCAGGATTGAGCAGGCTTTCAAATTCTACTGGAAATGGCCTACTTTGATAGCTGCATTGGGACTCGCGCAGGCATATATAATGTCTGTGATTCTGGGGGTGAGCGTGTGACTCCGGAGAATCCTAACCCACTGCCAAGCATAATACCTGAAAAGGATTGGAAGAAGATACAGAGAATGCTATCCAAGCGCTCCCTCTGGATGGTCCACTTCTGCACAGGATGCGGTGCCATGGAAATGCCCCCAACCATGACGTCCCGCTACGATATGGAAAGATTTGGAATAATACCCATGGCCACACCCAGGCAGGCAGATTTGCTCCTGGTGACGGGTTATGTGGCCGTTAAAACCCTCAAAAGGATTGTGCGAGTCTATGAGCAGATGCAGGACCCAAAATACGTGATTGCCTTTGGCTCCTGCCCAATTAACGGCGGTATATACTGGGACTCTTATAACACCATAAAGCGATTGGATAAGTATATCCCCGTGGATATGTACATTGCAGGATGTATGCCAAGGCCCGAGGCAATTATGGACGCGTTTCTCAAACTTATGAAGGATATAGATGAAGGCCGTGCGGATGGCTGGCTACGATACAAGAAGTATTACGAGAAGTACAAGGCCAATCAGAGGCGAGTATTCAAGAGGTGGGATGAATGAATGCCGTTGGTATATTCAAGGAACTGGGAATCGAGTACGAGGAGATGAAGGTCAAGGGAAACAAAGACCCGAGATATCGGGCAAAGGTGGATCCCGAGAAACTGGAGGATATAATTCTCAAGTTCAAGAACAATGGGTTCCGGCACTTCGTGGCCCTGAGCTGTGTTGACTGGATAAAGGAGGGTAATATGGAGCTCATCTACCATCTATTCAGCTACGATAACCTGGAGGATGTTTTCCTAAGCATATATTTACCGAGGGATCAGCCAAAATATAAGAGTTTGAGGCATCTGTTCCCTCAAATAGAGACCTATGAGCGGGAGATACATGAGATGTTTGGAGTGGAGTTCGAGGGCAATGATAGACTTGGCGAATTCATCTTGGAGGACTGGGAAGATATGCCACCCATGCGCAAAGACTTTGACACGGAAAAATATGCGAAGGAGAAGTATGGGAGCGTGCCCCTTGTAGAGGAAGGGGGTGAAAAAGAATGAAAGAATTCGAGTTATTTGTGGGTCCACAGCACGTGGGCGTTACCGGAAACATGATGTATCATCTATGGGTTGATGGTGATACGGTAGTTAAGGCGGAGACCCATGTAGGTTATCTTCATCGAGGCTTTGAAAAATTAATGGAGCGGCGCTCCTGGCTCATGAATGTTGCTCTTATACCCAGAATATGCGTTCCTGAACCCGATGTGAATGAGGCAGTTTATGCCATGGCTGTTGAGAGTCTTATGGATTGGGAAATACCCGAGAGGGCAAAGTATATCCGTGCTATGGTTCTCGAGCTTGCCAGATTAAGCGCGCATCTGCTTGCCATAAGCGGCTATGCTGGAACCATAGGTCTTTACACCATTCCCCAGTGGCTCATAGGTGACAGGGATTACATTCTCGATCTCTTTGAGCAGCTCACAGGGGCCAGGGTTTATCACATATACATATTCCCCGGCGGTGTGCGCTGGGACCTGCCAAATGGATTTCTGAGAAAGCTGGAGAAGGTGCTCAATTATCTGGAATCTCGTTTCAAGCTGTACGATGATTTGCTATTCCAGAACAAGATATTCTTCGACAGGGCCCCAGATGTGGGCGTAATTCCCAAAGAGAAGGCCATAGAATGGGGCGTTACAGGTCCAAATTTGAGGGCCTGCGGCTACGCCTACGATGTGAGAAAGGTAGATCCCTATGCCGCATATCCAGATCTCGATTTTGAGATACCTCACTATCCCAAATTTGGAGATTTCGAAGTTCTCGGTCACGGATGCGACTGCTACTCCCGCATGGTTGTAAGGAGATTGGAAATGGAGCAGAGTATAAGAATCTTGAGACAGATTATAAAGAAGATACCGGATGGCCCGCACACCTTAAAGCTGCCAAATCCGTTGGCATGGAAGGTTCCTGCAGGGTATGCCTATGCCCGGGTTGAGAGCTCCAAGGGAGAATATGGATATCTTGTAATAAGCGACGGGGGCAAGATGCCATACAGAGTCCATGTTAGAGGTCCCTCCTATACCCATGGAATAAACGTTATTGAGAAGATTGCCCCGGGATTGAATATTGCGGACTTTGCACAGACAGCATTTAGCCTGGATGTTTGCCCACCGGATATTGAGAGGTGATAATATGAGCATAGTTAAGCCCTTTAAGGCATTAAAGCATCTTGCGAAGCATCCCCATACTGTTAGGTACCCATATCAAAAGCATACAGATATAGAAGGCACCGATTTACCTACGGAGCGCTATCGTGGCTTTCATTCCAATAACATTGAGACCTGTATAGGTTGTCAGCTCTGTGCCAAGGTCTGCCCTGCCAACGCCATCACCTATGTAAAGATTGAGAACGCAGGAAAGAAGGGGCTCAAGTGGAGACCTGTAATAGATTACGGGCGCTGCTGCTACTGCGGTTTCTGCACCGATATATGCCCCACCAAATCGCTTATTCTTACTCCCAGGTACGAGCTGGTAACGGAGAAGATAGAGGAGTTTAAGTTCATTCCCACGCTCCAGGTTAGGGAGAAGAAAGATAAAGCTATAGATATTAGCGAGGTTATATTCTCCCCCGAAGAGTACAAGCCACCACAGGAGAAAGCGAAAGATTAATAACCTTCTTTTTATCCTTTGTTCTATGCGGCTTTACGATTTCAAGAGAGGACATAAAAAAGATCTTGAGGGGATTGAAGCCATAATGAAAGAGCTATTCGGAGAAGTAAAGCGTGAGGGTGAGCATCTTATAGCCTCTTTCGGTTCGTTGAAGAGGATAGAGGTATGGCTCGAAGGCGGCAAGATGGCCGCAGTAACAGAATCGGAAAAGGGAAAGAGCCAGGATGCCCAGGAAACCCTCAAGAGATGGAACGAGTTCCTATTCAGGGTTACGGGCTACACGGCCAAGGAAAGAAAGAAAAAGATGACAAAAACATAGCTCATTGGAGAATTTCCGATAGAAGATAGTCTTTGGGTCTTCCCAGGGACTCTAGTGCGAGATTGAGTGCTTCCTCTCTGCTCATCTTCTCCTCGTACTTACTATTTAGATACGCGATGATATCTCCGTTTCCATCGCCCAGTGCAGCAAATTTTGAGATGGTGTAAGCACCCGATGGGTCGTAGCACACAATTTTCTGAGATTGCGATGAACCGAGCATTGTTGCGGCTCCAAGCGGTCTCAGATCCGCTGCCACAGTATGACGCCAGTAAATCTTGGAAATGTAATAAATCAGTTCCTCATCATTATCAAATTTTCTTGCCAGAACACTGTGGATTATGTGATATGCATCCGCGGCCAGGCCTGAAAATGTAATGAGATATCTCTTTCCAATGTTGAAAATTTTTCTGTGCTCTACGCCTTTAAGCACCTTCCCGTTGTTATCCCTCTTCTCCTCTATCTTGGCCAGAAAGAGTATACCATGACGATGCACTATACCTACAACGGGAGCACCTCTATATGAGGCCTCCATCGCATACTCCAACTGATAAATTCTGCCCTCAGGGGAGAAGATTAGCCTGTTATCGTATTCTCTGGCTATTGAGGATACCCTGTCCAGATACTCCATAAGCGCAGCCCTGAGAAGCTCTGCCTTGGTGGAAAACATACCCGTTCTTGCCAGGGATTCAATGTACCGATCCACCTTATCCGGAAGCATCACCCTAACTTCACCCATTTTTATTACCTCCATTTTAATGGATATTTCATGTATATTTTATGGATATATTTAAACCTTTCCTAAGAAGGGGGCGGAGCCCCCTTTCTAAACCCCCGGAGGGGGCTGACGCCCTCTCTCTACATCCCCATAAAGATAAGGGAGGAGGGTAGAGGAGAGAACGAGCATCGGAAGATGCGAGCTTGCCCTCGGCAGAGGGCTAAACGAGCAACGAGCGAAGTGAAATGCGAGCCAGCCCTGCGTCTGCAGGGCGCTACGTAGGTGTCCCCTTGCCCCCACAAAAAGGAAGGGGGTGGAGGAGAGTGGCTGCGGGAAATAATAGAAACATTTTGTGAATTTCGTAGATTGTGGATATGGGGTAAGGTGATCTCTGGCCCTTTGGTTCGCTTGCTAAAGAGTGCTGAGTTGTTCTATGCGGGGCCAAAAAGAGGATTAAGTTAGAGTGGGGAGACTGAAGAAGGGTGGTAGGTATTACCCAATGGAGGAATTTCTCAATAGTTATCCAAAATACAAAATTCTTTTATAGGTTGGAAGAAATGGCTTCCCATGGGTGGGTGGAAAATACACATTGTGTCGCATACCCACTGGGATAGAGAGTGGTATCTACCCTATCAGGTTTTCCGCGCAAAACTCGTGGAGATGATAGATTCGCTCCTAAATATCCTTGAAAGAAAGAAGAATTTTCGCTACTTCACCCTGGACGGACAAACAGTAGTTCTCGAGGATTATCTGGAGCTCAGGCCGGAAAGACTGGAAGAGTTGCGGAAATGGATAGGGGCAGGGCGTGTGTTTATAGGTCCCTGGTACACACTTCCTGATGAATTTCTGGTTAGCGGAGAATCGCTCATAAGAAATCTTTTAATGGGGGAGAGAATCGCAGAGAGATTCGGGCACGTGATGAAGGTGGGCTATCTGCCGGATCCCTTTGGACATATACAGGAGATACCCCAGATACTACAGGGATTTGATATAGACAACATCGTCTTCTGGAGAGGATATTCTGTGGATGAAGAGCACAAAAGCGAGTTCATATGGGTGGCCAAGGATGGAAGTCAGGTAATAGCCATAAATTTGCCCGATGGATACTTTAATGCCTTTCACATCACCAAGAAGGGCTTTGAGGAATTCAAGAGGATGGTGGAGGGGAAGTTTTCGAGGCTTGCGCGCTATGCCACAACCCAAAATGTGCTTCTTATGAATGGCGAAGACCATCTTTTCCCCGAGGAGTTGCTTGGAGATTACATAGAGATGGCAAAAGATCCAAGATTGATGCACAGCAATCTTGAAATATTCGTGAAGGAGATAAGGAAAAATAGAGCAAATTTAAAGAAGCTCAGTGGAGAACTCAGGGATTGCAGAAGGTCTCCAATTCTTTCCGGGGTGCTCTCCTCAAGAATGTATCTTAAGATAAGAAATCACAGATATGAGGCTCTTCTGGAGAAGTATGTGGAGCCTCTGAGTGTAATCGCGTATCTTCAGGGAATGCTGTATCCGGCACATCTGATTCGGCAGGCATGGAAATATCTGCTTCAGAATCAGACCCATGATGGCATATGCGGCACCTCAGTAGATGAGGTGCATAGAGAAATGCTCACAAGATATGCATGGATAGAAGAAATATCGGATTATGTGATAAAGAAGGCAATAGCCTTCATATTTGGAGAGGAAAAAGGAAATAAGCGGGAGTATATGGTTTTCAATCCCCTGAACTGGGAGGTGAAGGAGAGAATAGAGATACCTGTGTCTGGGAATTTAAAGTTGCATCCTCTCACGGAAAAGGATGATGAGATTCCCAGCGATGTTGTGGATGGCCACCTGATCTTTGTGGACTCATTCCCACCCCTGGGTTACCGTGTTTATCGCCTTGAAGAAGAGAAAAACAGTTCCAATGTGCCACCCAGTGAAGCAGGAGAAGGCAGTATAGAGAATGAGTATTTGAAGATAACAGTCAAGGGGAACGGAAGCGTGGATATGGAAGACAAGAGAACAGGGAAAAGATATAAGGGGCTGAATCTCCTCGTTGATGAGGGCGACGCGGGAGATGAATACAACTTCTCCCCGCCCGAAGAGGATTATGTTGTAACAAGTTCAGCTCAAAGGGCAAAAATCAGAATTTTAAGGGGGAATGTTATCTCCAGAATTTATGTGGATTTTGATTTACCACTCCCAGAAAGTCTAACCGCAGATAGGAAAAGGAGGAAGAGGAGAAGGATAAGATGCCCTGTTAAAATAGTTTATTCTCTTTATCGGGGCATCCCCCGGCTGGATGTCAAAGTTACCATTATCAACAAGGCGAAGGATCACAGGTTACGGGTTCTTTTCCCAACAGGTATAAAGGTGGAGAAGGTTGTGGCAGCATCGCATTTCGGCGTGATAGATAGAAAGGTGGACGTGGAGAGATGGGACGATTCCTGGATCGAGGTGCCTCAGCCCACCAAACCCCACAAGGGATGGATAGATTTGAGCGATGGCTCCTCAGGTTTTATGATCGCCACCAAGGGACTTCCAGAATACGAGGCCACAGGCGATGGAAATCTCTATATCACCCTTCTAAGAAGTGTTGGGTGGCTATCCCGTAGCGATTTGAGAACCAGGAAGATAAGGGCCGGGCCGGAGATCGAGACCCCAGAAGCCCAGTGCATTGGCAGGCATGAATTCGAGTACTCTCTCATCCCTCATAAAGGCAACTGGGAAAACGCATATGCCCTTGCAAATCAATTTATCTACTCTCCCCAAGCATTTCCCATAGCATCTGAGAAAAATATTCCCAAAGAGTTCTCTCTTCTCTCACTTAACCCGCCCCTAATTCTCTCGGCTCTTAAGAAAAGCGAAAAAGATGAAAATATTATCGTTAGATTTTACAATCCCACGGATAGAGAAATTACGGGAGAGATGGTGCTCTCATTTCCTATTGCAAATGTTTCTGTGGTGAATCTCAGGGAAAGAGAAGTTCAGGACCCAGGGATTCGTATTCTTTCTAAGGAGAGGGAAAGAATAAAACTGGTGGTGAAGCCCTACAAAATCGTAACCTTAAAGCTAACGCCGAAAAATTAGAGAAAAAAGGGATTATTTTCTTGGATGCCTTATCTGCGCCTGAGCTGCCGCAAGCCTGGCTATTGGAACCCTGTAGGGAGAGCAGGAAACGTAGTCGAGACCTGCAAGGTGGAAGAATTCGATGCTCTTGGGATCTCCACCATGCTCGCCGCAGATTCCAACCTCAAGCTTGGGGTTTGCCTTTCTTCCCTTTTCAACGCCCATTTTAACTAACTGACCAACACCATCCCAGTCCAGGCTCTTGAATGGGTCATCCTTAAGTATTCCCATCTCCACATACTTCTTCAGGAACTTGGCCTGGGCATCATCGCGGGAGTATCCGAAGGTCATCTGCGTTAGATCATTTGTGCCAAAGGAGAAGAACTCCGCGTACTGCGCAATCTCATCAGCTGTCAGCGCAGCTCTGGGTATCTCTATCATGGTGCCAAACATGTATTTGATTTCCTCGCCTTCCTTCTCCATCTCTTCCTTTGCAACCTTCTCAAGCTTCTCCTTGAGAATCTTCAGTTCATTTACATGTCCTATTAAGGGTATCATTATCTCGGGATAGATTTCCTTGCCCTCACGTTTCACCTGTATGGCGGCTTGGATAATTGCGCGAACCTGCATCTCGTATATCTCGGGATATATTATTCCAAGGCGACAGCCGCGGAATCCCAGCATGGGATTGAACTCGTGAAGCTCATTCACCACTTCCAGAATTCTCTTCTTCTCGTTGAGCTTGCTCAGCAGAGAATCCATTTCCCGTAGACTTTTTGCTTCCTTCAGCTGCATCTTTAGCTCATTTATCTCATCCATAAGCTCTTCGCGATTGGGCAGGAATTCATGAAGTGGCGGGTCAAGAAGGCGGATTATCACGGGGTATCCTTCCATGGTGCGGAAGAACTCTACAAAGTCTTCGCGCTGCATTGGAAGCAATTTGTCAAGAGCTTTAACCCTCTCTTCCTTGGTGCGGGCCATTATCATCTCCTGCATTATGGGTAGCCGCTCCTCACCGAAGAACATATGCTCGGTTCTTGCGAGCCCTATACCCTGCGCTCCGAATTCCCTGGCCTTCTTCGCCTGTTCTGGGGTATCTGCATTGGCCCTCACTCCCAGCACTCGAATCTCGTCGGCCCACTGGAGAATCTTCTCAAGATTTCCGCTAAGCGATGGAGGAAGCAGAGGTACCTCGCCCAGATAAACCTCGCCAGTGGTTCCGTCTATGGTTATAACATCGCCCTTGGAAACCTTGTTGCCTCTGGCCACAAAATATTCTTCTTTCATGTTGATGCTTAGCTCCTCGCAGCCCACCACTGCCGGTTTGCCCATAGCTCTGGCGACTACTGCCGCATGGGAGGTCATTCCACCTCTAGCGGTTAGTATACCCTGAGCAGCATTCATTCCATGGATATCATCAGGCGTGGTCTCAGGTCGCACAAGTATGACCTTCTCACCCTTCTCGGCGAGCTCAACGGCTTCATCGGGATCAAAAACTACCTTACCCACGGCTGCTCCGGGGCTGGCAGCAAGACCCTTAGCAATGGTGATCTTCTTTGCCTTGGGGTCTATCTGGGGATGAAGAAGCGTATCCACATTCTCAGGGGTTACACGCATTATGGCCTCTTCCTTGGTTATCAGACCCTCATCAACCATCTCAACGGCGATGCGCACCGCTGCTATGGCTGTTCTTTTTCCCGTCCTTGTCTGAAGGAGATAAAGCTTACCCCGCTCTACGGTGAACTCTATATCCTGCATGTCGCGATAGTGCTTCTCAAGAAGCTCAGCGACTTCCTTCAGCTGCTTGTAAACATCGGGCATGACTTCCTCCATGGTGGGTAAATCGCGATTGGCATCCTGCTTGCTGTACTCATTTATTGCATGGGGTGTTCTTATTCCAGCTACCACGTCCTCACCCTGTGCATTGGGCAGAAACTCACCGTAGAGATGATTCTCACCTGTTCTTGGATCTCTTGTGAAAGCCACGCCTGTGCCGCTATCCTCGCCCATGTTACCGAATACCATGGTTACGATATTCACCGCAGTTCCCATGTCATCGGGTATCTTGTTGATCTTGCGATAAACTATAGCCCTGTCATTATTCCATGAATCAAACACCGCTTTTATTGCCATTCTCAGCTGCTCATAGGGATCTTGCGGGAACTCGTAGCCATGCCTCTTGTAAACATTCTTATATGCCTCAACGAGCTCTTTAAGGGCATCAACGCCAAGATCTACGTCCTGCTTAGCGCCATACTTCTCCTTTATCCTGTCCAGCTGCTCTTCGAACTCCTCATGGGGGATGCCCAGCACCACATTGCCAAACATCTGGATTAGGCGGCGATAGGCGTCCCAGGCGAATCTTGGGTTGGATGTCTGCTTTGCGAGGCCCTCCACGCTTTGATCCGTTAACCCCAGATTCAGAATGGTGTCCATCATCCCGGGCATGCTCACAGGCGCTCCTGACCTTACTGATACAAGCAGGGGATTTTCATTGCTTCCAAACTTCTTACCTGTATGCTTCTCAAGCTTCTCCATAGCATCAAGAACATCCTCCCAAAGACCCTTGGGAAATCCTCCTTCTTCAAAATACTTAATGCATGTCTCCGTTGTTATTGTGAATCCTGGAGGAACTGGAAGACCTATGCGGGTCATCTCTGCAAGACCCGCACCCTTGCCACCCAGAAGCTTCTTCATCTCCTCCATTGTGGGTGCTCTCTTCTTCAATTCTTCGATATCTTCCTTCAGGAAATAAGCATATATGTACTTCATTTTCATCACCTATATTTTGGGGGAATATTGAAACCATATAAATACTCTTCTTAGAAAAGAATGACAAAATTGACGCGGGGAGAAATCTTTTATATAGACTGGAAGCATCCACCATCCATGGATGCTCGGATTAAGAGACTTCTTGAGTTCTGCGTGGAAGACCCTCAGAGTATTCTTGTTACACCCTGCGAGCTTAAGGAAGAAGAATGGTTCAAGGATTTGGAGTTCGTAAAGGATATCAGATGCACCTCCACAAGATGCGAGGAAGGAGATAAAAATTGCATAAAAATGGATCCGCAGGGAGTGTTTCTTCCTTTTGAGAAATTCAATATCTGGCTCATAAATCTTGAGGAGTTTCCCTACTCTCCAGGCTATGCCTTCTATCTTGGCTATGAATCCCTGAAAGATTTTGGAATTATAGCCATAGTAAACAAAGTGGATGAATCCATGGACTCTGTCGCCCTGAGCTACGGTTTTCAAATTCTATATCATGGCGCATGGCATTATTATCTCAAGGCCGGAAAAAGAAAAGAATTGTGAATCAGCTAAACTTCCCTTAGTTTGGGCGGTAGGTTGTTCCATCTCCACTTTCCATCCATTATTTCCTCTTCCCCATAACCCTGCTTTTTTAAATACTCGAACCATCTCCTGAATAGCTGGGGATGCGTCTTCTTCATCCTGTGAAACTCTGCGTTTAGCATGGAAGGACAGGTATAGCAACCTAATCTTTCGAAGCCCATATCGTATAGGGGATTATATGGAAGTCCACGATAATGAATGTAAAGCCACACATCCAAAGATAGCCAGTTGAAGAGGGGATACACGGTTCGCAGCCCACCTATCCTCCTGGTGGAGGGAGCATGCATTCTTCTCAGGGACTCGTATTTTCTCATACCATCCACGATCACGCCTCGAAGATTCCTAAGCTGCTGCAATTTGAGATACTTGGTGCACCATCTTCTATCCTTGGTGGGAATACCCCTTTCATCCACCACTTCCCAGAAGGATTTTGGAGGTGAAAGTTCTATAAGCTCCACTCCCAGAAAATCTGCGAAATTGTAAACAAATCTCTGAGTCTCAGGAAACTCGAGTCCTGTATTGAGATAAACGGCCTTCTTGACTCCTGCCAGATGCGCAAGATAAAGGGCAACTTCACTGTCTTTACCTCCACTGAAGGCTACATAATTGGCGTGACTCCTTTTTATCTTTTCAACTGCTTCCTTCTCAATCTTTTCCAGGAAAAACCTATTCCCCTGAACAGCATTCCTCATATCGCTTCTTTTTTTAGTAGCTATGCGACCGCAGTAAACATCCTTTATCTTGGCACCCCTTTCCTCCTTCACAGCTACTCCTGTGCATGCATTTATCTTAATTATCGCCCAATCACCGCTCACCTCTTTCTCTATTTTCTTTCCCTTCATATGCCCCTTGCCCCTGAGCTCAAAATCAATGTGAGAGGTAAGACCATAAATCAACGCTGCTCCTTTACCCGTGGGAACAAATCTCCAGCGCCATTTTTGAGATTTTATGTATTCCAGCGTGCCGAATTTAAAGCCATCAAGAAAAACATCCTTTCTGTAATCCAATCCGGGCTGCCTGGCAAGGAGAATTATGCGTCGAGAAATATAACTGCGGATTTCCTTAAAGGGAATAAGCTTGGATAGCAATCCCCTCTCATATTTTGAAGCGGGTCTAATGTCTCCCAATTCATGGAATCTTAGAGAGTAGGGGTGCGCGTTGCATATATCGCATCTTTTTCCGCGAAGGGGTATGTTGCAGCGGGGGCAATAGCCTATCTCCATCGAAGCCTCTAATACCCCGTGCCATATATTTTTTTGCTACTCCAAGAATCTCAGGGTGCCAGCCATGATTCTCTTTCTCTCCCCACCCGTGTTAAGGATGAGAAAACCCTCCTCATCGATATCCTCCGCCACGCCTTGTAGCTCTTCGTCCACGATTACTTTTCTTCCCAGGGTGCACTGATATTTCCTCCACTCCTCGAGTATATCCTTTCTTCCTTTCTTCAGTTCCTTCTCCAGGATTTCCAGGAAAAGAGGAAGAAAAGCATCCCTTTGGATATTGGGAAGATTTATGGCTATTTCCCTGAGCTCTTCTGGAATTTCATTCTCAAGATTGAGCCCTATGCCTAGAAGAACAAAATTTTCATACGCTTCTCCAAGAATTCCGCAAACTTTTTTTCCTTTTACGAGGATATCATTGGGCCATTTTATCTCCGCTTTAACCCCCATTTTTTTCAGGGCCTTAACCATAGCCACGCTGGCTTTAAGCGTGATAAGCTGTGGCTCTTCACTCTTAAGTATTACAGTCATCCATAGGCCACCCGGTGGGGAGAACCACACCCTACCTTTTCTACCCCGCCCGTTTTTCTGCTCATCTGCCAGAATAACCACATTGTCGCGGAGAATCATCCTGGCAATCTCCTGGGTAGAAGAAACAGAGGTGAAATGCAAAATCTCAAACATAGTGGGCCCGCCCGGGTTCGAACCGGGGACCTTCGCCTTGTAAGGGCGACGTCATAACCACTAGACCACGGGCCCGTGCTGTTTCCCCTAAACTCCAATTACCTTATAATTTTTTCTTTTCCATCCCTCAGGATACACTAAAATAGATATGCACATTGGTGTAAAATTTGCCGTCAATGAATAAATCAAAGGAGGCAAGATTCTCACCCTTCTTCTCTGCATTGGCATAGAAAATAATATCCTTTGATTCTCCCTGAAGAACTGTAAGGCTTTTATTTTCAATGCTCCTGTTGTTGAGAGAGAAAAGTATGTGAAACTCACCATCTTTGCAATTCCAGTTTTTGATGTAGATGACGAAAATAAGGGTGGAATTCAGGGTTGCATTGTGAGGCCAATCTTTGATGGCCATATCTACTTCGAAGTTTCTCTGCTGCGAAGTGCGATATCCTGCATAGAGCCATGCGCCCATGGTGATGAGCATCAAAGCGAGAAGCAGGGATATCATTTTTTCGGGAGGATGAAGAGGTATCCTTCGAATTTCTGTGGGTTTTGCAAGGAGATAAGAGGCAACTATGATTGCCGCCATGACCACAAGCATGGACTCTCGGGAGAGCATGGAAAAGGCGGCAAGGAAAATAGCCACAAGACCAGTTATTCCCAGGCTTACGGGAGCCGCCAGCAGCAAAGATTCTTCCGCAGCCACATTTTTATAAATCTTCACAATGAAAAATCCCGGAGAAAAGAAGAGGATAAATGCTACGGAAATGAATTTCAGCACGGTGGAGGGGAGAAAGTAAAGAAGGAAGAAGAGTAGCGTTAGAAGGGCAACGAGGTCCTTATCTCTCATAGAGAATCCCACCTTCCAGGGTGTACTTCTTATCGCCCAGCTCTCTTATGCGTATATCGTGGGTGGCTATTATTATGAGAGTTTCCATATCCTCCCTTATTTTCAAAAGAAGCTCTACAAGATTTTTTGCATTTTCATCATCCAGGTTAGAGGTGGGCTCATCCGCAATGAGTATCCTGGGTGAGTTGGCAAGGGCCCTGGCAATCTCCACTCTCTGCTTCTCTCCCCCGCTAAGCGATGGGGGATATGCGTATTTAAGTTTCTCTATGCCAAAATATCGAAGCAGGGAGTCTACACGTTCTTTCCACCTCTTACCGGCAAGTTTTAGAGGCAGGGCTATGTTTTCCATCACATTTAGATCCTCGATAAGGGTGCTGCTCTGAAATATTATTCCTATCTTGTGGAGCCTTACTCTTGCCCTTTCATCCTCGTTCATCCTTGTGATGTCTCTCTTTTCGATGAAAACATTCCCTCTATCGGGAAGATCTATCCCAGAAAGTATGTTGAGGAGTGTGGTTTTACCCACACCGGATGGGCCCTGGATGAGAACTATCTCTCCCTCCTCCACCTTGAGATTTACCCCCTTCAAAATTTCCCGGGTACCATAGGCTTTGTGTATTCCTATTGCTTCCAGATAGGACACGGGGAGTAAAGTTAATATGGCTATATATTTTTTACTGCTTAAGATGATTGCACCTCTAAGGTATGTTATCTCTCTTCATAAACGTTCCATACTCACTGTTGTTGCTATCGCTGTAGTTGTGATGTTTCTCACCTCCATTACCGTTGTTATCTACAGCTTCGAGATGAGCAACCGAGCTCTTGTTGAGAGATTCCAGACAGACTATTATGTTATCTCTTCCACTGAAGATTTATTGAAGAGCAGGGTTCCAGAAGAGCTTGTGGGCAATAAGGGCGCTTATGTTACCATTCTGAATGCGCGGATAAACAATGTTAGCACCTATATTGTTGGAATATATGATCCAGGCAACATACTGGGAAAAAGATATCAATGCTCAGCTGGAGAGATTATTCTGGGCAAATACTACAGCAACAAGCTCATCGCAGTGCATGTTGCCTGGAGAAATGGAAGTGAAGTGTTGAAGGTGAAAAGAATCACGAATCTCAATTTTTTCCCCCAATACTGGGCCGTGGCAAATTTCTCCTTCGTGAAAAACCAGACCCATAGGGTGAATTTCATAATCACCAAGGGGAAGATAAATGTCCAGGGTTATGAGATTTACAGCATGACAAAGCTCAACGATTTCTATGTGAAAAATATAGGGGAAATAACCTGGGACCTCTTCTTTCTCGAGGCAATTTCCATTGTGGTGATTTATATTTTCACTAACACTTTACTTAACATGGAAATACGGGAAAATGTGCGCAAGATAGGAATAATGAAAGCAGTTGGATCGTCCAAGAAGAACATCGCAGCTCTCTATCTCCTCCGCTCAATTTTTGTGGGCTCCGCGGGAATGCTTCTAGGCTTTTCCCTGGGAGTTATACTCTCCTACCTTCTCATTTCCTTCATCCCTCTCCTGGGACTTTCAACCTATTTCTTTATCTACATTCCTCCAATGGTTTTTCTCATCGATCTCCTCATAGCCATTGCAGGTGCAGCCATCGCCGCTGTAGGGCCAATCAGGAGGGCTGTACGAATAGATATACTCCGGGGCATGAGGGGTGCTATGATATGATTATAGGAAAGAATACCGCGGTTCCTGTTCTCATTCTTTTAATACTCTTCACGTCCCTCTTCGTATCCATAACTTCCATATCCCAGATGCCCGACAAGATAATGGGAGGCAAGGATATCTATGTGCTCACCTCTTCTACAGATAGAAATCCGCTGCGAAGCAATCTGGATATAAATATAGCCTATGGTCTGGAGAATATGAGCTATGTTAGCGAGGTAAGCCCGGAGATCTTTGTTTTTACAACCATAAACGGTAGGCCAATAACCATTCGCGGGGTGATTTTCTCAAAGCTCCTACACCTGGAGAACGGGAACATCGTTGAGGGGCATTTTCCTCGCAATGAGTATGATGCACTGATAGGTTATCGAGCACAAAGATTCTTGGGTGTGAAGATAGGGGATAGGCTCACGCTCCTTGGAGGTTTTACTGCCTCCATGGCTATAGTAAATATAACGGGAATCTATAAAAGTGGATATCCCACAGATGATGAGTTAATAGTGTCTCTCAGCACGGCAAGAAAGCTTGCAGGCATTGGAGATAATCAGATTTCCATAATCAGGGTAAAGAGCAAGGAAAAGAGGATGCTGGAGGAGTTTATGAGTCCTCGATATCCAAAATTCTCCGCCACCCTAAATGTAACGGATCATGCCTATCCCGGGCAGAGAATAAATGTAACGGTAAATATAGAGAATATGGGCACTGTAGGCGGAAGATGCAATCTTACCCTCTTATGGAACAACCAAAGCTGGAGATATGAGGATATCCCTGTAACAACGGAGAGAAAGATTACAGCCACAATCACTGCACCATCACCTGGAAATTATACCCTTATTGCCAGGGTGGAAAACTATCTCCTCCACTACACGATTTCCCAGGAAATTGAGATATTAAAGAAACCCATTTTCATAAAAGGTCCATCGCAGTTAATGGCAAATTCAGCAGCTATGTTTTATGCGACTTCGTTTAACAATGAGAATCTCAGGAATGTAAAGGTGAGCATCTATGGAGAAGGATATTCTGATAATTTTGTTAGCGATTCACCGATTCAAATCAAAATTCCCCAGAGCGGAAATTTCACTGTGAGATTCTCCAAGGTGAGATATAAGACCAGCAGCATAGAAGTAAGGGTTTACCAAAAAGGCAATTTTAACTCTCTCGCCTCGGTAGAGCCACTCTACGGGGATTTAATACTCCTAAAGAAAGGGGAGTCTGTTCATATAAAAAGTGATGGAGACATCTATTACTCACTGGATTCTTCCTCTCCAAGAAAAACTTCTGGAGTTATAAAATTTCCACCCTACATAATTGGGGAGCACAGGCTAAAGGTTCTCGTGATAAGAAACGAAACCATGGCAAGCAGGAATTTCACGGTGTACATCTTGGAGAAATACCATCCGGAAATTATCGCAACGAATAACCAATCCTCTGTGTACTATGGGAGCGAGATAACATTTCAGCTAAGGGACGAGGTACCCATTATAAATGCCACCGTCCATTATGGAAATGAGATAAGGGAGTATCAAATCGAGCAGCAATTTGAACCCGAGAAAAAGGAATATGTGTATAATATAACCCTACGGATTGAAAAATCTCGCTGGATCAGAATTTTCTTCTCCGATCTCTTGGGCCAAATATACAATGAAAGCTTCAGGTACAAGATAATATACCAGCGGGACATATTTCCGCCGCAAATCATACTACCCAAGAATCTGAGGATATGGAGCGGGAATACAAGTGTAGTAGAGGCGAGAGATAATGTGGCCGTCGCCAATATATCCGTGGAGATATTTGGCAGATATTTCAATGCCACATCCTCCCAGGTGAGGATACCAACCGAGTTTATGATTAACGGCACTCCTTATTTTATGCCCGTAGGCGCATATCCCGCAAAAGTTATCACATACGATGTAAATGGTAACCGCAATGAAACTTCCTTCACCCTGATCATCGATAATAGCAACGAGAAAATTCCTCCCATCATACTGGGACCGCGCTACTGGAATATGAGCCTTGGAGCCGCGATCTTCAGAGCTTATGATAATGTGGGCGTGCGATATATAGAATGCTACGAGAATACGACTCTGCTAAAAAAGGTCAACGGCTCTTCCTTAGTTTTGAATAGCAGCGAAATTCTCCCAGGGCCCCATTCTCTCTTAATAATCGCGGGGGATATCAATGGAAATATTGCATCTTTTTCCTCCTATGTTTTCAAGAACTACACCGATGGGGAAAAGCCCAGAATAATAATCAAGAAAACCACTGTGTGGAGTGGAAGCTTTGTGATGGTAACCTCCAAGGACAATACTGAGGTAGCGAAAATAAAGGTTTATTTCCCCTATAATGGAAAATATTATACGGGAAGCACTTCCGTGAATATTCCTACCATGCAGATAGAGGGAGATAATGTTTCCTATATGCCTGAGGGAAACTACACATTGGAGGTATGGGCCTGGGACATCTTTGGCAACTGCAATCACACCTCCTTAAATTTTACCATAAATAACTCCGGAGAGAGAGTCCCCCCAATAATCTTTGGAGATTTTTACGCGGATTTGAGCAATACCTCTCACATTTACAGAGCCTTTGATAACGTTGGTATTAAGGAAATGCTCCTAATCATAGAGAATCAAGCAATAATTAGGGTAGAAGGAAATAATATTACCTTAAATCTATCCGAGATACCACGCAGATATGCTGGAGATATCCCGGCAGATATCCTTGCCGTGGATGTGAACGGAAATATGGCATCTCTTGGTATTCTTCTCCATGTCCCAGATCGTGCATCGCCGCAAATCATACTACCCAAGAATCTGAGGATATGGAGCGGGAATACAAGTGTAGTAGAGGCGAGAGATAATGTGGCCGTCGCCAATATATCCGTGGAGATATTTGGCAGATATTTCAATGCCACATCCTCCCAGGTGAGGATACCAACCGAGTTTATGATTAACGGCACTCCTTATTTTATGCCCGTAGGCGCATATCCCGCAAAAGTTATCACATACGATGTAAATGGTAACCGCAATGAAACTTCCTTCACCTTGATCATCGATAATAGCAACGAGAAAATTCCTCCCATGATCCTGGGTCCGGAATTCTATGCCCTGAGCTTCAATTCCACGGTGAGATATGATGCGTATGACAACTCCTTCGTGTCTAGGATGTGGGCAGAGGAAGGGGGAGTAACCTTTTCTTTATCCTATGGAAAACATCTCATTCTGCGTTACCGGGATTTGAAGGAGGGCTATCACAACATCACTATTTTTGCCAAGGATATCCATGGAAATGTGGGCAAAATGAATGTAACTCTGTTTATCGAGTATGGCCCTAAACCCACAGTATCCCTCTATTTGCCCAAGAGTGAAATTTCCCCGGATACCACGGGCATTTTAACGGTTACCCTGAGCAACGGTGAAGTTGCAGGCTATTACAATCTCACCTTAATCATCGATGGAAAAGTTGCCAAAAGCAAGCTTGTCTTTCTCAGGCCAGGAGAGATCAAGAACGTCTACATATCCATTCCGCCCCTTAAACTCGGCACCCATGTTTTGAGTGTGGAAAATCAGAGCGTAGAGCTTAAGGTGGTGGAGAAAAAAGAGCTTATACCCATTGATACTGTATTGAAATACACCAAGAATTTAAAGCTGAGTGGCAGCAGTGATGTCATCTATAGGGGCTTTGAAATCTCCGAGGGAAATGTGATCCTAACCTTTGCATCGCTCATAGCTATCACGGTAATTCTCGTTTTCTTGGGCATATATTATTCTCTCCTGAAGGGAATGAAGCTCTCGACGATAGGAGTGCTCCGAGCCATAGGAGCCACTAAGAGCGATATAAGAAAATTGATATGGAGAGATGCATTCAAATACCTCCTGCCAGCGATGATTGGGGGCATAATTTTGGGATACGCTATTACGATAATTCTCAATCAGCTGCAGATTCTACGTGCTTTCGGGCATCAACTGATAATAGGGGCATCGCTATCAACCATAGCCCTTATCATAGTAACATCGCTCCTCTTTCTTCTGCTCTCTCTCCATCTCCTCATCTCCCGGGTTACCGGTGCCAGGGTGATCCATCTCCTAGGAAGAAGTAAGGAGGAGAGAATAGTAAAGCTTGAGGAGGTGCTTTCTTGAGGGGAAAATGGGTATTTTTACTCATTCTCTACCTTCTTTCGGTTGCAGTGAGGATATATCCCATTTTTGTCACACCCATTCCCTACAATGTGGATGCACTTTTGGATGTTCGTGCCTCCCAGTTTATAGCATCTCATGGAAATCTCCACTTCCCCACCAATGCCAGTTACAACAATCACCATACACCAGTTACGCTCCTTTTAAACGCATTATCGGCGGCAATCTCACAACTTACCGGGGTGGAGGTTATTCGCTTCATCCCCTATTTCTTCCCCTTCATTACATCCCTCTCCGTCTTGGGCTGGTATCTTCTCCTGAAAAAAATAACGGGGAGGGAGGAGATAGGTATCATATCGGCTCTTCTATTCTCTCTAAGCGGCACATATGTGCTTCAGACCTCGCTGGTTTGGAAGGAGGCGATAGGATTTGTGCTCATGCCCTTTGCCATCTATGGATATAAGAGAAGGAATTACCTCGCCCTCTTCCTTCTCTTCATGCTACCCCTCACCCATCACTATGTATCGCTGATAACTTATCTGCTTATAAGCTACGCTACGCTCTATGATTACTACAAAAAATACAGGGAGCATCTTCCGTTAGAAAGGGAGGATTACCTCTGGATATTTGCAATGCCTATTCTATGGCTTTATATGGCCGCGTACTACGCAGCCCTTCATTTCAATCGTCTCAGCGAGCTCTCTCCACAGGGTGGACTTTGGCTCTTTGTGGCCCTCTTCATCCTCCTCTCTATAGGAGGCATCAAAATTTTGAGATCCTCCTACAGAAAACTGGGCTGGAAGCATTATATCCTCATAGCTTTGCCCCCCTTAATTTTCTACGTATCTTACTTTTTCCTGCCCCTTTTTTCCGATACCATGAAATTCAATTTCACCACCCTGCTTTTCACGCTGGGTTACATTCTTCTACTTCCCCTTATCACTTCAGGGATGTATATACTACTCACCACAGAATATGACGGAAGAAGAGAATTTCTATCTTCGCTGCTTGCTCCACTGCACATGATTCTCTTCTTTTTCCTGAGGGGCATAGACCTCATTTCCTATGTCTCCCTGAGCAGAACCTTTGATTTCCTCGACCCCGTGATAAATGGTTCTGTGGCCACAGAAGTGACCAGAAGGAAAAGAAAGCTTGCATCCATAGCTATTATCTTTCTTGTTATTGCAACAACCACACCTCTTGCCTATCATACCGCGGAGGCCTTTGGAGTCACCTATTTCATATATCCCCAAGAGTGCCATGCGGCGCAGTGGATAAGTGAGAATTATCACAATTATACCGTCTATACCGATGATAAGTTAGGACTCGTAGCAAGGAATGGATATGATTTGAACGTCTCCCGCGGATTACCTCTTCTTTTAGAAAATGGCAGAGAAAGGGGCAATATATGGCTTCTTGGAGATTACTGGAACCGTGGAGCACAGATGTCACCCATGGCACCGGTAAGGGTGGATGTGCAGCAAGTTCTATCAAATAACTCTGTGATTTTCTCCTCCGGAACTACTTATGTTGTTCTGAATGGGAGCGCAGATAATGTTTCATAACACTGGCAGGGTATCGCAGTGCTATGGCAAAGAGCATAAGCACAAGAAGCGGGAAGTAATCGATGGCGAAATTTATTCCCTCATAGCTCACATTTATTCTTCCGCCTCCCAGCACAAAGTATGTCCAGAATAAGACCAGGGTGATGGCAAGACATTCTGACGCGGCCCTCATCTTCCAGTTCTCCAGGGCTTCAGATAGGAAATAAAGTATCACTAAAGGTATGCCCACCATGAGCACGATATTGCGGAAATATTCAAAGGTATATGGCAGAATTCCAGGAAAATTCTGGTCCACAAAGTATACAAGATAGAGCGGTACCGCAATGAATCCGATGAATCTGAGTATTGCAAACACTGTGGGTTTGACAATTTTCATAGATTAATCACCTCCTGGTAGCTAAGATGCGTGGTTGTGTCATAGAAAGAGATAACCACCTTGTTGAACTTCTGCGCGGGTATATTCACCCATTGATTTACTTCTTCCCCGGAATGCACATTTATCTCCTTCTGCTCCCTTTGCACTAGGGTTCCATCATTGTAATAGCTTACATTCACAAGGAGGTGCAGAGAGAGAGGTGCCTCATTTTTGAAGTAGTAGTGAAATTCATTTCCATCAATCTCATAGCTAAGATTGGCCAGAGGTGCACCCCAGTGATATTTCCATTTTAGCGGAAAAGTGAAATTGAAAAGCGTGATATTACCCTGCAAATCAATGTCCTTTGAGTGGGTGAGCAGCGGGGCGTAGTTCCATATATGCAACAGCATCTCCCCGTGATATACCTCCCCAAGCTGCGCCGAGGCGTTCATTGCACCCACCTTCTCTCCTGACTCTAACAAATACCCTTTCAAAATGGCATTACCCCATAAATAGCTCTGGGTATCGAGAACAAAGGGCACATTTACGTATATGCCTGAGGAGTTCATTAAGAAACTGTAGTCCTTGCCTATGGAATAGCCCTTAACAGGGGGTTTCCATGTGATTGTTGTATTGTATCTTGTGGTAACGGACACCATATTGAACAGATACTTAAGGCTCAGGGTAAAATTCGCCTTGAACTTATCATAGTGGAAGAAATGGTAAAAATTGGGGGATTCCATCTCGTAAAGCTTTGTAAGGTTGATCTCCACGGGCAGGGGTATCACGGCTACCTCCCCGCCATTAACATCGCCAAGGTATTCCGTGGCCTCTAAAAATTCCGCGCTGGAATTCCTGAGTTGATATTGAAGGGTTATATCCTTTATGTCAAATAACCCCTCATTGGCGATTTTAACTGGAACTTTCAGGATTATGCTGCTCCCGTCAAAGGTGATGTCTGGCTCGCCTATTTCCTCCACCCGCACCTGTTGCGATGCCACAAAATATACCGCGAGAAATATGAGAAGAATGAGAGCTACTTGGAAAACGGCTATAAATACTCGATAGGCAGTGAGCATACCCTTTAAGCTCATGGGGGAAAATAAGCAGGGAAGGATAATAAACTTTTTCCTGTGAGACGCTCGATAGATAATGTGCCCGCGGCCTGCCGCAAACTTAGGAGGTGATCCATCCGCAGGTTCCCCTACGGATACCTTGTTACGACTTAACCCTCCTCGCTGACCCCAGGTTCGACCCTGCCCAGAGAACAGGGCCTCACCTAGAGCCAACTCGGATGGTTTGACGGGCGGTGTGTGCAAAGAGCAGGGGCGTATTCACCGCGGGATGTTGACCCGCGATTACTACGGAATCCAGCTTCACGAGGGCGAGTTACAGCCCTCGATCTGAACTACGGACGGGTTTCGGGATTAGCTCCCCCTTTCGGGGTCGCAACCCATTGTCCCGCCCTTTGTAGCGCGCGTGTAGCCCGGGGGATTCGGGGCGTACTGACCTACCGTTGACCCCACCTTCCTCCAGCTTAGCGCTGGCGGT
>JALWRZ010000012.1 GCA_026993785.1 DHVE2 group archaeon
GGCTACGGACGCTTTAGGCTCAATAATAGTGGCCACCACTCGAGCTGCGGGTATTACCGCGGCGGCTGGCACCCGTCTTGCCCAGCCCTTATTCCCGGAGCTTTTTAGACTCCGGAAAAGCCCTCCCCGAAGGAAGGGCACTCGGGCTCCCCTCGTCGCGCTTTCGCGCATTGCGAAGGTTTCGCGCCTGCTGCGCCCCGTAGGGCCTGGACTCGTGTCTCAGAGTCCATCTCCGGGCTCCCCCTCTCAGGGCCCGTACCCGTCGTAGGCTTGGTGGTCCTTTACACCACCAACTACCTGATAGGCCGCAGACCCATCCTCGGGCGCCGGAGCTTTCGGCCTCAGGACCTTCCAGTACCCGAGGCCTATGGGGTATTAGCCTCAGTTTCCCGAGGTTATCCCCCACCCGAGGGTAGGTTGTCCACGTGTTACTGAGCCGTCCGCCGGTGCTCCCGAAGGAGCCCCTTGACTCGCATGGCTTAGTCGGAGCCCGATAGCAGTGGCCTCCGGCAGGATCAACCGGAGTTGATCCGCCTAACGCTTGGAGAGTACAATTAGCGGCAGACCGCAGTCTGCACATCTATCGAGCGTCGGATTTGAGAGGTCCTTCCCCCGAGGGAAGTTTTTCTCAAATCCCCACAATATTTTGAGCAGCCACGGAACCCAGATGCTCATCACTCACACCTGGCGCCTTATTGGCTGCCCTTGCAAGGCCCCTAATGAACAACGGATATATATTCCTTTCGCCTATGCTATATCTTCTCATGCACACCCTCTATTTATGCTTTTTCTGGAAAATTACCAGTACTGTGGATAAGGAATTTTCAATGTTTCTCTTACCTCTTGAACTCAAAAGTGGGGCCGCTGGGATTTGAACCCAGGTCACCGGCTTTTCCGGAGGTTGCAGGAGGTAAAGGAACCCTCTGGTGGTTCCCCACCCGAAGCCGGAAGGATGCCAAGCTACCCCACGGCCCCTTGAAAAGGGAATTAAAATATGGTAGATAAATTTTTAGAGGGAGAGAAATCTTCTCAACATATCCCCTATTTTTCCCTCCAGCTTTTTCATCATCTGAAGAGTTTCCTGGTGTGATGTCTTCGCACCCACGCGATTAACCACGATGCATAGGGGCTGGTAGCATACTCCAAGTTCCTTAGCCAATCTGGCCTCTGGAGCAACGGTCATACCCACAACATCCGCATTGAGAATTCTAAGCATGCGTATTTCCGCTCTGGTCTCGAATTGCGGTCCCTTCATGGTGGCGTAAGTACCTCCCATGGGAACTCCCAGCGCGCTGTGCAGAAGCTCTCTTAACTTAGGACAGAAGGGTTCATACATATTCACATGGTATGGTTCCTCATTATGATAGCTCCACACCCTCCCGGTAAAATCCAGAAGATCATCGGGCAGAAAAATTGCGCCCACAGAAAATCTTTCATTTAATGAGCCTACGGAACTTACAGCTATGATTTTTTCCACACCCAGAATTTTGAAGGCCATAATATTTGCGTGATAATTTATAGCATGGGGTGGTCGAGGAGGTGTGCCATGGCGCGAGAGAAAGAGAAAATTCTTTCCTTGGATAACCGTGACTTCTCCATAGGGGGTAGCAACGAGTTTTTTCCTTCCTTCCAGTCCCTTTATTCCCGCATACAGGCCACTGCCTCCGATAATTCCAATCATTCCCTAAGCTCCCCCAGGGTTGTTACACGCTCCGCAAATGCATTATGCTTATGAATACTTTCCTCACTCTCGCTTCTAACCACCACAAGAACATCATCGGGAAGTTCTTTATACTTTTCCAGGATTCGATGCAGAATTTCACGCACAACATCTTCCACAAATTTGGGATTTTCATGCGCCTTTAAAACAACTTCTCCCTCATCTTTACGCTTGAGAATCTCGTAGGTGGGTGAGGACATGGATTCCTCTATTATCTCGATAAGATCATTCGCCTCAATATCATAGCCCTCAGGAACCTCCAGCATCACCGTTGCTATATTTCTCTGATTGTGCGTAGGCACGGGAATCTTCTCTAAAATCTCATCGTTGTATCTCTCCTTAAGTATCGCTCTAACTGTCTCCATGGCGCAGGGACAGGCGGTCATACCTACAACCTCCACACCCACCATCTTTTTCACGCCTTCCTCACTCATCCTGGCTCTTCCTATTAGTCCGTATCTTTCTATGGTCTTTCTCCCCAGGGGAGTGCGCCTTTCCAGAAAGTAATCCGCATACAGATTTACTTCGGCATACGTAGCGTATTCGTGTTTCTCCTTCACCTTCTTAACGATTCTGCTCGCCAGATTCTCTATTCCTGTGCAGGGTGTGGTTACGCTTTCTTCCACTATTTCTGATATGACCTCAATGTTTCGGGACATATCGGAGCCCTTCTTAGAGGGAGGAAGATCCACAAAAATGTCTATGGTCGTCACCAGTGTTATTATTTTGTCCCCCCTCTTCACAAATATAGGCTTGACCACATTCTTAACACCCACGCGTGTTATTTTGTACCTCCTCTCGGGTCTAAGGCTCTGGACATCGGGATACATAAGCGGACATTGTAGCCAGGAATAAAAAGATTTTTGGAAGAAAATGGGTATCTTCTTCTAATTTTGGTAAAGCTTCAGAAGTTCTTTCACTTGTGGTCTCAATTTTTCTGGCAAATATGGATCCTCGAGATAGTTTCTGAGATCCTTTATTCTGCTTTTAATCCAATGTTTATCTCCTTTTTGAAAGGCAATACGGAGTTCCTCTTGCAGAGCTTTTATATGAGCTTCGTAAATAACCTCTGGATTTTCCAAGATTACCTTCGATGTAATTTTCATTCCCTTCTTTTTAAGTTCCTCAATTTCCCTCAACTCATGCAGGATTAGATAATCATTTTCCAAAATCTTCTGCGGCGTATAAGTGTCCTTTTCATAACTTTCGGCGTTGAGGTATCTCCAAAGTTCCGATGGGGTGACATGGAAATCTCTTCCCACATTTTTTGAAACCTTTTCAATGGCCAACCTGCATCTTTTCACGTTCTCAAGCCAATCTTTAATGCCTTTGTTTACCATATCCAAAAAGTCCTCTTTTGTGCCACCATTTTCATAAAATCTTTCCAGGAGATGCATAAATTCCAACTCCTCCTCATCAAAATTCTCATTTTTCCATCCATAAATTTTGAAATTCTCACCCAGAAGCTCCACTGTGTGACGATAATCCGCGTTCCTTTCATCTATATTCTTAACCAGTTCAATGGTGTTTATGGTATCGTAACCCATCCTTTTCCAGAAGCCTATGGCCTCCTTATCCTGAGGGAGAACAAAAAGATATAACGAGTCATCATGCTTCATCACCTCCCTCTCGGCCTCTTTTACCAGGGCGCTACCAATTCCTTTACCTCGATGAGTAGGAACAACATAAATTTCTTCGAGCCAGTAATTTCCCTCCCGTGAGGATACCCGAGCGAATCCTATGCTTTTTCCATCCTGCACTGCAAGGAGAATAATATCTCCACGATTGAAATAATGTGCAGCTTCTTTTTTATAGGCATTCTCATCTCCTGGTTTCCATCCCTGTTTAGAGCGCAATTCAAAATAAAAGCGGATGTAAAGATTCTGAAATTCCACAAGATTTTCCTGCTTAAGTGGGAGAATATTCATAATAGTTTCATTATCTCCACTAATAAAATTTTTTCCATTTGTTTTGGGATCCAAAACTTCGCTGCATTATAAATAATATTTTGCATATTTCATAGAGGTGAGAAATATGGAAGAGATAAGAGATCTTACCGAGGCTCTCAAAGCGGTGGAGAGAGAATTGAACCTTGTGAAGAAGGCATATCTGGCATATCCTTTTATTTTCTGGGCTGCTGTAATTCCCATGCTTTATATTATTAGGCTTCTTGTGAGTCAATTCTCATCTGTAAACACTGATCTCATCTCTTTCATAATATCACTAATAGCTACTCTCTGGTTTGTAATTGAAGAAAGTAGAGTTGCTAGGAAGGTAGAGGAAATCGAGAAAGTGCTTGGGATAAAAAGAGAATTATCAAAATGGTATTTATACTCTCAGATGCTTTCTTGGGTCGTTGCTGCAATTTTGGCCACAGTATTTTTCCGTTCCGAGAGCAGTTGGATGCTTGCTTTTGCAGGTATAGGGCTGCTTTTAATGTTCTCTGTTAATCTGGCATTTAAAAAATCATGGGATATTCAGATACTCATTGCAGGGATGATAATCTTGGGTGCAATCTATCTGGAAGGTTGCCTGCCGCTTTCTGGAAACCTGTTTGCGATTGTGGTTATCTCTTTCTCTTTCGCTCTATCTGGATTTCTATATTTAAGAAAAGCTATGAGGGAGTGATATGGCTCTCACTGCTCTAAGAGAACTTGCGAAATCACCCCTAGGTAATCCCATACGATTGGCTATAGCTCTCTATCTTTTGTCCCGAGAAAGGGCAATGTTTATGGATATGGTCAGGGCTCTAAATCTTACTCCAGGGAATCTTGGATTTCATCTTCGCGAAATGGAAAAGAGAGGTATTGTGAAAACTTATTATAGAATTGGCAAAAGACCTACGAAATTTGTAGAACTTACAGATGTTGGTGTTCAGGAGCTTGAGAATGTTATGGCAATTCTTCGAGAGGTTGTAAATAGTGATTGAATTTCCATGGGCATTTTTTATTTGGCTTGGGCATTCTATTATCCGGTAATTCTATTCTACTCTTTCTTAAATTTTGGAGAGGTTTGGTGGTTTTGTTTTAGAGGTAGAAAAATTTAAATTATGAAAAGTTTGTATAATAGTTATGCAAATTATGAGGGTTGAAGAACCTAGGAAACTCGCCAATGTTTTGCTAAGCGTGAATGTTGGCTGGAGCCATGAGCCCGTAGGAATGAGAGGAATATCCCATTTTCTCGAGCATTCTGTTTTTCTCGGAAGTGGTGAGCATCCAGAGCCCGATATGGATGTGGGAAAATATGGAGTTATGCTAAATGGGGAGACGCAAGCAGATAGAACGATTTTCTTCTTTTCATCCCTTCCTGAAGATGCTGAAGATGTTTTGGGGATTCTATTGTCTCTCGTTTATCATCCATTATTTCCACCTGAGAAGGTAGAAGAGGAGAAAGAGAGCAAAATAATTCCTGCCGTTGTAAAAGAGAGCGATTTCTATCCATGGGAATTAGCTTATGAATGGGCTCGCAACCTAATTTTTGGATGGGATTTCAGATTCAGCATGGGAACCAAGGAAGAACTGGAAAATATGAATATTGAGTGCCTTCAGGAATGGCACAAAAGATATTACCACTCGGAAAATTCTCTATTGCTTGTATCCCAGGAAGTGGAAATTGGAAGTTCCCCCATTCCTCAAGGAGGGCTTAAGCCAGAGCCCCAGAGAATATCTTATTCGCAGAGAGAAATGGTGGTGGAAAGGGGCATCGAGAATGCAGAAATCGTATATGCCTTTCCTCTGAAGAATTATGATCTCCGTGCGCATCTCCTCTCTGTAATTTGGGGAAACTATCCAACCTCCCTGTTTTGGCACGAGTTCCATCGGAAGGCATACATGGTGGAATCACGGGTAGAATGGCACAATTCTCAGGGTGGATTTTTCTTCTACGTGGGCGCAAACACCAAGAATGCAGGGGAGATACGGAAGATGTTCAATTCCTTCATAGAGAAGATGAAAATTTCGAAAGAGGATCTAGAAATTGCAAAGAGAATCCTCACCCTGGAATTATTAGAAAGGGAGAGAAGCCCCTACGGGATGGAATATCTTTTGAACATTGACCCTAAAATGAGATACGGAGGCTTTGAAGAATTATTGAATGAATTTCGAAATATCGAAGTGAACGAAATAAGGGACTATGCATCGGGAATATTTGATCTTGAGGAGATCCGGGTGGTTATTGTGAGGTAGTTCATTACCCAAATCTGTTTAGAAATCCTTATTTACCATTGCACTATGGGGTATCGGTGACATTTATGCAGATGAAAATCGCCAGAAATGGGGAATACAGCGAGGAAATGAAGTTCATTGCAAAAAAAGAGGGCGTGGATATAGAGAAGTTGAGAAGAAGAGTTGCCGCTGGGCATGTGGTCATACTCAAAAATTTGAGGCACGATGTGGAACCTGTGGGTGTTGGCATAGGTCTCCGTGTGAAGGTTAATGCAAATATCGGTACATCCATGGACATCGTAGACGTGGAGGCTGAAGTTAGAAAGGCTAATATTGCAAAGAAATACGGCGCGGATACGATTATGGATCTAAGCACAGGAGGTGACTTAAACGAAATTCGGCGCCGCATAATGCGCGAGGTGCCCATGGTAATCGGCACCGTTCCCATCTATCAGGCAGCCTGGGAGATGCTGCAGAAAAAGAAGGCCATTGTGGAGATGACCGAGGATGATATGTTTCGCGCCGTTGAAACACATCTCAAAGATGGAGTGGATTTTCTAACGATTCATGTTGGCGTTACAAAGGAAGCCGTTGAGAAGATGAAGAAGAATCCACGCGTCGTGGGCACTGTCTCTCGAGGAGGAACATTCCATGCGGCGTGGATTCTCCATAACGGAGAGGAAAATCCCTTCTATCGTAATTATGATTATCTCCTTGAGCTTCTTGGAGAATACGATGCCACCGTAAGCCTGGGTGATGGTTTGCGTCCTGGTGGGCTACCAGATGCCACGGATTTTCTGCAGATCCATGAGCTGTATACTATCGGAAGACTTGTAAAAAGGGCCAGAGAGTATGGTGTTCAAGCCATGGTTGAAGGCCCCGGCCATATTCCCATAGATCAGATAGAAGCCAATGTAAAAATCGCCAAAATTGCCACGGATAACGCACCTTTCTATGTCCTCGGTCCTCTTGTTACAGATATAGCATCCGGCTACGATCATATTACCGCTGCTATCGGTGGAGCTATTGCAGCCATGGCTGGTGCAGATTTCCTCTGCTATGTCACGCCGGCAGAGCATCTTGCATTGCCTAATGAAGAAGAGGTTAAGCAGGGCGTTATAGCAACGAGGATCGCAGCGCATGCTGTTAATCTCACGAGATTCAAGGAGGAGTATGAGTGGGATTACCGCATGTCGGAAGCTCGCGGCAAGCTACGCTGGGATGAGCAGTTAAACCTGAGCATAGATAAGGAAAACGCCATAAAGATTCGAAAAGAGAGGTATCCCCACAGCCCCCAGGTATGCACTATGTGCGGTGATCTGTGCGCCATAAAGATTTTGAGGGAATATCTCAAGGAAGAGGAATAAGCTTTATTTCCGCATCTCCTTTTTTGAGCTTTAAATTCTAAATCATAGCGTATGCTCTCAAGGTGTTTGAGGCGGCAAATAGAAAATTTTTTAACATTTGCGAAAAATTTAAATACTAGATTACCTCTATCTTCTTGTGAAGATAAAAGGAAGAGTTATCTGTGAGAAGGGAAAGTACATCATAGCGAGGATAAAGGTCAGCAAACTGGGGAAGAAGGTATATTCTTCCTCTGGAAGATACATAGGTCGCATTGTAAAGATTTTCGGACCGGTGAACGAGCCTTATGCTAAGATAAAAGTGGAAAGAAAATGGGGGAGGATTGTGGGTGAGGTGTATGTAAGAGGTGATGGAAATGTCCGAAAAAAAGAAGTGGATAGATGAAATTACGAGATGTCCGGAATGTGGCTCTACGCATCTTGTGCGTGATTACGAGAGGGGAGAGCTTGTATGTATGGATTGTGGCCTTGTGATAGATGAGAGCTACATAGATCAGGGTCCAGAATGGCGTGCTTTTGATGCTGAGCAGAAGGAGAGTAGAGCAAGGACAGGAGCACCTATGACCTACACTATCCATGACAAGGGGCTTAGTACCGAAATCTCCTGGAAGAACAAGGATTCCTATGGGAAGAGCATCCCTACGAGGAGCAGAGCACAGCTTTATCGTCTGAGAAAGTGGCAGAAGAGAATCAAGGTAAGTAATTCTGCCGAGAGGAATCTCAGCCAGGCACTTCAGGAACTTGAGAGAATGGCCTCAAACCTAGGGCTACCCAAGGATGTTCGCGAAACTGCTGCCGTCATATATCGCAAGGCCGTGAAGGAGAATATGATAAGGGGGCGCAGCATTGAGGGTGTGGTAGCTGCGAGCATCTACGCGGCATGCAGAATGATGAATATTCCAAGAACACTGGATGAGATCGCATCTGTTACCAGGATAAAGAAGAGAGAGATCGGAAGGGTGTATCGCATAATGAGCAGAACACTGAAGCTCAATATACTGCCTACTAAGCCTGAAGATTATATAGATCGTTTCTGCTCCAAGCTCAAGCTAAGTGGCGATGTTAAAAAGAAGGCTTACGAAATAATAAAGATTGCAAGGGAGATGGACGTAATTTCCGGTCGTGGTCCTACAGGAGTAGCTGCCGCAGCCATTTACATAGCATCCATTATGATGAACGAGCGACGCACGCAGAGAGAAGTTGCAGAGGTCGCAGGCGTGACAGAGGTAACCATAAGAAATCGATACAAGGAAATAGTGGAGAAGCTTCATCTTCCGGTAGAGGTCTGAGCAACCGCAAAGGTTATCTTCTCACCCTGTATTAGAGGAGTATGAGAGCACTCATAAGCGTATCCAATAAGGAAAGGGTGGAGTATATTGCCAGAGAGCTTGAAAATCTTGGCTACGAGATTGTTTCCACAGGGGGCACCTACAGGTATCTCAGCAGCCATGGTATCAAGGTAAAAAAGGTGGAAGAGGTAACTAATTTCCCGGAGATTCTGGGTGGGAGAGTCAAAACTCTGCATCCTGCAATAATGGGAGCTATTCTTGCCAGAGAGCCTGAGGAACTTGTACCCTTAGGTATGGAGTCCATAGATGTGGTTATCGTGAACCTCTATCCCTTTGAAAAATTTATAAGCGCTGATGAGGATGAACTCATAGAGAATATAGATATTGGTGGTGTAGCGCTTCTTAGAGCCGCTGCCAAAAATTATCATCGGGTAATAGTAATCTCCTCGCCTGAGCAGTATGAGGAAGCAGTAAAGCTTCTCAAAGAGGGAAAATTCGATCTTGAAAAGAGGAGGGAGTACGCCATGAAAGCCTTCGCGGTTACAGCTTCCTATGATATCCTTATTTATAACACCCTGTGGAGACGCTTCAAGGAAGGACTGCCAGAGCATCTGCTTCTTCACGCTAAAAAGTTTGAGAAGTTACGGTACGGAGAGAACCCTCATCAGAGAGGTGCTTTTTATTCCAATATTCCAAGATTTACGCAACTTCACGGTAAGAAGCTGTCCTTCAATAACATCTACGATATGAGCGGTGCCTGGGAGCTGGTAAATGAATTCGATGAGGCTGCCTGTGCTGTGATAAAGCATTCCAATCCCTGTGGTGCAGCACTGGGAGATGATCTTCTTGAGGCTTTCCAGAAGGCCTGGGCCTCGGATCCTCTATCGGCTTATGGAAGCATAGTTGCATTCAATGGGAGTGTTACGGAAGAGGTGGCAAAGGAGATGAAGAAGAAGTTTATCGAAGTCGTAATTGCACCGGAATTTACACCGGAAGCACTGGAAATTCTAAAAAAGAAGAAAAATATAAGGATTATAGTGGCGGAAAAAGAAAAAAGTGATGATTATGAGCTCAGAGATGTTGGATTTGGATTTTTACTGCAGGACAGGAATAAAAAGAGGCTCGAGCGTTTTAAAGTGGTGACAAAAAGAGAACCATCACACGAGGAGATTCGAGATCTAATCTTTGCATGGTATGTTGTCAAGCATGTGAAGAGCAACGCCATAGTGTTCGCTAAAGATTTAGCTACCGTAGGTATAGGTGCTGGGCAGATGAGCCGTGTGGACGCGGTTAAAATCGCGGCCATGAAAGCTGAAGCACGAGCTAAAGGTGCTGTAATGGCATCGGACGCATTCTTTCCATTCAGGGATGGGATAGATGAAGCATTTAAGGCAGGAATAACTGCGGTCATACAGCCTGGAGGCTCCATAAGGGATGAGGAGGTTATAGAGGCAGCAGATGAACACAATATGGCTATGATATTCACCGGGTATCGAGTGTTCAGACATTAATAGTGATGCATTACATCAATCCCGCGGCATCGATTGTAAATATATCAGAGAGCGTCACAGGAAAAAATAAATATAGAGCATGCGATTCCCCCGTTAGTATGAGCATGAAAACATACCTCAAGATAATGTTCAACAGCGAGGGTGCAAGTCCAAGCGAGGTTATGGGCAGACTGCAGTCTCTGGGATTCAAGCCCATTACAGGCGCCTACGACATGGTTTACGAGTGGGACAATGGAGCAACGGTAAAAGACGCCATATGGTTTGCAGACAAAGTGCACGAGACACTTAAAGGCTTCAACGTTCTCTTCGAATTAGAGACAATCTCCGAGTGACTATCTCTTGTATGGATACCTCTTGTAGTTTCCACAGTTAAGGCACTTTATCACAATCTTTTTCTTCTTCAGCCTGACCTGTGAGGTTTTACCCGGAATAAGGATGCTATTGCATTTTTTGCAAAAATACATCTTTATCTCCTTTGGGAGCCTGACCTTATACTTTTGCGAGAGATTTCGCATATGCTCCACATATCTTCTAGCCCTCTCTAAATTGCCCTTTCTTCCCTCCTCTAGGGCCAACTGAAAGAGGATTTGAATTCTTTCCCACGCAATTTTTCTGGCCTTTTTTCTTCTCCAGTCCACAGGCGATTATGGGGGCAATCATTAAAAAATTTTGCTTTGGACGGGATTTGCGAGGATCTATTTAATTCGAATAAATTTATAAAACAATATAGCACGGGATTTCCTGGTAATTCAAACAAAAAAATATATATATTAGAATGGAGATACCTATAACGGGGTGAAGAAAAATGGTAGGAATTAGCGAACTGGCAAAGAATGTTGCCAAGAAGGCAGGAGTAAGTCAGAAGAAGGCAAGAGAGGTAATAAAGGCATTTGTGGAGGAAGTAGTTGATCAGGTAAACAAGGGCAACAAGGTGAATCTTGTAGGATTCGGCATTTTTGAGCGCAGAGTACAGAAGGCAAGAAAGGCTAGGAATCCCAGAACCAAGGAAGTCATAAATGTTCCTGAGAAGAAGAAGTTCACCTTCAGAGCTTCCAGCAAGATAAAGTATCTCTAAACACCTTTTCTCTTTATTTTTTAAAACAAAAAATTTAGGAGAGATATTTTTTCTCCAGATACTCCAAGAAATACCTTGGCTCAACTTCTTCACCAAAGCTTTTCTTGAGAAGCTCCTTGGGAGGATACATGCTACCATAACGATGCACTTTATCACGAAGATATTCCCTTATTTCCCCGTATTCTCCACTCCTTATCTTTTCTTGGAACCCGGGAATATCTCTAGAAGCATGATATCCTATTTGAGCTGCAAGCACCGTGCCCAAGGAGTAGGTAGGGAAGTATCCTATGGAACCCAGGCTCCAATGGATATCCTGCAACACACCATCCTTATAATCCTTTGGTTTTATGCCAAGATACTCCTCCATTTTCTCATTCCACAGCTCTGGGAGATCAGAAGTGTTTATTTCCCCTGTTATCATAAGTTTCTCTAAGGTATAGCGAAGTAGAATATGCATGTTGTAGGTGACCTCATCGGCTTCCACCCTTATCAGACTCGGTTTTACAGTGTTAAAATAGATGTATATATCCTCTGGTGAGTACTCTGCCATAAAATCCAAGTTCTCTTTAAGTAAAGGATAGATGTTTTCTGCGAATTCTTTAGAACGTCCAATTATATTTTCCCAGAATCTTGATTGTGATTCATGTATACCTGAGGATACTCCATGAGCTATGGGGCTCATGGAGAATTCAGGAGATATTTGAAGCTCATATAAGGCATGGCCAAATTCATGCACCACTGCAAGCAGGCTTCTTTTGAAATCGAATCCCTCGTATCTGGTGGTAATACGAACATCACCCACGCCGAGCCCTATTGTGAATGGATGCGCAGATACATCCATCCTGGCTCTGGATTCCAGCGGGTAGCCGAGAAGCTTTAGAATCTCTAAGTTAACTTTCTTAAGCTTCTCCTTATCGTATTCCCTGCTCTCAAGGGGATGCTCCTTGGGCCAGTTTTCCATAATCTTCTGAAGCAGATTCTTGAGAGGTTTCTCTATCTCTCCAAAGAAGCGGTCGTAATCACGCACTGTGTAACCCTCTTCGAAAAGATCTGCAAGGGCATCGTAGGGGTGCTCCTCGTAACCAAGATAATCGGCTATTTTCCTTTCAAGCTCTATGATCTTGTCCAGATAGGGTTTGAACTTCTCATAGTCATTTTTCTCTCTGGCCTCTCTCCAGGCCATGGTTGCCTCTCCAGTTACTCGAGATAACTCGCCTATAACCTCGCGAGGTATCGCTTTGGCATGCTTTATCTCTCTTTTAAGCACGCGAATAACTCCCTGCTCATATTCATTGAGACCTTCTTGCTCGGCAGCCTTCTCTACCATTTCCACAAATTTATCATCGGTAATCAGCTGATGCAATAGCATAGATAGCTCTCCCTGGGCAACGCTTCTTTCCCTAACACCCTCCTTTGGCATATAAACCTCCATATCCCATCCCATCAATCCCGATGCGTGGTTCAGGGCCCATATCTTGCGGTAGTACTCCAGAATCTCCTTTATTTTCTCATTCTCAAACACCATTTGAATCACCGTGCAAGTGATAGATTTCCAACTACATAAACATTATTGCTCTGCCGTGTTAAAGCATACCTATGAAAATCTTTAATTTCTTGTACGCATGAGAGATAGTATGTTCTCACACAGAGTTTTAAATATCGAGATGTCAGGAATTCGGAAAATTTTCGATATGGCCAAGGGAGATGTCATAAATTTGGGACTTGGTGAGCCAGATTTTCAGCCACCGCCAGAGGCAAAGGATGCGCTTTATGAAGCCACAAAGAAGGGATACAATAAATATGGGCCCTCAAGGGGTTTCGAGGAGCTCAGGGAGGCCATAGCGGAAAAATATTCCAAATATGGGGATTTCACAGCTGATAATGTTATCGTGACCGTTGGCGGCACCGAAGCCTTTATGGCGACCATGCTCTCTCTCATAAATCCGGGAGATGAGGTGCTTTATCCCAACCCTGGATTTGTGCTTTACAAGCCACATATAATGATTGGGGAAGGGAAACCCGTGGATTATCCCATTCTTCAGGAGAACGAATTTGTACCTACACAGGAAGATCTTCAGGATAGGATAAACAAGAAAACGAAGGCACTAATTGTGAATTATCCCAATAATCCCACAGGCGGTGTGCTTCAAGAGAAGGATGTGAGGATGATTGTGGACATCGCTGAGGATAACGACCTTATTTTAATATCCGATGAGGTATATTTCCACCTTGTTTACGAATCTGAACCTACCACATTATTGGGTAAGTACGATAAGCTTATTTTCATCAACTCCTTCTCTAAAGAATTTGCCATGACCGGCTGGAGACTTGGATACATAATAGCTCCTAAAGAATTCGTGGAGCAGATTGGAAAGATGCATTATTATCTGGTGGCATGCCCCCAAAGCCCTATAGAATACGCAGCTTTAGCTGCCCTGAAGAAGAGCGCTTACTACACCGAGATGATGAGAGAGAAATTCAGGAAAAGAAGGAATTTGATGTACCAGCTGCTGAGCAATATTGATGGTGTTAAGCCGAATCTTCCCAAAGGAGCTTTCTACATGTTCCCCAAAATAGAGATTGATGCCGATCCAACAGAGATTGTGAAGGAAATGGTGAGGCGCGGTGTGCTTTGCACCCCCGGTGAGGCTTTTGGAAGCGCAGGTAAGAGACACATTCGCTTTTCCTACGCGGCCAGTGAGGAACATATAAGAAAAGGTATGGAAATATTTGATGAAGTGCTCGAAAAGTTCAGATAAGCATAACGAAATATTATATCCCTCTTTTCCATATCTCCTTCGGTGATAAATTATGAAGGGCTACGGTAAAATTTTGAGGGTGAATCTATCTACTGGCGAGATAAAAAGGGAAGATGTTGATGAAAATATTGCCAGAAAATTCCTGGGTGGTCTGGGATTCGCCGCCTATTATCTCTACAAAGAAGTTCCCAAGGGTGCGGATCCTCTTGGAGAAGAAAACAAGATTTTCATAGCCCCTGGTTTACTCACGCCCTATGGAATACCTACTGCTTCTAAAACCTCAATGACTTCCAAGTCTCCATTAACAGGTGCATTTGCACGTAGCGTTGTAGGCGCTCCTATGGGTGTGGAGCTTAAGAAGGCAGGATACGAGATGCTAATAATCGAGGGTAAGAGCGATAAGCCCGTGGTGCTGAGAATAGATGATGATAAAGTAAGTATTGAGCCCGCAGATGACTTCTGGGGTAAAACAACCCGTGAGGCGCAGAAACTTTTGAAGGAAAAATATGGAAAGGTAAGCACCGCGGTCATAGGCCCAGCAGGAGAGAATCTAAGCAGAATAGCAGGTGTGGATTTTGAAGAGCGCCAGGCTGCCAGAACAGGAATAGGCGCGGTATGGGGAAGTAAGAAGTTGAAGGGTATCGTAGTTAAGGGCACTCAAAAGCCTGAGCCTGCAGATAAGAGCAAACTGCTCAAGCTCATAGCCAAATGGGCCAAGATAATAAAGGATCATCCTGCAACCAAGGACGATATGAACTATGGAAGCGGAGAGTTCCTGCGGTGGATGAACTTGGAGCGTGGCACATTCCCCACGAGGAACTGGCAGTGGGGCTATTTCCAGAGCTTTTACGATAAGGCGAAGGAGAACGAGCTTCTGGGCATAGATCCATACTACTGGGTACCCAAATTCAGGAGCGGCCGCAACCCCTGCCCCAATTGTACCAAGCCTTGCTCGCAGGTGTTCAAACTCACAAAGTACAGGCCTGGCGAGGAGATAGATGGTCCAGAATACGAAACCTTGTACTCCCTTGGCGGTGAACTTGAGATTGATGACCCTGAAGGTGTGGCTTATCTGAATCTGCTCTGCGATGAGTACGGCATGGATACCATATCCGCCGGTGTCACCATTGGCTGGGCTATGGAGGCCTATGAGCGCGGTCTCTTGACAAAGGAAGACACAGATGGTCTGGATTTAAGATTTGGAAACGTAGAGGCTGCCGCTGAGACGCTTCGCAAGATGGCCTATCGTGAAGGAAATCTTGGCAAGCTACTCGCTGATGGTAGCAAGGCAGCCAGTGAGAGGCTGGGCAAGGGAAGCGAGAAATTCGCAATACATGTGAAGGGACTTGAACTGCCTGCATATGACGTACGGGGAATAAAGGGCATGGCCCTGGCAATCGCAGTATCATATCGTGGAGCATGCCATCTAACAGGTGGAGTTTACGGCACCGAACTCGTGGGTCGCTGGTGGAAATTCGATGGGATTGATCGTCTGAGCGCAGAGAATAAAGGATTTGAAGTAAAAGTCCACGAAGACCTCATGCAGGTCTACGATGCTGTAGGTCTTTGCAAGTTCTCCCGACATATGTACTTCCTTGAAGGTATACCGGAGCTCGTAGAAGCGGTCACAGGTATGAAACTTAGTAATGCAGAGCTCATAACCATAGGAGAGCGTATCTACAACGTGGCTCGAGCATTTAATGTCCGCGAGGGATTTAGCAGAAAAGATGATACGCTGCCCTGGAGAATTATGCACGAGCCAATCCCCAAGGGTAAAAGCGCCGGATCCTACGTGAAGCCGAAGGAACTAGAGCATATGCTCGATGAGTACTATCAGGCCAGAGGATGGAGCGAGGATGGCATACCCACAAAGGTGAAACTTGTATCCCTCGATCTCGAGGATATCGCCGAGGAAATCGGCGCAGGCCATTAATCCTTTTCTATTTTTATTCCATCTTTTAATTTGATAAATCTTCTAAGATTAAAAATCTCCCCAAGGGGTATCTCGAATGGAGCTCCCAGAAATAGACCTCAAGGAAATGGAGGAGATAAAGCGCAGAAACTTTGAGGAGCGCCTAAAGTTCATAGAGTTCTATGTGAAATGGCTTAAAGAGCACAAGGTGAAGATTGAGAGGGTGGAGTGAATCTAGGCTACATGATTAAACGAGCTGGTCAATTTTCCTCCTCGTCATCTCACCCTTCCAGAAATCCCAAGATGCGTTTGAGGTAGTTCTTCGGATTGACCTGGATACTGCGCACATGGGCTGCGGAGGTTGTCCACAGCTCAATATTTCTTCCCGAAATGCGAATGAATTCCTCAATTTCAGATAGCTTTACCAGAGGATCATTATTTCCGGCGATGATGAGCACAGGAACGCGGAGCTTATTTGCAAAGCTGAAGGGATCAAGATTTTTTATATTTATATTGGCGATTTTTGCAGCTATGGGGCCCACAAAGAAATAGAGCCAGGGAGGCAGGTTGGCAAAGTATTTAAGGCCCCTGGCCCCCGATTTATCTACCCTTATAAAAGGGCTATCCGCGATGATTTTATCTCCCATACCTGAGGCTGCAGCTTTGAGGGCCAAAAATCCACCCATGGAATAACCCACAATGTATATGTTTCTACATTTCTTCCTGCAGAAATTGAATGCGGCCTTCAAATCCAGGAACTCCTTATCGCCAAGGGTGGTATGCTTCCCCCCACTTTCACCATGGGCTCTGAGGTCAAAGGCAAGAATGGAGAATCCATTCTTCCACAGCATCTCCATCATGGGTCTCATATATACATCGTCCCACCTGCTTCTTGAATACCCATGGACAAGGATTACGCATCTCTCATCGCCCTTTATATACCACCCTTTCAGTTTCACATCATCCTCGGTGATTAGCTCCATGCCCTCGTATTCAGCGCCAAAATCCCCTGGGTTCCAGTGTCCAATTAATCTGGATGGCGTTACAAGTTTGTAGGCTACGAAGAATATAAAGAGAAAGAATAGGAGGATGATAACCCCTAAAACGGATAAGAGAAGAGGGAGCATCTCTACTCCTCCAGGTGCCTCATCCATAGGATAAGAGGTATGGCCAGAAGAACTATAATTGCGGAAGCAGGGAATAGGGAACGATAATCGTTGCCGGTAGAGGCAACAATTACGCCTCCTAAAATTCCCCCGAGGACTATTGGCAGGCTTCTGGACGCCTCAAACACCCCATAGTATCTTCCATTGTATTCCTCCCTCTCGAATTTGGTGAGAAGATCTCCTATAACAGGGTATGAAGCTGCAAGGAGCATTCCCCAGCCCAAACCCGCGATGATGAGTATTATTAGGATATGCATGTATTCGGTTGCCAACAAACCGGAGAGAATGGAGAGACCAAAGATGGCATCTCCTATTAATATAGCTTTCTTCCTTCCTATCCTATCGTATATTATCCCTCCCGGAAGCGCGGAAAACATTGCAGCGATGTTGAATATACCCATGAGAAGCACAGCAGTTCCCGTAATTTTATGTATATTTTCCTCCGTAGGCGCTCCCAGAAGAATCTGAGCTGCTATACCCACAAAGAACATTCCTATGAATTCAAAACCCATCCACCAGAAAGTCTGGGCAAGGTAGAATTTAAGAGTATCCCCCTCCAGAAACATTTTAAGAGCGTATTCCAAAAGCCCCTCCTTCATCACAGCCATTCTCTGCGTCTCTTTAAGTGGCTTCTCCTTGATGGTTGTGTAAGTTACCACGGATGCCAGGGGAATGAGAAATGCACCCATTATAAAGGGATAACTAGTATTGATCTCCCAGAGAATAGAGCCCAGGATGAACCCTGTAAGGCTGCCTATGACTTCCAAGAGGGTTATTATTCCACTTGCCTTGCCACGCTCTCCAAAACCTACCAGGTCGGGCATCAATGCACGGAAAGGTGCAGTGTAAAGGTGCATGGAGAAGTAGAAGAAGGAAATCATAAAGAGAAAGAACTCAAAGGCAAATCCCCAGGAATAGAATAAGTAGGCCATATATAGAGAGAATCCGGCTAAGAATCCACCTATTATGATAAAGGGTTTCCTTCTCCCAGCTCTGGTGAATATCCTGTCGCTATACCAACCCACTATGGGAGGAACAATAAGACCCATAAGCCCCTCCACCGCAAGCGCCGCACCCTTGATTGAGGGAGAATCAGTGTAGTAGCTCAATAGGGTGAAGGTAAATCCCTTATTAATTGCCCAGCCTATGCTTCTGCTGAAGGCAAGAAAAGCTATACCAAGAACAAGCCCAAGAGCAAAAGTACTAGCCCTCTTCATCGCAATAGGTATAATCTGAGAGCATAAAATAGTTTTGTTTTTTGAACTCAGCAGATTCACACATGTGTCCAGAAATATTTAAAAGGGAGATGCCCATCCTCCTTCGGTGAGCCGAAATGAAGATTTGCGTGGCTTCGGAATCACGAGGCGGTCTTGATGACATGGTGAGCATGCAGTTCGGTAGATGTCCTGCATTCACCATAGTGGAAGTTGAAGGTATGGAGATAAAAAATGCATATGTCATTCCAAATCCGGGAGCCTCTGCAGGGAGCGGCGCCGGTATCCAGGCGGCACAAACGGTGATTAACGAGGGTTGCAATGCGGTCATAGCGGGGGCCATAGGACCCAACTCCGCTCAAGCTCTGCAGATGGCGGGTATAGATATGCGCTCCTCGCCACCCATGAAAATTGGGGATGCGGTTATGCAATATCTCCGCGGTCAGTTACCTCCTGCACAATATGGCGGAGGCATGGGCGTAGGTATGGGCCGTGGCAGAGGTCGTGGCATGGGAAGAGGTCGTGGTAGAGGTCGCGGCATGGGCGGCGGTGGCATGGGTCCCTGGTAAAAGAGGGGATATAAATGAAGCTCACGGTAACCGGTGGCAAGGGTGGCACCGGTAAGAGCACTGTGGCTACCAATTTAGCTCTGGCTCTCGCCAAGAAATACCATGTGGTTCTTGTAGATGCGGATGTGGAGTGCCCCAACGACCACATTCTGCTCTCTGCAAAGCTGGAAAATGAGGAGAAAGTCACACTTTTCAAGCCGAAATTCGATTACTCCAAATGCACAAAATGCGGGATATGCGTGGAAAACTGTGCGGAACACGCTCTCCTTCAATTCAAGGAGGGTTATCCCCTTCTCATGCCAACTCTCTGCTCCGGATGTCGCACCTGTCAGCTTGTTTGCCCGGAGGAAGGTGCAATTCTCGACGATTACAGGGTGGTTGGATACACATATCATACAAAGATATACGAAAATCTGGAGCTTGTCACGGGAAAACTTGAGAACGGTGAGGAGAGATCATACCCCACAGTTCTGGCAGCGAGAAGAAGGGCTATGGGAATCAAAGCGGATATACATCTTTTTGATACCATGCCCGGCACGGGAAATCATGTGGCCGCGGCCATAGAGGATTCCCGCGTGGTTATTGCTGTTACAGAACCAACCCCTCTGGGAGTGCATGATTTGGAGATGATTCTAAAGCTTCTGAAAAAACTAAATCTGAAGGCATGGGTGGTTGTGAATCGCAGCGATTTGAGCGATATATCCCATGAGAAACTTGTAGAGAAATACGATGCAGAGATAATAGCGGAGATACCCATGAGCGATGAAATCCTTAAGAGCTACGTGGAGGGAATACCTGTTGTGCTAAAATATCCTGATAGTAAAGCAGCGAGAATATTTGAGGATATAACTCGCAGGGTAGAGGAGGTGATTTCTTGGACATAGTTGTGGCCAGCGGAAAAGGTGGCGTGGGTAAAAGTACCTTCACAGGCTCACTTATCTCGCTCCTGCAGGAGTATGGCATTGCAGCGGTGGATGCCGACGCAGAAGCTCCCAATCTTCATATAGTATTCGATGTGAAAGAATGGGAGCAGGAGAAGGAATTCACGGCGGCTAAAACTGCGATAATAAACGATTCCTGCATTCAGTGCGGCTTATGTGATAATGTGTGTATATACGAGGCCATATATGTGGAGGAGGGGAAACACAAAATAAAGCAGTATCTATGTGAGGGCTGCGGAGCTTGCAAGGCAGTGTGCCCTGTGGATGCCATAGAGATAAGAGATACCATATCTGGATGGATAAGAATCGCCAGTACCCGTTACGGCCCTCTCGTCTCTGCGGAGCTTGATGTTGGTAAGCCCAACAGCGGAAAACTTGTGACGGAGGAGAAGAACATTGCAAAGGAATGGGTGAAGCAGGGTAAGGCAAAGCACATCATTGTGGATGCAGCCGCAGGTATAGGCTGCCAGGTTATCGCATCCTTCAGCGGTGCCAATAGAGCCATCCTCATTGCTGAGCCCACGCCCTCAAGTTTGAGTGACTTGCAGCGGGTTTACTGGCTCACCCAGCATTTCAGAATAGAACCCTTCCTGGTGATAAATAAATATGGTATAAATCCCGGATACGATGGGATTGAGAGATTTGCTCGGGAGAACGGGGTTGAGATCTTAGGCAGGATACCCTACGATTCTTCGGTGCCAAAATCTCTGGCTGCCATGAAACCCCTGGTGGAATACGCCCCAGATTCCCCCGCCTCCCGGGAAATTAAAAAAATCGCGGAGATAGTTGCGGGGTGGTTATAAATGTATGAGAAGGATATTGTGGTATATCTGCTTAAGGAATGCGATGGCCTGCATCCCTTCCACATAAGCAGACTCATAGCCCTTCTGGATATGAAGTACCTGGAAGAGAAGGGAAAGAAGCTAACAGAGCTTGATTATCAAAAGACCTCCTTTGGTTTCTATAGCGAGAAACTACCGCAAATTCTGGATGAATTACCTGTGGAGAAGGTGCAGGGCGAGGGCTATAAGTATCTTAAGCTGCGAGATGATGCCAAAGTAGAAGGAAAGCTACCTGAAGAAGTGAGAAAAAAGATAGATGAAATACTGGACGAGGTCTGCGAGTTAAGTGATGCTGAGCTCAACACCAAGATTCTCAACTCCAAGTACTATGAACTCCTCTGACCTTTTTTATGGAGAAAGCAGCTATAAGGGAAAAATTTTATAGATGGAATACATTATATGTGTGGTGATGAAAAATGGCAGTGGGTTTTGTACTGATAAGCACGGCACCGGGGAAGGAGCATGAAGTATACAATGCACTGAAAGAGATACCGGAAATCGTTGAGCTGCATCCTCTATTTGGGGAGTTCGACCTTATCGCCAAGATTGAGACTAAAGACTTTAATGAGCTTGGCGAAATTGTGGTGGAAAAGATAAGGATGATAGATGGGGTCATAGATACCAAGACTCTTACCGGCATCAAGTTCTAAAGGGGGATTCCTATGTTTACCTGGGACTGGCTGCTGTTCCTGCAGGTCATTCTTGTCCTCCTCGCGCTGACCTTCATAGTGCTCGGTGCTCTCACATCCTACTTTGGCAGTGGAAAAAGCAGAGCAGCGGGGGTTACTCTCCTGATAATAGGAGTAGTAATTCCCCTCATCCTTTACTTTGTCTCTTGGCACAGCGGAAGCATAGATTTCACCCATGATCTCCTACTTCCAGGGCTGCTTTACATTGGAGGAGGAATAATAGGGGTAGTCGTGGGCTTTCTGGTGTTCCTGGGAATCATAATGAAGACCTAAATTTTTTATATCTTTTTTCCATCTCTTTTTATGGGCGTATGTGTTCTTCTGGGGAGCAAAAGCGATTTTGATAAAGCAATGAAGGCTCTTGAGGTGTTCAAGGAGCTTGGGATTGATTTTGAGGTGCATGTGGCCTCAGCCCATCGAACCCCCAAGCTTGTGGAAGAGATGGTTATGAATACCAGCCACGAAGTTTTTCTGGTATTTGCGGGTTTATCCGCCGCATTGCCAGGATTTGTAGCCTCCCTCACCACAAAGCCCGTGGTGGGCGTGCCCATAAGCGGTAAGGTACCCTTGGATTCTCTCCTAAGCATGGTGCAGATGCCTAAGGGAGTGCCTGTGGCTGTGGTAGGTGTGGATAACGCCATCAATGGTGCTCTTCTATGCGCTGAACTTCTGGCTCTTAAGAATAAATCCTTGACCTCGAAAATTGAAGCGTACAGGGAGAAGATGAGGAAGAAGGTTCTTGAGGATGATAAAGAGGTGCAGGAACATGTTCAAGCCGGATAAGTTCGTGGAGGAAAAAGTAAAGGAGCTGAGAGAGGAAATTAAAGGCAGAGCTATAATTGCCTGCTCAGGAGGTGTGGATAGCACTACCGCCGCCGTGCTTGTACATAGAGCCATCGGGGATAATCTTCTGGCGGTATTCGTGGACACGGGATTCATGAGAAAGGGAGAGGCAGAGAGAATCGATGCGCTCTTCTCCAGGCTAGGATTAAATTATAAGATAATAGATGCATCAGAGGATTTTATCTCAGCCCTGAAGGGCGTGACGGACCCTGAGGAGAAAAGAAAGATAATAGGTGCCAAGTTCATAGAGGTTTTCGAGAGGGAGGCGAAGAAATTCGGAGCTGAGTACCTTGTGCAGGGCACCATAGCTCCCGATTGGATTGAAAGCGGTGGAGGTCTGCGGGAGACCATCAAATCCCATCATAACGTAGGCGGGTTGCCGAAGAAGATGAATCTCAAGCTGGTAGAGCCACTTCGCGATCTTTACAAGGACGAGGTCAGAAAAGTGGCTGAGTATCTGGACCTCGAGGTTAAGGAAAGACAGCCGTTTCCGGGGCCAGGATTGGCCATTAGAATTCTAGGTGAAGTTACAAGAGAGAAACTGGATATCGTGAGGGAGGCCAACGCCATAGTGGAGGAAGAGGTGGAGAAATTCTATCCCTTCCCGGATAGACCCTGGCAGTACTTTGCGGTTCTCCTTCCTGTTAGAAGCGTGGGTGTGCATGGAGATAAGCGTGTGTACGGCTATACAGTAGCGGTAAGAATGGTGGATAGCCTAGACGGAATGAGTGCAGCCTATTTCAAAGCGGCCCACGAGCTACTGGATCGCATAGCCACAAGGATAACCAGGGAAATAAAGGAAGTGAATCGCGTGGTGTATGACATCACCAACAAACCTCCAGCCACCATAGAGTGGGAGTGAGCTTTCACGCCCTCTCCAGAAATTCTATAGCCCCATCCAACAGTTTTCTCGGTTCATCACCTCTCCTCACCTTTATTATGAGGTATAGCGGCGTGAGTTTCATTCCTTTGGGTGCCTTCGCATCTCCTATTTCCCTGTTATGAATTATGCTTAACTTTACCTCGCCACGGAAAGTGGCTATGACATCGTAGTCCCGATAATTGAATATAAGGGCATCGCCCTTCTCCCCGTACTCTTTTGCGTTAAAAAGCTCCGCTATACTTTTCTTCATTTTTCTTCTCACAGATGCGCGAGCGATGGCAATGTAAATGCTCGCGGAGCATAGGAGGGCAAGACCGAGGAAGATTAGGATGGCGTAGAGGGAAGATTCCATAAATATCCAAAGTTAAATTTTTATATTAGCCTTTGCATGCCTTTTTGCCCACCCGCCATGCCCCCTCCGAGCAATGAGGAGGGTTCCACCAGGTGGGCTAAATTTTTATATGGCAAAATCCTTCTTTACTCTGTGATTCCATACTTTATAGATTTCCAGGAGCTTGAGAGGAAAATCGATGCCAAAGGATATCACAGGCTCCTTCTTCAGTTTCCCGAAGGAATGCATATTTACGCCTTAGAAATTGCAGATAAGATAAGAGCTTTGGGCGATTACGAGGTTATGATTTCAACCAAGCCAACATACGGGGCATGCGATATAGAGGTATATCCCGATGTCCTTACAATTCAGTTCGGGCACAGCGAGATACCCAACATAAGATATCCTGAAAACATAATTTTTATAGAGTCCTTCGCCAATGTATCCTTTAGGCCTGTGGTGGAGAGATTTTTGAACAACGAGAAATGTGATTCCGTAGGACTTGTGGCATCTGTGCAGCATGTGAACTCCATTGAGGAAGTGAGGGAAATACTTAAGGAGCGTGGAATAGGTGTTTTTGTGGGTCGCGGAGATGCACGTATCAAATATCCCGGTCAGATACTGGGATGTAATTTTTCAGCGGCGAGAAGCGTGGCATCCCAGGTTTCCTGTTTCCTTTTCCTGGGCACAGGAGATTTCCATGCCTTGGGGATTGAGATGGTCACGGGAAAGAAAACCTACGTTCTTGATCCCTATGCAAAGAGATATTATGATGTCACAGATAAAGTTGATAGGTTTAAGCGTAAGAGATTCGGGGCGATAGTCAAGGCGGAAGAGGCAGAGAGGTTTGGAATAATTATCAGCAGCAAAATTGGACAGAGGAGATGGAAACTGGCACTGGCTCTAAAGGAGATGCTAGAATCCGCAGGCAAGAAGGCATATTTATTCCTAAGCGACACTATCTATCCCGAAAGCATGTACTACCATGTGGATATCTTTGTAAATACCGCTTGTCCGAGGGTAACCTATGACGATTTTAATAGATTTCCCAAGCCGGTGATAACGCCAATTGAACTTGAGATTGCCCTCAAACTGAAGCTATGGGAAAATTTCACCTTCGATGAGATTGTGGAGGTGGACGAATGAGAATCCAGGAGGATGAAGAGCTAGTGATCTTCAAATTCTCACCCCTTCACACTCTCAAAATTCACAAAAAGGATGGTTTTGTGGAATGGGAAGGCCGCAGAATAAGTTTCCAGGATATTATTGGATACTGGAAAAATTTCAGAAGAGTTCGGAGGAAAAATGTTTATTATGTTATGCTGCTAACCTCTAAGAGTATGGCTCCTATCACGCCCCATTTGGATGAATACGATGCCGATGAGGTTTTGAGATATCTCAGAAAGATAATTCCCCGGGAGGTGAAAAAATGAAAGAAGAGCTGAAGAATATTGCAGATGTATTTTATGTGAGAATTCTCTCTCCAGCCTCCAGAATCGACATAATGTGGGTAAATAAAGTGTTCAAGGAACTGGGGATTAAGGATGAGAGTATTGAAAAAATCGCAGAATTAAACGCGCCTTTGAGCAGAGAGGTATGGTACTATTCCTTCATAAAGGCCCAGGAGGAGGGGAAACTGGATGCTTATCTCAACAGAATAGTGGAGATAACGGGATTCCAGGAAAGCGAGAGGATTAAAAAAGATCTTGAGGCTTTAAGATTGGCATATAAAAACGGAGTTTTTAAGAAGAATCTCTTTAAAATAGCGGTTCTTGTGTCTGGGAGAGGCACCAACCTGCAGGCAATAATAGACGCCATCGAAGAAGGAAAAATAGAGGGAAAAATAGTGGGGGTTATATCTAACAGAAAGAAGGCATACGCTCTCGAGAGAGCAAAGAAAAAGGGAATACCTACGTATTATCTTCCTGCAAGAAAGGGAGAAAGTAGAGAAGAATACGATAAGAGGTTAGATGAGATTATTAGCTCTCTCAATCCAGATTTGATCGTTCTTGCAGGATTTTTGAGGATACTCTCTCCATGGTTTGTAAGAAAATATAAGGGGAGGATAATAAATATACATCCTGCCCTTCTTCCAAGTTTTGCAGGGCTATATGGGGAGCATGTGCACCGCGCTGTTATAGAATACGGCTGCAAGGTTTCAGGCTGCACAGTGCATTTTGTGGATGAGAAAGTGGATCACGGACCCATAATAGTGCAAAAGTGCGTGGAGGTAAAGGATGATGATACACCGGAAACCTTGGCCGCCAGAATACTTGAAAAGGAGCATGAGAGTCTTGTGGAAGCTATCAAACTCATCTCTGAGGATAGGATTAAAGTGGAAGGAAGAAGGGTTATCCGGATTTCATAGACTCTTAAATTTCCTTATGTTGTCTTCCACATTTCCCCTGAACACGGCACTGGCAGCCACAAGAATATCTGCTCCAGCCTCAATTATTTTCTTTGCATTGTGATGCTTCACTCCACCATCCACTTCGATTTTAACATTCAGTCCTTCCCTATCTATATATTCCCTCGCCTTCCTTATTTTCTCAAGGGTACTTTCTATGAAACTTTGCCCAGCAAACCCCGGATGAACGGACATGATAAGGAGATACTCCACCTTATCGAGATAACCTATAACTTTTTCCAGGGGAGTTTCTGGATTTATTACTATGCCCACATCCACTCCGTAGTTTCGCACCTTGCGTAATACATCCTCTATGGCTATCTTTATTTCACGATGCACCAGAATTATATCACTTCCCGCTTCCACGAAATTTTTGGCGTATTTATCCGGACGCTCTATCATTAAATGTGCCTCAAAGGGGAGCTTTGTGCATTTTCTTATACTCTTTACAACCACCGGTCCAAAGGTGATGTTGGGCACAAAGTGCCCGTCCATTATGTCTAAATGGATTATATCGGCACCGCCTTTCTCACATCTCCGTATTTCATCGCATAGCCTGGAAAAATCTGCGGATAAAATTGAAGGTGATATCTTTACCATACTACAGTATATGGGCTGAAAGTATATCTCCTTTACTCAATGGGAACCACCAGCTCTGGGAACCTCCGGCGGGTTCCCATACCCTCCAGCATCCACACTGGGAACCACCAGCGGGTTCCCATACGAAGGGGCACCTACGGTTCCCCTCTCTACACCCCTCCCTTTTAAATTAAACCTCCGGCGGTTCCCCACGAGGGAGAGCCTACGCAACCCCCTGCCTACGCAGGGCTTGCTCGCAACTCGCTTCGCTCGTTGCTCATTCTCCCCTCTACTCCTCTCCCTTTCCGGGGGGTGTAGAGAGGGGGCTTCGCCCCCTCCGTGTGAATAAAATTTTTATATGGGCAGCGGTTTAGGTGCCATACAAAGGTGATGCCAGATGCCCAATGGATTGTATACAGCGAGAAAATTAAAGGAGGATCGTAAAAAGCTTCGATGGAGCGATCGCTATTATAAGAGGAGAGTCCTGAGGCTAAAGGAGAAAAGCGACCCGTTAGAGGGGTCTCCTCAAGCCAGAGGGATAGTTATAGAGAAGGTGGGCATAGAGGCGAAGCAGCCCAACTCCGCTATAAGAAAATGCGTTAAGGTTCAGCTCATAAAAAATGGTCGTGTTGTTACCGCGTTCGCGCCAGGTAACGGGGCGATAAACTTCATAGATGAGCATGATGAAGTTGTGATAGAGGGGATTGGAGGCAGGTTAGGCAGATCCAAGGGAGATATTCCAGGAGTGCGTTACAAGGTAATTAAGGTAAATGGAATATCTCTTCTTGAGCTTGTGCGTGGAAGAAAGGAGAAGCCGGTGAGGTGATTTAGATGGATTTTCTCATTTTTGGCAAGTATGACCCTAAGGAAGTTGTTGTGAAGGACCCAGGACTTGCAAGATATATAAATCTCGATGCGAGATTAGTGCTTCATACCCATGGGAGACATGCGAAGAAGTATATGGGCAAGACAAATGTGAATGTGGTAGAAAGACTAATAAATAATCTGATGCGCACCGAGAAATACACGGGAAAAAAGATGAGCGCTTATAAGGTCGTGAAAAAGGCCTTTGAGATAATAGAGGAGAGGACCAAAAAGAACCCCCTGCAGGTTCTTGTGGATGCTATTCAAAATGCAGCCCCTAGAGAGGAGGTCACCAGGCTCAAGATGGCAGGCATAGCGGTCCCCAAGGCCGTGGATGTTGCACCTTCGCGAAGACTGGATATAGCGCTTAGAAACATAGCGCTTGGTGCCGTCAATTCTACATTTAAGAATGTTAAGAGCATAGAAGAATGCCTCGCAGACGAGATAATAAAAGCTGCGAGAAACGATGTGAGCAGCTACGCAGTCTCCAAGAAAGAAGAGGTGGAGAGAGTAGCTGCATCCGCACGCTAACTAAAAGGTGATTAGGATGGGAAGGAAAGAGGACAATATCAGGAAGGCTCTGGCGATAATGAGAAATGTGGAGCTTATAAGGAACATAGGAACAGTGGCACATATAGATCATGGTAAGACGACACTTAGCGATAATCTAATTGCAGGTGCAGGGATGATGAGCGAAGAGCTTGCCGGAAAGCAGCTTGTATTGGACTTTGATGAGCAGGAGCAGGCAAGGGGAATAACCATAAATACGGCAGCAGCAAGCATGGTTCATGAGTACGAAGGCAAGGAGTATCTAATCAATCTATTAGATACCCCCGGACATGTTGATTTCGGGGGTGATGTCACCCGCGCCATGCGCGCTGTAGATGGCGTAATTCTTGTGGTGTGCGCCGTTGAAGGTGTGATGCCTCAAACTGAAACTGTATTAAGGCAGGCTCTGAAGGAAAGGGTCAAGCCTGTTCTTTTCATAAATAAGGTGGATCGATTAATTAACGAGCTTCAGCTTGATTCTACCCAAATGCAGGAAAGGTTTGCCAAGATAATCACCGAAGTAAACAAGCTCATAAGGAGATACGCAGAAAAGGAGTTCAAGGACAAATGGATGGTTCGTGTAGAGGATGGAAGCGTAGCCTTTGGAAGTGCGTATCACAACTGGGCAATCAGTGTGCCCTATATGAAGAAGACAGGCATTACATTTAAGGATATATATCAGCATCTAAAGGAGGGAAAGCAGAAGGAGCTGGCAAAGAAGGCGCCTCTACATCGCATAGTTCTTGATATGGTTATCCAGCATCTTCCAAATCCCGCGGAGGCTCAAAAATACAGGATACCCAAGATTTGGAGAGGTGATCTCCAATCTCCACTCGGTGAGGCCATGATTAACTGTGATCCCAAGGGTCCTGTGGGCATGATGGTCACTAAAATAGTCATGGACCCACACGCCGGCGAGGTTTCCGTGGGAAGGCTTTTCAGTGGTACTCTCCGCAAGGGGCAAGAACTTTACATCGCGGGTCTGGGTAATCGAAAATACAGGATACAGCAGCTATCCATGATGGTGGGTCCCGATAGAATACCTGTAGATGAGCTGACCGCGGGGAATATACCTGCTATAATAGGGTTAAGAGATGCCATTGCGGGTTCCACGGTTTCAAGCATTCCCGATGTGGAGCCCTTTGAGCCCATGAGGCACTACAGTGAGCCAGTGGTTACAGTGGCCATAGAGGCAAAGCATACCAAGGACTTGCCGCGCCTCATAGATGTGCTGCGCACAATATCCAAGGCAGATCCGAGCTTGAAGGTAGAGATAAATCAGGAAACGGGGGAGCATCTGCTAAGCGGTATGGGAGAACTTCATCTCGAAGTTACCATTTACAGGATTACCCACGAATATAAGGTAGAAGTTATAACTTCACCTCCAATAGTGGTTTATCGTGAAACTGTAGACCACAAGGGTGGTCCCTTCGAAGGTAAATCGCCCAACAGACACAATAAATTCTACATCGAAGTTGAGCCCCTGGAGGAAAGCGTGGTGCAGGCGATAGTGGAGGGTGAGATACCTGAAATGGATAGAATCAAGAACAGAAAAGACCTTACAAAGCAGCTTACCGATTTAGGTATGGATCGTGAGGAGGCAAAGAGAGTAGAGGCCATCCGCGGTCCAAATATCCTGCTGGATATGACTTGGGGCGTGCAGTATCTCAACGAGACCATGGAGCTTGTGAAACAGGCGTTCTTCGAAGCCATGGAAAAAGGTCCCCTCGCCAACGAGAAGGTATATGGTCTTAAGGTTAAGCTTGTGGATGCAAAGCTGCACGAAGATAGCATTCATCGCGGCCCTGCACAGGTCATACCTGCAGTGAGAAATGCCATATACGGGGCAATGTGTCAGGGTAACCGTGTTCTTCTTGAACCCATTCAGAAGATTTACATCAATGTGCCCATGGAACTTGTGGGTGCTGTTACCCGTGAGATTCAGCAGAGGAGAGGTGTGATAGTGGACATGGAGCAAGAAGAGTACCAAACTATAATACATGCCAAGGCCCCAGTTGCCGAGATGTTCGGATTTGCATCCGCGATTAGAAGTGCAACTGGAGGCCGTGTGTTATGGAGCACTGAAAATGCAGGATATGAGCGTGTGCCAAGAGATCTACAACCACAGATTGTAAGGCAAATACGCGAAAGAAAGGGATTGAAGCCCGAACCTTACGATGAGAAGTATTATGCGGAGATGTAAGGAAAAGAATTTATATACTATGTATATATGGGAAGGTAAAGGAGGTATGAAAAATGGCAGATAAGAAACCGCACTTGAATATCGTATTCATCGGCCATGTGGATCACGGGAAATCTACAACAGTGGGTAGATTGCTCTACGAGCACGGAGAGATAGACCAGAGAATCATAGAGAACTACCGAAAGGAGGCAGAGAAACTGGGCAAAACAACTTTCGAGTTCGCATTCGTTATGGATCGCCTGAAAGAAGAGAGAGAAAGGGGCCTTACAATAGATGTTGCTCACAGGAAGTTTGAAACTGATAAGTATTATTTCACAATCATAGATGCTCCCGGTCATAGAGACTTCGTAAAGAATATGATTACAGGAACCTCACAGGCGGATGCAGCCATCCTCATTGTGGCGGCCCCTGAGGGTGTGATGGAGCAGACCAAAGAACACATCTTTCTGGCAAGAACCCTAGGCGTGCCTCAGATGATCGTAGCCATAAACAAGATGGATGCCACCAAGCCACCGTACAGTGAGCAGAGGTTCAACGAAGTGAAGGCTGAGGTGGAGAAGCTGCTGAAAGCTGTGGGCTGGAAGGATGTACCCTTCGTGCCTATCAGCGGCTATTACGGCGATAATGTGATGAAGAGGAGCGACAAGATGCCCTGGTGGAAGGGGCCCACGCTTCTGGAGTTGCTCAACAATCTCAAGGTTCCGCCCAAGCCGGTGGATAAGCCCCTGCGCATTCCCGTGCAGGATGTCTACAGCATTACCGGTATAGGTACCGTGCCTGTAGGTCGTGTTGAGACAGGCGTACTCAAGGTAGGTGACAAGGTAATATTCATGCCGGCCAACAAGAGCGGCGAAGTTAAGAGTATAGAGATGCACCACGAGCCCTTGAAGGAGGCGTATCCTGGAGACAACATAGGCTTCAATGTCCGCGGCATAGGTAAGAAGGACATCAAGAGAGGAGATGTTGCCGGTCACGTGAATAATCCACCCACCGTGGCCAAGAGCTTTGTGGCCCAGATAGTGGTGCTAAATCATCCAAGCGTAATTGCTCCCGGATATACACCGGTCTTCCATGCGCACACAGCCCAAGTAGCATGCAGATTCGAAGAACTCATCAAGACCCTGGATCCACGCACAGGTCAGACCAAGCAGGAACATCCCGATTTCCTGAAGACCGGAGATATAGCAGTGGTGAAGATAGTGCCCACGAGACCCATGGTGATAGAGCCTGTCAAGGAGATTCCACAGCTTGGAAGATTTGCAGTTCGCGATATGGGTCAGACAGTTGCCGCAGGTCAGTGCATAGAGGTGGAGAAGAAGACCTTCTAATACCCTTTTTAATTTTTGGTGATTTTTTATGGCAGTATATAGGGCCAGGATAAGACTGAGCGGCACCGACCATAAAAAGGTAGATGAGGTCTGCAATCAGATTAAAAGGATAGCCGAAAGAACCGGCGTAGAGCTACATGGTCCTATACCGCTCCCTACCAAGAGACTCGTTGTTCCTGTGCGAAAAGCACCGGATGGGGAGGGAAGTGAGACCTGGGAGCGCTGGGAGATGCGCATTCATAAAAGGCTTATAGATATAGATGCCGATGAACGTGCGCTCCGACAGCTTATGCGCATTCAGATTCCCGATGGCATTCATATCGAAATAGAACTTAAATCTTAAAAGTTTTTAAGCTCATAGATCAGTTTTCCATCCCTATATATTCTTATAACACCCTCGGAGGATACCACAAATCCAATGGCTTTTGTAAATCTCGTGATAGATTGCGCTGCCAAGTGCCTTCCACCCTTTCCATCCAAAAGCCACTCATCAATTTCAAGATTTTTTACATATGAGCCACAGGAGACCACGATGCCTTTATCATCCACTATTGTGGCTCCATCCATTATGGCAAATTCCCTGATGGTATCAAGATTCTCATCCCTCATAACATCTCTCCTTTCTGGCTCTATCCCCTCCATGGGATTTGCTATCTTCTGAAGCAGGTATCTCTTCACATTTCGCGTATCCCCTACGATGAAGAGGGCGCCTGCGGGACTACCTTCACGCCCTTTTTTAACGATGTTTATGCATAGCTTCACCATCCGCTCCACGATCCTCTTATCCAGCCTATCCGATAGATTATCCATCAATGTGGGCAACTTCAACATAGAAAGATCAAAAAACAATCTATGCTCCTCACCCTGCTTGGAGAAGAGCACTAGCACCCTATCTCGGGAGGTTATATAAGAGGAATTAAGAAGATACAAGAGCGTGTCCTTTATTATCTCGAGACTTTCCATCTCCGGATAATGTGTGTAGTCGGAAAATACGCGCACAAAATTTTTATGGAGAAGCGCCTCTGCTGTTGGTCTCTTATTTCTGGGATAAACTATTATCACCTTTTTATCTTTAAATTTAAAGGCAAGCTTTTCGGGATCCTCGCCCATGACCACGATTTTATCCACATTACTCTCATACACAGTTACTCATCCCCCTCACCCCTATTTATCTTTTCTCATTCTCATGGCAATCTGCGCCATGGTTATCTCACTTCTTGTCTTCTCTATGAGGGCCCGGGCCGTATCCTGCTTGGGCTTCAGGGGCAGAAGTCCAGAGGGATAGTTGAATCGCAAGAGATTCTCGTAAATCTCCTCCATGAGCCTCAAATATTCTTCCGCCTGAGAGAATTCCTCCTTTCTCAATGATTCCAAAGCCTCTCTTCTGAGCTCACCAACTACATCTCCAAGGCCCATGAGATAAGCCTCGGAGTTTATCCCCAGCTCTTTGGGGTGTGGAATCTCCTCTCCTTGCAAAATAGAGTGGAGAATTATAGCCTCACAGTACTCCTGAAATGCGTTCTGCACAAACCCAGCGTAAAGTAGATCTGGATATTGATTGGATAGGAGACTCTTAAGGTGCCACACCTCTTCTTTCAATCTTCTCAGATCATCCTTTACCTCCTCACGGCGATGCATCTTTATTATTGATTGGGATGCAAGCCTTATAATTGCCCGGGAGGATTTTATGGCAATTTCCCTAACCGAATCCTTCTCATCCAATTCTTCCTCCACACTCTTTGCAATCTCCTGAAGCTTCATAGGGAGGAATAGACAACGGAAAATATTTAAGTTTCGAAAAAAATCAGAAAATTTGAACTTCTATTTCCTCGCCCATCCTGTTGTAAGCTTTCCAAGAATCCATCTGGAAAGGATAGGCGACGATTATATGAACATCCCCCGAGCGGGAGAACATCTGCAAATCCGCCTCAGAGGGTATGGGAAATCCGGAGGGATGAGAATGAACCGTTCCAACTATGCTAAAATCGATAGGCTTCATGAGAAGATTGTATATGACGCTTCTACCCCCAGATAAGGTTCCTGGAAGCATCACAATCTCGTATATAATGTGATTCTTAGCCCTGAGAAAGGCACCAAACTCATCGGGATATGAAGATTTTGACGCTTCCATTATCATCTCCAGAAGCTCTCTTTTTATTCGCCACTTTTCCCTCATCTCAGTATTTCCTCCCTTATTCTTAGTAGCGCGGGATTTTTGAATCTCACAAACTGTGCATAATTTTCTGATTTCTCAATCTCCACGATGTCTCCATCTCCTATCTCTATGCTCTCCTGACCATCAAGCACAAGAAGGTTCTTCCTTCCATCCTTGAGATGTATTGTGACCTTTTCAGCAGGAAGCACGAAAGAGCGGGGCACTTTTTTGAAAGGTGCTATTGGAGTTATAACAATGCTCTCGCAGTGGGGGTGAAGAATTGGGCCGCCGGCACTTAAGGCATAGGAAGTTGAGCCAGTAGGTGTGGCTATGATTATTCCATCAGCCCTTAAATCCTCCAGAAGCTCATAATTGAAATACACATTATAGCTGCGAAGCTTGGCTATTTCAGCGGTATGTATCACCACCTCATTGGTGCAGTCGTAAAGCCTTTTTCCATTGAGGAGTACCTTTATCTTCATTCTCTTATCCACAAAATAATCTCCCCTCTCTATCCTTTTTACAGCGTCCCATAATTCCTCTGGCTTTATCTCCGTGAGAAAACCAAGAAGCCCCATATTTACGCCTAAAATCATGCTTTTTGTTCTCTGCAGGGTTCGCAAAATCGTGCCATCTCCCCCAATGGTGATGATAATATCCACCTTCATATCCTCCAGGGGCACTCCCTTAATGCCCAACCTCCTGGCGGTTTCTTCCTCAACTAAAGGCTCTAAGCGTTCATATACCTTCTTGGCAAAATCTATGCATTCCTTCTTTTCTGGGTTTGCAACCATTCCAAATATCATTTAAACACCTCCAGAAGCTCTCTGCGAGCAACTGCTATAACATTCTTCCTCTCCCCAAAGTCCAGATGCATGTTAAGAGGCTTCAAATTTTCATCTAGCACAAGACCACCGGCTTCATTCACAATTAAGGTGGATGCCGCAATATCCACAATTCTTAGGGCGCCTCCACCATAAAATTCATAGAGAAAAAGATCCGCTATTCCTTCAGCCACCATGCACATTTCCAGGGAAGCTGAGCCCAGATTTCTTACTCTCCTTGCTTTTTTTGCGATTTCAAAAGCCCTTGGATCTGCCTTCTTTCCAAGGTAAACAATAAAAAGGCTTTTATTACCTTTAGTGCGCAACCTCTCTCCATTTAGATATGCACCCTGTCCCTTAATGGCCCAATAATCCCTATTGTGGGGAACATCCCTTACAAGCCCATACCTAACGCTCCTTAGATCCCCGCGAGATAGGGCAAGAGATACGGCGTAAAAGGATATGCCATTTTCCGCATTATAAGAACCATCCAGGGGATCCATAATCAAGGTATCTTCATATCCCCTGTCCAGATACCCAAGCTCTTCGCTGAAGATATTGAAAGGTAAATCGTTTTCTTTTACAAATCTTACAACTTCATTTTCAGCTTCTACATCCACCCGGGAAGAGGGCGCACCATAGGCACCAACCTTCACTATCTCAGCAGCCTTCTCACCATAGCGCTCCAGTATCTCCCTTATGCGTTGCTGTGCAGCATCTGCAAGTTTTTTAAGCAAGGCAATATTCTCGTCCATCGGAGAGGATATTTCCGCCATAATATTTGGTTTTTCCCCCTATTTTTCTGGTGGGAAATCTTCCCACTTCGGTGAGGTGAAATTTTATATAAAATGAGTTCCTCACTACCTCCTATGAGACCCCTAAATGAAGTGGCAGATATGATTGGTTTACAGAATCTTATACCCTGTGGTGATGACAAGGCAAAGATCCCCCTCGAGGAAATATGGAAGAAGCCCCGAAGAGGAAAGGTGGTTTTGGTAACGGCCATCAATCCAACGCCCTTCGGGGAAGGAAAAACCACTACGGCCATAGGACTTTCCCAGGCCCTCTGGAGAATAGGAACAAAGAGCATAGTGACGCTTCGAGAGCCTTCTCTCGGTCCTCTCTTTGGCGTTAAGGGCGGCGGCACGGGTGGCGGAAAATCCAAGGTTGAACCAAGCGATGAGATAAATATGCACTTTACCGGAGATTTTCATGCCATACAGACCGCGCATAATCTCCTCTCCTCCATGCTCAACAACATCATCTTCCATGGAAACAAACCCCACATAGACAGAAAGAGAATTCTCTGGGGACGGGTTCTGGATATAAATGACAGAAGCCTTAGAAGCGTGGTGGTAGGTCTCGGAGAGATTTCAGGAGCCCTTGTTGAGGATTTCTTCGAAATAACTGCAGCCAGCGAGATAACCGCCATAATGGCTCTGGCAAAAAACTATGCGGATATGAAGGAGCGCCTGGCCAATATTCTCGTGGCCTTCACAAAGGATGGAAAGCCCTTCTTCTCCAGGGATGTTAAAGCCCATGGAGCCATGGCTGCTCTGCTGAGGGATGCGCTTAAGCCCAATTTGGTGCAGACCACGGAGGGAACGCCTGCCATTGTGCATATAGGTCCCTTTGCCAATATAGCCCACGGGCATAACTCCATACTGGCAGATGAGGTTGGATTGCGCTACTCCGATGTTCTGGTAACTGAGGCCGGTTTCGGTGCGGATCTAGGCGCGGAGAAATTCGTGAATATAGTGGCTAGAGAAGGCGAATTCGATATATCATCGGCAGTAATCGTTGTCACGGCCAAGGCGCTCAAGTATCAGGGTGGCGTAAAAAAGAAGCATGTGAAGGAGAAGAATATGGAAGCCTTGGAGAAGGGAAGCGCCAATCTCCTGAGACATCTGGAAATAGTGAAGAAACTGGGATTCTCGCCCATCGTCGCCATAAACAGGTTCCCGGAAGATGATGAGGCCGAGATAAATCGTATAATGGATATCGTGGAAGATAATGGTGCCAAGGCTTACATCTCCGAGGTATTTGCCAAAGGCGGAGAGGGTGGTATAGAGATAGCCAAGGAAATTACGAAAAACGGTTCCCGCAAACCCAGATTCACCTATAAGAGGGATGAAGACATAAAAGAGAAGATAGAGAGGATAGCCACAGAAATCTACGGGGCAAGCGGTGTGGATTACGACGCCAGGGCCAAGAAGGATCTCAAGCTCATAAACGAGCTCGGATTCAACGATTTCCTTGTCTGCATGGCCAAGACCCAGTATTCTCTCACGGATAATCCTCGTAAGAAAGGCGCTCCTGAGGATTTCGTGATAACCGTGAGAAGCCTGAAGATTTCCTCTGGAGCAAGATTCGTGGTGCCCATTCTGGGAGATATCTCCACCATGCCCGGACTTCCAAGTGTGCCGGCAGCCGAAAGCGTAGACCTTCTGGACGATGGCACCATTGTAGGTCTCCGCTGATCCCCTTTTTATTTCTTTGCAAAGATATCTTTAAATCCCATGGCTTCATAAACAGAATTATGGACTTTGAGGAAAAAATAGCAGGGGAGATTGTTTTATCCTCAAAACCAGGAGCAACAATGCGCAAGTGGAGAGAGATTTTTGGTATATCGCAGCAGGAGCTTGCAAGGCACCTTGGAATATCCGCATCGGTAATTAGCGATTACGAATCGGGAAGACGCAAATCTCCTGGCGTTGGAATGGTTAGAAAATTTGTTAGAGCATTGATAGAGATAGATGAGAGGAGGGGTGGAGAAATAATAAAGAAGTTCTCTCCCACCTACGGAGAGGAAGCTATTTTAGATATGCGGGATTTTCCCTACGAGGTAAGCGTGGAAGAATTTATGAAGGCTGCAGAAGCCAAAATAATAAACGGCGAGGTGGAGTTCAAGAGGGCAATATATGGATACACAATCCTGGATAGTTTGAAAGCCATCCTCCATTACAACTCCTTCGATTATCTGAAAGTATACGGGTGGAGCATAGATCGAGCTCTTATATTCACCGGTGTTTATTATGGTCGCTCCCCCATGGTTGCCATAAGGGCACATCCTCTAAAGCCCAGCGCCGTAGTGTATGTGCAACCACGCAAGGTGGATGAGCTTGCCATAAAATTGGCAACCCTCGAAAATATACCTCTAGCGGTAACTCAGCTGGATGTTAAAAAATTGAAGGAGAAGCTCAGAGCTCTATAGGCCCGGGAAGGTTTTTAAGAATATCACCCCTCTTGATCTTCTTACTTATTTCTTCTATAAGGGGATGAAGAGAGGTATCCTTTTCAATCTTCGCAATTCCCAGAGACTCCTGCGCTTTAACCACCCAAGGCGAGGATGCCCCTATAAAATGCAGGGCTTGATTAGTGCAGAGATATTCTATGGCCACAATGTATCTCAGATTCTCTACAATTTCCCTCAACTTTATGGCCGAGTTCATTCCCATGCTCACATGGTCCTCCTGATCAGCGCTAGTAGGTATGCTATCTGCACTTGCAGGATAGGAGAGAATCTTATTCCTGTTGCATAGAGCCGCCGCCGTATATTGGGCAATCATAAAACCAGAATTGAGGCCACTGTTCTCAATCAAAAATGACGGTAACCCGCTGAGTTTCTCATCTACAAGCCTTGCAATCCTTCTCTCTATCATATTCCCAAGGTCGGTCAGGGCAATGGCTAGAAAATCCATCACGAGAGCTATGGGCTCTCCATGAAAATTACCACCCGAGATCGGCTCATCGAAGATTATGGGATTATCCGTCACGGAGTTTATCTCCCTCTCAACAACCTCGCGCACATAGTTCAGGGTATCGAGTACAGCCCCGTAAACCTGGGGTACGCATCTAAGAGTATAGGCATCTTGAACTCTATCATTCCTTGCTTTTTCCACTATTTTACTTCCATTTAGGAGAGTTCTAAGAATTTCCGCTATTTTGGCCTGACCGGGGTGTGGACGCACTTCCATTATTCTGGGGTCAAGGGCACGATCTGTACCCCTTAAAGCCTCAAAACTCATGGCCACACTTACCAGCGCGTTTCTCATAATCTGGAAGGCATCATAGAGGGAAAGGGATGCATAGGCACCCATCATAGCCGTCCCATTAAGTAATGCGAGACCGTCCTTCTCCTTAAGTTTAATGGGCTCCAATCCCGCTTTTTTCAGCGCTTCGGTTCCATCCATCACCTCTCCCTTATACATAGCCCTCCCCTCACCCACCATCACAAGAGCTATGTGGGCAAGAGGAGCCAGATCTCCGCTTGCACCCACACTGCCAAATTTGGGAACTAAGGGTGTCACTCCCCTGTTCAGCATATCCACAAGAAGCTCTACGGCTTCAAGGCTAATTCCTGAATAGCCCTTTACCAGGCTATTGGCCCTTATTAGCATCGCTGCTCTTACCAATTCTTCTTCCAGGTATTCACCCACTCCCGAAGAATGACTCCTAACCAGATTGAGCTGCAGTTCTTGGGATTCCTCCATGGGGATCCTCACCTTTACAAGCTCACCCAATCCTGTATTTATCCCGTAAACAGCCTTATCTTCCCTGAGAATATTTTCCACGACCTTCCTAGATTCCAAAATCTTCTCCCTGCTTTCATGCGAAATTTTTACGGGGCTATGATGCCTTGCTACTGCCACCACATCCTCTATTTTCAGAGAATTTCCAGTAAGGACAATCATAGGAAGGTGATGCCCTTAGCAGTTAAAAAATTTATCTCGCCTTTCTACGGAAAATCAACAATGCGATGATGGTTGCCATCACTATGGCAGCGGAGATGATATAGATGGCCATGTTGTCTGAATTCCTATTTCCCTGGTTACTCTCCTTCTCCGGGGGATAGTAGGCAAAATCCAGGCAAACCACCTTATCTTCCTGAAGATTCTCCTCACCCGCTATAAAGGTGATCTTCTTCACATTGCCGTAGGATAAAAACTCCTTGGAAGAGAGCCAGAACGTTACATTTCCATTTTTTGTGGAATAGTTATCGAATTTGTAATTCCAGCCTCGGGAGGAGCGAATGAAACTCATCACCTCTTCCTTGTCTTCCCATATGAGAAGATAAATGTGGAGATAACTGCCATTTTCAAAGGTGATGTTAACCTCATAATTCTTGGTATAGTTGGATGGTTCGAGATCTACCGAGCCGCGAAGCTGAAGCCAAAGATACTGGGTTCCATTTCTTTCATAGGCTCCGACGGCGATTATATCGAAACTGGGATTATTTACGTCCTTCGCATCGGAAACTCGGAAGCTTATGCCCTCTACCAAAGGGAGGAAGAGAAGCAAAAGAACAAAAAAGATCAGAAAAATCGAGGATCTCATTTCCATCACTTGGCAACGGAGGCTATCTTCACATCCTGGAAAAGGATATGGGGATACACTCCCTTGCCCATGGCATAGACCATTCTCTGCTCCTTACTTATAGCCTCAACCCTATTGAGGATGGAAAGTGCATTGCCGGACATCATAAACACCGTGGAACCCACAATTTCTCCATCCTCTATTTTAAATGCAGGATTTGCCACCACGCTGAAATCTCCCGTATCCGGATTACTTGAATGTGCACCCTGCAGAAGTGATACGAGATAACCCTCTTTTACCGAGGAAAGAATATCCTCCACGTTTTGGCTCCCTGAAAGAATAACTAAATTATGGGGTGCAATTCCCAATCCACCGGTTTTAAGGTTGCGATAGGCGTTGCCCGTGGAACCCTCTCCGCTTACATTTCCCCAGTAACTGTCCCAGAGATAGCTACGAAAAGTTCCTCGGGAGAATATCTCTGTTTGGCGGGTTGCAACACCTTCATCATCCGCTATCAGCTGTTCCACATTCAGAGGGTGCCAGGGATCGTCCACAATAGTTATCTTCTCACTTATCACCTTCTGGCCCAGCTTATCACCTAAATAGGACGTGCCCTTTACCTTTCTCTCTCCACTGATGGCAGGTACTATGGTGAATTCCAGAAGCTCTGCTAAGGCAAAGGGCTCGAATATCACGGGAAACTCCCCATTTTTGGCAGGTACAACTGTGTACGCTTTCTTTAGCTTATCAAGAAGAGATGTGACTACCCTGTCCACATTCAATTCTAAGCCTCTACCCACATCCATATCGAATATGCCGGGAGTAACGCCTCCATCTATCCTGCCAACAAGGTAGAGATAGAAATACGTGCCCCCGCTTTCCTGTGAAACCTCCAGTCCATGGGAGTTCATAATCTCACTTTCGCTGAGGGTGCTTCCCGCTTCACCTCCAGCCACCATGGCTCGTGGATCCTGATTTTTAATCTCCTTAGATGCATCTATAAGAAGCTTAACAAAGAAATCGGGTTCCACAGACTTTAGCTCATCCTCCACAGGTTTTGGGGTAGCATAGCTCTGCTTTCCCGGAAGGCTCATCCATCTCTCATCGGGGGTATTCATCTTGGCCATCTTATGTGCAAGAATGATGGAATCCTGAAGCTTATCCTCCTGATCGCTCTCCACTACAGCTATGCCCAATCTGTGGTCCTTTATTCCCCTTATTATTGCTACCGTTCTGTCCCTGGCCAAGGAGAGAGAGATCTGATTTAGCTCCACTTCCGCGCGAATCTCTTTCCTGCGATATATGGCGATTTCCATCTCATCAAAATACTTCTCACCAAATTTTATGAGATTCATCTCTGACCACCTACCACTATGCCGCGGTCAAACCTCATATGCGGTCCACCACTGCTCACATATGCCATCTGCCCCTTTCCGCATCTACCCATCTCTATATCAAAATCTTTGCCCACGGCGCTTATCTGCCTGAGGGCATCTATTGCTATACCGCTTATGCTCGTATCTTTTATGCTCTCAGCAATCTCCCCGTTTCTGATGATGTAGCCCTCCTGAACACCCACCTGGAAGGAGGAATTGAGCTCGGCCTGTCCACCGCGGTAATCCACAAGATAATAGCCAAACTTTATCCCTTCAAGAAGCTCCTCCAAAGTATGATCCCCTCTCTCAAAAACCGTGTTGCGCATCCTTATTATGGGTGGCACAGAATAATTTTCAGCGCGGGCATGGCCGTTGGGCTCCATGTTGTACCGAGCTGCATACTCCCTGTTAAGCATAATTTCCTGAAGAATCCCTCGCTTTATTATTTGCACATCTCTAACTCGCGTGCCCTCATCATCGTATAAATCATTTCCAAATCCGCCTTCCACAAGTCTATCGCTCATGCTCACATACTCCGGTGCAATCTGCTTTCCTATTAAATTGTGAAAAGGAGAGTTTATGGTGAGATCCGCCTCTGCAAGATGCCCCAGGGCTTCATGGGCTATTATCCCCACAATTATGGGAGATGCCACAACAGGAAACTCGCCCCTCTTGGGATACACTCCATTTAACTGTGCCCTGAGCTTTTTAAGTATTCTCTCAGCTATAAGCTCTTCGGTTTCCTTCTCAAAGAACTCCCAACCATAGTCAACGCTTCCAATCTCATCTCTGGCTGCAGCCAGGCCCTTCTCGTTCTTCCCCGTCACCCATAAATACTGCCAGATGTAGCCGAGCTCCCATCTTATGCGCGTTCCTTCGCTGGTCACTAAGAGCTTTTCTCCGGAGGCATCCTCATATCTTATCTCAGTGGATGCAACTTCATCGCCCTTCTTTAGAAGCCTCTCCAGATTTTTCATCCTCTTTACCTTTTCCTCTATACTCACATCCTCCGGTTTTACCTGCATTTTAGAACGAACCACATCTTCGTTTATCTCAATATCCGCAAGCTTCACCTTCTCCTTTCTTCCCGTGGAGGATACTCTGGCCATCTTATAGGCCCTGAGAATCGCATCCTTTACATCATCATCCTTCGTGGTTGTGGAAAAGCCCCAGGCCCCCTGAGCAAGAACTCTTATACCGTAGCCATGGGATTGCTGCGTGGTGAATGTTTTAAAAATTCCATCCTTAAGCTGCGCATGAAACCTTGAAACATCCTCATATCTTATCTCAATGTACTCCGCCTGGAGATTATTTTCTGCCCACCTTAGCAGCTTTTCAAGCTCTTCCAAGAGAATCACCACCCCTGATATCTTCACATCCTATTTTAGATTTTTCTCAATATTTTGTTGGAGGGCAAATTCTAAAATAGTGGAAATTATATGTGGAGGCGTGAAATACCTGCTCTTCGTCTCCCGGGAAATCTGGCCAGCCTTCAATTCCCTCTACGCCTATACAAAGCTCAAGGAAAACTTCCCCAGGGAAATTGTGCTCCTATATACCGATGAGGATGTCGCAAAAAGTGTGGAGATAAAAATAAAGAAGCTTTACGAAGTTAACCAAAAGGAGCTTGTGCTTCGAAAGAGAAAAATAGGCTCCAGCATATCTTCGACGAGAAAAATGCTTCTGGATATGGTTGAAGATGGAGATGTGGTGGATATTACAGGGGCAAGAAAGACCATGATCCTATCCCTTGTTGGGGTGGAGAATATCAAAATCACATATCTCTTCCTCCAAGATATGAGATTCGCCAATTATCCCTTCATGAAGCGTCCTCTAAGTTTGCAAAAACTGATGGAGGTCTCCCAATGATAATAGATAAGGAGGAGATACACATACTTTTAAACGAGCAGTATCTTCGCGGAGTTACCGAGATAAGCGTGGGATATCCCCCCTTTGAGGTCACGCTTTTTACCCTGAATTTACAGAATTTCAGAATATCCGATGTGATTTCTCCACGGGAGCTAGATGGGCTCAAGAGAAAATACGCAAGGAGCGATTTTCTGCGCAGGGATCTCCCAGACCATCACGACCTCCTCGACTCCTTCCTCTCTGCAGGGGTGCTGGAATTTGAGAATCAGCAGGAAATAGAAGGGAATTTCAAGTTGCTGATGGAATCCATAAAGGATAGAACCATTTATGTGAAACCCGTGTTTATAGGGATTGACACGAATATCGCTTATTATCGCGTAATCTCCAGACGCATAAAGGACTCCTTCCGATATGTGCTTAGCGAGATAGTCATTGAGGAGATAGATGCCAGGATACACTCTAAGTACTCCGGGAAGATGATCCGAGAGCTTGAAAGCCTTCCGTATCATTCCGTGATGTACGAATTTGTAAATGGGAGCACGAAGGAGTGCAGAAAGGCGAAAAACGCCATGAACGAGATATACTATCTTCTCAACGTGAAAGACGCCTTCAGGGTGGGCAAGAAAAGCGAGAGCAGGGACAAAGAAGTGAGGGATAGGGAGATAATAGAGGATTACAAAAAATTCTCCGATGAGATTAAAGCAGAAGTTGTGGTGCTCACCGCAGATAAGGACATGGTGTTCCATGCGCAGGCTCAGCAGCTCAGCTCCATTTACTACAAACTGCCACATACAATCACTGTGGATAAGCTTGATCCTATCATGCTACCAACCCTTATCTATGATCTAACCCTCAATTTTGGGGTGATATCCCTCAACAACATGATACTCTTGGGAGAGTGGAGAGGTAAGGAAGCTGAAGATTATTTCAAGGAGCGTCTGAAGCTCTATAATGTTGATGAGAAAACTGCCAGGGATATCAATACCTGTAGGGGTGCAGAGGAATGAACTATAGGGAGATGCGAGCCAGACTCATCGCCTCCTATGGGAATTTTCTCTTCTTTCCCGATGACCCTGAGGTGCCAAAACTCATAGAAACCAGAGCCTTCACGCACCTTGTAATGGAGGATGGAGAAATAAGAGTGTACGCGCATCCCACCATGAAAGAGGACCTTGAGGAAATAGAGGAGAATTATGAAATTGTATACGGAGAGCCCAATTTGAAAGAAGAATATTTCGTTAGCCCCAATACCCGCATCCGCAATCTCACTTCCAAATACAAAAACGGGGAGAGAATCCTACAGAAGGCTATGAGAAAGCCATTTCCAGAGGAGGTGGAAATTATAATCAATCTCGGCCAGATTATCCAGAGAGCCATGGGTGAATTTTTCAGCGAGCTTCGCATAGGCATGAAAGCCCGGGAAATAAAAGCCCTCTTGGAATGTTCTCTGCTCAGAGAAGGTGCAGAGGGCTTTCTATACCCTACAATAGTTGCCATTGGAAAGGATAGCAGAAAGATGTTTCCAAAAGAAGAGGATGTAAAACTGGAAGAGGGAAGTATCCTGCTGGTAGATGCATCCCCTATGCTCCAGGGATATCCTCTAAATTTTTCAAGGGTGATACTCACCGAGGAGCGGAGGGAGTGGATAGATGCCCTGCATAAAATAAATGAGATGTATGATAAAATGGCCAGCATGGTGAAAAGCGGAACATCTTGCACATTCCTGGATTCCATAATAAGGGAAGTATACGATTTTCCACATTACAGCGTGATTCCTGCTGGTGGATTTTATATGCCCTATGCCCCTTCTTCCTGCGTCTTAGAGGAGAATATGGTATTCACAGTGGTGCCTTCCATATATCTCGAGGAAGGAGTTATAAAGGTAAAGAGAAATGTGCTCGTTGAAAAGGATTCTATGAAATTCCTTGACTGAGACGCTCTTTTTTTATTATTCTACGCTGCCAATCGCCTTTGAAATAAAGAACGCCTCCAATACCCGCAGATACCATGTTGGAGATGGCCATGGCAAACCACACACCCACCGCACCGAATCCAAGACCATAAACTACAAGGGATGTGAGGGGAATGTGAACTGCGGATAGAGCCATATATGCAGCCAGAGGTATTCTCAATCCCCAGAGACGCAGGACGCTAACTATCATGCTCTGAAAGGTGTGGCCTGAACCTGTGAGAATGGATGTTATTATTCGAAATATACCAAAATACGGGATGCCTATGAGAACTATGGAAAGAAATACCCCGGCAGATTTAATTATATCTGGATTATTGGGAACGAAGAATCTCACTATGGGTTCGCGGAAGAGATAAATTACTGCAGAGAAGCCAAGAAGCAGGTAGAACATGAAAAATATCCCTGTCTGGGCTATCTTTTTAGCCCTATCAATTAAATCGGCACCTAAGGCCTGACCAAGCATAATGGTTACAGAAGAAGCGAGACCATTCACCACCACGAACATCATATTCACGATTCTATTGGCAACTCCATAGGTAGCTATGGCCAATTCAGGATTAGGCAAATGAGCCAGAATGCTTTGGATTATCACAAATCCGAAAGACATGGCGCTCATGGACACGCTGGAAGGCAGGCCAACGCGAAGAATGAATTTTACGCTCTTTGCCTTAAGCTTCAAATCCTTGCGAGTTGGTTTCAATCTCAGTTTACCGGAGAAAAGGAGATAAAGGAGCCATACCGCTGCAACTATTCTAGCAATCACAGTTGCCACAGCAGCGCCTATCACACCAAGCCTGGGAAATCCCAGAAGACCGAATATCATTATGGGATCCAGTATTATATTTATTGTTATTGATATTCCATTTATTATCAGCGGTGTTACCGTGTCTCCCTCAGCGGATATTATAGCACCACCACCCTGGGAAATGAACATGAAGGGCAAGCCGAGAAATATTATAGATGCGTAGGCAGACGCTGTATGAAGAAGTGCCCCTCGGGCACCCAGGGCATAGAAAATATCATAGGAAAATATCGAGCCTAGTGCGCCGGTTATCACAGCAAGGGTTACCACCAGAGATATTATCTGACCGGTGTAATGATTTGCCTTTTCCCTCATGTTGGCTCCGATATACTGAGAAATGATGGGCATGCCTCCTCTCCCGAGACCTCCGGCAAAGGATATGAAAAAGAATACGAGGGGAAATGTGAAATTTATCGACGCTACTGCTATTTTTGCCTCCTCTGTAGGCAATCTACCAAGCCAGAACATATCGGTAAGATTATACATGGTCTGGAGCAAACTGCTCAACATCATGGGCCAGCCTAAAAGAAACATTATTCGAATGACATCCCCATACAAGATATCTCCTCTTTTCAATCGGAGATTTCTGCGTCCTAACCGCACATGCACCCAAAGGAAATATTGTATTTTAATTTTTGCATCACTGTGCAAAAGAGTTTTTATTTAAGAATAAATATAAGAATAAATATAAGAAAATAAATTGAAAAAAATAAATAACATATAAAGAAAAAATAAAATAATGAGAGAAGATAAGTGATAAGTGATAAGTAATTAGTTCTTCCTAGAAGTGTTTAGAGAATCAGCTGCTAGCATTTCTGAAAGATTGCTTACATTTCCACTGAGGGTTGTTGAATATCCTGCTTTCTTCAGAAGTTCTTTGGCTTTTTCTGGATCATGATGGTACATAAAGAGATTATCGTCATGGCCAGGCATTCCCTTAGGTATTGGTCCCTGAAGTTGTATAGCATAGCCTTTGTAAACATTCTTTAATATTGTCTGATAATCAATAGCATACGATATCGCCTGCCTGACCAGCTTGCTGTGCAGAGGATTCGTCTTGTTCTGATAGGTGGGTCTGCAGTTCATCTCAATCATGTCCACGTTATAGGTGAGACCACCTTCATCAACTACTATGCCTTCTTTTCCCTTTACATCATCAAGATGGTTCACTGGTATATATGCCATATCCGCATCTCCTTTAATGAGTTCCTGTTCTCTTGTGGCTACTTCTGGTATGTTCTTAATTACTACATACTTCACATGGTTTCCTTCCCAACCACCCCAGTAGTTGGGATTGTACTCTAGCTTAATGTATTGGTTATGCTCCCATTTTACAAGTTTATAAGGACCCGTTCCGACCATGTTCTGGCTCATCCAGTCATTATCTTCGTTGGGCTTCACGCCACCATGCTCATTTACTACCTTGGGATCAACTATAGAGGACACTGTGAATGCTAAAGTTGCCAGGAAGCCTCCGTAAGATTTCCTTAGTCTAAACTGGACGGTGTAATTATCAATTACTCTCACGCTGCTCTCACCATCGGGGCTGTTCCACTTGCCAGTGGTGGCATTGTATGTGTACATATACTGGCTCAGTATCCACGCCACACCTGTCTGCGGAGAGTTCATTATCAAAACACGATCAAAGGAGAATTTCACTGCTTCAGCATTGAAAGGATCCCCGTTTGAGAATTTAACTCCCTTCCTAAGATGGAAGGTCCAGTTTTTGCCGGTGCTATCAACCTCCCAGCTTGTAGCCAATGAGGGATATATGGTCTTGGTATCGCTTCCATGATATGTTACCAAAGTATCATACACATTTTGAATGACCACACCAGAAGCAGTATCATAGGCCTCCGCAGGGTCCAATGTTTGTGGATCTCCTATGGTATCCCAAGTAAAAGTATCTGGATTAGTAGCATTGGGATCTTTATAGAGATGGTAAAAGTCCAGCTGTCTTACTGGATTGTAATAGTAGCCCTTAAGCCAAGATCTGTATACTGCCACATGCTTCCACTGTGCCAGATAGATGAATGCGGGATCCTCCATGGCTATCTTCTGCACCTCTTTATAGAGCTGAGCTCTCTTAGTCTGGTTCACCTCATACTTTGCCTCCATAAGGAGCTTGTCCACCGTGTCATTATGCCAGCCGGTTCTGTAGGTATCACCGCCTATAGCTGCAGAGCCAAGGAATGGGAAGGCATAATCATCTGGGTCGTTGTAATCCGGTGCCCAGCCTACTATAATCATGCTGTAATCTCCGCGATCCATCTTATCCAGGAGAGTTGGCCAAGCCAGTTCCTGTATTTTCACAGTTATACCAACTTCTGCAAGATTCTCCTTAACTATCTGCGCTATGTGAGCACGGACATCGTTACCCTGGTTGTAGTAGATTGTCAGAGTTATTGTCTTTTTCTCTTCCTGGGGTGCAGGCTTATTGTAGTACACTGCTATGGCTGCGCCCACTATTATAACTATCACAACCAAAGCTATTATCCCATAGAGGGCATTTTTGCTCATTTATATTACCTCCTTCAGGCTTTTCACCCGAAGATAAGGAAGGAAATCCTTATATTTAATATTTTTGAATAATTTTTGCTTTTTGGTTTAAATACACATAAAGTAAATAATTTGCACACACAAAACATTTTTTTGGTAAAGTCACCCCCATCTTTAAGTTTATTTTTTTCCTTCTGCAAAAAAATTTGAGTTTAAATCTGTGAAAAATAGAAAATTTTAAATATTAGCGTTTCATTGAGTTTATGCGGGTGATATGTGATGAATAAAAAACTGGTAGCCGCAATTTCTGTGATTGTGGTGATAATAATAGTGATAGGAGTGCTTGCCGCTGTACAGTCTACACAGAAGCCACAACCGCAGAAAAAGAGACTCCTTAGAATTGGTTTTGCCTGGCCAACGTATATAGACCCTGCTGTGGGGAGCGATTACTCCAGCTCCACAGCCTTCACAAATCTCTACGATCCGCTGATATTCCCGGGAGATAAAGGAGTACCAAAGCCATGGGTAGCAGAAAGCTGGGAGGTATCTCCCGATGGTATGACATGGACACTGCATATAAGGAAAGGAATAAAGTTCCACAGTGGAGATGAGCTTAAGGCAGAGGATGTAGCCTTCACCATACATAGACTTCTAACCATTGGTAAGGGCTATGCATATCTATTCACACCGTACATCCAGAATGTGACTGCCACTGATGATTACACTGTGAAGGTAACTTTGAAGAGACCATACGGACCATTTATAGCCACCCTTATGAGAGTGTATGTACTGGATAAGAATGTAGTCATGCAACATATAAAGAAGCCAGGGCCTTATGGGGACTACGGAGACTATGCTACGAATTGGCTTCTTACCCATGATGCAGGATCTGGACCCTATCAGGTAAAGGAAGTTGTTCTAGAAGATCACGTTTATATGACAAGATTCAAGGATTACTGGGGACCAATGGTTCCTAATGCAGCCGATGAGATACAAATGCTTGCTCTAGCGCAGCCTGCAACGGAGAAGACTTTGCTAACAAACAAGCAACTGGAGATATCATCTCAGTGGCTCCCCGAGGAAACTATAGAGGCACTTGCCAAAGAGAGCTATCTCAAGGTCTCTAAGTTCCCTGGAGGCGATGAATTCTACATAATGATGCATACTAGAAAGCCGCCTCTGGACGATATCCATGTTAGAAAGGCTATAGCCTATGCGATTGATTATAAGACCATAGTGAATCAGATATTCCCAGGAAATCCCATAGCAACCGGTCCCGTACCATCCTACTTACCAGGCGCAGCCCATAATTTACCGACCTATCACAGAGACCTTGCTAAGGCAAAGGAAGAACTGGAGAAATCCAAATATTGGCCTGATATTAAAGAACATCCAGAGAAATACACCATAGATTACCACTGGATAGCTGAAGTGCCGGCAGAAGAGAAAGTTGCTATTCTCGTAGCCCAAGATCTCCAGGAAATAGGTCTAAAGGTGAATGTAGTCAAAGTTCCATGGCTGAGAGTGGTAGAAGAAATGGCAAATATTACTACAAGTCCACACATGGTCTCGGTGTTTGTAGCTGCCCATTACCCAGAGGCAGGTTCTCTCCTGGAGTCAAGATATGACTCTAAATCCGCAGATACCTGGGAACAGAACGAATGGCTTCTAAACAAGACCTTGGATCACATGATTGAGGATGCCCTCTCGACTGTAAATACTACAGAAAGATTTAAGAAATATGCACAGATAGAGTTAGCAATAATGAAGCTCTGCCCAAGCATATTCCTCTTTGACCATATGATTAAAGTAGTACACCAAGACTATGTGAAACTACCAGCGGACGAAGGCCATTACACCGGTGTGATGGGGTACGATTTCGATGGCCGTGCCATTGAGGTTCTCAGCACAACCTAATTTCTCCCCAACTTGCCTATTTCATATTTTTTTACTTTATTTTAAAAAATTTGCCCTTTTTTTCCCGATTCTGGAAAAAATTTAAAACAAAATGTTTAAATATATCCTTGATATAGTTGTAAGAAGCAAAATTGTTGGGTGAGTGTTAAAATGAGGGCAATATGGAAGTATATCTGGAAAAGAGTATTGTATGTGATCCCAACACTGGTGGGTCTCTCCATACTGATATTCATCCTATCCAGAGTACTGCCAGGTGACCCGGCGCTGATGGCTGCGGGGCCAAATGCACCTAAATGGGTCGTGGAGCAGATAAGACACCAGCTCAGACTAGATAAGCCTCTCTGGGAGCAGTATTACTACTGGCTTGTAGACTTATTCCATGGAGATCTCGGATATTCCACCTACACCAAGAGAAGTGTAACTGCAGATGTCATAGAATACCTTCCAGCGTCTCTGCAACTCATATTTATGGCTGCCCTCTTTGAAATCGGAGGCGCTCTTGCACTTGGCATCATTGCCGGAAGATATGCCTACAGGCTCCCCGATAATATCGTAAGAGTTATCGCATATATAGGTATCTCAGTACCTTCCTTCGTCTGGGGGTTACTCTTCCAATTGGTTTTTGCATCCCTCATTCCCTTATTTCCCACCCACGGTATGTACAGCTACGGCACAGTACCACCGCCCAGAGTCACAGGATTCTCGCTAATTGACGCGCTTATAGCCGGGCAATTTGATACCTTTGTGGATATCTTATGGCACATGGTGCTTCCAGCCTTCGCTCTCTCTCTGGGAGCCATGGCCCAAGATGCCAGGATAATTAGAGCAGGTATGGTCGAAAATACCGAGAAGGAGCATGTTTCCCTGGTGAGAGCTTACGGAATACCTGAGAGGGTCATCTTCTCTAAATATATTCTCAAGCCATCTCTAGTGCCTGCGGTAACGGTGATGGGAATGGACATCGCTTCTCTCTTAGGAAACGCATTCATGGTGGAGCTCATATTCCAGTGGCCAGGATTCTCCCGATACGGAATAAATGTGATGTTGAACAAGGATATCAACGGCATCGTGGCGGTGGTGCTGGTAATAGGTATATTATTTGCCATAGCCAATATAATTGTGGATGTAGTGGTAGCATATCTTGATCCGAGAATAGGGAGGCGGTCACAATGAGCGCTATGCTTGCCTTAAAGGAATGGCTTAAAACCATAGAGATCAAGAAAAAGTGGTACAATTTCAGCCGCTCGCCCCTCTCACTAATAGGGCTTGCAATATCCCTCTCTACGATAATAATGGCAGTATTTGCACCTTGGATTGCCCCATATCCCCAACACGCAGGATTTTTCACAGATTTTGCGCATGCCAAACAACCACCCAGCTGGCAGCATTGGTTTGGCACAGATGAATTTGGAAGAGATGTACTTTCCAGGACAATATTTGGATTCCGCTACAGTCTCATGATGGCTGCTGTGGTTCTTAGCCTAGTGGTGCCTACAGGCGTTATACTAGGACTCATAGCAGGATATTACAGGGAGAGATGGATTGGTAAAGTTATAATGAGAATTGCAGATATTTTCATCGCCGTACCACCACTAGTTCTTGCTCTTTCCGTCTGCTCACTTCTTACTCCAAGCGCCTTCCATGCCATGATGGCCGTATCCCTGATGTGGTGGCCCTGGTATACTAGATTGCTATATAACATAACCTCTTCCGTTAAGGAAGAGTATTTCGTCTACGCTGCAAAGGTAACCGGTGCCAGCAGCTTTCACATAATGTTCAAGGAAATATTTCCTAACGCCATGGGTGCAGTGCTGACCAAAGTTACCCTGGATGTTGGATGGGTCATATTGCTAGGCGCCTCTCTCAGCTTTGTGGGTCTCGGCGCACAGCCGCCCACCCCGGATCTGGGAACCATGGTGGCTGATGGTGCAAAGTTTCTGCCCGACTACTGGTGGATAAGCATGTTTCCTGCGCTTGCCATCTCCTATGTAATCCTGGGATTCAACTTACTTGGAGATGGTATAAAGGATGCCTTTGAAGGGTGATGCCAATGAGTAAAGAGGTGCTGTTGGAAATAAAGAATCTGCACGTAGGTTACAAAACACATATGGGCGTCTCTCATGTTCTCAATGGGGTGAATCTCACAGTGCACAAGGGAGAAAGGGTAGGTGTAATAGGAGAATCCGGCAGCGGAAAAACGACTACTATGAAATCCATATTGCGAATCCTCCCCTCCAATGCCATAATCAAGAAGGGCGAGATTTTCTATAAGGGAAAAAATGTGCTGGAGATGAAAGAGGATGAGCTTTTAAACCTACGGAGAAAGAAAATAAGCATGATTTTCCAAGATCCGACCTCGGCGCTTAATCCTCTTTTTAAGGTAGGTCAGATAATGCTGGACATAATAAAATACTCCTACAAGTTGGAGGACGAAGAGGCAAAAGAGATGGCATTGAAGGCACTGAAGGAGGCGGCGCTGCCGGACCCGGAGAGGGTATTCGATTCCTATCCATTCCAACTCAGCGGGGGAATGCGTCAGAGGGTCTGTATAGCTCTCGCTTTAATCGGAGATAGGGAACTTATAATTGCGGATGAGCCCACTACCAATCTCGATGTGACTATAAAAGCACAGGTGCTTAATCTCTTAACCTCCCTTGTGAGAGAGAAAAATGTAGGCTGGATCTTCGTATCCCAGGCATTGGGTGCAGTTAGGGAGAATGTAGATCGAGTTTATGTGATGTACGCAGGAAACATAATAGAATGGGGGCCATCGCGCAAAGTGTTCTCTAACCCCCTGCATCCGTACACTCAGAAACTTCTGGAATGTGTGCCAAAATTGACAGGTAAGGAGTTCTCCAAAGGTATAAGGGGACGCATTCCAAATTATTTCAAGCCACCATCGGGATGCAGATTCCATCCAAGATGCGATTATGTGCTTGATGAGTGCAAGAAAAGCGTACCTGAAGCTGTGGAGGTTGAACATGAGCACTTTGTAGCATGCAACCTTTACAGGAGGTAATGGAGATGGAAGATGAATATATCTTGAAAATTCAAAATCTCAAAAAATACTTTGAAACCCCATATGGAACGGTTAAAGCCGTTGATAATATAAGCCTGAAAGTGAGAAAAGGTACGACCATGGGACTGGTGGGTGAATCCGGTTCGGGTAAAAGTACCACAGGTCATGTTGTGGTAGGACTTTTCCCTCCCACCTCTGGCAAGATTCTCTTTAAAGACAGAGATATCTCCATGCCTCTGGAAAAGAGGCCGAAGGATTTGAAAAGGGACATTCAGATGGTGTTTCAGGATCCCGCAAGCTCTCTGAACCCTAAGAAAATTGTAAGGGACATCGTTGGATTGCCTCTGAAGGTTCACAAAATGGTAGAGACCAGGGAGGAATTGGAAGAGAAAGTAGCAAAGCTTCTAGAAATGGTGGAGCTTCCACCGGAAGATTTTATGTATCGGCGTCCTGCAGATCTCGGCGGTGGTGAAAAGCAGGCGGTTTCCATTGCCAGGGCCATAGCAACTAATCCGTCCTTCGTGATATTCGATGAGCCTACCTCTGCACTTGATGTATCAATACAGGCAAAAATAATCAATTCCATCCTAAACATACAGAGAGAATTCAAGCTCTCATCTCTCTTCATTACCCATGACCTCAGCCTTATGAGGAACATATCTTCCGAAGTAACCATAATGTATCTCGGCAAAGTATGTGAGATAGCACCTACCGATGTATTCTTCCAGAAACCCCTTCATCCATACACACAGATGCTCCTCTCCTCCGTGCCCGTGCTTACCGAGGAGGAGGAAAAGCTCAAACCCAAAGGCATAACTTCACAGGGAGAGATAGGTAGCCCCATAAACCCGCCATCGGGATGCAGGTTCCACCCACGCTGTCCCTACGCAAAGGATATATGCCGGAAAAAAGAGCCGAAACTTGTGGAGGTAGAGCCTGGACACTTTGTGGCCTGTCACCTATATAGTGAGAGATAAAAAAATTAAAGAGGTGGGCTCACAGCCCAGAGAATTTTTGCAACTTCTTTCCCTTTATTTTCCGTGTAATGCGGTGTGCCGGGTGCGTTGTACATAAGGTCTCCTTTTTTGAGGGTATAACATTCCCTATCCGTGCAGAAAATAACCTCGCCTTCGAGGATATAGGCATATTCCTCGCTTTTGGGATGCACGCTGAATCCTTCCTTAGGTGACCTTTCTCCCGGTGCCAAGGCAAATATGCCCAGCTCAGCGTTGGTATTATTGAATATCTCCATCGCTTTATTCAAGCTTTCTTTCCACTTATCTTCCGTGATGCTTACAATCTCCACCATTGGACATCACTTTTCCCAGGAATCCTTTTCTACAAATTCGTACTCATCCCATAGTTTCCAAGAGTCCATTTCCTCGAAAGGTGGTGTTTCATAGCCACCCACCTTGCTGTGTTTCCATCCAAATCTCTTTTTGAGCTCCACTAAAAATTCAGCGTATTTGAAGGGTGCTATAACTGCATCTATCACAGGCACTCCTATTTCCTCCTGCAATTCCTTGTAAAAGCCAAATTGAATTGTGCATCCCAGGAGAATTACCTCTGCGCCATCCTCTTCTACAGCCTTTCTTACCTCCCTCTTGATTATCTCGGCGGTTTTCTTCTCGTCCTTGTGGAAATCAAGAACACCGAGACCTACCTCACGGAAAGACGCAAGTCGATCCTTCAGGCCGTATTTTATCACATTGTTCTCCATCTGAGGTATCCACTTTCTGCGTCCCACAATTATGGAAAATTTATGACCTAAACTCATGGCAATAGCCATAGCCGCCTCCGCAGGTGCGGTGACTATCATATCATCCACAATCTCCCGGGCAGTATCCAGGCCTGGATCATAGAAGCAGCCGATTACCGCTGCGTCAAATCCCCTTTTCTCGGCTCTCTTTATCTCCGCCAGCATGTATGGTAATACTATGTCCTCATAGTAATGATACTCCACATGCTTTGGACCTATTTTTTTACCCCATCTATCGGCAAGGGATATCACTTCCACCTCTGTATCTTCCTGTTTTATCTCTTCCAAAAGATTTTTTATGGGCTCGTTGAATTCCTCACCCCCTACGGGGTTTATCCAGAGTATTTTCTTCTTCATTTTTACACCTCCACTTTACAGGACCTTGAGTTCTCTATCCACACGGGTTAATCTCTCCCCCCGTTCTTCCTCATTTACATAAACATCATCCTCTATTCTCACGCCCAATTTACCGGGTAAATATATCCCCGGCTCTATAGTGAATACCATGCCTTTTTCAAGGATCCTCTCATTGGTTCCCGTTATGTATGGCTCTTCATGAACATCCAGACCAAGCCCATGGCCTGTACGATGAATGAAATACTCTCCATATCCGTAGCTTTCTATAACTCCTCTGGCCGCCAGATCTATATCCATGGCCCTTACTCCCACGCGCACCCTCTGAAACGCAGTTTCCTGTGCTTCTTTAACTATCTCGTAGACTTTCCTGGCTTCACCCGAAATTTTTCCCACAGCTACGGTTCGTGTTATATCCGAGCAATAGCCGCGATAGATGGCCCCGTAATCCATAATTACAAGATCCCCGTCCTTTATCTTCCTATCCCCCGGTGTGTGATGGGGATTTGCGCCGTTAGGACCCGATGCCACAATGGGTGGAAAAGAGTTCCCCTCGCCTCCAAATTTCTTGATAAGGAACTCTATGAGATCCGCAACCTCCTTTTCACTTTTTCCCCTCAATTCCTCGTTTTCCACTATGTGGTAGAAGACCTTATCTACTATCTCAGCAGCCTTTTTCAGAAGTTCTATCTCCTCAGGAGATTTTCTCATTCTAAGCTCAGAGATTATAGGGCCGAGAGGCTCGAGCTTGTAATCCTTCACGGTAGAAAGAAGTTTGAGAAGTATTCCTGCAGGCATGTGCTCCTCAATTAGGATCTTTCCATAGGTAATCCTCAGTTTTCTCATCTCCTCTCGGAATATAAGATAAGGATCCTCCTGGTCGCTCCAGAAAATGGTACGTATGGGCAGATCCTCAAGTTCCTGCTGATAAAGCTTCGGCGCTATTATGAATGGAGATTCCGTGGATGGAACAACTAACAGAAAAAGTCTCTCCAGAGTTCCAAGGGGATTCAGGCCAGTTAAATAATAAAAAGTGGTGCCGGGAGTGATGAGAGCTGCATCCCACTGCTCCATCATCTCCTGAAGTCTGGGAATCCTCATTTTCTCTCCCTCTTCAGGCGCTCCCTCAATTTCTCTGTGGCATCCCAGTCTATCTCCATCTTCTCGGGATCTATCTTCACGCCGTATATATTCTCGGCCACTTCGAGGGTTATCAACTCATTCTTGAAATCTTCCAGCACTCTCTTGGGGTCTCTCTCCAGCGGATCTCCCCAGCCACCACCTCCAGAGGAGTGGAAGCTTATGAGATCCCCTTTCTTCAGCACTTCCGCAGAAATTCTCCTTATCTCCTCCACTTTGCCATTACGATGCAGGAATATCTTGTTCCCCGGTCCAGGTAATCCGCCATCCACACCCCAGGGCGGGAAATCGTGACGACCTACCTGGAGAGTGGCCAGGGCTGTGCTATTGAGAATGCGGTATTCACGTATCACACCAAAGCCGCCACGGAATTTTCCATGACCCACACCGTCTTCCGTGTTGAGCATATATCTCTCAACCATAATGGGGAAATTCTTCTCATAGACCTCCGAAGAGGCTATGTAGGTCTCCCCATCTCCGCAGGCAACCAAACCACTTGTACCATCCATATCGTAACCAGCACCCCATCCACCAGGCTGTGGCTCCACGATGGCAAATGGCTCACCTGTTCTGTCATCCACACCTCCAACTATTGTTGCGAGGATGGACACAAAATGCCCTGCGGTAAGCTTCTCAGGCACATAGGGCGCGAGAGCTTTCCATACAAGGTCCGTTGCGTATGCGATGGCCTCCCAATCTGTGGAGGTGGGCGCCGGCTTAACGGGATGGAACACCGTGCCAGGTGGGGCAATGACCTCCAGAGGCTTGAAGAACCCTGCATTGGGATGTGCATGCGGGTCTGTCACAGCCATATAAGTCTCCCTAACCCCTGAAACCGTCGCGGGGAACGGAGAATTTATGGGGCTCATTACCTGCTTCCCGCTTCCTGTGAAATCCACAAGGAACTTATCCTCCGTAATTTTTATCTTGGCCCTCACATAAACTGGCTCCTCGGTCTGAGCTATTGCACTATCAATATAATCCTCGGCTTCAAACTCTCCCTTGGGCAGTTCCTGAAGTTTAAGTCTTGCATACTTCTCCCCATCTTCCAAGAGTTTTTCCATGGCCAGAAGCACGCTATCAAGGCCGTATTTCTCAATTAAGGAGAACACTCTGCGGGCCGCAACCCGCATGGATGCTGCCTGCGCCTCCATGTCTCCATAGGTATAATCGGGAAGTCTGGAATTCTCAAGAATTATGTCTATCACATCCTTATTGGGTTTTCCTTCCTTATAGAGCTTTACGCAGGGATACATCACACCTTCCTGATAGATCTCCGTGGCATTGGGATTCCAGCTCCCAAAGGCCATGCCTCCCACTTCGCTCCAGTGTCCCTTGTTTAGAACCATTCCTATAAGCTCATCCTTAAAAAAGATGGGCAGGGCCAGCGTCACATCGTTTAAGTGCGTGCCTGAATAGTAGGGCACATTGCTAACGATAATATCACCTGGATGCAGGTCATCCTTCCACTTCTCAAGCACCTCTTTGGCCGCGAAATCTAAAACGCCAGAGAAGGCGGGAACTCCAGGGGCCTGGGCAATCAGATTTCCCTGACCATCCGTCATTCCCACGGCAAAGTCCAGAACCTCATAAATCACAGGACTTTTAGCAGTTCTCGCAAAGGCCTGAAACATCTCCTCGTTGGCCACTATAAGGCCGTTCTTAATTATTTCCAAGGTAAAGGGATCCACGCTCATTTTCCTACCTCCTTAACTATGATGAGATTTCCATATTTGTCAACCTTCAGCTTCTGGGATTTAAGTACAAGCACAGTGGAAGTGGGGTCCTCCACAATCATAGGACCTTCCATGGTTATTCCTATGGGTAGTTTGTCCCTATCCAACACAGGTAGAACCATGAACTCACCATTCAGGAATATCTTCCTCTCTTCCTTTATCGCATCCTCTACGCTTCTGCTATCGCTCTTCTTCTCCTTGATGTTGGCTCTCTTTGCCTTCACTATTCCCGTTACATGGAAATTCACCATTTCCACCGGGCTATCCAGTAGCTTGAAGCTATATGCCCGCTCGTGGTTCTCATGGAATCTTCTCTTGATTTCCTCTATGCTCTCTTCCTTTATCTCTCCAGAAGGTATCGGCACCTTCACAGTATGCTCCTGTCCCTTGTAACGCATGTCTGCGTACCTCATAACTATGACCTTCTCGCTCTTCACACCCTCGTTCTCATAGATCTCCATAAGCCTCTTCTCCAGTTCATCGTATGTGGAATTTATCTTCTCAACTGCATCTTCCCAGTCAAGCCTTACAATGTTTGTGCTTATGACATCGTGCCTTATGTCCGAGAGAAGCATACCCCAGGCAGAGAAGACACCTGGATGGATGGTGGGTATCACTATCTTTCTTATTTCCAGATCCTCAGCTATGAAGGGTGCAAACATCGGTCCAGAGCCACCATGCGCAATTAGGGTGAAATCTCTGGGATCGTAGCCCTTCTGCACGGAAATTATGCGTATGGCATTGGCTGCATTTTCATTGGCGAGCTTTATAATACCCTCAGCGGCCTCCTCCACGGTGATATTGTAATGCTCTGCAATCTTCTCTTTTATCACCTTAACAGCCAGATCCCGGTAAATCTTCATTTCTCCACCCAGAAGGTAGTTGGGATTTATTAGGCCATTAACCACATAGGCATCGGTTACCGTAGGCTCAGTACCACCCTTTCCATAGCAGGCAGGACCTGGGTCTGCGCCCATGGCCTTGGGACCTACCCTCAGATTTCCCACCTCGTCTATCCACGCTATACTGGTTCCTCCATTGCCCACCTCTTCGATATCCACCACGGGGACCTTCACAGGATAGCCAGGATTGAACTTATCACGTCCCACATAGTACTCGCTGTGAATCTTGGGCGTCAAATTCTCTACCAGGCTTGCCTTTGTTGTGGTACTACCTCCATCAAGCGCAATTATATTCTTCTCGTTGATTATCTCACCCAAGGCAATGGCTCCAATAACTCCCGCCACAGGCCCAGATTCTATGGAATAAATGGGATACTCCTTGACGAAATCGAAGGGCGCCATTCCACCATTGGATAGCATTGCAAAGAAGGAGCCGCGGAATCCCATCTTCTTTATTTCCTCTTCCAAAACAGTAAGATACCTGTACATCTTGGGCTTCACAAAGGCGTTAAGAACCGCAGTATTTGTTCTCTCATATTCCCCCCACTCCCTGGTTATCTCGTGCCCCAGGGTTACAGGTATCTCGTTGTTGGTGAGTTCTCTTACTATTCTCCCGGCTTCTATTTCATGCTTGGGATTAACATAGGAATTCAGGAAACTTATGCAAATGGATTCCACGCCTTCTTTCTTGAATTTCTCAACTATCTTCTTCAACTCCTCAGGATTGAGGTCTCTGAGAATCTCACCATCGCTCTTTATCCTCTCGTTGACCTCCAGCCTCAAGTAGCGAGGCACGAAGGGCTCGGGCTTGCGGTATCTGAAGTTGTACATATCTCTGCGATTTGCCCTCTGCAGCTCCAGAGAATCCCTGTAACCATATGTGGTTATAAGTCCAACCTTAGCACCGCTTCTTGTAACCACGGAATTTATCACTATAGTCTGCCCATGTATGAGGGCCTCTGCCTTACCGAGATTCATACCACTCTTTTTCACCGTTTCAATGACTCCACGCGAGGGGTCCTTGGGAGTGGTCTCTCCTTTTACCCAGATGTTCTCACCGGTATCGGGGTCAATGGCGTAAAAATCTGTGAATGCTCCACCTATATCGACACCTATTCTCCAGGCCATCTTTTATACCTCCACCAAATATATTTATACAACCCTTAGAGATTTGAAGTATTTAAATCTTATGTAATAAGATTTTTTCAAATTCTGGAAATAAAATACATTATTAAATCATAAAGACGAAAAATTTTAATGTGAAAAATCTCCATAATCCAATCACACAAAAATTTTTATATTTCACTGTATTCACGATTTTGTGAAAAATGTGAATATAAGAGATGTTAGGGATTCTCTTTCCCGTATATTCTGCAAGCTCGGAATTAGAGATGTAGATGCCACGATACTTGCAGATCTCATAATTGAAGATAGGGACATGAGCGTGGAAGAGATAAGAAAAAGGCTGAATTATAGTATCTCTGGAGTTACTTCCGCCCTTCACAGATTGATGAGAATGCATCTCGTTGTGAGGAACAAGAGAGGAAAAAGATATCTATATCGCTCGGAGAGCAATATACTCTCTGTTCTCCTTCACTTAGTGGAGGAGATAAACAGGCGTGATTTACGCAATCTCCAGATGAAAATCGAGGGGACACTCAAAGCCGTGGGGAAAGAAGAGGAAGAGAAGTTAAGAAAACTAAGGGAGAAGGTGAAAAAGGCAGAGGGATATCTGCAATCTCTCATCTCCCTGCTTTCCGATGAGGAGGTGATACCATGAGAATAGTCCTAACAAGCGATGATACCCTGACCAACACATTTCGCAACATACCCCTCTTGGATTTTCTACCCTGTGCACCGGTAGAGAGAGTGCCCAAATTCATATATAATCTCCTGGATACTCAGGTGCCAGATGTTAACGGAAAGCTCCTATTTGCTCCCTACGCCATAAGAAAGGTGGAAGCCGCACTTCTAAATAATGGATATCGCCGGGAGGATGTGGTGGTAGCGCATCCGCGAAAGATAGAGATGTTCATCGATGAAAAGACAACCATTGTGGGCGTCAACACCATGGATCCCTACGGGCTGGGACCCGTGACAATGATGTTCACCAATGGTGGACAGCTGACCTCATATTCCAAGTACAAATTCACCTCTCTTATAAGAAGATTGAGAAATTACAGGGAAAGAAAGGGATACAAATTCAAGATCGTGGTGGGTGGGCAGGCTGGCTGGCAATTGAAATTAAAGGAGAAGCTTACTGAAGAGTTAAAAATTGATCATGTGGTGATGGGAGAGTCGGAGCATGTCATCGGAGATATTTTTCGAGATATAGAAAGCGGAAGTGCCGAGAGATTCATAGAAATACGTGACTGGCCGAGCATTGAGCAGATACCAAACATAGTAGCTCCCACCTACAAGGGAATGGTTGAGGTTATGCGCGGCTGTGGTCGTGGTTGCAGATTTTGCTCTCCCAACTTAAGAACCGCAAGATTTTACCCAGTGGAAAAAATTTTAGAGGAAGTAAAGATAAATGTTAGTGCTGGGCAGAAAACGGCCTGGTTGCATAGCGAGGATATCTTCAACTATATGGTAGAGGATCGCAAGAATTTCTATCCCAACGAAGATGCAGTTATTCATCTCTTTGAAGAGGTGCTTAAACTGGTGGAGTACGCCAATCCAACCCATGGCACCGTTGCAGGTGCCCTGGCAGCACCCAGAATACTTAAGAGAGTTGCAGAGCTAAATCATGCCAATATAAACAAGTGGGTTGGAATACAGGTTGGCTTCGAGACCGCCTCGCCGGAGCTTATAAAGAGGATGGCAAATAACAAGATGAAACCTTTTAGCCCAGAGGAATGGCCCTGGGTTCTGCTCAATGGTACCTACGCGTTCAACAAGTTCTTCTGGTTCCCCGCCTACACAACCATAGTTGGATTACCATGGGAAACGGAAGAGGATGAAATCGAGACCGCCAGGCTAATTGTAACCATGGAGAAAAAGCTAAAGGAGAAGCTCGGCGAGAAGGCGCATTTCACTGTAACTCCTCTTGCCTTCGTGCCCATGGGTGCCCTCAAGGACAATGACTTCTTCGACGTGGTTAATCAGCTAACGCCGGGAAGAGTCCTCCACATTTACCACGCATGGAGGCATCTTGCCTATGAGGTGGATCATGGTCTCAGAAGGGTAACCAAGGGTAATCCCAATTTCATGCTCTTTGCTCCAATAGCAAAATTCGGATCCAAACTTCTTGTGAACACCATAAGAAAATGGGCAATTCGCAGAGGAATCGACGTGGATAAGCCCCTGGAGCCCATGGATCTCAAGATCGAGGAAATTGAAGTCTAAATTTTCTCAACTTCCACCCACACGGTATGCAAGATTGTGCAGTTGCCATATCCCTTATTTCCTTTATCTGGAGTAAGATAATTGGCATTCCATCCAAGCTTTGAAGGCCAGAATGCCTTGTAGATGAGCGCCACACCTTGCTGAACGTCCCCGCTTACCCTGGCTCGCGTCTTTATTTCCCCGTATTCGTTGAAAACTCTAACGAGATCTCCGTCGCTTATACCTCTTCCCTCAGCATCCACAGGATTTAGATATACGAAGAGGTCCTCATAACCATAGGTATTGTGATACTGGGACGAAATAAGCATTAGATGACTGGGGGTTATAAGCTTGAGTCCCTTACCTCTGAGAGGGATATAAATAGGGAATGGTGACAGCCCTCTTTTTATAGCTCTGGAGGAGTATATTTCAATCATCCCACTGGGAGTCTGTGGTGCATAGGATTTCACAGGTATTTTTAGAACCTTCTTTTTCTTCAGCTCCTCAAAGTTTATGCCAAGCTCTTCGAGAACTTTTTTAACTATGCTCATCTCATCCTCGTAAAGTGCAGGCTCCTCAATATTCATTTTCCTGGCCAGAAGTTTTGCCACTTCCACATTGCTCTTTCCTTTATACTCCATCAGCTTCTCATTCACCGCGAGATACCTGTGATAATAGGAATCAGCTATATCGAACCTCTCGAAAAATGTGTTGGTAGGAAGCACCACATCTGAAAATAGGGCGGTGTCGGTGAGGAAGAGATCATGCAAAGCGATGAATGCCTCGCTGCTTAAAATAGCATCTCTTAGCTTTCTTTGATTGGGCAGCGTAGCAAGGGGATTTGAGCCGTAGATAAAGATAAATTTTATCTTTCCCTCCTCAATATAATCGGCAAGCTCTATCTGGGAGATCTGATAACCTTCTTCTCCCCGCAAAAATGTGCCGCGAACATAATCCCGAGGCAGGATTCTCGTGCTGTAGATGAATCCCCTCTCCTTTCCCACCAAAGCGGGAAGAATCGCTATAGCTCTTACCGCCTCCCCTCCATTTACGCTTCTCTGAAATCCATAACCGATGTGAATCACGCCCCTCTTTTCCGCATAATCCTCCGCAAATCCTCTTATTTTCTCCTCGCCCAATCCTGTTTGATGGGCTATATACTCCAATTTTAAGCTTTTCAGATACTCTGCAAATTCCCCGAATCCCTTTATGCGATTCTTCACAAAATGTGCATCATACAGCTCTTCCTCCACTATCACCTTGGCAATCCCCAAAGCTAGGAGAACATCGGTTTCAGGTTTAATCATAAAGAAGCGATGGACCCTTTTTGCGGTGGCAGTTCTTACGATGTCCACATCCCACAACTCCAGGCCCAGTTTTTTGGCGTAGATAAAACCGTGAAGATTAGTCCAAGCTGCATTTATTCCCCAGTAAACAAGTAAACTCTCATTCTTGAGCTCTTCAGGGTCCATCCCATAGGCTGTGCCGTATACATCCTTCAATGCCTCCTCCCCTGCTCGGTCACAGATAACGTCATCCACAATGGATGCATTGATGTAATTGAAGAGTCTATGTGGAAAATTGGCATTTAAAAATCCCCTGTCCCCGTAATAATAGTAGAGAAGCACTGCCCTATCCCCGTATCTTTTCCTTGTTTCTGATAGCTTTTGAGCTACGAGTTCCAAGGCCTCGTCCCATGACGCTCTACGAAAATCCCGCGATGGCTTTTTACCCTTCCTCACCAGCGGCTGCTCCAATCTCTCTCTGCTGTAAAACCATCTGGGAAGCAAAGCACCCTTGGGACACAGAAAATTGGAAGTTATGGCATTTGCAGAATTTGCCCGGACACGAAGCTTTCCATTCTGTATTTCGCTCCACATGGCACAGGTATCGTAGCAATCCCGCATACACACATTATGGGTCCTCATTCTTCATTCACATGCCCATGGAGGATAAAATAGTTATCTCTGCGAAAGAATTTATATAAATCCTGCAATTTCCATGGGTAGCGGGGGTTCTCGAGCCTGGCCAAAGGGGCCGGACTTAAGATCCGGTGGCGTAGGCCTTCGTGGGTTCAAATCCCACCCCCCGCACTGGCTTCTTTTTTCTAAATCTTCAGAAAAATTGTAAATATATGCACATTCATTTTTAGGATTATAATATCGACACAGTATGAAAAAGAAAAATGAGAAAAATCAGAAAACAGAGAGCTGGAGAGAGTAGTTCTCCCAGATGCCAGAGCTGCGCAGTATCCGTAGCTCTATAGTATGCACTCCTGCATCAAAGCTTACCACTGGCTTATCTCCTGGCACATATGTGCCGTCCACATACCACATTATGCTGCATATTCCATTGTAATTCTCCAGCAATGGCAAAAGAACGTAGCTCACATTGCTCTCTATCTCGCTCTGCAACTCCGCTTCCGCTATATTCACTTCATCCGCTCTTGCAATTCCTATACCCTTACCAATCATCTCATGGTTGAAATAGAATCCGTAGATTGCCAGGAGATACAGGCCATCACCCTTACTCTCAAAGCTCAGCCTTACAAAGTCTCCTGGATTTAGGCGAAGATAGTTGCCATCCACCTCGCTTATATTCTCGTATCCATAGTTCGATTCTTCAAGATTCACTCTTTCAAGCGATGCCAGTCTGTAATCATGCGCTACGCCTATGAAATCTATGCCGTTGCGATCCCGCATCTCGAATCTAAGCTCTACCTTATCTCCCAGCAGGAGATGCAACAGATCTAAATTAACTACATTGGTATGCAGATTATGCCTGACTTTTATCTCTCCCAACTTTATCCATTCATCGCTTACATTGGCGTATATCCACATGGTGGACTGGGTATGCGGCGGGTTATTATCGCCCCATCTCAATCTCTGCGGCTCGGGAGGATTATCTATTCCCCGTATCACTAACAGATTCTCACTGCTCAGATTCAGCGTGATATCCACATAATCTCCCTTATCGCCTATCCAGTAATTGCCATCCTCCTCGCCAATTAGCGAGGTAACATTCTCCCCATGGTTATCTTTCGCTATTCCACTCTCTACCTCTCTGTACGCGTAAACCATGCCGGTATAGCTCTCTGCCACCTCATAGCCCTCAGGAGCATCAACCTTGTACAGCTTTACCGCATCTATGTAATCTACATCCTCTCCCGGTTCTCCTATGCCTATCGTTACCCTCTCATTATTCTCCGTGGCATTGAACAGATAGAAATCTCCCGTCTCTAAAAATGGCCTGGTCGCATTCTCCGCCCATACCAGCACATTGTTCTCCTCTCGCCAGCTATTCCCGCTGTAGGTGTAGAGGAACGGGCAGCCTCCACCTGGAGTGTTTCCATTATCCTGCCACACCAGTTCTATTCTGAACACTTGGGATAATAACACTGTATCTCCACTTTTGTAATATGCAAAGATCTGGAGGTATGGTGGATGGGCACCATAAGGTTCAGGAGCGCTCCACCATACATGACTTACATAGGTATTTGCAAAGGGATTGGCATCATTGATTTCTGTGTAACTGTTCTTTCCCCAGTCTACATAATAATTTACTTTGCTCACTGGCGAATTTGGAATCTTAAGGTAAAATTCATACAGCTCACCCTTGTTGATAATTTTTTGGGTTGGATGTGCGGGGTCATAGGGTATTGTTTCTCCTGTATTTTTATCCTTTACTGTAATCATTGGCAGTCCAAAACTCTTAGGTGCAGCATTGGGATTATCCTCTTCTGTAACTGCAAGTTTTAAAGTGGTAGTAAATGTATAGGGGTATGATTGACCATAACCGGGTGGCCCATAGTGAAACCATACTGTAAATGTTATAGGGACATCCATTGGAGTTTGAGGGTTTGTGGTTGGAGGCATTTGAACTACCGATATGCCAAAATCAAATGTTAAATGAGACGCAACTATCCAATTCTTGTAATGCCAGAAATAAAAATCGTAGCTATCATAAGTTCCGTCATCCATATCCTCTTGTGCACTCTTTTTGTCTGGCTGCGGATAAATATAGTCCGCCACTGCATCTAAATAGTTTCCCTTAGTATCTGCGCTGTGCCATTGCCAGTCGTTCAATCTACCCACATCCTCTACCATCTCTGTTATAATCTCACTCTCGTACATTGAATATATAAATTGACCGATTCCCAATGTTCCCTGAGCAATACCCAATCCCGGAAGATTTCCTGCGCCTAAAGAAATCAGATTTAACAAATATCCCCCAGAAGACATTAGTGATGTGTATTCATTATAAGTTTTAAGCAACTCTGCATCATTCTCAATTTGGTTAAGTAGATGATTCCTCCACTTTATGTAGGCATCGTGAAGATTTTGCTCAACATTTATACCTTCTGCTACAAATTGTGAGTTTTCGGATTTGCTCATATATGCATCCCAGTTATTATCCGTATTTATATTTCCATTTAATTTCCATGTTCCCACCCAGTTGGCTGCAGATGTGCCTCCAAAATCAGCCATAACACGCCATGGGGCGGTATATTCTGATAACTCTGCTTTTAATTCTGTTTTTTCCAAGTAAAATGCGTTGATAGGAGGCAACTCCCAAGACTGGTGATTATAATCATCTGGCTCATCCAGATACCTTAAGGCTGGCTCATTTCTCGGGTAGCTCCCAGCGTTATATATTATCTCCACATCTATCAGAAATTCTCTGGTCTTTCCCCCAATATTGGTCTCTGCATCCCCTGAAATATGTGTGATAGGCGTAATGGTGAACACGAGAGTCCCAACTTTAACCTCATGCCCATAGGACATAGAGAGCACTATGTCTTTTACATACACTCTCGCATATTTTTCAGTGTATATTTCATAGAATTTCTCAGGATAATATTTGCTTCCAGGATAATACTCTCTTTCATTTGTATCAGATGGATATATCCATCCATGGGCACTGGGCATCACTGTAACACTAGATATTGTAAGAAGTATAAAGCACATTAGGGCTATAATACCTATTCTTTTATGCATCAACGCTCACCTCCACGCGAGGATAGAAATTCCAAATATGGCTCAGTTCAAATCTATCAAAATGTAACTCACATAGGGTATGATTCAAGGAGTAGAAATAAAAACTACCGTTGCCTTTGTAACTATAGAACACCATTATAGGATACTTTCCTGGTTTTGTGTAGTTGTGCCATACCACCTTACTTCTCGTAATCGTCCGATTCCCATCCATCCAGAATACATAGATATCTGTGTAGTTGTATGCAGGCTCTATATCCAGTTTGACGCTTCTCTCTCCAATCTTCGTTATATTTACCTTCGGCTCTGGAAGGGCTAAACCATAAGAAATAAGAGGCATTTTTAAAGTAAGACCTACTGAGAAATCCAACATCTTGTTTTCGTTCTTTATCCAGAAACCGAGTTTTGTGGGAATATGAAAATAAGAAATGGTGGCATTGGGGGCTATCCACATAAGAGTAATATCATAGACTGTTGATATCTTAAGATTTTTTGCGCTTGTATTTATATTGTATGTAAGATTCCACCATGGTCCAACTATATAATGGAAAGAGTTGGGTGTCATCGCATATATTCCGTCCTCATTTATATGGGTGGTATAATTCACAGTTTTATTCTCATCCAAAGAGAAAACTGCATGGCTATCGGGATAACCTCCGGCAAACACCATATTGGTACTATATTCGTGATGTTTCACCTCTGGAAGATTATACCCGGTATAACCCAGGGTGAATTTTACGAGGTTTCCAATATAGCCATGGTATGTGACGTTTACCATATAATTATAAACTGAACCGCCATAATTTTCAGGATACACACTCACAAATATATCCGCGTACTTTTTTCCCTGGTACATAAGTTCTTCTGTGAAGTTGTAATAATTATGATGCTTCCATAGAGCATACCAGTAGCGGATTATATTGTCATACTTTGAGTCGGCATAGGAATCGTGTGAATATTGAGGGTTATGGTAGATCGCAGTCCTATTATCCACCCAGATTTCCTGCACTGGAATCTGCGAATTATTTTGGGAAGATGGAGAATAATACGCTGCATAGTAAAAACCACCTCCGCCTACAACCAACACGATGGGAAGCACCACCGCCAAGAGAGTTTTTGGCTTTATCATTTATATGCCTCCTAGGTTAAAGAAGGATGTAGGGATTCTCATATATATACTTTTTCAATTTCTAAGTATGAAGTGGAATTAAAGTTTTCTATTATTTTTATTTTAATTTTATTTTATATAATGAATAAGAAAATTGTCTGAACTAAGCATAAGATACAGAAAAAATAGTATTATGCAGATAAAAATTTGTATCTCAAGATAATTTTCCTCACTCTTTTTCACCTCCAACAACTATTTTCAAAACTACCTGTGTTCGCACCTTATGCATATTCAAGCATCCGAACAAGGAGGGATGGCCGTAATATGCAGCCACCGTAAAAATGATCATGTGACTCTAATGCTTGGAAGTAAATCATAATGCAGAAAAAGATTTATAAAAGAAGCCAACATCCCCGTTTTATGGAGCTGAGAAGCCTGGCAGATTTTCCCAGAGTTGAAGAGGAAATAATGAAGAGATGGGAAGAGAAGAAAATCTTCGAGAAACTGAGGGAGAAGAATAAAGGAAACAAAAGATTCATATTTCTGGAGGGGCCGCCAACGGCAAACGGCATGCCCCATATTGGGCACGCCTTAACACGCGCCATTAAAGATCTAATTCTCCGCTATAAAGCTATGGACGGCTACGATATATATCCCTGGATTGCTGGCTGGGATTGCCACGGTTTACCCGTGGAGATTGAAGTAGAGAAAAAACTCGGCATCAACTCCAAGAAGGAGATTGAGAAGTTTGGAATCAAGGAATTCAACAGGCTTTGTAGGGAGAGTGTGTTTAAGTATAGAGATGAGTGGATAAAGATGTCCAAGCGCATCGGCTTCTGGATAGATTTTGATAATGCCTATGTAACCATGGAGGATTATTACATCGAGAGTGTGTGGTGGGCATTGAAGAAAATCTACGAGCAGGGGCTCCTTTTCAAGGATTATAAAGTTGTCCCATACTGTCCCCGCTGCGGCACACCCCTGAGCAGCCACGAGGTTGCCCAGGGCTATAAGATCACCAAGGACCCATCCATTTATGTGAAATTCAAGCTTAAGAATGAGGACGCATATCTTCTTGTATGGACCACAACGCCATGGACTCTTCCATCCAATCTTCTTCTTGCAGTGGGTGAAGATATAGATTACGCCCTTGTGGAGTATGGGGAGGAGAAATATTACATAGCGAAAGATCGCATAAAGGAAGTTCTGGGAGATGCGAAGATTCTAAAGCTTATCAAGGGTCGTGAATTAGCGGGAAGGAAATACGAGAGGCTCATACCCTTCGTTAAGGTGGATTTCGATGCTTTTTACATCACCACGGCAGATTTTGTGAGCACGGAGGAAGGTACTGGCATTGTTCATATTGCCCCCGCCTTCGGTGAGGATGACTTCAATCTCTGTAAGAGAGAAGGCGTTCCCATGGTGAAGCCCGTGGATGAGGAGGGGAAATTCACCGAGACCCCATGGAAGGGGATGTTTGTTAAAGATGCCGATCCTCACATAATTCAATGGCTGAAGGAGAATGGAAAGCTCTTCAAATCAGGGAAGGTGGAGCACTCCTATCCCTTCTGCTGGAGATGCGGCACACCGCTGCTCTACTATGCCCTGGATACCTGGTATATAGGGATGAGCAGGAAAAGAGAGGAGCTTCTGAGAAACAACGAGACTGTGAACTGGAAACCCGAGCATCTGAAGCATGGAAGATTCGGCAACTTCCTTGAGGAGGTGAAGGATTGGGCGTTATCCCGAAACAGATACTGGGGCACTCCGCTTCCCATCTGGGTATGCCCGGAGGGTCATGTTTATATGCCCGAGAGCAAGGAAGATTTATTAAAACACGCGGATAAAGATTCCATACCCGAGGATTTTGAGCTTCACAGACCATATGTTGACGAGCTCCGTATCCGTTGTCCTGTATGTGGCAAGGAGATGAAAAGGGAGCCGTACCTCATAGATGTATGGTTCGATTCCGGAAGTGCCCCCTTTGCCCAGTTCCACTATCCCTTCGAGAATCAGGAGGATTTCCAAAAGGCGTTCCCCGTGGATTTCATAACAGAAGCTCTCGATCAGACCCGGGGCTGGTTCTACACGCTGATGGCCATATCCACGCTCCTTTTCAATAAAGCCCCTTACAAGAATGTCCTGACCTTAGGACTCATCTTAGATGAGGATGGGGAGAAGATGAGCAAGAGCAAGGGAAACGCAGTAGATCCCATGGATATAATGAATAAGGTAGGCGCGGATGCAGTTCGTCTGTATCTTTACGCATCGCCTGTATGGAAGAGCCGCCGCTTCTCGGAGAACTTGGTTCGCGAGTATATGCAAAGGACCATAGCAACGCTCTGGAACGTATACGTGTTCTTTGAAAACAACGCGAAACTTGATAATTTCACCCCCGAGAAGGTGGGTAAGGTGAGCAACGAGCTTGATAGATGGCTCCTTTCCAGGCTTAATTCCACAATAAGGGATGTGAGAAAGCACCTCGATTCCTTTGATATACACAAGGCCACAAGAGCGCTGGAGGTATTCATCGATGAGCTGAGCAACTGGTATCTCCGCAGATCCAGAAGAAGATTCTGGAAGGAGGAGATGAGTGAAGATAAGACTTCCGCTTACACGGCGCTTTACACCACACTCAAAACCCTTGCAAAGTTGATGGCTCCCTTCACACCCTATTTCTCAGAGCTTATGTATCAGGGAACCTGGGGCGAGAAGGAGAGCGTGCATCTTGAAGATTATCCCAGAGAAGACGTAGTGCGGATAGATGAAAAATTGGAGGAAGAGATGAATTTAGCCATAAAGATAGCGGAAGCCGGAAGAAGAGCGAGACAGCTGGCCAACATAAAGCTCAGGCAACCCCTGGCGAAGATGAGTGTAGTAGCCGATGAGAAGTATCTGCAGGTGATTGCGAGATTTGCAGAGGTTCTGAAGGAGGAGGTTAATGTTAAGGATGTTGAGCTCAGAAGCTCCAAGGGCGAAATGGTGAACATAACTGTGAAGCCCAACTACAAGAGCCTGGGACCCATGCTTAAAAAGGATATGAAGAAGGTTATTGCAGCGCTGCAGAGCATGGAACCCAGAGAAATCGTGGATATGCTTGACCGAGATTCTTTGGTTATCGAGGGCTACCAATTGAGCAAGGAGGATGTCCATATCGTTGAGAAGCCCAAGGAAGGTTTGCTTGCAGTTGAAGTTGAGGGGCTGCCAATTCTCGTGTACCTTGATACCCACATAACGGAAGAGCTGAAAAATGAGGGCTTTGCCAGGGAGATAGTGAGGAGAATCCAGGCCATGAGAAAAGAGATGGATTTAGAGTATGCACAGAAGATAGAGACAAGATTCGTGGGGGATGAGGAGCTTGTGGAGGCCATAGAAAAGTTCAGAGATTACATAATGCAGGAGACCCAGAGCGTTGTGCTTGAAGAAGGGGAGGACGGCTACACCAAAGAGTGGGAGATCGAGGGAAAGAAGATAAAGCTAAGTATAAAGCCCCAATAATTTTTCTTCATTTTTGGAATTAGAAGAGTGCGATGAATAGCGGAAAATTGCTTCATAAGTTTAAAATACAAAAAAAGGATATAGAAAACTGGTGTTAAATAATGGCCAAGGACGAGATAGAGAGTAAGATCCTGGGATACGATTACGATCGGGAGGAGCTTTTAAGGCAGATAAGGATACTTGAGGATGAGAAGAGATATCTTGAAGCGGAGCTTAGAAGGCTTCAGAACGAGGTGGAGCGTCTGAGGAAGGAGATAACCCGTATGAAGGCTCCTCCTCTTCTTGTTGGTACCATTGAGGATGTTCTGGATAATGATAGAATTGTTGTAAGAAGCACCGCAGGTCCTTCCTTCGTTGTGAATATCTCCCAGTATGTACCCAAGGACCAGATTCGGCCAGGGGCAAAGGTCGCGCTAAATAAGCAGAGCTTTGCCATCGTGCATCTAATCCCCGAATCCTATGACCCAGCTATAGCTGCGGCGGAAATAATTGAGAAGCCACAGGTTACCTATAACGATATAGGGGGGCTGGATAAGCAGATAAGGGAGATAAGAGAGGCTGTTGAGCTTCCGCTTCTAAAGCCAGAGCTGTATAAGAAGGTGGGAATTGAGCCACCCAAAGGTGTGCTCCTTGCTGGACCACCTGGAACAGGTAAGACACTCCTGGCCAAAGCCGTGGCTCATCACACCCATGCCACATTCATAAGAACTGTGGGCAGCGAGCTTGTGAGAAAATATATAGGAGAGGGTGCAAAGCTTGTGAGGGACCTGTTCGACCTGGCCAGAAAAAAGGCGCCCAGTATAGTTTTCATCGATGAGATAGATGCCATAGGGGCAAGAAGACTGGACCTGGCAACCTCAGGAGATAGGGAGGTGCAGCGCACGCTTATGCAGCTTCTCGCCGAGATGGATGGTTTCGAGCCCTTGGACAATGTGAAAATAATAGCTGCAACCAATCGTCCCGATATACTGGATGAGGCCCTTCTGAGACCTGGCAGATTTGATAGAATCATACTTGTGCCCTATCCAGATTTCGATGCAAGGTTGGAGATACTGCAAATTCACACCCGCAGAATGAACCTGAAAGATGTGGATCTTAAGGCCATAGCAAAGAAAACGGATGGCTTCACAGGCGCAGATCTGAAGGTAATATGCATGGAGGCGGGAATGTTTGCCATTAGAGATGAGAGAGATTATGTGACCCAGGAGGATTTTGAAAAGGCTATAAAGAAGTTCTTGCACTCCGATGAAATGAGGAGGGAATCTGCCGGAGAGATGTTCGCTTAAGGGATAGATATGGAAGAGGTTGTTGATAGCAAAGCTGTTGAGCTTCCATACGAGAAAGAGCAGGGTAGGGAGAGATTAAAGAGGGTTGGCATCATTTACGGCGAGGTAGGAACCACGCAATTCACCTTCTCGGTGACTGGAAGCGTTGAGCAAGGAGACTACGTACAAGTTCTCCACGAAAAATTCGGCTGGGTTCTGGGACGGGTGGACGAGATAAAGAGAAAAACCAATCTGAGTATAGAGAAGGCAAAGGAGATGCTCCTTGGTAGCGATATAGAGGTAAAGGAGATGCTCTCTGCAACCGTGGTGGTGATCGGTTACAGGGATCGTAAAGGTTTCTTACAATATCCCCGCATTCCATTTAGAGTGGGGAGCATCGTGTATTTAGCCCAAGATTCCTTCATCAAGAAAGTTATTGGTATAGAGGAGATAAAGAACACCGGCGCATATATAGGCCGATTGTTCAGATACAGAAGTATTCCCATATATCTTGATATTAATGCTATGGTGCAGAAGCATGTGAGCATACTTGCCAAAACTGGAGCTGGAAAAAGCTATCTTACAGGCGTACTTCTGGAGGAATTGCTCAAGCATGGGGTAACAGCAGTGGTTGTTGATTCCCATGGAGAATACCCATCCCTGAAGTATCCCGCAAAGAAAACCAAGCTGCACGATGAGTTCAAGGTAAAACCCAGGGGCTATGCCTCTAAAATCAAGGTGTTTAGTCCAGACCCGCAGCTTAACAATGCCAAGCCCCTAAAATTCACCCTAGCAGCTATGACCCCCAGAGAGCTCTTGAACCTCATGAACCTAGATGCAAGGCAGTATCTCATCCCCCTTAGAAAAGCCATGGATCTACTCAAAATGTCCCGAAAGTACTTTACCATAAGGGACATAATAAGGCTGCTGGAATCGGAGGAAAACAATAATTTAGCGCCGCTGATTTCGCAACTGGAATATCTGGATGAGATGGGGGTATTCGATAAGAAGGGTACAAGAATTGATGAAATCGTGGAAAAGGGAAAGCTCTCCATCATAAATCTGCGGGGCATACCCCCGGATATTCAGGAACTGGTGGTTCAAAGACTCTCCATGGCACTGTTTGAACTCAGAAAAAGAGGGAAAATCCCACCCCTCATGTTAGTTATTGAGGAGGCGCATAACTATGCGCCACAGCAGGGTATGTCCTCTGCAACAAAGATACTTAGAACCATAGCCTCCGAGGGAAGAAAGTTCGGTTTAGGACTATGCATAATCTCCCAGAGACCTGCAAAGGTGGATAAGAATATCCTTTCACAGTGCAACACACAAATCATTCTTAAGGTCACCAACCCCAATGATCTCAAGGCCATTGGAAACTCTGTTGAGGGATTAACAAAAGGCTCCCTGGAAGAGATTCAGAGACTTCCTGTGGGCGTGGCTCTTGTCACTGGAGGAAACATCTCTATGCCTCTGTTTGTGGAAATCAGACCCAGGGAAACAAAACACGGTGGCGAGAGTGTAAAGGTGATATGATGCAAGAAATTAAGGAGGAAACGCTGGAACATTATTTCTCCGTGACAAAAAAAGCTCTGGAGACAGTTAAGATCGCTCCTCCTCAGAACTCGCATCTTCGCAGCATTGCCGAGGATTTTCTGAACATGGCCCGCTCCTACTTCTCAGATGCCCAGTATTTTCGGAAAAAGGGTGATTATGTACGCGCTTTAGGCGCCGTTTATTACGCCCACGCCTGGCTTGATGCCGGTGCAAGACTTGGCCTATTCGATGTGGGAGATGACCACGAGCTATTTACCCTTGCAAGATGATTAGAGTGAGGAGATGGCCACATATCCCCCATTTTTCCTTATGATTATATTCTCCCTTAGTAATGCTTCAAAAATCTTCGAGGTCCTATCCTCGAGACCACGCTCCTCTATTTTCTTTTCAAAGTATTCATAGCTCCACCCTTCAGGGCGAAGGGTGTTGAGCTCCCATAGTACCCTGTTTATGATTCTCTCCACCCTTTTCTTCTCGCTTAATGCTGCAAGTTCTCTTCGTAGCCGATCCTGAAGCACGTCCTCCAATCTTTCAAGCACGTGAATATAGAAGAGCTGTACCTTATCTCCAGGATTTCCCATATTCAAGCGTTCCCAGGAGTTAAGGAGCCTTGCGAGATGCTCTCCAAAACCATTCACATTGGCCATATCCATCACTATACCCATCTTCATAGCCTCCGAGAGAAGAGGCAGTTCCTTTTCGAGTTTTCCTATAAGCCTTTCCTTGAAAATATCTACACTTTCATCGGTCATCAGGGGACGCTCTAAATGCTTCTCAAGTACATAACGTGCGATGTCAAGGCCATATTCCCTAATCTCATCACCATACACCTGAATTTCTTCTCTGGTGGGGATAAAAGGGATATCCGAGACTCCTATAATCTCTTCCATTCTGATATCACTTTGGGTGAAGGCGCTCTTTTCCCATTCCCTGCCCTTTCTTTTCGAGTAGAATTTAAGCGCTGATCTGCTGGCCAGAGACTGATATTTTATCTTCAAGTCCCCTCTAACCTGAATTTCAAAATCATCGAGGTAGTGCAATCTCACCTTGACAGTATTTTTTCTAAGCAATGGGTGAAGAGAGAGAAGAAGTTCCCTGACCGCGGAGAAATCTGAAGCGTAGTATTTAGAGAGGGTATCCAGAAAGCTCAGGGTACAGCCACCAATCCGGAAGAGATAGCCAGATGAGGAGAGAAAGTATGGAACCATGGCATCCCTTAACCTCTCTGGAAAGGATAAATCCAGGATATTGTATATCTTTCTTCCATCCAGTCCGCTCTTCTCCAAGGATAGATACTTCTCCAAACTTATAGGCTTGAGCTTTTCTACCAGGATAAATCTTCCACTTAGGTGTGAGAACTGAGAAAAATCGAGAATCCTACCCTCTATTTCTGCAACTCGAGGTAATTTGCCAAGGCGGCGGGAAATTACCGCAGGCAATACAGGAAAGCCATCCTCTGGAAATGGTGTTATACCAACTACTTCAAAATCACCAACTAACGTAGATAGGGAGGACCAGGACCTTTCCCTCAGCTCGGCCGAGTTTGGAAGCTTTACCGTAAATCCCTGAAAGATGAGCCACTCCCCCACCCGCGTAGTGGGTTTTAAAAATCTAAGCTTAAACTTCTCGCTAAGTTTCTGGGGAAGGATATACTCCTCCATCATCTGTACACGCTGTACTTGTACAGCAAATCAATCAGCTTTTTGGCCAGTTTCTCATCAATTACTCCCTCTTCCTTCTTCTGAAGAATGTAGTCCTTTGCCTCTCTTATTCCCATGTTGGATGCTTTTGCGTATATAGTGCCCTTAAGTGAGCCCTGAATCCCTTCTGGCAAATCCTTTAAAAGCTGTCCCAGAAGATACCTGAACTCATAATCCTTCCTCATATTTAGCTTTCTTACCCTTTTCACACACTCCCCATGGGCTGGGGGATAATATAAGTTGCGGTTATTCAAAAAAGAAAAAATTAGGAGGAGGGCGCTACTTCCAGCAAATAGGCTGGAGAATTGCCTGCAAAATTTAGAAAACTCGAATCAAAAATATCATATCGTTGCATTTACAACTAAAATTCCTCCAGATCGCTCTGGAAGCGTATTTTCTCGCCTTTAATTGGCACGGGATATCTTCCCGTGAGGCATCCCAGGCATATATCATTTCCGGGTAGCCCTATGGCTTCTACCAAACCATCTATGCTTATATAACCGAGAGAATCCGCGCCTATAATCCTGGCAATTTCTTCTATGCTTCTGCCCGTGGCGATGAATTGGTCCCTGGTCTTCATATCAATACCCAGATAGCAGGGCGCAATGATAGGTGGAGAGCCAATGCGAACATGCACCTCCCTTGCACCGGCATCCTTGAGCATTTTTACTATCTTGCGCATAGTATTACCCCTCACGATACTGTCGTCCACCAGTACTATGCTGCGATTCTCAATTACCGATTTCACAGGGCTCAGTTTCATATTTATCTCCATAACCCTGCTTTCTTGAGAGGGCATTATGAACGTTCTCTCCACATACCTATTCTTCATAAGTCCTTCAGCGTAGGGTATTCCGCTCTCCTCTGCGTAACCCAGTGCATGGGCTCTCCCTGAATCGGGCACGGGAATTACGAAATCCGCCTTGGCTGGATGCTCTCGAGCTAAGATTCTGCCTATTTTCCTTCGAACCTCATATACAGAGCGCCCATCGATAACGCTATCAGCCCTGGCAAAATACACATACTCGAACATGCAGTGGGCCTTGTTCTTTCTTTCGAATACGTAATGGGTCACAAATCCATCCTTTTTAATTTCCACAATCTCCCCCGGTAGCACATCACGAAGAAATTCGCCACCCAAGGCATGAAAGGCTGTGCTCTCAGAGGCAACCCCGTAACCATCACTTATCTTTCCCAGGGCCAGAGGTCTTATGCCCAAAGGGTCTCGTATTGCGAATAGCCTATCATCTATGAGAAGTGCAAGAGAGAAAGCACCCACGAGTCTGCGCACGGTGTTTTTTAGACCCTGAATTACTCCGTGTTTTGTTATTTCGTAGGCAAGGAGCCTCGCTATGACCTCACTATCGCTCTTTGTAACGAATGCGGAGCCCATGGAGCCAAGGAAATTCTTGAGCTCCTCCACATTAACTATCTCCCCGTTATGGGCCACCGCAATCTCATGCTCCATGGTGTAAATATGAATGGGCTGGGCATTCTCAGGCTTGGAACCCCCCATGGTTGAATATCTCACATGACCTATACCCACATTACTGCTGAGAGAGTCCAGAATCGAGGAATTGAAAACCTCATGTACGAGCCCCATCCCCTTATATACCGATATAGTATTATTCCGATATGTAGCTATGCCTGCGCTTTCCTGGCCCCTGTGCTGAAGGGCCCGCAGAGAGAAATAAAGAAACCTGGAAACATCTAAAGAGGAGGAAAAACCCGCTACCCCGCAGTACTCATTTCTTTTTCTTGGCCCAAGAGTAGGATCTCCATCGCGGGGCAGGATATCCACAGTGGGAACACCTCTTTGTATGAATATTATAACTTCTATGACCGCATCTCCTACACACTATATGGGTATGCTTCTTGTTTCGTTTTCCCATTGATGCTGTACCCTTACTCATCTAAATCACCTCAAGGGGGCGAGATGTATATCACATTATCTCCTCTCACTATTATGATATTGTGCACACCTTTGGATTCTCCATCTATTATCTCTTCCACATTTTTAAGCACCAGATTCAGATGCTGGTCATAGCCATCAAGCATGCCTCTGTACTCCTTGTTTCCTTTCATAGCCACTAACACAGGCTTGTTCAGGCTTTCGTGGAGAACATGAAGCGGTTTAAGCTGAGTTGCCATTTCCATCACTTGCCCTTGTATCTCCTTCCCCTATTTAAAATTTTGGCGTTGCCTCCATATTCATGCTCCCCACAAAAATTTTTAACGGGGAAAATGATAAACAAGGGATGATAAAAAATCTCGGAGAGTTGTGTTCCCATGGCCGAAAAGAGCTACGAAGAATGCTTCTTCCCCTTGCGGATACCCTACTGGAGGAGATTAACGCAGGGAACATAGTGAAGGAAAGGGTAAAATTGGTGGGAGATTCCCTTCAGATAGGTTCTCAGAAATGGAATCTTCGGAGGAAGCGCATATTTGTGGTGGGATTCGGAAAAGCCTCTCTCCCTATGGCCCAGAGTCTCCGCGATATCCTGGGGAATAGAATTATTGGCGGCATAATAAACACACCCTTCCCCGGAAATTTAGAAGGCTTCAAAATAAATGTGCTTCCCCATCCGCTACCGGATAAAAGAACAGTAAAGGCATCAAGGGAAATTCTGGAGTTTGTGAAAAAGCTGAAGAAGAATGATCTTCTTATTGTTCTTATTTCCGGTGGCGCTTCTGCACTTTTCGAAGTGCCCAATAATATGAGCATTGGAGAGGAGCGAAGAATCGTGGATAAGCTGCTGCGAAGCGGTGCGGATATAAAGGAGATAAACAAAATTAGAATTGCCATTTCCGCGGTTAAAGGTGGAAAATTCCTGAGATATGTGAATTCTGCCCATTGTATAGCTCTCATCATTTCCGATGTTTTAGGACCTCCCCAATTGGTAGGCTCAGGACCTACATATCCCCAGAGCTATGATATCTCGGAAATCGTGGAAAAATACGGATTGCAGGGAATACCGTCAATTCAGGATATGGGCAGTATATCCACTGAATGCACCAATGTGGTGCTCGCCGACAACACCTATGCCCTAAAAAAGGGAAAGATCCTCGCGGAGAAGATGGGCATACCTGCTCGAATTTTCCCCCACTTTCTTAAAGGGGAGCCATCGCAGATTTACCGCCATATTCTCGAGATGGCAGAAAAGGGAGAACTTTTGCTATTCGGTGGAGAAACCACAGTCAACGTAGGAAATTCCAAGGGATTAGGCGGTAGAAATCAGGAGTTTGTTCTCTATCTGGCAAGAGAGGCCCCGAAGAATTCGTGTTTTATCTGTCTAGGCACCGATGGCATAGATGGCCCTACCGATGCAGCCGGAGGAATAGGTGATGATTTATCGCTTGCAAGAATAAAGAAAGAAGGCGTGGATATAGATAAGGAGCTTAGTCACCATAACTCGTATTATGTTCTCAAAAAAATAGGGGATCTTGTGATTACGGGATACACTGGAACCAATCTGGCGGACATATGCATCTTCTATCAAGCTAAAGCTCCCTGATTCTCTCCCATATCCTCTTGGCTCTCTCATCCAGTATCTTTTCCTCGAGGTTCCGAAGAAGTTCCTCCCCGCTTATTCTCTTCTTTTTGCGCAACATATCACTTCTTTATGGGTATGATGCATATGAATTTCCAGAGTCCGTCGCCTGTATTACGGTACCAGTGGGGCACATCCGGTTCGATGTAGGCAAAGTTTCCCGCAGAAACTTCAACCTCTTCTTCACCTGCACCTATTATACCCTTGCCTTCCAGCACAAAGATTTCATGCTCCCATGGATGCTGATGCCTGGCGATCACGCCACCAGGTTCAACAGTGAAAAGACGCATTGCATAATTCTCCGCACCCTGCTCTTCCCTTATGAGCCACTGTATCCAAACACCTCGGGTTTCCTCTCCATCGATGCCTGTCATCTCCACCTTTTCCTTCTTCACCTTATCCACATGCGACACATACATAGTAATCCCCATGCCCGCATACAATTCTCTCACTATAAACCTTTCTTTCTATTAATCTCCTCCATAACCTGGGTGGCCTTTTGAAGCGGATAGCTGGTAGCCCTCGATGTGGTAACGGCGATTTTGCCCCACCGGGTGTACAATTTATCCGGGTGTGCCTGGGAAATTGAGTAAAACAGAAGATAGGAACCGATTAATGCGGTGAGCATCATCCCCATGCCCCAGTAGGCACCTGTTAGCGAAGAGAAGAAGAGAGAAACGCCTATTTTGAAAAACATGATGTTGAAAATAGAGTACACCACAAGGAATAGAAGCCACAGGGAAAACCACAGAAATATCCCTCGTGTAGGATATACATGCTTGCCTCTCTCCCGAAGAATCCGAGAATCGTGGTTGAGATACGCTATTTTCCTCCCGCTGAGAAGCGAAGTCCCCCAAGAAATCACAGCGAGAAGCAGGGAGAGGATAGAGGCAAATGTTCGAAATTGAAACAGCAAAATTATAAAAGATAACAGGAGAAGAGCGATGCCGGCTACATACACACCTTTCATAGGGCATCAAGTGAAAAAAAGAAAATAAATGAAGTAGTGCAGCTACTTATACACCTTCTCCAGCACCTGCGGGATTTCCCACGGGAACTCTGCCACAGGAACGCCTGCTTCATTGAACGCCTTTATCTTGCTCTCCGCGGTTCCTTTGCCACGGGTTATTATGGCTCCTGCGTGTCCCATTCTCTTGCCCGGCGGTGCAGAGCGTCCAGCAATATAGGCCACGACTGGTTTGCTCACGTTTTTCTTTATGTATTCTGCCGCTTCCTCTTCCGCCGTTCCACCTATTTCGCCCACCAACACGATAGCTTCAGTATCATCGTCTTTCTCAAAGAGCTCCAGAACATCCACGAAATTCAATCCCGTAATTCGATCTCCGCCAAGCCCTATAACCACACTTTGACCGTAGCCATTGAGGGTTAAAGCGTTCACTATCTCATAGGTGAGCGTACCACTACGAGATGCGACGGCTACAGTACCCTTGCGGAATATGTGATTGGGCATGATACCTATCTTCGTCTTTCCAGGCACCGTAATTCCTGGACCATTGGGGCCTATAACCACATATCCATGGCTCCTGGCATAGGTTACGATTTCCAGAGCATCGTGCAGAGGAACCTTCTCCGTGAGGATATACACCACTCGGATTCCGTGATACATTGCCTCGAAGGCTGCATCCTTCACAAATCTCGCAGGCACAGCAATCATGGTTGCATCGGGCTCGTGAACCATGGCTTCCTCCACCGTATCGTAAACGGGAACATCATGCACCTTCATGCCACCCTTTCCGGGCGTTACACCTGCAACTACCTTGGCGCCAAATTTTATCATCTCTCCACTGTGAAAAGAGCCCTGATGCCCGGTTATGCCCTGCACTATTATCCTTGTATTTTCATCCACAATCACGCTCATTGTGATCCCTCCATTATAGATTTGAGCTTTTCAATTGCATGCCGCATATCTGCAAAGGCATGAATACCCGCGTCTGCCAGCATCTTGCGTCCCTCTTCCTCGTGCACTCCGCTCAACCGAACAACAATTGGGAGATCGATTTTGAACTCATCCTTCGCTGCGATTATTCCCTGGGCAACCGTATCGCACTTGGTTACACCACCGAATATGTTCACTAAGATGGCCTGGGGATTGGCTTTAAGAACGTAACGGAACGCGTTCTTGGTGATATCCACACTATCGGTGCCACCCAAATCCAGAAAGTTCCTGGGTTTGAGTCCATAGAGAAGCAGGGTATCTAACGTGGCCATAGTCAATCCTGCACCGTTGGCTATCACACCTATATTTCCGTCGAGTTCCACGAAGGCATATCCTGCTTTGTTTGCTTCTAATTCCAGTGGCGTTTTCTCCTCCGCGTTCTCCTCCAGGTCAGGATGTCTGTAAAGGGAGTCTGTGTCAATCACAACCTTGGAGTCCGCCGCTATAAGCTTTCCTTCACTCAGAACAAGGGGATTGATCTCCACCAATTCCGCATCGTACTCCCGGAAAAGACGATATAGATTGATGAGAATCTTTGTGAATTGCTTTGCGAGATCCCCGGAGAATCCCATTTTTTTGGATAGAATGCGACCCACAAAGGGCTGTACACCGATCTCGGGATTTACGGAATACTTGTAAATTTTCTCATCGGGTACACTTTCTATTTCAACACCGCCCTCCGGTGAGGCCATGATGAGCGGTGCTCGCGTGCTTCTATCAATGAGGATACTAAGGTAATACTCCTTCTCGATTTTCAGCTTCTCTTCCACGAGAACTGCATGTACCTTGTGTCCCTTGATTTCCATTGCCAGAATCTCCCTAGCTTTCTGGCGAGCTTCTTCAACACTGGATGCAAATTTTACACCCCCGCTTTTGCCACGACCCCCGGTGAGAACCTGGGCCTTCACCACTACTTCTCCTTCCACATTCACGATATCTTCAGGCTTATAAGCTACGAATCCCTGGGGTGTTGGTACCCCGTATTTTCTGAATAGCTCTTTTCCTTGATACTCGTATAGATTCATCCTCACACCTCCTTTATCAATCCGTTCTCCATAAGGAGTTTGAGAGATTTACGAGATCTTTCAATAATCTCCTTTGCATTCTCATACTCTTCATCCCAAGTGATATATCTTCTCGCCACTCCTGCCTCCAGGGCCGCTACTGCTACGGTAGCTGCTTCCCTGGGAAATATATCCCAGTTCTCCATGGTGGGTAGGATTTTGTCCTCGTGTAACCCTTCCTCCTCACCCACTCTGGCAAGCTCATAGGCAGCTGCTACCGCCATGCTATCAGTAATCGTAGTTGCCCGAACATCTAATGCTCCCCTGAATATTCCCGGGAATCCCAGGGAGTTATTTATCTGATTGGGAAAATCTGAGCGTCCCGTGCCCACTATTCTCGCTCCAGCTTCCTTAGCCTCATCGGGCCATATTTCAGGCACAGGATTCGCGAGGGGGAACACTATAGCATCATCGTTCATCTTAGCGATCCACTCCTTCTTTATAACGCCAGGACCCGGACGGGTAAAGGAGATAAGAATATCCGCGTCTTTGAGCGCTTCTTCCGGGCCACCCATCACATTGTCCCTATTGGTTTTTCTGAGTAGGCATCCTCTGTAGGGGAACAATCTCGCAAGATCCATATGCTGATGGAGCACCGTGGGTTCGCGATTTACAAGCTCTACCACCCTAATATTTCCGGGATCTACACCTGCCTCGATGAGCAATCTTATAACGGCGAATCCCGCAGCACCTGCTCCAAAGGATGCAACCACAACATCCTCAAGTTTCTTGCCCACAATTTTAAGTGCGTTTATCACCGCGGCAAGAACCACTGTGGCTGTTCCCTGCTGATCATCGTGCCACACCGGTATATCCAGCTCCTTGCGAAGGCGATCAAGGATGTAAAAGCATTTGGGCGAAGAAATATCCTCTAAGTTGATCCCTCCAAAGGAGGGGGCTATAAGTTTGACAACCTCTATGAACTTGTCGGGATTCTTCGTATCAATCATTATGGGAAAGGCGTCCACACCTCCAAAATGCTTGAAAAGGAGAGATTTGCCCTCCATTACAGGCAATCCTGCAAGAGGCCCGATATCTCCAAGACCAAGAATGCGGGTGGCATCGCTTATAACGGCGACGGTGTTTCCCTTATTTGTGTATTCATAAACCTTCTCCCTATCTTCCTTTATCTCCTTGCAGGGCTCAGCCACACCTGGCGTGTACCAAATGCTCAGATCAGAGAGATTCCTAACCGGAACCTTGGAAAATACCTGAATTTTGCCACGATACCTGCGATGCAATTCCTTAGCCTTTTCCTTTAGAGCTTCATCTGTCATTTTTATCGCCGCTATGGTATTGCTTCATGCCGTATATACCTTTTCTATTGCACTTCCTTGGCAAATTCCTCGATTTCCTTGGCAAAGTCACGCACGATCTTTGGAACATAGCCCTCCTTGCGGGCATCATTGCGCAGCTTGGATATCATCGCAGGGATATCTATATTAAGGGGACACATGACTTTGCATTTTCCGCAGCGCACACAGGTGTATGCGATGGGACTAGCCTTTTCCAAACCTACCGTGGTGAATGCGTCCCATATAGCTCCGATTCCACCCATATACTGCTGCCCAAAATAACCGGCGGTTACCGCATAAACTGGACATTCGTAGAGGCATGTGCCGCAGCGTAGGCAGTAAAGAGCCTCTTGATAGCCAGAATCACGCATCCTTGTCCTTCCATTGTCAAGAAGTATGACATGAAGCTCCTTTGGACCGTGGGCTCCGTAGGTGATGACCTTCTCTATATCCCCCGTCTTGCTCGGTCCGGATATAAGATTAACATACGCAGGCACCGTATAATTTGCGTATCTCCATGTAACCTCTGTTACCTTAAAGGCATCCTCAATGGTAGGCACGATTTTCTCTACGCCGACAATCGCGATTTGCACAGGAGGTGCTCCTATGCTCAGCCTTGCATTTCCCTCATTTTCAATTATGAACATCGTACCCGTATCAGCGGCTAGCGCATTGGCTCCATTTATACCTATATCTGCGTTAAAGAACTTATCGCGCAGAAATTTACGGACAGTTTCCACCATCTTAGGAATATCCCTCTCATCCAGGTCCTCCGTTATTATACCATGCTCCTTCATGAATTTGCTTAAAAGCTTTGCCACATCCTCCCGTGGAACGTTTATAGCTGGGGCTAGGATATGTGTGGGTCTAGTGCCCATCAATTGCACAATAAACTCGCCTAGATCAGTTTCGTAAACTTCGTTACCCAGTTCCTCCAGGAATCCTCGGAGGTCTATTTCCTCGCTCGTTAAACTCTTGCTCTTCACAATCAATTTTCCGCTGCCCACTAATTTTTTGAAGATTTCCAGCGCTTCCTCTTTGCTCTTGGCGTAATAACAGTGACCGTGATTGCGCTCTATGCTCTCGCATGCCTTCTTTATTAACTCGTCCATATGCTCTATGCTATATTCCTTTATCTTGCGAACTTCTTTAGCTAGTTCAATACTATGAGGGAACATACTCAACGCATTTCTTCGATTGTTCTCAAAAGCCTTAATCGCACGGGATAGTGCGATGCGAACCTTTTCGCTCTTTGCCCCGTATTCAACGATGCGGTTAACATATTCCCTGTAAACTTCGTCAATCATTTACTCCACCCCCTCAAGGGCCATGTCCACAAGATTAGCATAGGCCATGGCCTTTATAGGGAATTTTCCGTGCTTCACTCCCGCCTTGAAAGCGTGATATCCATTTCCACAAGTTGATACCACTGCATCCACTTCCCTGGGCAGCGCATATTCCCGTATAACATTGCTTGCAACATAGGGCATGAGTTCAGGCAGTGTAAAATCCAGCCATCCACCGGGACACGCGGATATATCCCATGGCTTGAGATTTCTCTCCTTTACATAAAGCTCAGGGTGGTCAAAATTCAATACCTCCAATTTTGGAATCTTGGCCAGCACCTTTCTCGGCTCTTCCACAACACCCATCTTTCTTCCCAGCGTGCAACCATCATGAAGTAGGATTCTCATCGGAAGCTCCTTAAATTTAAGCTTGTCGAGGTTTTTGTAGAGGAATGTGGCCATATGCTCTATTGGCACAGGCAGTTCGTATCCTCTTTGCACAAGGAATCCGTTACGCTCCTTGCTCCAGGCGGCATAGGGTGCAGCGTAGGAAGTTAAGATCAGATCTACGTCTTCTTTGCTTACAACTTCCTCCACTTCTTTTAGAGTTGCCTTAGCTAGGGGATCCACAAGATTATCATAGCCAAGGAAGCCTATGGCCTCGGCGCATATCACTTTGCTCTTGTGGGGCACATACTCGTGCCCCATTTTCTTAATTATCGAAACTGAGGCGTCGCAAATTTCAGGCACACCCAGGCGAGGCGATGTATCCCACCCATAGAGAAGGATTCTCATTTTCCTCACTCCAGAATTGGTAAATCGATTTTCCTCGCCAGAGCCCTCTTTCCGCGGTAATCTGGTAGCAGTATCGGGGAGCGACGCCACTCAGGCACACCTATACGGCGAATCTCCTCGGCGAAGAGTTTAACATGCTTCAAGGTCAATTTGCCAGGCTTACCAGAATTGCGGACCACTTTAGCTGCGGAGATTCCTGCACGGCGTCCGAAGACATTGTAATCAAGAAGCGAGTTGCCCATGAGGCGGTTCTTACCATGCACTCCGCCCTCCACTTCTCCGCCTGCGAAGAATCTCGGATAAGGTGAGCCATCTCCTTTTATCACCTGGGCATTGGCATTTATTTCTACGCCACCATTCTGATAGTGCAGCGTGGGGAACACAAGTATCGGGTCCTTGGTCATATCTATGCCAAATCTCTTATACATACGATACATAGCATCCAAGTTCTTGCGTATAGCACCTTCACCCTGCAATTCTTCAATCATCGGGGAATCGAGCCACACACCCCGCATTCCCGTGGGTGTTTTCACGCAATTGTTGCGGCCGTAGCATTCCCTTATGAACATGGCAGCCTCTACGTCTCTCGGCTCCAGAGGGAACACAAATCTTTCTCCGTATTTATTTACGGGAGTTGCACCCATAGCGCGGACCTTCTCCGTTATAAGTAATCCCACAATCTGCTCCGGATAAGCAGCGCCTGTGGGATGATACTGCACGGAATCCAGATCTCTCAATCTCGCACCTGCACGATAGGCCATAACAAGGCCATCCGCCGTAGCTCCATAATGATTCGTCGTAGGGAACCCTCTTATGTGCAATCTGCCCCAGCCTCCAGTAGCAAGCACTGTTGCCTTAGCTCGCACAACGTAATACTCTTTGGTTTCCATATTCCAGAGGATGGCCCCACCTATCTCGCCATCTTCGGTGGTTATCAGCTCCACGGCGGGGGAGAATTCGAGTACAGGTATTCCACGATTTCTTGCCTCGTCGCGTATCACACGCATAATCTCCATTCCTGTGTAATCCTTGGCGGAGTGCAATCTCTTGCGTGAGGTGCCTCCACCCCATCTCTCTATGAAATTGCCTTTCTCATCCTTATCGTACATCACACCCAGTTCTTCGTGCCATTTTATAATGAGGGGAGCATCTTCTGTGAGTGCCTTCACCAGCTCATGTTTGTTGGCAAAATGGCCACCACCAACCACATCAAAGTAGTGAATAATAGGTGAGTCCCAGGGTCGATCGGCCGCTTGAATTCCGCCCTGAGCCATCATGGAATTTGCGTCTCCATGCCTCAATTTTGTCGCTATCAGTATATTCTCGGCAGGCACTCCCTCATAATTAGCCCAGAGAGCGGCGACGGTTCCTGCACCGCCACCTCCTATTATGAGAACATCCACATCGTAATCAATATCGCTCAAATCCACATCGTCAGGATTCAATGCAGGCCATGCCTCAAGAATATCAGCCACTTCATTTGGTACTATTTCGCCGCGATTTACACCCACCTGTAGTTCTCTCTTTCCTCCAGGTGCGTAATCTGGATGGAATTTGTTAAGAACTTCCGCTCTTTCTTCTTCGCTGAGCGCAAGTTCTTTTTCCTTTTCTTTCTCCTTTATCCTCTGATCCCTTGTCTTTTCAACCATCTCGATGCTTTCACGCATATATTCAGGATAACCTCTAATCAGTTTCAGTGTCATGTTAATCCTCTCCTATTAATTCTAATGGGTCTTCAATTCTTTTCTCCTCTTTCTCACGACCTTCAGTAAGAAGCTGGTAGTAAAGATCCTTAAACTTATCAGGCTCTTCTTCACGCATCTTCTTCACCAATTCATAAGCCTTCTCGTACATTCCGCTCTCTATCTCCTTCAGCCTTCTCCTAAGCCAGGGACTCTTAGGAAGCATGTATTTGCCGTATATTCTGCGGGCGAACTGAGCCATATGGTAGTGTTGAATCTCGGCCGGGCAGCGAAGGGTGCACAACCCGCACTGAATGCAATCGAAGCTCAACTCCGCAACTCTCTTTATATCTCCACGTATTCCTGCCTGAATATAATACATCACATCCAGTTCCTGCGGGCATGCTTTGGTACAGGTGTTGCAAGAGACGCATCTTGCAATCTCTGGATAGTATTCCAGAAGGATATTGGGTGAGGGTTTGACCTTCTCCATATCGTAGGTTGCCTTGTTTGCAGGCACAAAGGGGATCTGGGCAAGATACATTCCGTCTTCCACAGTGGTTTGACATGCCAATGCTGTTCTGAATCTATATTCTCCCTTCTTTCTGTAGATGGTGGCGCAGGCACCACAGAATCCCGCACGGCAGCCAGCACCTCGGATATATCTGTAGCCCGCATATTCTAACGCTTTCATAATTGTCAGGCCTGCGGGCACCTTATAGGGCTTACCCATCACATATATCGTCACCCAGTGCTCCACCTCCTCAGGGGGGGATGCTGCCTTCTTTATCTCCTCCATTATTTTCTCGCTATCCACATCAAGCAGCTCAACCTTCTTACCCATCACTCCTCACCCCCTAACAGACCCTCGAATTCATGCAGTTCATCTTCGCGGAAGTCCATAACAGGCGGGATATCATCATTAACGCCAGGCTTGTAATCAAAGACCTTCTGCAGGTCGTTGCCTACTATTCCGAACAGACGATAAAGCGGGATATCCATTGGGCATGCCTGCTGACACAGACCGCAGCCTATACAGGAGGTTCCCATATGTATAAGCCTCCCTATGTGGAATAGCGTCTTATCTGTAGGAAGCCTGATTCCATCCTTGTCGTCTGCCCAGTTGAAATACTTGGAAGATTCATAGTCGAACACACTATGATCTTCGAAGAAGCACTCCTTGCAGAAGCATATGGGGCACATATCCTTGCAGTTGTGGCAGTTAAGGCAGGAGGAAAGGAACTCTTCTATGCCCTTCCTTCCGCCTGTTATGCGCTCCTCCTCAAGCCACTTCTCACGGCGCTCACGATGCATTTTAATCCATTCGTCGGCGTTGCGGGAACCCTCCTGAATACCCATGGCCGCAAGAAATTCTTTACCGATATCGCTCAGGGAGAAGAACACGGGCTCTTTTGCATTTACAAGTCCCAGAGCTATATCTCCCACACCGGGAATCGGCGCAGGATATTCACATACTTTGCAGGAATCACGTATCTTATCGCTTTTTCCCCCTTTCTTTATCTCTTCTATAAGTTCCTCCACGGGTACCTTATCATATTTGTAATTCCTGGCATGAATTGTGCCCGGACAATCGTAGGTCAGCACAATAATATTCTCAGGATTAATCTGATTGAATTTCACAAGCTCCTTAAAGGTTCTCGTCTCACAGGGTCTAAGGATTGCAAGCATCCTTCTCTCGGCCTTTTTAAGTTTTGTGATGCGGCGGAGCATGTCCGCACCGTTCCACTGCATCACAGGGGCAATAGGAGTTAGCTTATCTACATCCTCCTTCTTGGTGATAAGCGCATAGGTATACGAATCCTGTGTGGCTGCAGGAGCCATGACCGCCTCTATGAGGCCCTTTTCAAAGGCATCCTTGAGGAATTTCTTCAGCAATTCATTTTCACTCAATCTCTTCACCTCCCAAAGAATCGAGATACTTGAAATCCGATGGACCTCTCTCCCTAATATACGCGGTATATTCATTCATTACCCTTGCAAATTTGGGGCCCTCGCTTCCGGAGATCCATTCAAGGAGTACGCGGGTATCGTCGAACCCGAGACTCTTGAGCACCGTCTTAACTATGGCCACTCTTCTCCTTGCCTTGTAGTTGCCCGTGATATAATGGCAATCTCCTGGATGGCATCCTCCTAATATAGTGGCATCAGCGCCTTCTTGTAAAGCACGAATAAGGTACACAGGATCAACGGTGGACGAGCACATAACGCGTATGGGCCTTATGTTGGGTGGATAATGCAATCTTGCAGTACCTGCAAGATCCGCTGCCGCCGAAGTACACCAGTTGCAGAAGAAGCCCACAATCACTGGATCAAAATTTTCTTCCTTCATTTTACTACCTCCTTTAACATTTCAAACACTCCAGTTGGGCTATACGCCCTTATTATGGCGGCCCCGCTGGGACAGACAGAGGTGCATGCGCCACATCCCATACAAAGTGCAGGGCGCACCTTTGCAATTTTATCTTCCTCATCAATATATCTTGCACCCGTGAAACAGGCATCTACACAAATTCCACAGCCTGCACATTTACGTGGATTAGTCACACTTATAAACTTGCCCGCCGGCGAGGTTATATCTCGCATAAGATACGTAGCACTCTGTGCAGCGAATCCCGCTTCCTCCACTTCCTCTTCTATGCTCATGGGCCTATGGGCCAATCCAGCTATGAACACCCCGCCGAAAGGCTCTTCAAAGAGCATGAACTGAATACCAGCGCGCTCAACCCATTCCCTCGGCTCCTCGGCAAAGAAGAAGAATCCTTCCTCATCCAATTTGAGGCCCAGCAGCTCCGCGATCTTCCTGTTGTATTCTCTCGGCTTCACATAGGCCACCGGTTCACCCTTGCCACGCTCTGCCTCAGGGGGATTCAAATCTAAGAGAGAGAAAGATTTCATCAGATCATAGGTGGCCTTCACTCCCTTTCTCTTGGCATAGATGGATGCCAGGGATGCATGGAGCGTGGTGCCCTCCAACCTGGAGGTTATGTGTGAACCTTTTTCCACGATTTCTCCACCTGTGGCTATTATAAGAACTCCCACATCTATATCTTCATCCCCCACACTTATTCTGAAATTGCCCAGGGAACCTTCAATTGAATCCACGCTTCCCTTTATCCACTGCACCCTCTTTAGAACCCTCTCTTTGAGATCAGCGTACCATCTTTCCAGCTCTTCTCTTGGCATATTCAACGTATCGCTTTTTACCCCTGTTGCATCATACACAGGATCAAAGTCTTCCGTGATTATGTAAACAACCGGTACCTTATTCACAAGGTAATCCGCCGCTATCAGGGCAGCAAGATCACCGCCTATTATCGCCACCCTCTTTACCGTTTCAACTGTGGGAACTTCTACGAATACATCTCTGCGAGCTTTAGCCACCGCTGCATTGAGCATAGCACTCGCTTTCCTTGAATCTCCACCTACACGGGACACATATTCTCGAAGTTGCACGAGTTCCACATAGGATGAGTGTATTCCCGCTTTGTTGGCAAGCATTTCAAGCATACCACCACGAAGCGCTGGACTGCACGCGCCAAATACCACGCGATTTAAGCCATTCTCTTTTATTTCCTTAACAATTTCCTCTGGATGCATACACAGGAAATCCTTTTCCACCACATAATCTGCATTCACCTCCGCCTTTAAATCTCCCAGAGCACATTTGCAGAGGAAAACGCCAACCTTGGGATTGAAATCATCCACGTTGAATTCCATCTTGGGCATCTCGGGCATTTGGGGAGGCTTCAAATACTTCTCCACCTGTGGAACTATGGCTGTACCCTGATATATAGCCTCGGTGCTACCCAGGGGTTTGAGGAATGGGCCTATGACAAATATGCCATCCCTTGTGGTCTCAAATGTAAAGGGCCTAGTTTTCGCAAATCCATTCTCAATTTCTATTCCCATTCTCTCAGCCATCTCTTTCCATTCTTCAGGAACCTTTTGGCCGGGCATGACAACAAAGAGATCAAGATGAGTTCCATTTACCTTAACACCGTCTCCATCCTGCTCAATGGAGAAATCATCTATGAGATGAACATTTATTCCCTTCTCTATGGCCTTATCGTAGAGAACCATCTGATTATGTCCGTAAAGACGTATCTCCTTGAGGAAGATATGGATATCAAGCGATGGATCCATTTCCTTCATATTCAGTGCTTCTCGGAATATTATCACCTGCTCTTCATAGGAGCCCAAATACCCCTCAAAGCCTGCCGGGGTAAAGAATCCCAGAGATTTGGGATACTTCCCATCCTGGGTCTGGAGAAATCTCTTATCCACGCCCTTACCCCGGAATAGCCAGGCAAATTCCCGGAACGACATAACATTCTTTAAGTTTCCTCCAAATTTCTCAATGCTTTCTGGCTCATATTCGGGGGATAGAACTACAGCATCCACCGTCTCCTCCTTCTCCTCTTCCTTGGGAATCTGAATGGCATTCACAGGACAAACATCTAGACACTCTTCCGCATTCTTTATTATCCTCATACCAGGACCGAGGGGCATGGGGATGAATTTTACATCGCATTTATCGTGACATATGTCACAGCCTATGCACTTAAATTCATTGACTGTCTGCGGCCTGTGCTTGAATTTTACTCTGAAATTGCCAGGACCTCCTTCAGCACCGAGAATTTCGGCATTGTGATACACCTCAATATTCCCCGTCATATTTGCAACTCCAAGCAGAACGCCCTTGGAATAACCGTTTATGATATCCCTGGGCTGCTGCCACTGCATCTGGGTAAACTTGTGCCAGAGAAACTCTCCACGATTGAGAAGAACTACCTTATGCCCCGCTCGGGCAAAATTGGCAGCGGCTCGATATGAGGCAAGAGAAGTTCCAAAAATGAGAACCTTACCCATTTCAGAACACCTCCGCCAGCACATCCACCGCACGAATTATTTGACCCTTCTTGAAATTCACAACCTGTATGGCGGTGGTGGGACAATTTGCGCTGCAAGCGCCGCATCCCTCGCAAAGTGCCTCATTAACCACAGCCACGTGCCTCACGGGATCGATGCTGATGGCTCCATAGGCACACTGGTCCTTACATCTGCCACAACCTGCGCAGATTTCAGGGTCAACTCTTGCAAGAAGAGGTTCCTTCTCCAGCTGCGGCTTTGAAAGCAGAGCCATGGCCTTCGCCGCGGCACCGCTTCCCTGAGAAACGCTATCCGTGATATCCTTCACAAATTGCGCGGCACCGGCGATGAACACGCCACCAACAGGTGTTTCAAGAGGCTTGAGCTTGAGATGCGTCTCCTTTAGCCAGCCCCACTCATCGTAGGGTATGCGCAATTTCTTAGCGAGCTCCTTTACACCCTCGCTTCCCTTGGCAGCGGTGGCCAAAACAACCATATCAACATCCACTTCCACTATTCTTCCTGTGAGCGTGTCGACTCCCTGCACTCTATACTTATCGCCTACTTTGTAAACCTTGGAAACTTTGCCACGGATGAAATTCACACCATATTCTTCCTTTGCACGGTGATAGAACTCCTCGTAACCCTTGCCGTTGGAGCGAATATCGATGTAGAAATCATACACCGCGGTATTGGGCAATGCATGCTTCACAAGCATTGCCTGCTTTATGGTGTACATACAGCATATTCTGGAGCAATATGGCACGCCGTTCTGGGGATCTCTTGAGCCTACGCAATGCACAAAGGCTATGCTTTCAGGAACTTTACCATCCGATGGACGGCGCGGTATTCCCGCAGTAGGTCCGGAAGGAGCAAGGAGCCTCTCAAATTGAAGAGCATTAAGAACATCGGGATACTTGCCCCCCAGTTCGGGAAATGCTTCCGGGGGCATAACTTCGAAGCCCGTGGCTACTATTATCGCACCTACATCCTCCTCCACTATCTCATCCTTCATGGTGAGATCTATAGCATTTACATCGCAGACCTCCAGGCACAGTCCGCACTGGGCACATCCGCCGCAACCAAGGCAGCGCTTCGCTTCATCCACAACATCCTCATCGCTGTAGCCAAGATTGAATTCCTTGAAAGTCGAAACCCTCTCTTTCAAATCCAGTTTCATGGTGTCATGGCGCCCGGCAGGATATGCAAGCTCGGGGAAGCCACGGAGATTGCTCTTCCACTCTATCTTTACCTCCTCCATCTCCTCTCCTTCAAGGTAATGCATAACGTTCTTGGCAGCCCATCTTCCATAGGCGGCAGCATGAACCCAGTCCCAAGCACCGGTGACGGCATCCCCTGCGGCAAAAACACCATCAAGGGATGTGCGAAGATATTCATCCGTCTTTATCCTGTTTCTCTCCACCTCAATGCCAAGCTTCTCAGCGAAGGATGCATCGGGAATTTCACCAACTGCAAGGATTACAAGATCCGCAGGCATTTCCTCATACTCACCTGTTGGAATGGGTCTTCTCCTTCCACTCTCATCCTTCTCTCCAAGTTTCATCTTCTCAAGTTTTATAGTGCCATCCTTTATCTCCGCCGGGGATACTAGGAATTTGAATTTTACGCCCTCCTCTTCAGCATCATCCACTTCCTCGGGTATTGCGGGCATCATCTCGCGCACGCGGCGATAGGCAATGGTTACATCCGCACCCAATCTCAACGCAGTTCTAGCCGCATCCACCGCGCTGTTTCCTCCTCCTATAACCACAACCTTCTTGCCCTTGAGGTCCATCTTCTCTCCAAGATTTACCTTGCGCAGGAATTCGAGAGCATGCAGCGCTTTTTCCTCTCCAGGAATGTTGAGATGCCTCTCCTTATGGGTGCCTATTGCTATAATAACTGCATCATGCTTCTTTCTTATTTCCTCGAAATTCTTCTCATTGACCTCATAATTGAGAACAAATTTAACGCCTGCATCTATAAGGGGCTGCACTTCCCTATCGATAACCTCCTGCGGCAATCTGTAAGGCGGGATGCCCACAGCGAGCATGCCTCCAATCACTGGCAACTTATCATAAACGGTGACCTTATACCCCTTCTTTCTCAAATCATGGGCAGCCATTAACCCAGCGGCTCCGGCACCTATAATTGCAACGCTCTTATCCTTCTCACCCTCAACATGGAGCACATACCTCTTTTGGTTCTTCTCAGCCCAGTCGGCTACGAATCTCTTTATTTCACGGATACCCACAGGCTTATCCACAAATCTGCGGGAGCAGGCATCCTCGCATGGATGTGTGCATATTCTCCCGGCAATTCCCGCAAAGGGTAAGTTCTCCCATACAACCTCGATGGCACGGTCAAATCTGCCGGCCTTGGCAGCGGCCACATAACCCTGAGCGTTGAGATGCAGCGGACAAGCTGCGTTGCATGGCGGCACACCGTAGCGGGTAATGGTGTATTTGAAAGGTACCGCCTGCTCAAAGGGTATATGCGTGGCTTTTCTCGTAGCCATTTTAAGATCAAAATCACTTGGCAGCACTGTGGGACACACCTTGGCACATTCTCCGCAGCCCGTACACTTGTTCCAATCTATATAGGGGGATTTCTTCCTTATCTTAACTTTGAAATTGCCTAAATAACCCTCTACCTCCTCCACCTCGCTATATGTGTAAAGCTTTATATTGGGATGCGAACCTACATCGTTCATTTTAGGTGTGAGGATGCACTGGGGGCAATCCAGCGTGGGAAATGTTTCGCTCAATCTTATCATGTTTCCCCCGAGAGAGGGGTTCTTCTCCACAACCACCGTTTCGATTCCCGCGTCTGCAAGATCCAGGGCTGCCTGCATTCCTGCAACACCGCCTCCAATTACAAGCGCACGTTTTATAACCGGCACCTCTATGGGATGTAGCGCAGCATTGGCCTTGAGCTTCTCTATGGTGGCGTTAATTATACGTATCGCCTTTCTTGTGGCTGCCTCTGGGTTATCCTCATGGGGCCAGGCAGCCCACTCTCGTATATTTGCAATCTCCACACGATAGGGATTCAAACCCGCTCGGGCAGCGGCATTGCGCATGGTCCTCTCATGCAGTGTCGGGGAGCAATTGGCAACCACAACCCCATCGAGATTGTATTTTTTAATGGAATCCTCAATAAGTTTCTGGCCTGGCTGTGAGCACATGAAAACGTAGGTTGTGGAAAATGCCACATCCTCCCTCTTTCCAATCTCCTCAGCGACGCGTTTAACATCCACAGTACCTGCAATATTGCGACCACAATGACAGATAAACACACCTATTCTTTTCATAGCCATGGGGCAAGCACCTCCTTCGGGGAAATGTAATGGCGATCAAAATGAAGTACATCATCGCCCTTCAATCCAAAGGCAATCGCCATTAACTGCGTGAAATACACTATGGGCATATGCTCAAAATCATTGTGTTTTTGCTTTGCTATCTCCTGCCTCCTATCTAAATTGAAGAAACAGAGAGGGCATGACGTGGCAATAACATCCGCACCCACATCTCTGGCAACGGAAACCAGTTTGTATGTTCTCTCCGCCACGAATTCTCTTTTATCCACCGTATGATATGAGCCGCAGCACTCGTTCTTGAGGGGATAATCCACAACTTCTGCACCCAAAATTTCAAGCAATTCTTCCATTATGTGAGGGTCCTCTCGATCATCGATTGCCACCTCATCGGGGCGGAGAAGAAGGCATCCATAATAGGGGGCCACTTTAAGTCCTTTCAGAGGATTATTCACCTTCTCAGCAATGTTATCGAATCCATATTCCTTTAGAAATTGAAGATAGTGCTGCACATTGATATTTCCCTCATAATCTGGCTCTTCATCCATAAAAAGGTCCAAAGTTTTAAGTTTGTCGCGATTTCTCATTACATCGATATGCGCCCTCCGCAAATTATTGTAGCACATTGAGCATACTGCAATGAGACGATTGTCCCCTATCTCCTTGCCGTATTCCTGCGCCTTAATAAGATTGCGAACATTGGCGATGGTGAACTTTACGCTATCCTGCGCGAGTCCATAGACAGCACCGCAGCAGGTCCATCCAGGTAGCTCGATAAATTCATAACCCAGTTCTCTGGCCGTGGCAAGGGTGCTATCTTCCAAATTTTTTGCTACACCCTTCAACGTGCACCCAGGGTAGTACATGATTTTCTTCAAGGCCATTCTTTCACCTCACGGAGTGAATTTTCTAAAGTTGCTAACCAAGGCAATTGGAGGCAAAATATCCCTCTCATCCACCTTGTAGGGATCAACATAATCGTAATTCTTGCGAAGCTGCAGTTCGCGGATTGCTTCCATAACAGCAGCTAAATCAAGGCCCACGGGGCAGCGAACCGTGCAGGTGAAGCAGGCGGCGCAGATCCAGGGGGTTTTCGCTTTAAGAAGTGTGTCCACATCACCCTCCTGGAGAAACATGAAAACCTGATTGGGGAGAACATCCATAAACTCGGCCATGGGGCATCCTGAGGAGCAGCGCCCACATTGATAGCAGGAGAAAATATTCTGGCCACTTATCTCAATTATTTCCTGAACCCTCTCATCCTGATGCGGATCTTTTTTAATGGTATATTTCATTTCTTTCACCAACCTTGGTGGTTTTATATTCCAAAGTGGAATATCGAGAGATAAACCGTGAATAATGACATCCATATTAATATTTTCGGTGGAGCGTTTATTTAACTTATTTTTTTGCGTTTTTTATCACAAAATTTACGGCTTCTGAACAAAAAATTCTTCCAAATTTACAATTTTCGAAACGCGTTCTCCCAGGAGAAACTACAAATAGAGTTTTTAGCATTCCCCCAGCATGAAAACCATCATTTTGCACGGTGGTGCATCCCATAGAAGTGAGCTTAGCAAAATTCTTGAAAAATATGCGAAGGAGGCCATCGAGGAGAATAGCGCCCTGGATGCGGTAGTCAAGGCAGTAGTTCTAATGGAGGACGACCCGGAGTTTAACGCGGGCACCGGTAGCAATATGCGTCTGGACGGTAGCATACAGATGGATGCAGCGGTTATGATTCCCGGTGATTTTGGCGGCGTTATAAATATAGAAGAGGTGAAGAACCCTGTGCTCGTTGCCAGGGATGTAATGCTCAAATCCCCCCATATGCTTCTGGCCGGCGATGGCGCGGTTAATTTTGCCAGGAAGATGGGGTATCCTACCTATGATCCCTCCACAGAGAAAGCCAGAGAGAGAAGGGAAAAAGTTCTACAGAAGCTTAAATCTGGAGAGATTCCCGAGTACTATCACCCTCAATTTTTCAGGGAATTTCTGGGAGATACCGTTGGAGCTGTGGCAAGATTTGATGGAGAGTTTGCGGCAGCCGTATCAACGGGAGGAACAAGCCTTACCCTGCGGGGCAGGGTGGGCGATTCGCCCATCATAGGCTCCGGTATATATTGCGGTTCGCGAGGTGCCGTGGTGGCTACGGGAATAGGCGAAGAAATAATGAGAAGAATGCTTTCCATAAGAATCTACGAGAGAATCGGAGAAGCACCTCTACAAAAAATCTGCAGGGAAGAAATAGAAAAATTCGGAAGCATACCGGTGGGTGTTATAGCCATCACGGCTGAGGAAGAATGCGCTATGTCAAATCTCGCCATGCCCTATGCCCAAGTTACGAGGTAACAGGGCGGTAAATTTAAATTCTTTGCAATCATATTCATATCCATGGCAAGTTTAGATGAACTCACTTCTGAGATTATAAAGATGAGAAAGATGTTAAGGAATATGGAGAAGAAGGTGGAGGCCATTAGAGAAAAGCAGCTTGAAATTGAAGAATTTCTTAATAAGCTGAAGGATATTTCCGAAACAATCGAAACCTTTCCGGTAAAGCTTAACACCACCACTTACCAGATAACCTCGCAGCTTGAGGAGAAGATGGAAAAAGTGGATAAAATCATAAAAGATAGGGTGGATGAAAGCCTATCGAAGCTCGATAGCTTGATGGAGATCAATAAGAGATTGGATACCTTTGAGGAGAACATGAGCGCGTACCTTGCAAAAATAAGGTACATGCTTATGGAGCTTGAAGATTCCGTGAGGAGGAGATAGATATGGTTAGCGCAAAAAAAGAGAGAGAAATAATAATAGATGTTCTAAGCTCTATAAGAGGCGCCATTCCGAGGGCATTGAAAAAGAGAGTACCCGATGCTGAAAAATATGTGGATATGGCCATTGGTATCGTGAAAGAATACGAGGATATGAAGGTCAGCATCGAGGAAAATACAAAGAAAATGGAGGAGAGTATAGAGATTCTCAAAAAGCTTAGCGATGTGGATGTAAAAAGAATAAGGGAAAGAGAAAACGACTTAGCTGCTAAGGAGAGGGATATACAGGCACTTCTCGAAAAGTTATCGGACATGGAGGCCAGAGTTCACAATGTGGAGAAAAGGGAGAACGATTTGGAGAAAAGAGCAGAGGAGCTAAATGCCCGAGAGGAGGCTCTTAAACAGAGAGAGGAAAGCTTAAACGAGCTTATAGAATCCTTTAAGAATATAGCAGCCACCTTGAACGATAAAGCTGAAAAACTTTCAACGTTGGTGGAAAAGATAGAGGAAGAAAGGGTAAGGTTAGAGGATCAAAGAAAGAACTTTGAGGAAGAGATCTCCAGGAGAGAGAAGGCACTGGAGAAGCTGAAGAACACCCTGGAATTAAGGGCCAGAGATATAGAGAGAAGAGAGGAAGAGATGAACCGCTTCGAGATGAAGAAGTTCGAGCTAAGGAAAGAGCTGGAGGAGATGGAGAAGAGAAAGAGGGAGGAATTCACGGAATACGAGAAGAAACTGAAGGAATGGGAGAAGAAGCTCCTTGATAAAGAGAAGGAGCTCGCAGGATATGCCCGAATACTCAGTGAAAAAGAAGAGAAGCTTAATGCCTTGAAGATGAAAATGGAAGAAAAAGAGGAGACACTCAAGAGAAAGGAGAAGAAGCTGAAAGATTACGAGAAGATAATACAGGACCTTCAGGAAGAAATAAAATTCCTGAATCGCAGAATAGAAGAGCTTACATCACAGAAAGAGGAACTTCTAAAAGACCTGGCTAGTTTGAGGGCCCAGATCTAATTTTCACCATTTTTCTTTCATATTGCCGCTCTTTTCTATTTCCCAGACACTATGGAGTTTATGCATAATCAGCCCTCTCAACCTGGAAGTAGTAATAGCCACGTTTATCATCGTATCTAAGGTAGCCGGTAAGGGTGGTAAGAGGGGAGGTCTTTAAGCGGGTATAGCTCCATATTCTTATTGTGTAATTCCCATCCACAAGATATCCGCTCACACGCAGAAATTTGGAGTAATTTAAAATCACAGCGTACACATGAATTCTCTTCCCCTCCCAATGGGATATCTCGCCAACGCTCACATTTTCATATTCTTCCGAGTTATAGACAAGGGATATCCTTTCCACATTCAGAATACCCTCTTTAACCACACCCACAAGATGAACCCTTCTCTCTCCATAATATTTCCAAGGCACATGGACCCAGGTGGTGTTTATCCCGTCGCTTATTCTTAAATAGTGATAATCCCTGTACTCTTTCACGTCCTGAATTTCTCCCCTTATCACAAGCCGCATTCCCAAGAATGACTGAGGTGATGATAGCAAAGCTGAAAGGGGTAAAGTTTGAGCCCTGGCTATTACCTCCACATCTTTTTTATTTTCCACCAGAAGCTCCAATTCGCCACGATACGTGGTTATGATGCCACGGAGCCTGAGAATGCAACCTGGTTTTATATCCTCTTTAAAATTAAGGAATACCTCAAGGGTATAGTTTCCATCCTCCAGCGTTAAAAGGGTAGCCCTACTTAATTTTTGAACTTTAATTGCTATACCCGCCACTTCCACATAATCACCCACGAAATTTGCAGCTTCCTTCACCTCTATTTTTCTAGGAGTGATATTTATCCTCCAGGCATAGAGCAAAGATAGGAGCAGGATGATTAAAAGGATTAATGAAAGAATCCTCTTATCTATTTCTTTTCCCATATTCGCCTGATAGGATTTACATATTTAATCCTTAATCCAAAAGGATTTATACAAGGCACTCTTAAGAGAGATGGATGGCAACCCCGCTGATGCGTCAGTATTACCGCATTAAGGCGAGATATCCCGACGCAATACTTTTCTTTCGTGTCGGCGACTTCTATGAAACCTTCGAGGACGATGCCAAGCTCGTATCCAAAGAGCTAAACATTGTGCTCACCAGGAGAAGCAAAGAAGAGCCGGTGCCCATGGCTGGCATACCCAACCATGCCCTGGACGCTTACCTAGGAAGGCTGGTGAAGAAGGGATACAAGGTTGCCATCTGCGAGCAGCTTGAAGACCCTGCCAAGGCCAAGGGCCTGGTAAAGAGAGATGTGGTGCGCATTGTAACTCCAGGCACCCTTATAGAGGATTCGCTGCTCAACGAGGATAACAATTTTCTTATGAGTGTGTTCTGTGGTGATGACAAATATGGATACGCCGCCCTGGATATTTCCACGGGTGAGTTCTTCGCAGGTGAGCTGGATCTGCAATCCCTCAAGGCGGAGATTCTCCGAATACAACCCTCCGAAATAATAGCGAGCTGTGATTTGAAAATTGATGCCCCGTTTAAGAAGATGGAAGCTCACTATTTTGAGGATTACGGAGAAGTCCTAAAATCCCATTTCGGCGTTGCTGAGCTCTCAGGCTTTGGACTCGGGACCCACGCACTTAAAGCGGCCGGTGGAGCTCTTAAATATGCGAAAGAGAACACTATGTCGGAGCTAAAAAATATCACCTCGCTTCAGGGTTACTTCGACGAGGATTACCTTATCCTTGATTCTACCACGCTTAAGAATCTCGAGGTTTTTCGAAATCTGTTGGGTGAGGAGAAATACACGCTGTATTCAACGATAAATAAATGCGCAACCTCCATGGGTGCCAGGCTCCTGAAGCGCTGGATGCAGAGACCTTTAAAGGATATCAAGGAGATAAATTTGAGACTGGATGCGGTGGAGGAGCTCTACACAAAAGATTTTCTGAGGGAGGAGCTTCGGGAGGAGCTGCGAAAAATAAAGGATTTGGAGAGGATAGAAACTAGGATTTCACTGGGTAAGGCATCTCCCCAGGATCTCATAGCTCTAAAAGAGAGCCTGATTCATGCCCAGGAGCTCAGAAAAAATTTTGAGACAAAGCTGCTCCGGGATGCTACTGCAAAAATAGGGGAGGATGTATCAAAAATAGTTGAGTTGGTGGAGAGAAGCATAGCGGGAAATTTTCCGGTGGGAGAGGGAGTTATAAAAGAGGGTTACAGTGAAGAGCTGGACTCTTTGCGTGAGATTTCCCGCGAAGCAAAGAGAATCATTGCCCACATAGAGGAAAAGGAGCGCCGCAGAACCGGAATTAAGAATCTCAGAATTAGATACAACGACATCGTGGGATACTACATTGAGGTGAGCAAAGCACAGCTTTCCAAGGTGCCATCAGATTACAAGAGAAAGCAGACCCTGAAAAATTATGAAAGATTCATAACAGAGGAACTTAAGGAAATAGAATACAAGATTATGGGTGCCCGGGAGCAGATAATGGAGCTGGAGAAAAAGCTCTACGAGGATATATTGAAAAAGCTGGCGGAGTACGGACGAAGAATAAAAGAGATCGCGGCAGCTGTGGCAATTCTCGATGTTATCTCAACCCTAGCAACAGTTGCCAAGGAGTACAACTACATCAGGCCCATTGTAGATGAAAGCATGGATATTGAAATAAGGAACGGCAGACATCCGGTAGTTGAGCTTTACACAGAATTTGTGCCTAACGACACCTCCATAAACTCCGAGGCCAGATTCATCATCCTGACAGGTCCCAATATGGCGGGTAAGAGCACCTACATGAGACAGGTGGCATTGATAGTAATTCTTGCTCAGATGGGGTCCTTCGTACCTGCAGACTATGCAAAAATAGGTATAGTGGATAGAATTTACACAAGAGTGGGGGCCAGCGATGATATAACCAGAGGACGCAGCACCTTTATGGTGGAGATGGTTGAGCTTGCCAATATTCTTAACACCGCCACTGAGCGCTCATTGATTCTTCTGGACGAGATTGGTCGCGGCACAAGCACCTACGATGGATTGGCCATAGCCTGGAGTATCACGGAGCATATACATAATGAGATAAAGGCGCGAACAATTTTTGCAACCCATTATCATCATCTAATAGACCTGGAAAACATCCTGGAGCATGTGAGGAATTATCATATTGCCGTGAAAGAATCCCCGGATGGCCTGGTCTTCGTTAGAAAAGTGATGCCTGGAGGAATGAGCAAGAGCTACGGGATAGAGGTTGCCAGGCTCGCAGGCATCCCAAGTAAGGTTGTGGAAAGAGCCAAGGAGGTTCTGAATCTCATTGAGAAGGAGAATGCCATTGAGGTTAGAAGAAGCAGGAAAATTCTCCAAACTGTGCTCTTTGGTGGTGAGGATAATACCGAAGTTATTGAAGAGCTGAAAAAACTGGATATAATGAATATGACACCCCTGGAAGCTCTGAACAAGCTCAATGAATTGAAAAATAAACTAAAATAAGAGAGAAAAAATTAATAGCCGTGAGGGATATGAGGAATGCAGTGATACCCAAGGATAGGATGTTTTACAAATTCGCATTCTACGGGTTTCTGAAAAATTTGAGGCTCTTTGAGCCCTTTCTCTATCTATTCCTCTTAGATGCAGGATTGAACTATGCGGAGATAGGCTCGCTCATAGCCATAAGAGAGCTCTCTGTGAATTTTCTGGAGATTCCCACAGGCGTGTATGCCGATGCCTTTGGAAGGAGGAAATCCATGCTCATGTCCATGGGCTCCTATATGCTCTCCTTTCTCATATTCTACACCTTTTCAAGCTTCTGGTTATTCGCGGTGGCCATGGTTCTATATGCTCTTGGAGATGCATACAGAACAGGCACCCATAAGGCCATGATCCTCGAATATCTCAAGATCAAGGGGCTGAAAGATAAGAAGGTGGAATATTATGGAGCTACCCGCTCCTACTCACAGCTCGGCTCTGCTATAAACTCACTACTTGCGGCAGCCGTGGTATTCTACAGTGGGAACTACAGGTACATTTTTCTGATAACCATACTCCCCTATATTCTAAACTTCTTCAATTTAGCCACATATCCCAAGTATTTGGATGGCGAAATTCTTGGAAAGCTGGAGAGAGGGAAAATAAAAGAGCAGGTAAAATCCACACTGCGAGACTTTGCCTACATGTTCAAAAACAGGGTCCTGCTCAAGGCCATTATGAACTCTTCCATATTTTCCGCCAGCTACGAGGCCCTGAAAGACTACCTTCAACCTGTTCTCCAGAGCTTGGCTCTCTCCCTCCCGATTTTCCTGTTCCTAAGTGGCAAGCAAAGAACTGCGGTGGTTATAGGCATAGTCTTCTTCTTCATCTACCTGCTTACAAGCTACTCATCCAAGAACGCCTATAAGCTGGTAAACCGAATAGGGAATTTAGGAAAGGCAATAAATATGACCCTCTTACTAGCGGGCATATTCATCATATTCGCAGGCTTTTTCTATCATATAGAGCTAACAGCCATATCCGTTGTATTCTTTCTCCTCATCTATGTGTTCCACAACATCAGAAGGCCTATGAATGTGGGATACATAAGCGATCAGATAAAGAGCCGTGTCATGGCCTCCGGATTGAGCGTTGAATCTCAGGTAAAAACATTCTTGGCAGCGGCCTTCGCATTCATAATGGGAATCTTCGCGTATCTCTTTGGCGTTGGAATTGGGCTCATGCTTGTGGGTCTTATAATTCTCGCTATTTCTCCTCCATTCTTTGTGGAGCAAAAATAAAAAATTATTGAGAGAGGAAAGCGGCGTATGTGCGATAGGCGCTCCAAACATCCATTTTGCTTGCTATCTCAAAGGGTGAGTGCATACCTATAAGGCCGGGACCGATATCCACCACATCCATTCCGTATTGGGCAAAGAACTTGGCTATGGTACCTCCACCGCCTTCATCCACCTTTCCAAGCTCAGCCACCTGATAAGGGATGTGGTGCTTGGATAGAAGCGCCCTTATCTCTGACATAAATTCTGCGGTAGCCTCGCTTGCTCCGTATTTTCCACCATGACCAGTATACTTGGATATCACAACTCCATAGCCAGCCTTGGCCGCATTGGGTATATCATGAACTCCTTTAAAAAGGGGATTTATGGCCGCACTGACATCTGCGCTTATTGCCTTTGTTTTATAAAGCATCTCCAGGAACTCCACATGGGTATACCTAGGATTCAGAAGAGACGTAACCTTGGCAAGGACATATTCAAGGAAATTGCTCTGTGCCCCCACATTTCCATCGCTCCCGATTTCTTCCTTGTCGTAGAAGAACGCTATGCTTGTATATGTAGGATTATCCACTTCCAGGATTGCACGGAAAGATGTGTAAGCACAGATTCTATCATCCTGACCGTAGGCGCCTATCATGCTGCGATCGAATCCAACGTCTCTGGGTTCTTCAGCAGGAACTATCTCTATATCTGCAGAATTGAAATCTTCCTCCACAATACCATATTTTTCATTGAGATATTTGAGAATATAGGCCTTCACCTTGTTCTTCACTTCCTTGTCCTCTACGGGTATATTTCCAACCACAAGCTGCAGTTCCTCCCCCTTTATCCCCTCAAACAACTTTCTGTCGCCCTGAGCCTTCCTAGCGAGATGCGGAAGTAGATCGGGAATCACGAACACAGGGTCTCCAGGATTATCCCCCACTTTTATATCGATTCTCTTTCCCTCCTTGGTATACACCACACCATGCAAAGCTAATGGTCTGGAAACCCAGTGATATTTCTTTATCCCTCCGTAGTAGTGCGTCTTAAGAAGCGCAAGAGCCGCGTCATGATCCTCCACAAGTGGGTTGGGCTTCAAATCCATACGGGGCGAGTCAATATGGGAAACCACAAGTCTGAATCCCTCGTAGGGCTTCTTGCCCACGACTCCAAGAGCAAGGGACTTGCCCCTGTTTTCGATGTAGAACTTATCACCCACGCTTAAGGTCTTTGCTTTCCTTAAGTTCTTAAATCCTCTTTTCTCAGCCTCTTTCACCATGAACTCCACAGCTTCCCTCTCTGTCTTGACCTCCTTCAGAAAATTCTTGTAATCCTCCGCAAATTTCATTGCCTCCTTTATTTCCTTTTTCTTCAGGGCAAGCCACATGCTCTCCTTTTTCATTCCATATTTCTCCTCAATGTTCTCTTTCTTTTTTGCCATATATAATCACCTCTGAAATGTAATTTGCATGAGAATACATCTATGCAATTTAAAACTTATGGAGATCGCGCCTCCTGATATTTTTTACCGCTCCACCTTTATAGCTGCGTATCCAACCACATCCGGCATAGATTGAACATCGCCACTGGTGGCATATTTCAAAAGCTTACCCCTGCCTCCTGTGGCTGTAAGCATGGCTGCTACAGGGCCATAACCACACATGCTTATCCTGTAACGATAAATCACATCATATAGTCCACGAACATCACCATTCACAATCTTCTCTATGGCTCTGGCATCATTTCTATACGCCATATCCTTGGGTACATAGTGGGAGAAATCGGAGGATGCAATAATCACCACATCCCTGCCATCTATGGCTTCTTTTAGCACCTCTCCAAGCTCCACAGCCACCTCATATTCCTGAGAAAGCATGGTGATAGGCACAAATTTTATCTCCCTCTTAAGAAATTGCAGGAACGGCAGCTGAACTTCAATGCTATGCTCGTATCTATGCGCCGAGGAATCTATGTCCACAAGCTCCTTCGCAATTTCTCTGGCAAGCTCCTTATCCACCTTTACCACGCCGTAGGGAGTAAGAAAGTCCTCCAGGGTCAATGCTACAGGGGAACCCAAACCATAATGGTTGGGACCTATTATTATAAAGCTCTCGGGAAAACCGTCCTTGGCAAGCTCATAATAGAAATGGGCCGCTATAGGCCCCGAGAAAATGTAGCCTGCATGGGGCACTACACCACCCTTAATCCTTCGTGCCCCATCCTGCACAAGATTTGGCACTTCCCCCGGGCCCAAGGGGTGTAGATAAAGCTCTCTGATGAGGATATCCAGCCCCTCTTTCTCCGCAGGATAAAACTGTCCTGCAACTGCCGGATGCCTCATAGCGGTGCCTCGAAGTCTTCCACCGAGTACTTGAAATCCTCGTTCTTCTTTATTTCGCCCCGCTCCTTGAGTATTTCTCTGGCCAGCAGCCAGTATACAAGAGCGAGGGACCTGCGACCTTTGTTGTTTGCCGGAATAACCAGGTCAACATAACTTGTACGATTATTCGCATCGCACAAAGCAACCACAGGTATCCTTGACTTTACCGCCTCCTTCAAAGCTTGAGAATCTGCTGCGGGATCATTTATGAATATCACGCTTGGTTCAATGTAAGTAGGAAGCTGCGGATTTGTAAGCGTGCCGGGAATAAATCTACCTGCTACAACCTTAGCGCCGCCGATTGCCTGTGCAAACATGGTCGCTGGTTTCTGGCCATACTGACGCTGTGCCACAACCAGAATCTCCTCGGGTGGGTAGCGAGCCAAGAATTTGGCCGCAATCCTTATCCTCTCATCGGTCTTCTTTATATCCAGGATGTAAAGTCCATCGCTTCTAACCTTGTAGATGAATTTCATCATGTCCTTGTTTTTCACCTGCGTTCCTATATGCACACCGGCTGTTAGATACACATTTTCTTCCACAAGCAACTCTCCCATTATCACTCACCTCTTATCTCTTCCTCTATCCTAATAAGCTCATTAAGCTTTGCCGTTCTCTCTCCACCAATAGCGCCAGTCTTTATGAATTCGCAGCCAAAAGCAACACCTATATGCGCTATACTCGTATCACATGTCTCTCCGCTCCTGTGGGATATTACCGTGGCATAACCGTTCTCCTTCGCATATCTTATCGCATTTACAGTATCCGTCAGGGTGCCTATCTGATTGGGCTTTATTAGGACTGCATTGGCTGCGCCTTTTTCCACACCCATCTTGATCCTTTCCACATTGGTAACAAAGAGATCATCACCCACTACGTAGGCGAGATGCCCGATTCTCCTGGTAAGCTCTGCAAAACCTTCAAAGTCCTCTTCATGGAGAGGATCTTCCACTATGTATACTCCATAATCGCGAACAAGAGATTCCACAAAATCGATCTGCTCATCGCGACTCTTCTCTCCGTCCCTATAAATGTATTTTCCGTCCTTGTAAAAAGAATTTGCCGCGAAATCCAGCGCGGGACGAATATCTATCCCATATTCATTTTTTACCTCTTCTATGGCTTCCACCACAAGCTCTAAAGCTTCTATATCACCCATGGGAGCAACCCATGCCTTCTCATCTCCCAATCCTATGGAGAGGTTAGGAAATCTTTCTCTTAACTTCTTTCCAAGAACCCTATGAACCTCTGCATTGGCAAACACATTATCCTTGGCACTATCGCTCAGCGGAACTGCGAGCATCTCCTGAATGGTGGTGCCACCCACCGCATGCTTGCCCCCTCCTAAAACATTGCCCACAGGTTTGGGAAGCTTTCTGGCATATATCCCGCCAAGATACTGATAGAACGATAGCCCCAAAGAATTCGCAGCAGCCTTTGCCACCGCTAGGGACACAGCCACAGCTATGTTTCCACCCAGCATGGAGAAATCCCGGGTTCCATCTATCTCATGAAGCATAGCGTCTATATCTTCCTGCTGTGTGGCATCCATACCTATTAGATTGTCCATCCTGTCTTTGAAATACTTGATTCCCACATCTATACCGCCGGCAGGATAGGCTTTTACCTCATGAAGCCCGGTGGATTTGCCAGCAGGAGCTGCAGCTCTACCGTAACCGCTCAGGGTATATACCTCCACCTCCACCGTGGGATTGCCTCTCGAATCCAGTATTTTCCTTATAACGATATCCTCTATGAGTGTCATCCAAACACACCTCTTTAAAAGGGCTTATGTGTATCACATATTTAAAGTTTGCAAAATTATTTTTAAAAGCTTTTCATTTGCTTTCTTATGGAGCTTATGAGCACCAACGCCAAGGGAAAAAACATACGAGGAAGAAAGCTACTAATCTACGGTACATGCGTGGATGAAACTCCAAATTTTCTTGAGAATTTCGCGGATTACACGCATCTATCCTTCTGTCCCGAGAGAGTGCATATAAATATGGCATTTTACAAACTCGTCGCCATGTTTTCTGTTGCTAAAGAGGCGGTGATACTCACCAAAGATGGTTCACCACATTGTGTGCAGCTACATTACATAGCTCAGGAGGTTCTAAAATATTCTGAAAGAAAAATACCGCTTCGACACTATGTAATAAGCGATGGCAAGCTGGTTGAGATAGAGCCTGAAGATATCAAGCTCTCCCGGTATCTTTCAAAAATAAGAAAATTGAGATTATCGGAACTTGGGTCTCATAGATAGAAGCTCTGGAAGAGGTAGCTTTCTCCTTGGCTTTCCTTCCATCTTCTGCAGGATTTCTCTCTTGAGCGATGCTCTCTCCATCTCCCTGACTCCATCGCCCCTAATCCTTACAGTTACCTTTCCACTCTTCATCTCTTTTTCTCCTATCACTACAATGTAGGGGATCCATTCCATCTCGGCCTCTCTGATCTTCTTGGAAACACTCATATCCCGGTCATCCACATCTGCCCTTATTCCTTCCCTCTTCAACTCGTTCATGAAATCTATGGAGCAGCCCAAGAAACTGTCGCTAACGGGTATAATTCTAACCTGCGTGGGAGAGAGCCATAGGGGAAGCATGGGCTTCTTTCCCCGGCGTGAGTCCATGTAGGCCTTTTCCAGCATGGCGTAAATAACACGCTCCACGGCACCGCTGGGCGAGTAGTGCAGGATGTAGGGATACTTCTTCTCACCCTCCTCATCATAGTAGGTGATCCCGTATCTCTTGGCGTTTTCCACATCAATCTGCACGGTGCTGAGAGCCGCCGCTTTGTTCATGGCATCTACAAAATTGAATTCGAACTTGAGAACGAAGTAGAAGAAGCGTTCATCCCACATTTGTATGAGGACAGGTCTGTTAACTATCTCCACCAGCGACTTGATGAACTCTTTATTCTCTTCGTAGAAATCGCGGGTGAAGCGAATTGCGACTTCGTAATCTCCCAGCTCGAGGCCAAAATCTTTCAGAATGTCTATGGCCAGGGAATACTGATTCTTGAACTCTTCCATTGCCTGATGTATATCCGCTGTTAATGTATGCATATCCGGCATGGTGAAAGCCCTTAACCTCCTTAATCCCACAAGCTCCCCTTTCTGCTCCCTTCTGAAGGAATACTTGGCAAGCTCATATATCTTTATAGGCATATGCTTGTAGGAAAAGGTGGCATCATGCATTATCAAAAACTGCCCGAAGCAGGCCGCAAATCTCAGAAAATATTTGTTTTTGCCACTGAGCACGATATACTGTCTTGCCGGAAAGCGATTTAGATAGCTCTTAAGCGAAGGATGCTCATAATCGTACATTATGGGTGTTTCCACTTCCATGGCACCATAATCTAACACACGGGATTCTACATAATCTTCGATCAGGGCCTTTATAAGCTTCCCCTTGGGATAGTATCTCATGTTTCCAGAATCGCTTCCCGGCTCATAGTCTGCGATTTCCAGCTTCTGCATAAGCTCCACATGGGGCGGTATCTGCCTAACCGCCCTGCTCCCCGAAATCTCGTAATCTGCAAACTTCTTCAAATTGGGATACTTGGAAAAATCGAAATCATCTATCTCGTGCATCGCCCCATCAGGAGTCATAATGTACCAATAGGTAGTCCTTTTCTCCGCCTTAAGCGCCTCGCTCTCTTCCTCCTTCTCCTCTCCTTCACCCCTAATCTCCTTGCTTAACTCACTGAGGGGATGACCCTTGCACGATATCACGAAGCTTTTGTACCAACCGAAGGGCGCACGATGTACCTCATATTCCGAGGATAGCCTTTCCTCCAAGGACTTGAGAACTTCCAGGGCCTCTTGGGGCTCCGCAAGATTGCTGCTCAAATGGGCATAGGGATAAAGAACAAGCCTTACAACATTGAGTTTTTGTGCAACATCCTTTATCTCCTCCGATGCCTTATCCACTATGCCCCTATCTCCCTTCTCAACGCTTATAAAGGCTACGAGGCATTCTTCGTATCTCTCCTTTCTCCTCTCAATCTCCTCTGCAGATTTCATAGCCTTCTCTCTGGCCTCAAACTCTATGAAGTCGGCATGAATGAAAAGCACACGCATAGGAAGGTAATTTTAGTTTTTGTATAAAAACATATCCTCTCCACCTCCTGAATTGGTATGAGTTCCTCCTTCTATTTTATCTATCTCCGCCAACTTATTACTTAGAGTGGCAGGAAAATATCTCGCTGGATGGCTAGGGAAAATATTATATCTCACCATTTTCTACGGCTAAATAATGGAAACTGTGAAAGACCTGCTGGTGGAAATCAAGGAAAAATCGGAGCTTATCGTGGACCTCGCCTATTCCGCCTTAATCCTGGACAGCGAAGATATGGCCAAGGAGGTAGAAACCCTGGAGAAGGAGATAGGAGAACTGACCTATAAGATTAAGATTTCAACCATGCTCGCTGCTAATAATCCCGAGGAGGCTGAGCAGCTTGCAGGTATACTTCAGGTAGCCGAGGCGTCGAAAAATTTAGCCAACGCTGCCACGGATATAGTTTATCTCCTGGACATAGATATAAGCAACCGACCTTTCCTGCCAAGCCTGTTTCTAAATGCGGATGAAAAGATACATGCGGTAAAAATATATCCCAATTCCACCATTGTGGATAGAAAAATAGGGGAGCTTAATATAGAGAAGGAAACAGGGGTAAGGGTTATCGCCATAAAGAGGGGCAGAAGATGGATTTATGATCCGGAGGATTATGTTCGCATAAAAGCAGATGACATTCTTATAATCAGAGGCACAGAAGACGGATATAATTTCCTGGAAAGGGTTGCAAGGGGGGAGGAGAGTTGGGATTAGGTGAGATGCTGATTCAGATGAAGAATATATCAGAGCTCATGGTTGATCTTGCCTATTCAGCGCTTATTTTCAACAACAAGGAGATAGCTGAGGAGGTTAAATATTTGGAGGAAAAGATAGACGAGACCTACTACAAGTTGCAGGAAGCAGCAATACAGAAAGCAATAGAAGATCGAAATCCTTCAGCCGCTCTGATCCTCATAAGGCTTGCCACGAGTATAGAAGCCATATCGGATGCTGCGGTGGAAATAGCCGATGTGGTGCTACGGAATGTGCCACCCCATCCCGTGCTACTTGAGAGCATAAAAGAGAGCGATATAACAATAACTAGGGCCACGGTAAAAGAAGGAAGTGTGCTGGCCAACAAGACCCTTGGAGAACTGAATCTGGCCAGTGAAACAGGTATGTGGGTTCTTGCAATAAAAAGAAAAGAGCATTGGATTTTCGGACCCACAGAGAATACCAAGATTCTAGTTGGGGATATTCTACTGGCGAAAGGACCCATAGAAGGTGTGCCACATTTCCAGAAGCTTTGTTCCGGCGAGGATAAGAAGATTTAAATAGGAGTGGCGATAAACCCTCCCACAATGGGTTATGAGATAGAGGCGCAGTTCTTAGGCGGTGCTGAAGAAATAGGAAGCTTGGGGCTTTACCTCCGGTTAGGTGAGCTTAGATTATTATTTGAATACGGGCTTACTCCATCAAAACCGCCTGCATATCCGGCGCCTGCGCCTCCTGTGGATTCCGTATTTCTCACCCATGTTCACCTTGACCATTCGGGCATGTTGCCAAGATTGACGACGGAGTATGATGTTAATGTTTATGCCACCCTTCCCACCATTGCTGTGCTCCCTCTCCTTCTAAATGATACAATAAAGGTCGCTGACCTGGAAGGCTTTCCCATACCCTATCAGAAGGAAGAGATAGAGAATTTAATGGACAATATGATTCCCATAGACTACGGAAAGAGCATAGAGCTGGGAAGCATAGAGGTCGTGCCTCATAACGCGGGCCATATACCAGGAAGTGCCATGTATGAGATAAAGAACGAGAAAAGCATACTTTTTACCGGGGATATACAGACGGTGAATACCCATCTTGTATGGGGCAGCAAACCCGTGAAAACTGATATACTTATTATGGAAAGCACCTATGCCGGGAGGGAGCATCCAAAGAGGGATGAGGTAGAAAAGGAATTTCTCGAGAAAATAGATGAGGTAGTGGGCAGGGGAGGAAAGGCCATAATACCCGCATTTGCCGTGGGCAGAACCCAGGAGGTCATGCTCATTCTAGCCAAGAGTGACCATGAAATCTGGGTTGATGGAATGGGTAGATTTGTTACCAACTTCTTTCTCCAATATCCACAATATCTGAAATCAGGAAAGAAGCTAAAGAAGGCTAGGAACAAAATGAACATTGTTAAAAGGAGAAGCGATCGCAGAAAAGCGCTAAAAGGCGAAGTTATCGTGGCCACCAGTGGAATGCTTGAGGGAGGCCCGGTGCTTCATTATATCAATCATCTTAAGAATGACCCTAAAAGTGCGATTCTGCTTACAGGCTACCAGGTGGAAGGAACCAATGGGAGATTGCTTATGGACCGCGGAATTCTTGAGCTATACGGTATAAAAGAAAAAATCGATACAGAGGTTTCATTCTTTGACTTTTCGGCTCATGCGGGACACAGCGAGCTTATAGACTTCGCAGAAAGATGTTCACCGGAGAAAATAGTGCTTATGCATGGAGATAACAGAGAAGCTCTGGCCAAAGAATTGAAAGAGAGAGATTTCGATGTGATTATGCCAAAAAATGAAGAAAGGTTTTTCCTATAACTACTGAGCTTTTCTCTTAACTGTTATGGGTATTGCACCTTTTTTAAACTCGTACATGGCGATATCCAGAGGATCTATGAGGTCCTCAGGGACATGAATTAAAATGGGCGCCCCCATCGAAATCTGCAGGGCTCGGGCACCTATTATTCGTGCAATTTCAAATCTTGTGTACTCCATAAAAATCACCGCAAGCCGTTTATTGTGTTTTCATATTTAAACTTTTTCACATGTAAAGCTAGAGGTGGTAGCGAGGTGTGAAAAATTGCAAGTATTTAATTTTATCAAACAAAATCAGTGATGAGGATAAGTTTAAATAGGAAATGCGCTCTATAGTAAAGTGGTGCTGTATTTATGAAGAGAATATATGCGAAGAAGGAGGAAGGGATTGCTTCGACTGTGGGGACTATATTTGCGCTTATGATATTTACATCTCTACTATCCATGTTTATGATGCAGGTTGTACCGGTTCAGATGAAAGGAAACGAGGCACAACATGATTTAAAGGTGGTGTCTCAGTTCTCCTATATGAGGAGTATGGCTGACTTACTCACGCTCACGAGAAATACAAATTACACGGCTTATGTGCCCATAAAGCTGGGGGCGGAGGGAGTAACACTATTTGCATCACCAACCTACGGACAGCTATCCCTGTTTCCTGGAGATGTCAACAGCAGTTTTCTCCTTTCTATTCATTTCCTGGACAAATTTGGTAACAGGATATATGCCAACAGCTCCGGCAGCTTGCAGATATTTCTGCCCAATCGATACTATGTGGCAGAGGCCATCTCCTACGAAAACGGTGCGATTATAAGATACAATTTGGATGCCAATAATGCATCCTTCGTTATCGAACCAAATATAAAGTTCCAGTATTCCGATGCACTTGGTGGCCTAGTGATCTCCGCAGTTCTCCATGTGATTTACGGACTTCCAAAGTCGGTTACTGGAGTAGAAACGAGAAATATAGGGCTAACCTATGTTGGTTCATCCTCTGCGACATTCGAGCCAAGCAATGATGTGAATATTACCGTAAGAAGCAATTACTCCTACGGAAATCTAAACCTGAATTTTACACAGGCATGGATTAACTATCTCAACGAAAGCGTGAATGGGGCAGTGTTTGGAATTTCTGGAAGCGGTGTGAGTGTTAGGGCAACCAATAACAATACCACGCTGGAGATAAGTAATGTGGTGCAGGTGAATGTTGAAATAGTATATTTTGAAGTGGAGATAGGCATGTGATTAAAATGGTATCCAAAAGCGCAAAAAGGGTTAGTTTCGGATTCTTCCAAGGCCTCATAAAACCCAAGGTAAAGATTAAGATTCCCAAGTTTGAGGTAGCTAAAAGTAGTGATATAACGCCTATCCCACCCCTGGAGAATCCAAATTACGAGACGGTGGAGGTATATCCCATATATCCACCCTATGTGTACGCGAGAATCATTTACAATAGAGAAGAGTACGAGTACATTTACGATCTTCTCGAGCCGCCTTTAACTGAGGAAGAGGAGGAGTTGCTCAATAGCATAAAGGATACACTGGAGAGGACTCTGACATACAACTGGAAAATAATGTCCAGAAAGGATAAAGAGCAGTATCTCATGGATAGTGTGGATAGCTTTTTAAGAAGCAGGGAAATCAAGGTAGACGAAATTTCAAAGCAGAAGATCCTTTACTATGTGGTGAGAGATTATATAGGATACCAGAAAATCGACGGTCTTATTAGGGATGAGCAAATTGAGGACATATCCTGCGATGGGGTTGGCATACCCATATACATATATCATAGGAAATATCAATCCATAAAAACTAAAGTGATGTTCAACGACGATGATGAGCTAAATTCATTCGTCGTGTATATCTCACAGAAATGCGGGAAGCAGATATCCGTCGCAGATCCAATTCTGGATGGAACAACTGAAGAGGGACATAGAGTTCAAGCTACCTACGGGAGAGAGGTCACCACAAGGGGTGCTACTTTCACTATAAGGAGATTTAAAGAGCGCCCATTCACCCCAACAGAGCTGGTGCTCTACGGTACAGCATCCCCGGAAATCGTTGCATATTTCTGGCTCATGGTAGAGCAGGGTGAGAGTGCCATAGTAATTGGAGGGCCCGCCTGCGGAAAGACATCCACGCTCAACGCCTTTGCCATGTTCATACCCCCCGCTGCCAAGATTGTGAGCATGGAGGACACTCGAGAGATAAATCTGCCACATCAGAACTGGATTCCGGGAACAACGAGAAGCGGAAGGGGAGAGGCAACACTCACAGGTAAGGCAGCGGGAGAGATAGATATGTACGATCTTGTCCGTGCAGCCTTAAGACAGAGGCCAAACTACATAATTGTGGGAGAGGTAAGAGGCAAGGAAACCTACACCATGTTCCAGGCCATGGCTACCGGCCATACCACCTATTCCACCATGCATGCGGATTCCATCGTCTCGATGATTCATCGTCTTGAGAATCCGCCCATAAACTGCCCGAGAATCTTGATGACCGCTTTGAACAATGTAATAATTCAGAAGATAGTGAGAATCAGGGATACTATAGCCAGAAGAATTACGCAGGTGGTGGAGAATGTGGGTTTCGAGCCTGAGACAAATGAACTGATTACCAACGTGGTTTTTGAGTGGGAGCAGGACAAAGATGTTCATCGCTTTAAGGGCCACAGTTATCTCTTCGACAAGATAATGACCATGAAGAATCTTACCCACAACGAGATGATGGAGGAATTTGAGAGAAGGAGGGACATAGTCAGATACTGGGTAAAGAAGAAGGTTCTGGATTACAGGGAGATCTGGAAGACTATCAACGATTATTACAAAGACCCCATCGGAACCGCCGAGGCTGTTAGAAAGGAGCTGGAGGAGGTGGAAGAGTGAGTTTTCTGGCAAAGCTATTTTCAAAATATGCACCCAAACCCAAGGAAGAGCGAAAATACAAGGTTAAGCTGCCGAAAGGTGTGCTGCCTACCTATATTCATATTTCTCCATATTACAAAATGGCCTGGAAGGTAATGGGAAAAATTGCAGAGAAGAACATAAAGAATAAAAAGTACTCCAAGCTCGAAATGGACCTTCTCAAGGCGCACATTCTTCTGAGACCCCAGGAGTATCTCGCCTATGTATATTTCACAACCTTAGTGATGGGCATTGTAGGTGTGGCCCTTGGGGGATTCATAATAGCTTTCGGTGCATTACTGCTACCAAAACTACCCCTTGTAATTTTCATCGCATTGGGAGCCCTGGTAGCTGTTTTGCCACCTATGATGGCTCTGATTACTTTGCCCTCCTCCCCAGCATCTAAAGCTAAGAAAAGGGCTAAGGATATAGATGTGCATCTTCCCTCTGCCATGAATTTTATAGCCTCCCTCTCCTCGGCGGATGTTACCGTCTCCACCATCTTCAAAGAGCTGGCTCAGAGAACGGAATATGGGGAGATAGCCAAGGAAGCGGAATGGATTACAAGAGACACAGAGCTTTTGGGCAAGGACATTTTAACTGCTCTAAGTGAGGCTTCAAGAAGAAGCCCATCCACAAAATGGCAGGAGTTTTTGCAGGGCGTTGTAACCACAGCTACTTCGGGAGGACGTTTAAAGCCCTATTTTATGCTAAAAGCCGAGGAATTTGAGAAAGAGGAGAAACTGAATTTGAAAAGAAATATGGAGAATCTTGGTGTTTTCGCCGAGATATATGTAACCGTTGGTGTGGCATTTCCACTTTTCCTCGTGGTTATTATGGCCATCATGGCGCTTATCAATGCAAACTCCAGCGCGACTATCGTGCTTCTCCTAGAAATAGTGGTGATGGTGATGATCCCCCTCATCATCTTTGTGTTCAGCTATTTCATATACAGCACCAGTAAGGAGGTGGCTATTAAATGAAAATGGAAAAGGAAAAATTCATATCCTACTCATCTGCCACTGTGGCAGCGGTATTTATAGTTCTGGGCATTATGGGATACTTCACCCAGTTTTATTTCTTTGGATTGGAATGGCTTGATTTCATAGTCATTGGAATAGCGATATTCCTAATAGGGCCTGGAATTTATGATATGCTAAAGCAGAGGAGGATAAAGAAAATTGAAGAGAGGTTTCCCGATTTTCTGAGAGATGTGGCAGAAGCTGGAAGATTCGGTATGACCCTGGCAGAGGCTATTGTTGTGGCATCTTCCGGCAGATATGGTGCGCTTACAGATGAAATAAAGAGAATGGCATCCAAGATTGAATGGGGTGTGCCTGTAAAGGATGCGCTTCTTTCTTTCAATGAAAGGATTAACACACCTCTGATTAATAGGATGATAGCCATCATAATAAAGGCAAACGAGGCTGGAGGCAATGTGGCCGATGTGCTTTCCATGGTGGCCCATGCCGCTAGGGAGACCCAGCTTATGCAAAAAGAGAGAAGCATAGAGATGTTTACCTATGCCTTTGTTCTATTAACCTCCTTCTTCGTATTTGTGGCTACCATAATAATTCTTAACAGGTCATTCCTGCCAGAGATGGCAAAGGCAGGAAGGGCTGTGAGAGAGAGCCTTAAAAACATAGTTGGCGGTGCCCAGCTTCCGGTAAACATTGCCTATGAGAATATCCCCATCATCAGTTTACTATTTGTAATAGCCACTATAATGCATGGGGTAGGCGATGGGATAATGATCGGGCTCCTTTCCGATGGTAGATTGAAAAGCGGTATGATCTGGGCCTTCATGCTCCTTGTCTCTGGATATCTAATCCTGAGACTGGCAGGAGCAGCATGAGGTGATGATAATGGCAATCTCAAAGAAGGATATGCCCTCCAAACTGAAGCTGATGAATCTTATGTTTCCCATGGTAAAAAAAGAGGGGTTCAAGATAAAGCTTCCCAAAAGAGGTGAAGAGCTGGGAAGCGATATCACGCCTGTACCCAAGATAACAAATCCCAACATAAAGGAGATAGAAATCAGAAGTATTGAGGAGCCCTACTCCTATGTGAGAATTTTGTTTGACACATTTAATAGCGAATACATATATGAGGTCATAGAGCCTCCCCTCAGCAAGGAGGAGGAAAAGATACTTCAAGAAATAAAAGCGAGGCTTGTGGAGTATCTGGAGCTCAAGGTATTTGAAAGTGTTGAAGAAAGAAAGGAATATTTATTCAAGATAGCCGAAAAGGTAAGGGATGAGACATGGAAAGGCATGGATCCTGTGCTCTGGGAGAGGCTAAAATACTACATCTACAGAGATTTCATCGGGTATGGGCTTATCCAGGTGCCCATGATAGACAGTGAAGTGGAAGATATATCATGTGATGGTGTTAATATCCCAATTTACATATATCACAGAATGTACGGTTCAATCAAATCCAATTTGATGTTCCAGAAGGAGGAGGATCTTGATCAGTATGTAATATGGATTGTTCAAAAATCGGGAAAGCACATATCCATCTCAAGCCCCATGGTTGATGCCTCACTTCCCGATGGCTCGAGATTGCAGGCTACCCTGGGGAAATATGTTACCAAGAGAGGGTCGTCATTCACCATAAGAAGATTCAAACCTAATCCCTTCACACCCATAGACCTCATAAGATTCAAGACCATGAGCAGAGAGATGATGGCCTATCTCTGGCTCGCGGTAGAGAACGGTATGAGTATAATCGTGTGCGGAGGAACTGCAAGTGGTAAAACAACAACACTTAATGCAATACTTCTTTTCATCCCTCCAAATATGAAAATTGTTAGCATAGAGGATACCAGGGAGCTCAATTTACCGCATGAAAACTGGATACCATCGCTCACAAGAGAAGGTGTGGGCGAGCCACATCCCGTGACGGGAAAGAAGCCTGGAGAGATAGATATGTTTGATCTTCTTAAGGCAGCGCTGAGACAGAGACCGCAGTACATCATGGTCGGAGAGGTTAGAGGAGCCGAAGCATACACCGTCTTCCAGGCCATGGCCACAGGTAAAACATGCTTCACAACATTCCACGCAGAAGATGTAAAATCCATGGTGCATAGATTTGAGAACGCCCCCATCAATCTGCCTCGAGCGTTAATTAGCGCCTTAGATATCGTTATTCTTCAGGCTCAGGTTAAGGTAGGTAACACCATGACCAGGAGAGTCAAAAGCATAACGGAAATTGTTGGCATAGACCCCGAGACCAACGAGATAATCACCAACAACGCGTATATATGGAACCCAGCCGATGATACTTTCAACTACAGCGGGCACAGCTATGTGTATGAGAAAATCGCTACAATAAAGGGCTGGTCACAGAGAAGGATGGAGCTTGAAGTGAAAAGGAGAGAGAGAATTCTCGAATACATGGAAAAATTAGGTGTAAGATATTACAGGGACGTGGCAAGAATAGTCTCCGCATATTATAAGAACCCAGAAGAAGTTCTAAAAAGAGTAAATGAGGTATTGAGAGAAGAGACTTAACTCTCCTCTCTCTTCTTCTCCTCTTCCTCAAGAGCTATCACTTTCTTTATCACCTTTTTCTTGACTACTGGCTTTCTCTCAGCCGGTTTCTTTTCTTTCTCTGGGGGCTTCTCTTCCGGAGGTTTTTCCTCTTTTTCTTCCTTTTCCTTCTTCTCCTCTTCCTCGGGTACCTTGCCCTTTCTCTTGGCCCATTCTTCCACAGTAATAACTCCTGGTCTCTTAAGTCTCTCGTATTCCTCCGGTTTCAGAAGCGCCCCTTCTTTAGGCTTCTCCTCTTCAGGCGCTGCTTCAGCTTCAGCAACTTCTTCTTTCTTTTCTTCCTTCTCTTCCTTCTCTTGAGGTAGAGGCGAGCCGCATACACGGCAGATCTTGGCACCCTTGGGATTTACCGCTCCGCATACCGGGCATATTACGGTTTCTCCTTCAATTCTTTCTTCCTGTCTCTTAAGCCACTCTTGGAATGAGATAAACTCGGGATGTGTCTTCCACCACTTAAAGAATTCCTCAGTGGTGAATTCCTCGCCTATGTACTTCTTCGCCTCCGTCTTGTACTTCTCCAGATATCTCTCATACTTTGTCTTCATCTCCGAATACTTCTCATACTCAGGATCACTCTTGTCCATGAAAATGGTGCCGCAAACCGGGCAGTACTTGGAATCTTCGTCTATCCAGGAACCGCATTCGGGGCACTTGACCTTCTCCTTTTCGAATACCACACCGCAGTAGGGGCATCTCTCTGCATCTGCAGGAACAAGACGGCCACAGTTGCCGCAAATCATATACTCCTTGGCCTTCTTCTTGAAGTGCAGGAAGCCATACAGGAAGAAGCCGCCCACACCGGCAGCAATAGCCGCTACTATGATCCACAGCCAAGGTAGCTGCAGGGGTTTTTTCTCCACGACGACCTTGTATTCTTCAGCCGTAAGCACGAAATTCTTCTTTGCACCATGATACTGAAGCGTCACAATGGGGGTGTATTCACCCACCTTCTTTACAGGTATCTGGAATATCGCAACACCATATTCGGAGGTTACAGCCGTGTATCTACCAAGATCACCAAGATTCAGAGATACAGTTACATTCCTCATATAAACCGTTCTACCCAGTGATTCTGTAGCATTCTTATTTATCACCTTCACAATCACCACAAGATGGTCATCCTGGTATATCACCTTATTATGCTCCTTGGAATATTTGGAGAACACTATTTGCATATCTGGGGGAATCACATTAAGGCTGTAAGAGGCATTATTGTTATTGTAATTATTCTCTGTGACATTCCTATCGGGATTCAAGGCCACTTTTATTGTATGGGAGCCTATGCCAGCGATGGTGTAATTGTATTCTATAACAACACTATCACCGGGATTGAGAATGCCTATACTCTTTTTCTCAAGGACCTTTTCATTGTCCATTATCAAATAGGTAAGATTTGCAGGCAAACCTCCTACATTTTTAGCAACGAATGTTATGGTGACCTTCACGCCCTCAGCAACCTTATCTACCTTATTGCCATTCAGCTGAACTTCCAGGGTTCCAGAAACCACCGTGAGGTCTGCTATTTCCTGGATGTAAATTTGCTTTGGTCCGAAGGAATATTGGGCATCACCTGTTCTGTTTGAAGTTACGTTCACATAGAAGGTTAGCTTTGCTGAAGTTCTGCCCTTAAGCAATGGGGCATACTTTTCAGCAGGCAAAATGAATTTAATCGTGGAGGATGAATCGGCCTTAACGCTCACAGGATTGCCACCTACAGGTTCCAAAAGAATCCCCAGCTCAACCACATATAGCTGCGCATTTACTTGCGCAGTTATCACGCTATAAATTGTAACATTCACCACTATATCAGTTCCATTTATATACTCATTTTCACTCTGTATGGTGATATCATAGGGCACAGGATTTACTGAGAAGTTAGAGGTATAAGCATCATTATTGGTATTTATATCTTCCGAGGAGTATACCTTGACCTGGACCGTGTAAGTGCCTGCCATCTGAGGTGTGAAAGTTACGGAATAGCTGGAAGGATACGTAAAGCTCTTTTGCAAAATCAAGTTCCCTGAGGGATCATAAATGGATATGTATATCGTAGCGCTGGATGGTGTGTCCTTTCCAAGATTCACCACATTGGCTGTGATATCTACGCTTTCCTCCACATATATCTCTGAGGGAGATACCGATAGGGAAGATACCGATAGATCCACATCCGCTACCACAGTGAAGGTGAAGGTACCCACCTTTTTGGCATTCACATAAAGTATGAAGGTATGCTGCCCTTGAGAAAGGGAACCCACATCCCACGAATACACGAAGGAATTATCTCCGGATTTCAAGTCCGTGGTATACTCGGTAAGCAGGTTGCTTTCATTATCAAGGTAGAGGGATACCTTCACGTTGCTCCACGGATAGGTGGAGTATATCTTCCAAGTTACATTGGTGCTATGGTACCTTACCACTTCTGAAGGTGCCCAGTTCTTTGCATAGAGGTCCCCCACAGATATAGCTACGCTCTTTTCATTATTCGCTCCATTATAGTCCCAAAGATGATAAACTCTGGCTTTAATTACATACTCATTGGGCGTGGCAAAATAGCTGCCTGGAAGAGTGAAACTCTGGGTGTATTCTGAAGAGCCTCCCATATCAGGCAGGGTAATATTGGTGTACATCACATTGTTAATCCATATGGAAAGAGAAGGTGCCTCAGCTGAGTCTTTCCCAAGATTCGCAACTTTTACGGTGAGAGAGACATCTTCACCAGTCACATAGGGTTTTTCGTTGAGAATCTTTATCTCTTCCACGGTTAAATCTACATCCTTGTATTTGGAAAGTGGAAGGTTATAAAGCACGGTGTTATTGCTTTCCAGGAGCCAGGGGAAATAGTTAAGTCCTATCTGCACCGATGCAAATTGCTTTGTATCATTCTTAACCTCCAGGTTGTAGATGCCAACAAATTTGCTGTTCGGCATCTCTGAGTTATTGAGAATATCGGAGAGAAGCGGCAGTTTGGCTATACCATTTACAGTGGTATCCCATATGGTATTGCCTGTAATATGACCAAAACTCATTCCATCCACATTCTTTGTCTCCGTGATATAGGTGGATATGATATTCACTATGCGGCTAACAATCTGCGAATTATCTGCCGAATCCACAGGATAAGGCGTGGCATAGACCTTAAGACCATCTATGGGATGATGATGGAATGTAACATCAGCAACCACGTATCTGAGTATGTATGCCTCAGAACTGTTATCCTGGAATAGGAAAGAGGTATCCTCTCTTTTCTGTGTGCCGGTATCATTGATGGTTAGATTAAGGAAATATAGGCGGGAATCGCCCATCACATTGAACATATTGTGCGTTGTGCCAAGATATCTCCTGTGACGATAATCAACATCCACATAGGTATCCTTGAGGAATATGGTGGAATGTACCACATTGAATGAATACCCTTCTATTCCGTCAACAAGCAGATTCTTCTCCACATTGAGAAGTATGGTTACGCCATTTATTGTTAAATTGCCCTTCTCCGGTGAAATAAGCCGCACAATTATCTTCCCATTTTGAAGAGCGGCAAAGAAGTCATTTCCTGTGAAATTGTAATTTTCCAGAGAAATTGTTTGATTTATCCATCCCGTGGGCTTATTGCTCCCGGGGATTGTGAAATTCGCGAGGTATGTGTCCTTATATTTCCCAACATAGATTATCTGCATAAGAGCACTCTGGTCATAATCGGTATCGTTGGAGTAGCTGAAAACCACATTTATGTCCTTGAGTATTACGTATTTCCAGAAATTAACGTACTCAAGAAACATTACCCTCTTGAAATTGGCAAGAGTTACATTCTGATCCGACCTTATATTTCTGGCTGCACCAAAACCACCGGTGGGCGGTAGATGTATCACCGTGTCATTATAGACCCAGCCTATGGGGCCGCTGCCCGAGGAAGGTCTCTTGGGCAGATCACGGAATTGCGAGTGGGATATAAACACCTTGGAATTATACAGGTAGGGTATCGGTCCATAGCTTGGAGGGTTATCCAGGGGGCCACCACTCATCTTTCCGAAGGTGGAGTTGAGGATTACCACATTCCCTCCCTTGTTAGTTACATTGAACCATCCGGGATAAAGAAGCTTGGAATTGATTATTTCAACCTTTCCCCACCCAGGACCTTGGATATTTATGGAGAAGGGATAGTGGGGAAGTATTAATCCCTTGCCAATGGTTACAGTAGCATTATAAAGATACAGATTGCCTTTCACCGTTAGGGTATAATGGTGATTCTCATCACTAAGAAAATATATGGTCGCGTTTTCCACCCGAAGTGTGCCTGTGGATGTGACAACCACATTGGCATCAAATCCATATTTGCCTCGCTCTCCAGTGAGCGGATCGATGGTGGTCTGATTAATCACAAAAACCCCCGTGATATTCACAGTCTCGCTCCTTTGAATTGATGAAGCGGGATAAGGTGCATAGCTTACCTCACCACCGCTTGATGCCTGTGCCTCCCCTAAAAGCATCGCAGGAAATACACCAGTAATTATTATCAACATAACCAATACTGCCAGGATTGTTTTTTTAACATACATTATTTCGCACCTCCAGTTTGCAACATTATTAAGCAATAGAGTTTAAGGTATAAATACCTTGCCTCTCATATTTCGGTGAAGATAAAAAAAATTCAGGGGTTTATAAATCTCCGTTACCCTTAAATACAAGTTCTCTATACATCCCATTGCGGTTTTGGATGCACTCGATAATCCTCGGGGTTATCGGGGAAGGGCTTAGATCATTACGATCGATGAGGCCAGTCATAGGCGCTCCGGCACAATGGACTGGAAGGTAGCACCTTAAGCCGTCCGGGGGATGGCTTGGCTCGGGTGCCGAAGAAGGACGTGCCCAGCGGCGATACGCCACGGGGAGGCGTATGGAGCCCGAGATCCGTGGATCTCCGAATGGGACCTCCTGGCCGCTTCGGCGGTCACTCCCTTATGGGAGGGGGAACCCGGGGAATTGAAACATCTTAGTACCCGGAGGAGAAGAAACCAATAGGGATTCCGTGAGTACCGGCGAGGGAAAACGGAACAGGGCAAACCGAATCCTTCTCCGAAAGGAGGGGGAGATGTGGAGTTGTGGGACCCGACCCAACGCCTCCCAGGCGAACCCGAAGTCCCCTGGAATGGGGCGCCGTAGAGGGTGAAAGCCCCGTAGGGGTAAGTCTGGTGGCCATGAGGTTGGGTATCCCGAGTACCGTGCCTTGGATATGGCGCGGGAATCTGGGTGACACCAGGCATCCAACCCTAAATACACCCCGAGTCCGATAGCGAACTAGTAGGGTGACCGAAAGCTGAAAAGTACCGCGGAAGCGGGGTGAAAAGAGCCTGAAACCGGGCGGCTACAACCTGATGGGGCGAGAAAGGGAAGAAGTCCCGTAGCTGGGATGGACCGTCGTCCCATCGTCCGTGTTGAAGAACGGGCCAGGGAGTTCCGTCCGTCGGCGAGGCTAAGCGCGAAGGCGCGTAACCGTAGCGAAAGCAACATGCCCGCAGCCCCGCTACGGGGTCAGGGGCGGGGTGTGCTCGCCCGGAGTCGGCGGAGGGAGACCCGAAGCCGGTCGATCTAGGCCTGGGTAGGTTGAAGCCTCTCGAAAGGGAGGTGGAGGACCGAACCGGTGCTGACGTGCAAATCGCTCGGTTGACCTGGG
>JALWRZ010000013.1 GCA_026993785.1 DHVE2 group archaeon
ATCATGAGATGATTGGCAAGGGCATAGGAATAGCGAGAGCGGATGAGGTGAATATAGCGGAAGCGAAGTTGCAGGGTAATCTTTCTGCGGGAGTGAACTATGTCCTGCTTCCATTGCTGGAGAATTATAATGGAATATGCAGCATAATGTGGTACGTGGACGGCGCATATGTGCCAGGCGATAAGCCAGTGGTAAGCTTTGATGCAGGAGTGCATGGCGTGGAGCTACGGATACTGCGCAGCTCTGGCACCTGGGAGAGCTACTCTCTCCAGCTCTCCGTTTCCTGAGTTTTTAATCCTTATTCTTTTTTCAAACTTCGAGGTATTGTGACGAGGGGATTAGTAGTAGAATCTGGAATGTGAATGGTGATTTTAAGATTCTTAAAAATAAATAAGAAGCACCGCAGTACTCCAGGAAATGTTTAAATAGTGAAAAGGGAATCTTCGAGTATGGAAAAGGGGGTTCTCCATCTTCTCGTATTCAACGCAGCGGTGGTAATTATTACGCTCACCGTGTTTCTTTACGGTCCTATGGGTAACTCACACTTCTTTCTCATTTCTTCCTGGGTTATATTCTCCCTCCTTCTCCTGGCTGCCTCGTTCACCCTTTATCACATTCTCAGACGCCGTGGATGGGACAGGATGACTATGCTCTTTCTATCCATGCTTGCTCTCGGCTTCGTTCTATCTTTTTTCAATTGGTTTATAGGAGGAGTCATAGCTCTCATAGCCCTTCTATTCCTGTTTCTTAGTCCAAGAACCCTTGGAGATTGGGAAATTCTCGTGAGTTATGGTGGGTTTGCCTATCTAGCCCTGCTTCCTCCCTTGGAAACATATCTAGGCATATTCCCCTCTTTCTGGGATTACATAGTAATAGCTGCAGGAATAGTCATTATTCTCCTTGGCGTGTTTCTTGCCCGAAGAAAACTTGAGTTTGAGCTAATGCTCGGTTTTATCTTCCTCTCTTTATCCTTTTTAATCTTGGCTCCTTTCCATGAGCTCTTTGGAATTCATAACAACGGGGTATTTGGCATTTATGATGCCTCTATAATAATTCTCGCAGTCATAACCTTCTTCATCTTCCTGTTCTCCCTTCTAGAGTATGATATAAAGTGGATGGAGATGCAGGAGAAGATAAGGAAGGGCTACATCTACATAGGTAAGGGGGAGTACAAAAAGGCCGAGGGGCTTTTCAGGATATTATATAAGAGATCCAAAGATGAAGAGATACTCAATGGATTAGCCATCGCTCTTATGAGGGGTGGAAAACTGAATGAGGCGGAGAAAATACTTCAGGCCTTGGTAAGAAGATATCCCAACGAGATTTATTTAACGAATCTCGGCAATCTCTATTATCGCCGGGGCAATCTACAGGCGGCCATGCTTCTTTACGGCAAGGTTCTTAAAAAGAATCCGGATTCATATAATGCGCTGAATAATCTGGCTCTGTGTTACATGGATCTGGGCGAGGAGGATAAAGCGAGAAAGCTTCTCGAGAGGGCTATGAAGATTAAACCCAAAAGCGGGGTGGCGGAGATGAATTACAGAAAACTTCTTAAAAAAGCCAAGTCTTAGTCCTTTGTTATTCTGTACCACTTAAGCACTTTCCTGAACTGGATAATGAGGGTCTTTATGGTTATCTCTCCAAGCAGATTGTTTTGGTTATCCACTATGGGTAATCTCCTTACCCGGAAAGACCTCATCTTTTCCAGCGCCTGCTCCACCGTTTCATCAGGATGCGCAACTATAACCTTCTTACACATAACATCTTTTGCTGTCTTCACGTTTCCAAATAGCAGGGAGGTGAGGTCCACGCTTCCAATAACATAGGGTTTTATTCTCTTGGGAGCCATGACCTCGAGAAGATCCTTCTCCGTGATAACACCCACGAGTTTTGTGCTTCCCTTCTTTTCCATAACCCACACATGCCTGCGAGCGGTCATGATAGAGAATATTTCCTCTATAGGAGTATCCTGAGAGACCAATGGAAGATCCCAGATTTTCCTATCCATTATGGATTTTATGGGTACCTTATAGAAATGCTTGAGCACATACTGGAGGTCGTAGTCCTCTTTCTTCATGGGGATGATATTGCGAAATCTCTATTTAAAATCATCGCCACAAAAATGGAAACCCTAAGTCCATCTATGTCCGTATTTACCTATAAGGGGCACAAAGGCAACATCGCCCCAAATCCTTTTTTCTATGCCCTTCTCCTTCTTCTTAACCACATAAAGCTCTTGGAAGAAGGTGCCACCTATGGGTATGATGAGAATACCTCCCACTTTAAGCTGCTCAATTAGGGGAGGAGGTATATCCGGAGCGCCACAGGTAACGATTATCCTGTCATAGGGCGCTTCTGCTTTGTATCCCATGGAGCCATCACCCAGAAATATTCGTACTTTATCTTTGCAGGGACATTTCTCCATATTTTTTCTTGCGAAATCCCGCAAAGCGGGTATTCTCTCCACACTTATCACCTCCGCGCCCATGCAGGCCATAAGACATGCGTTGTAGCCCGAGCCTGTGCCCACCTCCAGAATTTTATTATCTTCTTCAATTTCAAGAAGCTCAAGCATTATGGCCACCATGCTGGGCGCACTTATAGTTTGCGCGTGCCCAATTGGAAGAGGCTCATCAAAATATGCATAGGGCCTTTTATCCTCAGGCACAAAATTTGCACGATCAACGAGCTCAAAGGCCCTTTTAACCTTCTCACTTTTTATATAGCCATCTCTCTCCAGCAAAGCTACCATAAGATGGTTGTCCATACTCAATTATCATCCGTGACCTTTATAATCTTTTCCTCCTGAGATGTATCTTCACCTCTTCTATTTTCCCAACACCCTTAAAGGAGGATAGCAGACCTATGAGGGTGTTGAGCACAACATCCTGGGCGAATTTTCCCATGTAAATAGGTTTTCCATTTACCTCCACACTTATAAGACCGTCGGGGTTCCAGTATCTGCAGCCCCTGAAGGTATCTTCTCCACGATAGATGGCCTCTGCCATTTTTCTGCAGTTTTTGTGGGAGCATTCGCCACAGTTAAAGTTGGGTAGCTGTTTCCAGATTCTTTCGATCTCTAGCTCCTGGTGAATATATGAGATAACCTCTTCCACGGAGGGATTGCGAAGCACACATTTCTCGCATTCTGCATCTCCAAGACATACCTTCTTGAGGAACTTGTATTTTTTAAAGCCTTCAACGAGGATAAGCTCGTACTCTTTGCTTAGTTCCTTTATAACCCTAAAGAGATTGGTGGAATCTCTAAAATGCACTTCCTCATGATTCATGAGAACAACTTCTCGCGCTCCGGAGTCGCGGAATCTTCGGCTATCTTTGCCTTGAACATCTATACCATGGGGGGCATGCTTTACAACCGCTATCTTCACATCTTTCATTCTCTCTATTATCTCGCAGATCAATGTGGTCTTTCCCGTGTTGGATTTACCGCATATACCGAGATACATGAGCTCACCCCTCAAAGCTCCATAGATGGACCTCGACCTCCTCTCCCTTCTCCACAAGATCCACATTGGCCGGTATGATTATGTAGCCATCTGAATCGGCAAGGCTTGTTATAGCTCCAGAGGTCTTGTATGCCGGCTCTGTGTATCCATTCCTTAGCTTCACTGTGAAAAATTGTGTTCTTCCCAGGGTTGACGTTATTCTCCGTGCCATCCTTGCCTTAATAACCTTTTCTTTCCGTGGAGGAAGCCTCGCCATTTTCCTTATGGCCGGAGCCAGGAACTGATAGGCATCGTTGAGACAGGAGGTGGGAAATCCAGGCATTCCAAAGATGACTGTTTTTCCCACAGCGCACCATGTGGGTTTTCCAGGCTTTATCTGCACTCCGTGAAACAGTATTTTAGCGTATTTCGATACCACATCTATTAGGAGGTCTCTATCCCCCACCGAAGAGCCTCCAGAGAATACCACCATATTATATTTCATGGCCTCCCTTAACTTCTTATCAATATCCTCTGGCTCATCAAGAACGTAGGGAAATATTATGGGCTCGCCACCATTCTCTCTGATAACCGAGGAGATGGTATAGGTATTCACATCATATATCTTTCCAGGTTTAAGCGGCTCTCCCGGTTTCTGAAGCTCATCCCCTGAAGGAAGCACTGCTATCTTGGGTCTGGCATAGACCTTAACCCTGGAAATACCCATAGCTGCTAAAGCACCTATTTTGGGTGGAGTCAGATACGTACCCTTTTCAAGGATTTTCTCACCTTTCTTTATATCCTCACCCCGTGGTGCCACATCGAAGCCGGGATGCACGGGTCTGAAAATTTTTACTGTTCCATCTTCTTCCTCGGTGTCTTCCACTCGGACTACTGCATCAGCACCTCGAGGAAGCATCGCTCCGGTGGATATCTTAACGCATTCCCCCTCCTTTATTTCCATATCCTTTGCCTCTCCTGTGTTTATTTCCCCAACAAGTTTGAGCTCCTTGGGGGTATAGGTGCCTGCGCCGTAGGTGTCCTGAGCCCGGACAGCGTAGCCATCCTCAGCGGCCCGGGGAAATGGGGGAACGTCTATAGGAGCTACAACATCCTCTCCAAGGACTCTATGAAGAGCCTCCATTATTGTTACTTCCTCCACCTCCTCAATAGGTTTGACGCTTTCCATTACGAGTTTCCTAGCTCTCTCCAGGGGAATGAGGTTTGTGAAAGGTCTCATAGGGGGAAATGCTCAATCGAGCATATCAAATTTGTGATTTTGAGCGGTATTTGATTAAACAAAATTGTCCAGGAAAACTTAAATATGTTAACACAATGGACAAAAGAGGTGATTTAAATGGATAAAGTTGAAGCAAATGTATTGCAGTGGTTAACTGCGGGTAGAGATGACGCATCAGATATTATTGATTTGCCCTGGAGAGTAGAAGAGATAGAGAAGAATGTATTCTATGCGGAGCATCCTTCCGTTCCTATGAGATTGCTTGTAATATTCTCAGAGAATTTTGTGCATCTAATTGTTCCCACAACCGTAGAAACTGCGGAGATGAGCGATGAGGAAAGGCTTGAGGTATATGAAAAGCTCCTGTGGTTAAATGATAAGCTTAACATGATGAAGTATTCCATCGGTGAAGAAAAGAAAAATATCCACCTGAGGGTTGATCTTGACAAATCCACGCTGGGTAAAGAAGAGTTTAACAATGCGCTAGTGGCCCTTGTCCTGGGGATTCTTGTAGGTGTTAAGGCCCTAGGCATCGAGGAGGAATTCATCGAGAAGGTTATGAGTAGAATAATCGAGATGCTTGTCTACAGAATACAGCAGGGGGCAAGTGAGGAAGAGCTTCTGGATTTTCTAACTAAGACTGTGGGGATGGATATAAGGGATGCCAAGGAGCTTCTGGAAATAGTAGAGAATAGCCTTTGATTTTTAAGGCATATTTTTATTTTTTATTGGCAAACCATCCCTGTAGTTCACATCATTTTCTACGGGAAGAGCAAAGATAAGTGAAACTCCGGCGGGAATTATAGCAAGGAGAATGGTAAGTGGCAGGGAAAGAAGAGAAATAAGGTAAGCGCCTATAAGCGGGCCAAATACCCAGCCGAGGGCCATGGCGGAGTTCATTATGCCTAATGCGGTAGCACGCTCTTTTCTTAGGCTCATCTTTGCTATATAGGTATTGATGGAGTTGAAATATGCGGCCCACTTGAACCCGGAAACCGTGGCGGCGAGAAGTATAAGAGGTATGGATACGGCAGCATAATAGAGGTAGAAGGTGGCCATGTAGCCAATGATTCCTATGATAGTAACGAGCTTGCTTCCTATTCTATCGGCCAGGTACCCGAGAAGATAAACGAAGATTATGGATACACCGCTATCTATGCCAAAGTACCATCCAACCCAGGCATCTCCAAATCTATCTTTGAGGAGTATAGAGACAAAGGAATATACCATGCCAGAAGCTATCATTATGAATAGAACGGACAGGGTCATTATCGCAATATTTCTATTTCTTTTCACAAACTCCTTTGCGCTCTGCCATCTAACGACGAGTCTGCCAGGCCTGTCTATTCTGAATATCATTCGAAAATCCATGGGGGTGCGGTGAGGCTCGTGCAGAAAAATTAGAAGAATTATTGCGGCGAGGAACGGGATGCTGGAAATGGAGTAAAGAAGGGTGTAGTTTTTTGGGTAGGTGTCCATTATAAAGCCGCCTATAAAGTTACCGAGCATGAAACCGGCGTTTGAGAGGGAATTGAATATGCCAAAGCTTCTGCCAACGTTTTCCGAGAGCTCCGAGATTAATGCACTAACCGCCGGTGTCTGTGCGGACATGAAGAAGCCCTGGAGTGTTCTCATGCTCAATAAAATCGTAGCTGAAGTGGCAAAGGCCATAATGAAAAAGAAGAAACCTCCGGTGGCAACGCCGAAGATAACAAAGGGCTTTCTTCTCTGCACCTGGTCCGATTTACGGCCCCAGAAATACTGACCTGCGGTGGAAAATACATTGAAGAGGATGGAAAGGGATGCAACCATGAGCATGGTACCGCCTAATGCCTTCATATAATTGGGAAGCTGAGGCCATGCTATACCCCAGCCCATATTCACGAAGAGAAACGCAAGGGAGAGAAGCAGAAGCTCTCTTCCGTTATTGCTCATCCGAAGGTAATGAGTGTGTAAATATTAAATATTTTTGTATCATCACGCAATAGTGAAAATTTCCGAGAAGGAGATACTGGAGGGAAGCATAGTTCGCGTAATCTTTGTTCTTGGCTGGCCTGTCATGATTTCCACGCTCCTAGAGACAGCTTATAATATGGCTGATACCTTCTGGCTGGGACGGTGGAGTAATGCCACGAATTCGGTCAGTGCTGTTGCCGCTATGCAAATAGCTTGGCCCCTCATCTTTGTTGTAATCTCCATTGGAATTGGATTTGGTATCGCCGGTATTTCTCTTATTTCCCAGTACACCGGTGCTGGTCAAACGGATAAGGCATCGGAATCTGCCGGGCAGCTGCTATCACTGGGAATAATTATGGGTGCCATCCTTGCAGTTCTGGGAATTCTGCTGACCCCTTATCTTATTGGACTCATGCATCTCCAACAAGAAGTTGCCAGATATGCGTATCAATATATGATCATAATATTCTCTGCCATACCCCTTATTTTCATCGCCGAAATATTTATCTTCGTATTGCGTTCCTATGGGGATCCCATAACCCCAATGCTAATAAGTGGGATAGGTGTAGGACTCAATATAATTCTTGATCCTATCCTCATAAACGGTTATCTAGGTTTCCCGCAATTGGGCGTGGTGGGCGCTGCCATAGCTACAGTATTCACTCGGGGCATCGCCAGTGCTATATCTCTCTATTTACTTTTCCGGGGTGTTGGTGGGTTGCGCATAAGGTTGAGATATCTCAAACCCAAACTGTGGTATATAAAGAAGATATTCAGCATTGGGCTTCCTGCGTCCATAGGGCAGTTCTCCTCCGGACTTGGATTCTTTATCCTGACTTGGATAATTGCCTCGCTTCCCAACTCCACGGTTGCTCTGGCGGCTTACGGTGTGGGAGATAGGGTCATAAATCTGGGCTTTATTATACCCTCTGGCATAGGTATGGGGATGGCAACGGTGATAGGGCATTCCATAGGAGCCAAGAAGTTCCACAGGGCTAATCAGGCATTTAGAGAGGCGCTCAAGCTAACTCTTCTTCTCCTCGTGGCTGAGACATTCTTCATAGTCCTCTTCCGCTATCAGATAGTCGCCTTCTTTGTACCAAAGAGCATGGAGACTATAGAAGAGGGTGCCCTCTTTCTTCTGATTTTCGGATTCGGTATACCCTTCTTTGGAATAATTAGCTCTGTGGAAGGCCTTTACGAAGGCTCAGGACACACCACACCTATCATGATAATCGATATAGTGAGGCTCTGGGGATTTCGGGTGCTCTTCTCTTTCCTCCTCGGTATAATATTAGCTCTCGGTTCTCTGGGTGTTTGGATAGGTATGGCCCTGAGCAATATGGCAGCTGCGGGAGTGGCATTTCTTTTCTATCTCTCTGGCTCCTGGAGACGCAGGGTTATTGAGTGAGAATCTTTATATGATAATTTCCTATGGTCACCCATGCCAGAGTTTTCTGTTCCTTTGGGAAAGAATGAAAAATTGAAGATTGTGGTGGATAGAATAAGAAATAATGTGGAGCTCAACGCGCTATGGAAAGCATCAAATATCATTGCAATTGATCGCCTGGGCTTCAATGACCATGGTCCTGTGCATGTGAAAATTGTTGCTAATCTCGCACTAAAAATGCTAAGAATTCTTATAAAGAGAGGGATGGTTCCCAACATAGTTAAGGATTATGGGATGAGCAATGAGGATGCGGAGGTTCTTGTGGTTATAGCTGCTGCCCTCCACGATATAGGGCACGCTATTCATCGAGTTGAGCATGAGGATAACAGTGTTTTTCTTGCAGCCCCCATAATCGACAAACTTCTCCGGGATTTGTATAACGAGGAGGAAAGAACGATTATGAAAGCGGAGATTCTACATGCCATATTCTCTCATAGGGCCAATGTTATGCCGTTGACTCTTGAGGCAGGAATAATAAAAATAGCCGATGCTCTCGATATGGAGGAGGGAAGAGCGAGGATCCCCTTTGAAATAGGCAAGGTGAATATCCATTCGGTTTCAGCTATGGCTATAAAGAAGGTGGAGGTGATGGAAGGGGAAGCTAAGCCCCTCAAGATAAAGATAAGCATGAGAAACTCTGCCGGTATATTTCAGGTGGACCAGCTTCTCAAGGATAAAATTGAAACCTCAGGAATTAAAGATCTGGTGGAAGTGGAAGCCAAGGTTATTGGGGAGATGGAAGAAAAAATAGTTGATCAGGTAACTTTTTAATTCTCTTTCTTCTCTTCCTCCTTTGCCTCGCTCTCCTCTTTTTCTTCTTTCTTTTCCTCCGGAGCTTTTTCTTCCTCTTTCTCCTTTGCTTCCTCCTTTTCCTCCTCTTTCTTCTCTTCCTTCTTGGGATAGAACTCAACGAACTTCACATTCTTGTTGGCCACATAGTCCCTTATATCACCGACGATAACATATTTAGCCATGCTCCATGCGGAATCGTACTTGCAAACATCGGGTAGTTGAATAATTATCTCATCCTTCCTGATGCTTACAGAGAACTTGTCAACATCCTTACCGTAATCCATCTCAATTATGGCAAGCACCTTATCTTTGTCCTTTGTTACCATCTCCACTATCTTGAATTTATATTTGAGCGTCTTGCCTGCAAGGGGATGGTTGAAATCTATCACAACTCTCCCGGGGGTTACGGTTACTATTCTTCCCCTCTTATTATTTATAACAACTTCCTTCCCGATTTCCGGCTCTATTTTCTGTCTTGCCAGCTCGCGATAGGAATGAATCTTTACAAGCTTGGGGTCTCTCTCTCCATAGGCCTTTTCAGGAGGGATGACAACTTCATACTCCTTGCCCACTTCAGCTCTGAGGAGCTCTTCTTCAATTCCCTTTATAAGTCTGCCAGCGCCAACTATGGATACCATGGGCCCGTATTTAGCGTTTGGGTCGTAAATTCCATGCTCCTTGGCAAGCTCTTCCTTGGTGGTATCTATCAGGCTCTCCTCTCCGTTTTCAAGCACCCACGCTTCGTATTCCCATCTTATAATGTCTCCCTTTTCCATGCGAATCCCTCAACCCGATATCTGGATTCCATATTTAAGTATTTGCATTGCAGAACACTGCAAATGACGATATCTTCGCGATTCTTTATATTCTTCCATCTATTTTTCGCGAAATAATAATATCTTTGTTCGTCATACCCCATGAATAATGAAGAGAAGAGATATCGCGAAAAAATATTTTAAATGCAGCAACGCAGAAAGGGCTGCATTTGAAGCGGGAATTAAACTCGGCACTGTATATCATCAATTTGTTGGCACACCTCTAAGTTTGGAAAATGTGGATGCGCTAGAAAAAGCGATAGAGGCAAGCTTAAAGGTTCAGCCCTTTGTTAAGAACGCCCGGGTTAGAATAGATAGGAGCAGGATAACCAAAAAAAGCGGATTTTATAAATATCTCACCTTGGAGGGTAGCATGCTCGATGTAGATCTCGAAGTGCAGTATGAGGACAAGCTTGCGGTGTGCAAATTGGAGTATGTTGAGGAGATGAAGTATCCCCTTATGTACATTAAAGAAATTAAAGAGTGTAAGGAGTGAGAAAAATGTATATCAAGATAGGTTTGAGCGGTTTGCCGGGTGTAGGCAAGACCACCACACTCAAGAAGACCATTGAAATTCTGGAGGAAGAAGGTTTCAAAGTGGGTGGAATGATTACTGAGGAAGTGCGAGAGAACGGTAAGCGTGTGGGTTTCTATGTTCTAAACTGGATGACTAAAGAGAAGAAGGTATTCGCCCACAAGGATTTTGAGTCTCGCTTTAAAGTTGGTAGATATGGCGTGGACATATCTGTCCTGGAGGAAGTGGGCATTAAAGCTCTTGAGGAGGCTATGGAAAAGGCGGATGTGATTGTCATCGATGAAGTTGGAAAGATGGAAGTGGGAAGCAAGAAATTCGTTAAAGTAGTTCGCGAAATACTTGATCTGGATAAGCATCTCATAATGACGCTGCACAAGAAATCCCGAACTCCACTGCTTCAGGAGATAAGGAGAAGGGATGATATAAGAATGTTGGAGGTCACCCCAATAAACAGAAATCTGCTTCCCTTCAAAATAGTGCAACTGATAAAAGGGGAGCGACTGTGATCGTGGAAGAGGGCTCCGCGAAAATATTCGCACCCAATGTGAATTATAAGGGCCCGGGAAAAATCGAAGGTGTATTTTATAATCGGGAGATGATATTCAACAGGGATACCACAATCTTTATTCTCTTCAATCTGAACATTCGAAGAGCACTGGATGGAATGGCAGCCACCGGGGTGAGGGGAATAAGGATAATGAAGGAATGCGGTATAGATACCGTTTTCAACGACATATCCAAGGAGGCCGTGGAGATCATCAAGAAAAATCTCAAAATGAACGGTTTGGAGGCCAGGGTGGAAAATAGAAATATAAATGCCCTGATGTCTGAGGAGAGATTTGATTATATAGATATAGACCCCTTTGGCACACCGGTTCCCTACATAGATATGGCGCTTCTTTCTGCCAGAATTCTGGGAATTACTGCCACAGACACGGCAACCCTGGCTGGAAGGAACAGAAGGGTGGAAAGAAGGTATCTTTCCACTTTAAACTCCCCATCCCATTATGCCCATGAGCTGGGGGTAAGGAATCTTCTGGGATATCTTGCGAGAATGGCGGCCCGATTCGATCGCGGTATATCGCCTATTCTTTCTCTCTGGCACAAGCATTTCTACAGGGTATATATCCGCATTCTTCCGGGAATATCCAGAGCCAAGGAGAGCCTCAAAAACGTGGGATATAGTGATTTTGGAGGTCCCATATGGATAGGTAATATCCATGATTTCCAATTTCTGGAGAGCGCACGTATTCCTGAGGGCTTGCCCACTGAGAAAACTATGAGGAAATATCTGGCTTTATGGAAAGGGGAGAAGTTCTTCCTTTTCTATCATCTGCCCACCCTGTGTAAGAAGATGCGCATTTCTACGCCATCCATCTATAAGGTTATAGAAAAGCTTAGAGATGAAAATTACGAGGCTTATAGAACGCATTTTTCCTTGGAGGCAGTGAAAACTAATGCTCCCCGCTCTGTGGTGGAGGTAATTCTGAGAGAGATTTCCTAATGACTCCCTTTAAATTTGCAAATTTCACGTGAGAAAAGGGCATAAATATGATAATGCCATTACCCCATGGTGATGAGATGATAGAAATTCGTTTTCATGGACGCGGTGGACAGGGTTCTGTGATTGCCTCAAAGATCCTGGCAAAGGCCTTCTTTATGGAGGGAAAATATGTATCCTCGTTCCCATACTTCGGTGTGGAGCGGAGAGGTGCTCCGGTAACTGCGTTTACCAGGGTGGATGATAAACCAATAAGGGCAAAATATCAGATATACGAGCCTGATTATGTTATTGTTCTTGACCCCTCCCTCCTCAAGGCGGTAGATGTTCTAAGAGGTCTTAAAAAGGATGGATGGGTTTTGATAAACACAATAAAGCCTCCTGAGGAGGTAAAAAGAGAGCTAAAGCACGAAAAAATAGCAACAGTGGATGCCACGAGCATTGCCATCAGGCATCATCTCGGCTCACAGGCGGCACCCATAGTGAACACCGCAATTTTAGGTGCCTTTGCCAGGATGAGCGGTCTGGTTAAGATAGAAACTGTGATGGAGGCAATTCGCCAGGCGGCTCCTGCCAAGAGAGAGGAAAATGCCCTGGCTGCCAAAGAGGCGTACGAAAGCGTAGTTATGGGAGGTGAATAATTATGGTCGTATTACCGGAAGAACCAACACCCATTGCAAAGGTTCCCAGCACTGAGAATAAAACTGGTGGGTGGAGAACATTCAGGCCCCGTATAATCTATGAGAAGTGCATTCGCTGTTATATTTGCTGGAAATTCTGTCCCGAACCTGCTATAGAGTTCGATTCTCCCGATGCGCATCCAGCACCAAAACCTGCGCTTGCAAAATTTGACACAGTGAAAATAAATTATGATTACTGCAAAGGTTGCGGTATATGCGCCAACGAATGCCCTGTGAATGCCATAGAGATGGTGCTTGAGGAGAGCATCGAGGAAGAGGAGGCTGATTAAGATGGTGAAGATGATTCTAACAGGCAATGAATCTGCGGCATGGGGTGCTCGTTTATCCAGGCCCAAGGTTATAGCAGCGTATCCAATAACTCCCCAGACAAGCATAATTGAGACCATTGCGGAGTTCATAGCCAACGGTGAGATGGATGCCCGGTACATCCGTGTGGAAAGTGAGCATAGCGCCATGGCTGCGTGCATTGCAGCTCAAAACACCGGTGTAAGGACCTTCACAGCAACCAGTGCCCATGGCCTGACGCTCATGCATGAGCTTCTGATATGGGCCTCCGGAGCCAGGTTGCCCATAGTAATGAGTGTTGTGAATCGCGCAATGGCACCGCCTTGGAGTGTTTGGACTGATCAGCTGGATTCCATGGCTCAAAGGGATACAGGATGGATGCAGATTTACACGGAGAACAATCAGGAAGTGCTTGATTCCATAATAATCTCCTACAAGGTGGGGGAGAAGCATCACATTCTTCTTCCCACCATGGTTATGGAGGATGCCTTTATTTTGAGTCACACCTCTGAACCGGTGGATGTACCCGAGCAGAAGATGGTGGATGATTTCTTGGGAGAGTATGAGCCTGCATTTAAGTTGGATCCTGATGATCCTGCAGGGTTTGGCTCTCTGATCATGCCTGAAGGCCCCTATATGGAGTTCCGCTACAAGATGGCTCTGGCAATGGATGCGGCAAGAGAGGAAATAAGGAAGGTGAGCCAGGAATTTGGTGAGGTTTTTGGAAGGTATTACCCTGGACTTGTGGAGGAGTATCGCACTGAAGATGCCGATGCCATAATGCTCGTGCTTGGAACTATAGGCTCTACGGCCAAAGATGTGGTGGACAGGATGAGAGAGAAGGGTAAAAAAGTAGGTTTGGCAAGGGTTCGCTATTTCAGACCCTTCCCCTTCGAGGAGATAAGGGAAATCGCCAAGAAGGCTGATATGCTGGGTGTGGTGGATCGCAGCTACACATTCGGCTACGGAGCCAACCTGTATGCTGAAACCAAATCTGTGCTTTACGGCCATTCCGATGTGCCTGTGAAAAACTATGTGATGGGTCTCGGCGGAAGGGATATAACTCCAGAGATAGTGGAGAAGGTGTTTGATGATATGCTCAAAATCGCCAGAGAAGGGCAAGTGGATAGAGAAATTGAATGGGTGGGCCTGCATGGCGATGAGAGGTGGTCATAATGAGAAAATTAACAATTCCCGAGGAGGAATATATGCTTCCGGGACATACCGCCTGTTTAGGCTGTGGCGCCACCATAGCGATGCGTTATGTTCTCAAGGCCCTGGGAAAGAACACGATTCTCTCAATTCCAGCATGCTGCTGGGCGGTAATTCCCGGTGTGTATCCCCATCGTACCCTTGATGTTCCACTCCTATACACAGCCTTTGAGGTCACAGGTGCGGCAATATCCGGTATTAGGGAGGCGCTTAACGCTTTAGGAAAGGAGGATGTGAATGTGGTGGGATTTGCGGGAGATGGTGGAACTGCGGACATAGGTCTTCAGGCGCTTAGCGGTGCTGTGGAGAGAGGACACAATATCTTTTACATTATGTATGATAACGAAGCTTATATGAATACGGGAATACAGCGCTCAGGATCCACACCCATGGGTGCTTGGACCACAACTACTCCCGGAGGAAAGAAAAGGATGTACAAATGGGAGCCTAAAAAGAGCGTGGCTGAAATCATGGTGGCTCATAACATCCCCTATGTAGCCACTGCAACCATAGCATATCCCGAGGATTTGATTGCGAAAATCAAAAAGGCCAAGGAGATAAAGGGACCAAAATTCATCCAGATTTTATCCCCCTGTCCCACGGGCTGGAGGCATTCTCCCGATAAAACGGTTGAAATTTCCCGCCTGGCAGTGCAAACCAACATGTTTCCACTCTATGAAGTTGTAAATGGGACATACAGAATAACCGTTAAACCTAAGAACCCAAAGCCTATTAAGGAATATCTTAGGCTGCAAGGCAGATTCAGGCACCTGACCGATGAAGAGATAGAAATGATTCAAAGGGAAGTGGATAAGAGGTGGAAGGAGCTTCTAAAGAAGGAAAGATGCAGCAATGAAGATTAAAGAATAGAAAGCTCAGGAGGAAATTTGATGAGGTACGAAAATATAATATTAGATGAGCCCGGTAGAAAGGAGTTTTTGCTGGGCAATGAGGCCATAGTGCGTGGAGCCATAGAAGCGGGAGTGGATTTCGCATCCACATATCCGGGAACACCCTCAAGCGAAATAGGCAATGTTCTCTTCTATGTGGCTAAGAAGGCCGGGATGTACTTTGAATTCTCTACCAACGAAAAGGTTGCGTTGGAGGTAAGCGCTGCAGCAGCAGCCTCAGGGCTTCGCAGCATGGTTTTCTTCAAGCATGTGGGATTGAACGTGGCAGCAGATGCCTTCATGAGCACTGCGTACGTGGGCACCAATGGAGGTATGGTGATAATAAGCGCCGATGACCCCAGCATGCACTCCTCGCAGAATGAGCAGGATAACAGGTACTATGCCCTCATCTCTGGAATGCCCATGATTGAGCCCTCCAATGCCCAGGAGATGAAGGATTTTATAAAAGAGGCCTTTGAAATCTCAGAGAGGTATAAACTTCCAGTTCTGTTCAGAACAACTACCCGCGTGAATCATGTGCGCGGCATAGTGGAATATGGAGAGATTAAAAGGGAGAAAAGAGAAGGATATTTCCATAAGAATCCTGCAAAGTATGTGATTCTACCCTCAGCTGCAAGAAGAATGCATCTGGAGCTTCTGGAAAAGCTCAAAAGGGTGGAAGAGGAAACTAATACAACGTGGCTCAATAGGATTGAAGGAAGCGGCAATGAGATAGGCATAATAACAAGTGGCGTTGCCTACAATTATGTGCACGATGTGGTGAAGGAGCTTAACCTAAATGCGAAGATACTAAAGCTTGCATTTACGCATCCATTCCCCCGGAAGTTGGTGAAGGAATTCATAGGCAACGTTAAAAAGGTGATAATTGTAGAGGAGCTTGAGCCTTACCTGGAGAAGGAGACCAGGCTTGTGGCGCAGATGAACAATATGCAGGTGGAAATCTACGGGAAGCTCAACGGTTATTTCCCAAGGGCATATGAGTACAATCCGGATGTGGTTAAAGACGCGCTGGAGAAGATACTGGGAATAAAGATAGAGAGAAATTCCTATAATCCCACGGATATTTCCTTGCCCTCGCGTCCCCCGGTACTTTGCCCGGGATGCCCCCATAGAGCTACCTACTATGCGGCGATGATGGCACTAAAGCAACTCAAGATAAAGGATGCAATTATAACCACCGACATAGGATGCTATACCCTTGGCATCCAGAAACCCTACGAGATGGCAGATTATCTCCTTTGCATGGGTAGCAGCATAGGCACCGCCGTCGGTTTTTCCAAATCCACAAAGCAGAAGGTGATTGGTTTTGTGGGCGATTCTACATTCTTCCATGCATCTATCCCTGGACTCATAGATGCATATCATAACAAGGCGAATCTTGTATACGTAATTTTAGATAACAGAACTACGGCCATGACCGGACATCAGCCACATCCTGGATTGCCCATGAACGGGATGGGTGAGCCAGCGCCCTACGTGGATATCGAGAAGCTTGTGCGTGGTATAGGTATAGATTTCGTCAAGACTGTGGACCCCTACGATGTAAAGGAAACAATAAGAGTCTTCAAGGAGGCAATTCAGCACGAGGGCATATCTGTTATAATCTCCAAGAGAGAATGCGCTCTTCTTTGGGATGCCCGTCGCCGCAAGCAGGGTGAATGGTGGATTTATCAGATAAATCAGGATAAGTGCACCCAGTGCGGTCTTTGTTCTGATTGGTTAGCATGCGCCGCCATATTCAAGCGCAAGGACGAAGATGGAAAGGTTCGCATCTATATCAACGATGCCCTGTGCGATGGCTGTGGAGTTTGCGCAACTATATGTCCTTTTGATGCTATTGAGAAGAAGGTGATAAAATGAAGGTGGGAATAGTATACGCGGGAGTTGGCGGCCAGGGGGTGCTTACAGCTTCCAGCATTGTTGGCAAGGCAGCGCTTCTCTCAGGGATGAATGTAGTCATGAGCGAAGTTCATGGAATGGCCCAGAGAGGAGGTATCGTAGTTACAGAGATGAAAATAGGTGAGGCAAAGAGTCCCCTGGTGGGCAATGGTGAGGGAGATATAATCGTGGGTTTTGAGCCTGTGGAGGCATATCGCGTGCTTCATAAGGCTCATAGAGGAAGCTATGTGATTGTCAATACTGAGCCCATAATACCCACCACCGTGTCCCTGGAGGGAGAGAATTACCCTAAGGTAGAAGAGCTCCTTAAAAGTATGAAGGAGCTCAATGTCATTGCCATACCTGCCACAGAGCTTGCCAGAAAAGCAGGTAATGCGATAGCGACTAACATAGTGATGCTTGGTGCTTTATCTCGGGTACCCGTATTTCCCATTTCCAAGGATAAACTGGTGGAAGCCATAAAAGCTACCATAAATCCGAGATATCACGAGATGAACCTGCGGGCTTTTGAACTCGGCTATGAGGCCGTGAATCTTTAATTTTTTCCTCCTTATCTTTTCTCTATTTTGAGTAAAATATAGAAATTTTCTCATTTAAACATTTCTTTCCCTTTTACCGGGAAAAATTTAAATATTATGATGGATGTGGAAAAATCGGGCAGAGCTTGACATTTGCAGGCTCTGCAGTGCAGCTTTCTCTTCCCAAGCTCTTTGGTTTATCTCTTTCGCTTAAAAACTTAAAAGGAGGTGATAAAATGGCAGAGGAGATGAACAATGTTGGTGCATCTACCATGGATGTTGAAAAATCACCATGGGGTTTGGAAAGAGGCATAGGACATGAAGAATTTTTAAGTATCTTCAATCCGCTGCCTAGGATAAGGGAAATACTGGAGGAATGCGATGAGCTGGAGGATGCGCGAGAAAAGTTAAGAGAGTATGCAACTGAGTTGCTTTGGAAATACAAAAATTACGAGATTGAGGTGGATCCTATTGACCGTTGGCTCGCCATAGAGGCAATAAACGTATTCCTTAACATAATCTCCAAATTTGGAGAGGAAAAGGCAGGATTTAGCACTCTGGAATATCTCTGGAAAGCCACACAGGGAGATGAAGAGACTCTACAGCTCCTTACAGAGGGCTTTGTGGAAGAGTTCAGACATCTTTTCCTTGCGATGGCTGCTAAAACTGGGTATTCCAAGGGATGGCTTTCGCAAATTCTCAAGAATGAAGGTATTCATTTTGTGGATTTCAGCAAGATAAAGGGAAGAAAAGCGGCTCTAATGCGCTCTGATTATCTTGATGGAATATGGAAGCAGATGAAAAGGTATCTTGATAAATATCCATCTGGATTGGATAGAAAAATAATAGAGAAAAGGAAAAAGCAGAGAAAGCTTCTTATGGATTTCTTTGGCGTGGATGAGGATGACTGGTTTGACTATCGGTGGCAGTTCTCCAATGTTCTGAAGAGAGAGAAAGGTGTGAAAATTCTCACGGAGTTAAAGGAAAGCGGCATAGTAAAGATCCCCGAGGAGGACATAGAGCAGGCAGAGCAGGCTGTGAAGTACAGAATCCCATGGGGTATAACGCCCTACTATCTGCATCTGTGGGATTTTGAGAACCCCTATGTTCATGATATCCAGGTACGAAGACAGGTGATGCCACCTGCCTGGTATGTGGAGCGGATGATAGAGCACAGGGATGATAGGGAGTACTACTTTGATTTCATGGGCGAGCATGATACATCCCCCGTAGACCTTGTAACCAGGAGATATGTAACCATTGCCATACTCAAGGCCTACGATACCTGTCCGCAGATATGCGTGTACTGTCAGCGCAACTGGGAGGTTATGGAACCTTTCATGCCCGGATCTTTCCCGCCGTGGAAGAAGATTGAAGCAGCGCTAGAATGGTTTGCAGAGCATGACGCCATGATAGATGTGCTTATAACCGGTGGAGATCCCTTCGTGCTCAGTGACCCGGTAATAGATAAAATAATGGCGAGATTTGCAGAGATGGACCATGTGGCTAACATCCGATGGGGCAGCAGGATATTCGTCACAGTGCCCATGAGAATCACGGATTCCCTGGCAGAGGTTCTTGGTTCCTACATTGAGCCCGGTAAGAGAAATGTATCGGTATCCACGCATGTGGAGAGCGCCTACGAGGTCACGCCGGAGATGGCAGAAGCCGCGCTGAAGATAAGGAAGCAGGGAATCTACATATACAACCAGCTTGTGTATCAGCGCAGTGTGAGCAGGAGATTTGAGAACGTAGCATTGCGAATCGCGCTGAAGAAGATAGGTATAGATCCCTATTACACCTTCTATCCCAAGGGCAAGATAGAGCAGAAGGATTATCTGGTACCCATAGCAAGGATAGTGCAGGAAAGAAAAGAGGAGGCAAGGTTGCTACCTGGGCAATTCAGACCCGATGAGCCGATTTTCAATGTTCCGAGAATGGGTAAGAATCATCTCAGAGCCTGGCAGGATAGGGAACTCATAGCCATAGCTCCGGATGGCAGGAGAATATATCTCATGCACCCCTGGGAGAAGGGCATAAGCGAGACAAAGATGTACACCTATCCCGATGTGCCAATCAAGGAGTACCTGGATTATCTGGAGAGCATAGGCGAGAAGAGGGAAGACTACGAGAGCATCTGGTATTACTACTGACTTTTTTTACCGTATTTATTAAATACCCCCTTGCTATTTAGTAGCTTGGAGGTAATTCCCATGGGTTATAAAATAGCCGTTCTTCCCGGAGATGGTGTAGGCCCCGAGGTAATAGAGGCCGCGATGATAGTTCTGGATGAAATAGCTCTCGACGCGGAGTATATTTACGGAGATATTGGCTGGGAGTTCTGGCGCAAGGAAGGGAACCCGCTCCCAGAGAGAACCGTGGAGATGATGCGAGAAACGGACTGCGCTTTATTTGGAGCGATCACTTCGAAGCCCAAGGATGAGGCGCAGAAAGAGCTTGCGCCGGAGCTTCAGGGTAAAGGTCTCGAATATTATAGTCCTATAGTGAAACTCCGGCAGCTCTTTGATCTTTACGCCAATGTGAGACCGGCCAAGGCATATCCTGGAAATCCCCTCAACTACAGGGACAATATTAATATCACTGTGTTCAGGGAGAACACTGAGGGACTTTACAGCGGTGTGGAGTATTATCCTGTGCCCAAGGAAATAGACGATGTTTTCAAGGAGCATCCCCGTTACAAGAAATTTGTAGGGGTGGATAAGGCAATATCCCTGAGAATAATCACTAGAAAGGGGGCGGAAAGAATAATAAGGGCTGCATTTGAATACGCAAGAAAGAATAAACTGAAGAATGTTACCGTGGTTGAAAAGCCCAATGTGCTTCGAGAAACCAGTGGACTGTTTGTGAGGGTTGCCCGTGAGATTCATAAGGAGTATCCTGAGATCGAGATGTGGGAAACCAATATAGATGCTCAGGCCATGTGGCTGGTGAAGAATCCTGAGAAGTATGATGTTCTTGTGACCTCCAATCTCTTTGGAGACATCATATCCGATCTTGCTTCCCAGTTGGTAGGCGGTCTGGGGTTCGCCGCAGCTGGAAACATTGGGGATAACTATGCTGTATTTGAACCTGTGCACGGTTCCGCGCCTAAATATGCTGGCCTGTATAAGGTAAATCCCATCGCAACAATTAGAGCAACGAGGATGATGCTGGATTATCTGGGAGAGCATAAGAAGGCAGATAGGCTGGAAAGGGCCATTGAGGAAGTTATCAGAGAAGGAAAAGTGCGGACATACGATATGGGCGGAGATGCAGGCACCCTAGACATGGCAAGGGCAATCGCCAAGAAATATGCAGAACTCTAACTTTTTTCTTTTTATTGAAATGTCCTGTGTATTTCAATTTCCTGTCTTATGTAGTTTATAGCGGTATCTTTATCTCCGATGGAGACGACGAGGTAGTCTCTTTTCCACCCATGCATCTTCAGGAGTATTCTCGAGATCCTGGGAATTACTATTAACATAACGGATTTCCCGTTCATCTTTCCTATTCTTATCCCGTAACCTCCGTATTTCCATACGCTACCCTTCATCTCTTCCACATCCGCAACTTTTTCCCACGGGATTTTCACGGAGTATAGGGGAAATCCCGCAATTAGAACTTCAGTGGTTATAATTACCCTGTATACCAAGAAACCATAATCCAGGAGGATAAAAATAAAGAGCATAAGCGCAAGAAACCAGTTTGGTGCAGGTTTCGTGCCAAGGGGTCCAATTAAAATCTGATAAATTAAAATAGCTAGGAAGATTGCTATTAAGGGAAGCATTATTAGAAGGATGAACCAGAAAATATGCTTTTCCTCATATACAATGCTTCCCGATATGCGCACCTATTCACCTCTTTGACCAATCCTGCAACACCTTTTTCAGGATTTCATATGCCTTCTCAACATCTTTCATATCCACATGCTCATCCTTGGTATGTGCATATCTCAATTCCCCTGGTCCAAAGACCACGGTGGGCGTGCCTTTATCTACGAGGCTTTGGGCATCACTCCAGCTTCTAAATCCTCCAAGCTCTGCATATTTTAGAAATTCTCTAACGCGGCTTTTTTGTGGAGAAATTTCGAAGGGTGGTGAGAGATCATAAATCATATGATTCATATTGAATTTGCGACCTATACGATTCACCTCATCTATGATTTCAACAGCTGTCTGTCCGGGTAAATAGACGAAATCTACCAGGGCCTTTGCACTCTCGGGCACTGCGAGGATATAATCTCCGCCGTCGAACATCTCCACATTTATCGCAGGTTTTCCGAGCAGTTTATGCTCCTCTTTCAGAAATTTCATCCTCTTAAGTGAGGTGAGAAATTTTATTCCCTGCCAGATTGCGCTGTTTTCCTCATCCCCACAGGAGCCATGCATGGCCTTTCCCCAGAACTCAAACTCAAGCTCCAAGCTTCCCGCTTCTGCGGTGCACACCTTAAGCGAGGTAGGTTCAAGAGTTATTGCGAAATCGTGTGCATATTTCTCCGCATACTTTTTTGAACCTTTGCCTTCCTCCTCCTCATCCACGAAGAATACATAACTCACGGGCAGTTTATCTCGAAACTCTTCGATGAGTTTTAGGATTATGAGCACCCCCGCCTTATCGTCCATTACGCCGCGGCCCCAGAGAATAGAACCTTCAACCTCTGGCGGAAAATAATCTCCCACGGTATCCACATGGGCATTAACCATGAAACGCTCCTCTGGATTCACAATAATATTGTATCTCTCCTCGTCCACGGGCATTCGCTCATAATCCACACCCATCTTTTCCAGTTTTTCCTCTATAAATGCGAGAATTTTTGATTCGTAGCCTGTTTCGCTTCTTATTTTCGCAAGCTCTATGAGCTCTTCAATCTTTATCTTCATGGGGATGGTATTTTCTTTCACTCTTTAATATTTTACCCCAGAAACCTTCGTAGGTGAGGACCAAGGGCATAAATGAGGAACATGATATAGAAGACCTGCAGGATTGGTTTGAAGGATAGTGCAAAGACTGTTAGGGGTGGAAATACCGTGGCTGCAAGGGAAAGAGATATGGCCTGGGAACTTGCCGTGGCACCTAAGATGAGAATCATACCTTGCTCATATCTGAATTTGAGAAGCTTGGCTGCCAGCACAGATAGTGCAGTTTGAATGAAATAATAGGAGAATAGGGCAACGAGAACAAGAAGGAAAATCTCAGGCTTCTCAATGACCTTTGTGGATACCTTGGCAACGGAGAAGAATACAATGAGAAGAATGCCAAGCGCAGAGATCCCGGGAAGATATTTCTTTATGCTCATAAAATAATCTCTTCCCCTTCTCCTTATTATCTCCCTTCGGGTGAGCATTCCGAGGGCAAGAGGAACAAGAATGTAGAAAAGAAGGATTATCACAAGTTGCACAACGTTAATCGTTGCAAAGATACCACCGTTGATATAAATCAGAATGGGGGATAGGATGGGAATGAGAAGAAGACCGGTAACCGCGATTACGAGAGCATCGGCAACGCTTGCATCGGCAATTCCGCTCCATCCGATGAGCATATTGGAGCAGGGAATCGCGCCTACAAGAACTAAAGCAAGGGCAAGATCATCATAACCCCGCAGAATTGTGCGTGACAGGAAAAATGCGGTTAATGAGGCGATGAAATAAGCAAAAATTAGAGTAGCCAGGATTAACTTGTAATTCCCCCCAGCCTTCTTTACCTTCTCTACCTCCATACCTGTGAGCATGGGATAGAGCATGATGAACACTGCAGCCACGCTCACGGGCATGATATTCATCCTGCTGAAATCCACATATTGGCCCAGCATGAGAGCTATTATGAATACAACGGTTACATAGAGATAGAGTCTCCTCTTGACGTGTAGCAAAAATTCGAGCATAGAGGCGAATTCTCAACTACCTATTTAAATCATTTCCTCTGGACATCCTTATGTCTTGTGGTCTTCCCGCTAATTGAAAAAATTACAGATTTTCTTTGATAAATTTTATGGGCTTAATGGTTATTCAGTACTATAAAGTATGGGTGGAAGGTTCTTATGGGGGCCTGGTTTGTTAATTTTTCTATCTGGGCAGGAGACATAGTTCTTGCGGTTCTCGCTGAGCCGATTATGGGGAATTATCATCTTACCCATTCCTATTTTTCCTTTCTTCTTTCCCTCCCCATCTTTATGATGGTGCTCTTGGGTCTGCCCGTAGGCGTGCTTATAGCAAAGCTGGGGCCAAAGAAAACTGCTATTTTAGGACTGCTCATTGCTTTCCTTGCGCAGGTAGTCAGAGGTCTCTCTCCTGATACTTTGAGCTTTACTCTATGCACATTGATTTACGGTGTGGGCATGGCGGTGGTATTTCCAAATCTCCCAAAGATAGCTGAATCGGCCTTTCCACCGGAGCAGCAGGCTCTTGCTTCTGGCGTATACATGTCGGGACTGCCCAGCGGCGCCATTTTAGGACTGATTGCCAGCACCTTTCTCCTTGTGGGAGGAATTCTATGGCATCTCACTGCAAGAGAGTTGAAGGAGGAAAAGGTATCTTTGCGGGAAGGTATTCATAAAGTATCCAGAAACAGACTCCTCTGGCTTGTCTCCGTGGCAAATCTAACGCTTCTAATTACCTATTTCGGTGCTACCAAGTACTTTCCATCCCAGGAACAGCTCAGGGATTATCTTGGTACCCTATCTTCCATTCTTGTGGCTACCATTTCCGTGGCGCTAATTCTCGGACTTCTGCTGTTACCATCTCTATCGAGAAGAATTGGTGAGAAAAAAGCTCTCGTTATATATCAGCTCCTTACCGCTCTTCTTCTCCCACTTTTTGCCTGGGGAATAATTTCTCACAGCGCTGTGGTATGGGGGTTGGCAATCCTAAGCGGAGTTTTGCTTGGTGGAACTATACCACTATACTTCGCTTATTTATCTCGAGTGGGGGTGGAGAGAAGATATTTTGGCATAGCCTCGGGAATATTTGTATCTGTTCTAAACATCGGGGGATTCGCTGCACCTATACTATCTCAAACTATGGATGACTTTGGAGGGATATTTAGAGTAGCTATCTTGTTCTCCTAGGTTTCCTTAACAGGAGCGCTTTTGACCTCCCTTTTTCCCAGATAACCAGATCGCTACTGAAAGAATCAATAGGATGAGCAAATAGCTGATTCCAGGCCAAGGGCATGGCACTCGGTGCTCCGGAAGGAGCCTATAAAGGGCGGTACCTAAGAGAAAAGAGGATAGAGGTGCTAGGGTAGATGGTAATATTAAATCCCGCCATCTATAATTCTTTCTCCGTAAGGCTGGGCTAAGTAGTAGAAATATGGCAGGAATAAGAGAAAGAAAGAGAAAGAGCAAAGTTCCCCAGTGCTCGAGAAGGGGTGAATGTTCAAACACTCCAAGATATACTTCCTCGTAGAGGAAATAGGCTAGAATAAGATAGAGCATCGAAAAAAATACGAAGGCGAGGAAACTGGTTTTTATGATTTTTTCCTTTTTTAAATTGGAAGAGAAGAGCGAAGAATACAACACACATATACCCAGACTTCCATAGCCCAGTCCCCAGGTATAGGCGTAGGGAGAGGCACCACAAAATTTGTGATTGGTATGGCACGAAAGGCACACTCCGAAGAGGAAAATAGAAACAAATCCGAAAAAGAGAGAATAAACCCCTGCAGTCACACTTAAGATATCTTTTCCTTCCAAACTCATATTGGGGGAATGGAAATGTGGCTATTAAGATTATTCCCATCGGAATGGCACTTCTCGCAGTTGCAGTAATTGGGTTCATAGGCTCTTTCATACCAAGATGGTGGGGAGGAATAATAGCCATGGTATTCGGTGTGCTTGGATTTCTGGGAACACTTATCAACATCATAGGAATTCAGGCCATTCCCAAGGTGATGGGCTTAGATAGCACAGATATAAAGGCAACCACAGAGATTGGTATCTATATAACTCTTCTGGGATTTATCATCCTGCTGATAGGAGGGATAATCCAGGTAGTGCTTCTGAGAAAAGCGGCGAAGGCTAAAATTCCACCGCCCCCTGTGCCAACGTTTTCAGAAGGTGGTGGGATGGAGGAAAGAGAGCTTGCTGAATGATTGGGAGCTCATTCCATCCCCCATTTCACAACCCGGGATGATGCAAGAATCCCAAGTATGACCCAGCCTGCGAGAATAACTGTGGGATACCATAGATTGTGCCAGGAGCTGAGTCCTGAGAGCTGCCTTGCTATCTCTGCGCTAGCAGCGGTTGGAATGAGGAGAACAAAGTATCTTGCGGTTTCTGGGAGTATGCTCGCGGGATAAAAAACGGGAGGGAGGATAATCAGCATCATCTGAAGCGGATTGGTTACTGCCGATATATTAGTGGGCTTCTTTATGCGCATCACTATACTCAATCCAACAAGGTTGCTTATAAGAAGCAGAGGGGCTACGGCAATAAGTGACGCGAGCACTATGCTCCACGCGTTTAGATAAACGATGAGGATGAGCATGTAGAGAAAATCTGCCACGAGGAAAATTAGAGAGGAGATGAAGTACCCGAACACATAGTGGAAGGGCTTTACCGGTGAGGCTATGAACATATCCGTTATCTTCTGCTGCTTGTCCCACCCTATGCTCTGTGCCACGAGATTTATGCCCATACCCCAGGCACCGGAGATGAACCATGCAACGAGAACATTTCTAAGGCCGTTGATTCCGCCCCATACGAACATGAGAAGGGCGAAACCTAATACGATGAAGAGATCCTGAACTAGCCACATGGGTTGACGGCGAATCCATCTACTTGCGAGATAGGCAACACCTTTAATTTTCCCCATTGGCGACACCTCCTACCAGGTAAAGGTATGCGTCTTCTAGGGTTATCTCCTCAATACCTATGCTTGTTGCCTCAATTTTCTCGGCGAGTTCCATTGCCTCCTCTTTTCCTCTCACGTAGATTACCTTTCTGTCTCCAAGGTCGATGTGCTCCTTGATGGGTAGTTTTCGAGCATTTTTAACCACTATCTTATGGGTGTAGGGAATCCTGTGCTTCAGTTCTTCAGGTGTACCTTGGGCAACTGTTTTTCCCTTGCCTATCATAACCACATAGTCTCCCAGAATTTCCGCTTCCTTCATATCGTGGGTGGTTAAAATTATGGTTTTTCCCTTCTTCGCCTCTTCTCGCAGGGATTTCCAAACGATGTATCTCGCTTCTACATCTAACCCGCTGGAGGGCTCATCTAAAAACACCACGGGTACATCCGAAGCAAGAACCATGGCAACTGCAATTCTCTTTCTCTGCCCCCCACTCAGCGCTATTGCAGGAGTTTTTCTTATCGTCCATAGGTCCAGGAGTTTCAGATATTTCTCGCTTTCCTCCATAGCCTCTCCAGAGGATAATCCACGAATCATAAGATAGCCCTTTAGTGCATCCCATGGGCTCCAGTTACCATCCACCCGGATATCCTGGGGACATAGGGCAATCAAATTTCTCACCTTCCACACGTTGTCCACTGTTGAGTATCCCTCAATCAAAGCTCTTCCCTTGGTGGGCTTTAGCAGTGTAGTAAGCATACCCACCGTTGTAGTTTTACCGGCACCATTGGGTCCAAGGAGCACAGTGATACGGGATTTATCAGCGGAGAAGTTCACATCTATGGCACCCCACACCCCATTGGAATATTTCTTGGCAAGATGCTCCGCAATCACGCTCATATTATCTCACACCTCTTTCATCACTCTTATTTTCTGCGGTCACTATTTACCAGAGGGACCATCTTCGGTTAAGAATCAGGGCCAGTCCTGCGATTATGAGCAGAATTGGACATATTATGCAGATGTTAAATTCTATGATTCCCAACATCTCTAGGAGCCAGAGAATACCGATGATTATGAGGAATGCTCCACCAAGCAAGCTTCCTGTGGATACATATCCCCAGCGTCTCATTTCCGCACCACCTCCTTAACCCGTGCTTTTTTGCTTATTTTCATTTCCTCGGCTTCCAATTTGCTTATGTTACAATTGTCCCCTATCTCCACCTCCTCGCCTTTGACATAATCTGCGGATACGCATTCCAGATATATTTTCTCTCCTATTATCTCTCCCGCCTCCAGTTTTCCATTGAATTTTCGAAGGAATCCCCTCTTGCATTCGATTCTTATGGTCTCTCCCGCAATTCTCCCTATTCTGCTCCCTCCCAGCTTGCCGCTATTGTCTATCTTTATTTTTATTTCCTCTCCCTTAATCCTCTCCGCGATTATAGAACCTGCGATTTCAACGTTTTCACCCTTTATCCTGCGACATTCTATTCCCCCGGAGAGACGGAGATCTTCGCCGATTATATCCAACCCTTTGAATCCGCCCGCAATAGACACAGTTTCCGCCAGTAGGCTTCCTTCAAGCTTTGCAGCTCCTGATGCTTTGAAAATCTTTGCCTTTATGTTGCCCTGAGAGCTAAGGGCACCTGCCACGGAAATTCGGTGGGCTATAACATCCCCCGTGAGCTTGAGGCTCCCGGCAGCGGAAATATAATCGTATTTCCCGGGACCCAGAACGCAGGAGCCTGCGCATTTGTATCCTCTTTCCTTTCCCTTGGATTCCGGAAAAACCTCATTGAGGGATTTCTCCACGTCCTTCATGGCCTGGGAGACGGAACGTGAGATAATCTCACCTATATCGTAAAATTCTCCTTCTGAGGGCTTTGATGACTCCCCTTTCTCTTCCATTACTTCTTCCTCTTCTTTGATCTCTTCCAGATATCTCTTGAGTATGTCCTCATAAGTTTCCTTGGAAATCTCACCCCTTTGATACTTCTCTCTCAGCTTTTTAATGAATTCATCTTCCATACTTGGCACATGAAATAGCAGAATATAAATGTTTTTATAAAAATTATTTTTTAAAAGTTGAACTTCAACCTTCAAGTTTCAACTTTAAAGTTGAAATACTATGGTGCAATCATCTCCATCATGGGACCTCTGGAAAGAATTGCCAATGTAATCTCGCCACTGCGCATGGAAATTCTGAGAAGTCTTAGAAAAGAGGCACATCCCGAGGAACTGGCCAGGGAATTCGGGATTACCAGGCAGGCGGTGGATAAGCATCTTTCCATCCTTTACAGGTATGGCTTTGTGGATAAGAGAATAAGAGAGGGTCCACGGCCCATGGTTTTCTACCGCATCACATCCGACGGTGAGGAATTTCTCCACAATTTTGAGGATCTGGTGGAGGGGCATATTATGAACATAAGAAAGAGATATAAGGATGAGCTCTTTTCTCTGGACAGAATGCTCGTGGATGGTGAGATAAGCGAAGGCGAGTATAGGAATAAGAGAAAAGCTCTCTCCAAGAGGTTTGAATGGGTGATGGAGGTATGAGGATAAGAAGAGGTAGAAGAGAGGATCTTCAATACCTACCCTCCATACTTATGAAAGCTTACGAGGGACTTGAGGAATACGGGGAGAGGGATATAGATAGGGCGAGGAAATACATAGATGAGCTGTATGAGGAGGATCCCGAATGTTTCTTCGTTGCAGAAGAAAATGGCGAGATAGTGGGATTCATCTTCTGCAACCGCTTCTGGTACAGCAAGTTTGAGCATTCTCAGGTGGGTGCCATACACGAGATAGTTGTGCTCCCATCTCACCGACATGAGGGAATAGGGAAAAAGCTCATAGAAAGAGCTATGGAAGAGCTGAAACCTTCGAAGATTGAGCTGTGGGTGGGTGAAGGGAACAAGGATGCCATAAAATTCTATGAAAAGCTGGGTTTCAAAAGAAAAGAAAAAGCCGGAAAATGGGTAAGGATGATAAAAGATTAGATGGCGTAAACAATTTTCTTCATATTGGGACGCTCTTTATAAAACATTCTGCTTCCGCATTCGCATTCAAGCTGCTGCACACCCAACTCGCTTGTAAGGGGTTTACCACACCTTATGCATCTATACATTTACCCTCACCCTCCTCCATTCCTTATAAACATCGGGGGTATACGCGCCTCCCGCAAACTTCAGACCACAGTGGGTGCACACCCATATGCCTGTGGAAATGCGTTTCACAGAGTAATGATGGCAGCGCGGGCAGAGATGCTTCTTCTCCTTCTCCTTCATTATATCTGCCCAGCGATAGCGCAGCGAAATGCCGTATCTAGGGCCGAAGCGCCCGGCAATGCCCACCTTCTTAGTCCTCTTTGCCATCTGAATCACCGAGAATGATTTCTCTGACCTGTCGGCCGATATCCATGCTCATATTTATAACTTTCTGCACCTCCTCGTAGGTAAACGTGCCGCTAAGCCCTTTCTGCATGGCGTTTATCTTTCCTTCTTCGTTAGTCGTCACCGTTAATCGAGCGGATGCAATGCTCTCTTCGTCGAGATTAGGATCCGCCACAATCCAGTTACCAATCTTGGCAAAGGTAACTGGCACGGGGTAATGCTGCACAGGCAGCTTATAATCATCTCCAAGCTCATATCTGGAAGCGGGAACTATGGCATCTGCCAGTGCTGCAAGGGCCCCATAGCCTGAGGCATCGAAGAGATTGCCATCGTAATCTAGTACGTGGATATCCACGAATACTATCCATACCTTTTCTCCTTCCTCTATTACAAGCTTCTCCAGATCAATGGCATGGCCTTCCCGTATACCGCGGTCAACCACGCGGGCGAGCTCTATGGCTTCCTCTCCTGGCGGTCCTGGCTCAAAGGTAGGTGACGCAAGGGGTGCAAGCTCTGCGTTGGTGGTAAGTATTCCCATATTTGGAGTATCCGGGAAAGGTGTGCCGATCTCGATTTTCACGCCAACAAGAACCTTAGTTCTTCCTAATTCCACGAGCGCTGAGCCCTCAGCACGCTTTGCATAGCCCTTTGTGATCTTGAGTGGTCTTATCTCATCGAATCCTCTTCCATCTATTCTTGTTCCTTTAGAAGCCAGCTTATGTATGTATTTCTTCATCATCTCGGGGATTACTCCCGCTGTGAATTTTGAGTTGCTCATTTACTCCACCTCTAAATACTTCTTTTTAAGTGCTTCAACCTGCATCTGATAGATCTTCTGGGCAGCTTCCATGGCCATATCCATGGCTGTTTTAAGCTCCTCATAGGTCATATCTCCATCCATTTGAAGCAGTGCAATTTCCTTGGTTCTTGGCAGTATGGCCATGGGCACATCAGCCTCACCATAATTGTCCTCCTCTTTGTTGAGATCAAGAACCACAACACCATCTATTTTTCCCGCTGCGCATCCTACTATTAAATCGCGCATGGGTATTCCTGCATCTGCCAGAGCAAGAGATGCTGCCGTAATTCCAGCAACTCTCGTGCCCGCATCCGCCTGAAGAACCTCGATGTATACATCGATGCTTGTCCTTGGATATTTTTCCACAAATATCACGCTTTCTAAGGCTTCGCTTATCACCTTGCTCAGCTCTATGGCCCTTCTATCCGGCCCTGGTCTCTTGCGCTCATCCACACTGAAAGGTGCCATGCTATAGCGAGCACGAACTATCGCCTTCTCCGCCTCTTGCACATGCTTGGGATATGCCTCCCTTGGCCCGTAAACTGCAGCGACTATCTTATTTCCACCCCATTCTATGAAGGCAGAGCCATCGGCCCTTTCAAGAACGCCTACCTCCATCCTTATGGGCCTGAGCTGGTTTGGCAATCTTCCATCGATTCTCAGGCCATTGTCATCAATGAGCTTTATATCTGCTTTAATTCCCATTTTCTTCACCCCTTTCTTCTTCAAGGAATGCCTTTATTCTATCAGTTAAACCGTAGGTATGGGCTTCGTTCTCTATCATCCTAATAGCCTTTATCACGGTTATCATTCCCTCAGGCGAGCCTGAGATCCAGATCATCCCATTTTGGCCCACATAGATTCTGCAGCCTGTGTACTCTTTCAGCATCTGAATCATCGAACCGCCCTTGCCTATCACCCGGGGCACCTTGAAGGGGGATATCTTGATTATATGGCCGCCCTCAAGTTTTCTGAGCCCAGGTTCCTTCAAGGTGATCCATACCTGCCCCAGCTCATTAACATTGCTGACCTTGGCAAGAACAACATCCCCTATGGATAGGTATCTTGCGGTGTATCCAAAATCAACATGCCAGGGCACATCGTTCACATGCAACGGTGCATAGTAGGGTGCGTTGATATCCACAACCCAGTTCATGGGTGCTATGTCTATTATCTTCCCTATTACCTTGTCTCCCTTCTTCGGTATGTAACAACCGGACAGGGGTATAACATTTACATATCCTGCCCTTGTTTCAACAATACCCAAATAGGCAGAATACATCTTTCCATTCTCTACAAAAACCCCATTGCCCGGTTTACCTACCTCTTTTATCAACTCTCCAGGCACAACTATCTTCCGAACACCTTTTCTTTCATTCATTCATATTACCTCCTTAAAATTTTTGTTTGAACATTACCGTGAGTTCTCTTATTGAGCATATCAAAGAACTCACCTTGGATTCCCGCAGGAATCTCAACCAAACCAATCCAGGAACCGTCCTTCTGCCACTCCTCCTGCAAGAGGGTTCCCATCTTACTCAATTCACCATATATCTTTCCGTAATACTCGCCGCTAACTTTCACAGCGATCTTTACCTTCTCAAATCTTATTGGTATTATGGGCTTGAGCGCTTTGAGAACTATGGGAATCTGCTCCTCCACGGATTTGAGAGGATCAATATGAACCTTCGCCTCCTCCATAGCCAATTCGATTCTCTTGGGTGGATGCGGCGCTTTTGTTTGCGGATTGATGGCATTTCTTGCAATCTCCATTATTATCCTCTTTTTCTTCTCCTCCAGCATCTTACGTCGCTGCTCAGTGGTAAGCTGAACCTGCCCTTTTATCACGATCTCTCTGGCAACCTCATTGACATCCGTGGTGCCAAAAACCTCCCTTATGGCCTCTTCTCCAGCTCGATCACCTTTTCTCGCATCCTTGAAAATTTCATCTATCACAAGATACTCTATAACATTCTTTATCTTGCCTGCCTTGATATCATCTATAGTATCAGGATCCACGAGGATTTCAAATCTGTGACCGTGATGTTCATATCTTGCAATGACTGCATCCTCAAGCCTGACCATTTTCACGCCTCGCCCTTCATCTCCACATACTTCTCAATATATTTTCTAACCTCTCCATTTTCCATTATGGTGAAGGTTCCTCCCTTCTTTATGTATCCAATCTCTATATTCAGATTCTCAATCTTCTCATCGCTAACGGCGTCTATGCCCTTCAGCCCAAGAAGTATGGCCTCTTCCATATCCATATCTTCACGATATTCCTTCTCAAAAATCTCCATCACGGTTTCACGGCCTCCACCTATGCAATCTGCCTTGTAGCCCATTATAGTGCCACTGGGATCCGTTTCCATGAGATATATCCCTTTCTCATCTATGCCTGCGATGAGGAGCGATGCACCGAAGGGTCTTACGCCTCCATACTGTGTGTACTGCTGCTTGTAATCACTAATCCTCTTAACAAGCTGCTCCACCAGGATACGCTCCCCATAAGTCACGCGCTCTATCTGGGCAATGAGCCTTGCATAGTCTACCAGGGCCCTCGCATCGCCCACAAGCCCCGAGGTGGCACACCCAATATGCTCATCAATAACAAATATCTTCTCCATACTCTCGGGCTCAATCAACCTACTCTTTATTCTCTTATCCACAATCAATACCACTCCATCCTTAAATTTTATACCTATCGTTGTGGTACCTCTCTTAACAGCTGCCCTGGCATATTCAACCTGAAACAAGCGTCCATCTGGACTAAATACCGTTATTGCCCTGTCATAGGCCATCTGTGCTGGTTGCATATCTCATCACCTCTCTCAACTTTTAATGTGATATACACAATCATTATAAAACTTTGTGCCTTAAAATGCGCCAAGTGAAAAGAGCCGTTCTTCCTTATTTTTTCTTGCTCTCCAGAATTTCATGGGTTTTATTTAGATGAAGATCCATTTAAAGCATAGAAAGGAGCTAGAGATTCTCATCCCAGAGCTTTACTCACTCTCAGAAATGCTCTTGGAGGGGATTTTCCAAGGTATGGGGGTTAGGTATCAGTGGGGGATCAACATAGTCCTGCCACATAGTTCTGCGCAGAGTTTATATCCCTTCAAGGAAATATGGAGAATATGAAGGTTCTAACCAATGTGTGTGAGCATGCTTCTCTCTTACAAGAGCTTTTGAAGGAGTTTGAGGTAAAATGTCTCAAGGATGCGGATGATAAATTTATAGAGGACGTGGAAGTTTTTGTTGCTGCCGGGTGGAAAGATATAGAGAGGCTTTTACCCAAAATGAAAAGGCTTCGGATGATTCAGACTCTGAGCGCGGGGGTAAACCACATAAGATTTCATAAGCTACCCCCTCACGTGATTGTATGCAGCAACGCAGGCTCTAACGCTGTAGCCGTTGCGGAGCTCGCCCTTACCCATATCCTGGTTGCACTTAAACGATATGTGGAGCGATTCGAGAAGATGAGGCGAGGAGAGTTCCCGCAAATGATAGAGAGTAGATTGCTGAAAGGTAAAACTGTAGGCATTGTTGGGTTTGGAAATGTGGGCAAAGCCCTGGCAAGAATGCTCAAATGCTTTTCCACGAAGATTATGGCTGTAAATCGAAGTGGGAAGAGTGATATGGAGGTAGATTTCATAGGGGATATGAGCAAGCTGGATTATCTTCTATCGAATTCAGATATAGTGGTTTTAGCACTTCCCCTGACAAAGCAGACGGAAGGCCTTATAAATCGAGAGAAGCTGAAGTTGATGAAAAAGAACGCAATTCTTGTCAATGTGGCCCGTGGCAAAATAATCGCGGAGAAGGATCTCTATGAGCATCTGAGGGATAATCCGGAATTCACGGTGGCTCTGGATGCATGGTGGCATTATGACGATGAGTTTAAGCAAGCCTATCCCTTTGAGAAGCTGCCCAATGTTCTAATGAGCCCGCATTGCGGGGGAGTGTACGAGGGATTCTGGGAAGATCTGATTCGCTATGCCGCGGAGAACGTGAAGCTTTTCTACGAAGGTAGACCACGGAATGTGGTGAGAAGAGAGGACTATCTCTAACAAAATCCTTATCTATTACCGTTACTTTTCTGCATTATGGCCACCATCGTGGAGAAGATACTTCAGAAGCATTCCCAGGAGAAGGTGGAGGCAGGAGAAATTGTGTGGATAGACCTGGATATTATAACTGCGAGAGAGTTTGGAGGGCCCAATGTGGTTCGCCATCTTCGGGAAAATTTCTCCGGGAACTATGTGGCAAAGCCTGAAAGCACGTTTTTCACCTTTGATTTGAGCGTGCCTGCCAAAACTCTTAAGTATGCCCTGGCGCAGGATATATGCAGAAAATTTGCCAAGGAAACAGGAATCAAGGTCTTCGATATAAATCAGGGGATAGGCACCCATGTCCTAATAGATAGGGGCGTGATTAAGCCGGGTATGACTGCAGTTGGCACAGATTCCCATTACAACATCCTTGGTGCTGTAGGTGCCTTTGGGCAGGGTATGGGGGATAAAGATATTGCCTTTGCCTTCAAGACTGGAAAAACCTGGTTTGAGGTGCCCTATACCATGAAGGTCACAGTGGAAGGAAACTACGAATTTCCTGCGGTAGCCAGGGATTTGACCTTTGCCGTCATGGGCGAGCTTGGACCGGCAGGAGCACTGGGGAAAGCCATCGAATATTATGGAAATGCAATCGAAGAATTAAGCATAGATGGCCGCATAACCTTGGCATCTCAGACAACTGAGATGGGTGGAATAATAGGCTTTCCGCCTATGGATGAGAAGCTAAAAGCTTTCTATAATTCACGAGGTGTTGATTTCCGGCCCATACATGCGGATAAGGATGTGGAGTATGCGGACGAGATACACATAGATGTTAATAACCTTGAACCACTGATGGCTGCACCACCCAACCCCTGCAATGTGCATCCTGTAAGCGAGTTTGAGGGCATGGAGATAGATGGCGCGTTTATCGGTTCCTGCACAAACGGAAGATACGAAGATCTCCTCGCCGCTGCTCGTGTTCTCAAAGGTAATCGGGTGAAAGTACCTCTCACTATAACCCCTACCACTAGGGAAGTGTGGCTTAAGGTTATGAAGGAAGGTCTCTGGGAAATATTCGCAGAAGCTGGTGCCGTTTTAACCAATCCGGGATGTGGAGGCTGTGCAGAGGGCATGGCTGGACTTATAGGTGATGAAGTTTATCTTAGCACCACCAATCGCAACTATCCCGGAAAGCAGGGGCCGGGTAAACTTTATCTTGTGTCTCCAGTGATAGCAGCCGCAAGCGCAATACATGGAAAGGTAACGATCCCGGAAAGAAAATGAAGATTTTAATGGGCGTGGGAAATGAGCTACGGGGCGATGATGCCATTGGGATATATGTAGCCAGGAATTTCAGAAAAGAGGGCTGGAAAGTAATACTCGCCGGACAAGTTCCTGAAGACTTCACCTCGGAGATAAAGAGATATCGTCCCGAACTTCTGGTAATCGTTGATGCCGCCCTTATGGACTTGAATCCTGGAGAGTTCAGAAGAGTGCCGGAAGATAAGATCCCCAAGGTGGCATTCAGTACCCACGGTATGCCACTCTCCTTTCTTATGGAATACCTAAGGGATTATGTTGGTAAAATTATCCTTATAGGAATACAGCCCAAGAGCATGGAGTTCGGGGAAGGCCTGAGCGAGGAGGTTAAAAAAGCAGGAGATAAGCTAATAGAGTTGCTCAAGCGAGAGGGGTACGAAAACATTCTGTCCTTATAAAGCATAAAAAAGGGAAACTTTTAATACCCCTACTTTTTCACCATTTTGTGAAAATTGGATTTGGCGTGTGCTCTCTGGGGATTGGCCATGCGACAAGGAGCATTCCCCTCATAAAAAAGCTGGTTGAAGAAGGAAACGAAGTTGTGCTAATATCCTATGGTAGGGCACTGGAACTCCTGCAGCAGGAATTTCCCGAGCTTAGAAGCTATGTTTTGGAGGATTTTCCTATACAATATCCCGAAAGGGCACATCAGTTTATCCCTTATTTTTTCTCTAAATCCAACAAGATAATGAGAAGCATGATAAAAGGGCATAAGCAATTTCTAAAGATACAGGAGAAGGAAAATTTTGATATTTTGATATCCGATAGCCGCTATGATGTCTTTCACCGTGATAGGCCATCCTTTCTCATAATTCATCAGCTCAGAATAATGGTTCCTATGCGATTTCTTCGAGAGATGACTCTTCTATATAACGCGTATATGTCCAAGTATTTTACCAAAATACTGATACCTGATTTTGAGCACGAACCTCTTTCCGGGGATATGTCCCACAACTTTGGAATGATTTCGAAAAATAGAGTAGAATACATAGGACCCCTTTCTTCATTTCAAAAGAGGGAGCTTCCAAGAGATATCGATGCACTCATTTCAATTTCAGGTCCGGAGCCCCAGAGAACTATATTTGAGAAGCTCGTGCTTCAACAACTATCCGAGCTGGATGGGAATATTGTCGTAACTCTGGGCAAGCCAGAAAGCGGTGAAGATTGCAATGGGCACATATACTCCTACGTGAGCAGAGAGAAAAGGGAGGAGCTCATGAACAGAAGCAAGCTGGTAATTTCCCGTTCTGGGTATTCTACCATAATGGATCTATATGCCATAGGTGGCAAGGCCATGTTCATACCCACGCCAGGTCAACCGGAGCAGGAATATCTCGCGAGATACCTTGAAGAGAGAAAAATCTCGGGATTCATGCCCCAGGAAAACCTTGATTTGAAGAAATTAATGGAAAGAGCAAAATATTATAAGGGGTTTAAAGGCAACTACGATATCAATCGCTCTGTGGAAAACTTCGTAAGGGTGATATCAGAATGGAGTTGAAGAAATGGAGGAAATGGCTAGTTCTGTCCATTGTTATTAGCTCTGCTTCCCTGGCTATAATTTTTATGTATTCCTCCACTGCCAGCTCTATCCCACTTATACTTCAGTTATCGCCACTCTTCTTCTTAGCGATACTAGCGGTGCACACCCTTCACTGGTTTTTTTGGGCTCTCAGGATAAAGATAATGGCTCATGCCCTGGGAGATAAGATATCCTTCGTATGGGCATTTCGAATAGTCATGGTCAATCTTTTTATGGCATCTATCACGCCCTCATCTCTGGGAGGCGAACCCTCACGCATCTATATGCTTTCCCAGGGAAATCTAAGCAGCGGAGATGCCACGGCCCTAACTTTAGGTGAGAGACTTATCGATTTCATATTCTTCGGAGTGGCTTTACCCCTCATGCTCATACTCTTGGGTATAAGTATAAACCTCAAGGATCTAGAATATGAGCTCTTGGCGGCTGCAGCTCTTTTCATCTTTGGAGGTGTTTTTCTCCTTATAGTAATTCTTCATGCCGGGTGGTTCAAGAAAAAAATTAAGAAACTGGAAAAACTACTGCGATTTTTCATGAAGAACAAGGAGAAGAGAAAGAGATTTATTCAGAAAGCCGAAAAAGAATTTGAGACCTTTGTAAAGGGTATAATGGTGATTTTCAAGCGTAAGAAGTTCCATTTTCTAGGAGCTTTAGGTGCTACCGCCGTTATGTGGGTAGCGGATTTCTCCATACCCTCCCTTATTCTCATAGCTTTTGGATATCATCCTTTCTGGCTTCTATCCATCACGTTTCAGATGATAATACTTCTCATCACCATAATACCTGTGTCTCCAGGCGGTAGCGGTTTAGCTGAGTTCTCTGCGTATTTTCTTTATACTCAAAAATTGCCCAAGAATCTAACGGGTGCCATGATAATCTTATGGAGAGTTCTAACATTCTATATGAATCTCTTTGTGGGTCTCGCCTATACCCTTCACTACATTAAGAAGGGCAAATAAAGAAAAACTTTAATATGTGGTTCATAATCCTCGTCCGTCTGAGAGGGCCGGTAGATCAGCCCGGAAGATCGCTGCCCTTGCAAGGCAGAGGCCGCGGGTTCAAATCCCGCCCGGTCCACTCGTTCGTTTTACTCACTCGTGGACCAGGCTTATGTTCTCCTGTTGTCGAACATCCCGCCCGGTCCACTTTTCACTACGCTCAAAAGGTTCCGGGCTTACTCTCAAAATTCCTTCTGAATTTTGCTCGTCCCGCCCGATCCACTCTTTGCTTTGCTCAGTCGCGGATTCGGGCTTAGTCGCATCAAAGATGCTTCTCCCATTCCATCCACTAAAGCCATTTCTTTTAAAAGAAAAGGGATTTACCCCAAAATAAATTTTCTGAGGAGAGAATAAGTTGTAGAAGCCCCCATGGGGGAACTATACTTGATGTGAGCAAGCCTAAAATGGGGCGATGCTAAGCCTCTCACGTAGAAAGGTTTTTATCTCATCCCTCTTTTTTAAGTCGTATGTTAAAAGAAGCATTTGAAAATGTGCTGCCCTACATCACGAATATTTCAAAGGTGAGAGAATTTGTCTCCCAGAATGAAGCACGGGATATGGAAGAGGTTAAAAGAAAGCTTGAGGAGCTTGTGGAGACAAGCGAGGGAACCCTGAAAACAGATTATCGCATTCTGCTTAACGAGTTAGAGAAAATCATTAATAAGAGTGTGTAGATTTATGTTGGTGAATTTGAAAGACATGCTCAAGAAGCTTTTCGAGATGAATGATATTGAGGTGTTAGATAGGGAGCCGGAGGATTTTATATGGGCTCGCTATGGTGATTCTCTGGAGCTTGTTTATGTGGAAGAAAACCAGGTAGTGGATGGGGATTATGTTATTCATTTTTCCAGAATGACGGAAGAAATTCATTCTAATAAGACAATAATATGCGTGAAAGGATATACGGAAGATGCCAAAAGCATGGCCAACAAACTGGGCATTGAGCTTCTCAATCGTGCAGAATTCGCCAACCTGATTGGAGAGTTTATACTGGAAATTTATGAGAAAAAGAGAGTAATTCCCGTTGAGCTTTTGGAAGAGGAGGATGTGGAGGTTGAGGAACTAGAGGAGGAGAGCGAGGACGTAATTCCAATTTTTCTGGAGGAAGTCTCTGCAGAGGGAGAGGAGAGAATAATAAAACTGCAGATAAACGAGGATGAAGCATCCGCCATTGCTCGAGGCTACGTGCATGGATTTCATCAGAAACTTGTACTGCTTCCCTACTATGTGTTTGAGTACTCCCTAGAGCTTCTCATTGAGGGGAGCATAAAGACCAAAAGTGTCAAGGGGATAATTGCTATCAATGGGGTGAATAGAAAATTCGAGATCTGGAAAAGGGGCTTTGAAACCACAGTTACCCTGGAGGTGGAGCACCAGCGGATGGAGCCTGTTATAGGTCTGGAAGATGCCAGAAAGATGGCAGTGGAAGCTCTAAATAAAGAATATTCACGGGAAGAGGAAGTTAAAATTGAGGGGGAAAATGTAACCATCATAGAGAAGAGAAAAACTAGGCCCAAGAAGGGCAGCATTAATATTAATTTTATAAGTCTTTACTATCTGCCTGTGTGGATAATAGAGGGAAGAGACGGACTTGTAATGATAAACGGCGCTACTGGAGAGATAATGAAAGAGAATTTTTACGGCTCTATATCTTGATTATTATGAAGAGCACGATTATGACAACGCTGGCAATTACGGCTATCATGAGCCACTGAGGGATGCGGGAACTTTCTATTCCTATGGTTATGCTTCCATGCTCTAAGGCTTTTATTACCTCAACATTTTCCTGTACATGCATCTCTTGATAGTGCCCCACGATAAATCTGTAGTACTGGGTAAGATGGGTGCTGTTTCCATCTTCCTCCCAGAGGGTAAATCTGAATGGGTCTCGAATAAGAAATCCCCTTCCATAATTCTCTCTTCCAAGCTCTGTGGTTACATCTATATTCACCTTTATCAGGCCTTTCTGCGTGGGAATTACGGTAGCTACCCACGCATGAGGTTCCCAGTCTTTGGAAGTGTATAGATACCCGTATTCTACCCATGCAGGGATGCCTATGCTTCTGGCCATGGAGACAAATACAAAGGACAGCTCATCGCAATCGCCCTGTCCGGCATTCCAGGTAGTAACCGCATCATGGGGCAATCCGCTTCTCTCGGTCACATATTGAAAATTGGCTTCCATAACATCGTATATTGCACGCAATTTCTCGAGCACGGAGCTCTTTCCCTTGGTTATATTGAGGGTTACGTTTCTGAAGGGTCCAGGATTTATCACCCATATTTTTCTATTTCTCTCATCCAGCAGATATTCTCTATGGTTGTATTGCTTCTTTAGCTTCTCAGGTATGGAACCCACATCCAGGCTATTTTTTATATCCCATATTTTTGCCGTGGCATTGCCCACATAGCGAAAAGTTAAATGCGCATTGCCGCTAAGCGAATAGCTCCACACGGTTCTATTGGCTATCTGCAACACTCTTTTTGGATAGTGACTTTCATCTATTATTTTAACATCCTGGTATTCGTTTCTCTGGGGAACAGTGATATTCAGGGTGTAGACACCAACGGCGTTGATATTGATCTCCCTTTTAAATTCGAACTCAAAATTCTTGGTAAGGGTATATCCTTCAAGTGCAGGTGGCTCTTGAATTAGCCCGTTTATGAAAGGGAAAAAGATGTACAGAAGCAGAAGAAATACTGCGATGGCAGCTATTTTTGCGATTATTTTTCCTTTCTTCATTTATTTACCCTCCTTTTACCTTTTACTTTAAGCAGGTATCCCTTATAAACTTTGTAGTAGAGAACGGGTGCCGCTATGAATATGCCGCCTAGATAATACAGGGGCTGAAAACCCCAGATGAGTGGTAGGAGTGTGAAATTAAATACTATTTGAAGGAGGAAGGATTTAAGCAAAGCTCCCTCCGCGTTTCCATTGATTATTCCATCACCAATCCAAGTGCCTGAAGAGGCATGAATGGAGGAAAGGGCCAGGGAGAAAATAATGAAATAAATGGATGCGAGAAACTCTTCCTGCGAGGTCATAGACACTGAGCGAAAATACTGATAGATGATGGCGACGCTCCATATGGCGCCAATCCCCAGTCCAAGAGAGAAGCCATGGTATGGCAGCTCTTTGTCTCTTCTCTTGGAGGGAAGATTGAGATAGATGAATTTGAACATCTCCGTAAAAATGGCGAAAAATATCAGGGAAAGAATGGATAGATCCAAGGCCTTATACACGGAGGATTTTAGTATGAGGAAAAATACGGCTATAATTATTCCCATTATCCATCCTATGAAATAGTTGAAGAAGAGTTTTTTTTCGTTGAAATAGCCCTCCAGCTTACCCCATACCACATAGAATATTGCGAATGAAGGAAGGAAACCAACTATTGAGGCGATATAAAAATCAATGTCCATGGTTGAGATAAATCCCAACTTAATACTTAATCTTTTGGAAATAAGCGGGCATCCACCACAATATGCCATATGTGGGGTGCGTATGATTTTATAACCCTCTTGTAGAGAATACGGGCCTGAAAGCCATGAGCGGCGGCGTATCTTTTGATATTCTCTTCTGGTTTCCAGTTTCTCTCCTCTGTTGTGAAGGTATCATGGTAGTGTATTACACCGCCCTCTTCCCTGAGAGCTTCCATGGCCACTGGAAGAAATGGTTCTGTGTGCACATAGCCAAGAAGGACCCTATCAGCCACCTTTTTGGGTGCGACCTCTCTATTATCCCCAAGCAGCGGGATTATATTATGAATTTCATTAATTTCTATGTTCTTGAGAAGATAATGATAGGCGATGGGATTTTTCTCGCATGCATAAATCTTCGCTGCCCCCGCATATTTAGCCAGAGGAAGGGAAAAGTATCCTATGCCTGCAAACATGTCTACCACAATCTCGCCCTTTGCATCTATCCTACTCATTCTTATTCTCTCCTCCACATTTCCTGAGGAGAACATGACTTTTGCGAGGTCAAGCATGTACTTTATGCCATTTTCCACGTGCACCGTTTCTGTATCTTTACCGTATATAACTTCTATCTTGGGAACCCGAAACTCACCCTCAACCCCGTGATAGATAGCCACAGTTTTTGCTTTCAAAACTTTGGCAAAAGCCTCACCTACTTTTTTTACATCCTCGTAATGGTAAGGTGGAAGAAGAGCGACCTCTCCAATTTTCTCCCAGTAGTCTGGTATTGGACAGCCTACAAGCTCCCTAATACTCTCATAGGGAGATTTTCTCTTTTTTCTTTTAGGGAGATCCATAAAAATCGCACCATCTACTTTTTCCTTTACAGGGAGGTAAAGATACTCGCCATCTATCACTATACTCCATCGTGAATCCAGAAGCCCTTTTTTAACAAGTTTTCTGCGAATTGCCTCGGCGTTCTCCTTCTTTACCTTGATTGCATAGGGCACAATGGAGAAAATGGAGCTACGGATAAATAATTTTTGAGCTGGCCAGTCACAGACGCTCCTTTAGCATGGACCGGAAGGTAGCTTCGGGCGGTTAGTGGCCCACAGGCTGAACACCTCGCCCGAAGGCTCGGTGCTTACACCCGGGCTCTATCAAACCCGTCTTTTACGGGAGCCCTCAAACGGTGCCTCGTTTCGGGGACCGCTTCGTGCTTAGATGCTTTCAGCACTTATCGGTACACGGCGTGGCTGCCCGGCAATGCCTTGCCAGACAACCGGTAGACTAGAGGCCGCGGGGCCCCGTTCCTCTCGTACTAGAGGCCCCTTCCCCTCAGGCACCGAGCACCCCCACGGAAAAGCAACCCTACTGTCTCGCGACGTAGTGAACCCATCTCACGATCCCTTTTAATGGGCGTACAGCCCCACCCTTGGCAGCTGCTGCACCGCCAGGATAGGGAGAGACGACAACGAAGT
>JALWRZ010000014.1 GCA_026993785.1 DHVE2 group archaeon
ACAGGATCTTGGTACCGCCATCATCTTGCGGTGCTTTCCAGGAGAGCGTGACAATACCGTCGCCTCTGGTAAGGCTCAGCTGCTGTGGTGCTGAAGGCACACTCCACGCTACGCTCACTTCATTGCTTTTATCACTCTCGCCTACGTAATTCACAGCCTTGACGAAATACACATATTGCTTTGTAACGTCCAAGTTCTTATCCTCGTAGGAAAGAGATGAGGCATCCACGGTAGCGATTTTCTGGCCATCGCGATATATGTTGTAGGACAGGATCTTGGTACCGCCATCATCTTGCGGTGCTTTCCAGGAGAGCGTGACAATACCGTCGCCTCTGGTAAGGCTCAGCTGCTGTGGTGCTGAAGGCACACTCCACGCTACGCTCACTTCATTGCTCTTGTTTCCTTCACCTACTCCATTAACAGCAACCACATAGTAGGTATAGTTAACTTTCATATCCACAGAGCTGTCATTGTATGTGAGCTCCGAGGTGCTTCCTATATTCTCGCCATTGCGATAAATATTATAGGCTACTATCTTGGAGCCTCCATTGTCCTTTGGTGGTTCCCAGCTGAGAAGCACATAGCCATCACCTCTTAAAGCTTGAAGATTAAGAACTTCCGATGGTACACTCCAGGATATTTTTATGTCGTAGCTTTTGCTTCCCTCTCCAGCGGCGTTGCTGGCGGTGACGTAGTAGGTGTACTCCTCCCTCATATCCACCGATGTATCGTTGTACGAGAATGTCTTGTTATCCACGCTTGCAATCTTCTCGCCGTTGCGATAGATATTGTAACCGATAACAGGCAAGCCACCATCATCAGAGGGCGGTTCCCAGCTAAGGAGCACATACCCATCGCCTCGGATAGCAGAGAAGTCATTGGGTGCAGATGGCCCCTTAACACCAACGAATGTGGTTTCCACTATGTTGTTACTTTCATTGAGCTCTGCAACGAGCCTATCCGGGTCCACATACACTATCAATTTATGCTCTCCAAAGAATCTCTTGGTGGCTGTTATCTCCAGAGTTCCCGTGGCATTGCCACCTGGAGGTATATCTCCCAAGTAGATTGTTCCCAGAAGGTAGTATGGATACATACGATCCTTATAAATTGCTACGCTCACATTGTAGGAGGTGTTCACACCTTCATTGGACACGGTAACTGTGATTGTCATGTTATGGTTCACCATCACCGGAGAGGGCGAGATCACGATATCCGAAGGATATACAACGAGATCCGATAGATCGTTCTGGAGCCTTAACACATTGGTGATATATCCTGGAGTGGTCACAGGAGCATCTGGAGAGGGCCATGATATCCGATAGGGTTGATTCAAGATGTATTCATCCTTGTAATACTCAATCCAGAATCCAGAGATAACACTAGATTGTCCAGTAGAACTCTTTCCAATTTTAAGGAAGAAGGGCTCGGTTCCATTCTCCCACTCGCTGAGATAATCGGTGAGATCTGCAGCCATGAAATAGGGAAAATTCTTGCTGCTGCCACCATCAAGATAGAGCGTTCTGTTTCCCACAGGATTGTTAGGATCACCGATACCTACGGTTATTGGAGCATCCCTGGGACCTGGCTGACTGAACTGCCATATACCGAGGAGATGTATTTTATTGGGTTTACTCCCAATTATCCTAAATGTGTAGTTAAACGCTAGATGGGAAAATGCATTGTAGGTGAGCCAGTAAAAGCCGTGATCTCCGAATGAGGCGCCCCAGGAATTCACAACTTTAAACGCACCCACGTCCCCATCGTCTGTTATATTATCATCGTATCCCACTATGGTTTGCGCGTGGTTCGGCTGACCATAGAAGGGCTGGTACTCTTCCCATGAAACTATATAATTTCCATCGCTGAACGCACCGGTTGGGCTGGTATATACATTGGCATTTATGGCAAAGGTTGCAAGGTATCCCTGATCTATCCAGGATTTTACTACATCTATGTTGGATACATCTGTGTACTCTATATCAGGTATTCTTCCCACGGGGGCCTCTCTCCAGGCAAGCTCGTTGCCCCAGGATGTGTAGTCGGAAGGGTTGTAGGGCATGGTGGCCAGGGATGCTGTGCCTATGGTGTTCATTACCATATAGTTTCCAATGAAGCTTGAGCCACCATCGGAACCACCGTTAGCCTTGTTGTAGGTCCATGCAGGACTCATCAGATGGTGCCCATTGGTGCCATTATGGGTATCTGTCCAGTTATGAACCCTTGCCTGGTAAAATGTGTTGTCATAATAAGCTGTTGCCCAGGCTGCACAGGAGCCCTGGCTCCCCTGATCACCCACTGGCGGGAAGTAGGGGCTGGTTGATAAATCAGCGCTGCCCTTAGAGCGATAGTTTCTAACTGTCCTCACATATTTTCCGTGCTCTAGAAGAAATGCGTACTCATCCACCGTAGGAGGTGCGAGTCCTGTGCCATGGCCATCTATGATGATGTTATAGTTCTTGCTGGGGTCCCGGAATCCCATGCTCTTCTCCATGTAGTAAAGAATCTTGTAATTGGTAGGCTCTACCACATAGCTTATTTTGTTCTCTTTTTTTGCTACGGGCTGTGCGTTTCCCAGAAATGCTGCAAATCCTGAGAAAAGCACCAACACCAAAATCACCAAAACCATAGTTTTCTTCAATTCATCACCTCCGAAGTGTTTGGCTTCAGGTTTTGCTTTTTCATCAAAATTACCCTTTTAGAGGATACTTTTCAAGAATATTAATTTTTTTATGCTTTGAAAATTTTTGACTCTCAACAATTTTTTTAAGCGCAGCATGAAGCTGCAAAAATTTAAAATAGAAACAATACCTTGTTGTATCAATGAGTAGAAGGGATATTGGAGAGAGCATGGAGTTTGGTGTTATGGCTGGAATAGCCCTTGCCGGAGTTAATATGGTATGGGGCATATTTCTCCTTCCCTGGGGAGTAATAGGCATGGTGTTTGCTGCATTGAATGTTTTAACCGCATTTATGCTTCGCAGCACCAAGCAGCTCTATGTGGATAAGGATTATGAGAAGGCTCGATCGCGAATTCTCTTTCTTGCTATTCTGGGATTCATCACCGGGTTCCTTATTTACGGTTACTATCTTTATCTTATCTACTCCGCTCTCGATGACATAGTTATAAGAAAGTATCTCGTGCGTGGAAAGGAAAAACCCATAGAGTTTGCACCGCCATATATCCCTAAAAAATAAAAATTAGCGGGAAATGTGATGGCAGGCCACAAAATGTTCGTGAGATACCTCTATAAGCTCGGGTTCTTTCTTTCTGCATATATCGTCAGCGAAGGGACAGCGGGGATGGAATCTGCAACCGGGAGGGATATCTATGGCATTAGGCACCTCGCCCTTTATAACCAGTTTCTTCTCCTTCTTCTTCCTCTTGGTTATGGATGGCACAGCCTGTATCAATGCGATGGTGTATGGATGCATGGGATTCTTCAAAATCTCCTCAGTTCTGCCAATTTCCACGATTTTACCAAGATACATTACCGCGATTCTATCTGAGATAAGCTTCCCAATATCTATGTCGTGAGTTATGAAAAGCATGCTGAGATTGTAATCTTTTTTGAATTCTTCAAGAAGCTCGAGGATGGAAGCACGCATGGAAGCATCGATCATAGATACTGCCTCATCAGCCACTACGAACTCCGGTTTGAGGATCATGGCCCTTGCGATGACTACCCTCTGTCTCTGCCCGCCGCTAAGATGATGCGGGTAACGGTAATAGAACTCATCCTCGGGGGTAAGACCCACCCTGCGTAGCATCTTCATGGCGATTTCTTTGGCCTCTTCCTTATCTGCTAGCTCATGGATTATTAGAGGATGGGCTATGGCGTCCCCAATCCTCATTCTTGGACTAAGGCTAGCATAGGGGTCCTGGAATATTATCTGCATCTTTCTCCTTATGGGTCTCAGCTGCTTTTGTGGAATCTTGGATATGTCCTTCCCCTGAAATATTATCTTGCCAGAAGTGGGTTCAATGAGCCGGAGAATGGCACGCCCTGCAGTGGTTTTTCCGCATCCAGATTCTCCAATGAGTCCTAAGGTCTCACCTTTCTTTATTCCGAAGCTTATGCCATCTACCGCCTTTACATATCTTGGAGGCATCTTCTTTATAATCTCCGTAAAGCTTCTGCGCACAGGGAAATATTTTTTGAGGTTCTCAACATAAAGAATGTTCTCCATTTTCATCACCTGTATAGATGGCAGGCCACAAAGTGACCATTTTCTACCTCAATCATCTTTGGTTCTTCTACATCGCAGACTCCCTTAAGCTCCTCTTTGTTCTTGAAAACTGAGCAGCGGGGATGGAATCGACAGCCTGGAGGTGGAGCTCTCAGATCCGGTGGAAATCCGGGTATCGCGGATATCTTTTTATCCACCCAGAGATCCGGAGTGCTTGCAAACAGCGCCTGGGTATAGGGATGTAGAGGGTTCTCTATAATCTGATCAACAAATCCTATTTCAACAAGCTTGCCCGCGTACATGATGCCTATTCTATCGCTTCTTTCCACAGCAAGAGATATATCATGGGTTATGAAGAATATGCTTGTTCCTTCTTCTTTGAGCTTATCTATAAGGTCCATGATAGAATCCTGCACTATAACATCTAACGCCGTTGTTGGTTCATCCGCTATCAGAAGCTTGGGATGAAAAGCCATGGCCATGGAGATTATTATTCTCTGTCTCTGCCCTCCACTCAGCTGATGGGGATAGTAGGAAATCCTATCCTCCGGTATGTTCACACTTTTAAGAAGGTCCTTCGCTCTCTTCAGGGCTTCCTTCTCGTCTACACCATGCTCCACCATAACCTCCACAATTTGGTCCCCCACCTTTCTTAGAGGATCTAGCGAGGTCATGGGATCCTGGAACACCATGCTTATCTCTTTTCCTCGTATGTTCTTCAGTTCTTCGGGAGATAATTTGGTTAGGTCATTGCCTTGGAAAAGAACCTTACCACCGGTTATTTTTCCCGGAGAGGGAACAAGATTTATTATCCCATATGCCACAGTGGATTTTCCGCTTCCACTCTCGCCTACGAAGGTCACCCATTCTCCCTTGTCTATATGGAAACTCACATTCTCCACGGCCCTCACTATGCCACTGAGGGTGAAATAGTAGATGCTCAGGTTTTTCACATCAACCAGCATTCTATCACCTCGTGCCCAGAGAAGTTCTCTCGCTCAGAGCCTCGCCAATGAGTGCGAAGGCCATGGCGAAGAGCATCACCATTAATCCGGGAAACAGAACAAGCCACCAGTATCCGTCCAGCAGAAATGGTTGTCCAACGCGTAAATCATAGCCCCAATCGGGAGTGGGCGGAGTGACCGAAAGTCCCAGAAAACTCAGGCCTGCTTCGGTAAGAATTGCATCTGCAACACTCAGTGAGAAAACCACCAGAATCGTTGGCAGAAGATTGGGAAGTATGTATTTGAACATTATCACCCTGTTCTTGGCTCCAACAGCCTTGGCAGCCTCCACGAATAGTTGCTCTTTTAAGCTTAATGTTTGACCTCTTATCATCCTGAAATAGGTGGGCACGTATACGAAGGATATGGCTATTGCAGTGTTCATAGGGCTTGGACCCAGGGCTACAGAAATCACTATCGCCAGAATTATGGCCGGAAACGCGTATATGCTATCCATAATGATGCTCAACACCCTATCAAGCTTCCCTCCATAGTACCCCGAGGTTAGTCCAAGAGGTATACCGAAACTCATGGAAATTGCAGTAGCTAGGATCACTACAAAGAGCACCACCCGGGCACCCCATATTATACGAGAGAACATATCCTGGCCAAGTCTGTTGGTACCCATAGGATGTTCCCAGCTGGGAGGCTGAAAGGTATCAGGACTGGAATGCGTGGGGTCATAGGGAGAAAGCCAGGGTGCAAATATGGCCATGATGGTAATCACTAAGACTATTCCTAGTCCTAGAAAAAACATCCATCTTCCGGGGACCTTCTTGAAGAGGGATTGAAATGCAGATTTGAAGATCTTATCAGCAAGTTCCATCTTATCACCTTTAATACTTCACCCTTGGGTCCAATAGCGCGTATATTATATCCACTATCAGGCTTATGAAGCCAATGAATATGGCTATAAATATTACCGTGCCCTGAATGGATGTGTAATCTCTATAATCTATCCTCTCCATAAGAAATGTGCCCATTCCAGGCCAGCTGAATGTTGTTTCTGTGAGAACGGCACCACCTAATAGGATGGCAAACTGCAGTCCCATAAGGGTTATCACAGGTATAAACGCGTTTTTCAACGCGTACCATGTGATTTTCCATCCCTTAACTCCCCTGGCATGGTAAGAGCGTATGAAATCTTGGCTTAGAACATCCACCATGTTGTTCCTAACCAGCCTGGTATAAGCGCCGCTCAGCACGATCCCTAAAGTAAGGCTGGGGAGTATTATGTGGCGGAGCGAGCTAACCAAAGCGTCCCAATTACCAGTGAGAATGCTATCAAGAACATAAAGACCCGTGATGGTGTGAAGATGCAGTCCTGGGTCTATCCTACCCGAGGTGGGGAGCACATGGAGTATTACTCCGAAGAAATACTGGAGCATCATACCGAACCAGGGGATGAAGAGGGTGTATACGAATATGCTGTAAAAGCGCATTCCCGTATCCACGGGCTTGCCTTTTCTCGTAGCACCAATGACTCCGGTGAGCAGGCCGAATAGCACGCTGAATGTGAAACCCCATATGGTGAGCTCTAGAGTTGCGGGAAATCTAAGCGCTATATACTCCCACACAGGTTTGCCCATGGGAAAGGCTAAAGTCACACCAAAATTACCATGTAGAAGCTTTACAAGATAATCAAAATACTGAACCCAGTATGGCTTATCCAGTCCCGCCATATGTTCCAGAGCCTTAAGCTGCTCAGGAGGTATATTTTTAGCACCCACCACCGCCATAACAGGGTTACCGGGAAGAACGCGGAGGAAGAAAAATACTACAGTGTAGAGAATGAGAATCATAGGGATAATTAGCAGGCCTCGGATGATTATATATCTACCCAAGCCTCGAGAAGCCATACTAACACCTCAAAAAATAAGAAAAAATTTTAAGAGGACCAGTATAGCAGGTCATAGTGGAATACCATATCTGGGCCAATGCTCACGCCCTTTATTCCTGGATCAGTGACTACATACAGCTTGCCCTGGATCAACGGTATGTATGGCACATCCTCTGCAAGTATCTGCTGTGCCTCTTTGTAGAGGGCCTCTCTCTTACTCTGATCAGAGAGGCTCTGTGCCTCCTGAAGTATCTCGTTCATATGAGAATTGTTGTATCTTGTTCCGGCCCAGTTATTAGCTGGAGATTCTAGGAACGGTGTTGTATAATCATCGGGGTCCAGGTAATCCGGATACCAGCCAAACAGGGAAATCTGCATCTCGGCATTTCTTGCGTAATCAAGGTAGGTACCCCATTCAGCACTCTTTATTGTTACCTCCACCATTCCAGTAGCTTCCCACTGCTCCTTAAGCAGCTGGGCAAGGTCAGCTTCCGTGTCACCATAATGTGTTGGCGTGTACCAGAGCTGTATCTGTAGTTTGTGGCTGGTGCTGTATCCCGCCTGCTGCAATAGCTGCTTTGCCAGGTCAAGATTGGGTCCCTCACCGTATTTCTCCTTGAAAACATCCTCGTGGGACCACATGCCTATGGGTATCATGGTGTACAGAGGTTCCACAGTTCCTTGGAACACAATATTTGCGATGGCTTTTCTATCCACGGCGGCTGCAAGGGCCTGCCTAACTAGTTTGTTGTTGGTAGGTGGCGCTACGGTTTGCAGGCAAGCGTACCTTATGTATGCGCTGGGGACCTCTATAACAGGATATTTACCCTCTTCCTTGAGGCTCTTAATATCGGTAGGTGTGAGAGTTCTCCAGGCTATATTAATCTCTCCATTTTGAAGAGCAAGCCTCATGGTTGAGGCGCTCTGATAGAACCTTATCACTATCTTTTCTGTCTTGGGCTTGTTTCCATAGTAGTAGGGATTTGCCTCCAGATCCAGTTCCTGGTCTCTGACCCAGTGGGTAATCATGTATGGCCCGGCCCCTCCTGCGGTCTGGTCATGATCTATCTGATCCGGATTGTATTTAGGACTTACAGGGAAGTACGGAGGTGTGCACAGCAGAGAGAGGAAATATGCTGTTGGATGCTTAAGTGTGAAAACTACCGTGTAATCATCGGGAGCGGTCACTTTTTTAACAAAGTCTGTGACGAGCCAGGCAGGGTCTCCATTGATTCTCATTACTCTATTAATGCTCCAGACCACATTCTCCGCCTTCAATGGTGTGCCATCTGCATACTTTACATCTTTGCGCAGATGGAAGGTCCATACGGTAGCGTTATTATTGACTTCCCATTTCTCAGCTATGGCAGGCTCGATATCCGTTGTGCCAATTTTGTATCTCACAAGACCATCCATGGTGTTCTGGTGTATTTCCCATGTGAAGAAGTCATAGGAGTTTGCAGGGTCCAGATCAGATATCTTATCTGTTACACCTATCACAATCTGTTTTTTTCGGCCGGAGGCTGTTGGCCACCGCCACCTCCGCCTTGGCTGCCCTGGTTCACTGCATACCAAGCTCCCACTGCACCAACAATGATAATCACTACAATTATAACCACGGCTATACCCCATTTATTCATTGTATCTCACCTAAGGAAGAAATAAGGAAAGAATCTATATAAACTTTTCCTACAATTTTTATCTTTCTCTCTTTTTATTTTTCTACATTTCTCTTGTTCATATAAATGCTTTGCATAATCTACCAATAATATTAACCCCGGATCATCTATGGACGCTCAAAAAATTAATTTAGGGAGAAGGCATGGCTGCCATGGTGTTGGCTATGCTTACCAAAAGACTTTACGAAGAGGTTGATCTTCTCTCTCGGCATTTAAGGGTTCTGAAAGTGGTTATGGAATATCAGCCCATTGGAATAATAAGGATCTCCAAGCTTTTAGGTATTGAAGCTCATGAGGTTAGAAACTCTCTATCCACGCTGGAGAGCAATGGGTTTATAGTGGCGACTCCCAGCGGTGCCATGATAAAAGAAGATATCAAGGACAAGGTACTTCAGGTAGCCCAGAGCCTTAAAGAAATAAGGAATTCTATAGATATATTGAGAAAGGAATATCTGGAGCTTGTGATGTGAGATGGGGCACCCTGTTTATCTTGGAAAGCTTTCGCTGTATTGGTGTTATGAGTGCAATGTCCCGCTATTGGATAAGAGATGCGGTAAATGTGGAAAAGAAGGGAAGAAGGTGCACATAACTCCCCCTGGAGAAGTGAGAATCGGGTTTGAGGGAGATCTCAAAATTTTAAAGGCTGCGCTTCTCCGTCAGTTTGGATATAAGTTGAGAAGGAACTTTGTTCTATTTAACCGTGTGCCTCACTACGATAGGATGGATGAGGTGATAATCGATGGCCAGGTAATCGGAAATTTAAGGTACGATATATCCCTCCGAGATTTCTTTTTCACGCTCAGGATGATGGGTGCATATATGATGGAAAGGGAGCTAAAGAAAGGATGGGTTCTCGTCGATCATGGTGCGGTGCCCTATCTTCTTGAGGGCAGGAATCTTATGGTTCCTGGAGTGCTTGATTTCTCTCCTGATATAAGGAAGGGTGATGAAGTAATAGTTCTCGATGAAAATAGGAGGGCTCTTGCTGTGGGTATAGCCAAGATGAGTAGTGAAGAGATGGAAAAAGAGAGTAGAGGCATGGCGGTGAAGATAAGGTATAATGGCTATGGAGAATGGATTGAGAGAAAAGAGCCAACTATCGAAGAAGTATTGGAGGCCAATTTGGAGCATTTGAAAAGGATTGAGAGAAGAGCAATAGAGTTCATAAAGAGGGTGAAGCGAGAATACGGGCTTCCCATGGCAGTATCATTCAGCGGGGGTAAGGATTCCCTCGTCACTCTTCTTCTTGCTTTGGAAAGCGGGGAAGATTTCAAAACCTTCTTTCTTGATACGGGTATAGAGCTTCCGGAAACGGTGGAGTATGTCTCCGAGGTAGAGAAAAGATACGGGATAAAAATTGACAGGATCTCTGCGGGAGATGCATTTTTTCAGGCCCTGGAGCATTTTGGGCCACCGGGAAGGGATTATCGCTGGTGTTGTAAAACCTGCAAATTAGGTCCAACTACGCGATACATACTGGAAAATTACCCTCGGGGGTTGCTCACCCTTATCGGACAGAGAAGATACGAGAGTATGGAAAGAATGAGGAAGGGAAGTGTATGGAAAAATGAGTGGGTTCCCAATCAGATTTCCGCGAGTCCCATTCAGAACTGGACCTCTTTAGAAATCTGGCTCTACATACTCTGGAAACGAGCCCCAACAAATCCCTGGTACAGGAGAGGTCTTACAAGGATAGGCTGCTATCTCTGTCCCTCCTCTGATCTGGCAGATTTCAAAATCGTAGGAGAGTATTTTTCGGGGATAAGGGAGTGGCAACGCTATTTAGAAGAATATGCCGAGAAAAAGGGAATACCCAAGGAATGGGCAAAATCGTCCTGGAGATGGAGAGATCCACCCAAGTGGGCGGGTGGAATAAAGGTGCACCGTGATAAATTGAGGGTGGAGTTCCAGGGCAGGGGATGGAAAACTGCACTCTTTAATAAGGAAATAGACGTGGAGAGGGCTAAAAATCTTCTGGTGGCATTGCCGCCAGGAACATGGAAATGGGAAGATAACCTGCAGGTAGATGAGAGATTCGAGAAGGAAGCACGCTCGCTTCTAATAAGATCCCAGGAATGTGTTGGCTGCGGGATATGTTTGGGAAGATGTCCTGTGAATGCGCTAATTCTAAAAAATGGAAAAATAGAGTTATATGAGGATTTGTGCGTGCATTGCCTGGATTGCTTAGGTAAGTGTCCTGTGGAAGAATTCTAACTTAGGTATTTGAAGATTTTCTCCCTTAGCTCCGCTACGGATATATTTTTCACTATATAATCTTCGGCGCCTGCCTCGAAGGCCTCCTCTGCCACGTAATCCTTGTCAAGACCTGTGATAACGAGAATTTTTGCACTCTTATCCTCTTCCTTTAATTTCCTTATGAGCTCTATGCCATTCATATCTGAAAGTATGATATCTACGAGAACAAGATTGGGTTTTTTCTCTCTGAACTTCTCAAGGGCCTCTTTTCCATTCTTGGCCCAGATGAGCTCCACATTCTCTTTCTTAAGCACATCTCTAACGAAGTTGTAGAATAGCGAAGAGTCATCCACCAGAAGTATGCGCTTCATACTATCTCCTCCAGAACGAGTTTTGGATAACCTTTCTGGGTGGTGAGATTTAGATGATACGCATGGGTCCAAGGCTTAATCCCGTACATTATAGTATCTCCATTAACATTATTGAATTTGAGATATATGTCCGATAGCCCTGCGCAGAATCTTTTTATTGCCCTATCTGAACTCTTGCCCGTGATGATGAGCATCCCGCTTCTTTTCCTTATCTCGTTTCTCATATAATCGATGAGCTGCATCATCTCATTGGAGGAGAGATAACTATAGAGGCGGTCGTAGCCGAGGATCACTAGCGGTATATTTGTAGAGATTTCCAGATATCCCTTGATTTTATCTTCCACTTCTCTCCCCTTTCGCATCTCCACATATTTTATGAACTCTTCCATCTCTCTTTCGTTATAGAGAACCTGCAGGTTTGAAAGTTCTTTTTCAAGAGAGAATAGATAGATCTGATACTTCAGTTCATTCACATCCATATCATTGGGCGGTAGGAGCATGCTTTTCAATCCGTTTTTGAGGAAATTTGCCAAGGTGGACATTATAACCGTAAGATGATATTCTTTGGGCACGAATTCATCGAAATCATAGAAAATGGTATCTCCCCTTTTGAATCTTAGGATATCGTCAAATACTCGAGATGGTATGCCACGACCAATTTTTATTTCCTCCTTGGGGAACTCCTTCAAATTGCGGGGATGCTTGAAGGGTAGCGAGATTAAAGTGCGTGCCATCCCATCTCTCAGGGAGAAAACATATTCTGGTCTCTTTATCTCTACACCCCGCAGCTTATCTATAGATATACCCCTCTCAACTCTCCCGTTCTCCACTTCTCTCTGTAGAGTTATAACTCCATCTGAAACATAGGAGAGGTCATCCTCCTCGATCCCCTCCTTAGCCACAATTATGTTCACACCCATATCCGAGAGCTTTATGAGATTCAAAAAGAATCTATGCGGATCGTAAATCTCACTTCTCTCCTTCTCTTCTATTTCTTTGTACCTCATCTCTTGCAGAATGGTATGCCAGCTGTCTATAATTATGGTGTTCACTTTCCCTTCCTCCACCATATTTAGAACATGTCGAAAGGACTCAGGGAGCATGTAGAATATGTTCTGAAACCTTCCCGACTCCCTATAGGGATATTTTCTGTCGAGGACGAAGATCCTTTGGAGATCCTCCTCATTTATCCAGGAATAGTTTCTTTCAATATCCCTAAATACCTTCTCCGTCGTTATATATGCCACATCTTTGAAATTTTTCATTATGCTTAGGGATAAAAGGGTTTTTCCAGTTCCGGGAAGGCCTCGGATCAGAAGGATTATTCCCTTCTTTTTAAGAAACTCCTCAACTTCCGGTGGAAGATTCATGGGTGTAAAGATATCCCCAATACATATTAAATTTTCGTCCAGATTCTCCTCTTGCACTTATTTTGCATATCCCGGAAGTTCCAAATGATTAAAAGCAAAAATTTATAATGTGAAAAGAAATACCAATATTAGGGATTGGTATGCGCGTGAAGATGAATGTTAAGGATTTGAAAGAAATTACGAATCTTCTATTGACCCTGGTGTCCGAGGCCAAGTTCGAGATGAGTGCCGAGGGAATGAGTGTAAAGGCTGTGGACCCGGCGCATGTGGCCATGATAGTGCTTGAAGTCACCAAGGATGCATTCCTTGAGTATGAAGCGGAGGACGAGGAACTGGGCGTGGATCTGGATAAGGTGAAGGATATATTGAAGCTTGCCTCCTCTGGAGATCTCGTGGAGATATCCAAGGACGGAAATCGTCTTACCTTTCTCATAGGGAACCTGACAAGAAGCATGCCTCTAATCGACACCTCTGCGCTTAGCGTTCCCAAGGTGCCAAATCTTGTGCTCCCCGCCAAAGTCGTGGTTCCCGTAGATGAATTTGCCCACGGAATCAAGGCTGCGGAGAGCATATCGGATAACATAACCCTGAGGATAACTCCCAGCGAGTTTGAGATGTTCACACAGGGGGACGAGGATTCTGCGCGGCTCTCCATACCCAAGGATATGCTCAGGGAAATCTCATGCGAGGAGCCGGTAAAGAGTATGTATCCGGTGGATTACTTGCTTAAGCTGGTTAAAGCCATGGAATCCGCAGATTATCTGATCATATATCTGGGCACGGATTATCCGATAAAGATAGAGTTTGATATAGCTGCAGGTAAGGGCAAGGGTTACTATCTTCTGGCCCCCAGAATCGAGGGCGAGTAATTTTACTCTTTTTTGTCTCTAATTCTACGACTTTTCTGCAAAGTATTATATACTCTCCTCCCTTTATATTCTTAGGAGATGAAAATATGCATATTTCCGCAAGCAGGAGGGGGGAGGCAATTTTATGTGCCCTCTTAATTTTTTTGGGTGCTTTGATATTGCTTCCTTTGAGTAATGCTCATGAAATGATTGCCCAGGATTCTGAATCGCAAAGAGCAATCAAGGGGCCATTTAAGATAGATGATAACTACGAGTTTCAAAAGATAGCAAGTCAGGAAGGATGGAGCGGGGATGGCACATTCTTAAGGCCGTACGTCATTGAGAATTACAAAATTGATGGCGCCGGTTCACACTGGGGAATTTACATAGGCAATGTAACCTATTACTTTGTGATTCGAAATTGCAAAATCTACAATGTGGAGCGAGCCACAGGGGTGGTGACCTATCACTGGGGTGAAGGCATAAATTTGTTCAACGATACCCATGGAAGGGTTTATTCCAACACTCTGGAGAACAATTATGTGGGAATAAGGATAGCTGAGTCGCCCTATACCTCCGTGACAAACAATCTCTGCAGAAATAACACCCGGGGAATGGTGGTAACTTCCGATGGTGTCAGGGTATCAAGCAACATCTTTGAAAACAATGAAAATGAGGGGGTAATGATAGAGGCATCCCATGTAAGGGTTGAGAACAACACCTTTCAGAACGATGCACTGGTTCTTTATATGGGTTTTTTCACCAAGTACACAGAGGTGCATAACAACACATTTACTGGTGGCGGAATAGTAATGTCGGAGGATATGGATGTTTACACCACCCAGAATATATCTGCGGATAATACCCTTAATGGAAAGCCAATATACTATTACAAGAATGTGGATATGGGTGAAGCTACTCTACCAAGTGATGCAGGGCAGATTATTCTAGGCAATGTGAAAAACGTGGTAGTAGATGGCGGAAGCTTCTTAGATGTATTTCGTGGAGTAGCCGTGGCTTATTCTTCGCAGATTCAGATTCGCAACACAGAATTCTCATCCAATGAAGATGGAGCTGGAACCTATATCTATCAATCTCAGAATGTCAGAATTTATCAGAACAATTTTAGAGAGGGAGATACGGGAGTTTACCTGCGATACTCAGATTATGTGTACATATACCAAAATACCTTTGAGAATTGCCAGAGAGGAGTGGAATTTTCAGAATCACATTATGATAAAATAACGGAAAATACCTATAGAGATTGTAGCTATGGAATGCACGGATTTTTGAATACTTCTTTACTTCAAAGCAACACGTTTTACAACAACACCTATGCCATATATGTATATGAATTGCACGATAGTGAGATAGTTGATAATGAGATATTTAATTCCTCTCGCTCTGGAATTACCGTTGACAATTCTGGAAATGGCGTGTCACTAAAAGAGAATAGGATATATGGGAGCGAAGATGGAATCAAAATATACGGCGGGAATCATATGGATATTAGAGATAATAGCATTGCAAACACAACGCACTATGGATTGCTTATGGAATACCTTCAAAACGCAACCATTTATGGGAACAAAATAGAGAACTGCACAGAGTATGGCATCTATATAATTCACGGAGAGCGTAACAGGATATACAACAACTATCTCTACTACAATCATGGTAGCGGAGATTCCTACGATTCCTCGCATATACAGGCATACGATGGCAGCTCGCACAACTACTGGAATTCCAGCTCTTTAGGCAATTACTGGCAGGACTGGGCTAGGCATGGGGATTCGGATGGCGATGGCATTGTGGACTCGCCTTACATTATTGAAGGCACATCTGGGGCCAAGGATTACTATCCCATTGCATCATCGGTTATACCCGAACTATCCTCGCTGATTATTGTAGCCATGATAACCCTCGCTGCTATCTTGGTTTGGAAGAAAAGAGAAAAATAAAGCGGAAGTTTTCGAGGCAAATCTTCTCCCTATCCAAACCTTTTTTTGAATAGAAATTTGAGATTTCTAAACCCATCTCTCCAGGTGTTAAGCTTCACCTCGCCTTTTCTCTCTCTGTATTCAATGGGCACTTCCTCGCATTTGAATTTTCTCCATGCCTCAATCTTTATCTCCTCACTGAAGGGCATGCCGTCCGAGGTGAGATTCAAGTCCTTGAGGATCTCGCGGCGAAACACCCACATTCCGCTCTGGGAATCTTTTATCTTAACGCCAAAAAGCAAACGTGTTGTTAAGGTGAGTATTTTATTGCCAAGCTTGTGGGTTGCGCTCATAGCTCCTTTCTGCATCTTTGAGAATCTCTCGCAGGATATGAAATCGAGGTTGTTGGCGATAAGATAATCTACAAGCTCCACAATTTTCTCCGCTGGATATGTATCGTCTCCATCTAACGTGACGATTATGTCTCCTGTAGCCGCAGCAAAACCCGTCTTATACGCTCTTCCGTAACCTTTTCTCTTCTCAACAATTACCTTGGCACCTTTCTCTTTCGCTATCTCCCTTGTTCTGTCCTTTGAGTCTCCATCCACAATTATAATCTCCCATTCATATTTAGGGTCCTTGGGGATCTTGTCCAGCACATGTCCTATGCTCTCCTCCTCGTTGAGTGTGGGTATTATCACGCTTATTTTCATCACCTTTCACCTCCAGGTCTCTTGCCGTATAGCTTGCATGCGAGGTACCCCATTAAAGCAAAGCCCAGGCGCACGGTGCCCCAGAAAGATAGCTGCGAGGGGTTAAACATCCTTCTTGGCTTGTATTTTGACCACAATCTGCCATGCTTTATGGTAAGCTGTTTTCTCCCGTATCCGTTCCAGAACGCCTGCTTCGCAAAAGAGTAGAAAGAATCCCGGGTTCTATGATATATGATCGCTCGTGGATTATATACAAGCTTGCCCCCTGCGTCTATGGCACGGATATTTAAATCTATGTCCTCGGCGGTCACGAACCATGGGTCGAAGCCTCCTATCTCCTCAAATAATTCTTTACGATACGCGAGATTGCAGCTGGGATAAGTGACATCAAATCCTCTGTAAAAGAGCTCCACGCGCTCCAATTTTTCCCAGGGACCGTAGCCAATGTATATGGTTTTTCCCGCCACTATATCTGCGTTTTCTTCAAAGCTTCTCCTTATCTCCTTGAGCCAGAAGGGATTGGCTATATCATCCCCATCAGTGAAGGCCACATAATCCGCCGTGGCTTTTTTAACTCCATAATTGCGTCCCTCACCCCTTGAGCCGCCCTTCTCATAGAGATGCACAAAATCATACTTTTCCATATATCTTTTCACAATATCCCGTGTTTTATCCTCACTGTGGGCATCCACGATTATTATCTCAAAGGGAGGCTCCTGAATAACTAAGGAGTCGAGTAAATCTGCAATGTGCCTCTCCTCGTTTCTCACTGTTATCACGATGCTTATGAACACCATGCTGCATATTCTTTCCATATTTAATAGGTTTTGCCTCCTTGGCTGGAGTCAAAAATGCAAAAATATTATATACCTGTGATTTAGCGTCATCCACTTGTCACACAACCGTCAGAAATTCAAGAAAAATCAGTTCTAAACAAGTTCTCTTTGCAATTTTTTCGTTTCTAATATTTAAGCTTTTTGGATGTTAAAACCGAAAGGAATTTATATACCAAGGCTAATATGGTTAGCGGGTTAGCATTCCCCTATATGCCAGTAGGAGGAGTGCTAAGCAGAAAGGAGGATGAAAGAAATGAAAATGGAGACGAAAAAAATATTGTTAGCGACATTAGTGATTTCTCTAGTGCTTCTTAGCGGATTGGCAGTGCTCTCCAGTGGTGTCTCTGCACAGAGCGCCACACCGGAGCTCAGGGCCTCTGGCTCATTCACAGTCAATCCTACAACATATGCTGCAGGGGCTACAGCCATAGCATATGTGAGTGGTGGTACATTTGGGTCTGGTGCAACTGTGGTGTTTTATCTGAGTACCACGAGTGATTCCAGTGGAATAGTTGGTGGGTCAATTGGTAGTGTAACCCTGACTGCCGGTGCAACAACTCTGCATGATGTGGTTCAGTTCACAATTCCTGGTGTTTCTCCGGGAGCCTACTATATTCTGGCAACCGATGATGGTGGCAGCACTTGGGCCCTTGGACCTCAGGTTCATGTGGTATCCGCAACACCAACCGTGGATCTTCCATGGGGCTCTACAGTGACGGTTGGTTCTACGGTTAAGGTTACAGGTAGCGGATTTGATCCCGGTGCAACAGTAAGGCTCACGCTCAACTATCCTGGCTCCCCTACGGTCTTTGGCACAGCAACAGTAGGAGATTCTGGCCAGTTTGTAACTTACATAACGATACCCGCCATGAGCGGTACTGTTGATACAAGCGGTGGAAGCCTGGCTCCCTCTTATTATCTGGTGGCCCAGGAGACCAACGCCTATTCTTCTGACTATCCCGAGGGCGGAATAACGGCATTCACAAGCTTCGATGTGGCACCAACAATTGAGGTTACACCTTTCAGTACTCAGGGCGCAGCAGGTTCTACCTTCACGATCCATGGTAATGGTTTCGTTGCAGGTCAGGTCATACCTGGATTCTCTTCCACGGATTCCGGCACCTCGCCGATTACCATTGAGGGTGTGAATACCTACTTCTCCACGGTGAATGTGGGGAGTAATGGTGCATTCACAGTTACTGTAACCCTTGCGGATGATATAACATCCACTACTGGAGGACCTCTTACTGTGGTTATCACACTTCAGAGTCCTTCCGCTACCGATACTTTCCACGGAGCGCTTTACATGTCTATTCCTGGAGTGAATCCCACACTTGTTGTGGAAGATCTTTATTATGGAGATCATGGCTCACCTGGAGATCCTATGGAAGTAATAGTATCCGGATTCCCTGCATCATCTTCGGTGAATGTATACTTTGATAGCAAGGTAATAACTCTCACAACGGATACCAATGGATTTGCATATACTGTGGATGCTGTGCCTACAATACCTGCTCTACCATCTGGTGGTAGCTATATGGTATTTGCAGCTTCCAAGGGAATCACCGCCTATACCTACTTCACAATAGTTCCATATGTGGCTTTCCTGGATTCTGAGGGAAATGATTTAGATGGTGAATATGCGGCTTCTGGAAGTGTGATCACCATCCAGGCAGTGGGTCTTGAGGCATACCAGGAGACTGATGTGACGGATAGCGGAGGTTACTATTCCACATCACTCGGAATACTCTACCTCTATGGCTTAGTAAGCATTGTAGATGGCTCCTATGATTCAGTTGCTCATAAGTTCGTGGCAACCGCCGATGGCGTGCTCACACTCAAATACACCATGGCCTATCATGGAGCAACAACTGGGACCTCTGAAACTCTCACATTTACGGCCACCTCTGATAGTGTTGGTTACAAGCAGGTAGGTGCTCCCAGTGTATCGGGTCTTACCTTCTCCTATGGTCCTGGTGATACAGTAAGTCTTTCCATAAGCCACCTTGTACCTCCAGATGCCTATGTCACACCTGAAACCGGAGCTTATATGGGCCCATTCAGCATATATATAGATAATGTTCTGATCACGCTATCTACCGGGCACACTACCTTCGATGCGGATTCTTCTGGCACAGCGTCTGTATCCTTCAGCCTGCCTGCTGCGGTGGGAACAGGTCTGCATACGCTCTATCTTAAGAGCCATGCCGGTACAGCTATCTTTGCAGATTATGAATTCGTGGTGAGTGACCCAACTGCCAGCGCCAAGATAGTGGTGAATGCGGCTTACTCTGGTATTCTTGGTGGAAGCGGAACCCTGAATGATCCGTTCCTCGTCTATCCAGATACTTCCTATGATATCTATGGAATAGAGTTTGACCTGTACAACTTCCCAACCACGGCCAACATCGAGGTAACCTATTACTCCTCGGATGGTTCCTATAGTGATACTATCTCTCCAGATTCCAATGGTGCTGCTAACTACTGGCTCGAGATACTTGATGCTCCTGCGGGCATACCCTATCTTGTGAGCTTTACTGCTACGGTAGGCTCAACTCCCGTGTCCATAAGCGGTAACACCTGGTATTATGAAATAGTGCCTTCCGTCTCGTTGGATCAGTCACCTTTCATACACAACGGCTTTGCACCTGCTACTGACTATTATAACTACTATGGCTCCTATGCCAATGCCGGAAGCGATATTGACTTCTATGTTGAGGGCTTCTATGCGAATACATATTACAATGTGTATCTGAGCGATTCCCAGTCCTTTGCCTCCGGCACGCTGCTTGCTACCTTTGTTACCGATGACTATGGTAGTAAGCACGTAACTGTTACGCTGCCTGCAACTCTGCAGAGCGGTACCTACTATCTGGATGTTGCACCTGCTTCCAGCACATCCACAACCACGGACTTCTACATCGTAGTGGAGGTGCAGCAGATAGCGCCTGTGTATGCGTTCCCCGGCCAGTTCATTGAGGTGGGACCTATATCTGTCAGTCCGCCAGCTGGCACACAGTATTACCAGGTTACAATCTTGCTCAATGATACTGCCTACAAGACAATAAATGTGCCCGTATCTGGTGGCACACTCCAGTTTGGATTCAGAATGCCCAACGGCAATCCAGGCAATTACTGGTATATAGGCTACACCCTGGTGCCTGTAATTCAGACAACCAACACCGTTACTACACTTACTGAGGGTAAGTATACGTTCACACCCTCCTCTGCGTGGACATTCACCGTTAGCGCTGCCAATACTCCTACTTGGGTAACTCTAACTGATGTTGATATTGGTACTGCACCCACAGGTACTGTAGTTGCTATAACTGATGGCTATGCGATTCCAGGTAGTGACACCGAAATCTTGGATGTGAAGGTAACCGATTGGTATGTGTCTGGCGAAATGTATGTTAGTTTCAGCATACTCCTTCAGACCACCAGTGGAACAACAGCAACCGTTAACACGGTGGGTGCTACCGTGCAGTATTATCTCTACAATACTGTGACCACCACAACCTATGGAACTGCAACTACTGATCATATGAGCTATCCGACGTTCCTTGTGCAGGGTAACGGTGCCTATATAATGGGTATAAGCGACCAGCAGATCGCCCAGATAGTGGCTGCTGTTAGCGATACCATCCATACCAGCATGCAGGTGCCTCTTGCCCAGCTCAATGCCTCTGTGGAGGCAATCAATGATGCTGTTGCACAGATTAACACGGCATTCGGTACCATGTATGCAACTCTGGATGCTATAAACGCTACAGTAGTTGCCATATACAACGGCATGGCAACCCTGCAGACCGACCTTGGCACTGTGAAGACTGCGCTCACGAATCTCAACGCGACCATTGAGGGCATTGCCGGCAATGTTGTTGAGCTCAAGACCGCTGTGGGCGAGATCGGTGTAAAGCTTGACCAGATCAACGCAACTCTGGTTAGCCTCAGCGGAGATGTAATGACCATAAAGACCACTGTGGGCGATATTCAGACCACTGTCAGTGATATAAATGCCAAGATAGACAGCATAAGCGATGGTATTGCCATAATCAAGACCGATGTGGGCAATCTGAAGACCTCCGTGAGCAATCTGGATGCCAAGATAACCTCTCTACAGGGAGATGTAGCCAACATACAGACCGCACTGGGCAATGTGCAGGCAAGTCTCGATGACCTCAATGCTACTGTAACCGCCAACGCCAAGAGCCTCGATGATCTCAAGGGCAGTGTGGCAACTATCCATACTGATCTGGGTGACATCAAGGGCATGATCACCGATGTGAAGAATGGAGTCGCAACCATACAGACCGATCTTGGCACAGTTAAGACTGATGTGAGTGATATCAAGACAACCACTGCTAACACCAGCGGAAGCGTGAGCAGCACGCTCTACTGGGAGATTGGAGTACTTGTGCTAGTGATAATAACCCTTGTACTAGTGGCCTATGTGATCATAAAGGTAAACAAGATACCTCAGAGCACTGTGAAGGAAGAAGTACCCAAAGAAGAGGAGACTGAATAAACCTATTTAACCTTTTTTTCTTTTTATTTATAAATAATCTTGTTGGAATTTATACCAATTTCTGAATAGAAAAGTTTTTAAAATTAAGTTCTATTCTACTTTCATATGGAGCTCATACTTGCAATAATAGGTTTTATTGTCGCGCTCATTCCCCTGATCATTCTACCGATTAAAATCAAGACAGGAAGAACCAAATTCTGCCTTCTCTACATGTTTCTCGGGCTATATTATCTCTTCTTGATTCTCTACATTCTGTGGCCAAGCGACATCTATCTTCTCCTGCTTTATCTCTCGGAGATGCTCTTCTTCCTCAACATGTACAAAGCATATCTTGAAAAAGAGCTGTTCTTCGGTGCATCTATACCCGTAATTCTCTATTTCAACGATTTGGCGATAATATTCACCTTCTACTTTGCCACATTCAACCTTATGGAACTTGCTCGAGGTGTGTTTAAAGGCAGGAAAACATCGCCTTGGGTATTTCTCTCTCTTATATTCTTCGAAGGAGGAATAATCGCCCAGATAATGAAAATCTTTACATCGCAGGAATATGTGAGTTTGGTGTCGATGGTATTGTTCCTCATAGGCTCCGTACTCTTCATAATCCCTGCTCTGAGGGTGGCTTATGAAAAAGAAAAGATCTGAGAGCCGGATAGTATTCGAGATCCTTTCCATAATTTCCAAGGAGGATAATTGCAACGTATCGCTTATTTTAAGGAGGGCAAATGTATCCTATTCTAAATTTAAGGAGATAGAAGAGAACTTGGTGAAGAAAAAACTCATAAAGAAGGTAACCAATGGGGAGAAGAGCGTTTATGAGATAACTAAGGAGGGGCGCGAGTTCCTTAAGGAATGGAGGAAATTTAAAAGACTGATGGAAATGTACGGGTTTGAGCCGTAAAAATGCGGGAAAGTATTAAATACCATTTATGTAATCTTCAATATGGATGAGGAGGAATATAATCCATAATTGGAAGATATATCTTATGGGAGTAACGGTACTTGCTATCTTACTTCGCTCCATTCCCGCGTGGATATACTCTGCGTGGGGTAATGATTTTGGAATCTATTACTCAATTACAATTGAATTTCTGGCGAAGAAAAACCCATTCTATGAGTATCCAGCTATATGGGGCTCCTCCGGATATGGTGCCTTTCCCATGCTTTATCTCATAATTCTATTCTTTCATGAAATCACAGGGATAGCTCCCAATATTCTTCTTTTAAAGATTCCTCCAATAATAGGCGGGTTATGCGTTCTTCCGCTTTATTTTATTGCTTATGAAATAACGAAGAATAGGAAAATAGCGATAATCGCTGCCTTTCTATTAGCTATAAATCCTGTGCACATGTATCAGACTTCCATGCCCTATTTCTTAACTCTTGGACATCTCTTTCTACTCCTCTCTCTCCTATTTTTTATAAAATGGCAGTATAATAACGCCAAGAGATATTTCATCTATACTACAATTTCATCTCTTTTGCTTCTCATATCTCATCATCTTACAACCTATATGTTCATAATTTCTATGCTTGGAATATCTTTAGTTCTCCAAGTTTATGGGAAGAAAGATAAAAGAGGAACGCAGAGGAACTTCCTTTTTATAGCAGCCTATAGTGGAGTGGTATTCGCCTATTGGCTCCTCCGGGTAAAAGGGATGTACTCATTCCTTAGTAGCCCATTCCATCATATTATCCCTTGGTATGGGACAATTGCTATATTTTATCTCACACTTCTGCTTCTTTACCACCTATCTCTCCATGTAAGGTTACACATATCCTCAAGAATAAGAAAGAAAATGGAAAAAGTACGCATCTCTATCATTTTTTCTCTCTCTCTGGGGATATCTATATTCATATTCTCCCTCCTCGCGATAATCGGTCTCAGGGGGTACTATATTCCCTTTATGGCTATTCTTTACTCAGTGCCGTTTATGCTGACCCTGGGGTTCATAGGTGTCGGGTTAAGTAGAATATACCGCGAGTCTAGAATGTTTTTCGTTATTGCCGGATGGTTAGGTGCGTTGACCATCTCTCTTATCTTCTCCCTTTTGACCTGGGGCTCCCTCGAACCTTGGAGACATGTGGAATATATGATGGAGCCCTTCTCCATCGTGGGTGCCTGGGGTGTGCAGGAAATTTTGAAGAGCAAGATATTCAAGAAAGTTTCTGTAAAGCGGAGGATAAGGGTGGTTCTCGAAGCCCCCCTGTATGTAATGACCCATCGTCTCTCCTATGATTCACCCATGCCTGCAGAGGGTAGTGTACCCATAGCATCAGGAAGGCAGTTGCGGGAACCTATAACATACCAGGAAATATATCCCATTGGAAAGAATATGCAAATTATCTTCGTTTCCATTTTCATCTTCCTACTTCTTATGACTGGCATCACTGCCTTCCCCTTCATGGAGCAGATTGAGCATCCTAAGGAGCAGGGTGTTCCTCCTGTAGTGATGAGTGGAATAAATTGGGTAATTACGTATGGAGATAGAAATTACACGGTTGCCACAGATCATCTAATAGGCTCAATTGTGGAAGCTTATGGTTTCAATTCCAGCTTTGAATATGATTACAAGCTATGGAATGCAACGAACTGGAAGGATTGTATCTGGGAGCTTATGGGATTAAACGGTACCTACCCACCAATAAAGTACATAATTATCTCGAGAAGCATGTATGAATTGGGCGTGTATGGATACAATGAATCAAAGAATCCCCTAGAACCGCCGGTGCAGATGGGGCTCAGAGGCTATGAGAAATTCAAGAAAAAACCCTTCGATTTGATTTTCAAAAATTCTACACCGGATAATTCTGACTGGGTTGAAGTATACACGGTAGATTGGAATTACATACGCACCCATATAAATCTTGAGAATTATACCAATGCCACAAACTATACAAAAAATAGTGAAAAGGGTTATACCCCGTGGTATTCCCACAGGGACTTTTTGAATTTCTCGATTTCCTGTTCCAAGGAATTCAGCTTGTCCTTATTCACTTCGATCCCTGCGATCTTCATTATGAAGAGCAGAGATTTCAGGTGATCCTCGGCACTCAATCTCCAATCTTCAACTTTCTTGTAGATCTTGGGGCGCGGAGCTTTTATGGTTCCCTCAGGTATCTCTATTTCGGCCTCAATCTCTTCCTCCGGGAAGTACTTGGTAACATCCTGGATCTCGCCTCTGGCGTAGGCCATGATCTCTGATTTCACTTCCTTGCTTATCCATCCTATATCCACATAGTAATCCAGGAGCAGCGTTATTTTGTCTCTCTTCACTCTCTCAAACAGGAACTCTATCCATCGCATTAGGAGCACGATGGTATAGTAGTCCCTCTTGATGTGTGTGAGTATGGGCCTTCCGAATTTCTCCTTTTTCTCTTCTTCCCTGTATCTCTCTTCTTCTCTTCTCTCTTCCTCTTTGGCAGGCCTTTCCGGAGGTAGTTCAAGAGGCCTTTCTTCAAAGAATGTCTCTTTTTTAGGCACCTCTTTTGTTGTCTCGGGAACTTCGCTTGGAATCACAGTTTCCTCGGAGATTGGTGGTAATTCTTTTCTCTCGGTCATGTCAATGAACGGATTTATTCTCTGGGAAACTACCTCGTAGATGTCCAGCAATCTCTTGATATTGTCCTGGATCTCCTCGTTGACTCGGCGCATCTCGTTGAGCTCGTTCTGTAACGAGCCTATGAGCGAGTCATGGCGTTCCAGCTTGGCCTGGAAATCATCGACCTTCCTTGAGAGATCATCGAGTTTTGCCGCAATATCCTCAATGCCGGAACCCTTTAAGACATCTCCAATTATGTTCTGTAATTCGTTCTCTGCCATCCCGCCACTGGGGGCCTCTGTTATCTCTGCAAGCTCGGGAAGCTCTGCAGTCTCTGTCTTCTTTGTCTTCTTTTCCTTTTTCTTCTTTTTAAATAGCGCTGCCATTTTTATCACCTCCAAGGTTCAAAGTTCTCTAGTACGCTAGTGCACTGGTTCAAAGAAAGTCAGAGAGTTCAGTAGAGGTCCACGTAGCTGGTGGTCAGGGTTGCAGGAACCATGAATGCTGTATAGGTTGGTACACCATGCTTAGGTATGAGCTGGAGAGTCACATCCGTTTGAGGTCCAAGACTAAGACCTGCAGCTGCCGCGTTTATCACGATCTTCACTATATCTCCCTGGGTCATCACGTACTGAGTATTCCAGTTCTGAGGAGCCATATCTCTAAGGCTGGTTGCAGTGAAGTGGGTTGCGTCGGCAGAGGTATTACTAAAGGTTAGCGTCACATCGGTGCTCCCATCAGTTATTTCTATGAGTACATCGTTCATATCTATGGATGGGCTACCTGCCAGTAGGCCGACCTTTATCTCAATCGTGTCTACAGTTGGACCGCTGAGATTTACCAGACCTCCGATATGTATCACCTTGAATCCAGTGGCAACATCCTGAATGGCTATGTTACCTGTCTCCTCAGCCTGCTGCTGTAGCTGGTACGCTGTCTGGATGAGCACTGTTGCGGCAACGGCTGCTACGATAATCATCGCTATGAAGATTATCAGGGTGCCGATGCCGAATTCGCCTTTCTCCTTCCTATTCAACACCTTCTTCATACTTCATCACCTCGGGTCTCTTTTTTCCTGGAGAGAGCCTTCTTCAGGCTCCAGATAGAAAATTTCACAGGGGTTTTTAAATATTTAGATTCAATTCTATAAAAATGATTAAAATTTATGATTCTCAATTTAAAATCTCAAAAAAGAATCATTTTTTGAACTTGAATTTATAAAGTAATGCTGCTGCAACTGTTCCAGCGGTGATCCCTATGTAAAGAAGATTATTCTTTATGAACGCAAGTATCTTTTCCCACAGGCTCATTTTTTTAACGCCCACGAAGAATGGGATTGTGAGTGTTCTACCTATTCCGGAAGAGGCATTAAGCTGCACTGATAGCTTGTATTTTCCATCCTTAAGCTTGTTTGCGGGAATTAAAAGAAGAGTGGCACTTTGGTTTGGAGCAAGATAAACAGCGGTCTCGTTGGTGTAATTCTTCCCACCATAGATTATCATCCATGTACTGTTATTAACCCCACTCAATCTTACTTTGATATGCACCACATCCGCAGCGTTGCCGGTGTTTTTCAGGAAAAGCTGAAGCTCTACTTTCTCTCCCTCCTTGAGCTTGCTGGCCTGCATAATAAGCGAATGTTTTTCTGGAACCCCGATTTTTATGGGAAGCGAAAGGAGAGTGGAGTTCTGAAACATTACGTTGAGATACATTTCGTAGCTTCCTGCAGGAAGGGAGGAGGGGAGGGTGATATTCATCTCCACGGTCTTATTTTCTCCGGGGTTCAAAAAAAGAAGGGGGGAGGACATCAGCGCGAATTTTGAGAGAGGACCTGAAATATTTAGCGTGAATAAGGCGGGGACATTTCCCGCGTTTATTATATTCGCCCGGAGCTTGTAATAGCCCTCTCCTTTGATGATAGATACAATCTCTCCTTTGGCTGCGTGCACAGGGGCTACTATCAACGCGGTTTCTGCATGCCGTGTTATATTGGAAGAGGAGATTACTGTGAAATGGATTGTGTTTTTCTCGTATGCTGGCGTTGTTGTGGGCACATAAATTTGAAGCTCATAGGTGAATTCAGCTCCAGGATCAAGAGAGAAATTTCCCAGAGATGGGGTATGAAATGGCCACGGTCTATTCTCACTGAAGAAGATGTGATAGGTATCTCTACAGTTTCCATTATTATAAATGTTCAGATTTACGGATATCCATTGCCCGGGTAATCCTAGAATGTTGCTATAATATCCAATCTGAAAGTTTCCGTGTGGGAGTATTGTGATATTGAGCTCCTTAACTGTATATTTTCCTGTGGCGATGGAAGTGACATTGATCTCCATAGAATATGTAGATGAGAGCACACCATTTTTTGAAGATATATTCATGGTGACGAGTCTAGCCACTCCTGGAGTAACATTCTCTATTCTACTGGGATAGCTCACAGAGAACAGCGAGGAATTGTAATTCACTTCCAAGGTATAATTATCCATCGTATTTCCTGTGTTGATGAGGTAGAATGAAAAATTGGTGCTGTTGCCCGCTTCTAAGGAAATGCTCCATTGACCCTTAAGCTCAAAGGAGAAATTGCGTATGAATATGGACTCCGATGCAGAGTTATCATCCTCCTCATATTCTGGAATATCATTTTCAGGATCCAATGATATTCTTATTTCATGAGTCCCGGGCTCTATTCGAAATGATAGGTTTAGCTGAGTATGTAGATTAATAAATATCTTCTCCTCCTGTAGAAGTGAATTATCGCAGTATACGGCATATTTGCTCCCTACTGGAAATGTGGATGAGAATGCTGCCTTAATTGTCAGATTTTCCATAGATGAGTGAAGCTCAAAGCTCTCCACTTTTAAATTTGGGAATTCCCCGCTTCTGAAGTATAGAAAACTTTTTCCCTCTATTTTCTTTACCCAGACCACTCCTATGCTTCGAGAGTTTATGGCCATGGATGGCTCAAAGGATGCTTCTTCGCTGAGATTTATCAACTCTCCCCTCCTATTTCCTTTCAGATCAAAGGTGGAAAATCGAACTATTCCTCGGTCTACATCGTCCCAAAGAAGAAAGAGAGAAGAATCCTTCACAAAAATCTGGGGATTCATGGAATTTTTTCCGTCCAGGGGAGTAAGATTTTTGTCGTCTATAATAGTGTCACCGGCTTCATTGAGTTTGGTGAATATGACCTCGTAGGCAAGCATCTCCCTAGAACAGGAGAAAGAAACGTAGAGTGCATCATCATAGAACACTGCATGGATTGTGCTCTTGGGCGACACCACACTTATCTTTTTCACGGGTCCTAAAGAACTTCCAAAGGATGATATTTTTCGATAGAGCACGCTGTATCCAGGCACGCTTCTTTCATCTATCCATAGCACATGAGCATTGTTGCTGTTGTCTACAACAATCTCAGGTCTTGTGGAGTTGCTCTCATCTTGTGAGATATCCTTAGCAGAGATCATGGGCTTTCCATCTCTGTTAAAAATATCGTAGTATATATCCCAGTTTCCGTTTCTATCATCCTGCCATACCAGGTGAAGGTATCCTCTGGAATCCATAGCTATTCGTGGCTCTGTGGCATTAAAATCCCCCTCAACTAACGGCTTGGGTGGAATTTCAAGGTCTATATCTTCCTCTGTGTAGGTAAGCCTGGCAAAATATATGGCCCAGTGGGAATTTATTTCTCTCTGCCAGACAACATACACGGTGTTATTGTTGCTCACCATGTCCGGGTTGGTATCGTTGCCTGGATAGGTAGTAATTCTCGTATCATTTAGAAGCTTGAAACCCTCTGTATCTACCTTAAGATAGTATATATCCCAGTTTCCATTTCTATCATCTTGCCAGACTATATGGTAATTTCCTAAGCCGTCCCTACCTATCCTGGGATTATCCGCATTTCCCATCCAGGTTAATCTCGCAGCCAAGTTCCATTTTATATTATCCTTTATTTCACCCACAGAAGCATTTAGTTCCTGGATAGCAAATCCACTCTTATACTCCAAACTACCCACGCCGCCGAGGATTATCAGAAGTGCAAAGGAAATTGCGATAAGCTCATAGTATATTGGTTTCAGCATCATATCTTTCTCCATCGGCCACCATGGTTATCCTCAGGGTATTGTTCTCGAAATCCATGACGGCATTGAAATCCTCGATCTTGGATTTGTATTTCACTCTTTTTCCTATTTTTTCTTCTTGAAGGAGTCCTATCTCCACAAGTTTCTTTATTCTTCTGTAGCAAACTGTTACGGGTATATTGTACTCTCTGCTAAGTTCCCTGATCCCCTTTGGCCTCGCCGAAGTACCTAAGAGGATTTGCGAGGCATAGCGGTCCATAAAGATGCTGACCATACTTTTCACCTCCAGGTTCATAAGAAACCATCGGGGCACACTTTATTAAATTTTTGGATAAATTTTTATAAAATAATATTGATTAATTGGTATCATTCCTGTTTCTCAGGAAATGTTTGCATAAGAAATTCGCAGTCGAGGATATCTTCTGTAATTATCCCAAGAGAAAATTGCTTCGAAATCTTTAAAAAGGAATCCCCCAATAAATACTGGGGATGCAAGATGGATAGGTATGCTCTGACTATGGTGTTGATGGATGAGTACAATCTCAAGATACTGGCGGCATCGGCCATCAAGCCCATGTCTGTCAGGGAAATCGCCTATAAATTTGATATTCCCCTAGCAAGCGCTTACAGGAAAATCAAGGAACTGGAAAGTTTTGGCCTCATAAAAGTGGAGGACACCCGATTAACCCCAGATGGCAAGAGATACAAGCTCTACCGCTCTCAGGTGGAGAATTTTGAAGTATCATATCATCGGGACAAGCTAAAGATTAAGCTGCATATCAAGTGGCAGGAACCAGAAATCATAGAGAGGAACATACTGAGCACCGAGGAACTCAGAGCTCCCTGAGAAGATGTTGAGTCGTTAATCTTACACTTTCTTCACTATTGTATTTTGGTTTCCAACCATAGCTCTTTATCTTCTCTATTGAAAGCAGCATTTTGGGAACATCGCCTTTCCATCCCCTTTTGCCTCCTGTAAAACGATATTTTACGTGGCTCAATCCCATTTCCTCTACGATTATGTCTGCAATTTTTCGTACATTTATCCAATCCTCGCTTCCTATGTTGAAGATTTCCACATCACTTCTCATATTCTCATATCCGAAGATTATGGCGTTAACGCAATCTTCCACGTACAGATAGGACTTGGTTTGGGTACCATCCCCTAAGATTTCCAGCTCCTGGGGATTCTTTCTCAGCTTCATTATGAAATCATAAATCACACCGTGGGTGCTTCTTGGCCCTACAATATTGGCAAAGCGGTAAATTACCGCACGCATGCCAAAAGTATGAGCATACGCGGTTATGAAAGCTTCCGCTGCAAGTTTGGAGGCCCCATAGAGCGAGATGGGAATGAGGGGTCCATAATCTTCAGGGGTGGGTATGATCTTTGCCTCCCCGTAAACTGTGGAGGTGGATGTGAAAATAATATCTCTCACATCATTAATGCGCATGGCCTCCAAGAGGTTGTATGTCGCCAGGGCATTTTGTTCAAAATGTACTCGGGTATCTTGGGCGCCCAGCCGCACATCCGGATTGGCGGCTACATGATATACCAGTTCCATACCTTCGAGCTCCTTTTTCAGGGTTTCAAAATCCAGAAGGTCCGCCTTCACAAACTTAAAGCGCTTATCGTGAAGATGTTTTTCTATGAACTCCAGCTTTCCAGAGCTGAGGTTGTCGTAAACTTTGACTTCGTGACCCTGGTCCATTAGCTTATCCACCAGATGGCTTCCTATGAAGCCTGCTCCTCCCGTTACTAGAATCCTCATTCTTCCTCACCCTTAAGCCATTTGTATATTACCCAAAGCACAATCAGGAATATAATTATTCCTCCTACCACCAGAAAACCACTCTTACCCAAAGTAAATATGGCAAAGTATGCTCCTGTGGCTATAAAGAGACATCCAACGATAGCGCCTATTGCAACGGATGCTATCACTTTATATTCTCCAAGCCCAAGAATTCTCCCTATTACGGTGGCAGTTAAACCTCCTGAACCCTGAAAGGGTATGGCCACGAATCCTGCGAGACCGGCATATACAAATTTTCTCATTATTCTGTGCTCCTTCCACTTTTTTCTTCCTATTTTTTCAAGTTTCTCTATGTAGAGTCCCAAAAGAGGTATCTTCTTTACAAGCTCCCAGTTCCAGCTTACCCACCAGGCAACTAGAATATCTATCATCGAAATAAGAGCAGAGGCTATAAATATACTTCCAGCTCCATAGGCATCGCGAAGGACATACACCGCTGCAGGGACCATACTTTCCTTCCCTGCAGGGGGTATGAGATAGAGAAGAAGTATGCCTCCGATTGGATAGAAAAGAGAGGGGGGAAGAAGTATATAGAGTGCAAGTATGTAAATTATGGCCACCATTATTGGAAAGAGAAATCTATAAATTCTTATTATCAAAAGATCCATCATTGGCTCACCACTATACCATAATGGTCCTTTTGATATCTCTTGAGATCTATTATCTCTAAAATAGAGAAATATTCCTGAAGAATTGCCATGGTCTCCTTAAGAATCTCCCTGGGTTTTTTTCTTATGTTTATTGTTCTGGTTTTGAGCATAAGATAACCGATGGAGGCTTTGAATTGAAGCATATTGCTCAGGAAAATATCCACCTGGTCTCTTTGTGATATATCCTGATAGATCACATGGGGGGATTCCACAAAGATGCTGAATTCCTCCGTTTTTCTAGCATCATTTAGAATGGGAATTATATTTTTCCTTTTCTCAGCTAAAGTAACCAAAGATTCCATAGAGATGGGTGAGATTTCTACAGCCCATACCAGAGTCGCAATATCGGATACATGACTCACTGTGGTGCCTGTGGCCGCACCGAGATAAAGCACCTTACTCTCCTTGAAATGAAAGTTTTCAAGTCCAAGATGCATTGCAGCGGATAATTTACTCCGCATGGGATCCCATCTTCTGTAGATTTTCCCCCTTATTTTAAGCATTTTCTCTCCATATACCGGCTGTGCATCCTGAGAGGGGGTATAATAATCTCCATTATGGAGATACACCCCGGGATATCTGGATTTACGCATATTTGGGAGATACGGCGGAGTATATTTAATCTTTCCTACTTAAGGAGACTCCGCCCTCTTTCTAAACATCGAAAAGAAGATAACGACTCTCTTGTAGGTACCTACACTATGTCCTTTTCAGGACTTGCCCGCTACTCACTTATCAGCTCGGTTAGTTCTTACTAATTTATGCACCCCAAATGCAAATATTAGTCTGTGGATCACTATCCCATATACAAGGTGTATCCTCGCTGGCATATTCATCTGCATATGCATGAGCCTCCTCGCAATCTATGATGCCATTATGGTTGGAGACTTCATAATAGGTATCGGGATTATGTGTTCCTAACGATGAATTCCAGGTCAAACCTTCTATGAAGTAATGTAGATAAAGAGTATACTCATAAAATTTGTACCAAGCAAAATCGTTTTCTGGAGCTGATGTAAGGATAAGCGTATTTTCTGCACTCCAATCATTGGAGCAATCCTCAATGAAGCCTCCAGAGAAGCACGAATCGAAAATCAAAATCTTGTACTTACTTCTAATATTCTCTAAAGCAGTCGCAAATTCATCATCGTACCAATAGGAATTAAGTGTGCATATAGCTTCGTCGTATTCGTTGCCACCTACAGTATTAGGGTCATTGTCATCATCACCTATACCATCACGATACTCATCATTGGGATTACTATCCTCCGATCCTCCATCTCTTCGCCCCCCATAGTTACCAGGAGGATATCCTGCACTCGTGTGGTCAAGATAACCGCCTCCATGATCTGCATATATAAAAACAAATAAATCATTGTCCGTAGATTTTTGAGAAATCGCATTCAATGCGTTCATCAAGTTAGTATATGTGGCATCACCATCAATCCACCATTCGTTGGTATTAGGATCATCATCTTTCGCAGTAAGGAACCATATGTTTTCATCTTTCCATCTCAGATCCAACAAATACTCCCTAAAACTTTCTATGCTTTTTTTGAAAGCTATTTCCTTGGCCTGTCTAACAGGAGCCAGGAGTATGGCGTATCTATGATTCTCCAGATGAGGATCAGTTCCATAAACTTTTACCTCTCTTCCATCACTCAATTCGTCTCTGTCAGAGTCCCAGATATAGCCATAGGTACCATACCGATTTATTTCTTCATAGTCATCTAACCCATCCCCATCGGTATCTGCTTCCTCAGGATTTAAATTATGAAAATACTCAAATCCGTCTGTTAGCCCATCGCCATCACTATCTGGATTATATGGGTCAGAATGTACCCAGAGATATTGCCATGTCATGCCATATCTACATATCCAGATATACCATCCTGCCTCTTCTGTGGAGTCACTCAATCCATCCCCATCTGAATCTACGCTACTACCGCTTCCACCGGAAGATGGCATAGGTGGAGTATATGCAAATATCAGGTTATCGGTGCTTCTGAGCATCTTTTCATCGCTTTTCTTTTCCACTATCTCCATATTAACCCTATCTTCAACATCAAATTTCAAGGTTTTGTATCTCAACTTCTCTCTTTCCCAGTTCAAGCCGAATTCTTTCACTCCATTCTTCCACGCAAGCACTATATCCTGCCCTTCTTCAAATTCCATCTTCCCCTGTATTGTGCCATTATATATCACCCTCCTTGCATGCCCTTCCTTAAACGGCGCTCTCGTCTCTCCCGTGCCATTGTCTATCACCTCAAACCAGTTCGTCGCAATGCCTTCATATCTCCACACAACCCTATGCTCCACACTTTTATTGAAATAGAGGAGCAAAAGAGGATACAAAGGCGCTCCTTCTCCCACCTTTTTTCTCTGATAGTATTCTAAAAATCCGCGCACAGCAATCTTACCGCTATGCGCGAATCCCATGGCTACGGTGTGCCAGCCTCTATGCTCCCCTATCTCCATAAATTTGTATTCGAAGCTTATCTTTCTCCACTCTTTTCCTTCTTTTATCTCTATTATCGGATACGCCTTCTCAACAAGCGTTTCTCCATTCTTCGCATCTCTTATAACTGCATAATCCTCGTTTATCTCCACCATTATTCGCAGATTATTGAAGACATTGCCCTTGAAAAATCCACGCCTATTCTTCTCTTCCATACTGCTTGCCATCCCACCTATACTGCTCAAAATTAGTAGCATTATTATACCTGTTATTATTGCCCTTTTGAACATTTTAGACACCTAATTTATACATGAAATCTTGTTATTTAATTTTTTTCAAACTGAAATATCTAAAAATTAGTTATATAAATATAACTCTAAAAAATCCTTAGATTATCTTAAAGAACAATAACCGTACAGAAGAAATTTTGGGAAGAAACAATGTTCCTTCCTGACAAAATTTTAAAGATAAATTTTTTAAATCAGAATATCTATTGGGGGAGTATGAGAGAGATTCGCGCCCCAAGAGGCACAAAATTAAATGCTAAATCCTGGCAAACGGAGGCACCTCTCAGGCTTTTAATGAACAATCTTGACCCAGAGGTGGCTAAAGATCCTGCAAATCTTATAGTTTACGGCGGAACTGGTAGAGCAGCAAGGAATTGGGAGGCCTTTGATGCCATAGTAGATACCCTTAAGAAGCTGGAGGAGGATGAAACCCTGCTGGTGCAATCTGGAAAACCTGTGGCGGTATTCAAGACACATGAATGGGCTCCTAGAGTTCTTATTGCCAACTCTTTACTGGTGCCAAAATGGGCAACCTGGGAATATTTCCGTGAGTTGGAAGAGCGTGGTCTCATTATGTATGGACAAATGACCGCGGGCTCATGGATCTACATAGGTACCCAGGGCATCCTTCAGGGAACTTATGAGACTTTGTATGCCGTAGCCCGCAAGGAATTTGGGCAGCATGACCTTACAGGCAAATGGGTTCTTTCCTCGGGATTGGGAGAAATGGGAGGCGCCCAGCCTCTTGCAATAACTATGAACAATGGCGTGGGCATAATAGTTGAAGTGGACAAATCCCACATAGAGAGGAGATTAAAACATGGTTATCTGGATACGTGGACCGATGATCTTGATGAAGCTCTGAAGATGAAAGATGAGGCACTTAAGGAAGGAAAGCCCCTGAGTATAGGGCTTTGGGCTAATGCTGCCGATGTTTATCCGGAACTAGTACGTCGTGGAATAGTCCCAGATGTGGTCACTGATCAAACGGCGGCACATGATCCTCTTAACGGCTATATTCCTTCGGGGTATAGTGTAGAAGAGGCAGCTGAATTGAGAGAGAATGATCCAGAGAAATATCTTGAAGAGGTACGAAAATCCCTGAGGAAGCATGTGCCTGCTATGGTATGGTTCAAGGAGCATGGGGCAAAAGTATTTGACTATGGCAACAACATAAGGGCACAGGCCAAGGAGGCCGGTGTGGAGGATGCTTTCAAGATCCCGGGTTATGTTCCAGAATATATAAGGCCCCTTTTCTCTGAAGGAAGTGGACCATTCCGCTGGGTTGCTCTTAGCGGTAATCCCGAGGATATATATGAGACTGATAAGGTCATCAAGAAACTGTTCCCAGATAACAAGCATTTGATTCAGTGGATAGACAAGGCAGAGGAGCATGTGAAGTGGCAGGGATTACCTGCGAGGATCTGCTGGCTTGCCTATGGTGAGAGACAGAAGGCAGGTCTTGCATTTAACGAGCTTGTGCGTGAGGGAGTTGTGGATGCACCCATAGCCATAGGTCGTGATCATCATGATACTGGAAGTGTAGCATCGCCATATCGTGAGACTGAGAGAATGAAGGATGGCAGCGATGCAATTGCAGATTGGCCCATACTTAATGCGTTGCTCAACGTAGCGTCCGGTGCTACCTGGGTTTCTGTGCACCATGGAGGCGGTGTGGGTATAGGTTATAGTATCCACGCAGGCATGGTGGTGGTCGCAGACGGTACCAAGATGGCAGAGATGAAACTATCCAGAGTGCTTAACAATGATCCCGGACTTGGTGTGGTACGCCATGCAGATGCCGGTTACGAAATAGCAATCCGCACAGCCAAGGAGAAGGGCATCTGGATGCCCATGCTCAAGTAATTTTTCTCTTTTTTCGCTACTTATAAATATGAGTAAGAAATGTTTGAAATCATTGAAGGTAGGAATACTATGTAAGGATTTCAGATTTGGATATCGTGTTGCTTTGGAGCTAAAAAAGAGGAGTATCCCCTACGAGATGCTTCTCAGCGAAGACCAGCTCAAAGAGTTCGAGGTGATAATTTCAGATATGCAGGACCATGATTTCATACACTGCTCGACTCCAGAGGAATGCGCCAGAAAAGTTCATTCCTATCTTTATGGAAAGAGAAGGTTTGAAAGAGTGATTGTAGGTATAGACCCAGGTCCCAAGCCGGGAATAGTGGTGGTTGGTGATGGAAATTTTGTTGAAGAGGTACAGTTGAGCAGCGTTGATAAAGTGAAAAGCTACGTAGATGAAGTCTATCGAGGATACTCTCCCGAACACTTCATTATCAGAATTGGAGACGGAGACATAGTAAATCGAAATAGGATAATAAATTCTCTTGTAGAAAATTATAGGGTTGAAATGGTTGATGAGAGAAACACCTCTGAGGCCATAAACAACAAGGATATAGAATCTGCAAAGGTTATCGCTTTCACGAGAGGCAGATTGGTGAGAAACAAACTCAATGTAGTTATAAGGGAGGGATATCTGAAAGAGATCCAGAGAAGGAGCAGAATAGAGAGTGGCGGAAAGATAACTATATCCAAAGAACTGGCCCGGGAAGTAGCGTTAGGCAAGATGAGCCTGAAGGATGCCGTAGCCCTCATGGGAGGAAAAGATGAAGAGAGATGAAGCTCTGAGAAAGATAGATGCTCTGGTCAATGTCCTCAGTGTTGATATCCCAAATACCTTAGAGCTCCATGGTAAAATTTACAACATTAAGGACGACATAGTCTCAGGAGAGAGGAGCAAGATGATAAGAAAATACCAGGAAGTTTATGATGAGCTAAGAGAGGAGATAAGCAAGATGGATGATATTCCGGAGGAGTTGGTGACCAAAGCGCTTATTTTAAGAAGAGCCATTCTTTTTCTCAAAGAGTACAGAGAAGAGAATGAGATCGAGGATGCAAAAAGGTGGATAGAATATATAAAAAAGATAAAATAATTATTTCTTCCATTTTGGTGCGGGAGCGCTTTTTCTACCTTTTCTACCAAGGAGCATGAGGGAAAATACTGTGGATAGGGCAATCAATAATGCCAGTCCAGAGTAGTAGATGTAATCATAGGATGGCTTCTCGCCGTAATAGAACTCATAGGAATAGGCAGTTTTTCCATTCTCGAAAACTATACCATGGCTCTCTATTACTATTTTCAAGGTATGCTTTCCTTTCTGAAGATTCTGCGGAATCCAGCGATATACCACGGTCTTGGTGGAGTTGGCAGCCACCTTATCTACGGTGGTATTTCCTATATATTCTCCGTCCACATAGAAGCGAAGCACCACATCTTTTATCTCATAGCTGTTGGGATTCTTTATCTTCACCTTTACAGGAAGCGGTGACACCACGCTCAGTGTTATCTCCCTCTCCAAGATCTTTATCTTGCTTCCTGTGTAACCATAGATGCGAAAACTTATGTAGAGGGTCTGTGGGACCTTAGGCGTTGTTATCTCAAACTCGAATTTTCCATCATTGGAAGTTTTAGATACGCTATTTAAAGGCTTTGCTCCTGTGAGATTTTGGCCTGCAATAAACATCTCACACTTGTATCTCTCAAAATACTCGTCCACATAGACCTTGTATGTCACATTGCTCTGGGTAGCAGCTATTATAGGACCTTGAATATGCACGCTACCCGACGATGCGTGGGTATAGGGAAGCATCGCAGTTAAGCTTAGAAGGACAAGAACGATGAAAGTTATTTTATGCTTCATTTTCTCCTCCTCCATAGCATTAATATGGCAATTAGGAATGCAATGGCTGCACCCCATATTCCATACCATCCCCACGGCATCGAAAAAGCTGTGTAATTGCTTACATCCTTGGCTTTTATATACGCCTGTGCCATGGTTACCTCTGTGTTCTGAATGGGTATGTTGAGAATATGCACAATCTTGCCATCCTCTATGATCTCAAGCTTCACTGGAGAGGATACTCCTGGGGACTCCCGAAGGGCTACGAGCTCCACCTCTATGCTTCTTTTGTGTCCCGCTGCTACAGTAACTTTGGTAGCGTTCTTACCATGGATGAGGATATGGGGTTCCCAGCCTCTGGTCCTTAGCTCATCCAAATTTAGAATTTCCACCGTGTACTCAACTTCACCATTTCCCTTGTTCTCTATGGTAACATTGTAAATAAGAGTACTGGAGCTCCATTTCTCCGCAGTATAGTTGAACATGCTCTCATATTGCTTGTTCACATACACAGTTAAATATGCATCGGACACATCACCGTATCTCGCTCTTATGTGCACGGTATTGTTTCCAGCTCTGGCATTTTCTGGAGCTTTCACTTTTATAAACACAAAGGTTCCCTGACCAGGATAGAGCACATAGGTTGTGGAATTAATAATTCTCCATCCCGAAAAGCTCTCCAGCTTCACGCTTTCCTTGTCATTTCCAACATTTTTAAGCTTCAGGAATACATGGATTATTCCTCCTGGGGAGACCTCCGTATCTGCTGCAATGATGTTCATGGTAACCTTATGAACACTTTCGCGCTCCAGTACAAGGTCGGCATAGGTATTGCTATGCACCTCTATGTTTCTACTGGCGGAATAATTAATCATAAGTCCATATTCTTCAACAGCAGTTTTAGCAGTGAGAGTGTAATCTCCAGCAGGCAAAATTATGGAGTATGTTCCATGGGCCTTTATCTCCATACTGCCATAGGAGGTATCTACACGGATCGGCACACTCACCTTTTCATTCTTAAGGTACACAGAACCCATAACCATGTAGCCTCTCTGATACACTAAAACTTTGGAGAATATCCCCTTGGGTACATTCACAGTGCCAAGATAAGCATAATGGCTATTCCCCATGATGTACCAGCTATAGAGCATATATTTTCCAGGGGTTATATAAACATCAAATTGTCCGTTCGTGTCGGTAGTTATAGTCATATTATTCTTTCCTTTCTCGAGAGCTATGACTTCTATCACCGCGTTGGATGCCGGCTCCCTGCCTGCCCAGGCTATCCCAATCCAGTGAGCCAGAATCGCGGATTTTTCAATGTAGAGATGCACAGAAGTTTCTCCATTTATCTCTTTCTCCACTCTGGATGAGTAATGATAGTAGATGCCATTTATAAGCCTCGTCTCATTTACTACGAAAATGTAATCTCCTGCCGGTAGAAGAATAGAGTGAGTATTCACAAGCATGCTTCCTTCGCAGCTTATGATTTTCACAGGGAAACGCAAGGTGACATTCTCTTCTATTATGCTTACCCAATATCCTTCCTCCAACTGCAACTCGAAGGTAGAGTTCTCTGTAATCCTTAAAGCTTTAAGGGCAACATTAGCTCCGCTCTTGGCATAAACAAGATAATCACCAAGAGGCAGGGTTACACTTTTACCGGTTGCAATCTGTCTTGCATCTCTATACCAGATCACCTGGGTGGCATCAGTAATCACGGTAATATGAGCATAGGCTGTGTAATTGATATCTTTCATCACTTTTCCTTCATCCTTGTAGAGAGAGAGATGATAGGAGGTCTTATAGGTCCTCTCACCTCCATTTATAAGTACTGTATAATCTCCAGGAGGCAACTCTACATAGTAAGAGTCTATAACATTTTCAACAATCTTTGTGTAATTGGCCGATTTGAATAGCAGGTTAACTGCGATGTCGTTGGGCTTACCCTCTCTGTAAATCTTACCGGTAACAATCACAAGCTTAGGCTCCACCTTAATCAAATACTCCCCCTTCTTCAACTCCGCTCCAATTTTCCGATAGCCATAAACCCACACATCGATTTCACAATTGGAGGTGGAGGCCACATGGAAGTTTCCGTTGGGAGGTATATTTCTAACAAGGAAATAGCCATTATTGTCCCTAAGAAGCACTAATCCGTTCTTTATGGTCTCATTTTCCTCCCTTATTCCATCTCCGTTCTTATCGTAGTAAACATAGCCTGTAATGTTCTGCGTAGCATAGAGTTTCACTGTTGTTTCCACATTACCCTGAAGATTCACGCTCATTCTTCCAAAGTAGGGATGATTCTTCTTATCCCAGCCAAAGAATCCAAGAGTATATTTCCCCTTAGGCAGATAAATTTCGAAGAATCCGGTATTGTTGGCATAACTCCTGTAGAACTTGCTTCCACTAAACACAGAAATCTCCACACTGGTATAATTCTTCCCGTTTTCCACATATCCTTCGAGAGAGTAAGCATCTCTTAGAATTATATTCATTTTCATGCTCTCATTGAGCTCAACAAGATTCCAGTATACTGCCTTGCCGTCAGAGGTGGAATAGAGAATATAGATGGAATATATGCCTGCAGGTAAATGAGCGGCAAATGTTCCTTTGGAAGATACCCTCTCAAGGTATACATCATGGGGCACAAGCTCACTTTTTATCTTCACAATTGCCCCAGCGGCAAAATGACGATTGTATAGCACCGTGCCACTTAGCAGATACGCCTTGCGAACGGTGATATTCTGCTTTGCCGTATAATTCCATTGATAAACGGGCACGATGTATCTGCTGGAGTAATTATCCCCGTAGTGAGCTACCACTGTGTAATTACCTGGAACAACAATTTCCTTATAGCTACCATTCTCATCGGTGTGGAAAACATATTTCGCATCTCCAAAGGCTTCAACCACAGCATTAGGTACTGCTTCACCGTTTTCAAAGGTCACCGAACCTTCCAAATAAGAAGGTTGAAGCACCACATCCTTGCTAACATTGCGCCCTGCATTGAGGGTCACACTGCTTATCTTTTCAAATTTCTTCCCATTTATTATAAGTCCTATGTTGTAGGTATGAGGTGGTATATTCTTTATCTCATAGCTTCCGTTGTTTACCTTAGCTTCCTTAGTGAAGTTGTAGGTGCTGTTCCAGAGTATTACCGTCGCATTGCTAAGTTTAACATCCTTATCTGTGAGCTTTTTATCATGATCCACATCATAATATACGACGCCATTCAAATTAGCAGCCTTGATAACTATATCTTTATGAATTACATAGTTGGGCTTAAGTCTCATAGCCTGCTCTTCAGTAACATTTATATGGATTCTCTGAAGCACAGTTTTTTCTTGCAACATTAGCTTATCCAGACCTCCATCCGTGGACACTACCAGGGTAAGATTACCCGCCACAGCAGTTATGGAGTAGTAACCCTGATTATCCGTTAGAACGGTGGCATGGGGTATATTGTACTCATCATAGAGGGTAATTCTAACATGTTTTAGAGGTTCACCGTTAGAAAGAGTGACCCTACCCTTTATTATAGCACCCTCATAGAATTTAACCATCACAACATCATTCGGCAGAATACGATACGCAGGAGGATTTAGGTCCACCGTGCCTTTGCCCTCTCTCTGATATTTCAGGGCGAGTTCAATAGGTATAGGTTTCCAAGCGTCGCTATGATTCTGATAATCTTTATATGGATTCCAGAACGCCGTCTTATAAACGAGCTTGAAATGCGTCATATTCCAAGCCTGCATAGGTGGGTATGTAGAAAGATTTTGAGAGAAGCTTGGAATGTCAGGGCCTTTGCCTATATCCAGGCCAGAATATCCAATGAAAGTGCGATATAGCATGGAGTGGAAGAACATGGGCTTATAGATTATCTTGTAGTTTACAATGTGAGCATGCATAGGCACCTTATCCAAATCATAGGTATTACCCTTATCATCTACAGCTTTGAGCTCATAGAAATCATAGGGTACAACGGTTCCTCCATATTCTTTGATTCTTCTATCACCCAGCTTTGCGGGGGCATAGAAGATTCCCGTGTTCCTTCCAGAGAATGGGAAAAGTCTGTAATCAACAGCAAAGTACCTGATATCATAGCCAGTTATATTTCTTATGGCATCGTAAAGTGCCACAATTCTACTCTCCGGATGATGAGCTATTATTCCTTTTATCATCACATACTTGGTGTTTATGTCCGAAATATCCGATTCATATTTTCCGTAATAGGAGGGATTGCTAAGCACCTCATTTCTATATTTTCCAGGATCTTTCATAACATTCTCTATCTTGTTAGCCTGCTCCTCACCAAGATAGCGGCTAAGTTGCTCCTTCACCTGAGGACTTAGGGAACCGTGATGTTTGGCAAAATCCCCATCGAGAAGTCTCGCGATGAATAGGGCTATTACCTCACTTTCATTCTGCGCGGTTATAATCTGAGCGGCCACCTGATAACCGTTCTGGAAGTTATCGGCTACTGTGGGATGCTTACCCTCCCTCACAGCTTCAAATCCATAATCCCACCAGGAGACGAAGGCAGGCCTATCTTCCGGAGGAGTACTATTATCCTGCTCGCTTAACCAGTGCCAGGCTCTAGGCCATGGATAATCCGGTTTGGGCACAGAATAACCGAAGCCTCCAAGATACCATGGAGAGTATCTTTGATACGTGGTGTTGTTAGGCCTCATAAAAGTGGGCATTGCATTATAGATCTGCTTATCGTACTTATCCTTGATCTCATAGGGTATTCCAGCATCCACCGCGCTCCATACATTGGGCAAAATCACAAGGGTAGCCAGAACTATCACACCTACGACCTGGGTGAACTTTATGGTCTTTCTAAAGCTCTTCCTGAACCTGCCCTGATACTTGCCCAGTTCTTTAGCCGCTTCCTTAATCTTCAGTTTCTCCAGCAACCATATTATTGCAACGCCACTTGTGAGTGCAAAGGCCGGAGCTGCGTTAAACATAAATCTCGCCGCGGAAATCGCCATATATATGGCCACCAGGGAGTAGATGACAAAGAAGAGATAGTACTCCTCCATCTTCTTCTTGATGAGATAGAGGATATATGCTATACCTAAGAAGGCAAGGAGGAATACTCCAGGACCGAAGGACATGGCAAGGGTACCCAGCGCTGCGGGCTGTGCTTCTGCAATGGTAGAGTAAAGCTTGCTTTTGACAAAATACCCTTGTCCGCTTACCAGCGTTTCCCACAAAGTAGGTGCAAATAGGTTGATAAGAAGAGCGCCCACGCCTATTCCAACACCGGCCATGAGGAATACAAAGGGCCATGGATACTTGGATGTAACTTCAAAGTATATTCCTAGTATTATGGCAACCAGCATTAGGAGAAGAGGCACAGAATACCACTGGCCAAGCCTGTGGGTTCCTGCATACCATGGCAGTGCCATAAGAAAAGCCACGAGAGTGAAGATGATCATAAACACAGTCACGTGGAGATTGGACTTATTTCTGAACCTGTTTATGAAAAGCTGGAAGATAAGATAGATGAATAGGATTGCCTCGGCATAGGTATATCCTTTCCAGGCCAGCGCCACAGAGCCAAGGGATGCCCCTGCAAGAGCAGCGTAAATCACCGGCTTGCGATTCTCCCTAAAGAACTCACGCAGTCCATTTTTCACTTCCGATGCGTTGCCCCAGTTCTTTATCCACTTTTTGTACTTCACCTCCTTTAGGGCCTTGAGGAAGAAGTAGAACATCAGGATGATGAAGAAGAGATCAAAGGCATCCCAATCCGCCTGGGTGGCAACACTCCTCATCATGTGCGCTGGCATTATGGCAAGAAGGAACGCTGAGATAAGTCCAACTTTTCTATTAAATGCCTCCTTGCCTAGAAGATAGAGGGGAATTATTGTAAGCGTGCCCCATATCGCAGGAAATAGAATTAGGGTGAGCATGGCAGCATTGTAGCTACCCATAAAGGGATAGAAAACATAGCTGAATAGCACTATGGCCCAGTGGAAGAGTGGCGGCCTTGGGTTATTCACCCCTATAGGATAATTCAGCATAGGGTCTTCAATAAGCTGATGCTTGGCCTGAAGAATATATGATATAATCCTCTCATGATAATAGGAGTCCGACCCACCCGACACGGAATATCCGTATTTGAGCGATGGCCCTATTGCCCAGTAGGTTCTCAAGAAAAAGGCTAAGGCCATGATAAGGCTCAGAAGCACGATCACGAGCACTGTGGTGCGTGGTATATTTAAGTTTAATTTCACCCTGCGCATAGTGAATCACCGTGGTGATGCGATATTGCATTTCCTATAAAAAAGTTATCGCCTCCTCTCTGTTATTTTTCGCAAAAGATTAAAATACTCCCTAATTTTGCACTTAACCCATGGATTACTGGTTTTCGGAGGAGCATACATCCAACGTAAAGCTGAGCTTTCGTATAAAGGAGGAAATAGCCCATGTCAAATCTCACTATCAGGACATATATCTCTTTGAGACCTACGAATTTGGGAAAATGCTTGTGATCGATGGAACAGTTCAGACCACCATAAAAGATGAGTTCATATATCACGAGATGATAGTGCATCCCCCCATGCTTACTCACCCTCAGCCCAAGAGAATATTGATAATAGGAGGTGGGGATGGGGGTGCAGCCAGGGAAGTTTTGAAGCACGATCCTGAAGAGGTGCATGTGGTGGAAATAGATAGGGATGTGGTAGAGCTCAGCAAAAAATATCTACGGGAGCTATCCTCCGCTTACCAGAACCCGAGGGTTCATCTCCATATTGAGAACGGTGTGGAATTTGTTAAAAAAGAAAGAAATTTTGATGTAATAATAATAGATTCTACGGATCCTGTAGGCCCAGCAGCCGGTCTATTTGAAAGAGAATTCTATGAAAGCCTGAAAGCATCTTTGAATGAGGGTGGTATAATCACCCAGCAGTGTGGCACACCTTTCTATCACCCAGAGGAGGTGTGCAAGGCTAAGAATACCCTGGGGAAGATATTCCGCTATGTGAAGATCTACCTAGCTTATATACCTACATATCCCTCAGGTATGTGGGCTTTTGTGATGGCCAGTGATTCTCCTATAGAAAGACGAAGGAGTTGTGGGTTTAAGACCAGATACTATAACGATGAGATATATGACTCATCCATGGTCCTTCCAAACTTTGTAAAGGAATACTGCGATAATTATAGGGATTAAGTAAAGAGGCGAGAACACAAATTTTCTTTCCTCCTTGGACAGCTTTATTTCCACGAAATCCATCCTTCCCGAAGAATCGACAACCTCTCCACGGATCACATGTTCTCCGGATAAATTAAGGTGGTGCCTCATTTCCGTGCCATTGTAAATCATATGACCATCCACATATATCCGACAATATGTGATATCCCCGATACTATCTCGCATATCCACCCAAATGCCGTTATCCCTTGTTATATGTATCACAGCCTTTAGCTCTCCGGGAGCCTCAGAATCATATTGAAAAATCTTAAGAAAATATTTTACTGCCTCCCTACTCTCTATTATTAGGGAAACTTCACGATTGTTCATTGCGGAAAAGAGATCCAGATTCATGCTTCCCACAAGAATTGCGGTGTCTCCTATTATAAGCTTTCCATGAAGATGCGAGATATAATGTCTCTTGCCTTGAAATCGCGGAAAATTTCCCTTCTCAACAAGTATGTCTGTGGTTTTATTTCTCACCATTTCCCATATCTCGTTTCCTATGTAGGGTGCCTCTATTCTTAGGTTCTTCTGCGTCGTAATAAAGCTCTTAAAGATTTCCATAGAGAAATCAGGAGAAATTACGGGGTATATTCTTGCGCTCAAATTCACACTTCTAAAGTTTTTTCTCCGAAGTTCCATATGCTCGCCCTTCTCAAATTTCACATTCTTGAACTCCCCTCCATACTCACGAATATCCTGTAAAGGGGCAAAATCTCTAAGAAACATTCTCCTGAGATAGGTTGCAAACTCCTGATTCTTTACTATCACTCCATACCCGCGATTGCCGCAGGGAGTGAGAGCACGATCATCAAAGTTCTCTGTAGCTACAAGAATCTCCGAACCATCCTTTATGATGAGCTTGGAATGAATAAACGCGTATCTATCATATATCTTTCTTTCTGGGTCATTTATCATAAATCTTATCCTTGCCCCATTCTTCCAGAGTTTATGCACATAGTACTTCTCTCCTGAGGTGAGACCTCCTATCGGATTTCCTTCAAGAAGAATAGATACATTAACACCCATTTTCAATTTCTCCAAGAGCGAATTTGTGAATTCTTCGCTATCGAGATAATACCCTTCAATAAACAGCTCCTGACGAGCAGTTTTTATAAATCTCAGAACTTCGCGCCACTCATCTGGATATGGAAAAATTTCTAGAGAGGCATAGAAACTTCGTGGCTTATAATCACTTTGCCCGATCGCATGATAATTGCTCCAATCCCGCGCAGTATTGGTATCCCTCAAAGAGAGTCTTCTCAAGATATGCCCCTGAGACAGGGATACTCCATCTCCTACCCATCCATCGCCCTTATATTTATAATCTCCGTATACCACCACGTCCACTACCCTATCGCCCTTCTTCAGAAGAATTACATCTCCCGAGTTTCTCATATGAAATCTCCCGCCACCAAAGTCTGAGAAATTGTAGCTGGGCCAAAAGCCCATGAATTGGAGAAATGCACTGCCATTCTCCGCTATGTACATCTTCTCTTCTGGAGCGATGAGACCTTTAAGAATCAGCTCATAAGTGGAAGTTGCGAGGATATATGAACTTAGAGAGACCCATATATCCATGGGATTGTAAATGCAAATGTACTCCATCTGTGTGCCCGAATAGGGATAGGGAGATACCTCACATATTTTTAAATCCTCATTGTTATAGGAAGAACCTCTCACACTACCCAGCGATGGAAGGAAAACAAGAAAAATGAGAAAAAGAGCTACTTTATCCTCCATTTTCTCTTCTTCTCTTCCAGCCTATTCTGATATTTCTCTCCCAGTTTGTAGGCTATTTCCTCAATTTCCCTAAGATTGCTAACGAACTCTCTTTTGCTATCAGAAGCCATATACTCCTCAAATTCCCTCCTCTTGCGAATGGTATCGAAGGCATACCATCCACCCACACCAAGCAGAATAAGACCAAGACCAAGGAACCAATAGTTCCACGCTCCCGCCCAGGCAGTTAGATTATCGAGATTTATATTCTTCTCTAAAAAGCCCGTAGTATGCAGCACCCAGTAACCACCGGTAATGGTCCAGTAGACTCCCAGCGCAAAGAGAAAGAGACTTATATGTAGGATGAACTCCCTCAGTTTTTTCCACGACATTAATGGGCAATATTCTTTTACGATAAATTATTTTCGCCTAAGTAGGATGTTTAGAACTCAAAGCTCTCCCCGGGTTTGAGAACTACCAGTTTTATGCCCTCTTTTTCGAGTTCATCCCTCATTTCCTCAGGATTTGCCTGAATCGGTGGCCAGGTGTTGTAATGCATGGGAATCACGTATTTGGGTCGTATCCACTTAGCAGCTATTGTGGCAAGTTTGGTATCCATGGTGAAGAGTCCCCCTACTGGAAGCAGCACCACATCGGGCCTATAAATTTCTCCTATAAGTTTCATATCTCCGAATAGACCGGTATCCCCAGCATGATAGACCTTCTTGCCATTGATCTCTATCACAAATCCCGCCGGTAATCCGCCATCGTGATTGAAATTGCTCTCAGTGATTCCCGAGGAATGAAGTGCAGGGACCATGCTCAGCTTTACTCCCTCGTAATCCAGTGTTCCGCCAAAATTCATACCAATAGCATTTGCTCCCTTGGAGTTTATGTATTCTGCGAGCTCGTAGATGGCAACAATGGGAACATTCTTCCGCTTCCCAATAAATATGGCATCACCCAGATGATCTCCGTGACCATGGGTAACTGCAATTATATCGCATTCCACCTCATCGGGCTTCACCGGTGCAAGCTCATTACCCGTTATGAAGGGATCCACAAGCACCTTTTTTCCCTCTTCAATCACAAATGCTGAGTGTCCAAGCCAGGTGATCTTCATATTTCATCACCTCCTACAGAGGAATGTCAAAAATCCTATAAATTTTTTCCCAAAGATAAGAGAGGAAAGTAAGGAATAGAACTTATATGCTCTGTCGCATAAACAGGAGAGCGATGAGTGAAGATAGAGGGTGCTGAAACGAAAAAGTAATGAAGATAATGATCAAAGAGAATGAAAGATGTTGAAAAGAGAAGCCATGATGAGCAATTCTCTAATAGCAAATTCAATTTTTCGCGAAGATAGTTTCTCGCCGAACAATCTTTTAAGGGATGAGAATACAGATTCCACGCACCATCTTTGAGAGTATCCGGATACCTTGCTCCAGTTACTCTTTCTCTGCTTAATTACGGCCTTTCGAAAAATTTATATACTTCAAAGATATATCTGACAATTGTCAGACATTTGACAGACAATCACACTGACCCACCTTCATTCCTTTTTTTCTTAGCTTTTTCCAAAATTTCTGATGGATTTCTATCGGAGATGTAAGAAATTTCATCTTCATCAAGGTGAAGAATTGAAGTGTAGTTGATTCTAAGCTCTTCATCGTTGTCGTAAATCACGCGAAAGTAGGGAAGAACATTTTCAAGTATCTCGTTGCGAGATGTATGGTATATTTTTCCCAGCTTTGTTCCTAGGCTATCCCTAACATCCCTTATCTTCTTGCTCCTATTCATATAAAGAAGCCAGGAGGGAAAATTGTATTTCCTGGGATGGGTTTTGTACTTCTCATCCTTGGCTACACTAACTCCAGCCACCATATCCATGGCGTAGGCCCATAGCGAATACTGCTGCCTTCTCATAACTCTGCCTAGATAGACATCGGCCCTGGAAAGATACTCATATCCTCTAACCAGATCCTGGGGCTTCGTATATTCCAAGGGCATATTCTCTTCTATCCACATTAGTACAAAATCAGGAGCTTCATCCAAGTTTATTAGACTTCTCTTGGCCTCAGAGAAGGATGTTGTGTGAAGCACAATTAAGGTGGATTGGTAAATTTGATTTCTTATATCTCTCCATCCCAGGGCATCTAGGTCCTCCATCCTAATCGTCTTCTTACCCTGGGCCAGGGCCTGAAGGTCATTTATAGCCGCCCTGAGATCTCCTCCAGATTTAGAGGCAATTACGTAGAGAACCTGGGAATCGCACATTATACCTTCGCCGCTGCAGATTCTTTTAAGAACTTTAACTATCTGCTGCTTTGTTAGAGAGCGGAATTTCACCACCTTCGCCAAGGATTTGAGAGCCTTGCCCCATACCCCGCTGGTTATCCCATAGTAATCGTTACCAATGAGAATTATTGGCTGTTTCGTAGCTTTTATAGTCTCCACAATCGCCTTCTTTCCACCCCGGTCACCGTCCTTTACACCCTCATAGAGATTATCTGCCTCATCGAATATTATGAGTTTACGGCCTCCTTTCTTTGTCACTATATACTCTCCATCATCGGTGAATGTCTGATATAGAGCGCCCCTCAATGCGATCTCCTTTATATTTTTCTCATTCCTTATATCTGAGGCATTTAGCTCTATCACTCCCCACCCCATGTCGTGGGCCAAAGCCCTAGCTACCGTCGTCTTACCACATCCGGGCTTTCCAACAATTATAAGAGCTTTATACTTCGGCTTACCCCTCTCCCACTCTTCAGCCCACTCCAGTATCTGGGCTATGGCAGTATTGTTACCAATAACCTCCTTTAGAGTCCGGGGTCTGTATTTTTCCACCCATGGAACTTCCATAAAACTCCATGGAGCTCATAGTTATTTACTTTTTCCAATCCAAAAAATAAAGAGAATGAAGAATTTTAAGCTCACTCCCCAGCAGAAGGAAGTTCCATGTCATCTTCACCTTTGAGAATCGCCTCAACCTCTTTCTCTATCTCTTTCTCCATTCTGTACTCCTCTCTCTTTTTGTGAGGTACCATTCTTACCTCCTCGGAATGAAATAGGAAATAAAAAATATAAATCTTACGCTCTCAATAACTAATCTGATATTTATCCCCATCACTCTATTTTAGACGCAATAAAATTTTATGGCTAAACTTTATATACCCTCATCTCTATGTCCATATATGGACTTCTTCTCCCTGGGTATAGCCTTCGTGGTGATTGGTCTGCTGATGCTCATTGCGGAGATGCATACTCCAGGGTTTTTCATTGCCGTTCCAGGCACTGTGCTGATCATCCTGGGCATAGTGTTCATGATAATGGGCGACAAGGTTACAGTTCCCCTCGCGGTGGCTGTAATACTCATAACCTCCGTAGTAGCCACAGTTCTTGTGATCCTGTTTTACAAAAAACTGGGAGAAGGAGAACTGGAAACCACGACAGCTGTGGATACGCTGGTGGGCAGAGAAGGCATAGTTGTAAGAAAGGTGGAGCCTGGGAACCTCCAGGGTAAGGTGAAAATAGAAGGTGATGTGTGGAGTGCCACTGCAGATAGGGAAATACCCGAGGGTAGAAAGGTGGTGGTCATAAAGGGAGAGGGAGTCCATGTGGTGGTAAGAGAAAAATGAGGTGAGATGGTATGAGTGCAGCAGTAATAGGAATAGTGATATTCATCGCCCTGCTTCTAATCTGGTTCGGGGCGTCCATGATACGCATAATAAAGCCCTATGAGAGAGGCATTTATATCTTTCTGGGAAGCTTCAAGGGAATTCTACAGCCGGGTTTGCGGGTAGTAATGCCCTTCTCCCAGGTAGTCAGGATGGATATGAGAACCCAGACATGGGATGTCCCCAAGCAAGAGGTAATAACCCGCGATAACTCACCTACGGCAGTGGATGCAGTGATTTACATAAGGGTAGTGGACCCAAAGAAGGCTTTCTTCGAAGTTCAGGATTATAAGCTTGCCACAATAAATCTGGCTAGAACCACGCTTAGATCGGTTATAGGAAACATGAACCTCGATGAAATTCTATACAATCGAGAGAGCATAAATATGCGTTTACGCGATATATTGGATGAGGCTACTGACAAATGGGGAGTTAAGGTGGAAGCTGTGGAGATAAAAGAGGTGGATCCTGCGGCCAGAGTTAAACAGGCCATGGAGACCCAGACAGCGGCTGAGAGAGAGAGAAGAGCGGCGATTCTAAAGGCCGATGGTATAAAGCGCAGCCAGATTCTGGAAGCTGAGGGTAAGAAGAGGGCGAGGATTCTTGAGGCAGAAGGAAAGAGGCAGGCGCAGATTCTCGAGGCTCAGGGTTATAGGCTTGCCACAATTCTAAAAGCACAGGGCGAAGCTCAGAGATACAGGATAATTTCGCTGGGCTCTGCAACTTTGGGCTCCAGAGCTTTAAGTGTGCTCTCTTTGGACACCTTGGCCAAGGTCGCCGATGGAAAGGCTACCAAGATAATATTCCCATTTGAGATTACAAAGCTCATCGAATCTACTGCAAAGTACCTAGCAGGACAGGAAACAGAGGAGAAGGTAACGCCTCTAAAATACGAGGAAATAGAGAAGGTGGTGGGCAGCGCCAAGGAAATTCTTGGACCCATACCCAGCTATGAGGAAATAGAAAAGGAAATAGAGGCACAGAAGAAAAAGGAAGAAAGCGAGAGAAAAATAGACCTCTCTCCTGAGGAAGAGAAGCAGCTCTTTGAAGAGAAAGAAACCTGAATCTTTTTATATTCTTTTTTATTATTCCCTCCATAAAAATAGCCTGGTGTGTGAGATGGAAATAAGAATCTCGCAGGATGAACTCAAAAAGGGGGTTGAGATTGATATAACCTCCCATCGGCAATCTCCCAGAGGATTCAAGCTATCCATCCGCTTTAATGAGTTCTATCAGAGATACGAAGTTTTCAGACACTATTACAGCACCAAGAAAAACGAGGTAGAATATCATAGCAAAAATCTTAGGGATGTTGCAGATTACATAAAATCCATGTATGGGGTGGATATCTTAATAGAAGAGCCTAATCGGTGAGCCAGAAATCCAAGGATTTGACACCCTCAAGATTTACCTCCTTTTGTTGTATACTTCTCATCCTCTCGATGTAATCCTCCAAGGATTCTTCATCCTCCAACCTTACCCTCTTTATTTCATATTCGCATTCAGCACAATAAATTGCATAGGGATCATGCAGTTTCTTCCCACAAATAATGCATCTGTTCTCCATCTGAGAAGAAGATATAACTTTCCCAAATAAAGATTTTGGGGTATATAAGCCATCACATTTTCGGGTAATTTTGCCCAATTACCTGAACATCATTGAAAATCCTTACCCTCTTTAGCCTGTGCGCAGAGGAATAGTGAACTTCCATAACTCCATCTTCCTGGCCTATCTTTATTTCCCCTATCTGAAACTCTTTTATTCCTTCTCTTTCCATGCTCTTTATTAGCTCCCATTCCGAAATCCTTGTTCTTAGCTTAAATTTGACCCTTACCATACCGTATACATCGGAGAACTCCCTGTAATCTGTTCTTTCCTTTATTCTACCCTTTCCGCGAATCTGCATCTCGGGTATTTTCTTCTCCACGAACTCCTCTATCCTTCTGAAATATTCCTCATCATCCTTCTTAACAAAGGTTACGGCTTTCCCGTCCTTTCCCATTCTTCCCGTTCTTCCTATCCTGTGCACATAGTCCTTGGGATAACGGGGCACATCATAGTTCACCACATGCGTTATATTTTGAACATCTATTCCGCGGGCAGCCACATCTGTTGAAACCAAGATATTTATCTTTCCTTCTTTAAATTCATTCATGGTCTTTGTTCTTGAGGCTTGTCTCATATCTCCATGCAAAGCATAGCTTTTGTAACCGAATTTGTGCAGTCTCTCTGCCAATTCCTGCGTCTTTCTTTTTGTATTGCAAAATATAAGGTATTTACCCGGCTCATCATCTATAAGAGCGGATAGCTTAGCCATCTTGTTGATCTCACCCACATGGATATAATACTGACGAACTCCCTTGGCAGAGATCTCGTCCTCAGATAGCATGAATTTCTCTGCATCTTTCATATATTTCTTTGCGAGCTTTATTATCTCCGGGGGCATGGTTGCGGAGAAAAGCATCATTCTCCTTCGCCCTCCCACATGTTTCAAAATCCAGAGTATATCATCCAGAAAGCCCATATCCATCATCCTATCGGCCTCATCGAGAACAAAGTATTTCACATTCTCCAGGGAAAGATGACCCCTTCTCATGAGATCCATCACTCTACCGGGGGTACCAACAACAATGGGTGAGGGCAAATTTTCTATCTGTCTTTCCATACTCACTCCACCATAGATAGCCAGTGTTCTTATCCTGTGCTCTCTTCCTATTATGCGGGCTTCGAGCTCAACCTGCTGAGCAAGCTCTCGAGTAGGAACCAAAATTATTGCCTCCACATGGCCCGAATTCTCTATACCCTCAAATATTGGGATTAGAAACGCAAGGGTCTTTCCCGAGCCAGTTCGGGATTGAACAATAACATCCTTTTTCATGGCCACAGGTATAACTTTTTCCTGCACTTCAGTTGCATCAGTAAAACCTCTCTTTTTTAAAGAGTTCTTGGTTCTCTGATTTATACTCATATCTTCGAATTTCATATTACCTACCTCCTAATTCTATTTCACTGGACAGCTGAAAAATCATTGAAATCTTTGCAACATTTTTCACCTGTCCCCTTTTCTCCTCCATACCGCTTCTACTATTTAAAAGGTTGCATCCCTTCGCTGCAACTCTATCTCCGTATGACCAGCCTCACAATATCCTCATCCTCCACCTTGTGCTCCAAGCCCACATGCTGACCCGGGAACTTCACACTTTTACCCCATACCATGGCGTATCTGAACTTCTTAACGAAGTCTCTATGAAGCGCTCTGCATATATCTTCAATGGTAGCTCCTTTTTTTAGTATCAATGGGGCATCGTAATCTATCTTTCCACTTTGGGGTTTTAGATATATCCTTATCAGCTGGGCAGCCCTAAAAATCTCATCCTTAAGCTTATCGAGGCCCAGTTCTTCTTTGGCAGAGATGAATACCGGATTCCATAGGCCCAGAATCTTTTCTATCTCTTCAAGAGTTTCATCGTCAATCAAATCTATTTTATTCACTACCAGAAGCGCAGGCACATAGGCACGGTTTCCTGCCAGGAAATCCATAAGCCTCTCTGCGTTTATGTCCTCTTTGATAAGAATATCTGCATTTATGTACCCGAATTCTCTAACTATGGCAGCTATGCTCTCTTCCTCCATACTCAAGGGCACCGTAGAAGCAATATTTATTCCACCCCTATCCTTTCTCTTAATGCTTATTCTGGGCGGCTTCTGATTTATTCTTATACCGAAATTATAAAGTTCCTTCAAAATCATATCAAGAAGCTCCACTGTGAAAACGTCCAGAAGTATGAGAATAAGGTCTGAATTCCTCGCAATGCCCAGTATCTCACGTCCCTTTCCCCGACCCAAGGAGGCGCCTTCTATGAGCCCCGGCATATCCAGAAGCTGAATTTCAGCACCCTTATGCTTGAGAATTCCAGGATATACTTCCAAGGTGGTGAAGGCATACTCAGCAACATCACTTTTCGCATTGGTAAGTTTGTTGAATAGCAAACTTTTGCCTACACTGGGCGGACCTATTAAAGAGACCATGGCATCTCCGCTCTTTTTTATTCCCTTCCCTCCACGTTGCGATTTTTGCTTTTTTCTCCTCTCTTCTAACTCCTTCTTAAGATAGGCTATCCTGGCCTTAAGTCTCAGAATATGCTTCTCAGTAGCCTTGTTGTATTGGGTCCTTTTAATCTCCTCCTCAAGCTCCTTGATCCTTTGCTCAATGTCCACGGGCCCTTAATCCACATCTGTTTTAAAATCTTTCCCCAAGAAGGGGGCTCCGCCCCTTTTCTAAACCCCCTAAAGATAGGGGAGATGGGTAGAGGGAGAACGAGCATCGGAAGATACGAGCAAGCCCTATAAGGGGAGGGGTTTAGAAAGGGGAAATGAGCAATTCTGTAAAGAATTGCGAGCAAGCCCTGCGTAGGCAGGGCGATGCGTAGTTGCCCCTTCTTGGGGAACCCGCTGGTGGTTCCCAGAGCTGGTAGTTCTTGTCCTCTATCTACATCCCTAAGAAAGTTCTCTTTCTGCTTTATAAACCCCAGAATTTGATGGGTTGAATGAGAAAAACTATAAAAGGGAATAAGTATTGGTAAGATTCGGGTTATGGTTTAATATGGGAATCTGGGTATTCGCTTGTGGGTAGGTAGGCGAAATACTCTTATATAGGTAATGTATAGGGCGGTTTGGCGATTATCATGGTTACGGTGTATGATGTTCCGCCCGACAGGTTGATTCGAGCTGTTGCGGAAAAGCTCAAGAAGGAGAAGAAAGCAGAGCCTCCAGAGTGGAGCAGGTGGGTTACAACCGGGGTGCATAAGGAACGCGGTCCTGAGCAGGAAGACTGGTGGTATGTTCGCTTAGCATCCGTGCTAAGGAAAGTGTATATAAAGGGACCTATAGGCACCTCGCGGCTCGCAGCGGAATACGGCGGTAAGGAAGATCGTGGATCCAAGAGATACAAAGCCCGAAAGGGGAGCAGAAGCATTGTGAGAAAATGCCTGCAGCAGCTTGAGGATCTGGGATTTGTAAAGAAAGATAAGAAAGGGCGGGTCATCACCTCCAAGGGCCAATCCTTCCTGGATAATACTGCCAAGGAGGTTATGGATGAATTGTTGAAGGAGAAGCCCGAGATGGAGAAGTACGCGAAGTGAGGGGAAAATGGAGGAGGATAGGGAGCTTGAGGAAATAAAGCGAAGAAAGTTGATGGAGCTAATGAGGCAGCAAGCCCTCATGCAAGAGAGCGAGGAAGAGGAAAAGAGGAGGGCTGAGGAGGAAGCAGCAAGACAATCTCTGCTTCGTCAGATTATGGAACCTGAAGCGAGAGAGCGTCTCGCTCGCCTCAGACTGGTCAGACCGGAAATTGCGCAGGCGGTAGAGAATCAGCTCATTGTGCTTGCGCAGAGTGGAAGGTTGATGAGAAAGGTTACCGATGAGGAGTTGAAAGAAATATTAAGGAGATTGACATCTCAAAGAAGAGAGATAAGGATAGAGAGGAGATGAAAATGGCAAGAAACAAGCATGTAGCAAGAAAATTGAGATTGATTCGAAGAACGAAATCAAATAGGAGAGTTCCTGCGTGGGTTATGATGCGCACTGATAGGAAATTCACCACGCATCCCCATAGGAGAAACTGGCGACGCACCAAACTTAAGGTGTGAGGTGATGTGAGATGGCAGAGAAGGAGATGATTTACAATATTCCCCTTCGCAAGGTGAAGTTTGTATCCCGAAAAAGAAGGGCAAATTACGCGATTAAGCTTGTTAGATTATTTATTTCTAGGCATATGAAAGTGCCCGTAGAGAATGTGTGGATTGACAACAGGGTTAATGAGCTTATATGGAAGAGGGGCATACAGAAGCCCCCTTCCAAGATAACGGTCAAGGCAATAAAGTTTGAGGAAGAAAACACAGCGGAAGTACTCCTGCCGGAATAATGATAAGGAAAGCAAGCATAAATGGAAGTCCCTTCGTGGGAGTATATGCGGCATGCAACAACTCCATAGCCATTCTTCCCTCAGGTTTTAATGAAGATGGTATATTTCGAGATACTCTCAAAGTAGAGGTTTTTAAGACCACATTAGGTGGTTCACCCCTTGTGGGTAGCCTTATGGTTATGAATTCCAATGGTGCGGTGGTTACCAACTTTGCCGACGATGAAGATGTGGATTTCCTCATCTCTCGCATGAATGTGCTTTTTGTGGAAGATAAGATAAATGCGGTAGGCAATGATATCCTTGCCAATGATAAAGCCGCGCTTGTGCATGTGGATTTTGACCGCAGCACCGTAAAGCTTATTGAAGATGCACTTGATGTGGAAGTTGTGAAGGGCACTATAGGCGGAATAAAAACTGTAGGCTCTGCTGCAGTGGTCACTAACAAGGGAATGATCGTGCATCCCAATGTAGAGGATAGCGAGATAGAGTTTCTCCGCGAGCTCTTTGGGGTGCCCGTGTACATTACTACTGCCAACTATGGGAGCATCTACTTAGGCGCTAGTTTAATTGCCAATGATTTTGGTGCTGTGGTTGGAGAGAGAACGAGCAATGTGGAAGTTGATCGTATAGAGAACGCCCTGGATATCATAGAGTGAATACCCACACTCGAGTATTTTTTGGCAGGTCCTCCCTTGAAAATTCTATGGAATTGCCTACATAAGTTACATCTTCTTCCTTGAAATATCTCAGGAAATCATCTACAGGCACTATTCCCAGAGTTAGGCCGTCAAATTTATAGTGCATGGGAACAACTATTTTTGGCATCAGAAGTCTAACATTTTCATAGGCTTCCGTTGCATTCACCGTATAAACACCGCCCACAGGAGTAAAGAGAATGTCTATATCGCCTATTTCTTCCACCGTTTCTTTAGAAAGTACATGGCCCAGATCACCCACGTGGAGAAGTCTTATTCCCTCGGCCTCCAGCTTGAACATGGTTATTTTGCCTCTTCGTGCACCCAGCTCCTTATCATGGTATGCGGTTATTCCCTTTATTCTAAATTCCTGAACTTGATATTCTCCTGGGGAATCAATCACCTGAAAGTTTCCCTTGATTACGCGGGTAGCATCATGGTCGAAGTGATGATGTGTGACTAGCACCACATCGGCCTTGGCTTTTGGAGCTTTTATCCCAATGGATCGGCCATCATGGGGGTCTATGATCACCGTGATACCGCTTTTAATCTCAAAGCAGGCATGCCCATGCCACCTAACCTCCATTTTATTCACCTCCAACAGAAAATTATAAAGGCCTCCTTTGATATATTTTTTCCGATGTCCCCATATCCCGTTTCCGAAGACACCTTGCTGATTCTACGCAATCTGCACTGCGGCAAGAGAACCCTGGAAATGGGTACAGGCAATGGCGCGATAGCTGTGGAGTGTGCCAAAAGAGGGAGCAAGGTTACCGCCGTGGACATAGACAGAGAGGCTATAGAGGAGCTTCAAGCACTTGCAAAAGAGATGCATCTGGAAATAGAGGCACGAATCTCCAATCTCTTTGAGAATGTTTGTGGGAAATTTGATGTGATTATTTTCAATCCTCCTTATTTACCCGGGGATGCTAAGAGTTTAGAGGATTTACAGTGGGCTGGTGGTGGCGAATACGGGGACGAGATAATTATGAAATTTCTTAGAGAGGCAAGATATTATCTTGAAGATGAAGGAGTGATATACCTAATACTCTCCTCCTTTAACAGGATTGATGAGATAAAGAAGATGCCCTATCACTTTGAGCTAGTGGATAAGCTCAAGCTATCTTTCCACGAGATCTATTTATATCGAGTTAAACCTATGGCGGATAAAGCTTTACCACATTGACATCCCTTGGCAGTCCCATATCTCTTGCTACAGGGTCACATTTGGTGCGAAGCATATAAACTATCGGTCTCAGATCTGTCTCGCTGAGGGCCTCGTAATTTCCCATTCCCTTGGCAATTATGAGATCCGCAGAATAAAGAAGCTCTTTTATTTCAGGGGGCACAATATCCAGATCCACACCTACTGCGAAGATTCCAGTGGTTTTGACCTCGTCCACCTCCTTATGGAGACCTACATAATAGACATCTTCTATTGTTGCATCCGATAGTATTGGTTTCCCCCGCACAAGTAATGTTATCTTATCCACGTATTTCCTAAGCTCCCGGATTAGAATTTTATCAAACACGATCTCCCCGCAGTTATCGGTGAGATAAACCACATGCCCCTTGAGATATTTCTTCAATTGCTCAGTGTCATCATGATATATTCCCTCTTTTAAAATCTCCTGAAACTTCCTGCGAAAATCTTCAGGGTCTTTTATGCTCACCCCGAAATCAAGGATATTGCCTGCAATGGCAAGAAGCTCCGCCGCTCTGAGCTTATCCTGGCTCTTCTTATAGTATTCCAGGGCAAGGGGAAACATCTCCATGGCTATATCATTGCTCTTTCTCTTAAGCTCCTTATATGGGTCATCGGTGCCCAGGATATCGTAGACTTTTCTGTGGACGGCGGTCCATACCTTTATTGAGGGCTTTGTTTCATCAAATTTCTCACAGAGAGTCTGGAGCACACCTTTCACCACTTCCATAGCCTTGGCAGGGTCAACAAGGTTTGCCTCAAAAACTGCTCTTCGAAGCACACACGCTGCACATTCGGGCTGGGGTTTCATAGTGGAGAGATTGGAAAGATGTATAATATTTTTGTAGTAAAGATTTTAAATGTGCACGTCCATGCATACATATGAACGATTTATCGTTTCTCACGGCTTCCCTGCCTTACGGAGTTGAGGAGGAAATCGCTCGTGGAAATTTTACCACTGCAAGGAGAATAATAAAGAGATATCTTTCTCAAGATATTCCCAAATCACTCAAATTGAGATTAGAATACGAGCTTGAGAGGATGAGAAGGTTAAGGATAGATTTTCCATACACCCGGGAGCGTGCTTTACAAATTTTACGCAGAGAGCTCAAAAATTTTAAGGACAGGGAGCTTGATAGGTGGATGTCTGAGGGTATAGTGGATTACATGCTCATTGATGGCAAAGAAAGATTTTTTGTAAGGTTCTTGGACAATATAATCTTTCTTAAACCGGAGTTGAGGAAGAGAAAAAGCAGAAATGACAAGCTCGGAGAATACTTGAGAGGGCTCATTAATCAAACTATCGAAAGAATGAACTCGGGGGATACGCATACCTATCGGGTTCACGCAGGCATAAAGCTTCACATAAAGAAAAGAATCCCGGAAGGTGAGCGATATCGTGTGTGGCTTCCTTTACCCCGGGAGAGTTTTCAGAGCTCCAAAGTTAAGATAGTGCGGGCAGAACCCTATAGCTATTATCTAAGTGATGAGGATTATGGGCAGAGAACTGTATATTTTGAGTCAAAGGAGCGGGATTATCTCCTGGAATTTGTCTATGAGATCCAGGAGGTGCGCGGTGGATTAGGGGGAGAGATTAAAAGTGAATATCTTGAAGAAAAGGCGCCTCATATTCTCTTTACACCCTATCTCAAAGAGCTGGCTAAATCGATAATAGAAGGTGTGGAGGATGAGTATGAAAAAGCGCTTCGAATATACAGGTGGGTTACTTCACATATGAACTATACATATGTGAGGGCCTACTCCACATATTCCAATATAGCTCAATTCGCTGCCTCCTCCTTACGGGGTGATTGCGGTTTTATGGCTCTGCTATTCATTACCTTATGCCGCATTTCAGGGATGCCTGCCAAATGGCAGAGCGGATGGTTCATAACACCGAAACATGCATCGCCCCATGACTGGGCCCAGGTTTATTTGGATGGGAAATGGTATCCTGTGGATCCCTCCTTCGGAAACTGGATCAGGCATGGAGAACTTCGCAATTCCTTCTACTTTGGAAATCTCGATGCCTTCCGCATGATCGCCAATGACGAATTTCAAGCGGATTTTGTGCCCGAGAAGAAATTTTACCGCACGGATCCCACAGATAACCAGGTGGGCGAAGTGGAATGGAGCCAGGGAAACATATATTCTGACGGCTTCTCTTCCAAACTCTATGTGAAGGAGTTTAAGCGAATATGAAGTCCGAAACTAATATCTTGTTTTCTTACTCTTATTTCTCTCCTCCCTGCAACGAATCTTTATAAATGAGCGGCATTACCGGGGATCTGTTGCAAAAATAATGTGAATGGAATAAAATCGATGCCCACAGAGTCTTTATTCGACGAAATTTTTATCTATCTCTTTCTACTATATTCCCTTGGTTAGAATCGGACCATGGTGGGATTGAAAGTGGGTATTCTGTAAGAAAAGCATTAAAAGAGCTAAGAGTTAGAATCGGACCATGGTGGGATTGAAAGTCAGCAGAATACGAAAGAACATTAATTGCATTGCCTAAGTTAGAATCGGACCATGGTGGGATTGAAAGATTGAAAGAGATGAGGTTGATGGAGATGCTGTTGTTTAGTTAGAATCGGACCATGGTGGGATTGAAAGTTTTAAGTGCCTCTTTTTTGGTGGGAAGATAAATAGGAGTTAGAATCGGACCATGGTGGGATTGAAAGCAAGAGGAGGTAACCATGATAATAAAAAAGCACCTCAGAGTTAGAATCGGACCATGGTGGGATTGAAAGTGGTGATGAGCAGCTTTCGCACTACAGGGGGTGCGTCTAGTTAGAATCGGACCATGGTGGGATTGAAAGTCACAGATATCTTTATCTCCTCTCCCTTCACGGCTCATGTTAGAATCGGACCATGGTGGGATTGAAAGGTAATAGAATGCGGCTCCTGAGCGGCGCAGGTCGTGATAGTTAGAATCGGACCATGGTGGGATTGAAAGGGTCTGTGTTCGCTATAGGATACGTGTCCGTATGCGTCGTTAGAATCGGACCATGGTGGGATTGAAAGGATTTTTTCATACCCGAATGGCAATTTTCCAACCTGCGTTAGAATCGGACCATGGTGGGATTGAAAGTTCTCCAATCTGTGATAATCGTCTTGAGCTCATCTTGAGGTTAGAATCGGACCATGGTGGGATTGAAAGCAGGTGGAAGTTAAAAAAAAGGAAGAATCTTCTATTTCGTTAGAATCGGACCATGGTGGGATTGAAAGGCTATGGCTGGCTTCTGGAGATATGGTATCCTTTGTATGTTAGAATCGGACCATGGTGGGATTGAAAGAGAAATCAATCACGGGATAACTCACGCTCAAAATGTTGTTAGAATCGGACCATGGTGGGATTGAAAGAGAAGGCAACGGATGAGGAAAAGTATGAGATAAGGAGGTTAGAATCGGACCATGGTGGGATTGAAAGGTTCAATTCATTAAGCCACCCGGTGATGCCTTCAAGAGTTAGAATCGGACCATGGTGGGATTGAAATTTGAAATCCACAAGCTCAGCATCATCAATGACAAATCTGTTAGAATCGGACCATGGTGGGATTGAAATAAGCTCTATCTCTTTTTTCCAGAGCCAGAAGATGTAAAGTTAGAACCATGATGAGTTTAGACTATTTAAAGAAGATAGGAGATGAGGTTTATGGAGGCTGTAAAAAACGAGAAATTGGAGAATAACGAAGTAGCGAATCCAGGCGAACCATGCTACAAAAGTAGCGGGCCAGGAGGGATTCGAACCCCCGACCACGGGATTAAGAGTCCCGCGCTCTACCTGGCTAAGCTACTGGCCCGTGTAAAGGCGGATATACCAACTTGGATATAAATTTTTGCGATGGGAGTCTCAGCGATGGGCTAAAAACGGAATGGGGCCGGCAGGATTCGAACCTGCGACCGCCCGGTTTCTCAAGCCGGATGATTTGGGGTGAAGCACCTTTTTCAAAGGGGCTCTATGAGCCGGGCGCTCTAACCTGGCTAAGCTACGGCCCCAGGCCTATGGAGGCATAACTCATACACCATTTTAAAATTTTCGCTGTATGGAACCAATAGATGGTCGATTATAGTGTTTGAATTCGGGAAGAGTTTTATATCATTTAGTTTCTCTCCTTTTCTGTGATCTGTTATATCTTCGATGTAGATGACACCCTGGTGAAATACGAAGATTTCAATTTCAAAGAGTGGTATAACTTCATCGCAGAACCAGTAGCTCGGGATCTCGGAGTTCCTCTCACTTTGGATGCATGGAGGGAGATTATTGAGGGTAAAAGAAGCAGAAGATATTCAGAAGAGTTTGGAATGCCTGCAGAGGAATTCTGGAGAAGGGTGGATGAGAGAAATCTGGAGTACAGGAAATTCATGCTTCGTGAGGGAAGATTGAAGGTCTACGAGGATGTTGCTGCCCTTGAACTGCTGAAGGGTAAAAAGGCGGCATGGAGTACATCTTCCACTGCTTGCATAGAGTATGTCCTGGGCCTTTTTAATCTCCGAAAGTATTTTGATCTAATAATAGGGAAGGATTATGAAAATTATAGGCATCTTGAGGAAGTCAAGCCTCATCCAGGCTTTCTAAGGATAATTGTGGATAAGTTAGGGTGCGATGGATGCGTCGTAATCGGTGATGATGAGAAAGATATGCTTGCCGCCAAAAGAGCTGGATGCATGGCGATTCTGATTAAAAGAAGGTTGCAGAGCTCCAATTTTGCGGATTACACAATTAACTCTCTCTGGGAGCTCGTAAAGATGGATAAAAAGTTTTTATAGTGAATGCGCATCCACTTCTATGGTTCGCTGGCTATGGTACCTGAGCTTGCTGCTGCTTGGCATAGGATTGGTCTTCTATGTATCCTGGGCTTTCCTATATAATGCGTGGACAGACCTGGGTCTTTATTCAATAACCGCACCTCTTGTTATCTTTGGTATTTTGGGACTTCTTCTCTCCCGCACTCAGTAGGGCTTAGCTACATAGGCCAAAGTGTCTGTTTCTTTTCCACATATCACGCATTTCCCCTTTCTCTTCTCCATGGGTATGCCGATTATCTTTTTCTCCGTGAGCTCCTCTATCTTGTGGCCACATTCCTCAGAGCCGCACCAGCTAACTACGGCGATTCCATCGTGCTCCTTGATTCCCTCTAGGATATCAAAATTCTTTATTCGGGAAGCCATCTCCTTCTCCGCACGGGATAGAAGATTACTCTGAATATCGCCCAATAGTTCTCCTATTTTCTGGATGTATTCTTCTCTTCCAACGCTTATCTTCTCAAAGGTATCACGTCGTACCAGCACAACCTGTCCTTTTTCCAGATCCCTAGGGCCGATTTCAAGGCGTAGAGGCACACCCTTGAGCTCCCAGTCGTAGAACTTGTAGCCTGGGGTGTAATTATCCCTATCGTCCAGATGCACGCGATAATGTCCCTCCAACTCCCCTTTTATCTTTCTTGCCTCTTCCAGTATGCGCTCTTTATCCTTCATCACTATGGGGATTATCACCACCTGTATGGGCGCTATTTCTGGTGGTATAATTAGGCCCCTATCATCGCCGTGTATGCCGACTATGGCGCCCACCAATCTCTCACTCATCCCAAAGGTAGTTTGATGCACGTAATCATGGGTTCCATCTTCCTTGAGATATTGAATATCGTAGGCTTTGGAGAAATTCTGAAGATACTGGTGTATGGTTGCGATCTGCAAGGTTCTTCCAGAGGGCATTATGGTCTCGGCGCCTATTGAGTAGTGCGCTCCCGGAAACTTGTCCCAGTCGGCTTTGCGCACAAGCACATAGGGCAGCGCTAATTTCTTCGCTACCTTTTTCCAGATTTCTATGTTTTCTCGTATCTGCTCCTCTGCCTCCTCCGCAGTAGCATGCGCCGTATGCGATTCAAAGAAATGCACCTCGCGCACCCTTATAAACGTCCTTGTTTGCTTTGTCTCGTAGCGGAACACATTCACTATCTGGAAAATCTTGAGAGGCAGATCCGCATGAGTTCTTATCCAGAGGGAGAATAGGGGATACATGGCAGTTTCGCTTGTGGGTCTTAAAACGAGCTTGACATCCAGGGGCGTGGTGCCACCATGGGTGACCCAGTACACTTCGTCTTCAAACCCCTTTATATGCTCCCCCTCCTTCTTAAACTCTGTTTCGGGTACAAGAAGTGGGAAATAGACCTCCTCATGATTGTGCTCGGTGAATATCTTGCGGAAATACTCATCTATGTTCCTCATGAGCTTCCAACCGTAGGGGAGCCATACATGCATACCTTTTACCGGGTATCTCTTGTCCACAAGCCCTGCCTTCTCTATGACCTCATTATACCACTCTGGAAAGTTCTGTTTAGGGAACTCCATATGCTCCGAAAAGTGTTGGGTTATTTAAAAATTCCCTTCAAAAAATTGTCAGGCGCCGAATTTTTCGGCGCGGTTTGTGATATTAAGAACGATGCTCATTATATCGCTCCCCTTTATTCTCAGCGAGCCCCTGGCGCAGGCAATTTCATTGAACTCTGTGCCCTCCCTTCTGGAATCCGACGCATACACCAAGATTGGCACAGGATCCCCTGAATGATCACCTACTGTGCACGGCGTGCTATGGTCTGCGGTTATGATAAGCGCCACATCCTCGGGAAGTATCTTCAGAAGATAGCCAACGGCTTCGTCAATTCTCTCCATTACCTCCACCTTCTTCTTTGGCAGCATATCATGGCCCGCTATATCCGGCGCCTTAATATTCACAAGAACAAAATCGTGGGTTTTGAGGGCTTCAACGGCGTGCCTGAACTTGCCTTTCATATCCGTGTCATAGCTCCCCGTAGCTCCCGGAAAATCTATGGGCTCAATGCCGGCCATTTTGCATATGCCCCTTATGAGGGGGGTTCCCACCACACAGGCACCTTTCATTCTGTATTTTGCGGAGAATTTCTCCATATGGGGTGCCATACCAGCACCACGGGGAAGAAGAATGTTTGCAGGAAGCAGCCCCTCCTTCTCCCGTTCTTTGTTCACAGGATGCTCCTTCAGAATCTCATAGCTCTTTCTGACGAATAAATTGAGCAGCCGAGCAGTTTTTTCCGCTTCTTCTTTGAGAGGCATGGCATCATGTATTTTCAAGCCCGTGCCATGGGGATCCACATCGCTCACGAAGGGGATCAATCCAGGGCCACGCATCACAAGAGCGGCTCTGTGCTCCACACCCTCCTTCACAAAGAACTCCACATCTTCAATCTTCAATCCGTTTAAGGCCTGTGCAAGCTCATGGGTCCCTTCTTTTATCCTGCCTGCACGGCGATCTTTAACCACAAGATTGTCATCCACGGTGGCAAAATTGCAGCGGAAGGCTATATCTCCCGGCTCCAGCTCCATATCCAGGCCCGCAGCTTCAAAGGGACCGCGTCCGGTATAAACCTTATAGGGATCATAGCCAAGGATGTTGAGATGTGAGGTATCACTCCCGGCCCTGATGCCTGGAGCTATGGGGTCCATTAATCCCACCATGCTCTTCCTCGCCAGAGAATCTAAATTCGGCGTGCGGGCATACTGCAGTGGGGTTTTGTAATCCAGCTCCCTATTGGCCCTGTCCCCAGCACCGTCTAAGATTACAAGCAAAGCTTTTCTGGGCATAAAGGAAGAATTAAAAGAGCTTTATTAATCTTTTCGCACTGTAAATCATTAATTTTCCGATTCCACCGCCTGTAGCTTTTTCTCCATGGTAGCATCCTTGTCCACGCGATGGTCTATCTTTATGTCAATAATGACCCTCTTTGCTCCGGCATCAAGCATAGCCTTCTCCGCTTTCTTCACCGCGTTGAAAATCTCATCAAGAGTTGCAGCTTCCATAACTGTGCTCATGGGTGTGAGCATTATCTTAAGATGCGATGCCTTAAGCTCCTTAAATGCAATTTTCACATATTTTGATACACTGGTTCCCACACCCAGGGGAGTTAGGGTTACCTCTGCAATTATCATATCCCTTTCAATTTCTGCATTAAATTTAAATCTTTTCCCTCCATATTGGAATGTGTTTGTATCCCACCCCTTGCTGAAAGAGAACGTGGTTGAGGAGAGGGAGTATCAGAAGAATATAGCAGAAAGCTGTTTGAAGGGCAATACTCTGGTTGTTCTTCCCACAGGGTTGGGTAAGACAATAATAGCGATCCTCGTCATGGTAGAAATTTTTGAAAAGAAAGGCGGCAAAATTCTCTTCCTCGCGCCCACAAAGCCGCTGGTGGAGCAGCATGCGAGAAGCATTGAAAAGCTCACAAAGTTACAAAAAGTAATAAAATTCACAGGCGAGGTGAGCAAGAGCAAGAGAAAGGAGATGGCGAAGGATGCCCATGTAATCGTGGCCACACCCCAGGTGATTCAGAACGATATAATCTCGGGAGATTTAAATCCTGAGGATTTTACCCTCATTATTTTTGATGAAGCACATCGCGCAGTTGGAAACTATGCCTATGTATATATAGCCAGGGAATACAGAAAGAGGAGAAAGGATCATCTCATCCTTGGTATAACCGCATCTCCCGGTGGAAATGAGGAGAAAATAATGGAAATCATAGAAAATCTCGGTATAGAGAATGTGGAGATAAGAACAGAAGAAGACAGGGATGTCAGGCCCTACGTGAAGGGATTCAAGATAAGGTGGGTAGAGCTCCCCATGCCCGAGGAGCTTAAGGAGCTGCATGCTGCGCTCAAGGAGCTTTATAATGGGATAATTGATGAGCTAAGAAAATTTGGATTATTTGTGACGCTCCGTCGCGTTACCCGGGGAGATATACTGCGGGCGCAGCAGGAAGTTCAATCCTCTATTCAGGATGGAAAGAGCGGGTATTATCAGGCCGCTATGCTGCTCACCCAGGCCATAAAGGTGGATTACGCCCTCGAATATTTAGAAACGCAGGGTTTTGAAGCATGCTACTCCTATCTTGAGAAGATAATTCAAGAGGGAAACACGAGGGGAGGAAGTAAGGCGGCGAGGAATCTCATAAGGGACGAGAGATTTATTAAGGTGGTTAAGCTTGCCCGGGAAATTGGCGAGAGAAGAGAGAGTATAGAGAACCCAAAGCTTGATGCCTTGAAAATAATCATAAGAAAGGAGCTTGCCTCGAATCCCGATTCCCGGATTATCGTATTCACGCATTTTAGAGAGACCGCCATACTTGTGACCCGAGTTCTCAATGAGCTGGAAGAGGTTCGCGCAGCTCGTTTTGTCGGTCAGGCAAGTAGAGGCGAGGAGGATAAGGGGCTCAAGCAGAAGGAGCAGGTGGAGATAATAGAGAAATTCAAGAGGGGAGAATATAATGTTCTGGTGGCAACCTCTGTTGCTGAGGAGGGCCTGGATATACCTGCCACGGATATGGTGATATTCTACGAGCCCGTGCCCTCGGAGATAAGGAGCATACAGAGGCGGGGCAGAACTGGCAGGGCAAGGATAGGCAAGGTTGTTATACTAACTACAAAGGGCACGAGAGATATGGCATATCTATTCTCTTCGAGAAGCAAGGAGAAGCGCATGAAAAATGAGCTGTTATGGCTTAGAATGCTCTTAAAGGATAAATTGAGGGGCAAGGAACAGCGGAGTATATTTTCTGAGAAAACTAAGATGCAGGAGAGGAAAGAAATCACTCCGAGAAAAGGACAGCTTACCCTCATAGATTTTGAGAATGAGAAACCGAAACTCTATGTGGATCATCGTGAATTCCGAAGTGAGGTTGTTAAGCTCTTATCCGAGAGCTTTGTAATTGTGCCTCAGGCTCTCTCTGTGGGAGATTATCTCATATCCCCGCGGCTCATCGTGGAGCGAAAAACCACCTCTGATTTTCTGGAATCCATAAAAGATGGACGCCTGTTCTCCCAGCTTGTTGAGATGCGGAAAAATTACGAGGTTCCCATTTTAATAATTGAAGGGGAGAACTTATTTGAAAGGGGATTTCATGAGAATTCTATCTACGGAGCACTTGCCTCAATCATAGGAGATTACCGAATACCTGTGATATTCACCAGAAATGAGAGAGAAACTGCAAAACTTATTGAATTCCTGGCAAAAAGAGAAAATGCATCTAAGGATGATGTGCCCGTGAGAAAAGAGAAGCGGGCAATGAGTGATGAAGAAAGGCAAAGATACATAGTTGAATCCCTGCCAAATATATCTGCGAGGCTATCAAAGAGGCTCCTTGAGCATTTTGGTAGTGTGCGCAATGTCATCAACGCGGAGGTGGGAGAGCTTATTCAGGTGAAGGGCATAGGAAGGAGAACCGCGGAGGAGATTTACGAGATTGTGAATAAAAAGTATAAAAAGAGTTAAGAGAATTTTCTCCTTCGCAGAATTACAAAAATCGCCATAGTTATGAGAAGCATTGCGGGCATCCATAGGAACTCAGGGATTGCTTCCTCAGGTGTGGCTCTTATCGGATTGCTTTTTAATCCCTCGCCCATATCATTTATCGCTACCACGTAGTATCTATAACTCTGACCACTCATCACAGCCGTATCGTTGTAATATAATTGATCCGGAAATACAGAGGCAATAAGAGTGCCGTTTCTGTAAATCCTGTAAGAGTTTATTGCTTTGCCTCCGTCACCCTCGGGCATACTCCAGCTTAGATTAACAAAACCCTTTCCAGAAAGTGCCACAAGATTGCGTGGGGCACTGGGCACGGCATATTTGGAGGGATACTTGTCCGTTCTACCGGAACCACCAATTCTATAAATCCAATCCACCACACCATCGTCGTTATTATCGTTGCTCTCGTTGTTGTGGGCCCAGTCTCTCCAGTAGTTGCCATATCCTTCATCTACGGCATACCAGAAATTCTTGGTTGATTCATCTTTCGCCTGCACAATGGAAGACTCATAATAGTCCTCCGAATTATTGTTATAGTAGAAAATGTTCTTCACAAATTTATTTTGTATGCAATCTCCACTGGCTACGTAGACCTCTATCCCATATCCTTTACTGTCAGAAATGAAATTTCCCTCTATTGTGTTGTTACTGGCTCCCCAGTAGAGATATATGCCTCTAGAATTGTTGGAAATAGTATTGTTCCAGATCTTGTTATCCCTGGAAAAGGAGTAGAGTATGATACCGTTGTAGGTTTCATCCTCGATAATATTCTCAGCCATGCTGTTATTGTTAGAGTATCCAATAAATAACCCATTATCTATATTTCTCAAAACATTGCGTCTCACCGTATTGTTATCGGAGAAGCTCAGAATCACGCCTTGATACTTTATATTCTCGAGAGTATTGAATTCCACAGTGTTAACTGAAGATTCGTGAATATAGATGCCTCTGGTTATTTCCCTGATTTCATTATCCCTAATTATTCCATTTTTTACTTGATGAAGATGTATCCCAGCCCCTATGTTATAGGTTTCGCTGCTCAAAGAGGCATTATGAAGATAGCAATCTCGGATTACAAAATGATCTGTTGTGTTGCCAATATAGATTGCATCCTCAGCTGCTCCATGGACATCAATATCCCATCCAGCAATTATCCACGGATCATCAGACGTACCACTTCCACCAGTAACACCATGTAGGGGATTGAACTCAGCGTTGCCGTCTATTCTGATGATATCATGGGGAGTATATCTCAATGACCGTGCAAATTGCGATGGAGTTACCTCGCTACTAACTGCAACATTTACTACAAGTATCATAGAAGATACAAGTAGCAATGATGCGAAAATAACAATAGCTTTAATACGCATCTCAACTCCTCCTCATAAAGTATAGGTGCGTGTCTTATTTAAACCTTTTTAAAGAAAAGATTAAAATATTGCGGGTCTTTCCACAAACTGGGCCGGGGTAGCCAAGTGGACTACGGCGCCAGCCTTGAGAGCTGGTCCCCTTATTGGGGGCGGGAGTTCGAATCTCCCCCCCGGCGCCTGAATACGGTTTAAATACCAAAACTCTTTTATGATGGCTTACAATCATCTTCTCATGGACGTATTTGAAACTATAAATAGCTATAGAGTTCGTTTTGCAAACCACTGGGAGCATATGAAGTTCTGGCAAAACCTCGGGGTATCATTGTTATTCGTATCTCTCATCACGCTGGGAGCCAAGATTCGTATCTACTTGCCATTTACACCAGTGCCATTTACTCTTCAGACCTTTTTCATAATGACTGCCTCACTCTATTTGCGGGAAAAATGGGCATCCCTTTCCACGGGAATCTATCTTCTTTTGGGTCTTGTAGGCATCCCAGTGTTTGCAGGAGATAGCTCCGGTGTTTCCTATTTCTTTGGCTCCACGGGAGGATATCTAATCGCCTTTCTAATAGTGCCTCCCATAATCTCGCATCTCTTCCGTAGATATGGATATACCTGGAAATCCGCTTTCGCCGCCAGCTTTATGGGTTCAATGCTTATACTTGCAATAGGAAGCATTTATCTTGGTATCTACATAGGAAATCTCGCACAGGGCATTATTCAGGGCTTTCTGCTCTTCCTTGGTGTTGAGCTTTTCAAAGCTCTGGGCTCTGCTGGAGCAGCAAAAATTCTTTTCCCAGGAGTTCTAAAAACTTAAATATCAGATTTTATATCCCCTCAATGCTTGCGCAATGCGGGTGTGGTGTAGCCTGGTAACACGAGGCCCTGCCACGGCTTTGCCCCGGGTTCAAATCCCGGCACCCGCATTTTTCTCATCAGGGAACCTCCGGCGGGTTCCCATACCCTCCAGCATCCCCTCTGAGAACCACCAGCGGTTTTCCACGAGGGGACACCTACGCCGCGTCCCGCTAAAGCGAGGCTGGCACGCATCTTACGATGCTCGTTCTCCCCTTTACCCCGCTCCCTTATCTTTATGGGGGTTTAGAAAGGGGGTGGAACCCTCTTCGTGGGGGTGTAGAGAGGGGGCGAAGCCCCCTTCGTGGGAAAGGTTTTTAACATGCGTGAAAATATACATATATGCTGGAGAAATACCTTGAGCTCTTCAGAGATGAGGTTGTACATATAAAAGATGCAACTCTCGAAGGACTTGTATCCCACATGAAAAGGGAGAGAAAGAGAATTTTGTACTTTGAGGATGCAAATGGATACAGGGTTGTGGCCAATCTCTGGACCTCCCGGGAGAGATTTAAAAGAGTGCTGAGTGAAGACCTCATAAATCTTCTCCTTACCTCCATAGATTCTCCAATGAGATACGAGATTAGGGAGTTTGATATGAAAAGCCATGATTTCTCCCTACTGGATTTTCCATTCCCCAGATACTATGCGGGGGATGGCGGGCGATATATCACTTCGGGAGTGGTTTTTGCTGAGTATGAGGGAAAGAGGAACGCATCCTTCCATCGTCTTATGATTCTCGATGAGCGTAGAGCAGCCATAAGGCTCGTGCCTCGAGATCTTTACAGTATGCACCAAAAAGCCAAAGAGAGGGGGGAGGAGATTAAAATTGCGCTGGCAATAGGACTCGAGCCAAATGTTCTCCTGGCCGCAGCAACCTCGGTGGATTATGAAACCGATGAGCTTGAAATAGCCTCTGCTATAAAATATAATTCCCAAGGGAGTTATGAGACCGCCATGATAACTCCTAACGGCAATATTGTTCCTTATGAGGTTGAGCTTCTTCTGGAAGGTCGGATCACGAATGAGTACGTAGATGAAGGCCCTTTCCTTGATATTACAGGCACCTATGATATTGTGAGAAAGCAGCCTGTAGTGGTCTTCGAGAGATATTACACAAGAGGTAAGCCAATATTTCATCTTCTTCTTCCTGGAGGATATGAACACTTCAACCTGATGGGTTTGCCCAGAGAGCCAACCATTTACAGGGAGATAAAAAGGGAGGGAATAGATGTGGTAGATGTTCGTCTAACCCCTGGAGGCTGTTCTTGGCTCCATGCCGTTGTTAAGATAAGGAAAAAGAGAGATGATGATGGGAAAAGGGCAATACTCGCGGCTTTTCAGGGTCATAGATCCCTCAAGCATGTGGTAATAGTGGATGAGGATATAGACATCGGCAATATGGAGGAGGTGGAGTGGGCTTTGGCTACAAGATTTCAGGGAGATAGGGATCTCATAAAATTGGAGCGTGTGCGTGGAAGCTCTCTGGATCCTAGTTCCTATGAGGGACATCTTACCACCAAGCTGGGATTTGATGCCACAATGCCCTTAGATTCCAGGGAGAAATTCAAAAGAGTCATCTAAGCCATCACTTTTTCGAGGAAAAGTTATATATGGTCGAATATTTTATACCCTTATCCACGGAATATAAAAGGTGATATAGATGAAGATGTCGCATGGACCCAGGGCCCGTTCGAGAAAGAAGCTGAGGAAGAAGGTTAGAGAAAGGGGTATGCCGCCTATTCGAAGGTATCTTGCCAAGTTCGAGATCGGGGAGAAGGCCGCGATAGATATAGATCCCTCCGTGCATGAGGGTTTTCCGCATCATCGCTTTCAGGGTTTAACGGGCGAGGTTGTTGGAAAGCAGGGTCGGGCATACAAAGTCAAAGTTAGGGATGGCGGAAAATACAAGATTCTGATAGTGCATCCCGTTCACCTGAGGAAGGTGAAGTAATGAGAAAATACCTGACCCTGGCAGAGGTCAAGGAAATTTTGCGGGAAGAGAATGAAAAAAGGGAATTAAATCCCCTGCAAAAATCATCCCTTATGCATGCTGAAGAGTTTGCCAGACTCAAAAAGGAAGATGCAGAAAAGCTTGTGGAAGAGCTTATGCAGTTAGATTTCGTAGATGAAAAGCATGCCGTTAAAATTGCAGATGTTTTGCCCATACATCCAGATCAGGTTAGGGCCCTCTACTACAAGGAGAAAATTGTCTTGCCTCCTGAGGATATAAAGAAGATCCTGGATATTGTAGCCAAGTATATTTAAGGGGGGCTCGGATTGGAAGATTATGCATATGTGTTGGATTATTTACCACAGGGAAGGCTCGAGGAGAAAAGTTTTCGAAGAGTCCCCTTAGCCATAGCTGTTGGAGAGAAGGAGTTCAAGCTCTTTGAGCTCATTCCCAAGCCCAACGTCTCTCTAATAATAGGAGAGCGCATCTATATAGGTAAGGATCTCGAGAAAAGGGAGAAGATAGAGCATGTGAAGAGAAGAATCGCGTATGATGAGCTTACCAACGCTGCAAAGAGCGAGCTGCCCTATGTTCTTGAGGAGATTGTGAAAAAGCGTGAGGAGGACTTTGTTCGCTTCTTCAACGAGGCACGGCCCATAACCACCAGGCTTCATATGCTGGAGCTGCTTCCAGGATTGGGAAAGAAGACCATGTGGGCAATTCTGGAGGAACGTAAGAAAGGGCCATTCAAAAGCTTTGAGGACATAAGAAACAGGGTGAAGCTGACGCATCATCCTGTGAAGCTCATAGTGAATCGAATACTTTACGAGCTGCAGCACAGATACGAGAAGTACAAGATCTTCGTGGCAAGATAAATTATTTTTGCCTTGAGATCTTCTCTATGGATAGAAATCTTTGGCCTATGACGCTGGCTCGACGTTTCTGAGGAGGGTTTTAATATTCAAAGAGCATTAGGAAGCAGATGTCCCGATACAGTCAGAATTTCCTGGTGAATGCGAAAATCGCGGAGTTCATAGTAAGCGCGGCAGATCTTACCCCTGAGGATATTGTGCTGGAGATAGGTCCAGGAAAGGGCATACTCACAGGAAGGCTCCTGGAGAAATGCAAGGTGTATGCCATAGAGATAGACAAGGCTCTTTGCGAATATCTTGCCCTCGCCTTTCAGGAAGATATAGAGAGCGGGCGTTTGCATATCCTATGCGGTGATGCCCTGAAAATGGATTTTCCAAGATTCACGAAGGTGGTGGCAAATATTCCCTACCACATTTCCTCGCCCCTGCTTTTCAAACTTATGAAACATTCTTTTCAAAAGGCGATTCTTATGTTGCAGTACGAATTCGCTGAAAGGCTCGTAGCGGAGCCTGGGAGCAAAAAATATGGGAGATTGAGTGTGATGATGTACTACCATGGTAAGGCGAGAATACTCAAGAGGGTGAGGCGTGGAAATTTCAGGCCAATTCCCAAGGTGGATTCAGCCATAGTGGAAATAGTTCCCATGCGTAGGTTCTGTTATGATCCTGAAATAATAGAGGAAATCGTAAGGAAGATTTTTCAGCATAGAAGAAAGAAGCTAAAGAACATTCTGGGTGATGTGCCCCACGGGGATAAGAGAGCCGAAGAGCTAACTCCGGAGGAGATATGCGAGGTGGCCAAATATGCACACCGTAGGATTCTTAATTAATCCCATAGCTGGGATGGGCGGCAGGGTCGGGTTAAAGGGCACGGATGGAATGGTTGAAGAAGCGATCAGGCGGGGCGCAAGGGAAATCTCGGGTAAAAGGGCCCGGGAATTCCTCAAAGCCCTGGGAGATGCGACTGATTTGAAGATTCTCACCGTGGCAGGTAAAATGGGGGAACTTGTCCTTCGTGATTTTAATATCCCCTATGAAATCGTGTACGCTCCGCCTGAAAGAACCACGGCGAAGGATACAAAGGAGGCGTGCAGGAAATTCGTAGATAGAGGAGCTGAGCTCATTGTGTTTGTAGGCGGCGATGGCACCGCCAGGGATGTGGTGGAAGCGGTGGATAGAAAGCTTCCCATCCTGGGTATACCCAGCGGGGTTAAGATGTACTCCTCGGTATTTGCCATCTCCCCTGAAAAAGGTGCCGAGGTGCTCAAAAGCTTTCTCCAGGGCTCTTATGCTCTCCGTGATGCGGAGGTGCTGGATATAGATGAGGAGAGCTACAGAAACAATGTGCTGAGGATAAAGCTGTTTGGATTTGCCATGGTGCCGTATGTGGAAGAGCTGATACAGTCCAGCAAGAGCGAATACGGTGGCGAGGAGGAAGAGGAGGACAAAGAGAGCATAGCGGAATACATAGTGGAGAATATGGAGAAGGATACTCTCTATCTCTTGGGCGCTGGGACAACCGTTGCCAAGATCGCCGAGAAGCTTGGTGTGGAAAAAACTCTTTTGGGCATAGATGCCCTTTATAACGGGAAGATTATAGCAAAGGATCTTGCAGAGAAAGACATACTTCATCTTCTCGAGAAATATCACAGGGTGAAGTTGATAATAACCCCCATAGGTTCCCAGGGCTTCATATTCGGGCGTGGCAACCAGCAGCTGAGCGGCGAGGTGCTGCGGAGAATAGGGAAAGAAAATATAATAGTGATAGCTACTCCCCGCAAATTACAGGATCTGGAGAAATTAAGAATAGATGTGGAAGGTAAAGAACTTCTTCAGGGATATTATAAGGTCCTTTATGGATATGGCCGCTACAAAGTTATGAAAGCAGAATAAAAATTAAGAGGTTGCTTTAATCTTTTTTCTGCTTACCTTTATGCCTGTGGGGGTTACTATCAGGAAGTTCTTGCCTATGCCCACAACATCTCCATTTACGTCCTTGGCGATGCTCTTGAGCTCGCTTATTATCCTCCTCAGGGTTAGATCATCATTGGCAATGGAGGTATAATCCAATATGAGGATATCTCCATTGTATACATAATCGGATAGATGCCTTAGGTCTTCATATCTGTATATTTCTGCTACTCTAACCATGGGGCCCGTGGCCGTGAGCTCAACTCCAGTATCATACTCATTGAGATCTATATATTTACGGGGTTCAGGCCCTCCAAATCCCTCCGTGGGCTTTCTCCTTCTCAGAAAACTCGGCATTTTAAACCACCTCTATAAAGGGTAAGAAACTCAAGGAATAAAAATTTTTCTAAGAGAAAAAGCGCAAGAGGGATGAAGTATTTATATTAGATGGGCATTCACTATTTAAAGGTGATTTAAATGGAGGATGAAATGGAGAAGGTTCAGATAGAAAATATAGTGGCATCAACTTCTCTTGCAGAAAAATTGGATTTGAGTAAAATCGCTTTGGCCTTGGATGGAGCAGAGTACGAGCCCGAGCAGTTCCCGGGTTTGATTTACAGGCTTCCCGAGCCTAAGACAGCAGTTCTAATTTTCCGTAGCGGTAAAGTTAACTGCACAGGGGCCAAGGATATTGAGAAGGTAGAGAAAACTATAAAGATACTGGTGGAGAAGCTCAAGGCTGCGGGAATAGAGGTATACGATAACCCCAAGATTATAGTGCAGAACATAGTGGCTGTGTATGATCTAGGTGTGGAGCTGAATCTCACCGACATAGCCATGTCCTTAGGGCTGGAGAATGTGGAGTACGAGCCCGAGCAGTTCCCGGGTTTGGTATATCGCATCGAGGAGCCCAAGGTTGTGCTTCTCCTCTTCGGCTCCGGTAAAGTTGTGTGCACGGGAGCCAAGAAGAAAGAGGAAATTGTAGAAGCTATAAAGAAACTCAAAAAAGAGCTGGAGAATGTTGGGCTCATCTAAACAGTTTTTCTTTTTATTTTAAATCCACAACTTATTTAATATCCCAAGGCATACCTTCATTATGCCCGTGCTTCAGGTGGCGCTGGATTTCATAATTCTTGAACGAGCTATAAAGGCAGCGGAGGAAGCCCTGAGAGGTGGTGCTGACTGGTTGGAGGTGGGTACGCCTCTAATCAAAAGCGAGGGAATGCAGGCCATAAGGGAGATTAAGAGAAGATTTCATCGCGTAACCGTGGCGGATCTAAAAACCATGGATGTGGGACGCGTGGAAGTTGAAATGGCAGCGAAGAGCGGAGCAGATATTGTTACCGTTCTAGCGGTAGCCGATGATGCAACAATAGAAGATTCGGTGAAAGCTGCAAGGAAATATGGCGCGAAGATAATGGTGGACCTTCTCAATCATCCTGAACCTGTTAGAAGAGCGAAAGAAGTGGAGAAGCTCGGCGTAGATTATCTATGTGTGCATGTGGGCGTGGATCAGCAGATGCTGGGCCGAAATCCATTGGAAATCTTAAGGAAGGTGGCAAATAGCGTAAATATTCCCGTGGCCGCTGCTGGAGGTATAAATAGCGAAACCGCCGCAGATGTGGCAAAAAACGGTGCAGAAATAATCATTGTTGGTGGGGCCATAATTAAAGCCCCCGATATAGAGGAAGCTACAAAAAGGATAAAGGAAGCTCTAGAAAAGGGGATCAAGGTAAAAAGCGAGCTTTACAAGAAATATGGGGAGAAGGAGCTGCGAGATGCATTTATGAAAGTTTCCACACCCAATTTGAGTGATGCGATGCATAGAAAAGGGGCCCTGGGAGATTTCATAAAAATTGGTGGTGGCAAGATGGTTGGAAGAGCTGTGACGGTGAGAACCATGGACGGGGATTGGGCCAAGCCTGTGGAAGCCATCGACGTTGCGAGACCTGGAGATGTTATTGTTATCGATGCTGGTAACGGCACCACAGCGGTATGGGGTGAGCTGGCCACCTGGAGCTGCAAGATAAAGGGCATAGCGGGTGTTGTTATTTATGGAGCTGCCAGGGACGTGGATTCCATAAAAGATATAGGTTTACCTGTTTTTGCCACGCATATTGCTCCCAATGCGGGAGAGCCCAAGGGTTATGGAGAAATAGGAGTGGAACTGAATATACGGGGTGTAAAAATCAAGCCCGGTGACTGGATAATTGGAGACGAGAGTGGAATAGCTGTCGTTCCTAAGGAAGATGCGGTGGAAATAGCCAATCGTGCGCTTGATGTGATGGAGCATGAGAACAGGATAAGGGGTGAGATTCAAAGGGGTAACACTCTTTCCTCGGTGGTTAAGCTTGAGGAGTGGGAGGTGGAGAGATAAGAATTTTGGGGGATAATCTTTATATCTCAGGGAAAGATTTAGGTGCGGTGAGAAAAATGAGCGAGAAGATAACGATAAGCTTAATTAAGGCTGATGTAGGAGGTTGGCCAGGTCATTCTTCAGTGCATCCGGATCTTATCGAGAAGGCTAAAGAATGCTTGGAGAAGGCGAAGAATGAAGGGCTTCTCATAGATTATCACGTAACAGGCGTAGGTGATGACCTGCAGCTCATAATGACCCACAGGAAGGGTGTGGATAGCCAAGAAATTCACAAACTTGCCTGGGATACCTTTGTTGAGGCAACTAAGGTGGCTAAGGAGCTTGGGCTCTACGGTGCAGGCCAGGACCTGTTAAAGGATGCTTTTAGTGGTAATGTTCGTGGTATGGGACCAGGAATAGCAGAGATGGAGATTACGCCCCGCAAATCGGAGCCCATCATAGCCTTTATGATGGACAAGACAGAACCAGGAGCGTTCAACCTGCCGATCTACAGAATGTTCGCGGACCCATTCAACACCGCCGGATTGGTTATAGATCCCAGTATGCATGACGGCTTTATATTCGAGGTATGGGACATCATGGAGCACAAGAAGGTATTGATGAAGACCCCTGAGGAAATGTATGATTTACTTGCGCTCATAGGTGCCAAATCAAGATATGTGATTAAGCGAGTATATCCCAAGGAAAGCAATCCCAAGCTCAAGCCTGGGGAGCCTGTGGCGGTAATAAGCACCGAGAAACTTTACCAGATTGCAGGGGAGTACATAGGGAAGGATGACCCCGTTGCGCTTGTGAGGGCACAGAGTGGATGTCCTGCCTTGGGTGAAGTGCTTGAACCCTTTGCGTTCCCGCATCTCGTATCTGGATGGATGCGCGGCTCCCACAACGGGCCTCTCATGCCTGTGAGCATAAAGCAGGCACACTGCACAAGATTCGACGGCCCGCCACGTGTGGCAGCTCTGGGATTCCAGCTTGCCAATGGAAGGCTGGTAGGTCCTGTAGACCTATTTGATGATCCTGCCTTCGATGAGGCAAGAAGAACTGCACAGATAATCGCGGATTACATGCGCCGCCATGGACCCTTTGAACCCCATCGCCTGCCCCTGGAGGACATGGAGTACACAACGCTACCTAAGGTTCTCAAGAAACTACAGGAGAGGTTTGAAAACCTCTAATCCCTCTTATTAGGTTACCCAAAAATGTTTAGATAAGTTTAAATATTTCTTTTTTATCCTCATTTGTGTGAAGCTAAGCGAACTAAATCCAGGGGAGACTGCGCTCGTTATTCACGTTGGAGGCAATGGAGCAGTTCATCGGAGACTCCTTTCCATGGGTATACTTCCCGGGACGGTTATTCGCAGCGTCAGGGTATCTCCACTTGGAGACCCTGTTATCTATGAGATTAGAGGTTCTTTTATCTCGCTAAGAAGAAACGAGGCGGAGGAGGTAGAAATCGAAAAAATAGTGCCCTTACATCTCGTACCTCCTGGCACCGTTGTTAAGGTAGTTCTAATAGATGGTGGGATGGGATTTATTCAGAATCTCAGTAAGATGGGTATTTCCCCTGGCAAGGTTGTAGAGGTGCTCCGTCCTTGCTGTCCCATGCTTGTTAGAACCCCCACGGGCAGCTTCCCCATAGGGAAAGGAATGGCGTACCGCATATATGTGAGGTGAGCTAACATGCTCATTGCCCTGGCCGGAAATCCCAATACAGGGAAAACCACAATTTTTAACGCTCTCACAGGAAGTCATCAGCATGTGGGAAACTGGCCGGGGGTTACCGTGGAGAAGAAGGAAGGTTTTGCGGAATATAAAGGGGAGAGGATAAGAATTGTAGATCTCCCAGGAACATATTCCCTTACCGCCTATTCTTTAGAAGAACTTATCGCGAGAAATTTCATTCTGGAAGAGAAACCCGATGTGGTTATCGACATCATCGATTCTACAAATCTCGAAAGGAATCTCTATCTTCTCACAGAGCTCATGGAGCTAACAGACAAGATAGTCGTGGCCTTAAACATGTTCGATGAAGCCAGGAAGAAGTACAGGATAGATGTAGAAAAGATGCGGAGGATTCTGGGAATTCCTGTGGTGCCCACCATTGCCATAAAAGGTCAGGGAATAAAGGAGCTTTTGCGAGAGGCGGTGGAAGGTAAATTCAACCTTAAAAAACCGGAATATCCCAGAGATGTGGAGGATAGAATAAAAAGAATTGAGGAGATGCTAAAGGACCATCATTTGGAAAACGAGAGGTGGTATGCCATAAAGCTCCTGGAAAACGATGGTGATGTGGTTAAAAAGCTTCAGGGTATAGGTGCTAGGGATGTGATTCATGCGGCAGAACATTTTAGACACGAGCTGGAAGACATCTATGGGGATGATATAGAGACCCTGATGGCATCCTTCCGCTACTCTTTTTCCCATGGATTATTTCACGAGGTTGCCGAGCCCATAAATGTTGGTGGTGTAACCATCACGGATATGATTGACCATGTGGTGGCTCATAAAATCTTTGGGATTCCCATATTCCTGGTAGTGATGTATCTCTCCTTCAACTTCGTATTCCAGGTGGCGGCGCCCTTTCAGGATGCCATAGATCTGATTTTCAATGGCAAGGATTTGAGCAATGGAGCACATATCGCAGGGCTTATAGACCTTTCCTACTCATGGATGGCCGGTTTTCTTCCAGATTGGCTATCCTCTTTTATAAACTACGGAATGCTGAGAGGTCTTGCTGCGGTTCTCACTTTCACACCTATAATAATGCTTCTGTTCATAATTCTCTCCATCCTGGAGGACTCAGGGTATCTGGCAAGAGTTGCTTTTCTCCTGGACAGGATTATGAGGAAGATGGGGCTGGAGGGAAGAGGCGTTATTTCTCTCATGCTGGGGCTTGGATGCAATGTGCCAGCCATAATGAGCACTCGGGCCCTGAGAAATGAAAGGGAGCGAAAGCTCAGTATCGCGCTTAACCCACTTATACCCTGCGGAGCCAGGATTCAGGTATTCGCATTCCTCACATCGCTATTTTTTGCAAAGAATCAGGCTGTGGTTTTGTGGTCTCTCCTTCTTATATCCTTCGCTGTGGTGGGTATCCTCGGATATATCTACAGCAAAACTATATTTCGTGGAGAGGTAGAACCCTTCGTGATGGAGTTACCACCATACAGGTTGCCCACTTTCAAGGGTATCATGATTCATATGTGGGAGAAGAGCGAGGGGTTCCTTAGAAAAGCAGGCACAATAATAATAGGTGCTGCAGGGATAATATGGCTCCTGGCTGCTCTTCCGTGGGGTGTAGAATATGGAAGCGAAGCCAGTTATATAGGGCAGATTGCCCAGTTTTTGGGACCTGCAGGACATCTCTTTGGGCTAACACCGGAGGCCATAATAGCCCTATTCTTTGGCTTCTTTGCCAAGGAGGTGGTGATAGATAGTTTCACCGTGCTATTTGGCTCCAAACAGGCACTTCTTGCATCCATGACGCAGCTTCAGGCATATTCATTCCTCCTCTTTCTTCTCTTCTATACACCCTGTGTTGCCACCCTCGCCACCATATATCAGGAGACAAGGAGTAGAAAATTTGTGTTTTTTGTTGTTATAGAAGGCTTGGCTCTCGCCGTGCTCTTCTCCTTCCTTGCATATAACATAGGCCTTCTGCTGGGGGTGGGAGGTTGAAGCGCATATACCTTGAAATCTCTGTTATTTACGCTGCTTTTCTTGCCTCGCTTTCTCTTTATTATGGAATTATGGAAATTCTAAATTCCTTCGGACATTTACCTTACCTCTTTCTACTTACTTTGCTAACCCTTTTCCCGGGAGTCTTCTGGAAAAACTTCGAAAAGAAAGGATATGTGATGGTTGCGCTTATCCTTCTGACCCTCGCTGCTCTTCTTCTCTCCCTCCATTTCTCCGGTACAAAAGATATAATGGGAGGTTTCTCCCTAATTCTTGTGTCTTCGCTTCTATTTTATTCTCTACACGATACCCTTCGAGAGCTTTATAGCGGTTTATCCTTCTACATTGTGGGCCTATTTCTTCTCCTGGCCATAGGAGTGCTGCAGCTTCTCATCCTCGCGGCTGAAATCTTGGATTATTATATTCTTTGCATCGGAGAGAGTTGCACGCCATATTCCTTCTCCCTGAGACCTGAGTACCTGCTCTTTTTCCTGGGTCTTTTTGCCCTATATCCTTTCTTCCACCGCTGGGAGTTCAGGAGGAAGGAGCGATGATGAAAAAGATCATTAAGAGAATATGGGAGGGGCGAACAATAGCCCAGATCTCAGAGGAGCTGAATATGGAATATTCTGCGGTGATGGGTATTATCGAGCATCTTGTCAAGCTTGGCTATCTGGAGGAGAGAAAAAGGAACGATGAGGAGGCAAAGATTTGCAGAAGCTGTCCCTTGTTTAGGGTATGCTCCAAAAGGGAGTTAAAAATATACTATTTAACGGAGAAGGGAAGGAAGCTGCTGGGAGTAAATTAAATATGAATAAAAGGCATGGCTTCACTATGCTCGGTATAATAAGCGATACCCACGATAACCTAACGGCGGTGGATGATGCACTTGAAATCTTCAAAAAAGAAGGGGTGAAGCTTATAATTCATCTGGGCGATATTATCTCGCCATTCACGCTGCGAAAGTTTCAGGGTTTTCAGCTTCAGGGGATCTTTGGGAACAACGATGGTGACAAGGTTCTCCTGCAAACCATCGCTGGGGATATGGGATTTCGAATTGAAGATGGGCCTCTGGAACTGGAAATCCAAGGCAAAAAATTCCTACTTGTCCATGGATACGGAAGTGTGGAGAGAACCAAAAAACTGGTGGAATCATTCGTTAATAGCGGAAATTACGACTTTGTGCTCTATGGTCACACTCACCAGATAGATGTTAGAAGAGTAGGGCATACTCTTGTTCTCAATCCCGGAGAGGCCTGCGGATATCTAACTGGAAAGAGGTCTCTTGCACTGCTGGATGTAGAAAGCTCTAGCGCAAGGATAATTACCTTCTAAATTCCGAATATTTAACAAAATCTCGACCCAAAATATTTCTATAAAAATTGCATTCTCCTTATGTATGGTTAAGATTACAGATACAACACTTCGCGATGGGCATCAGAGCCTTTTCGCAACGAGAATGCGCACAGAGGATATGATTCCAATCCTCCAAGAAATGGATTCGGTGGGTTTCTTTTCCATGGAGGTCTGGGGCGGAGCAACCTTTGATTCGGCCATGCGCTTTTTGAATGAGAATCCTTGGGACAGACCTAGGACTCTAAAGAAATATCTAAAGAACACGCCTTTGCAGATGCTGCTCCGTGGCCAGAATCTTGTGGGATATAGGCATTATCCTGATGATATTGTGGAAAAATTCGTATTCAAGGCTGCGGAGGCTGGCATAGATATCTTTCGCATATTTGACGCTCTAAATGATATAAGAAATATGAAAACAGCCATAAAGGCTGTGAAAAAAGCAGGAGCTCATGCCCAGGGTGTTGTGGTATATACCATAAGCCCAATACACACCCTGGATTCCTATGTTAATATGGCAAAGGAGCTTGAGGAGCTTGGTGTGGATTCAATATGCATAAAGGATATGGCAGGTCTGATGAGTCCTGCGGTGGCCTACGAGCTTGTAAAGAGGCTAAAAAAGGAGGTAAGCGTGCCTATAGATCTGCACACCCACAGCACCGCAGGATGGGCTCCAATCACATATATGAAGGCAGCGGAGGCTGGAGTGGATATAATTGACACCGCCATATCGCCATTTGGGTTTGGTACATCACAGCCTGCCACGGAGAGCATGGTGGCTGCCTTTAAGGATACGCCCTATGATACTGGTATAGATTTAAAGAAGCTAGAGGGAATAGCTAAATATTTCAGGGGGGTGGAAAAGAAGCTCAGGAAATACACCCGCATGGAGATGCGCATCGCTGATACAAGAGTTCTTATTTACCAAGTTCCCGGTGGCATGCTCTCCAATCTCTACAATCAATTGCATGAGATGAATGCGGAAGATAAGATGGAGGAGGTTCTCGCAGAGGTCCCGAGGGTGAGGGCTGAGGTGGGCTATCCGCCCCTAGTAACCCCCCTAAGCCAGATTGTTGGTACTCAGGCGGTTATGAATGTTATTTCAGGGGAAAGATGGAAGATGGTAACCAAGGAAATGAAGAATTACATCAAGGGACTCTATGGCAAACCTCCAGGAGAAATTAAGGAGGAAATAAAGAGAAAGGTTCTTGGAGATGAGGAACCCATTACAGTTAGACCGGCGGATCTTCTACCTCCTGAATTTGAGAAACTGAAGAAAGAGATAGGTGATTTGGCAGATGGCGAAGAGGATGTTCTCTCCTATGCCCTCTTTCCGGAAGTCGCGAGAAAGTTTTTGATGCGCCGTAAAGGACTTCTTACAGAAACTCCGCAGCCACCCAAGGAGGGTAAGAAATACAAAATATGGATCAACGGCGAGGAATACTTCGTTAATGTGGAAGAGGTGAGAGAATGAGTGAGAGATACCTCTATTCCCACTCCCATTATCCTCTGTTTTTCCTGTACTTTTTCATTCTATCCCTTTTCTCCATGTTCTACCTATTTCTAATACCCGCGGCCTTCGCACGACTTGGTATACCCCCATTTTTGGCCATGATTCTCTTCTGGCTCTCACTTCTGGGAAGCTTTGTGAATATTCCCATAGCGAAGATGAAAAACAGTGTTCCAATGATAAGGAGCAGATTTGTGAATTTCTGGGGGATAAAGTACCGTGTTCCTTATGTGGAATATACCCACACAACTCTGGCCATAAATCTTGGAGGAGCCATTGTCCCCATTATAATCTCTTCTTTGATTTTCTTTCAGATTCTCGTGCATCATCTCTTCGCGCTGCTTCTTAAGAGCATAATTGCCATATGCATCACCACGCTCATAGCCTTCATTTTTGCCAGACCCATAAAGGGTATAGGTATAGCTCTCCCCGCATTTCTTCCACCTCTGGTGGCGGCCTTACTTGGGATATTTCTGGGTCTCTCATCGCCTGTACCCCAGGCACCTGTGGTAATAGCGTATCTCTCGGGAACTCTGGGTACCTTGCTGGGCGCTGACTTACTGCATCTGAAGGATATAGAGAATCTTGGAGCTCCCGTGGCGAGTATCGGCGGCGCAGGCACCTTCGACGGCATATTCCTGTCAGGAATCATCGCGGTGCTTCTCGTATAAAAAATCAGAGGGTGGAGCGCGTTATGCGCACATCCTCCACAAGCACATAGGGTAGATAGGATGGGATTACCTCATCCCACCATTTCACCCACATTCTTTCCTTACTCATCTCCTCTATATTGGATAAGAGATGCACCATGTTCTCCGAAACTCTTATTCCTTTCCAAGATTCCTTTATCTCTCCATCTTCCACATAGAAGATTCCATCCCGGGGTATTGTGGAGAAATCTCCATTGCGGTAATCCTGGAAACGTGTGTACCACAGATTCACGATGAATAGCCCCCTATCTATCTCTCCAAGAAGCTCCTCATAGCTCCTGGTCCCATTCTCCATAACTGCCTGCCAGGGCGTGGGTCTTATTATTCCTGCGTTACCGGTGGTCTCGGTGTTGAATTTCTTTGCAGTGGAGTAGCTGTGAAGGTAGTTCATGAGCTTTCCCTTATCTACAAGCAAAGTTTTGCGCGTAGACGTCGCCTCTTCATCAAAGGTTCTGTGGCCAGAGCCAAGCATGGTGGCATCATCCCATAGGGTGAGCTTCTCGGAGAAAATCTTCTCACCTATTTTGCCAGCAAAGAAGCTCATGCCCGCATCAACCATGAAGGCAGAGGCAAGATGGAGACTGTAGGATATGAGCGAGCCGAAGCCCAGGGGATGGAATAGAACCTTGAACTTTCCCTCCTTTCCATCCTTTGGCTCACCCCCCATTACCGCTATGGTGCCGGCTCTCTGACCTATGTTCCTCGGATCTTTGAGCTCATCGGCATTTGCGGTGGTTATAGCTTCCTGCCCTGCATTTCTGTACTGGTTGAAAGCGCGAACCACCACATCCATATTGGCGATTTCCTCCTCTGCATAATTGTAATTGGTGGCAATCTTCCTTTTTACATGATCTCTATAGATTACCCCTGCAGCTCTCGTGGCCCCTTTCTCTATCGCTCCTTCAATAACCTCCTTGGCAACATCCTCCAGCTGAAGTTCAAGGAGCCTTTTATCAATCTTGCTCTTCTCATAGCTCTGCTTTTTTGGATTTATCCCAAAGAAATCCTTATTTTCAGGCAAATTACCCAGAAGTTTCACGTATTTCTCAATCATCTCCTCTGCCTTATCTAGGTCTCTTATTGTGGTGAAAAATACCCTCTTGCCCTTTGAAAGGAAAACTTCCAGGGAGGTATCAAGCCACACCTTTGAAATATCTATCCGATTATTGGAAAATCGCACCTGTCTTTTTTCTCTCTCATTGAGCAGCACCACTGCTTCATCTACATCCATTTTAAGTATTTTGTCTCTAAGAAGCTCAATATCCATAATTATCACCTCATCTTTATGCCTCTAACTCTCAGATGTGGACCACCCATCCATACATCCACACCCTGCATAGGGTCTCCTTTACCGCATGTGCCGGCGTAGAATTCCAGGTCCTTGCCAATCGCATCCACTCGGCTGTAGAAACCTGGAGTTGTTATCTCTAACACAGGTCTTTTAACAGCCTCCTTTATCTCTCCGTTCTCTATAAGATACGCCTCTCTCCCCACATACTTCTGATTGTAGCGGATATCATCTATGTTCCATTCTGTGAAGCTCTTCATGTATATGCCATGCTTCACATCCTCTATGAGTTCCTCGAAGGTGTAATCTCCAGGCTCGAAGAATGTGGTGCTCATCCTTGCAATGGGCTCTCTGTCCCAGGAAGAGGATCTCGCCGCACCATTGCTATGAACACCCATCTTACCTGCACTTTCCCGATTATGTAGAAACTCGTTTATTTTCCCCTCCTTGTAAAGATACCTTCTCCTTGCAGGGATACCCTCATCATCGTACTTGTAATATCCGAAGCTTTTGGGCACTGTAGGGTCATCCACCACATTCACAACTTCGCTTCCAATTTTTGTGCCTATCATTTCGGGCTTGATGAAACTCTCCCCAGCCTGGGCAGCCTCTCTACCCATTATCCTATCCGCCTCCGTTGGATGTCCGCAGGATTCGTGGGCTATTATACCTGCAACTTCAGGACCAACCACTAGATCAAAGGTGCCTTCTGGACTCTTCCTGGCCTTGGCCACTGCACGGAGGGTTTTCTCTTCTTCAAGGAGCATATCCTGCAGGGGCCACATATCCAGAAGCTCGTATCCTCCTGTTATTCCATATTGCCGATAGCTCTGCTCAAAGTTTCCGTTCTCCATCACACCCATCATATAAAAATACTCCACCCTTGGAATTCTGGCTTTTATCAATGAGCCCTCAGAGTTCATATAAATCTTTTCTATGATTTTATCGTGGAGCGCCTGAATTTTCATAGGTGCGGTGAGGGATTTATCTATATCCAAAAGAAGCTCTATTTTCTCCTCCATGCCCATATTCTCTATTTTCTTCTTCTCCTCTGCTTCCCAGGAATCCTGATAGCTTTTCTCCTGGGAGAATTTGGCCTCATATCCACTTACCTTGGATAATTTCTCTGCCAATTGCAGCGCTTCCTCTAATTTATCAACTCTATTGGTGGCAGCGAATCCTATACCACTATTTATTATTCTAATGGCAAATCCCCCTTCCTCTGAATACTCCACACCGTTTACAACACCATTTTTAACCACAACCTCGCTATTCCTAATTCTCATATACCTTATCTCTGCATATCTGGCGGATACTTTACCCAGTAGTTTCTCCATTATATCTTCCATAAGCTCACCCCCTTTACAGGGTCTCCCTTCTAAATTCCAGAAGCTTATCCCTCTCCTTCTTCACATTTCTCTCTAAGATATCAAGAACTTCACGAAATGCACGATAAATATTCCAATCGTAACTTTTCGCGTAGAACAGCTTTCTATCCGTCGTTAGTCTGGCTCTAACGCTGTACTTTATCTCCTTGCCGCTTATATGATGCTCCTCCACATGGAACACTAGAAGCTGGGGTCTGAATTCCTTGAAGCGGTTAATCTTGCTGAGGAAATCCTCAACCATATCGTAGATGATGAGATATGGCTCGGAATCTTCTATATCGAGACCAGTAATTTGGACGAAGACCCCCTCTTGCTTTGCCTCACGCATCACAGCTTCGATCACATCCCTCTGGGATATGATTCCCACGGGATGCATGTCCTTATCAACGACAACACATATATGGGAGTGATACTCAATCATCTTTTCCACTGCTTCCTTAAGGCTGGCTCCTTCTTCCACATAAACAGGAGGACTCATAAGCTCCTTCACATAGATTACCTTCTTTTCCTTCTCTCCTGCAACTTCGCCCATGCTCGGTCTATCCTTCTCTCTCCACAGACCACGGGCAGCATGTGACATATGAAGGATTCCTGTGAGACGTCTATTCTCATCCACTACCGGAACGCTCATCTCTCCCAACTTTCTCATAATATCTATGGCATACTCCAGGGGAGAATCCTCCGAAACTACCTCTGGATCGCTGCTCATTACATCCTCCACGGGCACATTAGCTACGCCCTTCATCTTGGGAACAAGCTTTATTATATCTGTCCTGGAAATTATGCCCACAACCTTATTTTTCTCCACTACCGGGAGAGAGCGATAACCCGTGTCCAGAAGTAGCTTGACCGCATCGGCAATGGTACTCTCAGGAGACAGCACCGGCGGCTTGGTCATTATATTCTCAACCCTGGAATAAAGAGATAGGCTTTTTCTTCTTATCAGATGACGATAACTCACATAGCCTATTAGCTCTCCTTTTTCATTCACCACAGGCAACTCGTGAAAACCGTATTCCCTGAGTTTGCTTATTGCCTTGGAAAGCGGATCTCCGACCTTCACTGTAACAACATCCCTTGTCATAACTTCCTTTACCTTTATAGTTTCGGGACTCATGCACTTCACCTCTTTGGGATTTGAGAAATCCCTTCTCTATCTTATATGAGCTTTTGAGAAATAAAATTTTCTCTTAATGCAGGAAGTCAAAAACTATAGGCTTTTCTCCTCTAGGATTATTGAGCAAGAAGCTTATGAAGCAAAAAATAGATGAAAATATTAAATAGGTGCTAAGAGATATCTTCTTGGAGGGTGTTGAAAATGGATGAGTTGGGAGAACCATCTCAGGAAAATATGGAACATCCTGCGAATGTGCCACCACAAATGCCAGCTTATGTACAGCAGATGCCTCAGAGGCCTTCTGCAATCGAGCTTCTCATGCAAAACAAAGTAAAATTCTTCGCCATGCTTGGTTTTCTGTTTCTGCTTATAGGCACCGTCCTATGGAGTGTAGGGTTCGCTGCAGGAAATAGCCGCATGGCTCTTCAGCATGTAGTTGCTCCAATATTTCTTGAGATTGCAGTTTTTTTCATTCTGCTGAGCAGCATAGAGGGTCTGTTAAATAAGGACACGGAGCCCTTTGTAAAACTTATACTGGGCTTTCTGCTGCTCTTTCTAGTGATAATGATGTTCGTAGCCTTCGCCGTGTCCATGGTCGGTATGTTTGCACAGGGTGGTCTCTGAGGGTGATAGCATGGCACTGTGGAAACAGCTGAGTGAAGAAAACCAGAAAACAAATTTAATTGTGTTCGGTCTACTACTCATATTCTTTGGCTCTATTCTCGCTCTCTCAGGTGCGATGATGGGCTTTCTACTAAAAAGCGCCTATTCCCTCGTGATCTACTTTTTCATGATAGTCATCGTGGAACTAGGGATGCTATTCCTCTCCCTTGTAATAATGGTATCCGCCATTCTAGATAAGAATACAGAGCCTTCGGTAAAGGTGGCGTTCATAGGTATGGTTACAGCGATGATAGTAATGCTATTGATTATGGATATAATCTACGCGTCCATCATGGCAGTGGGGGCAGCTTCAGCCTCTTTCCCTTAATTTGAAACTTTTTCTTTTTTTATTGCAGCATTATGTCTTCGTAGGCAGATAATGCTGCCATTGCACCCTGACCAGCTGCTATTATTATCTGTCCCGCATAACCTGTTACGTCTCCTGCAGCATAAACCCGAGGCACATTGGTTCTCATACTCAGATCCACTTTAATATAGCCCTTATTATCGGTAGCCACACCTATTTTCTTCGCCAGGTCGCTTATAGGTATCAATCCCACATAGATGAAGACGCCGTCCACATCGAGCTCTTTAACCTCGCCACTGCTTCTATCTTTGTAAACTACTTTCTCTACCTTCTGGTTTCCTCGGATTTCTGTAACCTGAACATTAGTGTAATAGGGGATTTCTCTTTTCTTTATTATCTTTTCATAGGCTTTCTCGCACATGAACTTTGGCATATATTCAAGAACAACAGGTTCTACGCCTATATCACGGAGATATATCGCAGCTATGGCCCCGGAATTGCCACCGCCTATCACTGCGACCTTCTTACCACGGAAGAAATAGCCATCGCAGGTAACACAGTAAGATACTCCTTTGCCGAGAAGCTCATCCTCTCCAGGCACATTAAGTTTCTTATGCGTTGTTCCTGTGGCAAATATTATACCCTTTGCTCTGTATTCACCCCTTTCCGCCTTTACAACATATCTGTCGTCTTCAATAACAATATCCTTAACCTCGTTTCTCTCAGAGATTTCCAGATAATCTAGAGCGTGCTCCTTGAACTCTTTAACAAGATCCTCTCCTTTTATGCCTTTAAAACCCAAATAATTTTCTACATATGGCGCTTCCTCTGCAAGGCCCCCTGCATTGCCCTTATCCACTATTATGGCATTAAGCCCTGAGCGTGTGGCATAAATACCGGCGCTTAGTCCAGCGGGACCACCTCCAATTATTACCAAGTCAACTTCCTTGCTTCCCCTTGAAGCTGTTGGTAAAACGAACCCGAATTCCATGGAAATCACCTCAGCTTCTTATATGCCTGGAGAACATATTCTATGTACTGCTCATCAGGATATGCGCCTATGAACTGAACATCCTCATTTATCACGATATGTGGGACGCTCATAACATTCCACTTATTGGCCCATTCAGGAAATTCCACAGCTTCTATCATCTCACCAGTTATATTTTCATTGAGTATGGCAAACCGGTGGGCAGTTCTCACAGCCCTCGGACAGTAGGGGCAGGTAGGCGTCACGAATATCTGTATTTTCACAGGCTTATCTATGGTCATAAGCTTTTCCTTCACCTCTGGAGAAACCTCCGCAGTTCTTCTGGAAACATCAATAATATCCTCGATTAGTGAGGAGAACTCATAACCAGAAGGTAGTCCCACATACCTTATCCTTCCTCCATATTTTTCTCCATCAGTGATTACTACGGTAGGCGCATGGTCCAACCCATACTCCTGGGCAAGCTTACCATCTATCTTATGCTCCTCAAACTTTATGAGGGAATGAAGCTCTGCCACCTCCTTGGCTATGGCAACTGCTACCCCGCAATACTGACATCTATCCCCTGTAAACACCAGGAGTTTAACCTCTTCCTGAAGATTCTTTTCAAACTCACTTCTCAAATATTTTTTATCCTCTTCTCTTATATAACCCATATGACCACCTATGCAGGAGTATAAGGACACATATAAAAATATTTGCTGGACAAAAATGTGAACTCAGCGTGTCTTCTCCAGCTCCTGCAATTTTTCTATGGCTGCTTTCTGCATATTTCCGTCCCTGATTTCACTGAATATAATGATAGCTTTTTTGAGAAGCTTTTCCTGAAGTTCCGAAGGCGCAAATTGGTGAAAATAGAAAAACACATCGCCAAGCTCGTGAATCTCCCCATGTTTTCTCATCTCTTCCTCTAATTTTTCCATCTCTTCCTCGTCTCCCTTTTTCATGGCTTCAATCATCTCGATGTACCTGAGCATACGCGATTCATCAATCTCCTTAGCGATTTCGTAGGCGCGATTTAACCATGGTTCCGCTCTCTCAAGCTTTCCCATCACTACATAAATTTCCCCTATATTTTCCGCTATATACACCATAACCTTTTTGACGTCCATTTCCTCCGCAAGCTTGTAGGCCTTTCTGAAATATTCCAATGCCTTTTCATGCTTTCCTACCCTCTTATATGCCTCTCCCATATTGTTCATAACCCTGAAATAATCGTATTCGCCTTCCTTTAAGAGCTTCAAGGCTTTTTGATAATATCCAAGGGCATTATGGGTATCGCCAGAATAGAGAAATATCCCGGCAACAGAATTGTAGAGACGCGCCTTAAGTAGCCTGTCGTCAATGTCTTCTATTGCACTTAAGGCTTTGTTTAGATTCTCCATCCCCTTGGAAATATCTCCACAATAGAGAATGAAAAGACGAGTTTTGAGAACTAACAATTGGGCCAGAACTCTCTTATCCAAGGTTGCAGGTATAAACTCCTCCAGTTTATCAATGGCCCCCTCGCACCCCTTCTCCTTCGCTATGTTAAGGATTAGCTTCTCTATCTCTTCATATTCCATATCTTTTTCCTTAAAGTCTTATCCTTATTAAATGTTTTTAAAATTATCATCACTGAAAATATCTCCATTTCAGCGATGTTGGAAAAAGAATAGAAATTTCTGAGTGCTCCGGCCGGGATTTGAACCCGGGTCACGGGCTTTCTTCAAAGCCCTTTGCCCCTTTGGGGGTAAAGCACCTTTTCCAAAGGGGCTTTTCGAAAGGCCCGAATGCTTGGCCGGGCTACACCACCGGAGCACGGAGTGCGAGGATGGTTTGCCTGCCCATCGGGCGGGCCTAACCACCGGAGCATGTTTGCCTGGTGGTAAGCACCTTACTGGGCGCTACCACCGGAGCATGTTTGAGTTTCAGCAGTTGGCGTAATGCTGGGCTACATATAAAATTTTCTCACTGGGAACCCGCCAGAGGTTCTTAGGATCGCTGGAAGTGCTAGAAATCCGCTGGAGGGCTCGTTACTATGTTTTTGGTTTAAAAGGGAGGGGTTTAGAAAGGGGAAACGAGCAATTCTGTAAAGAATTGCGAGCCAGCCCTGAAAAGGGCGCGGCGTAGGTGCCCCACGAAGGGGGTTTCACCCCCTCTCTACACCCCCACAGGTTTTGTTGGTTGCTGGAAGTACTAGAAACCCGCTGGAGTTGTCTAGTGCAGAAGGCAAAGGAACTCACTGGATATCCCCCAACGGCGTCTAGTTGCAGGAGGGAATGGGAACCCGCCGGAGGTTCCCATTAGCGCAAATTATTAATTATGTTTGCCATGTGGGTAGCGGTGATGAATATGAAGGCATTCAGGGTTAGCGGGGAATATTCGCCCAAGGGCAAGAAATGGCACAGATTCACCAAGGATGTAGTGGCAGAGAACGATAAAGATGCTCTAGAGAGGGTTTACTCTGTGATGGGAAGCAAACATGGGATAAAGAGGAGGCTCATAAGAATAAAGGAGGTTGTGGAGATAAGCCCTGAGGAATCGGAGGATCCCGTGGTAAGATATTATCTGAGTGGTAGAAATGAATGAGGACGAGCTTCAAAGGGGAATTGCAACTCTGGAGCTTCTCAAGGTGCAGATAGATAATCTGCATAAACAGATAGAGGCACTTCAGCTCTCCATTCAGGATAATGATAGGGCCATAGAAACCCTGGAAGGGTATATAAAGATGGAGGATGAGGAAATCCTAGTGCCTGTAGGTGGCGGGGTGTATATATCTGCAAAAATAAGTGAGAAAAGGGGCATAATGTCTATAGGCAATGATCTTTTTGTGGAAATCCCAATTGATAAGATCTTGGAGAATTTAAAGGAGAGAAAGAAGAAATATGAAGAGTTGCTCTCCAAGCTCAATCTTGACATGAAAAAATTGCAGGAGAATTATGCTGTTTTAAGTGAGAAAGTGGAGAAAGATTATAGAAAGTACCTAGAGGAGATGAAGAATGTTCAAGGCCCTTAGGGAGAAGCTTGGATTTATCAAAAAGAAAGCACAGGATCTGGAGGGGGAGTTCACCACCGGAATAGGTAAGAAGATAAGCGAGGAAAAGGTAGAGGATTTTCTATGGGATTTAGAGGTTGCTCTAATGGAAGCTGATGTAGCTGTTGATGTGATTGAAAAGATTAAGGAAGATGTTAAGAAAGAGCTCGTGGGAAAGAAGGTAAAGCTGGGTGCAGATATAGGAAAGGTAATTGAGAACGCTCTTAAAAAATCCATAAAGGAGGTTCTCTCCCACAAGCTGGATTTCGATGAATTCATTGCTAATTCGCCTCGACCCACAGTTTTAATGTTTGTGGGGGTAAATGGTACGGGTAAGACCACGGTAATCGCTAAGATTGCAAAGTACCTCAAGGATAAGGGATACTCGGTGGTGCTTGCGGCCGCTGATACTTTCAGGGCTGGAGCCATCGAGCAATTGGAAATCCATGCCAGAAATCTGGGAGTCAAAATAGTGAAGCACAAAGCTGGAGGTGACCCTGCGGCGGTTTGCTATGATGCCATCGACCATGCGAAGGCAAAGAGGAAGGATTTCGTTCTCATAGACACCGCAGGGAGAATGCAGACCAATCGTAACTTGATGGATGAGATGAAAAAAATAAAAAGGGTCGCAAAACCACATATGATAATATTTGTAGGTGATGCTCTTGCTGGAAACGATGCCATTGAGCAGGCGAGAAAATTTGAGGAGGCTGTGGGAATAGATGCTGTAGTTCTTACAAAAATAGATGCGGATGCCAAAGGTGGTGCAGCTTTAAGCATTGCCTACGAAATCAACAAGCCCATAATCTTTCTGGGCACGGGACAGAATTATGAGGATCTGATGAGATTCCAAGTAGACTGGTTTGTGGATCGCATATTTGGTGATTGAGATGAATCTCTTGGATGTAATAGGTAATACACCCACAATAGAGGTGGACGGTGTGTATCTCAAGCTGGAGTACACCAATCCCTCGGGGAGCCACAAGGACAGAACGGCACTTTTCATGCTAAGAGAAGCGCAAAGAAAGGGTCTGAAGAAGGGAGATTATGTGATAGAGTACACTTCCGGCAACACAGGAATCTCTGTTACATGGATTTCCAGAGTGCTGGGGTACAGGCCCATAATTTTAGTGCCGGAGAGTGTAACCAAAGAGAAAGTCACTCTCATAAAACTACTGGGTGGTGAGATACGCTTTGTTTCCGAAGATATGGATGGAGATGAATACGCAAGAGAGATAGCAAAGGAAGTGGGTGGGGTATATCTGGCGCAGAAGAAGAACCTAGCCAATTTCAAGGCTCATTATCAAACCACGGCTCCTGAGCTATATTCCCAGGCACAGGACTTGGAATGCTTCGTCATGGGTGTTGGCACAGGAGGCACCTTCTATGGCATTGGAAAGTATCTTAAGGAGAAAAAGGAGAATGTGAAGAATATTATGCTCATACCCAAAGGTTCACTGCTCCAGGAAAAGATATTCGGGGTTAAGGAAGAGGATGATGAGCTTTTAGAGGGCTTTTCCTATCACTCCCTGGACGAGCTTATACTGCGTTGCTTGGAAGAAAATATAGAGGATAAAATTTATGTTGTGAGCTCCGAAGAGGCGATAGAGGGCATGAGATTGCTTCTCAACATCGGAATACCTGGTGGTCCTACGGCTGGTGCCAATTATTTCTATGCTAGAAAGATAAGAGAAGAGACCGGATGCAGGGTAGCTACAATAATCCCTGACTTGATATTCAGATATCCAAAAATAATGGAGAAGTTATGAGGATTTAGGTAGATATTTCTCAATGTACTTTTTATCTATCTTTTTAAGATACGTTCTTGGGAGCATGGCAAGGAGATTCCACGCAATGGTAAGCGTCTCTTCTATGCTTCTATCCTCGTCCCTTCCCTGGGTGATGAATCTCTCCTCAAAGGCATCTGCGAATCTCAGAAGGATTCTATCCTCTTCGCTTAGAGCCTCCTCACCCACGACGGCTACGAGATCTCTCAGCCTAAGCCCCTCTGCGTATGCTGCATATAGCTGATTTGCCACACCTGCATGATCCTCGCGGGTTCTTCCCTCGCCTATACCCTCCTTCATCAATCTTGAGAGGGAGAGAAGCGGATTTATGGGTGGATATATACCGCGGCGATGAAGTGCTCTGCTAAGCACTATTTGTCCCTCGGTGATATACCCCGTCAGATCTGGGATGGGGTGGGTCATATCATCATCGGGCATGGTGAGAATAGGTATCTGGGTTATGCTTCCCTTCTTACCTATAATTCTTCCAGCTCGCTCGTATATGGTGGCGAGATCAGTGTACATATAGCCGGGATATCCTCTTCTTCCAGGAACCTCTTCACGGGCAGCGCTTATCTCTCTAAGCGCCTCGCAATAATTGGTCATATCTGTGAGGATGACCAGAACATGCATATCCTTTGTGTATGCTAAATACTCAGCTACGGTTAAACCCATCCTGGGTATCACTATTCTCTCAATAGCAGGATCATTGGCAAGATTGAGGAATAGCACAGTTCTTTCCAAGGCGCCTGTTCTCTCGAACTCGTTGCGGAAGAAATTTGCCTCCTCGGCCGTGATGCCCATGGCCACGAATACTACGGCGAATTTCTCGCCCTTACCCCTGAGCTTTGCCTGTCTGGCGATCTGTGCCGCGATCTCATTATGGGGCATGCCGGAGCCGCTGAATATGGGCAATTTCTGGCCGCGAACCAGCGTATTCATCCCATCTATGGTTGATATTCCCGTTTGGATGAATTCTCTTGGATATTCCCTCGCAGCGGGATTTATTGGATAGCCATTGATATCGCGCATCTCCTCGGGTATAATATCAGGGCCGCCATCTATGGGCCTTCCAGTGCCGTCAAACACACGGCCAAGCATCTCTAGGGAGACCCCTATTTTTAAGGTATCACCTAAGAATTTTACGGTGGTGTTCTTCACGTCCAGGCCCCTGGTGCCTTCGAATACCTGAACTATGGCCATATTCTCCCGGGCCTCAAGAACCTGGCCCAGGCGCTCTCGACCATCGGGGCCACGAATTTTCACCACTTCTCCATAGGCGACGTCCCTGGTGTTTTCCACTATGAGTAAGGGGCCTTTAATCTCCCTAATTGTTCTATACTCAACTTCCATTTACTTCACCTCTGCAACATGTGCTGCTATTTCCTCTTCCATTTTTCTCTCAATCTTCTGGAACTCTTCGAGGTAGTTCTCATTAGGTATTCTGCCCATGTAGGCAAGGTCTTCCTTAACACTGAGCTTCCTTATCCTCTCCATGGGCACTCCCCGCTCCACTGCATCTGTAATGAGCTTGTGGAATTTGAGAATGATGCGAAGCATATGATACTGCTTATCGCTTGGGCAGTAGGTGTCAACCTCATGGAACGCGTTTTGCTGTAGGAAATCTTCTCTGAGAGATCTTGCAGTTTCAAGAAGCGCCTGCTCCTTAGCAGGCAGGGCATCTGGGCCCACGAGCTGCACGATCTCCTGGAGCTCGGATTCTCGCTGCAGTATTCCCATGGCCTCCCTTCTCAATGTATACCAGTCCTTGGCTACATTCTCCTCCCACCATTTTCGCACCGAATTGAGATATAGGGAGTAGGAGCGTAGCCAGTTTATGGATGGGAAATGCCTTTTATGGGCCAGCTCTGCATCCAAGGCCCAGAACACTTTAACTATGCGTAACGTATTTTGAGTTACCGGTTCGCTGAAATCACCGCCGGGCGGAGATACCGCGCCAACCACAGTCACGGACCCCCTCTTATCCTGGCTTCCTAGGAGCTCAACATAGCCAGCGCGCTCATAAAACTCTGCCAGGCGAGAAGCAAGATATGCTGGATATCCTTCTTCTCCTGGCATTTCTTCCAGTCTTCCAGAGATTTCGCGAAGTGCCTCCGCCCAGCGAGAGGTAGAATCTGCCATAAGAGCAACATGATAGCCCATATCCCTGAAATACTCGGCGATGGTTATTCCTGTATAAATCGACGCTTCTCTTGCCGCCACGGGCATATTTGAGGTATTCGCTATAAGCACAGTTCTGTTCATTAGAGGCTCTCCGCTTCTGGGATCTTTGAGCTTGGGGAAATCCTCAAGCACTTCAGTCATCTCGTTACCGCGCTCACCGCAACCAACATATACGATTATATCCGCATCGCTCCATTTGGCGAGCTGATGCTGTGTCACAGTCTTTCCCGTACCGAATCCACCAGGTATGGCGGCAGTGCCGCCCTTGGCTATGGGGAAAAAGGTATCGAGAACCCTTTGTCCAGTAACAAGGAGCTCTTCAGGGTCCATCTTTCTTTTGAATGGACGCTGTCTCCTAACGGGCCATTTCTGATACATCTTCAACTCATTGCCTCCAACTCTGGCTATTATCTCCTCCACTGTGTAATCGCCCTCATCTGCAATGAATTCAACCGTGCCTTCAATTTCTGGGGGAACCATAATGCGGTGCTCCACAAGCTTGGTTTCCTGCACCACACCTAATATATCCCCTCCGACGACCTTATCCCCTTTCTTTACCCGAGGAACGAAATGCCACTTCTTATTAAGGTCCAGGGGAGGAACGTTGGCTCCTCTTTTGACGAAATCGCCCATAAGGCTCTTAATCTGGGGCAAGGGCCTCTGGATACCATCATATATTTCACCTATCAATCCTGGACCCAGCATAACTGAGAGCGGTGCTCCTGTTCGCTCTACAGGTTCTCCGGGTTTTATACCCGAGGTCTCTTCGTACACCTGTATGGTGGCGGTATCACCCAAGAGACCTATTATCTCGCCTATGAGGCCCTCTTCACCAACGCGAACTACTTCGTACATCTCGCTTCCTTTCATTCCTTCCGCAACGACTACAGGTCCGGCAACCCTAATTATTTTTCCCATATCATTCACCTCTTAAGTATATCTATTCCTATTGCTCTCTTTACGATTTCCCGCATGGGATCTTCAAACTCCTCAACCTCCTTTTTATCGGGAATTTCCAATATTACAGGATATATGCCTTTCTCGCTTTTCCATTCATTGATGAAATCCCTTATCTCCGAGGAGAGGGTTCTAGGAATTATCACTATGGCGACATCATTCATATCCTTTATCTCCTGAAGAATTTCTTTCGCTTTCCAAGGATCTTCACATTCATAGGCATCCTTTATGCCTGCAAGCCGAAAACCGTTAACCACATCCCGGGTCCCCACAACAACTATTTTCATGAGGCACCACCTACAAGCAATGCCCTAATTCTCTCTTTGGGAAGATTCTCCATATATCCCTTCAATATTACCTTCAAATTTCGCGCCTCGAAGTCTTTGGCGACCAGGAACATTATAAGTGGTCCCGCGGATGTGGAGAAGGTAAGTGATAATTCGTTGACCTTGTTTAGAAGCATCTTATCCAGCTCAAGCTCTATCTCGAATGGATCGTGGATATCGCGGAGTGAGGAATAGCTAGTACCTTCAAGATGAGCCAGAACCTCGTCTAAGGTTCGAGCATCAATCATGCCCCTGAGCTTCCAATCGCTCAGCTCATAACCACCCTCAATCACGAGATCCTCGAGATTTTCCATCTCTGCAACCTTGCCCCTCACCACGCTCTTTATGTTGTATATATCCACCAGCATGGAGAGGAATATATTAGCAGGTTCCTGGGCATTCTCGTCCAGCGCATTTTTACTCTCCACCAATCTTTTTAGGACTATCTTGTCCAAGGTAAGCTCCACTTTAAGAAGATCGTTGCTCTCGCTCCAGACTCTTATGCAATCCCGGAAAGGTGTTGCATCTAAAGCTGCCAGGGCATCTTCCATGTTTGTGGCCTCTACCATATGCTGAATTATGAGCTTTGTGATATTTCTGCCTTCATAAACCATCTCGTAAATTCTGTTCTTGGGTACCTTGGCATATTTAGCTCTCAGAATCCTCTTAACTATGTTGGCATCGTACTTTAGCATGTATGCTTCGGCAAAGCTTTTGGCATCGTCGGGGAGCATCTCTATAGCTCTAAGCATCATGGAAAGCATGCTTTTCTCAATCTCGAGGTCATAATCCTTCAGGTTCTCCACAAGATAACCCTCTTTTCTTATATCCGCAACAACTTCATTTACACTGGCGTAATTTAAAAGATTCTCAAGATTCTCCTTCTCTGTGTATTTGGCACCTATGGCAAAGATGGTGGCATTGGGTCCCATATAGGCGCCTATGCTTAGCATCTTTCTAAAGAACCCCATGAGGAAGGCTATTACCACGAAGATTGCAAGCAGAGATATCGTGATTGCCAGGATAATTGCTGTAGAGTCAAGCATACTCTTCACCAAATAACCTTTCGTGAATTCTCCTCCTTATCTCCGCCATATTTCGGTTGAGATACGCATCTAGGCTGTAATCTATTTTCTTAAGGGTATCCAGGCTCATGGCTATTATGCCACCACCGGAGACATCACCGGGCACAACTTCGGCCTTCACTCCCTTCTCCTTGGCAAGCTTCTTTACTTTTCTCACATCATCCTTGAGACATACTATTCTAAACTCATCCCCAAATACTTCCTTTGCATTTTCAATGCTCTTAGCCACATACTCATAATATTTATCACCGAGAACTTCTCTTGCCTCCTCTTTCATGATTTCTAAGGCCTTTCCAATTATTTTTTCCCGAACTTCCATTAGGAGCTTTCTTCCCTCCAAATGTGCCTTGGATATGTGCATCTGTCTTATACCCTCAGCATCCCTCTTCCCATCCATCTCCAGCTTCTTCATCTCCCTTTCCCAGCGCTCCGTTTCTGCCTTTCTTATCCTCTCAATTTCCTTAGCTGCGTTTTCCTCGTACTCCTTGATTTTCCACTGGGCGTCCTCCTCGATTCTCCTTATTATGTTCTCGATTGCGTCCATTTAGAACACCCCGATGGCACGAAGCACTAAAATAGCAATCAACAGTCCGAATATGGCAAAGGTCTCGCTCATAACCGAGAGCATCATGCTCTTTCCAAAGCTTTCGGGTCTGCGGGTAAAGGCTCCAATACCCATGGCAGCAGTTATGCCCTGTCCTATACCGCTGAGACCTGCAAAGCCGATGGATAGACCCGCACCTATTGCGCCTATTCCTACAAGAAGCGCTGTGGTGTGTGACATGTTAGAGGTGCCACCAAGCATACCTACAGAGTAGAGAATTATTATGGAGACTATTAGCGCGTATATACTCTGAGTCTCAGGAAGCACGGAGAATATAACGGATTTGGAGAATGCAGTGGGCTTCTCGCTGGATGCTGATGCACCGCTTCCAGCCGCTATACCCTGACCTATGGCGGTTAAACCGCTCACTCCTATAGCCAGGCCGGCACCTATGGCGGCGAGGCCTATACCAACAGGGAATGCTTTAACTGTGCCTCCGAACAATCCAGCACCATTCACAATGAAAATAGCTACGAGAAGGCCATAGATAACCTGGGTCTCGGGCATTATGGCAAATATCATTATCTTACCGAAGGACGCTTTCTCCCTCATGGTTGCATACACGCTGCTTCCTGCTGCAATTCCCAGACCTATGCCGCTAAGCCCCGCGAATCCCACCGCAAGGCCTGCGCCTATGGCGGCGAGACCTACAAAGGTTGCCGCTGGACCGTTCATGAAATTGCTGCCGCTCAGCAATCCTGTGGCACTGAGAACCACTATGGCTATAATCAGAGCGGTTATACTTGGTGTCTCTGCTATCACGGAGAAGATCATACCCTTTGTAAATGCCTTGGGATTCTCCGCGGTTGCTGCGCAGGAGCTTGAGGCAGCGATACCCTGACCTATGGCAGTTAGACCGCTAACACCCATGGCCAGGCCGGCACCTATGGCGGCGAGGCCTACTCCTATAGAATAGGTGTTAATATGCCCACCAAATAGTCCGGAACCATAGAGTATGAGAATGGCAATTAGAAGTCCATATATAGCTTGGGTTTCGGGAAGTATAGAGAATACCACGGCCTTACCGTAGGAAACCTTTTCATGCTGGGTTGTTCCAATCCCCGTTCCGGCAACTATGCCTTGACCTATGGCGCTCAATCCTGCGAGACCAACGGAGATGCCAGCACCTATAGCGCCGAGGCCCACAGAGATTGGCACGTTCTTTATCTGTCCCGAGAAGGCACCTATGCCCATCATAATCACTATAGCGATTAGAAGCCCATATATGGCCTGGGTCTGCGGAAATGCCTGGAAAACCAAGATTCTCCCAAATTTGGCTTTGGAGCTTTCACCAATTGCGGCAGCACCACTCGCTCCAGTGATACCTACACCAACGCCGGAGCCTATGGCAGATAGGCCCACAGCCAGGCCGGCACCTATTAAAGCCAGATATGCCCCCAGCTTTCCCTCCTCAACAACGAAGGTGTAAGTATAATTCTCCTGACCGATTATCTTGAGATGATAAACACCGCTACTCTCGAAGGTAACCTTGAATTCATTACCTGTGGCAGTTAGATTCTCATTTTCGTGGCTCAAAATCCAAGTGACATTGCCGCTCCATATGAACTTATATTCTTTGCCCACCTCGAAACTGCCAGATTTATTAACTTCACTAAGACTTTTCTTTACTATTTTTCCATTTTCCTCAAATTCCACCATGGGCTCTGCTCCCTGAGCCTTCACAGTGCTCAGCGAAACCACAAGGCCCAGAAAGAGGGCAAGAACTATCATTGCCAAGATGATCTTTTTCATTTATTCACCTCCACTTTGCTGTATTTTCTCACCTCGCGGAAAGGTGCAAATCTCACACCATCACCTTCATAGAATTTGGAGAAGAACTCCACATACTGCAGGCGCAGAGAGTGCACGAAGGACCCAAGAGCCTGCAGGAAGGAATTCCCTATATGACCAATAATCAAGAAGAGTACTATGAAGAGGTATATGGCCGCACCGATATTGATTGTGCCTATTATGCCGAAGATGAGGAGCAGTAAGGCTATGGATTTCTTAATTATATCTTTCTTTCTGCTCCAAAGGGCAAAGAGAGCAACACCAATGAGCAGCACAGGCATACAGCATACCAAGCTGCTTGCTCCTGCGGTCAAGCTTGTGATTATACCCGCAAGAATGTTTATAGTAAGGGCTATCCCAGAAGTTGCCAGATCCAGGGCAAGCAAACGTGAGTAGGATAGCCAATCCCCCACCATGCCAGTTATATCAAAGAAGAAAAGCCCGTTTATGGAAGCTTTCCTATTTATGAGTTTACCTGCAACACCGGGCAAAAAGAGTAATAGTCCTATTATGGTGAAGATGGTGGAGAGATTGAGGGCGAGGGGACTCAGCACCCACCATCCAAAATAATGACCTATCAAGGCACCCCCAGCCGGAAGAAGAATAAACCAGGAAACCTCTGCCTGGAGAAACTCTTCATAATTTTTATCCTTGAGATGATGGTAAGCACCCAATATAAGACCTAAGCTTATCTGGCCTATGCCTATAACAAGCGAGATTACTAAAAGGCCTATGGGATCCTCCATGGGATCCATTATGGGCGTGTAATGGATCCACTTGTATAGCGGATTCGATTCATTGAGCGGGCCAAAAATACCTCCCTGGATTATACCAAAGACCATGGCAGATAATCCTGAGACAAATAGAATGGAGCCAAGGGTTCGGTTGCTCCAGCTGTGCTTGCCAAGCATTCTCCATAGAACAAAGCCTGTCACCGCCATTATAAAGCCATAGCCGGCATCTCCCAGTGTAAGGCCAAAATAGATAATAAAGAGGGGCGCAATTATAACCGTTGGGTCTATGTGGTCGTACTTAGGGGTGGAATACATATCCACAAAGGCCTGGAAAGGCCTTAGAAATCTTGGGTTGGAATACTTCACGGGCACATCATCGCCCTTGGCATCCCGCCATTTGATGTAAGCAAGACCCCCGGATGCTTTCTCAATAGCTCCTTTAGCCTCCTGAAACATCTTTTTGGGAATAAAGCCATGAATTACCGTCGTGTATGCGGTTTTTCCGAATTTTATATGCACCTCTTCCTTTACCTTCTCGTTGTAAAGCTCATCTTTGAGAACTGCAAGCTTGCCATAATGCTTTTTCCTGGCGTTTTCAATCTCTTTGAATATCTTTTCCCTGTTTTTCTTAAGCTCCTGAAGTCGC